>NZ_JBFAAR010000012.1:64154-270540 GCF_040639855.1 Actinoplanes sp. NPDC023714
CCGCACCGCACCGCACCGCACCGCACCGCACCGCACCGCACCGCACCGCACCGCACCGCACCGCACCGCACCGCACCGCACCGCACCGCACCGCACCGCACACCGCAGAACCGCACACCGCAGAACCGCCCGCACGCCGGAGTCCCAACCGCCCGATTTGCCGCCCTACGGTGCAGCCACCCAAACCTGGCTGCACACCAGCGCGACAAAACGGGCGCAGGGGCAGCCCTGGCGTACAGCCGGGCCCTCCGGCTGCACATCAGAGCGACAAAACGGGCGCAAAGACAGCCCTGGCGTACAGCCATGCCCGCCGGCTGCACATCAGAGCGACAAAACGGGCCACGGGACAGCCCTGGCGTACAGCCGGGCCCTGCCGGCCGCAGCCCACCGCCGCCGAACCCGGCGCGGCGCAGCAACACACTGCAGCCGGAACCAGCCGGCTCCGCGCCCGCCCCGCCCCACCCCTGAAACGTGTCAACCCAGCGGGCACCGAACGGTCACAGCCACAACGAAATGACCGGAAATGGTCAGCGGGTTCGGGAGGCTCGCCAGTCCCGGACCGCGGTCAGCGAGAAGGCGGCCGCCACCAGCGCGGCGAGGATCGCGACCCCGGCCGTGGCGAAGCCGAGCAGGGCCGCCAGCGACAGCAGCAGCACCCGCCCGTCCCAGCCCAGGATCGCGCCGCCGGCGGCCGTGGCCGGCGCGCCCTTCTCCATCCGGGCGGTCAGGTCGTAGTGCCGCAGCGCCAGCGTGAACAGCAGCAGGAACACCACGGCCGGCGGCACCGGGCCGTAGAGCCCGACCGCGACCACGACCAGGTATTCCGCGGCGCGCAGGGCGGCCGGCACCAGCCAGTCGAGGGCGCCGCCGTGCCGGGACCGGGCGGGCAGGCCGGCGAGGACCACGAAAACGGCGACCAGGGCGAGCAGCCAAGCGCGGACATCACCGGTCAGGAACACGGTGACGGTGCTCAGCCCGTACACAGCGAATGCCGCCGCCGAAGGCAGCGGATGGCCCACCGCGGCGCGGCTCAGGAGCGAGCGCACCAGCGGGCCGTCGTCGCGGTGGCGCATCGTGTCGACCGTGTGCATCACCGGGACGCGCATGGAGAGGGCGCGCAGGGAGCGGAGGGCGAGGGTGTACGCCGCCGCCAGCAGACCGAAACCGACCACCGCGGCGAGGGCGATCCGGCCGTTCGTGAACGCGGCGAGGACGGCCATCAGCGCCCAGCGTTCGCCGATCGGGAAGACGACGATCTTCTTGGCCCAGTAGATGAGGGAGCCGCGCTGGCTCTGCGCCTTCACCGACGCGGCGGTCAGCCGGGCGCCGACACCGGCCGCGGCCTGCGCGACCGGGCGGGCGGCGGCCTCGTCGTGCAACGCGCCGTACCAGGTGTCGGTCATGTGCCGCGCGGTCTGCAGAACGATCGCGGTGATGGCGAGGGGCCATGCGTACGGAAGACCGGCCCGTTCCGCGCCGACGGCGAGCCCGGCGTAGACCGCGTACTCCTTCGCCCGATCGGCCATCGTGTCGAGCCAGCCGCCGAACGCGTCGAAGTTGCGGGTGTAGCGCGCGAGCTGGCCGTCCACGCAGTCGAGCACGAAGCCGAGGTAGAGCAGGATGCCGCCGAGGATCATGAGCGGGCGGGACGCCTGCCAGAACGCGAGCGCGGCGGCGCCCGCGAAGAGCACCGAGAGGCCGGTGACCGCGGTCGGGGTGAGGCCGAGACGGGCCGCCGCCTTCGTGACGAGCGGGGACCAGCTGCTCACCGCGTACGTCGTGAAGAAGTCGTCCTGTTCCTTGACCGCGAGCCGCAGGCGGGCCCTGTCCTCGTCGACGGCCGCGACCGAGGCCCGGGCGGCGGCGAGTTCGGCGGGGGTGCGCACCTGGTGGGCGCGGAGCGTACGCGGGCGGACCGCGATCGGCACGAGACCGTCCTCGAGCAGCGCGCCGAGCAGATCGGGCCGGTCGGCGGCCCGGTCCAGGATCGGCAGGTCGGCCGGGGCGATGCAGAGGGCGCCGAGGAATCGGGTGGTCCCGGACCCGGGCGTGGCGGGGACGATCCGGCCGCGGTCCTCCTTGAGATCACCGGACGGATCGGCCATCACCAGCACGCTGCTGCGGCCGGCCGGCTCGGTGGCGAGCGTCCACAGCAGGCTGGGGTGCGCGACCAGGTTGTCCGGGCAGATCAGCAGCTGCTCGCCGGCGTCCCGGGCCTGCCGCACGAGGTCGTGGAGCCGGCCGGGCCCGCCGGGCGCGGGCGCGCCGGAGAGGGCCGGGACCGCGGCGAGGTGGACGACCGAGGACGCCCCGGCCGCGCGCAGCGCCTGCTCCAGCTCACCGGTGAGGTCCGCGGCGTCGGCCGGCGGGAGTGAGGACCCGGCCGGCGAGTAGAGGAGGGCCAACGTCACGGGCGAAAGGTTAACAGCGGAGGTCACCCGGGTACGGGTCACCCTTACGGGAGCTGGACCACCGGTATCCCCCCGCAGACCGAGGGCCGCCGAAGTTTCCGTACCTACCGTCGAAGTGGTCGTGGCAGAACGTCACGGCCACCGCAGAAGGAGTGGATGAACGTGTCCCGCGCCGTCAAGACCCGCACCCTGACCCGACCCCGTCACAACCGCATGTTCGCCGGCGTGTGCGCCGGACTGGGCCAGCGCTTCGGCCTCGGAGCCGGCACGGTCCGACTGCTGTTCGTGCTGTCCTGCCTGCTCCCCGGTCCGCAGTTCATCGCATATCTGGTCCTCTGGGCGATGATGCCCAGCGAGTGACGCCGTCACCGCTGCCGCCCGGCGATCACTCGCCGGGCGGCGCCGACCCACTCACTCAACGAGTGATCAGGGATTGGCGAACGTGACGGTAACGGTGGTGTAACCCAGCCGGGCGAAGAGGCTCTCCAGCATCCGCTGGGTGTTGTCCCTCGCCCGCTGGTCCATCCCGCTCGACCTGGCGGCCTCGGTGATGCGCTGCTGGGCCATCTGGTAGACCGCCTGCTGCTTGTTGGGCTCGTCGCCGAACGCGTCGCCGATCCGGTTGAGCAGGCCGCGCTCCTCGGCGACGACGTAGCTCTTCGCCATGTCGAGCGCGGCTTGCGACTGCTCGGGGGCGGGCAGCGTCAGCTCGATCGACTTCTTCGCCTCGTCGACCTTCAGCCCGTCGCCGTCCAGGGCGCCGAAGTCGACGTAGGCCTCGACCGTCCCGGATCCGACGAAGAGCGTCCGCCGGTTCACCAGGAAGTCGGGGATGTTCTCCTTGCTCTCCTCGAGGTCGACGATGACCTGGAAGGTGCCGTCGGCGGCGACGTAGCGATTGAGGTCGCGCATGGACTGCAGCAGCACGGGCTGGCTGCGGTCGATCGTCTGATCCTCGAACGGGTTGTCGAACGTCGGCAGCACGTTGATCGCGCGCAGCCCGAGGCAGGCCGCGACCATCAGCGCGAAGACGAACCCGGTGAAGATCAGCAGCCGGGCGAACCCGCTCCGGCGGACAGGGGTGGGAGCCGCCGCGTCCTCATCGGGCACGGCCGGGTATTCCCGGGTCGGTTCATCGACTTCCGGCGAGTTGGCCATGCCCTAACGGTAAGTACGGGGTACGACAATCCGCATCTCAGTCCTCGACAACCAGCACCCTGGCGTGAATCTGGTTCCGCTGCTGCAGGGCCGCCCGCAGCGCGCGGTGCAGGCCGTCCTCCAGGTAGAGCGCACCGTGATATTCCACGACGTGCGGGAAGAGGTCGCCGTAGAACGTGGAGTCCTCGGCGAGCAGCTTGTCGAGCGCGAGCTCCCGCTTCGTGGTGATCAGGTCGGCGAGCCGGATCGGGCGCGGCGGAATCTCCGCCCACGCCTTCAGCGTCGTGTGATGATCGGGGTACGGGGCTCCGTCCCGGACCGCTTTGAAGATCACGGCGGCTGCCCCTTTCCGTCAGAACGTTCCCACCGAATGCCAGGGTAGCCGGGCGGGTCTCAGACCTCGCCGGCCGAAGCCCATCGGCCATGATGCACCACATCGGCCACCGGGCGGTGGCCGCGCCTGAGTGACGGAGACCTCTTGTCCTCGCCGCGGTACCCGACCGTGAGCGCGCCGATCGGGGTGAACTCGTCCGGCACCCCGAAGGCCTGCTTGAACGCGCCGATCCGGTCGGCCGGCAGGCCGATGAAGCACGAGCCCAGGCCCTCGTTGACAGCGGTCAGGTGCATGAGGAGCGAGGCGAATCCGGTGTCGATGTCCCAGTACGGGACGGGCCAGCGCGACTCATCCCGATCCGTCCAGCCCTTGTCAGATTCGGCATATCTCTCGATATAAGCCGATTTGTTCGACAGGGCCACGATGATCAGCGGCGCGGTCGACATCCGATCGAGCCAGCTGTTGGGCTCGGAGGCGAGGGTGCCCCAGAACAGTGCGCGATCATCGCTCGAATCCAGGACCAGGAAGCTCCAGCCCTGCGAGAAACCCGCCGACGGCGCCCGCAGCCCGTGCCGGACGATCTTGTCGACCAGCTCGGGCGGCACCGGCCGGTCGGGGTCGTATCCCCGGACCATCCGGCGCCGCCGGATCACCTCGTCGAACTCCATCAGGCCCGGATGCCCCAGGTCGTGGCCCAGGTCTGCCCCGGCTCCAGGACGACCAGGTCACGGCCGCTGCGGAACGCGTCCGGCGGGCAGGTCATCGGCTCGACCGCGACCGACCGGCGGTGCCGCTCGCCGTGCAGCGTATCGCCGGTGAAGACCTGCCAGTACTTGAACTTGTCGTCGGCCCAGACCACGATCTCGCCGCCCTCGGGGGAGGACAGCGTGACCGCGGTGATCCCCTCGGCGTCGAACTCGATCTCGCCGTACGTGGTGTCCAGGACGGCGGACCCGATCCGGCGCGGCTCGTTGTAGTCGTACTCGGTCCCGGCGACCTTCGACGCGCCGAGCGGCAGCAGCCGGTTGTCCGCCGTGATCCGCAGCCGGGCCGGCACCCGCAGCACGGTGTCGTCGACGCTCACCCCGGCGAGGCGCAGGTAGGGGTGGACCGAGAAGCCCCACGGCGCGTTCGCGCCGGACGTGTTCACGACCTCCTGCACGCAGCGCAGGCCGTCGGCCGAGACCGACCAGTGGCTGCGGAGCACCAGCGACCACGGGTAGCCGACCTGGGCCGGCAGGTCGTACTCCAGCGTCACGGCGCCCGCCGACTGCTCGGCGAGCCGCCACCGCGACCAGTTGACCAGGCCGTGGATGGCGTTGTGCCGGGCCGGCTCGGTGAGCGCGAGCTGGTACGACGTCCCCTCGAACTCGTAGCGCCCGTCCCGGATCCGGTTCGGCCACGGCGCGAGGATCTGCCCGGCGGACCCCGGCGCGATCTCATCGGTGCCGAACCCGTCGAGCACCTCGACGCCGTCGACGGAATAGGAGCGGAGCGTGCCGCCGACCTCCGTCAGGACGGCCCGGTGCCCGTCCGCCTCGATGGTCCACTGGATCCCGGATTTCGGGGCTGCCTCTGCGCTCATACCCGCGACACTATCGGTCCCCGGAACTCTCGGAGGCGGGCCGGTAGCGGATCAGTGCCGGAGACACCGCGGCGAGCGCCACGGCCAGTCCGGCCGCCACGAATCCGCCGCCCGCCCAGGACGCGGTGACGCCGGTGAGGTCGGCCGTGGCGCCGGCCCGCAGGTCACCGAGCCGCGGGCCGCCCGCCACCACCACGGTGAAGACGCCCTGGAGCCGGCCGCGGAGCCGGTCCGGCGCGAAGGTCTGCATGATCGACTGCCGGTAGACCGCGCTCACCAGGTCGGCCGCGCCGGCCACGGCGAGCAGCAGCACCATCACCCAGAGGTGGGTCGCGAGCCCGGCGAACCCGATCGCCACGCCCCAGCCGACCACCGCGACCACGAGCGCGAGGCCCTGCCGCCGGACCTGGCTGATCCAGCCCGAGGTGAGCCCGCCGACCAGCGAGCCGATGGCGATCGCGCTGTAGAGCCAGCCGACCGCCGAGCCGCCGCCGAACTGGTCCTGCGCCACCGCCGGGAAGAGCGCCCGGGGCATCGCGAAGATCATCGCGATCAGGTCGATCGCGAACGAGAGCAGCAGCACCGGCTGGGTGACCAGGAACTTCAGGCCCACCGCGATGCCCCGCAGGCCGGCCGAGGGCTTCTCGTCGCCCTCCTCGCGCTCGATCGGCGGGATCGCCGGGAGCCGCCAGGTGGCCCAGAAGGTCATCGTGAAGAGCAGCGCGTCGACCGCGTACGCCACCTCGACGCCCGCGTCCGTCGACCAGATCCCCATGATCACGCCGGCGGCCAGCGGGCCGAGCACGCCACCGGCCGTCGTGGTCGTGTAGTTCAGCGTGTTGGCGGCCGGGACCAGGTCACCGGGGACGATCCGGGGGACGATCGCGTTCCGGGCCGGCGAGCTCATCGCGAAGCCGGCCGACTGCACGGCCGTCAGCGCCAGCAGCAGATGCGGGCTGCGCACCGCGAGGACCGCCTGCAGGAGCAACCCGATCGTGGAGATCCAGGTGACCACCGAGCTGACCAGGAGCAGCCGTCTCCGGTCGACCACATCGGCGACGGCCCCACCCCACAGACCGAAGACCAGCAAGGGTACGAGGGCAGCGACGCCGAGCAGGCCGACCCAGGTGGTCGAGTCCGTGATCGCGAACATCTCCACCGGCACCGCGACCGCCGTGAACTGGAACCCGAAGTACGAGGCGCCGTTGCCGATCCACATCCGGCGGTAGGCGACCACCCGCAGCGGCCGCGTGTCGATCATCCAGGAGCGCGGCTGCCTGGTGGCCTGGCTCACGGCGCGAGCCGCTCGACGACCCACTCGGCGGCGTCCGGGCCCGCGGCGCGGCGGAACCGCAGCCGGTCGTGCAGCCGGCTGCTCCGGCCCTGCCAGAACTCGACGGTCTCCGGAATCACCCGGAAGCCTCCCCAGTGCGGCGGCGCCGGCACCGGGCCGTCGCCGAACCGCGCGATCGCCTCGGCGAGGCCCTTATCCACCTCGTCCCGGCCGGTCAGCACCCTCGACTGCGGGCTCGCCCAGGCGCCGAGCCGGGAGCCGCGCGGCCGGGAGGCGAAATACTCCTCGGTCTCCGCGCGGGACACGCGTTCCACGGATCCCGTCACGATCACCTGCCGTTGCAGGGGGAACCACGGGAAGACCAGGCTCGCGTACGGGTTGACGGCGAGTTCACCGCCCTTGCGCGATTCGTAGTTCGTGAAGAAGACGAAACCGCCCGGGTCGTACCCCTTGAGCAGGACCGTGCGCGCCGAGGGCCGGCCGGACGCGTCGGCGGTCGCCACGATCATCGCGTTCGGCTCGGGCAGGCCGAGCTCCGTGGCGTCGGCGAACCAGGCGGCGAACTGGCTGGTCCAGTCCCCGGTCAGCCCGTCCTCGAGCAGCGGCGGCCACTCGGTGTAGTCCCGGCGCATCCCGGCCGGTGACGGTGGCTCCTCGGACACCCGCACTCCCTCTCGACGGAAACGACCGTAAGTCTCCCGCCATGAAACGTCAGCTGAACCAGGATGGGTGTCATCGAGAGCACATTCGCGACTCCTCGACCGTGCGGTTACCCGGCGGGCAAGATGAGTCACCCACCGCAAAATCCCGCTCCACCGTCCTGTTCCCCAGGGAGTGCCGTGTCCGACTTCAAGCCGGGACTCGAGGGCGTCATCGCGTTCGAGACCGAGATCGCCGAGCCCGACCCGTCCGGGGCCGCGCTGCGGTACCGCGGCGTCGACATCGAGGATCTGATCGGCCAGGTCTCCTTCGGCAACGTCTGGGGCCTGCTGGTGGACGGGAAGTTCGGTCCCGGCCTGCCACCGGCCGAGCCGTTCCCGGTGCCGGTGCACTCCGGTGACATCCGGGTCGACGTGCAGTCCGCCGTCGCGATGCTCGCGCCGTACTGGGGTCTCTCCCAGCTCTTCGACATCACCGACGAGCAGACCCGCTCCGACCTGGCCCGGGTGTCGGTCACGGCGCTCTCCTTCGTGGCGCAGGCGGCCCGCGGGCTGGGCCTGCCGGCCGTGCCGCAGAAGGACATCGACAAGGCAGAGACGATCGTCGAGCGGTTCATGCGCCGCTGGCGGGGCGAACCCGACCCGCGGCACATCAAGGCCGTCGACGCGTACTTCATCGCGGCCGCCGAGCACGGGCTGAACGCCTCCACGTTCACGGCCCGGATCGTCGCCTCCACCGGCGCCGACGCGGCCGCCTGCATCTCGTCCGGGATCGGCGCGCTCTCCGGCCCGCTGCACGGCGGGGCGCCCACCCGGGTGCTGGCCATGCTGGAGCAGGTCGAGCGGGGTGGCGACGCCACCTCGTACGTCCGTGATCATCTCGATCGCGGCGAGCGCCTCATGGGATTCGGGCACCGCGCCTATCGTGCCGAGGACCCGCGGGCCCGGGTGCTGCGCCGGATCGCCAAGGACCTGGGCGCTCCCCGGTTCGAGGTGGCCGAGGCCCTGGAGGCGGCGGCGCTCGCCGAGCTCCAGGAGCGCAAGCCGGACAAGTACCTCTTCACGAACGTGGAGTTCTGGTCGGCCGTGCTGCTCGACTTCGCCGAGGTGCCGTCGCACATGTTCACCTCGATGTTCACCTGCGCCCGGGTGGCCGGCTGGAGCGCGCACATCCTGGAGCAGAAGCGGCTCGGCCGGATCCTTCGACCCGGTCTCGCGTACGTGGGCCCGGCCCCCCGCAAGCCGCAGGAGGTCGAGGGCTGGAGTCACCTCACGCATAATGTGTGACCGTGACAGTGCCTACTCCGCAGCGGAAAACCGAGGACAACCCGTTGGATGGCATCCGGATCCCTGACGAGATCAAGCCCGTCGACGGCCGGTTCGGCTCCGGGCCGAGCAAGGTCCGGCCGGAGGGCGTCGAGGCGCTGTCCGCGGTGTCCCGCACCTTCATGGGCACCTCGCACCGGCAGAAGACCGTGAAGGACCAGGTGGCCCGGCTGCGCCGCGGCCTCGCCGAGTTCTTCTCGATCCCCGCCGGGTACGAGGTGGTCCTCGCCAACGGCGGCACCAGCGCCTTCTGGGAGGTCGCCACGTTCGGCCTGGTCAAGGAGAAGGCGCAGTTCGCCGAGTTCGGCGAGTTCGGCGCCAAGTTCGTCCAGGCCGTCACCGACGCGCCGTTCCTCGCCGAGCCGACCGTGCACCGCGCGCCGGGCGGCCGGGCGGCGTACCTGACCGCCGAGGCCGGCGTGGACGTCTACGCGAGCGTGCAGAACGAGACCTCCACCGGCGTGGCCGTGCCGGTCCGCCGGGTGGCCGGCGCCGACCCGGGCGCGCTGCTGCTCACCGACGCCACCTCCGGCGGCGGCAGCCTCGACGTCGACGTGAGCGAGACCGACGTCTACTACCTCGCCCCGCAGAAGGCGCTCGGCTCGGACGGCGGCATCTGGCTCGCCCTCATGTCGCCGGCCGCCATCGAGCGGGCCTACGAGGTGAAGGCCTCGAAGCGGTACATCCCGCAGTTCCTCGATCTGGTGACCGCGATCGAGCAGTCCCGCCTCGAGCAGACCTACAACACGCCGGCGCTCGCCACCGTCTTCCTGGCGGCCGAGCAGGTCGACTGGATGAACGCGCAGGGCGGTCTCTCCTGGGCGGTCAAGCGCAGCGCCGAGAGCGCCGCGGCGATCTACGGGTGGGCCGACGCGTCCGCGTACGCCACGCCGTTCGTCACCGACCCGGCACTGCGGTCCGCGGCCGTCGCGACCATCGACTTCGACGAGAGCATCGACGCCGCCGCGATCGCGAAGGTGCTGCGTGCCAACGGCGTGGTGGACACCGAGCCGTACCGGAAGCTCGGCCGCAACCAGCTGCGGGTTGCCCTCTATCCGACAGTCGACCCCTCGGATGTGGCGGCTCTCACCGACTGCATCGACTACGTCGTGGAAAAGCTGTAGAACAGAAGGGCAAAGAAGTCGAAGATCATCTTGGCTGGTCAGCGAGTTCGACGGCGTGGCTTACCCCCATAGGGTGACCAAGGCGCGTACCGTGTTCCGAAACGCGCCCGGGTGGCTGACTCTCGGGAACACAGGCCAACGCGACGAGACGGAGGCAACGCATGCGGCCGGTACGCTTCGTCGCCCTCTCCGAGGACGGTCAGGCCCTGGTGCTCGCCGATGAGGTCGGCAGGCTCCTGGCTCTCCCCATCGACGACCGGGTGAGCGGGGTGCTCACCGACAGCGGCGGGCAGCCCGGCTCCAGCACCGGCACGGCGGTGGCCGTCCTGTCGCCGGAGGCGGCGCCTTCCCTGTCACCGCGAGACATCCAGTCGCGCATCCGTTCCGGCGAGTCCGCCGAAGACGTCGCGCGCATCGCCGGGGTCCCGGTCGACCGTGTGCTCCGCTACGCCGGCCCGGTGCTCCAGGAGCGCGCCATGCTGGCGCAGCACGCCCGGCGCACCCGGCTCAAGACCTCCGACTCCGGCCAGCCCCTCGCCGAGGTCGTCGACAGCCGGCTCGCTCAGCACGGCATCGACACCGAGAAGATCTCCTGGGACGCGTTCCGCAAGGACGACGGCACCTGGCGGATCGTCGCGACCTGGCCGTCCGGCAAGGCCACCGCGCAGGCCATCTGGGACCTCGACAAGGGCCGCCAGGTGGTCTCGCCGCACGACGACATGGCGCAGTACCTCTGCGCCGAGCGGCCCACCCAGATCCTCGGTCAGGAGCCGGCCCCGGAGCGCGGCGGCCACGGCCTGCCCGGCCCGGCCCGCAGCTCCGAGCCGGCCCGCGGCGGCCACGGCCTGCCGACCACGTCCGACGCGCCGTCCCGCGCCAACCGCGACCCGATCCGGGCCGGCCGCGACGCGCTGCTCGCCTCGCTGGACCGCCCGCTCGAGGGCAGCTCCGGCCGCGGCCTCGAGCCGGTGTCCCCGGCCTCCCGGCGCCCGGTCGCCGGCGGCGCCGCGGCCCTGCTCGGCGGTGGCGCCGGCTCCGCCTTCGACGACGACGCCGACCTCCCCAAGGAGGTCCCCGCCGTGCCGTCCCTGGCCGTCCTGCGCCCGCGCCGCACGGTCGGCCAGGGTTCCGCCCCGGCCGGCGCCGAGGCCGAGGAGAGCGCCAAGCCGCGCAAGCGCCTGCCCAGCTGGGACGACGTGCTCTTCGGGGGCGGCCCGGCCGCCCGGGAGTCTTCCTGAGCCTGTTCGTCGCCGTGTTCCCGCCGCCGGACGCGCGGCGGGACCTGGCGTCGAGGCTCGACGGCCGACGGTCGACGCCCGGTTCACCGCCGGCCTCCGCTGGACGGTCCTCCTCCCAGGCGCAGTCGACGCCCGGTTCACCGCCGGCCTCCGCTGGACGGTTCTCCTCCCAGGCGCGGTCGACGCCGGTCTCCGGTGGACGGTCCGCCAAGTGGCACGTCACCCTCGCCTTTCTCGGCGACGCCGATCCCGCCGCGGTGACGTCGGCGCTGGCCGGCCGATCGTTCGGCGGCCCGTTCCGCCTCCGGATCGCCGGCAGCGGCCGCTTCGGCTCGGTCGTCTGGGCCGGCCTGGCCGGCGACGTGCCGGCCCTGGCCGACCTGCGCGCCCGGGTGGTCTCGGCGCTGGCCGGCTTCCCGGTGGACGAACGGGACTTCAAGCCGCACCTGACGGTGTCCTACCGCTTCTCCCGCACCCTCCTGGACGACCTGGCCACCTATGACGGCCCGGAGTGGGAGACCTCGTCCTTCGCCGTGGTCCGCAGCGCCCACGGCGAGTACGCGCAGCTCGCCCTGCTGCCCCTGACCACGTCTTGAGAACCCGTCAGTCGGCGCCGGGGCGGAAGGCCAGGCCCGCCGCCTGGAGCTGGTGCTCGAGCCGCATGCGTTCCAGTTCGCGGTCGACGCCTTCCAGCGGCTGCAGGTGTTCCGGCACGCCGAGGCGGTGGCAGGCCAGCTGGAGCCGGGCGTCGTAGGCGCTCAGCACCGCCGCGAGCCACTTCTCCGAGTAGCGCGTCGGGCCACTGCGGCGCTGACGGTCGAGGCGGCGCAGATCGTACGCAAGCTGCTCGATCGAAGGAACCCCACTCGGCGCGACCGGCTCACGCACCTGGAGGGCCCGATCGAGGCGGCGCAGGGAGCGAAGCTCCCGGCGGCCGCTCGGCGAGAAACGCCCGCCGCGAGAGAAACCCCCGCCGCCGGTGAAGAGACCACCGCCGGGGAGGCCTTCGCCGCAGGAGACGTGATCCGCCTCGGAGAGGCCGTCGCCGCAGGAGACGGGACCCGCGTCGGAGAGGCCTTCGCAGGAGGAGCGGCCGCCCGCGGAGGAATGGCCGCCCGCGGAGGAATGGCCGCCCGCGGAGGAGTGGCCGTCGTGGGCGGGATGGCCTCCGCGGGAGGAGCGGCCATCGTGGGAGGAGCGGCCTCCGCCGGCGAGGCGGGTGAACAGGCCACGGACGCCGCGGGTTTCGGGGTCGAGGACCACCGCCGCGGCGCACGGCAGCACCAGCAGCGCTGAGAGCGCCGCCGAGAGCACAGCTATGTGCGCGATCGCCACCCGTTCGACGCTAGGCGCTGGGAAGACAGACCGGAATACCCGTTTGGTGGACCCGGCCTGCCAAATTCGAGCAGCGCTCAGACTCGCGCTACCGGCTCTGACCTGGGCAAAGGCTCAGCATGCCCGCGACCCGACGGCCGCTCCGGCTCCCTGCCCGACATTTCGGAAATGTCGGAAGCGTCCTCACCGACCGCCTTCACCACCCGAATCCGCCGATCACGCCACTCCAACCGGTCCCCGCTCACCTTGAGCTGCCACACGAGCGCCCCCACGGCGGCCAGGAAACTGACCAGCCCGGCCACCCAGATGCTCGACGGCACCCCGAACCGCTCACCCCACCAGCCTGCCAGGGTGGCCCCGATCGGCGTGGTGCCGAGGAACACCAGGACGTAGAGGGCCATGACCCGCCCCCGGTACTCCGCGTCCACTCCCATCTGCACGCGGTGGTTGGCGCCCTGCGCCAGATAGATCGAGAAGAACCCGGTCGGGACCAGGAGAAGCGCCGCCGTCACGAAGTTCGGCGAGAAGCCCACCGCGAACTCGAAGATCCCGAAGAGCAGCGCCGCCCCGATCACCGGGTACGCCCCGGGCCGGGACCGCCGCCGGGTGCCGGCCAGCGCGCCGCCGAGCGACCCGATCGCGAGACACGTCGTGAGCAGGCCGAACGACGACGGACCGGCGTTGAAGTCGATCTTAGCGAGGGCGGCGAGGGTGACCGGGAAGTTGAAGCCGATCATGCCGATCACGGCCATCATGCCGATCGGGAGGAGCAGGTCGTGCCGCTTGCCGACGTACCGGAGGCCGTCGATGACCCGGGACGGGCCGGCCGCGCGGCCGGAGCGGTGCAGCTCGTCCGGCCGCATCCGGATGTAGGTGAGGACCGGCGCGATCGCCAGCGCCGTGGAGATCAGGAACACGCCCGGGGTGGAGAGCACCGCGAGCAGCACGCCGGCCAGCGCCGGGCCGCTGATCCGGGCGGTGTTGAAGGTCGCGGCGGAGAGCGCCAGCGCGTTGGGCAGCAGCCGGAGCTCCACCAGCTCGGAGACGAAGGCCTGCCGGACCGGGGTCTCGACGGCGTTCGCGACGCCGAGCAGCAGCGCGAAGACGTACACGTGCCACAGCTCGACCACGCCGGTGGTGACCAGGACCGCGAACGCCACGGCGAAGAGCGCGAAGGCCGCGTTGGCGGCGATCAGCAGCTTTCGTTTGTCGTACTTGTCGGCGAGCCGCCCGCTCACCAGCGTCAGCAGCATGACCGGCACGAACTGCAGCGCCGTGACCATGCCGAGCGCGCCGGGCGAGTTGTCGGAGAGTTCCAGCACCAGCCAGTCCTGGGCCGTGAACATCATCCACACGCCGATGAGTTTCACCAGTTGCCCGCCGGCGAAGAGGCGGTAGTTAGGGACCTGCAAAGACCGGAAAATGGCGCTCAAAGGGCCCCCTTGGTTCGGTCGTACGCGTCATCGTCGTGTGACGAAGCGGAACGACCGGAGGAGGAGTCAGCCCCGTGCGACGCGCTGCAGAATCTCCGCAGCGTGCGCCAAGGTTTCCCGTTCCTCGGGGCTCAAACGCTCCAGCGCCTGGGCCAGCCACTCGTTTCGCGCCTGCTCGTACTGCGCGTACACGGCCCGGCCCTGATCGGTCGCGGTCAGGATGACCTGGCGTCCGTCGGTCGGGTGGGGTGTGCGCATGACGAGTCCGCGGTCTTCCAGCTTGCCCACGATCTTGGTCATCGTCGGCGGCTGGACCCGCTCCACGTCGGCGAGCTCACGAGGGGTCAGCGCACCGGCCAGCTGGAGGCTGGTCAGCGCGGAGAGCTGACTGAACGTGAGATCGCCGACCGGCCGTGCCTGCCGGACACGGCGGCCGAGCCGGGTGATCGCGTCCCGCAGCGTTTTCGCCAGCGGTTCCGCTGTCGCGCGCTCCGAAGTCACCACCCGCTCCATCACGATACTTAGCCTAACTAATGAGCAAGGCTAACGACATCGATTAACCCGTATGACCACCGTCACCGGCACGCTAGCGCATGCCGGTGACGGGTCTGCGAACTCAGAGGATCCAGGACTCCAGCGGACCCCGGGCGAAGTAGAGCACGAACAGGACGGCGACGCCGTACAGGATCGGGTGGATCTCCCGGGCCCGGCCGGTGAAGGCCTTCAGCACGACGTACGAGATGATCCCGGCCCCGATGCCGTTGGAGATCGAGTACGTGAACGGCATCAGCGTGATCGCGAGGAACGCCGGGACCGCGATGGTGAAGTCGGTCCAGTCGATCTTCGTGACCGTGGTCATCATGAGGAAGCCGACCACCACGAGCGCGGTCGACGCGGCCTCGAACGGCACCACCTTCACGAGCGGCGCGAAGAACATCGCGACCAGGAAGAGCACGCCGGTGACGAGGCTCGCCACACCGGTACGGGCCCCCTCGCCCACACCGGAGGCGCTCTCCACGTACGAGGTGTTGCTGGAGACGCTCGCGGCGCCACCGGCGGCGGCCGCGACCGAGTCGACCAGCAGGATCTCGCGGGTGCGCGGCGGCATGCCGTCGGCGTCGAGGAGCTCGCCCTCCTGGCCGACCGCGACCATCGTGCCCATCGTGTCGAAGAAGTCCGTGATCAGCAGCGTGAAGACGAACATCAGCACGACCAGCCATCCGGCCGTCGACCACGAGTCGAGCACGTTGAACTGCCCGATCAGCGAGAGGTCGGGGGTGTCGATGATCCGGTCGGGCAGCGTCGGGACGTTCAGCGACCAGCCGTGCGGGTTGGTCACCACCGAGCCGACGCCGGCGATCGCCTCGACCACGATCGCCAGGATCGTGGTGCCGAGGATGCCGATCAGGATGGCGCCCTTCACCTTGCGGACGAAGAGCACCAGCGTGAAGAGCAGGCCGATCGCGAAGACCAGGGTCGGCCAGCTCACCAGCTTGCCGCCGATGCCCATCTCGACCGGGACGGTGGTGTTGGCGGCGTCCGGGACGCGGCGCACCAGGCCCGAGTCGACCAGGCCGATGATCATCAGGAAGAGGCCGATGCCCACGCCGATCGCGGTCTTGAGCTGCGTCGGCACGGCCTTGAAGACCGCGGTGCGCAGACCGCTCAGCACCAGGATGGCGATGAGGACGCCCTCGATCACCACGAGGCCCATCGCGTCGGCCCAGGTCATTTCGGGCGCGATTTCGTACGCCACCAGAGCGTTCACGCCGAGCCCGGCCGCCAGCGCCAGCGGGAACCGGGCCACCACGCCCATCAGGATGGTCATCAGGCCGGCGACCAGCGCGGTGCCGGCGGCGAGCGCGGCGATCGGCAGGTGCGCGCCGGTGGAGTCGGCGCCACCGGCCAGGATCAGCGGGTTCAGCACGACGATGTAGGCCATCGTGAAGAACGTGACGATGCCACCGCGGATCTCCCGGCTCAGGGTCGATCCGCGCTTGGTTATCTCGAAGAACCGGTCGAACTTGCTGGTCGGTTCGGTTGCTATGGACATACGACCCTTCCGGGGTTCACGCGCATGAGGGGACGGGCGCATGTTCTCAAACCGAATGACCTCGGCAAAAGCGAAGTGATGTTACAACTCTCACGCGCTGCGCCGATGCGGTCCGTAATGGTCGTACCCTGACGGAGTGAGTGACCTATCCCCTGCGAGCAAAGCAGACGAGGTTCTCGCCGCGGTGGTGGGAACCAAGCCCCGGGTCGAGCCGCTGGATCCGCCGATGGTCCCGTTCGCGCTCGCCGGAGCCGCCGCGTTCGCCGTCGCTCTGCTCGTCACCTGGCTCGCGGGCGCGCCCGACGACTGGGTGGAGATCAGCCTCGCCGGGCTCATCTGGAGCATCCCGGGCACGCTGACCATGGTGGTCCACGACCGGAACCGCAAGCGGCGCCGGGCGCTCACCCACCCGGAGTTCACGGTGACCGGCTAGGCGGTCAGCTGTGGCCGTAATCCTCGGCCGGCTCGTTCGACTCGACCGAGCCGTGCCCGCGGCTCACCGCGACGGACTCGACCTCGCTGTCGTCGTAGACCGTCGGCAGCTCCTCGACCGGCTGCTCGGCCGTGGTGAGAAGGGCCTCGGAGTGGGCTCCGCAACCGTGGTCGGCGCTGACCGCCCGGCCGTCGTCCGGCGCGTACAGGTTGCCGCAGACGCCGAACATCGAGCGCAGCGTGCCGGCGAGCGGGAGGTAGAAGCCGCAGGTGCCGCAGCGGGCGTTGCGCGGGGCGGCCGTCGAGATCGGCGCCTCCGGGCCGGCGTCGCCGTCGTACCACCGCTGGGCCGTCTCGATCCGCCCCTCCCGGGACATCACCCGGGACCGGCCGAGGCCGAGCTCCCAGGAGACCTCCTCGACGGCCGCGTCGTCGCTCAGGACGTAGCCCGGGGCGAGCCGGTCGTCGTCGGGCGCGGTCGGCATGAGGTCGCCGACGCCGAGGTCGCCGGGCTGGACCCGCTCGTTCCACGGCACCCAGCCGGGCGCCAGCAGCGCGTCCGGGCCGGGCAGCAGGACGGTCTCGCAGACCGTGACGTGCCGGCTCCGCGGCACCCGGGTCACCGTGACGGCCCACCGCCAGCCCTTGTAGCCGGCCAGGTGGCTGTCGAAGAAGTGGGTGACCACGCGGTCGCCCTCGGCGACCGCTTCGAGATGGTCGCCGATGTCACTCGGGTCCACATCGGTGATGGCACCTCGAGCCACCCCGACGGCATCGGCACAGACCTGGTCGAGTCGGGCGGCGCGGGAGGTGGTCCTGGAGGTCACCCGCCCATTGTTGCCTACCGGGCCGGGTACGCCGCAATGAGTCCCCATATACCGGCGCGTGAACATCAGTCAGGATGGTTGGCATGCCGTTGCTTCCCACACTCGGACGCACCGTCGGCACCGGTGTGAAAGCCCTCCGCCTGGTGGTCCGCGGCTCGATGCTCGGCGGCGCCTGGGCCACCCGCCGGGTCGGCACGGCCCGGGCCCGGGGCGCGGCCAACGAGGTCGGCATGATCCGGCTCTTCGACCTGCACGCGGTCTCGTGCGCCGGCGACGCCCTGATCGCGATCGGTCTGGCCGGGACCATCTTCAGCGTCCCGCTCGGCGAGGCGCGCAGCCAGGTCGGCCTCTACCTGCTCATCACGATGGTGCCGTTCGCGCTGCTGGCGCCGGTGGTCGGCCCGCTGCTCGACCACTTCCGGCACGGCCGGCGCTACGCCCTGGCGATCACGATGCTGGGCCGGGCGTTCCTCGCCTACGTGATGTCGGACAACCTGCTCGGCTGGGGCCTCTATCCGGCGGCGTTCGGCGTGCTGGCGTTCTCCCGTGCCTACGGCGTGGCCCGGTCCGCGGCCGTGCCGCGCCTGCTGCCGGCCGGGGTAGGACTGTCCCAGGTGGGCGCCCGGGCGAGCGTCTACGGCACGTTCGCGGGCATCCTGGTGGCCCCGATCGGCCTGCTCGCGTTCAAGTTCGGGCCACAGTGGCCCCTGCGGGTCGCCACGATCATCTTCATGGTCGGCGTGGTCATCTCGCTGCGCCTGCCGCCGCGCGCCGACTCGGATCCGCCCGAGGAGATGCCGCGCGCCTGGCGTGCCGTCTTCCGGACCGCCGGCTCCGGCCGCCCGCTCGCCGAGCGCCTGGTCCTGGCGAGCCTGATCGGCAGCGCCAGCCTGCGCCTGCTCTACGGCTTCCTGCTGCTCTTCCTGACCTTCGCGATCATGGGGAACGACCTGCCGAGCTCGATCCTCGGCTTCGAGCTGAGCCGGGGCGCCGCGGTGGGCGTGGTCGGTGGCGCGCTCGCGGTCGGCACGTTCCTCTCCACGGCGGCCGGGACCAGCCTGCGCATCCGCCGCCCGCTCGCGCTCCAGTCCAGCGGCCTGGTGATCGCCGCGGGCGTCGCGGTGCTCACCACGGTCTTCTACAACCTCGCGATGGTCACCCTGCTGGCCCTGCTCACGGCCATCTTCAGCGGCATCGCGAAACTCGCCGTGGACGCCAGCATCCAGGAGCGCGTGCCGGAGCAGCTGCGCGCCACCGCGTTCGCGCACTCGGAGACCGTGCTGATGCTGGCCTGGGTGCTGGGCGGCGGCATCGGCATCATCCCGCTTCCGGGCCGGTGGGGCATCGCGCTCGCGGCCGGTCTCGCGGTTCTCGCGGCAGCCCGCGCCGCCTGGGCGGCGGCGCGGCTGCACAACGAGCGTCTGGCCGGGCGTCCCGGTGCGGCTCCTTCGGATGTACGGGGGACCGAGGCCGTGGAGGCGGTGGATCCCTGGGCCGATGCTCCGACGGTCCCGGCCGCCCCGGTGCCGGCCCCCGCCGGTCGTGGGGCGGAGAAGACCCGCGTCGAGCCCGCCATCCCGAAGCGCCGGCGCTGGGCGGGCCGGAAGAAGGCCAGGCCGGAGATCCCCGAGCCGGCCGCCCCAGAGCAGGCCGCCCCCGTGCCGGCCGCCCCCGTGCCGGCCCCGGCGGATCCCCCGCCCGCCGCCGCAGGCGAGGACGACGGCGAGCGGCCCACCGTGCGCTACCGCGGCGGTGACGGCAGCGGCACCCGGGCCCGGCGTCCGGCCGGCTCCGGCGCGCCGCCGGGCTACCACGTCTACCGGCCGTCCAGCGCCACCGCCCCGGCGAACGACGAGGACTCGTGAACCCGTACACAATCTTGATCGTGACCGCGGTGGAGGCCGAGGCCGAAGCGATCCGCCCGGGTCTCCACCCGGATCTCTTCGAGGTCGCCGCCGTCGGCGTCGGTCCGGCCGCGGCCGCCGCCGGAACCGCGCGGCTGCTCGCCGGCGGCGGTCATCGCGCCGTGCTCAGCGCCGGGATCGCCGGCGGCTTCCCCGGGCGGGCGCCGGTCGGCGGCACCGTGATCGGCGTCCGCAGCATCGCGGCCGACCTGGGCGCCGAGACGCCGGACGGCTTCCTGCCGGTGGAGGAGCTCGGATTCGGCAGCAGCGTGATCACGTGCGACCCGGACCTGGTGAAGGCGCTCACGGCGAGCCTGCCGCACGCGGTGACCGGCGACGTGCTGACGCTGAGCACGGTGACCGGCACCCGGGAGACCGCCGACCGGCTGGCCGCGCGCTTCCCCGGGGCGGCCGCCGAGGCGATGGAGGGGTACGGCGTCGCGAGCGCCGCGGCCGGGGCCGGCCTGCCCTTCGCCGAGCTGCGGACCGTATCGAACGCGGTCGGTCCCCGGGACCGGTCGGCCTGGCGGATGGCCGACGCGTTCGCGGCGCTGCGGGCCGCCGCGCCGGCCCTGATCTTTTCGTAACACCGAAGTCATTGCCCTCGTCGATACCCAGGCGGCATGCTGCGATCGACGTCACATTCGGTGGAAGCGGGGCACCATGGACGATGCGAGCGGGATGCCGGCCGCGGCCCGGGCCCGGCTGATCGGCGCGGGCTACGCCGCACAGGGCCTCGGCTACGCCGCCGTCGTCACCGCGCTCCCCGCCTTCAAGGACCGGCAGGGCATCGACGACACGTTCGTCTCGGCGATCCTGCTGCTGGTCTGCGTGGCCGCGGCCGGCGGCTCGATGCTCGCCGACCGGGTCGCCGCCCGGTGGGGCAGCCGCTACGCGCTCGCCTCCGGCCTGCTGCTGGTCGCGGCGGGCCTCGCGGGCGCCACGGTGGCCACCCCGAACGCGGTCTTCGCGGCCATCCTGCTGGCTTACGGCGTCGGGCTCGGCGCGGTGGACGCGTCGCTGAGCATGCAGGGCGTGCTGGTGCAGGCCCGGCTCGGCCGCAGCGTGATGAGCCGGCTGTTCGCGGCGTACACGGCGGCCGCCATCGCGGCGGCGCTGCTCATGTCCGGGGTGCTGGCGAGCGGCGCGGGCGCGGCCCTCGCGGTCGGCGTGGCGGCGGCGTTCGCGGCACTGGTCGGCGCGGTCGGCTGGCGGGCCTTCGAGCCGGGCCGGACCCTGCGCGCGTCGGCGGTGCACGAGCACGGCGGCCGGGCCATCCGCCCGATCGTGCTGGTCTGCGGCATGCTGATCTTCACGGCGTTCCTGGTGGACTCGGCGGTGAGCACGTGGAGCTCGGTCTACCTGAGGGACTCGCTCGACGCGGCCGCCTCGGTGGCCCCGCTCGGCTACGCGGCCTACCAGGCGGCGGTCCTGGTGAGCCGGCTCGTCGCCGACCACGTGATGCCCCGGGCCGGCCGTCTCGTCGTCGCGGTCGGCGGCCTGGCGGTCTGCGGGATCGGCTGCGGCCTGGTCGTGGCCCTGCCCTCGATCGGCGCCGCGGTGGCCGGCTTCGCGATCTCCGGGATCGGGGTGGGCGTGCTCGTCCCGCTCGCCTTCAGCGCGGCGGGTGAGGCGGCGGCCGGGAACAGCGACGAGGTGATCGCCAAGGTGAACCTCTTCAACTACGGCGGCGCACTGCTCGGCGCGGTGCTGATCGGCGCGCTCTCCGAGCCGGTCGGCCTCCGGATCGCGTTCCTCATCCCGGTCGTCGCGGTGATCCTCACCCTCCCCCTGGCCCGCCGCCTGCGCGATCTCGCCGTGCCGGAACCCGTCCTGAAGAGCGCGGCCGGCTGAGGATCTCGCCGTGCCGAAACCCGTCCTGACGAGCACGGCCGGCTGAGATCTCGCCGTGCCGGAACCCGTCCTGACGAGCGCGGCTGGTTAGGCTTGCGGCGTGCCGAGGCTCGTCGACCGCGATCTGAGAAGGGCCGAGCTGCTCGCCGCGGCGTGGCGGGTGGTCCGCGCCCGCGGTGTCGAGGGCACCACGACCCGGGCGATCGCCGACGAGGCCGGCTGCTCGCTGAGCGTCCTCGCGCACTTCCTGGGCGGCAAGGACGACATCCTGGTCGCCGCGCAGAAGGCGGTCTACGACCGGATCGTGGAGCGCGCCTTCCGGATCGGCGGCGACCTCTTCGGGCTGGACGGCCTGCGCGCCGCGCTCGAGGCGGTGCTGCCGCTGGACGAGGAGCGGGCCGCCGACGCGCACGTCAACGTCGCCTTCGCCGGGGCCGCGCTGTCGCACCCGCGGCTCGCCGAGTCCCGCCGCCGGTCCCACCAGGAGATCCGGGTCCACCTGGTGAACTGCCTGCGGGAGGCGCGGGAGCTGGGTGAGCTGCGCGCCGGGGTGGACGACGAGTCGGTGATCGACGACTTCATCATCCTGGTCGAGGGCAGCACGCTGCTCAGCCTCGTCGACGGGTGGGCCGAGGAGGGCCGCGCCGAACGCCTGTCCCGCCTCGCCACCCAGTTCGTGGATCAGCTGCGGCGCTGAGCCGCGATCACGTCCCGGTACCAGTACCAGGAGTCCTTGCGTGTGCGGTCCAGCGTGGATCTATCGACATGTACGAGACCGAATCGTTCGTCGTACCCCGCGGCCCATTCGAAATTGTCGAGCGCGGACCATACGAAATACCCGGTTATGTCCACGCCGGCGTCGATCGCGGCCGACACCGCTCTCAGGTGCGCGTCCAGATAGGAGACCCGGCGCTCGTCACGAACGCGGCCCTCGGCGTCCGGCGGACCGTCGTGGAACGAGGCGCCGTTCTCCGTGATGATCACCGGCGGCAGGTGCGGGTAGCGCTCCTTCAGCGTCGTCAGGATCTCGGTGAGCCCGGCCGGCACGATCGCCCAGCCGAAGTCCGTACGCTCGTCGCTCTTCACCGGCACCGGCGAGAACGGCATGCCGTCCGGGATGTCCACCTCCAGCACGCCCGAGTAGTCCTTGCCGGCCCGGGGCGCCTCGATCATCGTCGGCTCGTAGTAGTTGACCCCGTAGAAGTCGAGCCGGGCCCGGATCAGCTCCAGATCCCGGTCCAGCTGCGCGCCGCCCGTGCCGATGCCCGCCGCGATCATCTCGTTCGGGTACTCACCGCGCAGGATCGGGTCGGAGAACGTCCAGTTCGTCAGCTCCTCGAACAGGCCGGCGGCCGCCCGGTCGGCCGGGTCGCCGGTGGCCGGCCGGACCGGGAAGTGCTGATTCGCCACGCCGACGGTCGCGGCCCCGTGGGCGCGCAGGACCTGCACGGCGAGCCCGTGCGCGAGCAGCTGGTGGTGGGCCGCCGGCAGCGCCTCGAGACCGAGCCCCCGGGCCGGCGCGTGGTCGGTGAGCGCGTAGCCGTACAGGGTGTGCACGTTCATCTCGTTCATCGTGATCCAGTCGCGGACCCGGTCACCGAGCCGCACGGCGAGCGTGCCGGCGTAGTCGGCGAGCCGGTGCGCCGTGTCCCGGTTCATCCAGCCGCCGGCGTCCTCCAGGGTCTGCGGCAGGTCCCAGTGGTAGAGCGTCGGGACCGGCCGCACCCCGGCCTCGAGAAGGGCGTCGACGAGCCGGTCGTAGAAGTCGATCCCGCCGGACAGCACCCGCGGCCAGGAGAACGAGAACCGGTAGTCGTGGGTGCCGGCCTCGGCGATGTGCCGGACGTCCTCGGCGTACCGGCCGACGTGGTCGATCGCGACCCGGGCGTCCTCGCCGTGCCGGATCGTCCCCGGCCGCGCCGCGAACGTGTCCCAGATGCTCGGCGCGAGACCGGCCGTCCCCTCGATCTGGTAGGCCGAAGTGGACATGCCGAACCGGAAACCGGGTGGGAGCTGCGGATGCAAGGAGGTTCCTTCCGATGGATCAGGGCAGGGCACGGAGGCGCGGCAGGGCCGCCAGCGCGAGCAGAGCTGCGCCACCGGTGAGCAGGTAGAGGGCGGGATAGCCGCCGAGGCCGGTCACGATCGGCGCGGCGATCACCGGGGCGAGCAGCTGCGGCAGGGTGCCCGCAACGTTGGCGACGCCGAGCATCGTGGCGCGGGTCTCGGCGTCCGGCAGCACGTGCGTGATCACCGCCATGTCGACGGCGATGTACGCGCCCCAGCCGAGCCCGACCAGCACCGACGCGACGATCACCAGGGTCGTCACCGGCACCAGGGCCATCAGCGTGGTCCCGGCCGCCATCACCACGGCGGAGACCGCCACGAAGATCCGGCGGCGTTCCCAGCGGTCGGAGAGGACGCCGCCGAAGCCACCGGCGACGCCGGCGAAGAGCACGTTCACGACGGTCAGGATCAGCACCCAGAGGGCCGGGTCGTCCACGCCGACCCGGTCCGACAGGTAGTAGAAGAGGTAGACCAGCACCAGGGCGTTGCTGAGGTTCAGCAGGAACCGGATCAGCCAGGCCCAGGCGAACTGCCCGGTCAGCCGCAGCGTGAACCGGGCCCGTTCGACGACGGCGACCGGCCCGTCCCGATGCATGATCAGCAGGGCCGCGCCGAAGGCGGGCACCGCGATCGCCACCGCGACGTACCCGGGGGCGCCCTGCCCGACCGCGACCGCCACGGCCGTGCCGAGCACCACGCCGGCGATCTGCGCGACCCCGAAGATCGAGCCGACCGTGCCGCGCTGCCGTTCCGGGACCCGGTCGCCGATCATCGCGGCCAGCGCCGCGAGCGGGCCGTTGAGACCGGCCTGCACGAGGCACCAGCCGGCCACCATGGTCGACCGGGTGTCCGCCCCGGCCAGCACCAGCAGGCCGGCGACGCCGACCGCGGTGCCGGCCAGGAAGATCGGCAGACGCCGCGACCCGATCCGGTCGGAGAGCGCGCCCCAGAGCGGGTTCGCCACCATCGACACGCCGGCGCCCCAGGCCGTCACGAAGGCGAGCAACGCCTCCTTGCCGTCCTCGCCGGCGAGCCGGGCCGCCTGCTCCGGGAGCAGGATCTGGATCGGGCCGAACCAGCCCGCCGCCACGCCGACCATGGCCAGGCCATAGGCGGTCATCCACCGGCGGTGGACCGGTGCTTCGACCATCGTCACGAACGGGCCTTCTCCCACATCACCGTGTACGCCTCGGCGCCGCCGAGCAGCTGCGACCGCAACTTGGCGGCGTCCGGGCCGGCCTGGTTGATCAGGTCGGTGATCCAGTCGGCGTAGAGGCCGTACTGCGCGACGCCGTCGGTGTTCAGGTCGAAGGTGCGCGTCCCGTAGACCTGCTTCGCGACGGTGGTGCCGTTGGTGGCGGTGAACGGGTAGGTGAGCGGGCTGGAGCCGGCGTTGAGGCGCGGCGCCGCCTGCGGGCCGAGACCGTTCACGTCGGTGCCGACGCCGTACCCGGTGATCTTCGAGGCGCTGGAGAGCGCCTGGTGGGCCCGCCACTCGTCGAGGAACGTCGGGGTGTCCTGGCCGTCGTCGGTCGCGGCGAAGGCGTAGCTCGCCACGAACCCGCCGAGGTTGAGGATCCGATTCACGATGGTCGGGTCCGACCACGAGTGCACCGACGTGACGCCCGCGTATCCGCTCTGCTGGGCGATGTCGAGGACCGCTTGCGCGGTCTTCACCCCCATGTGGTCGATGTGGATGATCATGCCGCGCTCGATCATTTCCTTGATCAGGTACGAGCCCAGCGCCGTCAGCCCGCGGGTGTTGCAGATCTTGCCGCTCGGGTAGACCGGCAGCACCGCGCCGGCCGGCAACTTGACGCCGAGCTGCAGCAGCTTCGCGAAGTCGTCGCTGACCAGGGGCTGCTCGTTGTCGGACGGGCCGGTGCAGCTCGTCGCGGTCCACCAGTGCCCGCTGGAGATCAGCTGGCCCACGTTGATCGCGGCGCCGGTGACGCCCTCGTCGAACCGGGTGCCGCCGAACGCGTTGTCGAACTTGTGCACCGGATACATCCCGCTGACCCCGAGCGCCTCCAGCTCGTCCAGCCCGGCGTCGATGTCGGCGGTCGTGCACTGCGGCACGTCCTTGATCTCGCGGCAGCCGAAGAGCTCGGAGTTCTCCACGCCGATGGTGACGGCCAGCTTGCCGGTCGCGGCGATCTGCCGTACCTCCGCCGGGGTCTTCGCCAGGCGGAACCAGCCCTTGCCGGGACCACCGCTGCGCGCGTCCACGTAGTCCTGCATCCTCTGCAGATACGTGGCCTGGGCGCGGATCTGGTCCATCTCGTCGCAGGAGGTGTGCTCCGGGGTGAGCTCGCAGATCACCCGGTTCGCCACCAGCAGCACGTTGAGCACCCGCTGACCGGACTTCCAGGCCCGTTCCAGGCTGCGGAAGTAGGACGCCTCGTGCAGCATCGTGTCGTTCTGCGGCCAGTCGCCGAACGACGGCCAGCCGTCCTCGGCCGAGTTGATCGGGTCGGTGCCCGCGATGATCGCCTCGAGCAGCGCGCCCCAGCCGAGCGTGCCGTGCGAGGCGCAGCCCTTCAGCGCCACGGTGACGCCGCCCGGCGCGTACGGGTCGCCGCAGTGCAGCGAGCCGCCGAACGCCTCGGCCGCGGTGACGTGAGCGTGCGCGTCGATCCAGCCGACCAGCTTGCCGCTGGAGCTCACGCCGGCCGCCGGGGTGCCGGTCACGCCGGTGGCGATGTCCGGGTTGGCGGCGCAGCCGGTCGCCGGCGCGAGCGTGTACGTCGAGCCGCCCGCCCCGAGACCGCCGAGGTAAACGCCCATCTGCTGACCGGTCGCGGTCGAGGTGAACCTGTATTTGCCCTCGGAGACCGTTGCCGTCCAGTCGGCGCGGTCGCCGTAGCCGGAGCCGGCCCAGATCCAGCCGACCACGCTCTGGTAGATCGGCGCGCCGGTCGAGTCCCTGATCGCGTACCGGCCGAGCTGGGTCGCCTCGAAGCGGAACTTCTCCGCCCTGGAGGCGGTGCTCGTGTACCCGTACCCGACGCTGTCCTTGAAGACGTAACCGTTCGAGGCCTGAAGGGTGACACACGCACCCTCCAGATCATTGGCAGGCGTCCAGCTCGCGGCCTGGGCGGCGGGCGCGGGCAGCCCACCTACCAGGCCGAGCACCAGGACGTCCGCGGCGATGGAGCGGAACCGGGCCACGGGACACCCCCTTTGGTCGATCAAGTGATCCAACAAAGCGGAGTGTAAGAATTGTCACGTCTGAGATCCAGATGTGAACGCGAATCTTTTTCCTCCACGCACGCATGGGTGTGGGGAGCTAGACAGGCGCCGCCCTGGGCCTTCCCGGCCGGCGAGCGTTAGCGTGAACGTCGTGGAACTGTCACTCGCCGTCTCGCCGTGCCCGAACGACACCTTCGTCTTCCACGCGCTGATCCACGGTCAGGTCGCCGGCGCGCCGCCGGTGAACCTCACCTTCGCGGACGTCGACGTGACCAACACGGCCGCGCTGGACGGCCGGTTCGACCTGGTCAAGGTCAGCTACGCGGCCCTGCCCTGGCTGCTCGACGACTACGAGCTGCTGCACTGCGGCGGCGCGCTCGGCCGGGGCTGCGGCCCCCTCGTGCTGGCCCGCGAGCCCCTCGCCGACCTGACCGGCAAGACCGTCGCGGTGCCGGGCGACCGCACCACCGCCTACCTGCTGTTCCGCCTCTGGTCCGCGGAGCACCCGCCGGCCTCGATCGAGGTCGTGCCGTTCCACGAGATCATGCCGGGCGTGGCCGAGGGCCGCTTCGACGCCGGCCTGGTCATCCACGAGGCCCGCTTCACCTACCAGCGATACGGCCTGACCGCGCTGGCCGACCTCGGCGAGTGGTGGGAGGGCGACACCGGCCTGCCGATCCCGCTCGGCGCGATCCTGGCGAAGAAGGGCACCGTCGACCCGGCCGAGGCCACCGAGTGGGTCCGCGCCTCGCTGCGCCAGGGCTGGCTCGACCCGGCGGCGAGCCGCGAGTTCATCCTGGCGAACGCGCAGGAGATGGAGCCGGACGTGGTTCGGCAGCACATCGAGCTCTACGTGAACGAGTTCACCCTGGAACTGGGCCGGGACGGACTCGCCGCCGTCGACGCCCTACTCGGGCGCGCGGCGGCGGCGGGTCTCACACCCCCGGTCAAGCCGTTCCTGTGAGGCTCTAAATCTCGAACTCGCGGGCGACCGCGTGCACGAGCTGCGCGATCTTCAGCGAGGTCTTCTTGTCGGGGTAACGCCCACGCTGGAGCGACGGCTGCACCGAGCTCTCCAGCACCTTGATCATGTCTTCGATCATGCTGGCGAGCTCGTCCGCCGGGCGGCGGCGCAGCTCGGCCATGGACGGCGGGGCGTCGATCAGCTTCACGCCGAGCGCCTGCGCGCCCTTGCGGCTGTCGACCACGCCGAACTCGATCCGCTGACCGGTCTTCAGCTCGGTGACCCCGGTGGGCAGCGAACCCTTGGGCAGGAACACGTCGCCGCCCTCATCACTGGTGACGAACCCGAATCCCTTCGCCGCGTCGTACCACTTCACTCGACCCGTGGGCACCGCTGACCTCAACTTCACTCAATGGACACAACTGCTCACGGGGAGCCTATCCAGACACGGGCCCGGACCCAACAGCAATCTCACCCAGCAGCCCGGGAAGACCGGTCAGATCAGGCAATACGTACGATGCGCCGGCCGCCGTGAGGTCGGCCGCCGAGCACGGCCCGGTGACCACTCCGATGCCCGGGACACCGGCCGTGCGGGCGGCCACCATGTCCGCCGTGTGGTCTCCCACGTACCAGCGCACACCGTGCTCCACCAGCGCGGACGCCTTGCCCTCGGCGAACAGGTCGCCGGCCAGCTCGTCGGCGGGCATACCCAGGTGGTCGAGGTGCAAACGGGCCAGCCGGCCCAGCTTCGAGGTCACCACGACGACCCGGAGACCGGCCGCCCGGACCGCGTCGAGCGCCTCGGCGGCGCCCTTCATCGGCACGGTCGGTGCGATCGCGAGTTCCTGATAGAGGGCGCGGTACGTGACCACCGCGTCCTCGATCTCCTCGGGCGGGAACCAGTACCCGAGCTCGGTCCGCAGCGGCGGGCCGAGCCGGGAGACGGCGAGGTCGGCGTCGACGTGGACACCGGTGCGGGCGGTGAGCGCCCGGTACGCCTCCCGGATCCCCGGCCGCGAGTCGATCAGGGTCATGTCCAGGTCGAACCCGACCGCCGGCGTCACTCCTGGGTGAACGTCGGGGTGTAGGTCAGGCTCTCGACCGGAAGCGGGAAGGTGATGTCGTCACCGAACGGCGAAGGAGCGGCAGCGCGGTCGGAGATGAGCTCCGAGACGTGCATCTGACCCTTCATGTCGACCCCACGAGTCGCGCCCTTGGGGCTGGCGGTCACCTGAGTGCCCGGCATGTTGGCCTTCGCTGCCACGATGAGTCCTCCTCGCAATCGAGGCCCGGCCACGCCCGGACCCACCAACATCGTCCCATGAACGTTAGCGTTGAAGACGATGGCCACCACATTCGCCGATCAACTACGGTCGCTGCCCGACGAGGCACTGGGCGCGCTGATCCAGCTGCGCCCCGACCTCGTCGTCCCGGTGCCCGCCGACATCTCGGCCCTCGCCGTACGCGCACAGTCCCGCAACTCGGTCGCCCGCTGCCTGGACGGGCTGGACGAGTTCACTCTGCTGATCCTGGACGCGGCCCGCCTGAGCCGCGCCACGGACACCGCGCTGACCTCGGTCGACGCGATTCTCCAGCTCACCGAGGGGGTCGACGCCGAGGACGTACGCGTGGCGGTCGACCGGCTCCGGGTCCGCTTCCTTCTGCACGGCCCCCCGGAGGCGCTCCAGGTGGTGGGCGCGGTCGACGAGGTCACCTCGCCGTACCCGGCCGGGCTCGGCCGTCCCGCCGACTTCCTGGACCCCGCCGCCGGCGCCCTGGTCGCCGACCGGGCGAAGCTGCGCCGCACGGTGCTCGCCGCGCCGGCCGCCGCCCGCGCCGTCCTCGACCGCCTCGCCGCCGGTCCCCCGATCGGGGCACTCCCCCGCCCGGCCTCCCCCGGCGCTCCCGTCGGCGCCCCCACCTCGGGCAGCGTCTCCACCCCGGGCAGCGCCCCCACCTCGGGCAGCGCCTCCACCTCGGGCGACATTTCCGACAAATCGGGAATGTCGACCATCGCCGAGCCGATCCGCTGGCTGGTCGAGCAGCACATCCTCGTCCCGGTCTCGGAGGCCGGCCGCGCCCCCCGCCCGGACGGCGAACTGGTCGAGCTGCCCCGCGAGATCGGCATGCTGCTGCGCCGCGACACCGGCCCGCTCGGCGCGCTGCGCCCGTTCCCGCCGCTGCCGGAGGCCCCGATCCGGGACCGCAAGGCGGCCGACTCGGCCGGCGCCGGCCAGGTCATGGAGGCGGTCCGCGCCACCGAGGCGATCCTCGAGGCTCTCGCCGCCGAGGCCGCGCCCGTGCTGCGCGCCGGCGGTCTCGGCGTCCGCGACCTCAAGCGCCTGGCCCGGGCCGCCGGGGTCGACGAGCCCGCCGCCGCCCTGCTCATCGAGATCGCGTACGCGGCCGGTCTGCTCGGCGAGTCCGAGGTCAACGCGCGCGGCACGAACGGCGCCGCCCAGGACGTCTTCCTGCCGACCGGGGCCTACGACCTGTGGCGGGCCGCCGGGGTGGCGCAGCGCTGGGCCACGCTGGCCCGGTCGTGGCTCGTGATGACCCGGCAGCCCGGCCTGATCGGGCGCCGTGACGAGAAGGACCGCCCGATCAACCCGCTCGCCCCGGACGCCGAGCGCGCCGGCGCCCCGCAGGCCCGCCGGGAGGCGCTCGACGCCCTCGCCGACCTGGAGGCGGGCGCCGCGCCGTCGGTGGACGACCTGCTCGGCCTGCTCACCTGGCAGACGCCCCGGCGCTCGCGCGGCCGGGAGGTGGCCCACCGGGACGCCTACGCCGGGGCGACCCTGCTCGGCGTGACCGGCCTGGGCGCCGTCACCTCGTACGCCCGCCTGCTCCTGGCCGACCCCGAGCCGGACGAGACCGACCCGCTGGGGCTGCACCCGTCGGAGGCCCCGGCCGACGCCGTCCGCGCCCTCGACGAGTTGCTGCCCGCGCCGGTCGACCACGTGCTGGTCCAGGCCGACCTCACCGTCGTGGTGCCCGGCCCGCCGGAGCCGGAGCTGGCCGCCGAACTGGACGCGGTGGCCGAGCCCGAGTCGGCGGGCGGCGCGAGCGTCTTCCGGGTCACCCCGGCCAGCGTCCGGCGGGCGCTCGACATCGGTTACCGCGCCGACGACCTGCACACGCTCTTCCGCCGCCGGTCGCGCACGCCGGTGCCGCAGACGCTCACCTACCTGATCGACGACACCGCCCGCAAGCACGGCGGCCTGCGCAGCGGCTCGGCCGGCTCCTACCTGCGCAGCGACGACGAGGCGCTGCTGGCCGAGGTGCTCGGCGACAAGCGGCTGGTGCCGGTCGACCTGCGCCGGATCGCGCCGACCGTGCTGGTCAGCCCGCGCCCGGTGGCCCGGCTGCTGGGTGCGCTGCGGGAGGCCGGGTACGCGCCGGTGGCCGAGGACGCGGGCGGGGCCACGGTCCTGACGCGTCCGAAAGCCCGGCGCGCTCCCACCCGTACCCCGAGAATCGCCGAACCGCTGGGGCCGCCTCTCCTGGCCGGACCCCGCCTGGCCGGCGTCGTCGAACAGCTGCGACGTGGCGATATCGCGACGCGCGCAGCGCGGCGTGCGCCGATCACCGTGCGTGCCGCGCAGGGCCAGGCGGTGCCCGGGCTGACCGCGGTCCAGCAGCACAGTCAGGCCATGGCGGTTCTCCAACAGGCGGTCCGGGACAAGGTCAAGGTCTGGGTCGGGTACGTCGACTCGCACGGCGCCACGCTGTCCCGCCTGGTCAAACCCGTCTCGATGAGCGCCGGCTATCTGCGCGCCGAGGACGAGCGGGGCGAGAGCCTGCACACCTTCGCGCTGCACCGGATCACCGCGGCCGTCGCCGAGGAGTAGGTATCTGCCGGGCCGCGCGCCCCCGTATCGCGCACGGCCCGGCACCCTATACACGCATCAGCGGCGCGGAATGTTGCACCGAATTTCCGTGGCAAACTGGAGGGTCGGCTTTCTACGGAGGGTTTTGCAGGTGAGCGGCGGACCACTGATCGTGCAATCGGACAAAACCCTGCTCCTGGAGGTGGATCACCCGGACGCCCAGGCGTGCCGGATGGCGATCGCGCCTTTCGCCGAGCTGGAACGCTCGCCGGAGCATGTCCACACCTATCGCCTGACCCCGCTGGGGCTCTGGAACTCCCGGGCCGCCGGCCACGACGCCGAGAGCGTGGTCGACGCCCTGATCAAGTTCTCGCGCTACCCGGTCCCGCACGCGCTGCTCGTCGACATCGCCGAGACGATGGACCGCTACGGGCGTCTCCAGCTGCTCAACGACCCGGTGCACGGGCTCGTCCTGCGCGGCCTCGACAAGATCGTCCTGGTCGAGGTGGCGAAATCGAAGAAGCTGGCCGGCATGCTCGGCGCCCGGCTCGACGACGAGACCATCGCGGTGCACGGCTCCGAGCGCGGCCGGCTCAAGCAGGCGCTGCTCAAGCTCGGCTGGCCGGCCGAGGACCTGGCCGGCTACGTCGACGGCGAGGCGCACGAGATCGCGCTGAAGGAGGACGGCTGGGTCCTCCGGTCCTACCAGCAGGAGGCCGTCGACGGCTTCTGGGCCGGCGGCTCCGGGGTGGTCGTGCTGCCCTGCGGCGCCGGCAAGACACTGGTCGGCGCGGCCGCGATGGCGACCGCGAAAGCCACCACGCTGATCCTGGTCACCAACACGGTGGCCGGCCGGCAGTGGAAACGCGAGCTGCTGGCCCGCACCACGCTGACCGAGGACGAGATCGGCGAATACAGCGGCGAGCGCAAGGAGATCCGCCCGGTCACCATCGCGACCTACCAGGTGCTCACCTCCCGCCGCGGCGGCGCGTTCACCCACCTCGACCTCTTCGGCGCCCGCGACTGGGGCCTGGTGGTCTACGACGAGGTGCACCTGCTGCCCGCGCCGATCTTCCGGTTCACCGCCGACCTGCAGGCCCGGCGCCGGCTCGGCCTCACCGCCACGCTGGTCCGGGAGGACGGCCGGGAGGGCGACGTCTTCTCGCTGATCGGCCCGAAGCGCTACGACGCGCCCTGGAAGGACATCGAGGCGCAGGGCTGGATCGCGCCGGCCGAGTGCGTCGAGGTCCGGGTCACGCTCACCGACGCGGAGCGGATGACGTACGCCGTGGCCGAGGCCGAGGAGCGCTACCGGATGGCGGCGTCGGCCCGCACCAAACTGCCGGTGGTGAAAGCGCTGATCGCCAAGCACCCGGACGAGCAGATCCTGGTGATCGGCGGCTTCCTGGAGCAGCTGCACGAGCTCGGCGAATACCTGGACGCCCCGATCGTCGAGGGCTCCACCACCAACAAGGAGCGGGAGCGGCTCTTCGACGCTTTCCGCGAGGGCTCGCTGCGCACGCTGATCCTGTCGAAGGTCGGCAACTTCTCGATCGACCTGCCCGAGGCGGCCGTGGCGATCCAGGTGTCCGGCACGTTCGGCTCCCGGCAGGAGGAGGCCCAGCGCCTCGGCCGGGTGCTGCGCCCGAAGGGTGACGGCCGGCAGGCCCACTTCTACACGGTGGTCTCCCGCGACACGATCGACACCGAGTACGCCGCCCATCGCCAGCGCTTCCTGGCCGAGCAGGGCTACGCCTACACGATCGTCGACGCCGACGACGTGCTCGGCCCGTCACTGCCCCAGATCGACTGAGGTACCCCACTGCAGGGAGAGCCGGGTCGCGGCCCGTTCGGCCCGGATCTCCAGCAGGTCGCCGAGGATGATCGCGCGGTCGTCGACGAGGATCTCGTCGTTGATGCCGTATGTGGTCCGCTCGCTCACGAAGATGGGGCTTCCGGCCGGCCGGCGCAGGAACCCCGCGTGCTCGTCGGCCAGGAGACCCGGGACGATCCGCTCGGATGCGCGCGCGATGGTGGCTCCGGCATCCGCCAAAGCCGCATAAAGGGAGAGATTTCGGAAATCTTCGTCACGCACCTTGTCGGCGAAGGGCGCAGCGATCCGGGACGTCTGGTGAATGGCCGGGACGCCGCCGAGCAGCCGCAGCCGCTCCAGGACGCCGCCGCCGAAGGAGAGCACCTCGGTCGTCACCTCGTGGCCCTGTTCCCGCAGGTCCTCGACGAAGCTGCGCAGGGTGTCGACGCGGTAGGCGGCGTGGGCCGGGGTCACGTAGGTTCCCCGGCCCGCCTGCTGCACGATCAACCCCTGGTCGCGGAGCTCCTGCAACGCCTGGCGCAGCGTCATCAGCGTCACGCCGTACCCGGCGCTGAGCTCCCGCTGCGCCGGAAGCGCGTCGCCGGGCCGGTAGACGCCCGCGCGGATCTTCTCGGCCAGGTCGGTGGCGATGCGCCGATAGGCCGGTACCCGATCCGCCATGGTCCTCCTGTCACGGTCCTCTAGACCGTCACAGTATCGAGGGCCTCCCGGAACTCCCCGAGGACCGCGCCCATCTCCTCCGGCCCGCCGCCGTCCAGGATCCGGCGCATCAGGGCCGCACCGATCACCACGCCGTCGCTCACCTCGGCCGCCGCGACGGCGTGCTCCGGCCGGGAGATGCCGAAGGCGAGCAGGACCGGCTTGTCGGTGAGCTGCCGCAGGTCACGAGCCAGCCGGATGCCGTCCTCGGCGACGTGGTCGCGCTCGCCGGTCGTGCCCATCACCGAGATCGCGTAGATCCAGCCCCGGCTCCGCGCGGCGATCTCGGCGAGCCGGTCCGGCGTCGTGGTCGGCGCGGCCAGCAGGGTGAGATCGACACCGTGCTCCTCGGCGGCACGCAGCAGCGGCGAGGCCTCGTCGATCGGGAGGTCGGGCACGATCAGCCCGCTGACGCCGGCGTCGGCGAGGTCGCGGCAGAACGGACTCGCTCCACGATGGAGGATGAGGTTGTAATACGTCATCGCGATAAGCGGCACTCCGACGGATATATCCGAAATATCGCTCAAGACGGAGCTGACCGTAGCGCCCCTGCTCAGCGCCCGATCCGACGCCTCCTGGATCGTCGGGCCGTCCAGGATCGGGTCGGAGAACGGGAGACCGATCTCGATCGCGGTGGCGCCGGCCCGCTCGTACTCGACCAGGTAGCGCGTCCACTCCGTACCGATGCCGCCCGTCACATAGGGGACCAGTCGTTTCATGCGGCCGCCTCCATCAGGGTCGCGACGTCCTTGTCACCGCGTCCGGAGAGCGTCACGAGGACCGTCGAGAACGGCGGCAGCTCGCCCGACCCCGCGGCCCGGATCACCCAGGCGATCGCGTGCGCCGACTCCAATGCGGGAAGAATTCCTTCGGTACGGGCGAGCCGGTGCACCGCCGGAACCACCTCGTCATCACCGACGGTGACGTACCGGGCGCGCCCGATGTCGTTGAGGTGCGCGTGCTCCGGCCCCACGCCCGGATAGTCCAGCCCCGGCGCGATCGAATGCGCCTCGCTGACCTGCCCGTTCTCGTCCTGGATCAGGTACGACCGGAACCCGTGCAGGACCCCGGTCCGCCCGGACGCGACAGCGGCGCCACCGGCCGCCTCGACCCCGATGAGCTGCGCGCCGGTGTCGGCGAACCCGGCGAACGTCCCGGCCGCGTTGGACCCGCCGCCGACACACGCGACCACGTAGTCGGGCACCCCGGCGCTCAGCTCGGCCGCGCACTGCTGCCGGGCCTCGTCGCCGATCACCCGCTGGAACTCCCGGACCATCCACGGGTACGGGTGCGGCCCCATCACCGACCCGAGGCAGTAGTGCGCCTCGTCGACGCACGTGACCCACTGCCGCATGGCCTCGCTCGTGGCGTCCTTCAGGGTGCGGCTGCCGCTGGTCACCGGAACCACCTCGGCGCCGAGCATCTTCATCCGGAAGACGTTGAGCGCCTGCCGCTCGATGTCCTTCTCGCCCATGTAGACGGTCACGCCGAGCCCGAGCAGCGCCCCGGCGGTCGCGGTCGCCACGCCGTGCTGCCCGGCGCCGGTCTCGGCGAGCAGCCGCGTCTTGCCCATCCGCCGCGCCAGCAGCGCCTGGCCGAGCACGTTGTTGATTTTGTGCGAGCCGGTGTGCGCCAGGTCCTCGCGCTTGAGCAGCACGTTGATCCCGAGCTCGGCGGAGAGCCGCCAGGCCGGGGTGAGCGCGGTCGGCCGGCCGGCGTGCACGGCCAGCAGACGATCCAGGTCACGGCGGAAGCGCGGATCACCCCACGCGTCCCGGAAGGCTTCCTCGACCCGGGCGCACGCCGGGATCAGCGACTCGGGCACGAAACGGCCCCCGTACTCGCCGAACCGGCCGAGATCGCCCGGCTCCGCCATGACGCTGCCGGACGGCAACACGAGATCGGACACGACTCACCCCACTGTTCTAGAACTCTACAGTTCTAGAACAGTGTGACACGGCATCGCCGAAACGCAAACCGGCCCGCACCCCCTCACGGGAGCCGGGCCGGTTCGGTAGACCGTGGATCAGCGGCGGTACCAGGTGCGGGTCGCCGACTTCGTCAGGTTGCCGGCTCGGTCGTACGCCCGCAGTTGGATCTTGATCTTCTTGCCGTATTTCTTCGTGTTGACCGAGAACTTGTAGGCGGCCCTGGTGTCCTTCGCGACCACCTTGCCGTTTACCAGCAGTTCGACCCGGGCGACGCCGTTCCTGTCGCTCGCCGCGGCGGTCACCTTCACGGTCCCCTTGACCTTGGCCTTGTTCTTCGGCGCCTTCACGGAGAGGGACGGCCCGGTGTTGTCGACGATCACGGTGCGCTTGACGACCGTGCGGTTGCCCAGCCTGTCGAGGACCGTCCAGGTCAGCGTCCTCCGGCCGTCCCTACCGGCCGCGATCGAGGCGGCGTAGGGTGCCGTGCCGTCCGCCGCCGCGCCGGCGAGGGTGGCCGAGCGGATGCCGGCGCCGTCAGTGGCCTTGACGCTGGACGGGATGCGGGTGCCGCGGACCAGCGCGTTGTTCGCCGGCGCGAGCCAGGACACCGACGGGCCGGTGTTGTCGACGACGACGGTCTGGGTGATCTTCCGCTGGTTGCCCCAGACGTCGCTCACCAGCCAGACCAGGTCCTGCCTGCCGTCCGTGCCGAGCCGGAACGTCGCGGTCCAGGGAGCCGCGACGCGCAGGTCGAGGCCGCCGTCCGCCATCGTGGTGGAGACACCGGACGGGTCGGCGAGTTGCAGCGTGGCTTTGACGCTGGTCCCCCGGACCCGGGTGTTCGCGGCCGGCGACGACGAGACGAGCGTCGGGCCCTGGGCGTCGATCTTGACCGGGTACCGGGTGATGCTCCGGTTGCCGGCCCTGTCCCACACGCGCAGCTCGACGGTGGTGCTCCGCTCCCGGGTACCGAAGTCGTAGTTGAGCTGGTCGAGGTAGCGTCCCCGCATCGCGCCGTCGATCCACCACTCGATCCGGTCCACACCGGACTCGTCGTCGGCCGTGCCGAGCAGGATCTGCACGCCGGGACCGACGTAGCCGGGGACCATCGACTCGACAGATGCGACCGGGGCGGTCAGATCGATGTCGAAGAACCGGTAGTAGTCGGTCTGGTTGCCGGCCCGGTCGATCACGCTGACCCGCACGGAGTGATACTGCGGACCCAGATCGGCGGTGTTGAGCGGCAGCTTCCACGGCGCCGCGGTGGCACGGGCGAGTTCCCTGTCGTGACGGTCGTACATCACGACGTGGCTGTCCGCGGGAACGTCCGACGCGACGAGCGTCAGCGATCGACCGGCCACGATCAGCTCGTCATCCGGCAGGACCGTGGCGGTCGGAACAGTCCGGTCGAGGATCACACCGGTGGTGAGGATCTCGCTCCAGTTGTTCGCCTTGTCGTGCACCCGGATCCCGATCCGCAGTTCGGCGCCGTCCGGCGCGTCCTTGACCCAGATCTGACCGGCGGGAACGCCGGCCGTGGTCCGGCCGTAGGCGCCGGCGAACTCGCCGTTGACGTAGACCTCGGTGCCGACGACGCCGACATCGTCCGTCCAGGCGGGGAAGACATGGTGGAACGGCTGGATGTACTGGCCTTCGGTGAGACCGGACGACAGGATCACCGGCGGCGTGGTGTCACGAGCCGGATCGTCGGCGAGGGCCGGGCCAGGCGTGGTTAGCAGGAGGATGGAAGCGAGGGCCGCGGAGGCGGCAGCGCGAAGCACGCGGACATCGTAGATCTTGAGATCATCTACGTCGATCCGGTTCCGGTACGGCGTTTCCCGGCCGCAGCAGGTCGGCCAGGAGGTCGCCGTGCTCCTCGGCCCGCGCCAGCGCCTCACCCGCGCCGAACTGCCTGGCCTCCGCCTCGCCGGTCGCCATCGCGATGACCTCGTCCCAGGTCAGCGGCGTCGAGGCGGTCGGTTCCGCGCCGGCCCGCAGCGAGTAGGGCGTCACCGTCGTCTTCGCCGCCGCGTTCTGGCTCCAGTCGATGAAGATCTTGCCAGGCCTGACGGCCTTGGCCATCTTGGCGGTGATCGAGCCGGGGACCATCGCCGCCAGCTCTTCGGCGACCTTCTTCGCGTACGCCGAGACGACCTCCGCGGACTGCGTCCCCGAGACCGGGCAGCACAGTTGCATGCCCTTCTTGCCGGACGTCTTCGGATAGGCGTCGATCCCGTCCGCGGCCAGCCGGTCGCGCATCAGCACGCCGACGGCGCAGCATTCCTTGAGGCCGGCCGGCGCTCCCGGGTCGAGGTCGACGACCAGCAGGTCCGGGTCGGCGCCGATCCGCCACTGCGGGGTGTGCAGCTCGATCGACGCCAGGTTGGCGACCCAGACGAGCGTCGGCAGGTCGTCGACCACGACGAACTCGATCGTCTCCCGGCTCTTCGTCGACCCCGGCACCGGCAGCTTCTCCAGGCGCACCCAATCCGGCGTACCCCCGGGCTTGTTCTTCTCGAAGAAGTGCGCGCCGTCGACGCCGTTGGGGTATCGGATGCGCGTGGCCGCCCGGTCGCGCAGGTGAGGCAGCATGACCGGGGCGATCCGCGTGTAGTAGTCGATCACCTCGCCCTTGGTGAACCCGGCCGCCGGATACATCAGCTTGTCGAGGTTCGAGAGCTCGACGTCGCGGCCCTCGATGCTCACCGCAAACCGGTCAGGACTCATCGTCGGCACACTCCGCGGCAGTCTTGTCGTCACGCAGCCGGAGGAATCGGGGGAAACGCAGACGACGGTCGGGGGTCTGGTTGCCGTATCGGATCTCCGCTACCAGCTCCGGACGTACCCAATGGGCCCCTCGCGAATCCTCCCGCGGAACCACCCCCGGGGCGAAGGGCGAATCGCCGGAGGCGAGGAGCTCGAGCCTGGCCAGCAGCTCCTTCTCGGCGGCCGCGCCGATCCCGCCGCCCACCCGGCCGCGGAAGGCCAGGCCGTCCGGGGTGGGCACGCCGATCAGCAGGCCGCCGAGCCTGCGGGCGCCGGGACGCCAGCCGCCGATCACGTAGTCGCCGGTCCGGTCGAACTTCACCTTGATCCAGTCGGGCGACCGGGTGCCGGGCAGGTAGACCGAGTCGGAGCGCTTCGCCATGACGCCTTCGAGCCGGTTCTCCCGCGCGGCCTCGGCGGTCGCCGGCCCGTCCCCGAACGACGGCGGCACCATCCAGCGCTTCTCGTTGAGGACGAGCTCCTCGAGCCGCTCCCGGCGGGCCAGATACGGCAACCCGGTGTGGTCCATGCCGTCCAGATAGAGAAGATCAAAGATCATGTACGTGGCGGGCAGGCTCATCGCCAGACGGGACGCCCGGTTCGCGTCCCGGACGTGCATCCGCTCGGCGAGGGCCGTGAACGACGGCCGCCCGGCCGCGTCGAGGACCACCATCTCGCCGTCGAGGAGCGTCCCCTCGGGCAGACGCAGGTCGGCGATCTCCGGGTAGGCCGCTGTCACCAGGGCGCCGGAGCGCGCGAAGAGCTGCGGCGGGCCGCCGCCGAACAGGGCCAGGACGCGGACGCCGTCCCACTTGAACTCGTAGCTCCACTCCGGCCCCACCGGCAGCGGGCCCGCCGTCGCGAGCATCGGCGACAGGGGTGAACCCGGCACCTGATCACCATAAGCAGAAGCAATCACCTTACGCAGGCGTCCCAGTAATGCGATTCTGGGTTCATGCGAGCGATCTGGAAGGGCGCTGTCTCGTTCGGCCTGGTGTCGATCGCCGTGAAGCTGTACTCGGCGACCGAAGAGAAGGATATTCGTTTCCACCAGGTGCACCGCACCGACGGTGGCCGCATCAAGTACCAGCGCACCTGCTCGGTCGACGGCGAAGTGGTCAGCTATGACGACATCGCCAAGGGGTACGACGTCGGCGGCGGCGAAATGGTGATCTTGACGGACGAGGATTTCGCCGACCTGCCACTCAGCACGTCCCGCGCCATTGACGTGCTCGAATTCGTTCCGGCCGAGCAGATCGACCCGATCCTCTTCGCCAAGTCCTACTACCTCGAGCCGGAGGGTCAGGCCGCCAAGCCGTACGTGCTGCTGCGCGACGCCCTCCGCGACGCCGACCGGGTGGCCATCGTCAAGATCGCGATCCGGCAGCGGGAGCAGCTCGCGACCCTGCGCGTCCGCGACGACGTGCTGATCCTCAACACCATGATGTGGCCCGACGAGGTCCGCACCCCCGACTTCGGCTTCCTCGACGAGGACATCGAGACCCGTCCGGCCGAGCTCGCGATGGCCAGCTCGCTGATCGACTCGATGGCCGGCAGCTTCAACGCCGACGACTTCACCGACAACTACCGGGCCGCGTTGCAGGAGGTCATCGACGCGAAGGTGGAGGGCCGTGAGGTCGTCCAGCCGGAGGAGGCCGAGGAGGCGCCGGCCGCGGCGGTCGACCTCATGGCGGCGTTGAAGGCGTCGGTGGAGAGGGCGAAGGCGGCGCGTTCGGCGCCCTCCGAACCCGCTCCCCCGAAGAAGAAGGCCACGCCCGCCAAGAAGGCCACCGCTGCGAAAAAAGCCACCCCCGCTCGGAAGCCCGCCAAGAAGTCGGCATGACTACGCTCGTCCCATGGGAATGACGTGGGCGGAGTCTTACCTGGGCAGGGTCCGGGCCAGCGTCGGTGACACCGACACGATCTTCTTCGTCGGGGCGCGCACCCTGGTCTTCGACGACCAGGGCCGGCTGCTGCTGATCCAGCGCTCCGACAACCACCGCTGGGCCATCCCGGCCGGGGCCATGGAGCTCGGCGAGAGCATGGAGGAGTGCGCGGTCCGGGAGCTCTGGGAGGAGACCGGGCTGAAGGCCACCTCGCTCACGCCGTACGCGTTCTACACGGCGTACACGTACACCAACGAGTTCCGGCACACCTACCAGCAGGTGCTCATGACGTTCGTGGTGAACGACTGGGAGGGCGAGCTGCTCCGGCAGACCGAGGAGAGCGTGGACGCCGGCTTCTTCGCCCTCGACGCGCTGCCCGGCCCGAAGTCGTTCGTGATCGAGGAGGCGCTCTCCGACCTCGACGAGTTCCGCGCCACCGGAAAACTGGTGATGAAGTGAGGCCCTTTTAAATAGGATGCCCCCTCGTGGATCTGGCACCTCTGCGCACCTCACGGGACTTCCGGTTCGTCTTCATCGGCGGCGTGGTGACGAGTTTCGGCTCGTTCATCAGCTACGTCACCATCCCGTACCAGGTGGCGAAGCTGACCGACGATCCGCTGATGGTCGGCCTCATCGGCGTCTGCGAACTCGCCCCGATCCTGATCATGGCGTTCGTCGGTGGCGCGCTCGCGGACTACATCGACCGCCGCCTGCTGGTCCGCGGCGCCGAGATCGCCCTGGCCGCGATCTGCGGCATCCTGCTGGTCAACTCGCTCTCCGACGAGCCGCACCTGTGGCTGCTCTACATCGCGGCGTTCCTGACGGCCGCGGTGGCGAGTGTGCAGCGCCCCGCTCTGGAGGCGATGATCCCGAGGCTGGTGAAACCGGAGCAGCTGCCGGCCACCATGTCCCTGCAGTCGCTCGGCGCCCAGTTCGCCCAGCTCTTCGGGATGCCCCTGGCCGGCATCCTGCTCGCCAATTTCGATCTCGCTTATGTGTACGCCTTCGACCTGCTCACCTTCGTGGTCTCGCTGATCTGCCTGACCCTGGTGAAGGCCGTACCGCCCCCGCCGGCCGCCGACCGCCCCTCGCTGTCCAGCGTGGTGACCGGTCTCCGCTACGCGAAGTCCCGCCCCGAGCTGCTCGGCACCTACCTCGTCGACATCAACGCGATGTTCTTCGGCATGCCGTCCGCGCTCTACCCGTTCCTCGCGAACAAGCTCGGCGGCCCGAGCGTGCTGGGCCTGCTCTACGCGGCGCCGGCCGTGGGATCCCTGCTGGCGACCTTCGGTTCGGGATGGACTTCACGCGTACACAGGCACGGTCTCATGGTGTTGATAGCGGCGGCCTTCTGGGGCGTCGGCATCATCGGGGTCGGCCTCTCCCCCACGCTCTGGCTGACCCTCTTCTGCCTGGCCTTCGCCGGCGCCGCCGACATGATCTCCGGCATCTTCCGCATGACCATGTGGAACCAGACGATTCCGGATCATCTGCGCGGCCGCCTCGCCGGCATCGAGATGCTGTCCTACACGACGGGCCCGCTGGCCGGCCAGCTCCGCTCCGGCCTGATGGCCCGCACCTCGCTGGGCGTGCCGGGCGCCATCTGGCTGGGCGGTGTCCTCTGCGTGGCCGGCAGCGTGGCCCTGGCGGCGGCCCTGCCGAAGCTGGTCCGCTACAACGGCAAGGACGGCATGGCCCTCAAGAAAGCCGCCGACGAGGAGTGGGCGGCCACGGCGGCCGCCCGCACCCTCACTTGACCTTGACGGTGTCGTACTTGGTCTGCGGCTGCCGGGTCGACGAGCCCGCGTAGACGACCTTCCACACGCCGGACTTCGTCGCCTTGATCTTCTTGCTGTACTTGCCGCCGGCCTTCGTCGTGGTCTTGCCCTTGTACTCCGCCGGAATGCCCGGCCCAGATGATCCAGACTGCCCGATCGGTCAGTGGGAAAGAGAACTCACTGGCCCAGGCGGCTGCCAGATCGTGACGTGGCCTGGCGTGTGGTCGGGCACCGGTCGCCCGGCACGGCGGCACAACTCCCGCAACGCCGGGGCGAAGCCGTCCGCGCGGTCGTTAACTGGGCGGCCGGGGCCGGATTCACGTGCGACCACAATGGAGCCGTGCGATCTAAGATCCTGGATGTGCGCGAAGAGCATCGATGGGACGTCGCGGTGATCGGAGCCGGTCCTGCGGGGCTCGCGGCGGCCCACGCGGCGGCGACCGGCGGGGCCCGCGTGATCGTGCTGGAACGCGCCGAGCATCCGCGCTACAAGACCTGCGGCGGCGGGCTTCTCGGCACGTCGCAGCGGCTCAGCGCCGAGGTCATGACCGTTCCGGCGCGGGACCGGATCAACGCGGTGACCTTCACGCACGACGGCCGGCGCGAGTTCACCCGGCGGGCGCCCGGCGAGCCGGTGGTGACCATGGTGCGGCGCGAGGACTTCGATGCCGCCTGGCTCGGGGCGGCGGTCCGGGCCGGCGTGACGGTACGGCAGAACAGCCTGGTCAGGGGCATCACCCAGGACGACGCGGCGGCGACCGTCTCGGTGGCGAACGGCGCCGACGTCACCGCACGGGTGGTGATCGGCGCGGACGGCTCGGCCGGCGTCAGCACCCGCCACGTCGGCGTCACCTTCGACCAGCAGGACCTCGGCCTGGAGCTGGAGCTCGCCGCCACCGAGGCCGACCGATTCCGGTGGCGCGGCCGCCTGCTGCTCGACTGGGGTCCCGCGCCGGGTTCGTACGGTTGGGTCTTCCCGAAGGACGACCAGCTCACCGTTGGTGTGATCATGAAAAAAGGGCAGGGTACGGAGACCCGGCGCTACCTGCGTGACTTCGTGACCCGTCTCGGCCTCGCCGACCGCGCGGTGCTGCGGGACTCGGGTCACCTCACCCGTTGCCGGTCCGCGACGGCCCCGTTGCGCCGGGGCCGGGTGCTCGTCGCCGGCGACGCGGCGGGCCTGCTCGATCCGTGGACCCGGGAGGGGATCAGCTTCGCGCTGCGCTCCGGGAGCTGGGCCGGCCGGGTGGCCGCGCGGGGCGGGGATCTGGCCGCGTACGACCGCATGATCGGCGAGCGGATCGCCCCCGAGATGGCCGCCGGCAGCACACTGCTCGGGCTGTTCGGCCGGCATCCGCGGCTGGTGCATGCGGCTTTCGCCAGCCCGTACGGATGGCGGGCTTTCACCGGATTCTGCCGGGGCGAGATCTCGCTGACCAGGGTGCTGCGGCACCGCGCGATCCGGGCGGCGGTGCACGCGCTGGGCGGCCGGCCGGGTCGATGACTCCTCCGGCCGGCCGCGCGTTGGCGTGTCCGGGTTCTCAGAATTCCCAAGGGTCCGGGAAAGGGCAGCTGGCGGGAACCGCCGACGACCGCAGCTGCGGGGATGTCCGGTCAGGGCCGGGTCAGGCCCGGACTTGCCAGGGCGCCCATTGGATCGCGGCGGCGAACCCGCCGCGCCGGGCGTCCCGGGCACCGGCTGCGGAGAGCGGACCCTCACGGTCCGCGGTGACGCCGGTGCCGATCAGCCGTGTCTCGTACCAGGAACCGCCCACGCCGCGACGCACACGCTCCCACAGCCCGCCCTCGATCAGCGCAGCGGTGTGCTTGCGCAGTCTTTCCACCAGGCGTGCGGGATCCTCGTCGCAGGTGTCGCACGCACAGGTCGGCAGCGTCTCCTCCCACCACCGGCCGAGCCGCAGGATCAGGCCCGGATCGGTGAAGTGGATCGCCAAGGGTGCGGCGGCGAGTGAGCGGGGGATGAGCCGGACGGTCCGTACGAGCGCGTCGTCGAGCCCGAACGGTTCCTTGGTCTCCCGGCGCTCCACCAGGTAGAGCTCGGTGAGATCGTCCAGCAGGATGTCGGCCGCGTCGTGCAACATCGCGAAGCGGTCCGTCTCGGTGGCGTGCCGGTAGCCGTCCACCAGTGCAGTATGCCGCGCTCGGCCTGCGGCACACGAGTGCTCCGGCGGAAGCGAAGTCATTCGAAACCGAAGTCTCCGGCCTTGACTCCGGCGACGAACGCCTCCCACTCGGCATGGCTGAACGCCAGCGGAGTGACATGCCGGTTCTTGGAATCCCGGAGCAGGACGCCCTCCCCGATCCTCGCCACCTCGACACATGCGCCGCTCGCGCACTGTCTGCTACGTCGCCAGTGAAGACCTTCCACCTTCTCGATCATTTTGTGAGTACCTCCATGACGGCTCGAATCCACGGTATGCGAATGAACCGGGCATGGGCGGACGCTCACGTGAGTGAAAACGAAAAGACGCCGCTTATCACATTAAATGTGAGTTATGCGGCGTGCATTCGTGGTGAAATATTTAGTTTGCGAGTATTTTTTGACTGGCCCGCCCTAGCGTCGACGTTCACGCGCAGGCGGGCGAGCCGACGACTTCAGAAGCGGAACTCTCCCGCGTTCACGCCCGCGACGAACGCGTCCCACTCGGGCTTCGTGAAGCTCAGGGGCGCGACCTCAGGGTTCTTCGAGTCGCGGATGAGGTACTGGTCGTCGACCTTGGCAACCTCGACGCAGGTTGACGTGGCGCAGCGGCTGCTCTTCCGCCATGCGGGCACGTTCATCTCTCCCATTGTGGACCTTCCACGTGTTCTATCTCAGTTTTCTCGCGGGCTCATGCCCTCGAGCATCTCTATCTGCCCGCGGATGAATTCGATCGTGTCTTCCTCATCCGCGACCTCATGCCAGACCTTGTCGTAGCGAGCGCGGTGTTTCGCGGTCGCCTCGCGGTCTTCCACCAATTCGTCATCGATCCCGGTTTCCCGGTAGAGCACCTCACCCTCGCCGAGCAGGAGGAGGTCGAAACTGGCGTTGTTCGTGACCGCCGCGTCCAGCGAGAACGGGACCATCCGAATCCTGATGGTGCCGTTCTCGGCGAGCGCCTTGAGGTCACGCAGCTGGTCGGCGAAGACCCGCGGCCCACCGATGGTGCGCCGCAGCACCGACTCGTCGAGCATCACCAGGATCTGCACGCCGGTCCGGCCGAGAAGCGCTTCACGGCGCAGCGCACGGGCCCGAACCCGCCGATCGCGCTGCTCCTCGGTCAGCTCCTCCTCGAAGCGCCGCATCAGGGCGGTCGCATACGAAGCGGTCTGGAGCGGACCGGGGATGTAATAGATCGAGTATGAGCGGATTTCGGACGCTTCGCCCTCGTACTCGATCAATTTGCGCATGTGGTCGGTGAGGTTCTCCCGGAATTCGGGCATCTGGAACCACGCCGCCCGCTGCCGGGTCCGTGCGATGCGGGCGTCCGCAACCAGCGCCGCGACGACCGCCTTGTCCTTGATCCCGAGGTAGTTCAGCAGCGGCCGGAGGTCGTTCGGGGAGATGCTGACGTCCCCGTTCTCGATCCGGATCACCTTGCTGAGCGACCACTCCATCTCCTCGGCGACCTGGAGTTGGGTGAGATCGGCTCGCTCTCGCGCTTCCCGGAGCGCAAGTCGCACGCGCCGGCGCGCGATCGTAGGCGAGTCACCCTCAGCCATGAGTCCTTCATCGTCGAAGTAGGTGGTGACAGTCGGTAATAGGGGCCGTGCGATGTGCTACCTCGCTGATTGCCAACTGGCACTCAGCGAGGTCGCGGACATCCTATTACTGTCCTATCAGAACGAGAGGTGCAAGGTGGGGTTTTGATCAAATAGAGATCTCACCCGAGAGGTATTCACGAATGGGCAGGTCAGGCCGCTGCTAGCCCGTACCCCCAAGACGTCCGGCCGGTGTCTTCCATGGCTCGTCGCAACGCCCGGCTCACCTGATTGAACACGCGGGCGTCGGCGGAAGAATAGAGCACGACGGCCTGATTGCGGTACTGCGCGTGCAGCTCCCAGTGGCGTGGCTTGCGCCAGGCGGCCATTACAGCGGGTGTCGAAACGGCGAGGAATCCGGCGACGTACCACGTCGGGGCCGGCATCAGGCTCCAGCCGGCGACCGCCACGAAGAGAACGCCGACGGCGAGCGCCGGAGCGAAGGGGCGCATGCGCGCGGGCGTCTGGACCAGGCCGACGTTGCGAAGGTCGCGCACGGAGAAGGTGTGCTGCGAGGAGACGGTCTTCCAGACGAAATGATCATCGGTCACCATGGCGTCGGGCCCGGAGTAATAGGTGCGTGTGCGCATGGCGAACTCCTCTTCGCTTTTCCTTGCGAGGGGGAGGAAGGCGGGCCACCATTGGCGCGAGGGACCCCCACCTCGCATGCCGCAAAAGATCAGAGCCGTGCAGAGAAGTAATCAAGAACAGTGTCTTAGAGGCGGACAACGGCACCCGTTTGCCGCCGGGTGCCGTTGTTTGTCTCTCCCTCCGACTCCACCCTTGTTGCCGTATTCGTAGTACAGCACGCCATGCCGCTGTCCGCCACCACTCAATCTGCCATGTTGCAGATTGCGTAGAAGCGACTTGAGTGGTCCTGTGGCGTCCACCCACCGGCGTTTCAGCTCTCGGCGGACCGGGTAGCCCAAACTCGGATGCCGCGACGAACCTGTATCTACGCAGGTGGGAGGGCGAAAGCCGAATGGAGAGCCGGTTGAGTGTCGCGGGCCAGCAGGTGCAGCCGATCCTGGTGATGTTCCCGCTCGGTCTGTTCGCGATGGCCGTAATGTTCGATATGGCCGACTTGCTGGGCGGGCCTAGCATCTTGGGCGCCCTGGCCTACTGGAACATCATCGCCGGATTGCTCGGCGGACTGCTCGCCGCGCTGGCCGGCGCGGTCGACATGATGTTCGTACGCAGCCCGGACGCACGCCGTCTCGGCGTGCTCCGCAGCCTGATCAACATGGGTGTGCTGGTGATCTTCGCCGTCATCCTGATGCTCCGGGTGCACACCCCCGAACGTGTCATCGGCGGCGGCCTCTTCGCCGTCGAGGTCCTCGCGCTGGCCCTCTCGATCTTCGGCGCCTGGTTCGCCGGCGAGATCGCGAACGGTCGCGCCCCGGCGTTTGCCCGCGCCGCCACCGGGAACCGCAACTATTGAGAGGTAGTCGCGAAAGGAGCCCGATATGCGTGTGGCCTTCCTCGCCACCGACGGTGTCGAAGAGATCGAATACACCGAACCCCGCAAGGCCGTGGAATCGGCCGGCGGCACGGCGGAACTCCTGTCGATCAAGAATGGTGAGATCCAGGCCGTCAATCACATGGACAAGGCCGGCACCTATCCCGTCGAGAAGCTGGTGACCGACGCCGATCCCGCCGATTACGACGCCCTGGTCCTCCCCGGCGGCGTCGCCAATCCCGATTTCCTCCGGGCCGACGCCGACGCCGTCCGCTTCGTCCGGAACTTCGTCAACACCGGCAAACCGGTGGCCGCCATCTGCCACGGCCCGTGGACCCTGGTCGAGGCCGGCGTCGTCGACGGGCGCACCCTGACCAGCTGGCCCAGCCTCCGCACCGACCTGGTCAACGCGGGCGCCACCTGGGTCGACGAGCAGGTCTACGTCGACAATGGACTGGTGACCAGCCGCAAGCCCGACGACCTGCCCGCCTTCTGCGAAGCCATGCTCGAGCAGATCAAGGCCTAGGGTCAAGACCGCCTTCTGTACGGGGCCGGCAGCGCGCGACGATCGACGCGCAGCCGGCCCCGCTCCCTCAAGAGGCGAGTCATGTTCCCCTGCCGGCCATGTCGCCGACGCTGAGCGCGCAAGCGAACCCTGCTGCCTGTGCACCGCGAGGTCGACGCTTCCTTCGGCGCTCTAGTGACTCTGTATCGGTGGGCTTTGACCGGCTGGCTCCGCACGAGCTCCGGCATATTACGGCGCTCCTCGCCGTGACCACCGGAGCGAATGTCAAGGCGGTCCAGCGGATGCTCAGTCTCGCCTCGGCGGCATGACGCTCGACGTGTACCCGAACCTACAAAAGAAGAAGCCCAGGCCATTGACCTGGGCTTTCTCTCCGAGCCGCCTGACGGAATCGAACCGTCGACCTACGCATTACGAGTGCGTCGCTCTAGCCGACTGAGCTAAGGCGGCAACGCATGCAAGTGTACGGCATCGGAACGGACGCCCGGCGCGGGGTGTGCCGAATCGCCCCCGGGGCCGACTAGGATCGGTCGATGTCGTTTGTTGCTCGACAGGATCCGGTCGAATCCGAGCAGACCGTGCCCAGCCGCCCCGGCAGCATGGACCCGCAGGAGCTCGGCTTCACGCCGAAGGGCCCGATCGGCTGGCTGGCGCCTCTGCTGCTGCTCAGCACCGGTCTCCGAGCGTTGCTCGCGATCCTGTTCGGGGCGTATCTGGACAAGCGTGAGCTGCAGAACGCGCTCGACGACGACGTCTTCGACCATTCCTCCACCGCCGACGGCGATCTCTGGCTGGACTACGTGGCCGACCTCGGCGACGGGTTCGACGCGACGTATTCGATGGCCTATCTGCTGGCCCAGCCGGAGCTGGAGGTGGACGGCGAGCTGCTCCCCCGCGGCCGTCTGCTGCTGATGGGCGGCGACCAGGTCTATCCGCTGGCCAGCGGGGACGGCTACGAGAACCGGATGAAGGGTCCGTACCGCGCGGCCTTGCCGGAGGCGCCGGCCGGGGAGCCGCGACCCACGCTTTTCGCTTTGCCGGGAAACCATGATTGGTACGACGGGCTGACCGCTTTCCTGCGCCTCTTCGCCCGGCGGAAGGACGGTCACATCGGGGGCTGGCGCACCGAGCAGCGCCGTTCCTATTTCGCCGTGAAACTGCCGGCGAACTGGTGGCTTTTCGCGGTCGACGAGCAGTTCGGGGCGTACATCGACGACCCGCAGCTGATGTATTTCGAGCGGGCCGCCGCGCTGGTCGGGCCGGACGACCGGGTCATCCTGATGACGCCGTCGCCGACCTGGGTGAAGGCCGCCGAGTCGCCGGAGAAGTACGACGCCGTCGACTACTTCATCCGGACCATCCTCGCGCCGACCAGGGCGCATGTCCGGGTGCTCGTCTCCGGCGACCTGCACCACTACGCCCGATACACCGGCGAGGACCGCGAGTTGATCACCTGTGGCGGGGGCGGCGCCTACACGGTGGGCACCCAGAACCTTCCGGCCGAGCTCACGGTGCCGCCGAAAGAGACGCTGACGCGCAGCAAGAGCCGCAGCCGGACGTACGGATTGAAGGAAAGCTTTCCGGACGCGGAGACATCTCGCCGCTGGGGGTGGGGTGTCTTCCACCGGCTGCCGCGCCGGAACGCCGGGTTCGCCACCATGCTCGGCATCATCCAGACGCTGACGATGCTGGCGATGGCCGGCGCGGCGGCGGCCCGGCAGGACGGCAGCATCCTGCGGCTGTTCACGATCCCGCTGGTCCTCATGCTGCTGGTGGTCCTGGCGGCGACGGTGCTGTTCGCGCAGCCGCCGGGCGCCTCCTCACCGAAACACGCGCGGCACTGGATTCTGGGCCTTCTGCACGGTTTCGCCCAGATCGCGCTGGCGGCCGGCGGCACTTTCGTCTGGCTGCGGCTGGACTTCCGGGATTGGGCGTGGCCGCTGCCGCTCGTGGTGGCCGCGGTCGTCTACGGGCCGGTCATCGCGATCCTGTCGACCCAGCTGACCGCGGCGTACCTGCTGATCGCGGCCCGGTTCGGGGTGAACGTGAACGAGCTCTTCGCCGGTCAGGGCATCGAGGACGGCAAGAGCTTCCTGCGGATGCACATCCACGCCGACGGCACGCTGACCATCCACCCGATCGGCCTGCTGAAGGTCTGCCACGAGTGGCGGCCGGATCCGCAGGGTGATCCGGAGGCGCCGTGGTTGCGCCCCGGCGAGCCGCTGATCCCGCACCGGATCGAGCCGCCCGTGAAGGTCGTCTAGCCCTCGGCGTTGTATTTCGCGTCGTGCGCCTGCCGGGGGCCGCAGACCGAGGCCCGGCTGCAGGAGCAGCGTGACCCGTCGGCGTCGAGTCGCACCACGACCTCGTCCTTCGGGACGCTGTGGCCGACGACCCGGCCGTCACCCTCCGGGGTCGTGACGCGGGTGCCGACGGCCGGCGCCGAGGCCTGGAACTTCGTGTAGAGCGGGTGTTCGTACTTGAGGCAGCACATGAGCCGCCCACACGCGCCGGAGATCCGCAGCGGGTTGAGCGGCAGATCCTGATCCTTCGCCATCCGGATGGTCACCGGTTCGAAATCGGTCAGGAAGGTCGCGCAGCACAGATCGCGCCCGCACGAGCCGATGCCGCCCTGCACGCGGGCCGAGTCACGCGCGGAGAGCTGCCGCAGCTCGACTCGGCAGTGCAGGGTCGCGCCGAGGTCGCGCACCAGGGATCGGAAGTCGACGCGGTGCGGCGCCGTGAAGTAGATCGTGGTGCGGGCGCCGCCGGGCCCGCCGTCGGCGGCGGCCTGCTCGAGCACGTGGTCGATGGCGACGACCTTCATCGGCAGGTCATGCGCCTTGATCAGTTTCTTGGCGGCCACCTTCGCCTCGGCCTTGCGCTTGCGCAACAGCTCGTCGCGGCGCAGATCGTGGTCGGCCGCGATGCCGGCCACCTTGGGGAACCCGGAGGTGTCCTCGTCGACCCATTGCGGCGCCCAGACGCACTCCGCCACCTCGGGTCCGTCGTCGGTCGGCACCAGAACGCGGTCGCCGACGCCGGGCGTGAACCCGTTCGGATCGAGGTAGTAGAGGCGGCCGTACCGGTTGAAGCTGACCGCGCACAGCATGCCCATGCGACAACCCTACGACGCTCGGCAAGCCGTACCAAATGCCGGATTTGAACTACCCGCGCGGGTTGTCGCATAGATGCCGCGCAACCGGCCCAATCGACCTTCGTTGGCCAGTCCCGTAGACGACGCCTCGAAGGGAACTGCCATGACACCCGCAAGGTCGGTGGCCGCCGGATCGATGGCTGCCAGTGTTGTCGCCCTGAGCCTCGTGGGTGCGTTCCCGGCGCCCGCCCAGGCTTCCTGCAAGAAGTCGGGGACTCACGCGGCGCAGTCGGGTGCGCAGTTGCTCCGGATCAATCGGCTGGAATTCCCGGCTTCTGTCTCTTCGCCTTCGAAGCCCGCGGCGTCAAACGGGGCGCCGGAAGAATCACCGCATGGCTCTGCGAGTGAGGGAAGCGGTGGTCAAGGTGGGTGGTCTGGCGCGATCTCCGAGCAGAGCCATTTGCGTACGGGGGGCAGCACACCGGAGCCGGCCCCCGCCATCAGTGGGGTCGCTCTCGGCGACGCCCGCAGCGTCCTGATCGCCAACGGCACGATCAAGTCGGCGGCCGCGGCCCGGGCGCTGGACGGCCGTCTCTCCGGCAGCCCGTCGCGCAACGACCTGGTCGTGCAGCAGGCCCCGCCGGACAACCGCAAGGCGGCCGAACAGCGCCTGACCGCAAAGCGCTTCGGCCCGCTGCGCGCCGGCTCGGGGTCGCTCTCCGCCCACGCCCGCTGGAACGACAACCTCTCCTGCCCGACCGAGAAGAGCGCGGTTGCAAGCGCGAAGGGCGCGGCCGCGAGCGCGAAGGGCGCGGCCGCGAGCGCGAAGGGCGCGGCCGCGAGCGCGAAGGGCGCCGCCGCCAGCGGGAAGAGCGCCGCCGCCAGCGGGAAGAGCGCCGCCGCGAGCGCAAAGGGCGCCGCCGCCAGCGGGAAGAGCGCCGCCGCGAGCGCGCACGGCTCGGCCGCGGGCGCGCCGGGCTCGGCCGCGGGCGCGGCGGGCGCGCCGGGCTCTGCGGCGACCGCCGAGGCGTCGATCGCGAAGACCGAGCTCAACCGGATCTCGGTGGCCGGGGGCGGCAACCAGTCGCTCATTCGCGTACCGGAAAAGCTGACCGGCACGAGCACCACCGGCCTGCGCGTGCGCGACGGCGAGGCGGAGACGATCGCGACGGCCACGCTCGACGCCGGCAAGCTGGCGCTGGCCGACGGCGAGGTGCGCATCCGGGTGCTCCGGGCCGCCACGCTGCGGGTCAGCATGTCGGCGGCGGGCCGCGGCGAGGCCGAATACGAGCCCGCCGCCATCGAGGTGACACACCGGGACGGCGAAAAGACCGTCCTCGACACGGTCGGTGACCGAAAGGAGATCACTCTGGGTGAGGAGTCGACGATCCTGGAGTCGCTGCCCGGTCGCGTGACCAAGGCCGACCCGCTGCCACTGCCGTCAATTCCCGGCCTGCCCCTCCTGACCGAATCCCCCTTCGGCGAATCGGCCCTCAACGGGTCGCGTTCCGGAGAGGGTGATTCCAGTCGTTCGGGTACCGCCAAGAGCGACGCCGGCACGACGGGATCGGATGCCGAGGGCACCGGCGAGGCCGATTCGGAGGCGGCTGGCTCCGAGGCGGCTCGCTCGGGTGCGGCTGGTTCGGGTGCGGCTGGTTCGGGTGCGGCTGGTTCGGGTGCGGCTGGTTCGGGTGGGGTGGAGAGCGGGTCCGCCGGTGGGGCGAAGCTGCGGATCTCTCTGGGAGCGGTGCGGCAGGCCACTGAGGGCAAGGCGATCGCGGCGCGGGCTACGGCCATCAGGATCTCGGTGGTGCGCTCGGGTGACGGGCGCGGCAAGTCCGGCTATTCGTCTGCCGTGGTCGCCGATCTCGGGCTGGGGATGCTCGAAGGCGCTGCCGTCGCGCCTCGGCGCGGAACCGTTGCGCAGGCGGGCGCCGACTCGCCCACCGGTGGTAGCTCGCCCGCCGGTGGCGGCTCGCCCTCCGGTGTGGGTGCCGGCGCTGCTGGGCTGCCGATCACCGGGCCGGGTCTGATTCCGTTGCTGCTGGCCGGTTCCGGCATGGTGATCGGTGGGGTGTGTGCGCTGTTCCTGGGTGGCCGCCGGCGTCGGGAAGTGTGACCGCTGAGGGATCGCCGGGAGTGTGGCTTCCGGGCCTGTGAGCTCCTGTCGGCCGGGGAAGGGTGCTTCTGGGCGGGCGTTGGCAGTGGCAGGCCGGGAAACACTGTGGACGGTCGTCGGGTGGCGGCCCGCGGCCGTCCGCTTTTCCCTGCTGCTCTTGCGGGCTGGTCAGGTGGTTGCCGCGGTTTGCAGGGTTGCCGCCTCGTCGATCAGGGGTTCGCCTCTGTCGTAGCTGTCGGCGACTGTCTGGAGCAGCGGGGCTGCCAGGTCGGCTGCGAGGCGGGCCTCTTCGGCTGGGGAGAGGGCCCCGGGCAGTGGGGTGCCGGAGAAGGTTGCGCTGTTCAGGGTGGTGCCGTCGGGCAGAGGGCTTGGGGCGGCGGCGCCGGAGAGGATGATTCCCGGTTCGGCGGTGGGTGGTGGGGCGGAACGGGGGCCTGCCGCCGCGTTGGGGAGAGCATCAGCGGGTGGGGTGGCCGGTGTGGGGGTGCCGGTCGTCAAGGTCACCGCCTCCTGGGAGATCAGGGCCGCGGCCAGGACCGCCGCCAGGTCGCCACGGGACCGCGCCATCCAGGCGGTGAGAGCGTCGGCCAGATCGGCTGTTGCCCGCATGCGGTGGCCCAGACTTCCCGGGCCCCCGTTCAAGTGTTCTGCGGTACGGCGACGCTTGAGGTCGTACGCATCGGCGGCCTCGCCCTCCCACTCACCCGGCGGCGGAAGGGAGTCGGCGACCGCCGCGTAGGCCTGGGCGTCGGCCCGCAGCTCGGACACGGCGTCGAGGATGGCCTCCGGGTCGAGGGCGCCCACCGCCCTGGCCGCGTCGCCGGGAAGCAGGCGCACCCGGCGCAGCTCGCGCCAGACCGGATGGCCCTCGGGGGCGCCGATCGTGGAGAGCACGTGGTCCACGCGATCCAGCAGAGGGCTCGCGGCGTCCAGCAGGTGGTCCAGCCTGTCCATCATTCAAGACCTCCGGCCCACCGGATTTCTGGCACCGGCATTCAGATCTCCCGCTGGAACCTGTGGCGGACCGTCTCGTCGGTATCGGCATAGGCTCTCGCGCTCGACCGAACAGAATCGGCCATCTCGGTCAGGGTGGCGTGTGCGTTCGCCGCCTCGCGGGCCCTCGCGGCCAGCACGGCGGTCCAGCCGGCGTAGAGCGCGCGGCCGATCCGGCCCGGACGGCCGGCGTCGTCGGCCCCGAACGCGGCGGCGGCCGGGGTCAGCAACGGCATCTGTCGGTCCATCGTCGACAGTACGGCCGCCGCGTTGTCGATCTGGTCGGCGAGTCGGTCCACCTCAGTGCCCCTCCAGCGTGCGGAACGATCCGAAAACTTCGCCGTGCAGTTTTTCCCTCGCCCAGCGGGCGGCCTCGGCCGCGCCCACCACGGCGGCCTTGATCTCGGCCGCGAACGCCGCCGGATCGCGGTGGCGCAGTTCACCGTGCAGCCGGACGTCCACGATGGCTCCGGCGGCGGTGACCACCACCTCGATCGAATGGTCGGGTGAGTGCACCGAGACGGAGTGCTCCGAAACCGCGCGATCGAATTCGGCCCGCAGATCTTCAATACGTCGATATCGCTCGATCGCTTCGTCGATCCACGCTTCGTCGATCTCGCGGGCCATTCCGGCTCCTCACCGCGTGTCATGCCGCCGTAGCGTTCCGGCATCAGACCGTACCGCTTCAGTGACGGTCCCGCTACGCCGGGAAGGTCCCCTGTGGATGACCGAAAGTCCAGCAGCGGACCGTCACCTAGATCGGCTTCACGGTCACGGAGAGTGATTCACCGGCGGCCGCGTGCCGCGGATGTCGGACCGGGGCAATACCATCGTCGGGTGGGTGACGTCTTTGCGGAACTGGTGGGGCAGGACGAGCCGGTGGAGACGCTCCGCCGGGCGGCTGCCGCCGCTGCTCGTGCCGTCGTGGGAGACACGGCCGGCGCGGGCGGGATGACGCATGCCTGGATCTTCACGGGGCCGCCGGGAGCGGGGCGTTCGACGGCGGCGCGGGTGTTCGCGGCCGCTCTGCAGTGCGAGCGGGACGGCTCCGGGTGCGGCGAGTGCCACGGATGCCACACGACGCTGGCCGGGACGCACGCCGACGTGCGAGTGGTGGTCTCCGAGGGACTCTCGATCGGCGTACGGGAGATGCGCGAGCTGGTGCTGCGCGCGGCCAGCTCGCCGTCGTCCGGCCGCTGGCAGGTGGTCATCGTCGAGGACGCCGACCGGCTCGGTGAGCGGGCGAGCAACGCGCTGCTCAAGGCCGTCGAGGAGCCGTCGCCACGGACCGTGTTCCTGCTCTGCACCCCCTCGGTGCACCCCGACGACATCTCGGTGACGATCCGCTCCCGGTGCCGGCTCGTGGCGCTGCGCCAGGCGCCGGCCGCCGCGGTGGCCGAGGTGCTGGTCCAGCGGCACGGGATCGACCCCGAGCAGGCAGCGTGGGCGGCCGCCGCGGCGCAGGGCGACGTCGAGCGGGCACGGCAGCTCGCCACCGACCCGGAGGCGCGCCTCCGCCGCGACGAGGTGCTCGCGGTGCCGCGCCGGCTCAGCAGCATCGGCGCCTGCTTCGACGCGGCACAGACCATGGTCAACTCGGCCCGCCGCGAGGCCGCCGACGCCGTGGTCGACGTCGACGCGGCCGAGAAGGCGGCACTCGAGCAGGCGCTCGGCGCGGGCGGCACCGGCCGCGGCGCGACCACGGCGATGCGGGGCGCGGCCGGCCAGATCAAGGAGCTGGAGAAGAAGCAGAAGTCCCGGGCCACCCGCTCCCAGCGCGACGCGCTCGACCGGGCACTCAAGGACCTGGCCGGCTTCTACCGGGACGTGCTGGTCACCGGCCTGCGCGCGCCGGTCGCGGTGGTGCACGCCGACATCGCCCAGGTCTCCGCGGCCGCCGCCGAGCGGTGGGCTCCGGAGAGCGTGCTGCGGCGGCTCGAGGCGGTGCTGGCCTGCCAGGACGCCATCGAGCGCAACGTGAAGCCGGACATCGCCCTGGAGGCGATGATGGTCACCCTCTGGCGCGGCTGAGAGCGCGTCAGGTGGAGGGGGCGTTCTCCGGGTGGGCCTCGTCGACCAGGGTGAGGAGGGTGGCGAGACGCGCCGTGACCGCCGCTGAGATCTGCTCGACCGGCTGGGCCGCGTCGAGGACCAGGTATCGCTTCGGGTCGGCGGCGGCCAGGTCGAGGAAGGCGTAGCGCACCCGCTCGTGGAAGGCGCGCGACTCGCTCTCCAGCCGGTCGGCGTCGCCGCCCCGGGAGTCGACGCGGGTGAGGCCGACGCCGGGTTCGACGTCGAGGAGCACGACCAGGTCGGGTTTGAGGCCGCCGGTGGCCCACGACGACAGCCAGGAGATCTCCTGGACCGGCAGGGTGCGGCCGGCGCCCTGATACGCCAGCGACGAGTCGACGTAGCGGTCGCTCACCACGACGGCGCCGCGGGACAGGGCCGGCCGCACGACGGTGGCGACGTGGTGGGCCCGGTCGGCGGCGTACAGGAGGGCTTCGGCCCGGGCCGACGGGGAGTCCTCGCCCTTGTTCAGCACGAGGCCGCGGATCCGCGAGCCGAGGTCGGTGGCGCCCGGCTCCCGGGTGACCACGACGTCCCGGCCCTGCGCGCGCAGCGCCTCGGCGAGCAGCGTGACCTGGGTCGACTTGCCCGCGCCCTCGCCGCCTTCGAAGACCACGAAGACGCCGGCCTGCACGAACGACTCGGCCGGGGAGAGCGGGCGCCCGCGCAGCGAGCCCCAGAGGTCGGCGAGGACCGGTACGCCGCGCTTGTCGTCCATCTGCCGGAACGACCCGATGCCGACCCAGATGCCGACCGCGCCCGCCACCAGCAGCAGCACCCGGGTCGCGGAGACGTCGAACCCGACCGGGCCGAGGTCGACGCGGCGGGAGCTGCCGAGGCCGACCAGGAAGCCGGCCAGGGTGATCGCCAGGAGCAGGACCATCCGGACGCCGATCTGCACGACGGCGAAGACCCGGCCGCGCAGTTCGTCGGCGATCTCGCCGTAGAGCAGGGTGGTGCCGGCCAGGAACGCCATGCCCGCGCCGGCGCCCACCAGGAGCGCGCCGACCAGCGCCATCGACAGGTGGAAGGCGAGGCCGAGGAACATCACCGAGCCGCTGGCGAGCACGATGCTCATGCCGAACCAGCGGCGGCGGGAGAGCTCCCGGACGATCATCGGGCCGAGGCCGATGCCGAGCGCGAGGCCCATGAAGATGGTGCCGAAGAGCAGGTAGAAGGCGGCTTCACCGGCGCCGAGCGAGACCGCGTAGGTCCGGGCCGCGCCGATCACCACACCGCCGGCCGCGAAGGCGCCGAAGATGCCCACGACCAGGCCGCGGACCAGCGGCGTGCTGCCGATGTACTTCCAGCCGGCCATGAACTGCTTGGACATGCTCTGCTCGGCGGCCATCTCGCGCGCCGGGCTCTTGCCGCCGATCTCCTTGATGCCGAAGAACACCACGATCGCGGTGGCCAGCCGGGAGAACGCGTTGATGTAGAGGGCGATCTGCACCGGCTGCGCCCAGTCCGGCAGGGTCGCGCCGGACTGCTGGAGACCCGCCGTGAGCGCGGAGAGCGAGAGCGCCGCGAGGATCGGGGTGATTCCGTACGTGGTGACGAGCGTGAGCTGGTTGGAGATCTCGATCCGCGACTTCGGGATGAGGTTCGGGACCGCGGCCTCCTTCGCCGGGATCCAGATCAGCGTGATCGTCTCGCCGAGGAAGGTCGCGATCGTGGCCCACGCGACGGTCAGCGCCGGGGAGCCGCCGAACAGCGGGACGAGCGGGATCGACAGGTAGATCACGAATCGCAGGAGGTCGACGATGACCATGGTGTAGCGGCGGTCGAACCGGTCCGCAATGACACCGGCGATGGGTCCCAGGAGAAGAGCGGGGAGCAATCGTACGGCGATGGTCCCGCCGAACGCGGCTCCCTGAGCCGCCGGGTTGTCGAACTGGGCCGAGGCGAAGAGGCCGGTCGCGAGGATACCGATCCAGTCACCGAACGAGGCCGCCGCGAGGACGAGCCAGAGCCGGCGGAAGCCGCGGAGTCGCAGGACGGACCGCAGCGCTGCCGCCCCGGAGAGGTCGACAGGGCCGCTGTCCTGGCGCTTGTCGGTACTGATGGCCCCTACCTCCCGTGGTCACTTGCCCGGAGCACTGTAACCGGCCGCGGCTCAGCGGGCGGACCAGCACGTTCGGGTGGCGTAGAGATGAATGTCTTTCGCGTTGCCTTCGGTAACAGTTAACGTACTCGCGTGCTCACTGACCGCATCGCCCTGCGCCAGCGACTCGACAAGGCCACCGACCACCTGGAGACCCCGGTCGCCGCGGTGGATCTGGCCGCGTTCGACGGCAACGCCACCGAGCTGACCCGGCGCGCCGCCGGCAAGCCGATCCGCGTCGCCAGCAAATCGGTACGGTGCCGCGCCCTGCTCGAACGCGTCCTGGCCCGGCCGGGATGGCGGGGCGTCATGGCGTACACGCTGCCCGAGGCGATCTGGCTGGTGCGGACCGGCGTGACCGGCGACGTGCTGGTGGCGTACCCGACGGCGGACCGGGCCGGGCTGCGCGAGCTGGCCGGCGACCCGGAGCTGGCCGCGGCCGTCACCGTCATGGTCGACCACGCGTCCCAGCTCGACCTGATCGACCAGACCTCGGCGCCGGGCAGCCGCCCGCCGATCCGGCTCTGCCTCGACGTGGACGCCTCCTGGAAGCCGGCCGGGCCGCTGCACGTCGGCGTCCGCCGCTCCCCCGTGCACTCGGCCGCGCAGGCCGGCACGCTGGCCCGGCAGATCAGCGTGCGGGAGGGATTCCGGCTGGTCGGCGTGATGTCCTACGAGGCGCACATCGCCGGCGTCGGCGACGACCCGCCCGGCCAGGCACTCCGGGGCCGGGCCATCCGGATCATGCAGAAGCGGGCGCTGCCGGAGCTGCTGGAGCGCCGCGCCGCCGCGGTGCGCGCCATCCGCGAGCACGCCGAGCTCGAGTTCGTGAACGGCGGCGGCACCGGGAGCGTGGCCGCCACCAGCGCCGACCCGTCCGTCACCGAGGTGACCGCCGGATCCGGCCTCTACGGGCCGGCCCTCTTCGACGCCTATCGCACCTGGAAGCCCGCCCCGGCCGCGTTCTTCGCGCTCTCGGTGGTCCGCCGGCCGGCGCCGCGGATCGCGACCGTGCTGGGCGGCGGCTGGATCGCGTCCGGCCCGCCCGAGGCGTCCCGGCTGCCCACCCCGTACCTGCCGGAGGGACTGCGGTTCAAGGCCGACGAGGGCGCCGGTGAGGTGCAGACACCCCTGCTCGGCGCGGCCGCCGACGAGCTGCGCCCCGGCGACCGGGTCTGGTTCCGGCATGCCAAGGCCGGCGAGCTGTGCGAGCGCGTCAACGAGTTGCAGCTGATCGACGGTGACACAGCGACGCCGGCCCCTACGTACCGCGGAGAAGGGCGTGCCTTCCTTGGCTAGAGGAAGATCAGGCGTCGACGTGGCGGTGGAGGTATTCCCTTATCAAGGCCTTCGCCTCGACGAGCACGGCCTCGTCGCCGGTGGGGTCGCGCCGGAACGCCAGCTTGATCAGCGCGTCCGCCGCCTCCACCGAGATCTGCAGCGCGAACCGCAGGCGTACCCGGTCGATCAGCTGGAACTGCTCGACCAGGAGCTCGGCCAGGCGCTCGGCGATGACCGCGTTGTTGTCGCGGTCGGAGTCGAGCAGGTGCAGGTCGACCACGTCACCGAAGTGCAGCGTCCGGAAGCCGGGGACGCTGCGGTGCATGTGGATGTACCCGTCGATCGCGGCGTCGACGGCGTCCCACCAATGGGTGAACGTCTCGCTCGCGAATCGGTCGGAGAGGCTCTGCAGGTACGCATCCATGTTGCGCAGCGCCAGAGCCTGAACGATGGCCCTCTTGTCCGGGAAGAACTGATAGACCGAGCCGATGGCGACCTCGGCGCGCTCGGCGAGCAGGGTGGTGGTCAGTCCTTCGTAACCGACCTCGTCCACCAGCTCGGCGCAAGCGTCGAGCATGCGCTGTACCCGGGCAACGCTTCTGCCCTGCACCGGAACCCGCCTCAGCGGTCCGGTGCTGACGGTTGGTGTCGACACGCGTCGCCACTCCCTCTCAGCAGAGAGACCCATTCATGACGGACTACAGATGGTCATGAATGAATCTCAGTGTTAAATCGAACGTTACTCGGATCAACGAGCGAGGCGCATCGACGGGACGCCAGGTGCCGGTGTCCGCTCGGATGGAGGACAAAAGCCGGAATGACTACACCCGTCAACGCGCGGCGCTGGACCAACTGGGGACACAACCAGGAATCCGTCGCGGAGGTTCTGACCCCGGGCGGCATCGACGAGGTCGCCGCTTCAGTGAACCAGGCCGCGGCAAACGGGCGGCGGGTGAAAGTGGTCGGCAGCGGGCACTCGTTCACCTCCATCGCGGTCGCCGACGACCAGCGGATGACCGTGCACCGGCTCAACCAGCTCGTCGCGATCGACGGCCCGCTCGTCACCGTGCAGGCCGGCATGAAGCTCTCCGCCCTCAACGCGCTGCTAGCCGCGAACGGGCTGGCCCTGCCGAACCTCGGCGACATCGACGAACAGACGGTCGCCGGCGCCATCTCGACCGGCACGCACGGCACCGGTGCGGGCCACTCCACCCTGGCGTCCTGCGTGGAGGCGGTGACCATGGTGACCGCGGCCGGGAAGGTCGAGCGGTTCACCGTGGACTCCCCGGAGTTCCCGGCGGTCCGGCTCGGGCTCGGCGCGCTCGGCATCCTGGTCGAGGTGACGCTGCGCTGCGTGCCCACGTTCGTGCTGGAGGCCGACGAGCGTCCGATGTCGCTCGCCGACGTGCTGGCCGGGATGGCCGACTGGATCCCGGCGTACGACCACGTCGAGTTCTTCTGGCACCCGTACACCGATCGGGCGCTGCTCAAGCGCAACCGGATCGCGGAGGCGGACGACAGGCCGCTGCCGAGGTTCCGCGGCTGGCTCGACGACGACTTCCTCTCCAACACCGTCTGGGAGCAGGTCTGCAGGCTGGGCCGGCGGATCCCGAGGACGGTCCCGGCACTCAACGGATTCGCGGCCCGGGCGCTCAGCCCGCGCACCTACACCGGCCGCTCCGACCAGGTCTTCTGCTCGCCGCGGCGGGTCAAGTTCACCGAGATGGAGTACGAGATCCCGCGCGCGGCCCTGCCCGAGGTGCTGGAGGCGCTGCCGCGGATCTACGACGTGCTGCCGTTCAAGGTGCAGTTCCCGGTCGAGGTGCGGTTCACCGGCCCGGACGACATCTGGCTCTCGCACGGGTACGGCCGGGAGTCCGCGTACGTCGCCGTGCACCAGTTCATCGGCGCCGAGTACGAGCCGTACTTCCGGGCCGTCGAGTCGATCTGTGAGCCGCTCGGCGGCCGGCCGCACTGGGGGAAGCTGCACTACCGGACCGCAGCGGACCTGCGGCCGGTCTATCCGAAGTTCGACGACTTCGTGGCGGTCCGCGACCGCCTCGACCCGGCCCGGGTCTTCACGAACGAATACCTGGACCGGGTGCTGGGCAGCTAGATCACTCCGAAGCGGCGGCGGTGGCCTTGCGGGGCGCCGCCTTCTTGGCCGGAGTGGCCTTCTTGGCGGCCGTCGTCTTCTTGGCGGCGGCCGTCTTCTTGGCCGGCGCGGCCTTCTTCTCCGCGGTCGTGGCGGCCTTCTTGGCCGGCGCCTTCTTCGCCGCCGCCTTCTTCTTCGGGGCCGGGCCCTTCGCCCGCTTCTCGGCGAGCATCTCGGACGCCTGCTCGAGGGTGAGCTCCTCGGGCGTCTGGCCGCGCCGCAGCGAGGCGTTGTACTCGCCGTCGGTCACGTACGGGCCGAAGCGGCCCTCCTTGATGATCAGCGGCTTCTCGGTCGCCGGGTCGTTGCCCATCTCGCGCAGCGGCGGTTTCGCGGCCCGGCGCTGACGGGTCTTCGGCGCGGCCAGCAGGGCCAGCGCCTCGTCCAGGGTGACCGTGAAGAGCTGGTCCTCGGACTCCAGCGAGCGGTAGTCGTCGCCGCGCTTCACGTACGGCCCGAACCGGCCGTTGTTCGCGATGATCTCGTTGCCCTCGGCGTCCTTGCCGATGCTGCGCGGCAGTTCCAGCAGCTTCAGCGCCTGCTCCAGGGTGAGCGTGTCGGGCGCCTGGTTGCGCAGCAGCGACGCCTTGCGCTCACCGCTCTGCACGTACGGTCCGAAGCGGCCGGACTTGAGCTGCACGGCCTCGCCGGTCGACGGGTCGTCGCCGAGGCTGCGCTCGCCGCCCCCGCCGAGGAAGAGCTCGTTGACCTTCTCCGGGGTGAGCTCGTCGGGCGCCACGCCCTCCGGGATGGAGGCCCGGTCGCCGGGCGACTCCTCCTCGGCGCCGGGCGTCTGGCGCTGCAGGTAGGGCCCGTACCGGCCGACCCGGACGACGACGTTGCGGCCGTCGGAGTCGGTGAAGAGCGGGATGGAGTTGACCGCCCGGGCGTCGATCGCGCTCAGGTTGTCGGTGACCATCTTCTTCAGGCCGCCGGCCTTCGCGATCGCGTCGTCCGCGCCGGGCGTCTGGCTGCCGAAGTAGAAGGAGGTGAGGAAGTCGGACGCGGCGTGGTCGCCACCGGCGATGTCGTCGAGCTGCGTCTCCATCGAGGCCGTGAAGTTGTAGTCGACGAGCCGTGGGTAGTGCCCCTCGAGCAGGCCGATCACGGCGAACGCCAGGAACGACGGGATCATCGCCTGGCCGCGCTTCTCCACGTACCCGCGGTCCTGGATGGTCCGCATGATCGACTCGTAGGTCGACGGGCGGCCGATGCCCAGCTCCTCCAGCGCCTTCACCAGCGAGGCCTCGGTGTAGCGGGCCGGCGGCGAGGTGTGGTGGCCGACCGCGGCGAGCTCGTCGGCGGTCAGCGGCTGGTCCTTCACCAGGTTGGGCAGCCGGCGCTCGGCGTCCTCGGCCTCGGCGGTCTCGTCGTCGGACGACTCCACATAGGCACGCAGGAAGCCCGGGTCGGTGATGGTCTTGCCGGAGGCCGCGAAGTCGACCTCCTCGTTCGAGGTGGAGATCGCCCGGATCCGGACCGAGACCGAGTTGCCGACCGCGTCGGTCATCTGCGACGCGATGGTGCGGCGCCAGATCAGCTCGTAGAGCTTGAACTCGTCGGTGCTCAGCTCCTTGGCGACCTCGCCCGGGGTCCGGAAGTTGTCCCCGGCCGGGCGGATCGCCTCGTGCGCCTCCTGCGCGTTCTTCGCCTTGGTGGTGTAGCGGCGCGGCTGCGGCGGCACGTTGTTGGCGCCGTACAGCTCGGCGATCTGCCGGCGGGCCGCGGCGATGGCCGTCTCGGAGAGGTTCACCGAGTCGGTACGCATGTAGGTGATGTAACCGTTCTCGTACAGCTTCTGCGCGGTGCGCATCGTCTGCGAGGCCGAGAAGCGCAGCTTGCGGGCCGCCTCCTGCTGCAGCGTCGAGGTGATGAACGGCGCGTACGGCTTGCGCCGGTACGGCTTCTCCTCGACCCGGGTGACGGTGAACGGCCGGTCCTCCAGACGGGCGGCCAGCCCGCGGGCGCCGCTCTCGTCGAGGTGCACCACCCCGGCGCCCGGCTTGACCTGGCCGGTGGTGGGTTCGAAGTCCTTGCCGGTGGCGACGCGGTCGCCGTCCAGGGCGATCAGCGTGGCCTGGAAGCTGCGGGCCCCCTCGGCCTGCCCCTGCACGGAGAGGGAGGCCAGGATGTCCCAGTACTCCGCCGAGCGGAACGCCATCCGCTGCCGCTCGCGCTCGACCACGATCCGGGTGGCGACCGACTGCACACGCCCTGCGGAGAGCTTCGGCATCACCTTCTTCCACAGGACCGGGCTGACCTCGTAGCCGTACAGCCGGTCCAGGATGCGGCGTGCCTCCTGAGCGTCCACCAGGGAGCGGTCGATCTCGCGCGGGTTCGCGACGGCGGCCTGGATGGCCGGCTTGGTGATCTCGTGGAAGACCATCCGCTTGACCGGCACCTTGGGCTTGATCGTCTCGACCAGGTGCCAGGCGATGGCCTCGCCCTCGCGGTCCTCATCGGTGGCGAGGAAGATCTCGTCCACCTCTTTCGCCAGCTTCACCAGCTTGGCGATCTGCTGCTTGCGGTCCTGCGACACCACGTAGAGCGCCTTGAAGCCGTTGTCGACGTCGACCCCGAGCCGGGCCCAGGCCTCGTCCTTGTATTTGGCGGGGACGTCGGCGGCGTTGCGCGGCAGGTCACGGACATGGCCGAAGGAGGCCTCGACGAAGTAGTCGGGGCCCAGGTAACCGGCGATCGTCTTGGCCTTCGACGGGGACTCGACGATGACCAGACGGGTCGTCCTGGCGTTACTCGGCACGGCACTCCCAGCTATCGAACTCGGCAGCGGCAAGGCTCGGCGCTGCTATCAGACTCGGCGCTCCCCGGCTCTCCCGGCGGGGCACAGACGTTCAACGTAACGCGCCGGACAAGCCTGCATTCCCGGGGAACCCCGCAGTCGGATGGTAACGGTCCGGCCACCGCATGCGTCCGACCGCGACACCGTACACCGGGAAACCGGTGTCGTGTCGGACACAATCCAGGAAGATCACGCAGCTGCGCCGCCTGGCCAGAGCTCGATCGGAGCTGCCGGCGGCCGTTCGCCGACCAGCTCGGCGAGTCGCGTCACCCGGCGGCGCCCGGTGATGAGATAGACACGTCCGTCATCCGACACACGGCCCGCCAGACCGGCCCGGACCAGCGCGGCTTCCACCGGAGCGGCATCCTTCGCGGGGTCCAGGCCGAGTCCGTATCCGCCGGCTCGGGGCCCGCCTGCGGCGGCCACCCAGAGCCGCAGCCGGGGTCCGCTGAGGAAGAGCTGGGCGGCGGCCTGCGGCCAGCCGGTGGCGAGGGCGTTCAACCTCCGGGAGTACGAGGTACGCACCTCGAACACCGGCTGCGGCGGCTCCGGCTCGACGGCTTCGGGGTTTTCCTCCCCGGATGACGGTTCTTCGTCCGGCGGGGACTCCTCGCCACGGTGCTCCGGGCGTACGGAATCGGGGGTGATCGAAGCCCAGGTGGCATCCAGGCCGCGCGTCCGCAGCTCCTCGACCAGCACATGGACCCGCCACGCGGCGTCCACCTGAACCCAGATGCGCGCGGTGCCACCCATCCGGCCCAGGTGGCCCGGACCGGCCAGCAGACCCGCCAGGTCGGCCGGCGAGGGCTCGGTGGTCTCGGCGCCGAACATCGGCAGCTGGTGACCGGCGCGCCGGCCCGGCACACCGCGCGGCACCGCCCTCTTCGCCACCGGCACCGGCGGAGGAAGGATCTCGCGCGGTATCAGCGGCTGCCCCGCGTCGGTCATCTCACCGGCCCTGGTTCACTGACATTCGGGAAGCGAGTCGAAGGCCTGCCGCAGCTCCACCGACTCCAGCTCGGTGGTGTCCAGGTTGCTCTTCTCGTAGTCCGCGTTGAGCCGGTCGAGCACCTTCCCCACCTCGGTGTAGAAGGTCTTCGTGGGACGGGTGGAGAGGCCCTCGATGCCGGTGCGGGCCTGGCCGTAGGCGTCCCGGATGCCGGCCAGCGAGCCCAGGAAGCCGTCCGCTATCCGCTCGCCGTCGTCCACGGCCGGCACGCCGGCGCGCTCCACCCCGGCACGGGCCGCCTCGCTCGCCGACGCGGCGCCGTCGAAGAGCCGGCTCAGGTTCTCCTTGGCCTGGCTCGGCGTCGTCTCCGCCGTCATCTGCGCCTGCGCCCGGCTGGTCAGCGAATCGATCTCGCTGCGCCAGGGGGTCAGGGCGGTGCAGACCGACGCCGCCCAGGCCTGCGCTCCGGGCTGGCCGGAACAGGCGCTCAGCGGCACGGCGAGCACGAGGACGAGAGCCAGGGAGATCGGTCGGACCGCGCGCATGGGAGCAGAGTACGGCCACAGGCGGACACTCCACACGCCTCGATCGAGTCATAGCGAAGGGCACCCGGTGACCGGGTGCCCTTCATGATGCGATTCGTCCTGGTCAGACGTTGTCCTTCACCCGCGAAGCGGAGGTCTCGCGGGTGTCGTGCACGGCCTTCGCGGTGTCCGCGGCGCCGGCGGCCGACGCCGTGGCCGGGTCGTCACCCATCGAGATCGGCTTACGCTTGCTCCAGATCACCGCGGCCGAGACGATCGCCACAGCGAGCACCGCCACACCGATCCGGATGCCGACGCTGGCGTCGTCGCCGTAGCTGACCGCCACGACCGCCGGGGCGATCAGCAGCGACACCAGGTTCATCACCTTGAGCAGCGGGTTGATCGCCGGACCGGCGGTGTCCTTGAACGGGTCACCGACCGTGTCGCCGATCACCGTGGCGGCGTGCGCCTCGGAGCCCTTGCCGCCGAAGGCGCCGTCCTCGACCAGCTTCTTCGCGTTGTCCCACGCGCCGCCGGAGTTGGACAGGAAGACCGCCATGAGCGTGCCCGCGCCGATCGCGCCGGCCAGGTAGGACGCGAGCGCGCCCGGGCCGAGGCCGAAGCCCACCGCGATCGGGGCGGTGATCGCCAGCAGGCCGGGGGTGAGCAGCTCGCGCTGCGCGTCCCGGGTGCAGATGTCGACCACGCGGCCGTACTCGGGGCGCTGCGAGTAGTCCATGATCCCCGGGAACTCGCGGAACTGGCGGCGGACCTCCATCACCACGGCGCCCGCCGAGCGGGAGACCGCGTTGATCGCCAGGCCGGAGAAGAGGAAGACCACCGCTGCGCCGACCAGCAGGCCGACCAGGCTGCGCGGGTTCGCGATGTTGAGCACCGCGAGGATCTCGGCGGCCGTGTCGGTCACCCCGGCGTCGGCCATCGAGTCGGCCAGGCTGTTCGTGTACGACCCGAACAGCGCCGTGGCGGCGAGCACCGCCGTGGCGATCGCGATGCCCTTGGTGATCGCCTTCGTGGTGTTGCCGACCGCGTCCAGCTCGGTGAGGGTCTGCGCGCCACGCTCGTCGATGTCGCCGGACATCTCGGCGATGCCCTGCGCGTTGTCCGAGATCGGGCCGAACGTGTCCATCGCCACGATCACGCCGACCGTGGTGAGCAGGCCGGTGCCGGCCAGCGCCACGGCGAACAGCGACAGGGTGAGCGACGAGCCGCCGAGCAGGAACGCGCCGTAGACGCCGGCGCCGAGCAGCAGGGCCGAGTAGACCGCCGACTCCAGGCCGACGCTGATGCCGGCCAGGACCACGGTGGCCGGGCCGGTCTGCGACGACTTGCCGATGTCCTGCACCGGGCGCCGGTTCGTCTCGGTGAAGTAGCCGGTCAGCGCCTGGATCGCGGCGGCCAGCACGATGCCGATGACGACCGCGCCGATCGCGACGAGCTGCGGGTTCTGGCCGCTGGCGAGGATGTCCTCGGCGATGCCGGTGTCGCCGAACCCGGCGAAGGTGTCCGGCAGGTAGACGAAGCTGACCACGGCCACCGCGATCGCCGAGATCGCGGCCGAGATGTAGAAGGCCCGGTTGATGGCGGTGAGGGCGTTGCGGTCGCTCTTCCGCAGCCGGGTGATGAAGACCCCGATGATCGCGATCAGCACGCCGATCGTGGAGACGATGAGCGGGAAGATCAGGCCGTCCTGGCCGAACGCGGCCTGGCCCAGGATCAGCGCGGCCACGAGCGTCACGGCGTACGACTCGAAGAGGTCGGCGGCCATGCCGGCGCAGTCACCGACGTTGTCGCCCACGTTGTCCGCGATGGTGGCGGCGTTGCGCGGGTCGTCCTCGGGGATGCCCTGCTCGACCTTGCCGACCAGGTCGGCGCCGACGTCCGCGGCCTTCGTGAAGATGCCGCCGCCGACCCGCATGAACATGGCGAGCAGCGCGGCGCCGAAGCCGAAGCCCTCGAGCACGGTCGGCGCGTCCCCCTTGAAGATCAGGACGACGAGCGCGGCGCCGAAGAGGCCGAGGCCCACGGTGAGGAAGCCGACCACACCACCGGTGCGGAACGCGATCCCCATCGCCTTCTCCCGGCCGCCCTCCTCGCCGGCGGCCGCTGCCACCCGCAGGTTGGCCCGGGTCGCCAGCGCCATGCCGGCGCCGCCGATGAACGAGCTGAAGATCGCGCCGACGATGAAGAACGCCGACCTGCCGATCTTGACGAGCGTCTCGTTCTCGGTGGCGTGCACCGGAAGCAGGAACAGCAGAACGACCGCGATCACCACGAAGATCGCCAGGGTCCGGAACTGCCGGATCAGGTACGCCGAGGCGCCTTCCTGGACGGCTCCGGCGATCTCCTGCATCTTCGGGGTGCCACGCCCGGTACGCAGCACCGATTGCACGAACATCGCGGCGAAACCGAGCGCCACCAGCGCGAACGCCAACGCGACGACGACGTAGGAGAGGTTCTCACCACTCAGGGACACCCCGCCACCCTCGGCGGCGAGGTCTATCGAGGTCCCGGACATCAATGTCCTCCTGTACACACCGACCGCACCCGGACGGTGGACGAGACCTCCGGGCACATTGTTCAAGCCCGCGGACGCGGACCAGCAGTAGCTGATAACTCGCGTACTGTATAGGGCCGATATGGCGGTCGTCACACCTCAATGCAGCCGTGTCGCGGTGATGTTTGCCGTTGTGTTACGGCCAGGAGAAGTGGGTATAGGGGTTCGTTGATCTATTGCCGCTGCTTGATCCGCTGTGGGATCAGCGACGGGCCACCGGCCAGATCATGCGGACCTCGGTGCCCGGGCCGTCATCCACCGGACGCACCTGCAAATCATCCACAAAACCCGCAAGAAGGGCAAAACCGACACCCGTGGTGAGCGCGTCGTCGGTCAGCGACTCGTCGGCGAGCTCGTCCGGGGGCAGCTTCGCCAGCCCCACGCTCGCCTCGATCGGGGCGTGGTCGATGACCCGGACCGTGTACGAGTCCGAGTCGGACATCTCCACGGTCACCAGGTCGGTGAGGCCGTACTGGCGGTGCAGGGTCACGGCACGCGTGCACGCCTCACCGATGGCGAGCCGGACCTCGTCGAGCAGCTCCTCGGCGACCCCGGCCCGGCGGGCGACCGCGACACCGACCAGCCGCGCGGTGCGCACGTGCACCGGGGCCGGCGAGAAGGAGAGCCGAACAGTAGCCATCACGAAGCAGAACCGCTGCCGTCGCGCTCGGTGGCCGCTTCGACCGTCGGGAAGATCGGGAAGACCTGATCGAGCGCGGTGATCCGGAAGATCTTGAGGAGTGGCTCCTTCGCGCAGACGAGCCCGAAGCTCCCGTGCGCGGTGCGCAGGCGCTTCAGGGCGCCGACCAGCACGCCGAGGCCTGTCGAATCCAGGAACTCGACGCGTTCCAGATCGACGACCACGTCCCGGGCACCCGCGTCCACCAGCTCGATCAGCCGCTCACGCAGCCGGGGAGCGGTGTAAACGTCGACCTCACCACCGACTTCGAGCACGGTGTGCCCGGCGACCGTCCGGTCCGCCAGCGACAGCTCCATCGGTCCTCCTCCCTGATCTCCCCCCGCGAAATCTAACCACCGACCGGTAGCGGGCGACGCGTGGCACCCACCGTCCTACCCGTTTGAGGTTCGGGGCATACCGGTGTCACAGTGCAATGCGTGACCTCCACCGCCTTCGGACCTGCTGAGCTGCTGCATCGGCTGCGAGCTCGCGGCGCCGCGGCGGAGGCGTCCCCGATCACGCACATCGAGCGGGTGCCACCCCGGTCCGGACGGCAGGCGCCGTGGCCGGCCTGGACCGACCCCGGGGTGCGCGACGCGCTCACCGCGCGGGGGATCACCGCACCGTGGGAGCATCAGGCAGCCGCCGCCACCCTCGCCTGGGAGGGCACGCACGTCGTGCTGGCCACCGGCACCGCGTCGGGCAAGTCCCTCGCGTACCAGCTGCCGGCTCTCAGCGCGCTCGCCACGGACCCTAAGGCGACGGTGCTCTATCTGTCACCTACCAAGGCGCTCGCGGCGGACCAGCTGCGGGCCGTGGCCCGCCTCGGCCTGGACGGCGTGCGTCCCGCCACGTTCGACGGCGACACCGCCCGTGAGGAGCGCGAATGGGTGCGCCAGCACTCCCGGTTCGTGCTCACCAATCCGGACATGCTGCACCACTCGATGCTGCCGGGACACGCACGCTGGGGGGTCTTCTTCCGCCGCCTCGCGTACGTGGTGATCGACGAGTGCCACACCTACCGGGGCGTGTTCGGCTCCCACGTGGCCCACGTGCTGCGACGACTGCGCCGGACGGCGGCCCGCTACGGCGCCGACCCCACCTTCATCCTGGCCTCGGCGACGTCCGGCGACCCGGCCGGCGCGGCGTCCCGGCTGACCGGCCTCCCGGTGACAGAGATCACAGAGGACGCGTCGCCTCGCGGCGGCGTGACGTTCGCCCTGTGGGAGCCGCCGCTGCTGCCGCAGTCCTCGATCTCCATTCCGGATGATGCGGACGACTTCGTGGATGTCGAACTCCCTCCGATCCGGCGGTCGGCTCTGCGCGAGACCGCCGACATGCTCACCGACGCGGTCGTGTCCGGCACCCGGACGCTCGCCTTCGTCCGGTCCCGGCGCGGCGCCGAGGTGGTCGCCTCGATGACCCGGCGCTCCCTCGACGAGGCCGTCCCCGGTCTCGGCGAGCGGGTCGCCGCCTACCGGGGCGGATACCTCCGCGAGGACCGGCGGGCCATCGAGCGCGCGCTGCTCACCGGCGAGCTGCTCGGCCTCGCCTCGACGAACGCGCTCGAGCTCGGCGTCGACCTGCGCGGCCTGGACGCCGTGCTGATCTGCGGATACCCCGGCACCCGGGCGTCGCTCTGGCAGCAGGCGGGCCGGGCCGGGCGGGCCGGCGGGGAGGCGCTCGCCGTGCTCGTCGCCCGGGACGACCCGCTCGACACATACCTCGTCCACCACCCCGAGGCGATCTTCGGCCGGTCCGTCGAGGCGACCGTGCTCGACCCGGCCAACCCGTACGTGCTCGGGCCCCAGCTCTGCTGCGCCGCCTCCGAGGCGCCGATCACCGACGCCGACCTGGAGCTGTTCGGCGGCCCGGCGGCGGCCGCCGCGGTGCGGGCGCTGGTCGACGAGGGCGCGCTGCGGCGCCGGCCGTCCGGCTTCTACTGGACGCATCGCGGCCGCCCCGAGGTCGACCTGCGCGGCACCGGCGGCGCGCCGGTCGCGGTCGTCGAGGCGTCGACCGGCCGGCTGCTCGGCACCGTCGACCACGGCTCCTCGCACGTGATGCTGCACACCGGGGCGGTCCACCTGCACCAGGGCGTCTCGTACCTGGTCGACGAACTCGACCTGGAGGACGCGATCGCCCTCGTGCACCAGGAGGAACCGGACTGGACGACGCACGCCCGCGACGTCACCAACCTGTCCGTGGTGAACGTCCGGTCGTACGTGGACGCCGGCCCGGTCGGGCTGTTCCTCGGCGAGGTCGACGTCACCAACCAGGTGGTGTCCTACCAGCGCCGCCGCATCGGCACCGGCGAGGTCATCGACACGAGGCCGCTCGACCTGCCGGTGCGCGAGCTGAGCACGGTCGCCGTCTGGTTCACCGTCTCCCCGGAGGCCCTGGCCGGCGCCGGCATCGAACCGGCCGACTTCCCGGGCGCGCTGCACGCCGCCGAGCACGCCGGCATCGGCCTGCTCCCGCTGATCGCCACCTGCGACCGCTGGGACATCGGCGGCCTCTCCACGGCGAACCACGCCGACACCGACATGCCGACCGTCTTCGTCTACGACGGCCACCCGGGCGGCGCCGGTTTCGCGGAGCGGGCGTACGCGGTGGCCGCCGAGTGGCTCCAGGCCACCCGCGAGGCGATCGCGTCCTGCGTGTGCGAGGCAGGCTGCCCGTCCTGCGTCCAGTCCCCGAAATGCGGCAACGGCAACAACCCGCTCGACAAGGACGCGGCCGTCACCGTCCTGGACGTCGTCCTCGCCGCCCTCGCCGCACCCCGGCCGCAGGTCCCCGCTCAGTCCGCCCCGGCCGCCGGGGCGTAGACCGGGCCCGCGCGGGCCGCCGCCTCGGCCCTGCCCAGCCGGCCGGTCGTCACCTCGGTCCGTACGACGATCCGCAGGCCGTCGAGGGTGCAGGAGGACATCCGGGCGCGGTTGCGCTCGACGATCCGCCCGGCGGCGGCGCAGGCGGTCTCCCGGCCGAGGATCGCCTGCTGGGCGCCGGCCAGGGCGCCCAGGTCGGCGGCGTTGCGGGCCTCCCGGCGGGCCACCTGGGCGGCGCCCACGGCCGCGGCGGCCAGGCCGGCCGCGAGCAGGACCAGACCGAGCGCCAGGATGAGGATCGACGCGGCGCCACGATCACGGCGTCCCGGTCCGGGGCTCATTCCCGGACCTGCTCGGGCTCGCGGGCGGCATGGGACTCGGCCCGCAGGGTCATGGCCGGCAGGTGGGCGCCGAGCACCCGTACCCTCGCCTCCACCACCACCGTGACCGTCTCCCCCTCCTCGGCCACCCGGATCTCGGCGCCCGGCGGCGCCAGCCGCGACGCCGGGGCCGGCGATTCGCCGCGAGCGGCCGCCACCGCGGCCTCGCGGGCCGCGTCGAGACATCGCGCCTGGTCCATGACCGCCGAGACGGCCGTGATCCCGGCGTAGAACAGCAGCATCAGCGCCGGCAGCCCGGCCGCGAGCTCGGCGGTGAACGCACCCCGGTCCCGGCCGGGCCGCCGGCGCCCGCTCACTTCAGCGCCTTCTCGATGATGCCGCCGAGCGCCTGCTGCACGGCCGGACTCGAGACCACCTTGAGCAGGATGCCGGCGAAGGCCACCGCGGCGAGCGTGCCGACGGCGTACTCGGCGGTGCTCATTCCGGCGTCGCCGGCCTCGGTGCGGAGCCGCCGGAAGCGGGTGACGAGGTTGTGCACGTGATCCTCCTCGGATAGGCGGCACGGCGACCTGCCGTGCCGGCATTGCGAAGGCGCGGCGGAGAACCGCGCCGGGTCTCGGACGGCACGGCGGCCTGCGACGGCCGCGCCGGGTTTGGGCGGCGGCCTGCGGCGACCGCGCCGGGTCTGGGATCGGCGGCTTCACAGCACGTCACCGAGGACGGCGATCAGGACCGGCACCAGGCCGGCGAGCAGGAACGCCGGCAGGAAGCACAGGCCCAGCGGCAGCACGATCAGGACGCCGGCGCGCTGGGCGGCCGCCTCGGCGGCGATGGTGCGGTCGGAGCGGAGGTCGGCGGCGAGGCGTTCCAGCGCACCGGCGAGCGCCCCGCCGCTGGCGCTGGAGCGGATCGCCGCCGCGACGAGACGTTCCGATCCGGGCAGGCCGTCCAGGTGCGCCCAGGCCTCGGCGGGTCCGGCGCCGAGGCGCAGCGACCGTGCCGCCCGTTCCAGCCGGGTGCCGAGGGGCCCGCCGAGCGCGTCCGCCACGGCCGCCGCGGCCCGATCCACCGGCGCTCCGGCTCGCAGGGCCGCCGCCAGCAGATCCGCGCCGAGCGGGAGATCCGCGACCGCTCGCTGACGCTCACGCCGCGAGGCGGGCGATTCCCGGCGCCGCAGCGCGCGTTCCGCTCCGATCGCCGCGAAGAGCCCGAGGGGTACGCCGTAAGCACCGCCCACGAAAACCGCCACCCCGGCCCCGGCCAGCCCCGCCAGCACCAGCCGCGACCGGCGCCCGTCATCCGCCGGCCGCCGCGCCTCGCCCGCCGGACGCCCCACAACGCCCGCGAACACGCCCGCCGGACGCCCCGCAACGCCCAGGGAGCCGCCCGCAAGACGCCCCGCAACGCCCACGGAGCCGCCCGCAAGACGCCCCGCAACACCCGCGAACCCGCCCGCCGGACGCCCCGCATCGCTCACGGAGCCGCCCGCCGGACGCACGGCGCCGGACGGATGCCCGGCGCCGGCCCGCTGCCGGAGAGGCCCGGACAGATGCCGCAGCCGGTGACGGGACAACCGTGGACGGAGGACCAGCAGGATCGCGGCCAGGCCGACGCAGGCGGCCACCAGGGCGGTCATTTCGGGCCGTCCACGAGTCGCTGGGCCCAGCGCAGGCCGCCCGCCTGCAGGACCACCGCGGCGAGGGCGCAGGCAGCGCCGATCGGGGTACGCAGCAGCACGGCCATCGGGTCGGCGCCGATCGCGTATCCCAGGGCTATCCCGCCGAGCGGCAACGCGGCCAGCAGCAGTGCCGTGGCCTGCGCGCCGGCCGCCTGGGCGGCGGCGGTCGCGGCCGAACGGTCCGCCGAGCGGGCGTCCGCCTCGATCCGGTCGAGCAGGTCGGCGGCGGGCGCCCCGGTCTGTTCGGCGAGCCGCCAGACCGCACCGGCGAGTTCCCGGATCCGCCCGGCCCCGCCGCTCCCCTGCACACCGGAACCCGGCTGCACACCGGAGTCCGGCTGCACACCAGAGCCCGGCTGTACACCAGAGCCCACCTCGCGCCCGAATTGTCGCTCTCCGGTACAGCCACCGAAGCCACCGAGAGCGCCGGACGGGCCGGCTACCGGAACGAGGGACTGCGGGGGCAGGCCGGCTCTGAGGTCGGCGACCAGGGCAGCCAGCGCGTCCAGCTCGGCGGAACGGGCGGCGACGGCATGGCGGCGACGAGTCCGGCGGGCCCATTCGGTGGCGCCGAGGGCGGCGTAGACGGCCACGATCACGGCGGCCACCGGGCCGGCCAGCACCAGGACCGGCGCGCCGGTCAGGGCCGCCGCGCCGGCGACGACCCGGCCGGTGGGTCCGGTCAGGAAGCGGGCGGCGGTCCCCCGTACCCGAGAGAGATCCAGCGCGATCGCCCGGCGCCGCCCCGGAAGCCTCGCCCTCGCCGCACGCCGCGGCCCCATGATCACGAAGACCGCGGCGAGCAGCAGGAGCGCCGGCAGGATCCCGCTCACGGCGAGCATCCGCGCAGCGCGGGCGGGACCGGGACGCCGCGGTCGTGCAGCATCCGGGCCAGGGTCGCGGCGCCCGGACCCGGCGTTCCCGACCAGGCCGGCAGCACCGTGGCGAGGTGCGAGCCGGCCGACGGGACCAGGACGCTGATCGAGTCGAGGGCACGGCCGTGTGCGGTCCGCCGGACCTGGACGATCACCTGCAGCGCCGCGAGAACCTGCGCGTGCAGCGCGGCCCGGGGCAGGCCGCCCAGCATGCCGAGCGCCTCGAGCCGGGCCGGCACGTCGCCGGGGGCGTTCGCGTGGAGCGTGCCGGCGCCGCCGTCGTGGCCGGTGTTCAGGGCCGCCAGGAGGTCCACGATCTCGGCGCCGCGGCACTCCCCCACGACCAGCCGGTCCGGGCGCATCCGCAACGCCTGGCGGACCAGGTCGGTGAGGCCGACCGCGCCGGCGCCCTCGACGTTCGCGGTGCGCGCCTGCAGCGCCACCACGTGCGGGTGCACCGGGCGCAGCTCGGCCGCGTCCTCCACCAGCACGATCCGCTCGGCCGGCGGCACCAGGCCGAGCATCGTCGCCAGCAGGGTGGTCTTGCCGCTGCCGGTGCCGCCGGTGACCAGGTAGGCGAGCCGCGCCTCGACCACCGCCGTGAGCACCGCCGCGGCGGCCGGCGTGACCAGGTCGTCGAGCGTGAACGGGCGCTGCCGGAAGGTGCGCAGCGAGAGGTACGGCCCGTCCACCGCGACCGGCGGCAGGACGGCGTGCAGCCGGGTGCCGTCGGGCAGGCGCGCGTCGGCGTAGGGCTGCCCGTCGTCGAGCCGGCGCCCGCAGGCGGCGACGAGGCGCTGGGCGAGGCGGCGCACCTCGTCCGGCCCGTCCAGCCGGATCGCGGCCCGTTCCAGCCCGGCGCCCCGGTCGACCCAGACCCGGCCGCCGTTGACCAGGACGTCGGTGACCGCCGGGTCGGCGAGCAACGGCGCGAGCGGGCCGGCGCCGAGCAGCTCGTCGCGGACCTGCCCGGCGAGGCGCAGCACGGCCCGGCCGCCGAGGACCACGTTGTCCCGGCGGACGGCGTCGGCGACCGCGGCCGGGGTGGCCTCGACGCCGTCGTGGGCGAACTGACGGCGTACGCGGCTGCTCAGCATGCTCATGACCGGGCCGCCATGAGCTCGTCGACGAGCCGGCGGCAGAGCTCGGCGAGCGGCCCCCGGCCGTCCGCGCCGGGCGCGGTCCCGCTCTCCACCGCCTGGCACATGGCGGGCTCCGGGCGCAGCGTGCCGGCCAGCGGCAGCCCCAGGGCGTCGGAGACCTCGCGGGCCCGCAGCCGGCCGGGCGCCGGGCCGCGCACCACCACCGCGACGTCCTCGCAGTGCATCCGGACCGTGGCGGCGGTCCGCGCGGCCGACGCGGCGGCCCGCAGCTCGGCCGGGACCACCAGCAGCGTCCGGTCGGCGGCCTGGAGGGCCAGCACCGCGGCGTCGTCGAGCTGCCGGGGCAGGTCGGCCACGATGACGTCCCGGCCGCGGCGGGCCGCGTCGAGCGTCGCCGCCATGGCCGCGGCCGGCACGCCCGGCAGCTCCTCCCGGTCGAACGAGAGCAGCACCAGGTCGCCGCGCCGGGGCAGCGCCCGCAGCAGGGCGGCCGGGTCGACCCGGCCGTCCGCGTCGCTGAGCCCCGGCCAGCGCAGGCCGGTCACGTCCTCCCAGCCGAGCAGCAGGTCGAGGCCGGCGCCGAGCGGGTCGGCGTCGACGAGCAGGGTGCGGTACCCGGACCGCACGGCAGTGGTCGCCAGCCCGGCCGCGAGGATGCTCGCGCCGGCGCCGCCCCGGCCGCCGATCACGGCGACGGTCCGGGACACCGGCTCCGGCTCGGGCGGCGTGGCGAGCTGCTCGGCCACCCAGGTCTCGGCCGAGGGCAGCACCGCGACGTGCTCGGCGCCGAGCGGCTCGGCGAGCTGCCAGGTGGACGCGTCGACGGCCGAGTGCCGGCCGGCCACGATCACCCGGCGCCGGCGCGGCAACCGGGCCCGTACGCAGGCGGGCACCTGATCGGAGCCGATCACCACGAGCGGGGCGCCGGGATATCGCGCCCGGGCGGCGGCCGGGTCGGGCGCCACGTCGACCTCGACGCCACCGGCGGCGGCGAGCCGGAGCAGGTCGTCGAGCAGCTCCTGGTCGGCGGTCACGACGAGAGGACGGCGTGCGGCGGGCATCGGGCCTCCAGCGGTCTCGGGGCCGCCCACCGTCGCGGGTCACGCCGGGGCCGGGCAACCGGCCGGGGGCGAGCCTGTGGACGACTTCCGACCCTGTGGACGACGCCACTGCGAGGTATCGATCAGGTACGTGCCGACGCCCGGAGTATGAACCTGGGCGGGTTGGGTATCTTGATGCCGACACGGACCGATGGAGCTGGCATGGACAACTCGATCCGGACCACGCTCGCCGACGACGGGACAGTCACCGTCACCGTGCTGGGGGAGATCGACTTCTCCAGCGCCGACGACGTGGCCCAGGGCATCCGGGACGCCCTCGTCGACTGGGCTCCCGCGGCGCTGCGCGTGGATCTGCGGGACGCGTCCTTCATCGACTCGACCGGCCTCGGCGCCCTCATCGAGGGTTACCGCGAGGCGACCGAGCGCGGCATCGCCTTCTCCGTGGTCAACCCGACCGAGACGTTCCGGCGCGTACTCGTGGTGACCGGCCTCGCCGACTTCTTCGGCCTGATCGAGGCGCCGGCCGACGAGCAGCAGCAGCGGCACGCCACCGGGGCGTAGAGACAGGGAACGACCCCCGTCGGGGGAGACGGGGGCCGTCCTTGGATTCGGCTCCGGGGGGGGTCGAGCCGAATCGACTCGGTGATCGCGGGGGGCGCAATCACCGAGGGCCAGCTTCACTGGACGCGGTCGTAACAACACGCATCACAGTCGCGAACACAAGTCTGCCTCAGACTCTGCCGTTCCGTCGAGTACCGAATGTAACCCGATGCCACGCTCCCTGCCCGTCTGACCGTTTTCACGGGGAGTCACGGCCGGGCGCGTCGGCCGGACGGTTCGGCGGGGCCGGGCGCGGTGCGGCTACACTTTCGGCCCGTGGGCCCGAGCGCCGCGTTTTTCGACCTCGACAAGACCGTCATCGCCAAGTCCAGCGCCCTGGCCTTCGGACGGCCGTTCTACCGTGACGGCCTGATCAGCCGCCGTGACGTGGTCAAGTCCGGTTATGCGCAGCTGATGTTCCGCCTCGGCGGCGGCACCGACGAGCAGGCCATGGCACGCACCCGCGACTACATGGCGGCCCTCAGCAAGGGCTGGCGGGTCGAGCAGGTTCAACAGATCGTCGCGGAAACCCTCAACGACCTGATCAACCCCTATGTGTACGCCGAAGCCGCCGCTCTCATCGCCGAACACCAGGCGGCCGGCCGTGACGTGGTGCTGGTCTCGGCGTCGGGTGACGAGATGGTGCGTCCGATCGGCGCGCTGCTCGGCATCACCGACATCATCGCGACCCGGATGGCGATCGTCGACGGGAAATACAGCGGGGACGTCGACTTCTACTCGGCCGGCCCGAACAAGGTGGTCGGCATCCGGAAGCTCGCCGAGGCCCGCGGGTACGACCTGGAGGAGTGCTTCGCGTACTCGGACTCCAGCAGCGACCTGCCGCTCCTCGAGGCGGTGGGGCACCCGAGCGCGGTCAACCCGGACCGGACCCTGCGCCGGGTCGCGGCCGAGCGCTCCTGGCCGATCCTGGAGTTCCGCAACCCCGTTCCGCTGGGCAGACGCCTCCGCGACCGGCCCGCCGTCCCGGTGGCGGCGGCCGCGCTGGGCGTGGGCGTCGGGGTGGCGATCGGCTTCGCCATCTACGGCCGGCACCGGCGCACCCGCGCCGCTGTTGCGTGATGACCAGCGTAAATGCCAATGGTCTGAGTAATCGGGCATACCTGGCGATCATGCGCGAAGGGGCGTAGAAAGAAGTCGCGGGCCCGTGCGAACGGGCACCGTGCACGGCCACCGGGAACCCACGCGCGATCAGCCACGGCAGGCACGTTGCGGCGGGACCTCCGCCTCCGCGAGGGGGTGCCAGGACCGTCGACAACGACCCAGGTGCACGCTTGATAACCCGGTCCGGACGCGCACAGCCGGCGCCCCTCAAGGGACGCCGGCTCTATCCTTTTCCGGCCTGCTGATGGCGGCTGCGGATCTCCTGGTAGACCGCCCGGAAGAGCTTGGGCCGCGCGTGGAAGTCCACGCCCTGCGCCCACAGCTCGGTGTTCACGGTGGCGCCGTCGTGCCGCTCCAGCAGCACGGTCATGCCGCTCTCGATCCGCCACGGCCCGACCTTGTGGGTGGCGTGGTGAAGGCGTACGCCGGCGACCTCGCGCCACCGCATGGTGCGCGACCGCAGCAGCCCCTGGATCCGGACGCCCTGGGAGCTCACGTAGACGCCGTGCTCCAGGATCCGCCACGCGCCGACCACCCAGACCGCCGCGAGGACGCACGCGGTCAGCCGGACACCGATCCCCATCAGGTCGAAGTGCTCGATGGTCGTCCAGGTCAGCATGGCCAGCGCGGCCGCCTCCCAGGCGATCACGACCCACCGGCCGGAACCCGCCGGGTACGGCCGGACCCAGTCCTCTCCCACGCAGAAAAGTATGCCCCCGCTCAGACCGCCGCCAGGACGCCGTCCCCGATCACGGCGATCTCCCCGGCGCCGGCCTCGATCGCCGACGCGTAGTGCCGCAGCCAGGAGCGCACGCCGTCCGGGGTGCCGGTCGCGTAGGCGCCGGCCGAGCCGACGTACTCCGGCTCGCGCTCGAGGTGGCCGGTCTCGACGCCGACCAGGCCGCGCGGGTCGAACCCGCGGTTGATCAGGGTGAGCCGGGCCGCGGCCCGGGCCACCACGCCGGCCGGGCCGGCGAACGGACGCAGGGTGATCAGCTCGGCGTGCACGATCGCGGCGAGCAGCAGCGGCGGGGTCTCCTCGTTGCCGGCGACCAGGCCGGCCAGGGCGTCGATGCGCTCGGCGCCGGTGGTGAGCCGGCCCAGGTCGTGGTCGTGCACGACGCCGCGGGCGGCGAGCACGTGCAGCTTCGCGAGGACCTGGCGGGGCGCGCGGGGCCAGAGGTCGACGAGCCCGCCGAGCGACTCGGCGACCCGCAGGGCGCCCTGCACGACCGGATCGGTGACGGTTCCGCCGCGTACCTCGTCGAGGTCGTACCTGCTGCCCTCCAGGGCGGCGCTGGCGACGGCGGCGCGCAGGCTCGCCTCGGCCGCGACCTGACCACCGTGCCGGCGCAGGGCGCGGTGCCGCATCGCGGCGTCCACGGTGTCACGGGCTTGGGCGAAGGCGGGCGCGACGTCGGCGAGGTCGAGCAACGGGGCAAGTGGATCCACAAGCACACGGTAACCGGTAAAAGGTCGGAAACATGGGGTGCACAAATAAGCGTGGAACTGGCAAGATTCGCGCAGAAGCGAGCAGCGGACCACCAGTCGGCGCGCATACGGCACCGCCGGGCGCGCCCTGCCGCGCAACTCTTCGCCGGACACTCCGGCCGAACTAGTGTGCAACGAAGAACCCCGGTCAGGCAGAGGAGCCGCCCTCATGAGCGAGACATTGGAGAACCTGTCCTCGGAGACGAGGAAGTTCCCGCCGCCCGCCGAACTCGCGGCGAACGCGAACGTCAAGGCCGAGGCCTACGACGAGGCCGGGGCCGACCGTCTCGCCTTCTGGGCGAGCCAGGCCGAGCGCCTCACCTGGGCCAAGAAGTGGGACCAGGTGCTGGACTGGTCGAACCCGCCGTTCGCCAAGTGGTTCGTCGGCGGCGAGCTGAACATCGCCTACAACTGCGTGGACCGGCACGTCGAGGCGGGCAACGGCGACAAGGTCGCGATCCACTGGGAGGGCGAGCCCGGCGACAGCCGCGACGTCACGTACGCGGAGCTGTTGAAGCTGGTCAGCCAGACCGCCAATACGCTGACCGGCCTCGGCGTGACCGCCGGCGACCGCGTGATGATCTACCTTCCGATGATCCCGGAGGCCGCGGTCGCGATGCTGGCCTGCGCCCGGATCGGCGCGACGCACAGCGTCGTGTTCGGCGGGTTCTCGGTGGACGCCCTGGCGACCCGGATCCAGGACGCCGCCGCGAAGGTCGTGATCACCGCGGACGGCGGCTACCGGCGCGGCAAGCCGTCGGCGCTCAAGCCCACCGTGGACGAGGCCGTGGCCCGCACCGAGGGCATCGAGCACGTCCTCGTGGTCCGGCGGACCGGCCAGGAGGTCGCCTGGACCGAGAAGGACAAGTGGTGGCACGAGACGGTCGAGCAGGCCGAGCCCACGCACGAGGCACAGCCGTTCGACTCGGAGCACCCGCTCTTCATCCTCTACACGTCCGGCACGACCGGTAAGCCGAAGGGCATCCTGCACACCACCGGCGGATACCTCACGCAGACCTCGTACACGCATCATGCGGTCTTCGACCTGAAGCCGGAGACCGACGTCTACTGGTGCACCGCCGACATCGGCTGGGTGACCGGCCACTCCTACATCGTCTACGGCCCGCTCTCCAACGGCGCGACCCAGGTCATGTACGAGGGAACGCCGGACACCCCGGACCGCGGCCGGTTCTGGCAGATCGTCGACAAGTACAAGGTGTCGATCCTCTACACCGCCCCGACGCTGATCCGCACCATGATGAAGTGGGGCGACGACATCCCCGCCAAGTACGACCTGTCGTCGCTGCGGGTGCTCGGCAGCGTGGGCGAGCCGATCAACCCCGAGGCCTGGATGTGGTACCGGGAGCACGTTGGCCGGGAGCGCACCCCGATCGTCGACACCTGGTGGCAGACCGAGACCGGCGCCGTGATGATCTCGCCGCTGCCCGGCGTCACCGAGACGAAGCCCGGCTCGGCGATGACCCCGCTGCCCGGCATCAGCGCCGACGTGGTCGACGACCAGGCGCAGTCGGTGCCGAACGGCGGCGGTGGCTTCCTGGTGCTGCGCGACCCGTGGCCGTCGATGCTGCGCACGATCTGGGGCGACGACCAGCGGTTCCTCGACACGTACTGGTCGCGGTTCGGGGCCGGCGCCGGCAACGCGGAGGACGGCTGGATCTACTTCGCCGGCGACGGCGCGAAGAAGGACTCCGACGGCGCGCTCTGGCTGCTCGGCCGGGTCGACGACGTCATGCTGGTCTCCGGCCACAACATCTCCACCACCGAGGTGGAGTCGGCGCTGGTGTCGCACCCGTCGGTGGCCGAGGCCGCCGTGGTCGGCGCGACCGATCCGACCACCGGTCAGGCGATCGTCGCGTTCACCATCCCGCGCGGCAATGTGGACACCGAGGGCACGGCCGGCGAAGAGCTGATCAAGGAGCTGCGCAACCACGTGGCGAAGACGCTCGGCCCGATCGCCAAGCCGCGTCAGATCATGCTGGTGACAGAGCTGCCGAAGACCCGGTCCGGCAAGATCATGCGGCGCCTGCTCCGCGACGTCGCGGAGAACCGGTCGCTCGGCGACGTCACGACGCTGCAGGACTCGACGGTCATGGACCTGATCTCCTCCGGCATGAAGACGTCGAAGTCCGACGACTGACATTGGCCCGGTAGGGCCAGGAAAAGCCGGTGACGCGCTGGACGTCACCGGCTTTTTACATGTCACTCAATCAGCCGGAAACCCATTCGATGTCACAAGGTCACGGCCCGGTCACAACGTCATCGACCGTAGTGACTTTCATCCGGATCGATCGCAGGATCACGGGGATCAGCCCGATCACCCCTCGGGCGCTGTTCCCTCCGGAGGACCCGTACGTGACACAACAAATCACCTGGGGCCGGCGAACCGTCACCTCTGTCCTCGCTCTCGGCGTCGCCGCCGGTGTGACGACGTTGAGCAGCCCTCTCCCCGCCTCGGCGGAACCGGGCACAGGCACGATTCCCGCCGCATCGCAGGAGCCAGCCACCCCCAAGGAGTCGCCGGCCGAGACCCTCGGCTCGCACGACGCCGACCTGCTGGCCGACGCGGAAGCCCAGAAGAAGCCGCGCGTCACCGTCATCATCTCCACCGACAAGGGCAAGGCGGGTGACGTCGCGGCCAAGGTGAAGAGCCTCGGCGGCAGCATCAGCCGGCGCTTCGACCAGGTCGGGTACGTCCTGGCCAGCGTGCCGACCGCCAAGGTGCTGAGCACCGCGAAGCTGCCCGGCGTCTCGGCCGTCGACCTGGACGAGACCATCAAGCTGCCCGAGACCGACCTGCCGGCGAGCCGCAACGCCGCCAAGCAGGCCGCGCTGCCGTCCGGCCCGGGTGCGAACACGCCCGCGGACAACCCGTACATGCCCACCGGGGAGACCGGCTCGGTCGACTTCAAGAAGAAGAACCCGAAGTGGGACGGCCGTGGCGTCACCATCGGCATCATGGACTCCGGTGTGGACCTCGCGCACCCGGCGCTGCAGAAGACCACCACCGGCGAGCGCAAGATCGTCGACTGGGTGACGGCGACCGACCCGATCACCGAGGGCGACGGCACCTGGCGGCGGATGCTCGGCTCGGTCACCGGGCCGACCTTCACCTACAACGGCGCCACCTGGACCGCCCCGGCGGGCACGTACCAGGTCAACCGCTTCATCGAGTCGATCACGGCGGCCTCCGAGCCCGGCGGTGACGTGAACCGGGACGGTGACACCACCGACCAGTTCGGCGTCCTCTACGACCCGGCCACCCACGACATCCGGGTCGACACGAACCAGAACTTCGACTTCACCGACGACGCCGTGATGCGGCCGTACAAGGAGAAGTACGACGTCGGCTACTTCGGCACCGACAACCCCGCGACCGACATCGCCGAGCGGATGCCGTTCGTCGTCGAGTACCGCGAGGACGTCTCGCTCGCGCCGTACGACGACCCCTCGCTGCCGGAGACGGCCGACTTCGTCAACATCGGCATCGTCGAGGGCATGCACGGCTCGCACGTCGCGGGCATCGCGGCCGGCAACGACCTGTTCGGCAACAAGAACCTGGACGGCCAGGCGCCGGGCGCGAAGATCGTCTCCGCGCGGTCCTGCTCGTGGGGCGGCGGCTGCACCGCGGCCTCGCTGACCACCGGCATGATCGACCTGGTCGCGAACCGCGGCGTCGACGTGGTCAACGTGTCGATCGGTGGCCTCCCGGCCCTGAACGACGGCAACAACGCCCGCGCCGAGCTCTACGACGAGCTCATCGACGTCTACGGCGTGCAGATCGTGATCTCGGCCGGCAACTCCGGCCCGGGCACCAACACGATCGGCGACCCGTCGGTCGCGACCGACGTGATCAGCTCGGCGGCCAGCATCAGCAAGGAGACCTGGCTCGCCAACTACGGCTCGGTCACCCGCCGCGACCTCCAGCTGTTCAACTTCTCGTCGCGCGGCCCGCGTGAGGACGGCGGCTTCAAGCCGAACCTCGCGGCCCCCGGCTCGGCCATCTCGACGGTCCCGACCTGGGAGCCGATGGCCGGTCTCGACACGGTCGGCTACACCCTGCCGGCCGGCTACTCGATGCAGAACGGCACCTCGATGTCGGCGCCGCAGACGACCGGTGGCGTCGCGCTGCTGCTCTCCGCCGCGAAGCAGAACGACCTCGGCGTCACGCCGGCCGGCCTGCGCCGGGCGCTCTACACGACCGCGGACCCGATCCCGGGCGAGAAGGTGCACGCGCAGGGCTACGGCCAGATGGACGTCCCGGCCGCCTGGAAGCTGCTCACCAAGGAGTCGGAGACCCGGACCTACACCTCGTCGGCCCCGGTCTGCACGCCGCTCTCCGAGCAGCTGGCGACCGCGAACACCGGCAAGGGCATCTACAACCGCTGCGCCGTCGGCGACGGTGGCTACGCGGTCGGCAAGGAGAAGACCGTCACGGTCAAGCTCACCCGTACCAGCGGCCCGAACAAGACCGTGAAGCACAACCTCAGCTGGATCGGCGACCGCAAGGTGTTCTCCTCGGCCGGCTCGGTCGACCTGCCGCTGAAGAAGACCGTCAGCGTCAAGGTCAAGGTCAAGCCCGGCCAGGGCGTGAGCAGCGCGATCCTCAAGGTCGACGACCCGAAGACCCCGGTCGTGGACTTCGAGGTGCTGAACACGGTGGTGACCGGCGTCGAGACGAAGAAGCCGTCGTACACCGAGACCTTCTCCGGCTCGGTGGACCGCAACTCGACGACGTCGTACTTCGTGGTGGTGCCGGAGGGCGCGACCGCGCTCCAGGTGAACCTGGCCGGCATCGCGACCGGTTCGCAGACCCGCTGGATCGCGATCAACCCGTGGGGCGTCCCGGTCGAGTCGACCGCCAGCACCGCCTGCTACACCAACTTCTCCGACGTGAACGCCTGCAAGCCGCAGGAGCGGTCGTACGAGAACCCGATCCCGGGCATCTGGGAGCTCGAGGTCGAGTCCCGTCGTACGTCGCCGTCGCTGAACAACCCGTACCGGCTGACCGCGAAGGTCCAGGGGGTCACCGTCGACCCGGCCGCCGTGACGCTGCCCAGCGTCAAGGCCGGCGTGGCGAACCCGCTGACCTGGACGGTCACGAACAACTTCGGCCCGCTGAACCTCACGGCTCAGGGCGGCCCGCTCGGCAGCGGCTTCCAGGCGCGGCCGACGATCGCCAACCACGAGTCGCAGGAGTACGAGGTCGTGGTGCCGGCCGGCGTCCAGCGGCTGAACGTGTCGATCGGCAACACCAGCGACGCGGCCGCCGACCTGGACCTGGTCCTCTACAACGAGGCCGGGCAGGTCGTCGCCCAGCAGGCCGACGGCGACTCGGAGGAGGCCGTCTCGGTCGCCGGCCCGGCCGCCGGCACCTACACGGTCCTGGTGGACGGCTACGCGGTGCCCAGCGGCTCCACGGCGTACGACTACCTGGACGTCTACTACAGCCCGGCCCTGGGTGGCGTCGCCACGCAGAGCACGCCGTTCTCCCTGGCCAACGGGAAGAGCGCGACGGTCACCGGTTCGGTCACCGCGGCCTCGGTGCCGCCGGCCGGCCGGAAGATGTTCGGTGAGGTGTCCATCGTGACGGACGAGGGCGCGGTCGTCGGCCGCGGCTCGGTCGCCATCACGGCCGTCACCGACTAGTCAGCACGTTTCCAGAGGCCCGTCCGGGATTGGCCCGGGCGGGCCTCTTTCGCGTAAATCACATAGACACATTCAGATAAGTCAATTAGTTTGCGATCGACAGTAGCTGTGGAACGGGGCCACGCCACTGGGTTGGAACACGCCTGGGAGGGGCCTCGCGTCCCTGCGTCCAGGAGGTGGCGTGTCAACACCCATCGATCTCATACCCCTACTACTGGTCACCACCTTCGCCGCGTACGTGCTGCTCAGCGCGCGGCGGCGGCCCAGCGGCCCGGTCCGGGTCGCCCTCACCGTCGGAGCGGGCCTGTGGATGGGCCTGGTCGGCGGCGCCATGTGGATGGTCAGCCAGGCCACCGCCGCGGCGACGGTGCCGCCCAAGGCGGGAGCGCCGGTCAACCCGTGCGTCGCCGGCGCGCCGACGAAGACGTTCGACGTCTCGCTGATCAACTTGCCGATCTTTTTGAACAGGTTCGGCGACGTCGTCCCCGAGGGCCGGATGTACGTCCTCGACGCGAACATCGCGACGGTCCGGCAGAACTTCAAGTACGCCGCCGACCCGTCGAGGGCGAACGTCGACGACCTGATCGAGCCGCTCACGATCCGCGCCAACAAGGGCGACTGCGTCTCGGTCAAGTTCACCAACCGGCTGAACGAGTCCGCGCCGCAGCTCGACCGGACGGTGCGGGACTCGGCCATCTACACCCTGCCCGGTGAGATCAAGAAGGCGGCGGGCTCGTCGACGCTCGGCGCCCGCGAGTTCGCGCCGGCACTGACCGTACCCAAGAATGATTTTGATCCGGCCAAGGCGCCGAACGCCTCGATGCACTTCGACGGCCTCGACTACGACGTCAAGACCGCCGACGGCACGGTGGTGGGCAACAACCCGGACTCCACGGCGGCGCCCGGCGCCTCCCTCACCTACCTGCTGTACGCGCAGGCCGAGGGCGAGTTCCAGTTCAAGGACGGAGCGGACTTCTCGTCCGTACAGACCCAGCCCGGCGGCGCGAAGCAGTACATCGGCTCGCACAGCTTCGGCGCGTTCGGCGCGATCGTCGTCGAGCCGAGCGACGCGACGTGGGTCCACTCGCGGACCGGCGGCCCGATAGCCTCCGGCACCCGGGCGATCATCAAGCGGCCGAACCACAAGGACTTCCGCGAGAACGTGCTCTTCATGCACGACGAGGTGGAGGCCGAGCCCGGCATCCTCACCCGGTACTGCCGCGGTGGCGGGGACGGCGACGACGAGAACGTCGGCACCGAATGCCTCGAGCCGACCGCGGCCCAGCTGGCGGTCCTCACCAAGGACACGCTGCCGGGCCTGGGCGGCGGCGACGCCGACGCGATCGTCCAGTACCACGAGCAGATTCCGATCAAGCTGGAGTGGTTCGCGTTCAACTACCGGGCCGAGCCGACCTTCAACCGGGAGGAGCTCGGCTGTCCCGCGGCCACCGTGTCCGGGCAGGGCTACAAGGCCAACGAGTGCGTCGGTGAGGAGACCTCGCTGTCGTCCTGGGTCTACGGCGACCCGGGCGGCGGCGACCTGGTCTTCCCGAACTACCGGGGCGAGCCGTCCCAGGTGCGGCTCATGCACGCCGCGGAGTTCGAGACGCACACCTTCCACTGGCACGTGAACCGGTGGGCGTACGACCCGCAGGACGAGGGCGGGCTGGACGCGATCAGCAGCCCGAACCACATCACCCGCACCACGAACATCCTGGACGTGCAGTCGGTCTCCCCCGGCGCGCACTACGACCTGGTGGTGCAGGGCGGAGCCGGATCGGCGCACAAGAACAAGCAGGCGACGTTCGGCGACATCATCTTCCACTGCCACCTCTATCCGCACTTCGCGACCGGCATGTGGGGGCTGAACCGGACGTTCGACAAGCTCGAGGACGGGACGAGGAAGAACCCCGACGGTACGCCGATCCCGCGCCTGGAGCCGCTCACCGACTTCGACTACCAGCCCGCGGTCGCCGACGCGAGCGCTCCGCCGTCCCCGGACGCCACCAAGGCCGGCTTCCCGCACTTCGTGCCCGGCAGATTCGGGTTCAAGGCGCCGAAACCGCCGCTCGGCGTCTCCGATCGCAGCGCCACCGGCACGTTCCCGCCGACCGCCAAGGAGCAGGCCGCCGCCGACGCGGGCGCACAGGTGCCGGGCGGCTTCTTCCAGAACCCCTGCCCGGCCGGCCGGCCGGAGAAGGAGTTCGCGATATCGGCGATCCAGCTCAACCAGGTCTACAACCCGACGGTGAAGTGGGCGAACCCGCAGTCCCGGGTCTACGTCCTCGACTCGGAACGGGACGCGGTGCTGGCCGGGAAGAAACCGGAGCCCTTCTCCCCGCTGCTCAACGTCGGCGACTGCGTGATCTACAAGCTGACGAACCGGCTGCCCCTGGAGTACGGCGGAACCACCTTCGACCGAAGACAGATCACCAACGAGGTGGGCCTGCACCAGCACATGGTGCAGTTCGACGTGCTCTCCTCGGACGGCGCGGCGAACGGGTGGAACTACGACCAGGGCGCGGACGGGGCGGCCGGCGGCACCGGCCAGACCATCACGTACCGCAACTTCGTCCACGAGAACACGTCGACCAACTCGTTCCACGACCACTTCTACGCCAACGTCCACCAGGACGCCGGCCTGTTCGGTGGCGGGACGATCCACGACGCCGGGTGCGTCTTCAAGGATCCGAGGACGAACCAGGACGTCAAGGTCGGCACGATCGTCTCGGTGCACTGCAACGCCACGACCGACTACAACGGCACGCAGACCGACGGGTACGACTACCGCAACGTGTCGCTGTTCATCGAGGACCACGTCCCGATGTTCAAGCCGGCCGACCCGACCACCACCAACGACGACCAGTTCGTCACGAAGGACGGGGTGCCGATCTACCCGGCGAAGTTCCCGTCCAGCAACGACGACTACGGCGTCATGGGCATCAACTACCGCCTCGAACCCTTCGAGGCAAGACGGGACCGGGATCCGTCGCAGATCTTCACGGCGCAGCCCGCGGAGGCGCAGATCGACTCGCCGTGGGGGAACCTGCCCTACACGCCGACGCCGGCGGCCTTCCCCGGCGACCGGGTGAAATGGCGAATATTCCAGCTCTCCCAGGAGGAGTCGCACGGCATCAACATCGACGCCAAGTGGCGACATGAGCCGAAGGACGACGGCTCGAACATAGTCTCGGCCCAGCACATCGGCATCCTCGAATACTTCGAGATGGTGGTGAAGCCACAGAAGGAGGGCTACAAGACGTATCCGGTCGACCGGGACGAGCTCTACTACCTCGGCGGCTCCGACGACCTGTTCCTGGGCGCCTGGGGTCAGCTCCGGGTGATGCGATGTCAGTACTACGGCGCCGCCGTGGCACCGGGACCGGACGGCCCACCGCCGCCCGAGGTGACCATCTATCCGCTGCCGGACAACACCGCGAACGCGCTGAACTGCATCAACGAGAAGCCGACCACGCCGCCCACCCCGGTCAGCAAGCCGCCCGGCACGCCGTGCGCGAGCGGGGCGCCGACCAAGGCGTTCAACGTCGTGGCGATCAACCGGGATATCACCTACAACAGGGCCGGCGACCACGATCCCAACGGCCTCCAGTACGCCCTGGAGTCGGACTGGCTGAACAACACGGTCAAGAACGAGCCGCTGGTGATCCGCGCCAACCAGGGCGACTGCGTCGAGGTGACGCTGAAGAACAAGCTCGACCCGGCCAAGATGAAGCCCACCTGCTTCGAAGGGGTCGAGCCCGGCCAGCTGGGATACCGCTACAGCCACCTCAGTTACCCGGACTGCCTGGACCAGCCGCCGAGGAACGAGGTGAACGTCCCCGGCTTCCAGCCGCTCAAGGTGAGCAACCGGGTGTCGATGAAACCGCAGCTGACCGACCACTACAGCTTCTCGTCCGGGGTCAACGTGGGCGGGCTGAGCGGGTACGACCGGACGGCCGGACCCGGCGAGCAGGTCACCTACCGGTGGTACCTGAACACCGCGCCGGGCATGGCGATGCTGCGGGACATGGCCGACCCGCTGCACCACGCCGCACACGGACTCTACGGCGCGCTGATCATCGAGCCGGCGGGGTCGACGTACCTCAACCCGGCCACCGGTGCTCCGCTCGCCAGCGGGACCAGCGCGGTGATCGCCAACCCGTCGGTTCCGGACTTCCGGGAGAACATCGTGCTGATGAACAGCGACCTGGCGCTGTTCCGGAAGGACACCAACGGCAACCCGGCCGACGATCAGCCGGTGCCGGACAACCTGGACCTGGCGCAGACGCCGAGCAACGAGGCCGACGACGCCGAGGACCAGGGCGAGTTCTCCGTCAACTACACGAACGAACCCTGGTCACATCGCTTCGCGAACGATCAGAACATCACCAACATCTTCAGTACGTACGTGCACGGGGACCCGGCCACGCCGACGTTCCAGGCGTACGCCGGAGACAAGACGGTGTTCCACGTCGGGCAGGCGGTCGGTGACGCCCGGTCGACCAGCTTCGCGTTGCACGACCACCTGTGGCGGCGGGCGCCGAACGACGCCCAGTCGCAGCTGGCGGCCACCCAGGGGCAGTTCAACCCCGGTGTCTCGTACCAGATCGTCCTCGATCCGGCGGTCACCGGCGGCGCCGGTGGGCGGCGGGCCGCGGCCGGCGACTACCTCTACCGGTCCGGGACCCTGGCACGGCATCTGGTCAGCGGTCAGTGGGGCATCTTCCGGGTGCACGGCACGGCACAGAGCGGCCTGATCGCGCTGCCGGACAAGCCGGTGTCGTGATGACCATGGTGAAGGAGAAGTGGCGTCTGCCCGCCGAGATGCGGCACGGCAAGAAGTCGGCCCGCCGGGGAAAGCCGAGGCGCTCCGCGCCGAAGCCGTTCCGGCAGGGCCTCATCCTGGGCGTCTGCATCGGGATGACGGCCGCGCTGCTCATCGGCGTGGCCGGCTTCCTCGCCACCCGCCCGCGCACGGTGGAGCCGGTCGCCGCCGAGCCGGCCGCCGCGGACCGGAAGGCCGAGTCGGAACCGAAGGCCGCCATCTCGATCACCAGTGAGCACCTGGGCGACCTCCAGGTGCGGATCGAGGCGAAGGTGAGCGCGCCCGACAGCTATGACCCGATCACCAAGGGTCAGGTCGTCGCGTACACCGACATGGTGGCCATGCCGATGGCCCACAAGAACGGCCCGATCGTGATGGCCGAGATGTCCGGCCGGCAGGGTGTCTACGAGGCGCTCACGAACGTGCCGATGGCCGGCGAGTACAACGTCATCGTGGAGGTGAAGCAACCCATGGCGTCCACCGCGAACCAGCGGCTGGACGTGGGCACGGTGACGGCGAAGTGATCGGGGCGGTTCCCGGGGACTCCGGTTCCCGGGAACCGCTCGCCGCCGCGGACCGTCTCAGGGGGATGCGCAGGCTCATCGTCGCCACGGCTGCCGCCCTCCTCGCCGGTTTGCTCTCTTCCGGATGTGGGACCACGGCGGACACGCCGAACTCCCCCGGCTTCTCCCCCTCGTTCGCCCCGCCCACCACGCCCGGCGCCGAGCCGTCCGAGATCCCCCGCGAGCCCGGCGACAAGCCGCCCGTGACGGGTTGGGTGACCGGTTCGGTCACCCGCGGTGGTCAAGGTCCGTGCTACGGCTTCACCGCCGACGACGGTACGAAGTACGCCCTCTACAACGCCGACGGTCTCGACCTCCCGCAGGGCGCCCGGATGAAGGTACAGCTGGAGACCACGCTGATCCGGATCTACTGCGGGCCCGGCCACCTCATGGCGATGACCGCCGCCGAGCCGATCAAGTGAGTCTGCTCCGGCGCCCGTGACAGCGGCGCATAGGCTGACCACATGATGGACGAGTCGTTCGTACTGGCGGAGGGGCCGTGGAGCCATCGCTTCGTCGGCGCCAACGGCAGCCGTTTCCACGTCGCCGAGGTCGGCACCGGCCCGCTCGTGCTCTTCCTGCACGGCTTCCCCGAGTTCTGGTGGGCTTGGAGCGACATCATGATCCGGGTCGCCGACGCGGGCTTCCGCGCTGCCGCCATCGACCTGCGTGGTTACGGTGCCAGCGACAAACCACCCCGGGGGTACGACGGCTACACGATGGCGGCCGACGTCACCGGACTGATCCGCGCCCTCGGTGAGCGCTCGGCGACGGTGGTCGGCGCCGGCGCGGGCGGCATGGTCGGCTGGGCGGCCGCCTCCTTCCACCCGAAACTGGTGAACCGTCTCGTGGTCCTCGGCGCGGCACACCCGCTGCGGCTGCGGGCGGCCCTGTTCGCCGACCCGCGAGGCCAGCTCAACGCGTCGTCGGCCATCCTGCGCTTCCAGGTGCCCCGCTTCGAGCACGTCCTGACCCGCGACGACGCCGCCCTGGTCGGTGAGCTCATGACCAAGTGGAGCAGCCCGAAGTTCGCGACGACCGACGAATTCGGCGATTACTCGTACCGTTGCCGCCAGGCCATGCAGATCCCGCAGGCCGCCTTCTGCGCCCTGGAGGCATATCGCTGGGTCGCGCGAAGCGCGCTCAGGCTGCAGGGATACCGTTTCGTGAAGCTGATGCAACGCCCGTCGAGCGTGCCGACCCTGCAACTGCACGGCGCCCTCGACACCGCCGTGCTGCCGCGGACGGCGCAGGGTTCCGGGCGGTACGTGACAGCCCCGTACGAATGGCGCCTCATCCCGGAGACCGGCCACTTCCTGCACCGGGAGGCACCCGACGTGGTGACCGGCGAAATCCTCCGCTGGCTCAAAACGCCGAGCTGAGCCTTCTGGCTCCGCTTCGCTCCGCTGGGCGAAACGCCTTTTCACGCCGTTGAGGAGGCAGCTGCTTTCCCGCCACCGCACACCCCGCGGCGTCGGAAAACCAGGTGCCTCCTCAACGGCAGGCGTTTCGCACGGGTTACCTGACTACGCCCTTACCGAAAACTGAGCACGTGCATGGTCACATGCGGTGTTCGTAGCGGTCCCGGACCTCGTTGGCCGGGGCCCAGCCCTGGTAGACGCCGTAGTCGAACTCCTCGAGACCCAGGCGGCGGGCCACCGGGGCGCGGCCGCCGGTGTATTCCAGGCGCAGCCAGTTTTCCGCCTCGGCCAGCACGATGAACGGCTCGCCGCGCCAGGTGCAGAGGGTCCGGACGTACGCGATCTCCTCGTACTCGTCAGGCTCCAGCACCCGGACGAAGCGCCCCGGCTTGATCTCCTCGAAGCCGTCCTGCGGGGCGGTGGCGTAGATGCGCACCCTGTCCCCGTCGGGCGCCGCGTCGAACTCCCGGCCCTGCCAGGTCACCACGTAACCGTCACGCATCACTGCTCACCCACCCGGCGCCACAGCGGAGCGTCCGCGTCGAAGATCGCCAGCATCCGCTCGTTGCCGTCCGCGTCGATCCGCCACAGCTGCGCGCCGTGCGGCAGCCGGACACTGTCCACCTTGAACTCGGCGATGACGTCCCGGCCCTCGCCGGGCGCGAACCCGTTGCCGCGGAACGGCGGGCGCTCGATCACCCAGCCGTCCATGGCCCGCAGAGCCTGCTCGTTCTGCCCGCCGTACGGAATCCGGTACAGGCTCGGCCGGTAAGCCGGCCAGCGCAGCACGAACGCCTCCTTGGCGTCCGGCTGGAACGGCGAGGCCTCGTAGTAGAGGCCGAGCGCGCCGAAGAGCTCCCCCGGGGTACGCAGGTGCTCCACCTCGGACGCCCGGTGCACGAAACCGGCCACCCGGTCGTAGCCGCGGTCCAGGTAGTAGTCGACCTGCTCGGCCGAGATCGTCTTCTGCATGACGGTGGCGGACTGCGCCTCGTCGCTCGCCGGTTCCGGCGCCGGCACCGGGCTGACCGCCTCGTCGGCGACCGGGCCCTCGATCGGCTCGGCGCCGAGACCCGCCTCGGTGGCCCAGTTCGCCAGCTGGATGATCTGGGCGCCCGGGTACTTCGCGCCCACCGGCGTACCCGGGTTGACCGCGAACGACCAGGCCGGGTCGGGCCAGTTGCGGATCAGCTCGTAGAAGCGGACCCCGACCGTACGGGTCGGCTCACCGAAGTGGTCGGAGAGCCGGTCCTTGCTGGTGAAGACGATGAGGAACCGCTCGCCGTCGACGTCCTCGGGCAGGAACGCGAAACCCGACTCCCCCGGGGCGCTGCCCGGGCGGGAGTGGCTCGCGACCGGCACCAGGACGTTCGCCAGCAGCAGCGTGGAGAGGAAGACGTCGGTGTTGCCCGCGTCGGCCGCATCCTGAAGATCCCGCTCGACGTCGTTGGCCGGCACGAACTCGACGGCGTCCGGGTTGTCCTGCGGCGTCTGCCCACCGGTCGCCGAGCCGGTGATCCCGAGATTCGACGCGGCCGGGTTGCTGTTCCCGTAGGCCGCCGGCGTCACCGGGATGACCTGCGTCGTGTAGGCGTTTCCGCTGTAGGCGGGAGCCGCGTACGCCGAGGCGGGGCTGCCCTGTGGCGGCATGCCCGGAATCTGCGGAGCCGGCGGCGCCGAGTAGGGCGCCGGGGTCGGGGTGGCGTAGGCGGCCTGCCCGTAGCCGGAGGAGAGCCCCTGCCGGGCGTTCGGCGGGCCCGGGATGACCGGAGGCGCGAGAGCCGGGCTGGTGGAGGCGGCCGGAGCCTGAGCTTGGCCTTGTGGCTGAGCTTGGCCCTGAGGCTGAGCTTGGCCCTGACGCTGCTCCTGGCCTTGGGCCTGAGCTGGACCCTGAGCCTGGCCTTGGGCCTGGGGAGCCTGAGCCGGTGCCTGGACCGCCGGTGCCTGAGCGGCCGGTGGCTGGATCGAGGGCGGCGGACCCGACGGCCCGAATCGGTCGGCGCCGGCCTGCTCGGATGGCTGACGGTTCGCTTCGAGCGCCTGAGCGGCGGCCGCCATCGAGGCGGGCCGCTCCGACGGCGGGGTCACCTGACGCCGGGGAAGAGGATTGATCCCGGAGTCGGGTCCGCTCGCCATCCCCGGACCGTTGCCTGCGCCGGGGCCACTGCCGAAGCCGTTGCTGGGACTGGCGCCTTGGCCGGGGCCGTAGGGCGAACCCGGCGCGCCGGAAGCCTGTGCGGCGGCTGCCTGCGGAGAGGCCGGGCCCTGTGGGAAGGCGGGCGCCGGCGGCGCAGCTGGGAAGGCCGGCGCGGCCGAAGCAGCGGGCACGGCCGAAGCAGCGGGCACGGACGGAGCAGCGGGCGGCGCGGACGGAGCAGCGGGCACGGCGGGGGCGGCCGGCGCTGAACCGGCCGGCGCGAAGCCCGGGAAGCTGGTGAACGCGGCTGCGGCACCGCCCTGACCGGCACCCGCCGCGGTCTGCCCCGGCTGACGACGAGGCAGAGCGGAACCGGCACCCGAGCCGGCAGCCGGAGCAGCCGACATCGGAGCACCCGAAGCCGGACCGCCGAAGCCGGGAGCACCCGAAGCCGGACCGCCCAGGCCGGGCGCACCCGAAGCCGGACCGCCCAGGCCAGGAGCACCCGAAGCCAGACCGCCCAGACCGGGAGCACCGGGAGCGGGAACGGCGGAAGCCGGGGTTGCGGAGATCGGGGCGGCGGAGGCCGGGGCGCCGGGTGGGCGCTGACCGGACCAGCTCGGGGCGAACGGGGTCTCGGTGGGGTCGTAGGGCGCTACGTGTTCGGGTACCGGAGGCGTGTTGGCCATCGGCGTCCGGACGGGCAGCGGCGCCTTCGGGTCCTGAAGTGGCCCGCGCGGGTCTTCCTCGGCGTTGAACGGCATGGCCGGCTTGTCCCAGCCCGGCGTGGCGAGGCCGGCGCCCGGAGTGGGACCACCGATCGCGGGACCCGCCGTACGCGTGGGCAGCTGCGAACCGGACGGACCGGACGGTGACTGCGGCGCATGCGGGATGGCCGAGGCCGGCGAAGCGGGCGACGGGTGCTGGTAGGCCGCCGGCACGGCGGGAGTCTGATAGGCGCCGGGCACGGCCGGAACCTGGTAGGCGCCCGGAGCGGCGGGAGTCTGGTAGCCGGCGGGCGGCTGGTAACCGGCCGGGTTTCCGCCCGGAGCGGCCGTCCCGGGAGTGCGGAGCGGCAGGCCTGCGGGCGTCGAAGCCGGCGCGGCCGGAGCAGAGGGCACGGGCGGCGCGGAAGGCACGGGCGGCGCGGAAGGCACAGGCGGCGCGGAAGGCACAGGCGGCGCAGGAGGAGCGGAGGCGGGCGGAGCGGAAGCGGGAGGGGCAGGCGGAGCGGAGGCAGGCGGAGCGAACGCCGCGGCGGCCGCGCTACCCGGAGCGGCACCGCCCGGCGCGGTCGTCCCGGGCGTGCGGACCGGCAGCCCACCCGGCGCGGTGGTCCCAGGGGTGCGGACCGGCAACCCACCCGGCCCGGTCGACAACCCACCCGGCCCGGTCGACAACCCACCCGGCCCGGTCGACAACCCACCCGGCCCGGACGGCGAGCCGAACGGCGGGATAGGCGCCACAGCCGGCGCGAGCGGAGACCCAGCGCCCGAAGCACCAGCACCAGCACCAGCACCAGCCTGGCCACCAACACCGGCGGCACCGGCGGCCTGACCACCGACACCGGCAGGAATCTGAGGCCCGGAAGCACCGGCACCCGGCAACTGCGCACCAGCGCCCACCGGCGCCGGCGACGGGGTGCCGGCGTCGGCACCCCGGCTGGCCGCGAGCGCCGCCGCGCCGAGTTCCTGGATCTTCGAGGTGCTGCCCTGGGCCTCGCGGCCCGGGCCGCGCGTCGGCAGGCGCAGGTCGCCGCGGGCGAGCTGGGCCACGAACCAGGCGGGGAGGTATCCCTCGATGGGCAGGCCGGGGTTGACGGCGAGCCACCACTCGAGGTTCGGCCAGGTGTTGGCGAGCTCGGCGTAGGGCACGCGGCGCGCCGAGCCGCTGTAGTCAGCGAGGCAGGACTTCAGCGCGGCCTGGGAGGTGAAGGCGAGCACATGAGTACGCCCACCGGTGCTCCACGTCCCCCAGCCCAGTGGCGCCAGACCCGCGAGCGCGTCGGCGGAGACCGGTAACAGGAGGTCGACACCGGCGAGAATGCGGAAGTAGGACTCCTGGTCGTCGGTGCGCAACGCATCGCGCATCGCGACCTCGGCGTCCGTAGCCGGTTCCCACTCGGACACGTCCACCTCTCCCCACGCTGCGAACGGGCCAACTCAACGCGTATAACCTACAAGGTCAGGCCGCAATCACAATGGGCGGCGGCAGGCTGACTGCTGGACACGTATTCGCAGCGTTCCCGGCACGAGATCCGGCGGACCTCGCAAGCCACTATTGATCGCCGGGCGCGATCATCCAACCACCGATGGTAGCTGCGCAAGTGGCCAGGTCCATAACGCGAACGGGCGACCCTTCAGCACCGGACGAAACGGTCATCGGAACCGCTCGGTCGCGGCCCGCTCGGTCTCGGCGTAATCGATGGCCGAGTCCTCCAGCGCGAGCCTGATCCGGCGCAGATGACCTTGAAGATCCTCGGAGGCGGCACGCCACCGGGCCTGCCGCTGCTCGTAGGCCTCACGGGCCTCGCCGGACCAGGTGGCGACGAGCGGCCCGGCATCCCGCTCGAGCTGGTCGAGCTGGCTCCGCAGGGCCGCGAGCGCGCGGTCGATGTCGGCCCCGGCCTGCATCAGCGCCCCGAAGCTGACCCGGAGCACGCCGTCGTAGCTCATGACGGCGGCACGGCCGCGGAGCCGGCCCGGCCGACCCGGGCGGCGGCGCCGGCGTCGGCGGCCCGGTAGCCCTCGCCCGTGGCCCGGATCGCGGCGGCGGTCTCGGTCAGCGCCTCGCCGAGGCGGCGCAGATCGGCCGCGTATTCCGTCTTGACCCGCTCGAACGCCAGGGCACCCTGCCCGCGCCAGGCCTCCTGCAGCACCGACAGCTCGGACATCAACCTCTGCAGGGTGCCCTGAAGCCCGTCGTTCACCTGCTCGAACCGCGCCGCGGTACGCGCCATGATCGCCATTTCGGCCTGCGTTCCGGTCATGTCCGATTACCCCTTTCTCACTTGTGGACTGTCGCACGGCATTGACGCAGATCACTAGGTGTCAATCGCCGGCCCGACGCTAGCGACATTCCGGCCGGTGCCGGGTTCGCGAATTGCGGCCTGTGGACAACACCTGTGGACAAAGCCGGGCGCGACCTACCATCCGCTTGTGCGCAGTGGACTGCCTTTCGGCGTACATCTGAATCAGCTCGTGGCGACCCAAGCCGCCGCCGCACTGATGTTGCTCGGCGCCGCAGGCGGCGGAATGATCGCCGCCTGCGCGGCCGCCGGCTTGCTGGCGATCACCTGGGTCCGGGTCCGCGATCGATGGGCCTACGAGTGGCTCGCCACCCTGACCGGTTTCACCCTCCGCCGGCGCACCACCAGACTCGCCGGCCTCACCGTCGCCGCGATGCTCGACGACCCGGGCCCGTTCACGCTCCTCGATCTGCACACGCTGCCTCCAGCGGATCTGCTGCGTGTCGATCAGCCCGTTCACCTGCAACTCGTGCTGACCGGGGTGCCTGCGCCGCCGAGTTCCGAAGACCGCGACGTCCCGCTCGTGCACTTCCGCGCGGTGCTGGCGATCCGGCCGCTGCGCGAGAGGGCCGTGTCCGAGGACGATCTGCGTCGCCACCTCGCGGCCGCGACCCGCACGCTGCGGCGAGACCTGCGTGATCATGCCGCCGGGCCGTTGGAGGAGACAGCGACCGTACGCGTGACCGCCGACCTCGCCCACCTCGACCACGATGACGTTCTGCACGAGTCGTGGAGTGGGGTGACCGCCGGCGGCCTGACCACGGTGACGTTCCGGTGCCGCCCGCAGCCCGGCGCCGCGGTCTCCGCACGCCTGCTCCACCGGTTGCTGCACCTGCCCGCCACCGTGACGACGATCGCCCTCACCCTCGACCCGGTCACGATGCTGGTCCGGCTGACAGTGCCGGCCGATCCGGGTCCGGAGCAGGGCCGGAGACGAGGCCGGCCGGCCAGTGAACCGACGGTCCTGGCCCTGCGCCGCCTGCTGGCGAGTGAGCGGATCACCGCCGACCGGTGCGACGGCGAGCAGCTGCCGGCGCTGGCCGCGACACTGCCCCTCGGCATCCCCCGGCCGGCTTCCCCGGCGTTCTCCGGGCGGGCTCAGCCCTCCTCGGCTCTCTCCTCGGCGCACGGCCTCTCCCCGGCGCACGGCCTCTCCCCGGCGCTCGGCCGGACGGGCGCCGGCCGGACTGCGCCGGCGACGTTCGCCGCGGAGCTCACCCTGCCCCCGATCGACCACGGCCTGCCGCTCGGGCACAGTCCTCGCGGACGAGCCGTGCTGATCCGCCCGTTCCGGGACGGCCCGTGCCGGGTGGTCCTGGTCGGCAGCGCCCGGTGCGCCCAGCTGATCGCCTTCCGGGCCCTCGGCGTTGGGGTGCGGGTGCTGGTCAGCACGGATCGCCCGGCCGCCTGGGCGACGATGCGGCACGGCGCCGGCGACGAGGAACTCACCCTGCACCCGCCGGGCTTCCGGGACGTCCCACCCGGATCGCCGCTGCGGCCCACCCTGCTGGTCCGGGACGAATCCGGGGAGGCCGCAGGCGGATCGGCGAAGTCCGCGGACAGATCGGGGAAGGCCGCGGACAGAGCGGCGGACGTGACCGATCCGTGGACCAGCACGCTGACCGTTCTCGACCAGGCCGATGCGGCCTCGGCCGGCGCCGCCGACCTTCTCCTCCTGCAGACCCTCGGCCCGGTCGAGGCCGCGACGCTCGGCCCGGCCCTCAAATCCGAAGAGACCGCCAGGGCACTGACCGAAATGCCGTCCGACATGATCGCCGTCGTCACCGGTCGGGCGATCCGCTGGGCCGTGCTGACACCGACCTCCGTCGAGAAAGTCCTGATCGGAAACCCCGCGCGCCACATGGCCCTACAGCAAAATAAGCGACAAATCTCAATTTGACCGCATTCCTTGATCGCGCCTGGATGAAGATCGCGGGGTGTCGCTCCCAACCCTGGCACCGGCGTGGCACGATCCCCTGCCATGGGCATCCTCATCAGGCTGTTGATCACGGCCGTCTCGCTGTGGATCGCGACCCTGGTGATCGACGGAATCGACCTGACCTCCGACACCACGGCCGGTAAGGCCGGCACGCTGATCGCCGTCGCGGTGATCTTCGGTGTGGTCAACGCGATTCTGCGGCCGATCATCAAGGTCCTCGGTTGCGGTCTCTACGTCCTCACGCTCGGCCTGATCGCGCTCGTCGTGAACGGCCTTCTCTTCATGCTCACCAGCTGGATCGCCGGCGAGCTGGGGCTCGGCTTCCACGTCGACGGCTTCTGGCCGGCCGCGCTGCTCGGCGCGCTGCTGGTCGGCGTCGTGAGCTGGGTGCTCAACATGCTCGTCCCAGACGGCGACGACTAGGACGCCCGAACCGAGACGTTGACGAAGGGCGCCCATTCGGGCGCCCTTCGACACTCGGAGCAGGCCAGCCACCCGGAATTGGCCTTGTGGCCTGGCCCATAAAAGCAAGGACCGCTCCCCTTGGCCGACCTTACGGTGAGGGCTATGAGCGACGAGCGGCGTGGATATCTGTACGGCCTGACGGCGTACACGCTCTGGGGTTTCTTCCCCATCTATTTCAAGATGTTGCAGCCGTCCCCGCCCCTGGAGATCCTCGCGCACCGGATCGTCTGGTCGGTGCTCTTCGTGGCGCTGCTGCTCACCGTGGTCCGCAACTGGTCGTTCCTCGGCCGGCTGCTGCGCACGCCCCGGCTGCTCGGCGGGATCACCCTGGCCGCGGTGCTGATCGGCATCAACTGGGGCACCTACATCGCGGCGGTGAACTCGTCCCGGGTCGTCGAGACCGCGCTCGGCTACTTCATCACACCGCTGGTCAGCATCCTGCTCGGCGTCACCGTGCTCCGCGAGCGGGTCCGGGTGTGGCAGTGGGTGGCGGTCGGCCTCGGCGCGCTGGCGGTCGGCATCCTCACCGTCGACTACGGCCACCTGCCGTACGTCGCACTGACCCTGGCGGCCTCGTTCGGCTGCTACGGCCTGATCAAGAAGCGCATGTCGCTGCCGCCGGCCGAGGGCCTGTTCGTCGAGTCGGGTGTCCTGGCACTGCCCGCCCTCGGATACCTGACCTGGCTCAACCTCGCCGGTGGCGCCGAGTTCGGGCACGTCTCCGGCACGCACACGGCCCTCATGCTGCTCTCCGGGATCGCGACCGCGGTGCCGCTGCTGCTCTTCGCGGGCGCGGCGAACCGGGTGCCGCTCGTCGGCCTCGGCATCCTCCAGTACGTCGCGCCGATCCTGCAGCTCGCCTGCGGAATCCTGATCTACCACGAGCCGATGCCGCCGGCCCGGATCGCCGGCTTCGGGCTGGTCTGGATCGCGCTGATCGTCTTCACGGTGGACGGCATCCGGAACGCCCGGTCGCTGGCCCGGGAACGTGCGGCGGCCGGCGCGGCGGCCGCCACCGCCGGGCCGGCCACCGCCGCCCTACCCTCCCGCTGATCGCTGATCGCGGAAGGAGTCTCTTTCACCGCGATCTTGTGGAATCGTGCAGGCCCGTCGCTGCGGGATTTCACAAGATCGCGGCAGGGGGGAGCAAGATCGGGGCAGGGGGAGCAAGGTCGGGGGGAGCTAGTCGAATCCGGGCGGCTCGTAAGTCAGCATCGCCTTGCCGTCGAAGCGGACTATCTCCAGCCGGGAGAGGCTGCCCTCGCCGAAATGCGTGGCGCCGGGCATCCGGAACTCGGTGCCGGGCTGGGCCAGCCAGGAGCCGAGCTGCTCCTTCTCCTCGTCCGGGCCGTAGGCGATCAGCCGGAACGTGTAGGCCTGGTCCGCCGACTCGCTGTAGGCGCAGTTCATCTCGACCTTCGTACCGCCCGCGGTGCTGGTGAGCCGGACCGTCGCGGTGATCGGGGAGACGTCCTCGACCGGCTTCATCGCGACGGCCGGGCCCGGTGGCGGCGTCCCGGGCGCCTCCTGGCCGAGGGTCCAGGCCGCGACCCCACCACCGATCAACAGCACGAGTACGAAGGCAGCCGCCGTGCTGGCGAGGCGGATCGAGAAGTTCCGGCGTCGCGAGGGCCGGGGCGGGGACGACGAGATCGCCGGGTTGAAGGCGACCCGGGGCGGCGGCCCGGTGAGTGTCGGGTCGAGCAGTTTCGCGAACTCGTCGGCGTCCAGGCGGTCGAGCATGTCCGGTACCGCCGCGAGGTCGGCGACCGCTTCCCGGCAGAACGAGCACGTCGCCAGATGACGTTCGTACGCGGCCCGCTCCGCCGGCGACAGCGCGCCGAGGACATAGGCGGCGTCATCGTGCCCGTCCTCGCATCGCATCTCGCACCGCCTCCAGCCGGATCGTCCGTCCGGTCTCTGGTACGCGGTATGCAGCAGGAAGGTTCAACGATTCCTTAGAGTCGCCGGTCAGGCCGTGGCGGCCTCGATGCGGAGAGTCAGGCGGTCGCGGACTCGCCTCCGGACAGGGCTTCGGCGACGTTGCGGGCCGCCGCGGTCAGCTTCGCCCGGACCACTCGTGCCGAGGTCAGCATCTCGGCGGCGGGCATCGAGCAGGCCAGCACGAGCCGCCGTTCCATGTCCCGATCGGCGACGACGACCACGGCGGCGGAGGCCAGACCTTGACGGAACTGTCCCATTTCAATCTGCATGCCGCGTCGTTCGCCAGCCGCCAGATCGGCCTCGAGCGCCTCCGGGGTGGTCAGCGTCGCCGGCGTGAAGCCGCGCATGCCGTAGTCCCGCAGATAGCGCGAGCGCTGGTCCGGCGTCAGCGTGGCGAGCAGCGCCTTGCCGAGCGCGGTGGCGTGGCCGCCCTCGTCGAAGCCGGGCGCGATGTCGTCGAGGAACGGCGACCGCGCGCCCTCGGCCGACGCGGTCACGGCGATCCGTCCGCCGACGAAGCGGCCGAGGTAGTGGCTGTACCCGGTGTCCAGCGCGGCCCGGCGCAGCGCCTCTCCGACGGCGGGCGGGCCCCGGAACGCGGAGACCAGCTCGCGGTACCGATCGGCGATCTCCAGTCCCACGATGTACGTCCCGTCCTCCCGACGGATCACGTAGCCCTCGTAGGCCAGGGTTCGCACGAGGTGATAGGTCGTCGCGACGGTCAGCTCGCATCGCCGGGCGATCTGCTTGACGGTGAGTCCACGCGGGGCACGACCGACCGACTCCAGCACGCGCAGGGCACGCGACACGCTCCGGATGAGATCTGACGGCTCCGCTAGGGGGTCACGCACAGCTACCTCCGAGGCCAGGGACTTACACCATATGAAGAAACGTTCGTCGACGGAATGCCAAAACCATGTGGATCACGATCGATTTGCACAGCGGGTGTGATCAATAGGACTGTCCGCAGCCGGACGCGCGGTCGCTGGCTTAGTCTGCGTCGAGTGCGAAAGGCGAAGATCGAACCGAACGGAACCGGTTTAACCAGCGTGAATGCGGGGCGGGCCACGGCCGGTGCACTTACCACGACGATCGCTGTTTCGATACCCGTCTTCCTGGTGGGAGGCCTCGCCGTTCAGGTCGGCGACGAGCTTCATTTCTCGCCGGCGGGCCTCGGTCTCGCCGTCTCCGCCTACTTCGGAGCGAGCGCGCTCGCCTCGGTCCCGGCCGGCGCTCTGGTCGAACGGTACGGATCCACCCGGATCGCCCGGGCCGGCATCGCCCTCGCCGCCCTCTCGCTGATCGCCGTCGCGGGCCTCGCTCGCTCACTGTGGACGCTCGTGGCGATCCTCGCCCTCGGCGCCGCCGCGAACGCCATGGGCCAGCTGGCAAGCAACACCAGCCTGTCCCGGCACGTGCCGGCCCGGCGGCAGGGGCTGACGTTCGGCATCAAGCAGGCCGCCATCCCGGTCAGCACGCTGCTGGCCGGCGCGGCCGTGCCGGTGGTGGCATTGACCGTCGGCTGGCGGTGGGCGTTCGTCGCTGCCGCGCTGGCCGCCGCGGCCGCCATCCCGCTGGTCCCCCACGACTCCGGGCACCGGCGGCGCACGGCCGAGACCGGGCAGGCCACCTCGGCGCTCGTCGTCATCGGCGTGGCCGCGACCCTGGCGGCCGGCTCGGCGAACGCCCTCGGCACCTTCGTGGTGGCCTCGGCCGTGGACCGGGGCATCGAACCCGGCCCGGCGGGCCTCGCGCTCACCCTCGGCGGCGCGGTCTGCGCGATCTCCCGGATCGCCGGCGGCTGGCAGGCCGACCGGAACCCGGACCGCCAGGTCGGCGTGATCGCGGCCCTGCTCGCGACCGGCGCCGGCGGCCTCGCCCTGCTCGCCGTGCCGGGACCGGTGGCGCTGGTCACCGGGATCGTGCTGGGCTTCGGTTTCGGCTGGGCCTGGCCCGGCCTGATGAACTTCGCGGTGGTCCGGCTGCACCCGCAGGCCCCGGCCGCCGCCACCTCGATCACCCAGACCGGCGTCTACGCGGGCGGCTGCGTCGGACCGCTGGGCCTGGGCGCGGTGGCCCACTACGCCGGTTACCCGGCGATGTGGACGGCCGGAGCGGCAGCGATGCTGAGCGCGGCCGCCCTCATGCTGCTGGGAAGCCGTCTGCTGCGGCAGCACACGACCGCGTGAGGGCCCGGCTCAGTTCGTCCGGTCGGCGATGACGTCGCAGAGGGCTTCCATGGCCCTCTTCGGCTCGCCGGCCGGGAGCGGCGCCAGCCGCGCCCGCGCCTCCTCGGCGTAGGTCCGCACCGTCTCGCGCGCCTGCTTCATCGCGGCCGACTCGCGCAGCAGCGTGAGCGCCTCGGCGTGCAGCGCGTCGTCGGTGATCGGGCCGGCCGAGAGCAGCTCGCGCAGCCGGACCGCGGAGGCGTCGGTGTCGTCGCCGGCCAGCGCGTAGAGCACCGGCAGCGTCGGCACGCCCTCGCGCAGGTCGGTGCCGGGCGTCTTGCCCGACTGCACCGACTCGGAGGCGATGTCGAGCAGGTCGTCGGAGAGCTGGAAGGCGATGCCGATGGTCTCGCCGTATTGCGCGAGCGCCTCGACATGCTCGGCCGGCGCTCCGGAGAAGAGACCGCCGAACCGCGCCGCCGTGGCGATCAGCGACCCGGTCTTCTCCGAGATGACGTGCAGGTAGTGCTCGATCGGGTCGCGGTCGCGCGGCCCGACGGTCTCGGCGATCTGGCCGTGCACGAGCCGCGCGAACGTCTGCGCCTGCAGGTGCACCGCCTCCACGCCGAGCTGGGCCGCCAGGTCGGCGGCCTGGGCGAAGAGGTAGTCGCCGACGAGGATCGCCACCGAGTTGCCCCAGCGCGCGTTCGCGCTCGGCGCGCCCCGGCGCACGGCGGCCTCGTCCATGACGTCGTCGTGGTAGAGCGTCGCCAGGTGGGTCAGCTCGACCACGTTGGCGGCGTCCACGATCTGCGGCGACGAGGGGTCGCCGAACTGCGCCCCGAGCGCCACCAGCAGCGGCCGGAACCGCTTGCCCCCGGCGTCGGCGAGATGGCGCGCGGCCTCGGCCACCAGCGGGTCGGCGCTGGCGACATGGCCACGCAGCGCTTCCTCCACGGCGACCAGCGTCGCCGACACCGACGCGTCCATCGCGGGATCGACGTCGAGGCCCAGCGACGACAGCGTCATATCACCGGTGCTCACCACGCATCTCACGATGCCATACCGGTCCGACGGAATCAGTCCCAGGGTGGCGTGCGACAAGATCCAAAATCCGACAGCATTTGTACGGGTGGAAGCGGCATCTCCCGGCCACCCCCGCACGCCCGCCGGCCACCCGGTCGCGATCCAGGCGAATCGATTGACATCGGAATGACAAAGAGGCCCCGGCACGTCGCCGGGGCCCCTCTGACTGAAACCGGTCAGCGGACGAACTGGCCCGCCTGCTCGGTCAGATCCAGCAGCGGCGCCGGGACCACGCCCAGCGCCACCGTGGCGATCACACCGAGCCCCAGCGCCGTGGCGGTGAGGAAGCCCGGGATGGAGACGGCAGGCGTCGTCTCCCCCGGCTCGGACAGCCACATGAGCACGACGACCCGCAGGTACGGGAACGCCAGCAGCATGCTGGAGATGACGCCGAAGATGACGAGCCAGGTCTGCCCGCCCTCGATCGCCGCCCCGAAGACCGCGAACTTGCTCATGAAGCCGCTGGTCAGCGGGATGCCGGCGAAGGCCAGCAGGATGAACGTGAACGTGGCGGCGAGCAGCGGGCTCTTCCGGCCGATGCCGGCCCACCGGGACAGGTGGGTGGCCTCGCCGTCGGCGTCCCGCACCAGGCTGATGATCGCGAAGGCCGCGAGCACCGAGAACCCGTACGCGACCAGGTAGAAGAGCGTGCTGGAGAGGCCCTCCTCGTTCATCGCGAGCACGCCCACCAGCAGGTATCCGGCGTTCGCGATCGACGAGTAGGCCAGCAGGCGCTTCAGGTCGGTCTGGGTGACGGCCAGGATCGCGCCGACGAACATGGTCAGTACCGCGATCGCGCCGAGGACCGGCTGGAAGTCCCACTGCACGCCGGCGAACGCGACGTACAGGATGCGCAGCAGCGCGCCGAACGCCGCGACCTTGGTGACGGCCGCCATGAACGCGGTGACCGGCGTCGGGGCGCCCTGGTAGACGTCCGGCGTCCAGACGTGGAACGGGGCGAGCGCCGCCTTGAAGAGCAGACCGATCGCGATCAGTCCGAAGCCGGCGTAGAGCAGCACCTGGCTGCGCTGCGGGTTCGCCACCGCGGCCTGCACGGTCTCGAGCTGGATCCCGCCGGCGAAGCCGTAGATGAAGGCCACGCCGAACAGGAAGAAGGCCGAGGCGTACGAGCCGAGCAGGAAGTACTTCAGCGCCGCCTCCTGGCTGAGCAGACGCCGGCGGCGGGCCAGCGCGCAGAGCAGGTAGAGCGGCAGCGAGAAGACCTCGAGCGCCACGAACATGGTGAGCAGGTCGTTCGCCGCGACGAAGAGCATCATGCCGCCGAGCGCGAACGAGGTGAGCGGGTAGACCTCGGTGGCGCCGGGAGCGCCGCCGGCCTGCCGCAGGTCCTTGTCGGAGCCGACGGTGATCGCGGCCTGCGACACGAACGCGCCGCCCTTCTCGATCGACCGCTCACCGATCAGCAGCAGCGAGACCGCGCCGAGCACCAGGATCGCGCCCTGGAGGAAGAGCGACGGGCCGTCGATCGCCACGGCGCCGCCGATCGTGGTGACCCGGGTGTCCCGCTGGAGCACCACGGCCACCAGCGCCGCGACCACGGCGAGCAGGGACAGCGAGAGCTGGACCCCGTTGCGCGCCTTCCGGGGTACGAGGACCTCGACCAGCACGCCGGCGCACGCCGCTCCGAAGAGGATCAACATGGGCAGCAGCGCGCCGTAGTCGATCGCGGGCAGTTGCAGTTCTCCCATGGCTCAGCCGCCTGCCTTTCCATCCGCGACCACTGCCGGGGCCGGGTCGGTGGTGCCGACGTCCTGCAGGGTCGCCTGCACCGCCGGGTTGATCACATCGGTGACCGGTTTCGGGTAGAAGCCGAGCACCACGATGAGCAGGATCAGCGGGGCGACCACGAACTTCTCGCGCAGGCTGAGGTCCTTGCGCATGGCCGGGACCTCCTCCAGCGCCGGGTTGAGCGTGCCCTGCGTGGTCCGCTGAATCATCCATAGCACGTACGCCGCGGCCAGGATGATGCCGAGGGTCGCCACCACGGCGAATCCCTTGTGGGTGCTGAACGTGCCGATCAGCACCAGGAACTCGCTGACGAACGGCGCGGTGCCGGGCAGCGCCAGCGAGGCGAGGCCGGCGAAGAAGAGCACGCCGGCCAGCACCGGGACCAGCTTGCCGGCGCCGCCGAAGTCGCTGACCAGGGCCGAGCCGCGCCGGGCCACGAACATCCCGACCACGATGAAGAGCAGGCCGGTCGCGAGGCCGTGGTTGACCATGTAGAGCACCGCGCCGGTGCCGGCCTGCGTGGTGAACGCGAAGATCCCGATGCCGATGAAGCCGAAGTGCGCGATCGACGTGTACGAGACCAGCCGCTTCAGGTCGTTCTGGCCGACCGCGAGCAGAGACGCGTACACGATGCCGATCACGGCGAGGACCATCGCGGCCGGCGCGAACCAGCGGGACGCCTCCGGGAAGAGCGAGAGGCAGTACCGCAGGATGCCGAACGTGCCGACCTTGTCCATCACGCCGACGAGCAGCGCGGCCGCGCCGGCCGGGGCGGCGCCACCGGAGTCCGGCAGCCAGGTGTGGAACGGGAAGAACGGCGCCTTGATCGCGAACGCCACGAAGAAGCCGAGGAACAGCCACCGCGCCGTCTCCGTCTCCACCGAGCCGGTCGCCTCGACCAGCTTCGTGAAGTCGAAGGTGTGACCCGCGACGACCCAGAGGCCGATCACCGAGGCCAGCATGAAGAGGCCGCCGACCAGGCTGTAGAGGAAGAACTTCACCGCCGCGTACTGCTTCTGGCCGGAGCCGAAGGACCCGATGATGAAGTACATCGGAATCAGCATGACCTCGAAGAACACGTAGAAGAGGAAGATGTCCGCCGCGGCGAACACGCCGATCATCGTGCACTCGAAGGTGAGCAGAAGGGCGAAGTACGCCGGGGCGGACCGCCGGCTCTGGTCGACGTCGTGCCAGGACGCCAGGATGACGACCGGGAACAGGACGGCGATCAGCATCAGCATGACGAGCGCGATGCCGTCGGCCGCGAAGGTGAAACGGGCGTCCCAGGACGGGATCCACGCGTACGACTCGCGGAACTGGAACCGCTCGCCGTCGATGGTGAAGGCGGCCCACATCACGATGCTGAGTCCGAGAACGATCAGCGACCAGACCAGGGCGATCATCTTGGCCAGTTCGGCCTTGGCCCTCGGGATGAACGCCACCACCGCGGCCCCGACGAGCGGGAGCAAGGTGAGAACGCTCAGGTAAGGAAAGTCCGTCACGCCAACCACCCCAGCTGGATCGCGATGAAGGCGCCGACGACCAGCATCGCGCCGGTGAGCATCGAGAGCGCGTAGGACCGTACGAATCCGGTCTGAAGCCGCCGCAGGCGCGCGGAGCCCCCGCCGATCCCGGCCGCCAGGCCGTTCACGACGCCGTCGATGCCCTTGTTGTCGAGGTAGACCAGGGCCCGGGTGAGGTAGATGCCGGGCCGCTCGAACACCGCCTCGTTGAACGCGTCGGTGTAGAGGTTGCGCCGCGCGGCCGTGACCAGCACGCCCGCGGGCTGCGGCTCGGTCGCCGTCCCCTTCCGGAACAGCGCCCAGGCCAGGCCCGCGCCGAGCACCGTGACGAGCAGCGACAGGATGGTGATGACGGTGTGCGAGAGCACGCCGTGCGCCTCCGCCTGCTCCTCGCCGAAGACCGGGGTGAGCCAGTCCGGCACGCTGGTGCTCATCAGCCAGCCGGCCGCGACCGATCCCACCGCCAGCAGGATCAGCGGAATCGTCATGATCGGCGGCGACTCGTGCGGGTGCTTGATGTCGTCGGTCCAGCGGGCCGGGCCGTGGAACGTCAGCACGAAGAGCCGGGTCATGTAGAACGCGGTGAGCCCGGCGCCGATCAGCGCGGCCATGCCGAACACCCAGGACTCCCAGGTCACGTCCCGCTCGAAGGCGGCCGCGATGATCGGCTCCTTGGAGAAGAAGCCGGAGAGCGGCGGGATGCCGATGATCGCGAGCCAGCCGGTGGCGAACGTGATCCAGGTGATCCTCATGTGCTTCGACAGGGCGCCGAACCGCCTGATGTCGACCTGGTCGTGCATCCCGTGCATGACCGAGCCGGCCCCCAGGAACATGTTCGCCTTGAAGAAGCCGTGCGCCAGCAGGTGCACGATGGCGAGCGCGTACGCCGCGCCGCCGAGCCCCACGCCGAGGAACATGTAGCCGATCTGCGAGACCGTCGACCAGGCCAGGACACGCTTGATGTCGTCCTTCGCCGCGCCGATGATGCAGCCCATCAGCAGGGTGAGCGCGCCGACGCTCACCACGATCAACTGCAGCGTGGTGTTCGCCGAGAAGACCGGGTTGGACCGGGCGATCAGGTAGACGCCGGCGGTGACCATGGTCGCCGCGTGGATGAGCGCGGAGACCGGGGTCGGGCCCTCCATGGCGTCCGGCAACCAGGCCTGCAGCGGGAACTGACCGGACTTGCCGGCCGCACCGAGCAGCAGCAGGATGCCCATCACCAGGACGGTTCCGGCGGCGAGCGAGCCGACGCCGTTGAAGACCTCGGCGTAGTTCGTGGTGCCCAGGTAGGCGAACATCATGAAGATGGCGATCGCGAGGCCGGCGTCGCCGACCCGGTTCATCAGGAACGCCTTCTTGCCGGCCGTCGCGGCCGAGGGGCGGGTGTACCAGAAGGAGATCAGCAGGTAGGACGCCAGGCCGACGCCCTCCCAGCCGAAGTAGAGCATCACGTAGTTGTTGCCCAGGACCAGCAGCAACATCGCCGAGACGAAGAGGTTGAAGTAGGCGAAGAACTTCCGCCGGCCCGGGTCGTGCTCCATGTATCCGACCGCGTACAGGTGGATCAGCGAACCGACCCCCGTGATCAACAGGACGAAGACGCCGGAGAGCGGGTCGAAGAGCAGGCCGAAGTCGACGTGCAGGCCGCCGACCACGATGAAGTCCCAGAGGTTGAGCTCGGCCGATCGCCGGTCCCCGTCGAGACCGCCGAGTTCGAAGAAGAAGACCAGACCGAGTACGAACGAAGCGGCGACCGACAGGACGCCGAGCCAATGACCCCACTTGTCGGCCCGCCTGCCGAGCAGCAACAGGATGGCCGCACTGGCGAGCGGGATCGCGACGAGCAGCCAGATGCTGCTCAGCACTCCCGTCGCTGGGGCGAACTCCACAGTTCGTTCCATGTGAAGGCCCTTCAGTACTTGAGGAGGTTCGCGTCGTCGACGCTCGCCGAGCGTCGCGTGCGGAAGATCGACATGATGATGGCGAGGCCGACCACGACCTCGGCCGCCGCGACGACCATCACGAAGAACGAGATGATCTGGCCGTCCAGGCCACCGTTGATCCGGCTGAAGGTGATCAGCGCGAGGTTCGCCGCGTTCAGCATCAGCTCGATGCACATGAACAGGACGATCGCGTTACGCCTGATCAGCACCCCGACCGCACCGATGGTGAAGAGGATGACCGACAGCACCAGGTAGTAGTCGGGAGTCACTTCTCGGTTCCCTTCGGTGCGACCTCCGAGTCGGTCAGCTCGCGGACCGGGAGGATCGGCGAGATGCTCCGCTCGGCGCCGTTGCCGTCCGGGAGCCGGGCCGGCGCGGCCACCGACATGGTGTTCGCGTAGATGCCGGGACCGGGCTTCGGGCCGGGGTAGTTGCCCGGGCGGAAGCGCTCCTTCATCCGGGTGACCTGGTCGAGCTTCTCCTCCTTCGCCCGCTCCACGTGAGCCAGCACCATGGCGCCGACCGCTGCCGTGATGAGCAGCGCCGAGGTGACCTCGAACGCGAAGACGTAGTTGGTGAAGAGCAGCGCGGCGAGGCCCTGGACGTTGCCGTTCTGGTTCGCCTCGGTCAGGCCGACCACGTCGATGTCGCCGATCGAGCGGGCCAGGCCGGTGGCGATCAGCGCGGCGAAGCCGACGCCGAGAAGGATCGCGGCGACCCGCTGCCCGCGCAGCGTCTCGATCAGCGAGTCCGACGCGTCCCGGCCCACCAGCATGAGCACGAACAGGAACAGCATCATGATCGCGCCGGTGTAGACGATGATCTGCACCATGCCGAGGAACGGCGCCGCGTTGACCACGTAGAGGAAGCCCAGGCAGAGCATCGTCACGACGAGCCAGAGCGCGGAGTGCACCGCATTGCGGGCCAGCACCATGCCGAGCGCCCCGATCACCGCGATCGTGCCGAGGATCCAGAAGGCGAACTGCTCGCCGGTGGAGACCGCGTCCATCACACGGCCTCCTTCTCGTCCTCGTCCGCCGACCACGGCGCCTTCTCGGCGCCGACCGACGTGCCGGGGTTGGTGAGCGCGCCGACGTAGTAGTCCTTGTCGGTCTCGCCGAGCCGCATCGGGTGCGGCGGCTGCTCCATGCCGGGCAGCAGCGGCGCCAGGAGCTCCTTCTTCGTGAAGATCAGGTCCTGGCGGTTGTCCCGGGCCAGCTCGTACTCGTTGCTCATGGTGAGCGACCGGGTCGGGCAGGCCTCGATGCACAGCCCGCAGAAGATGCACCGGGCGTAGTTGATCTGGTAGATCTTCGCGTACCGCTCGCCGGGCGAGAAGCGCTGCTCGTCGGTGTTGTCGCCGCCCTCGACGTAGATCGCGTCGGCCGGGCAGGCCCAGGCGCAGAGCTCACAGCCGATGCACTTCTCCAGGCCGTCCGGGTGACGGTTGAGGATGTGCCGGCCGTGGTACCGGGGCGCCGGCTTCGGCGGCGAGAACGGGTAGTCGGTCGTGATCACCTTGCGGAACATGTGCGCGAAGGTCACACCGAATCCCTTGAAGGAGCCGGTCAGTGTGGCCACGTCACACCTCCTTCGTCTCGGAGTCGCCGCCGACGGTGGCCGGGGCACGCTCGGCCACGGCTCGGCGGGCGCGGGGGCTCGGCGGCACCTGGAGGTCCATCGGGGGGACCGGGAAGCTGCCCGGCGGGCGGGCGGCCAGTTGCTCCTCGATCGGGACCGGCTTCGGCTTCTTCGGCGCCGGCCAGCCCCAGGCGACCAGCAGCACGACGAGCGCGATGGCGCCGGTGGAGATCCACCGGACCTCGCTGGAGAGCTCACCGCTGCGGGCGACCTTGAAGTACGCCAGCGCGAGGATCCACACCAGGTTGACCGGGATGAGGACCTTCCAGCCGAAGCGCATGAACTGGTCGTAGCGGAGCCGCGGCAGCGTGGCCCGCAGCCAGATGAAGCCGAAGAGCAGGATCAGCACCTTGCCGAAGAACCAGAGCAGGGGCCAGTAGCCGGAGTTGGCGCCCTCCCAGACCGTGGTGATCGGCGCGGGCGCCCGCCAGCCTCCGAGGAACAGCGTCGTGCAGAAGGCCGAGACGGTGATCATGTTGATGTACTCGGCGAGGAAGAAGAGCGCGAACTTGAACGACGAGTACTCCGTGTGGAAGCCGCCGACCAGCTCGGACTCCGCCTCGGGGAGGTCGAACGGGGCCCGGTTGGTCTCGCCGACCGCCGCGATCATGTAGATCACGAAGCTCGGGAGCAGCTGGAGGGCGTACCAGCCGGGGGCGGTCAGGTCGGCGCCGAAGATGTTCACCGGCTCGCCGGAGGCCTGGGCCGCGACGATCTGCGAGGTGCTCATCGTGCCGGCGGTCATGAACACCGCCACGATGGAGAGGCCCATCGCGACCTCGTACGAGATCATCTGCGCGCTGGACCGGAGACCGCCGAGCAGCGGGTAGGTCGAGCCGGACGCCCAGCCCGCGAGCACCACGCCGTACACGCTCATCGAGGAGCAGGCGAGCAGCACCAGCACCGAGACCGGCACGTCGGTGAGCTGCAGCGCCGTCTGCTGGCCGAACATGTTCACGACCCCGCCGAACGGGATCACCGAGAACGCGGTGAAGGCCGTGGTCGCCGAGATCACCGGGGCGATGAAGTAGACCACCTTGTCGGCGGTCTTCGGGATGATCTCTTCCTTGAACGGCAGCTTCAGGCCGTCGGTGAGGCTCTGCAGCCACCCCTTCGGGCCGACCTGGTTGGGGCCGGGCCGGACCGCCATCCGGGCCACGACCTTGCGCTCGTAGTTGATCGTGAACAGCGTCAGCAGCAGGAGGAGCACGAAGACGCCGAACAGCTTGATCAGCGTGATCCACCAGATGTCGTTCTCGAACGTCTCGAGGGTGGGATCGACGGCGTGCGCCGCCAGAATCGCGTTCATCGAGCTGCTCCCTCAGCGAGGATCGGACCCGGAACCCCGGCCTCGAGCCGGACCACCGCGCCGGCGGTGACGCCGAGGCTGCGCCGCACCGTCGAACCCGGTGAGTTGGTGGGCAGCCACACCACTGCCGGCGGCAGGTCGGCGATCGCGGCCGGCAGCGTCACGCCGCCGCGGCCGGTGCTGACCGTGACCAGGTCGCCGTCGGCCACGCCGAGCGACTCGGCCAGGGCCTTGCCGATCCGGGCCACCGGCGGGCGGGCCGTGCCGGCCAGGATCTCGTCGCCGTCGAGCAGCGTGCCGAGATCGATCAGCTGGTGCCAGGTGGCGAGGACCGCCTCCCGCTCCCCCGGCCGGGCCGTCGTGGCCGGCTCGCTGACCGGTGGCACCGGACGGGCCGAGGCGGCGGGCAGCGCGCCCAGCTCGCGGCGGACGGCCTGCACGTCACCGGTGTTCAAGGTGACTTCCAGCAGGGCCGCGATCGCCTCGAGCACCCGGCCGTCGGTCATCGCCGTGCCGGGCAGCACCGCGCCGAACGACCGCAGGCGTCCTTCCCAGTCCATGTAGGTGCCGGCCTTCTCGACCGCCGGGGCGATCGGCAGCACCACGTCGGCGCGGCGGGTGACCGCGCTCTGCCGCAGCTCCAGGCTCACCACGAACGGAACGGTGTCGAGCGCCTGCTCGGCCAGGAGCGGGTCGGCCAGGTCGGCCGGGTCCACGCCGCCGACCAGCAGGGCGCCGAGCGTGCCGTCGGCGGCCGCCGCGACGATCTGGTCGACGTCCCGGCCCGGCGTGCCGGAGAGCACGCCCGACTCGGTCCGCCAGGCCAGCGAGAGCTCGGCCCGGGCCGCCGCGTCGGTGACCGGACGGCCGCCGGGCAGCAGGTTCGGCAGGCAGCCGGCGTCGAGCGCGCCCCGGTCGCCGGCCCGGCGCGGCACCCACGCGAGGCGGGCGCCGGTCCGCTCGGCCAGCGCGGCCGCCGCGGAGAGCCCGCCCGGCACGGTGGCCAGCCGCTCGCCCACGATCAGCAGCGAGCCGGGCGCGCTGAGCGCCGCGGCCACCGCCGGGTCGGTGTTGAGCAGCCGGGCCTCGTCGCCCGGGACCGCCGTGACGACCGCGGCGCCGAGCTTCTCCAGGCCCCGGGACAGGTACGGCGACAGCGCCGTGACCTTCAGCTTCTTGCGGACGTGGGCCTTGCGCATCCGCAGGAAGAGGATCGGGCACTCCTCCTCCGGCTCGAGGCCCGCGATCAGCACCGACGGCGCGTTCTCCACCGCCTCGTACGTCACCTCGGCGATGCCGGCGACCGAGGCGGCGAGGAAGTCGGCCTCCTCGGTGGCACTCAGCGGCGTCCCGGTGGCGCGGACCGGCCGGGCCCGGAAGTCGACGTCGTTGGTGCCGAGGACGACCCGGGCGAATTTCGCGTACGCATAGGCGTCCTCGACGGTGAGCCGCCCGCCCGGCAGGACCCCCACGCCGCGCTCCCGCGCGGCCTTCAGGCCCTCGGCCGCCGTGAGCAGGGCCTCGCTCCAGGAGGCCTCGCGCAACTGGCCGGTGACCGCATCGCGCACGAGCGGCGTGGTGATCCGGTCGGTGGCCGTGGCGTAGCGGAATCCCCAGCGGCCCTTGTCGCAGTTCCACTCCTCGTTGACCGCCGGGTCGTCGCCGGCCAGCCGCCGCAGGACCTTGCCGCGCCGGTGGTCGGCGCGCATCGAGCAGCCGGCCGCGCAGTGCTCGCACGAGGTCGGCGTGGAGACCAGGTCGAACGGGCGGGCGCGGAACCGGTACTGCTCGCCGGTGAGCGCCCCGACCGGGCAGATCTGGATCGTGTTGCCGGAGAAGTACGAGTTGAACGGGACGTCCCCCTCGCCCTCGCCGACCTGGCCGTCCCCGGTGAGGTCGCCGCCGAAGAAGTCGTCGCGGTAGACGTTGATCTGCTCGCCGGACGAGCGGTCCATCAGGTCGATGAACTTGTCACCGGCGATCTCCTCGGAGAACCGGGTGCAGCGCTGGCAGAGCACGCAGCGCTCGCGGTCGAGCAGCACCTGGCTGGAGATGTGGATCGGCTTCTCGTACTCGCGCTTGTGCTCGACGAAGCGGGAGTCGGCCCGGCCGGTGCTCATCGCCTGGTTCTGCAGCGGGCACTCGCCGCCCTTGTCGCAGGTCGGGCAGTCGAGCGGGTGGTTGATCAGCAGCAGCTCCATGACGCCGGCCTGCGCCTTCGCGGCGACCGGCGAGCTCTGCTGGGTCTTCACGACCATGCCCTCGGCCACCGTCTGGGTGCAGGAGGCGACCGGCTTGCGCTGGCCCTCCACCTCGACGAGGCACTGCCGGCAGGCGCCGGCCGGCGCGAGCAGCGGGTGGTCGCAGAAGCGCGGGATGGCGATGCCCATCCGCTCGGCGACCCGGATGACCAGCTCGCCCTTCTCGGCGGTCACCTCGACCCCGTCGACGGTGAGCGTGACGAGGTCCGCCTTCTTCTCTACGTCGGTCATCAGTGCGCTCCCACCAGGCTCTTCTCCGAGAGACGCGGCGCGGTCCGGCCCTCGATGTAACCGAGGTAGTCGTCCCGGAACCACTTGAGCGTCGACACGACCGGGGTCGCGGCGCCGTCGCCGAGCCCGCAGAACGACCGGCCGAAGATGTTGTCCGCGGTGTCCTGGAGCGTGTCCAGGTCGGCGTAGGTGCCCTGACCCGAGAGGATCCGGCGGTACGTGCGGACCATCCAGTAGTTGCCCTCGCGGCACGGGGTGCACTTGCCGCACGACTCGTGGTGGTAGAACTCCAGCCACCGCCACGTGTTGTAGACCGGGCAGTCCTGGTCCGAGAAGATCTGCATCGCCGTGGTGCCGAGGATCGACCCGGCCGCCGCGACCCCCTCGAAGTCCATCGGGGTGTCGATGTGCTCGGCGGTCAGGATCGGCGTCGACGAGCCGCCCGGCGTCCAGAACTTCAGGTTGTGGCCGGGCTTCATGCCGCCGGCCAGCTCGATCAGCTCGCGCAGCGTGATGCCGAGGCCGCACTCGTACTGACCGGGGTTGGCGATCCGGCCGGAGAGCGAGTAGATCATCGGGCCGGCCGACTTCTCGGTGCCCATGCTCTTCCACCAGTCGGCGCCGCCCAGGACGATGTAGGGCACGCTGGCGATCGTGCCGACGTTGTTCACCACGGTCGGGCTCGCGTACAGGCCGGCGACGGCCGGGAAGGGCGGGCGCAGCCGGGGCTGGCCGCGGAAGCCCTCGAGCGAGTCGAGCAGCGCGGTCTCCTCGCCGCAGATGTACGCCCCGGCGCCGCTGTGCACCACCAGGTCGAGGTCGAACCCGGACTTGAGGATGTTCTTGCCGAGGTACCCCTTCGCGTACGCCTCCTGGACCGCGTTGCGCAGCCGCCGCGCGGCGTGCACCGCCTCACCGCGGATGTAGATGAACGCCCGGCTGGCCCGGATGGCGTAGGACGCGATGATCGCGCCCTCCACCAGCGAGTGCGGGTCGTACGTCATCAGCGGCAGGTCCTTGCAGGTGCCCGGCTCGCCCTCGTCCGCGTTGATCACGAGGTAGTGCGGCTTGCCGTCGCCCTGCGGGATGAATCCCCACTTCAGGCCGGTGGGGAAGCCGGCGCCACCCCGGCCGCGCAGGCCGGAGTCCTTGATCAGCTGGATCAGGTCGTCGGGGTGCACCTCGAGCGCCTTGCGGACCGCGGCGTAGCCGTCGAGCCGCTCGTAGACGCCGATCTGCCAGGCGTCCGGCGAGAGCCAGCGCTTCGTGAGGACGGGGGTGAGTTTCTGGAGGACCTCCGGCCGTGGCTGGGTCACTTCTCCTCCTCGGTGCCGCGCGGGACGTTGGTGGCCGGCTTCTGGTCGGCGGTGCGCTGGCTGACGATCCGCTCACCGCGGGTGCCGTCGCCGGCGGGCTTGCCGTCACCGGCCGGCTCGCTGCCGGCCGCCCCGGCGGCCTCGGCCGGTGTGCTGGGCGGCGGCCCACCGGCAGTGGCGGCGCCGGACGGCGACGGGGTCTCGGCCGTGGGGTTGCGCATCTCGGCGGTCCGCACCTGCGGGTCCTTGACGTCCCCGGTGTCGGTGGTGCGGCCGGCGTGCAGGTGCTCCCCGACCGCGCCCGCCTTCTCCGCGACCGCGCCGGCGGCCGCCTTCACCGCCGTGGTCGCCTTCTTCGCGAACGACGCGATCCGGCTCGGCTGCTCCGGCTGCGGCTGGGGAAGCGCGTTCCCCTCCCGGGCCGGCTTGGTCGTGGTGATCGGGGTGTCCGGGTCGAATCCGGCCACCGCGACGCCGTGCTCCTGGGCGAGGCGGACCCCGCGCAGCGTGGGCGCCCCGGCCACCCCGTCGCCGACCGCGCCCTCGCGCGGATCGGCGAAACCGGCCAGCTGGTACTGCATCTCCTTGAGCGAGCAGATCCGGGCGCCCCGGGCGGGCGCCGGGCGCTCGCCGTTGCGCAGGCTCTCCACCAGCTCCACCGCCGACTCCGGGGTGGCCTGGTCGACAGTGAAGTCGTAGTTGACCGTCACGACCGGCGCGTAGTCGCAGGCCGCCAGGCACTCGGCGTGCTCCAGCGTGATCTTGCCGTCGGCCGTGGTCTGGTCGTGCCCGACGCCGAGGTGCTCGGCGAGCTCGTCGTAGACCTGCTGACCGCCGAGCACGTTGCAGAGCGTGTTGGTGCAGACGCTGACCAGGTATTCGCCGGTGGGGCGGCGCTTGTACATCGTGTAGAAGGTGGCGACCGCGCCGACCTGCGCCTTGTTGATCCCGAGGATCTCCGCGCAGAACGCCACGCCGGTCGGGCTGACGTGCCCCTCCTCGGTCTGCACCAGGTGCAGCAGCGGGAGGAGCGCGGACCGCTCCCGGCCCGCCGGGTAGCGGGCCAGGATCTCCAGGGCCGGTTCGAGCAGCTTCTCGGCGAGCGGCGCGGCCGCCGGCGAGAACTCGACAGTCGTATCTGCGGACATCAGCGGTCACACCCACCCATCACGGGGTCCAGAGAGGCGCCGCCGGCGATCACGTCGGCGAGCAGCGCCCCCTCGGCCATCGCGGGGATGGCCTGCAGGTTCACGAAGCTCGGCTCCCGGTAGTGCACCCGGTACGGATGGGTGCCACCGTCGGAGACCGCGTGTACGCCGAGTTCGCCACGCGGGTGCTCGATCGCGACATAGACTTGACCCGGCGGGACCCGGAAGCCCTCGGTCACGAGCTTGAAGTGGTGGATCAGCGACTCCATCGACTGGCCCATGATCTTGGCGACGTGTTCGAGCGAGTTGCCGAGACCGTCCAGGCCGAGCGCGAGCTGCGACGGCCATGCGATCTTCTTGTCCTCGATCCAGATCGGGCCCGGGCGCAGGCGGTCGAGAGCCTGCTCGACGATCTTGAGCGACTCCCGGATCTCCGCGATCCTGACCAGGTAACGGCCCCAGACGTCGGCGGTCGTCGCCGTCGGCACGTCGAACTCGTAGGTCTCGTAACCGGAGTACGGCATGGTCTTGCGCAGGTCCCAGGGCAGCCCGGCGGCGCGCAGCACCGGTCCGGTGATGCCGAGCGAGAGGCAGCCGGTCACGTCGAGGACCGCGACACCCTGCGTACGCCGCTGCCAGATGACCTGGTCGGAGAGCATCGCCTCGTACTCCTTGAGGCGCTTCGGCAGGTAGACCAGGAAGTCACGGATCTTGCGAACCGCGGACTCCGGCAGGTCCTGCGCGAGGCCGCCCGGGCGGATGTAGGCGTTGTTCATCCGCAGGCCGGAGGTCTCCTCGAAGATGTCGAGGATGTACTCCCGCTCCCGGAAGCCGTAGAGCATCATCGAGATCGCGCCCAGCTCCATGCCGGTCGTGGCGAGCCAGACCAGGTGCGAGGCGATCCGCTGGAGCTCCATGAACATGACACGGATGGTCTGGGCCCGCTCGGTGATCTGGTCGGTGATCCCGAGCAGCTTCTCCACGGCGAGGCAGTAACCCGCCTCGTTCGACATGTTGGAGAGGTAGTCCATCCGGGTCACGAACGTGACGCCCTGGGTCCAGTTCCGGTACTCCAGGTTCTTCTCGATCCCGGTGTGCAGGTAACCGACGACCGGGCGGCACTCGGTGACCGTCTCGCCCTCGAGCTCCAGCACCAGCCGGAGCACGCCGTGCGTGGACGGATGCTGCGGGCCCATGTTGACGACGATCTTCTCGTTGCTGAGCGGGTCGATGCCGGCGGCGATGGAGTCCCAGTCCCCGCCGGTGACGGTGAAGACCCGTCCCTCGGTCGTCTCCCGCTCGGTCGCGTACTCGGATGTCGTCATTGGTAGACCCTCCGCTGGTCGGGCGGCGGAATCTCGGCACCCTTGTATTCCACCGGCACGCCGCCGAGGGGGTAGTCCTTGCGCTGGGGGTGCCCTTCCCAGTCGTCGGGCATCAGGATCCGGGTGAGGTTGGGATGTCCGGCGAAGACGACGCCGAACATGTCGTAGACCTCGCGCTCCTGCCAGTCGGCCGTCGGGTAGACGCCGGTGACGCTCGGAACGCTCACGCCGTCGGCGACCGCCACCTCGAGACGTACCCGCCGCCGGTACGTCATCGAGGTCAACTGGTACGCCACGTGGAACCGGCGCTCGTCGGTGCCGAGGTAGTCGACCGCGTCCACCGAAGAGCAGAGCTCGAAACGCAACGACTCGTCGTCGCGCATTACCTGACAGACCTCGGTGATTTTCTCGGGCCTGATGTGAAGTGTGAGTTCCGCCCTATCTACGACCACCTTCTCGATGGCTTCGGAGAAGGCCGGATAAGCTTCCTCCAACGCGTCATAGACGTCGTCGAAATACCCGCCGTACGGCCGCGGGCTGTCAAAAACAGCAGGTCGGGGGCGGGCAAGACGACCGAAGCCGGAAACGTCACCGGTGCCTTTGACTCCGAACATCCCCTTGTCGGGGCTGGGTGGAGTCTGCGCCGGCGCACCTAGTTCGGCTCCGGTCGGTGACGTAATGGGTACGCCACCCTGCGTACCTTCGGATTGGGTGCCCGAGGAAATGCTCATTTGACACCTTCCCGCAAATGCGGCTGGAGCTTCATCCAGTTCTCGATCCGCAATTGCTCCTCACGGCCTTCCTTGACGGCCTGAGTCCATTCCGCCCGCCGTGCCTTGTCGACGCGGTACGAGGACGGCATGGCACCCGGGGCGACGATCGGCGTCTTACCCTCGGCCTCGCGAGCGGCCAGCATCTTGCGCCCGTTCGGGCCGAGCGGCTGGGCCATCACCTTCTCGCGCATCTTGAGGATCGCGTCGATCAGCATCTCCGGCCGGGGCGGACAGCCCGGCAGGTAGACGTCGACCGGGACGATGTGGTCCACGCCCTGCACGATGGCGTAGTTGTTGAACATGCCACCGGACGAGGCGCAGACGCCCATCGAGATCACCGAGCGGGGCTCGGGCATCTGGTCGTAGATCTGCCGGACCACCGGAGCCATCTTCTGGCTGACCCGGCCCGCGACGATCATCAGGTCGGCCTGCCGGGGCGAGGCCCGGAAGACCTCCATCCCCCAGCGGCCCAGGTCGTAGTGCGGACCGCCGGCCGCCATCATCTCGATGGCACAGCAGGCGAGACCGAACGTGGCGCCCCAGAACGACGACTTGCGCGCGTAGTTGGAGAGTTTCTCCACCGAGGTGAGCAGGATGCCGGCGGGCAGCTTCTCTTCGATTCCCATGGTTATCAGTCCCAGTTCAGGCCGCCGCGCCGCCACACGTACGCGTAGGCGATGAAGACGGTGACGATGAAGAGGACCATCTCCACGAACCCGAACAGCCCGAGCGCGTCGAACGAGACGGCCCACGGGTAGAGGAAGATGGTCTCGATGTCGAAGATGATGAAGAGCATCGCTGTCAGATAGAACTTCACCGGGAACCGGCCGCCACCGATCGGCTGTGGGGCCGGTTCGATCCCGCACTCATAGGCATCGAGTTTCGCGCGGTTGTACCGCTTGGGCCCGACGATGGGGGCGACGGACACCGAGAACAACGCGAAGAGGGCGCCGAGGATCAGCAACCCGACGATCGGGACATAAGGGTTGACCGTCATGTTCACTCCCGTACGACTGTTAGCCGCTTCACACTAGTTCGTGCTCTTTTGTATCCCTTTGCTCGGGGTGCCCGATTCCGTCAGCGGACGGCGGGCGCCACCTTGGTCAAACCGTTGATGATGCGATCCATGGCGTCGCCGTCCCGGGGGTCGGTCAGGTTGGCCAGGAGCTTGAGGACGAACTTCATGAGCGTCGGGTGCGGCATGCCGTACTTGGTGGCGGCGCGCATGATCTGCGGGTTGCCGATCAACTTCACGAAGATCCCCCCGATCCGGTAGTAACCACCGAACCGGAGACTGAGTTCTGCGGGATAGGCCCGGAGGGCCCGCTCCCGCTCGGGCCCGGCCGGCCTGGCCAGCGCCTGGACCGCGATCTCGGCGGCCAGCTCGCCGGACTCCATGGCGTACGCGATGCCCTCGCCGTTCATCGGGTTGACCATGCCGCCGGAGTCGCCGACCAGCATCACGCCGCGGGTGTAGTGCGGCACCCGGTTGAAGCCCATCGGGAGCGCCGCGCCGAGCGTGGGGCCGTCCGCGTTCGCCTCCTCGCGCAGCCCCCAGTCCTCCGGGGTGCTCCCGAGCCAGTCGGTGAGCAGGGCGCGGTAGTTCGTCTTGCCGAACGCGTCGGACGAGTTGAGGATGCCGAGGCCGACGTTGACCCGGCCGTCGCCGAGCCCGAAGATCCAGCCGTAGCCCGGCAGCAGCCGTCCCGGGTCCTGCGCGCTGCGCAGCTCCAGCCAGGACTCGAGGTAGTTGTCGTCGGCCTTCGCGGCCGAGCGGTAGTAGCGCCGGACCGCCACGCCGAGCGGGCGGTCGTCGCGCTTGGCGAGGCCGAGGGCGAGCGGGAACTTGCCGGAGACGCCGTCCGCGGAGATCACCAGGGGGGCGCGGTACTCGACCGGCTCACCGGCGGCCTTGGCCTGCACGCCGATCACGTGGCCGTCGTCGTCGAGCACCGGCCCGGTGACGTTCACCCCGGTGCGCAGCAGCGCGCCCGCCTCGACCGCGCGCTTGGCCAGCAGGTCGTCGAAGTCCATCCGGGTGCGGACCAGGCCGTAGTTCGGGAAGCTCGCGAGGTCGGGCCAGTCCAGCTCCATCCGGACGCCGCCACCGATCACCCGCAGGCCGCGGTTGTGCAACCATCCCGCTTTCTCGGACGTGTCCACACCCATCCGGATAAGCTGGCGAACGGCACGAGGCGTGAGGCCGTCGCCGCAGACCTTCTCGCGCGGGAACTCGGTCTTCTCGAGCAGCAGCACGCGCACGCCGTGGCGCGCGAGGTGGTATGCCGCGGCCGACCCGCCCGGGCCCGCTCCGACCACGATCACGTCCGCCTCATCGACGACGATCGAACCGACTCCGTGGTCGCTCACGGCCTGACCTCCATCTCACCGGGGACGCTCGTGAATTAGTTCACAAGCATGCCTCGATCGGAGTGTAGGCCGACAATCGAAGATCTTTGCGCTTAGGTCCGCCTAATTGTTGGGGCGGGGCTGTCGTGGCTGCTCAGGAGCGGGCAGAACCTTCTCCGCCACGCCGAGGGCGGGGCCGTCCAGGTGATCGCGGATGGTGCCGCCCATGGCCTTGTCCAGGGCCACGATCAGTCCCTCGACCAGGTCCTGAGCGAGGAGCGGATCCTCGGCAGCAACCATCCGCAGACGGCTGGCCAGCTCGGTGGCGCGGCGCTCGCCGGCCTCGCCCTCGTCGATCGCGATGTCGATGTCGGTGTCCTCGAGATGCCCGATATTGGTCATGAACCCGAGCTAAACAGCCATTGGCGGCCTTGTACGCCGAATGCCGGATTTATACCCGGGTGGCGCGATGCAGCGCGGCGATCCCGCCGGACAGATTCCGCCAGCCGACCCGGTCCCACGGGCCGGACTCGGCGATGCGGGCGGACAGGCCCCGCTGGTCGGGCCAGGCCCGGATCGACTCGGCGAGGTAGACGTACGCCTCCGGGTTGCTCGAGACGCCGCGGGCGACCATCGGCAGCGACCGCATCAGGTAGTTCATGTAGACGGTGCGGAACGCCGCGTTGGTCGGGGTGCTGAACTCGCAGACCACGAGCCGGCCGCCCGGCCGGGTGATCCGGCCGAACTCGCGCAGCGCGGCGGTGGTGTCCACGACGTTACGCAGAGCGAAGGAAATGGTCACCGCGTCGAACGTCGCGTCAGCGAACGGCAGTCGCAGCGCGTCACCGGCGAGCAGCGGGATCCGGCGGCCGGCGGCCCGGCCGGCCCGCAGCATCCCGACCGAGATGTCGGCGCCGACCGCGAACGCGCCGGACCGGCTCAGCTCCTCGGTGGAGACCCCGGTGCCGGCGCCGACGTCGAGGACCCGCTCGCCGGGCCGCAGGCCGAGAGCGGCCCGGGTGGCCCGGCGCCAGCCCCGGTCCTGGCCGAAGGAGAGCACGGTGTTGGTGAGGTCGTACCGCTTGGCCACGCCGTCGAACATCTCGGCGACCTCATGGGGCTGCTTGTCCAGGTCTGCACGCGTCACAGGCCAATACTCCCCCGCGCCCGGGAAAACAGAACGGGCGGGATGGTCTCCCATCCCGCCCGCACCTTGTGCGTTATATATACGACCGCCATCGGTCGGGTCCGACTGCTCGTCACCGACCTGATCGCGGCTGGCGACGCTAAGCTTTCAATGCCTTACGCAGGCAACTTAACGAGCGCCAAAGACGGGGTACAGGCAACCGGCGGCCTCGTTACGAAGGAGCAACCCTCCCTCACCGGTCCGACGACCCGAACCTGGCCGAACGGCCGACCGCCACCCCCCAAAGGGGTCAGGAAGCCTCCACGAGCGGCAGCTGAGTGCGTCCCGCGCCGCCACCCGGGATGGCGATCGACGAGAAGTGCGAGACCACGCGCTCGTCGGTCGGGTCCTCCGCGGCGGTCCGGTGCACGGCCAGGTGGCGGTACCAGGTGTCGCGCTGCGCCGGGATCCGGCCGGCGGTGCGGATCATCGAGACCAGGCCCTGCAGGTTGGACCGGTGCCGGGCGCCGGCCGAGGAGATCACGTTCTCCTCCAGCATGATCGAGCCGAGGTCGTCGACGCCCATGTGCAGCGAGAGCTGGCCGATGTCCTTGCCGGTGGTGAGCCAGGAGGCCTGGAGGTGCGCCACGTTGTCGAAGAACAGCCGGGAGACCGCGACGAAGCGCAGGTATTCCACCGTGGTCGCCTGGGTGCGGCCCTTCAGGTGGTTGTTCTCCGGCTGGTAGGTCCACGGGATGAAGGCCCGGAACCCGCCGACGGAGTGGTCCTTCTCCACGGCGTCGTCACGGTAACCGTTCGCAACCGCGAGGTCCTGCACGTCACGGATCATGCGGATGTGCTCGATACGCTCCGCGTTCGTCTCGCCGGTGCCCATCATCATGGTGGCGGTCGACGAGAGGCCGTGCCGGTGCGCCACCGCCATCACCTCGAGCCAGCGCTCGCCGCTCTCCTTCAGCGGGGCGATCGCCTTGCGCGGGCGCTCGGGCAGCATCTCGGCGCCGGCGCCGGCGATCGAGTCGAGGCCGGCCGCCTTGATCCGGATGACCGCGTCCTCGATCGAGACGCCGTCCACCTTCGCCATGTGCAGGATCTCGCTCGGGCCGATCGAGTGGATCGCGAGCTGCGGGTAGGCCTGCTTCACCGAGGAGAAGAGGTCCTCGTAGTAGGCCACCCCGTAGTCCGGGTGGTGGCCGCCCTGGAGCATCACCTGGGTGGCGCCCAGGTCGACCGCCTCGCCGCAGCGCCGGAGGATCTCCTCGGTCGGGTGCGACCAGCCCTCCTTGTGCTTCGGCGCGCGGAAGAACGCGCAGAACTTGCACGCGGTCACGCAGACGTTGGTGTAGTTGATGTTCCGGTCGATCAGGTACGTGACGATCCCGTCCGGATAACGCCGTCGCCGGACCGCGTCGGCCGCCTCGCCGAGGGCGTGGAAGGGGGCCTGCGTGTAGAGAAGCAGCGCCTCCTCGGGCGTGATCCGCCCGCCGTCGGCGCCGCGCTGCAGGATGCTGTCGATCTCCGGGTTCGCGGTCACGCCTCGAAGCGTACGTCTCGGCGGCTTCGCCCGTCAGCGGCGAGGGTCACCGCCCGCGGCCCGGCAACCCCGCTGATCACCCGAGCCCGGAGTAACCTCGACAAGGCTTTCTTGGGGGTGGAAGTGCTCGTCGTTCATGCCGGCTGGGTGCCCGGTCCGGGCGGACCCGGCCGGCTCGTGCTCTGGGCCGAGGATCCCGCGCTGCCGCTGACCTCGGAGTCCCGCTCCCGCAGCGCCAGGCCGCACCCGTTCGCCGCCTCGATCGATTCGGTACGTGTCGCGCTCGGCGCACCGGTCACCGACGCGGCGCCGGAGACCGTCACCGCCGTCCTGCCTGGCACGGCTCGCGGTCCCCTGCCCTCCCCCGACACCGGCGCCGAGCCGGCGGCCCGCGGTCTGCGTCTGGCCGGCTGGACCGTACCGGCGCTGGCGGTCCCGGCCCGGTCCGCCGCCGCGGTGCTCGCCGAGCTCGCCGACCCCGACCCGAGCGGCCCGTGGGTGGCCGGCCCCTCGCTGCGCTACCTCTGCCTGCTCGCCGGCTACGCCTGTGACCTGGCCCGGCGCGGCCGGATGCTGCCCCAGCTGGTGGTCGAGGGCGGCCTGCCCGCGGCCCGCTGGCGCCCGGTGCTGACCGGCAGCGACGCCGTGACCTTCCGCGACTTCGCCGCCGGCATCCCACCGGTGGCCCGCGCCCTCAGCGCCGGCGCAAAACCCGCGAGCAGCCCACGAGCCGGCGCACGAGCCGCGAGCAGCCCGCGAGCCGGCGCCGACTCCGTCGCGGGCACCGCGAGCAGCACTCAAACCGGCGCCGGCGAGGGGCATCCCGCCGGGCGGGTCGTCCGGGACGCGCTCGAGGCGCTCGTCGACCGGGCCGCCCGGGACGTCATGCCCGAGCGGATCCTGGCCGGCGCGCGGCCCGGGCCGAAGGCGCCGCTGCCGGACCGCTGGCTCTCCGCGCTCACCGCCGACGACCCGGCGCTGGCCGGCGCCGATCCCGCCGAGGTGCGCGACCTGCGCAAGGCGCTCGACGACTGGATGCGGGCCGCGAACGCGGCGAACGGCCCGATCCGGGTCAGCTTCCGGCTGATCGAGCCCGATCCCGGCGAGGACGCGTGGAACCTCGAGTTCGCGCTGCAGTCGGCCGAGGACCCGAGCCTCTACCTGCCGGCCGCCGCGCTCTGGGAGGGCGAGCGGTTCCCGGGCCTGCCCCGGCGCCCCGACGAGACCCTGCTGGCCGGGCTGGGCCGGGCGAACCGGCTCTTCCCGCTGCTGCACGTGGCGCTGCTCGAGCAGCGCCCGGCCGCCATGCCGCTCACCACCGGCGAGGCGTTCGAGTTCCTCCGCCAGGTGGCGCCGCTGCTCCAGGCCGCCGGCTTCGGGGTGCAGCTGCCGTCCTGGGCCGGCCGCAAGGCGGTCGGCCTGAAGCTCACCACCCGTTCCAAGACCAAGTCGAAGGCGAGCTCCGGCCGGGCGGTCGCCGACTCCGGCTTCGGGTTGGAGCAGCTGGTCGAGTTCCGCCTCGACCTGGTGATCGGCGAGAGCGAGGTGAGCGCCGACGAGCTGGCCGAGCTGGCCCGGCTCAAGGTGCCGCTGGTCCGGGTCCGCGGCCAGTGGGTCGAGCTGGACGACCGGCAGCTCAAGGCGGCGCTCAAGGCCGTGAGCCGGCGGCGGGAGGGCGAGATGACCGCCGGCGAGGTGCTCCAGCAGGTGGTCGACGGCGGCGAGGAGGACCTGCCCCTGGTCGAGGTCGACGCCGACGGGATGCTGGGCGATCTGCTGTCCGGCCAGACGGCGGAGCGTCTCACCCCGCTGCCGACGCCCGCCGGTTTCCACGGGGCGCTCCGGCCGTACCAGGAAAGGGGTCTCTCCTGGCTGAACTTCCTCTCCCAGCTCGGCCTCGGCGGGGTTCTCGCCGACGACATGGGGCTCGGCAAGACCGCGCAGACGCTGTCGCTGCTGCTCACCGCCGCCAGCAAGACCCTGCTGATCTGCCCGATGTCACTGGTCAGCAACTGGCAGAAGGAGGCGGCCCGGTTCGCGCCCTCGCTGCGGGTGTACGTGCACCACGGCGGCACCCGGCAGCGCGGCGAGGAGTTCACCGCCGCGGTGGACGCCGCCGACCTGGTGCTGACCACCTACGGGACCGCGCTGCGTGACCTGGAGACGCTCCGGGAGGTGGTCTGGGAGCGGGTCGTCTGCGACGAGGCCCAGGCGATCAAGAACAGCGGCACCCGGCAGTCCCAGGCGGTGCGGGCCATCCGGGCCCGGACCCGGATCGCGCTGACCGGCACCCCGGTCGAGAACCACCTGGCCGAGCTGTGGTCGATCATGGACTTCTGCAATCCGGGGCTGCTCGGGCCGGCGAAGCGGTTCCGCCGCCGGTTCCAGGAGCCGATCGAGTCGCGGCAGGACGCCGACGCCACCGCCGCGCTGAAGCGGGCGACCGGGCCGTTCGTGCTGCGCCGGCTCAAGACCGACAAGAGCATCATCTCGGACCTGCCGGAGAAGAACGAGATGAAGGTGTGGTGCTCGCTCACGCCCGAGCAGGCCACCCTCTACCAGGCCGTGGTCGAGGACATGATGGCCGAGATCGAGAGCAGCGAGGGCATCCAGCGGCGGGGCAACGTGCTCGCCGCCATGATGAAGCTCAAGCAGGTCTGCAACCACCCGGCCCACCTGCTCAAGGACGGCTCCCGGCTGCCCGGGCGCTCCGGCAAGCTGGCCCGGCTCGAGGAACTGGCCGAGGAGATCGTCGAGGACGGCGACAAGGCCCTGGTCTTCACGCAGTACGCGGAGTGGGGCTCGCTGCTCCAGCCCTATCTCACGGCCCAGCTCGACCGGCCGGTGCTCTGGCTGCACGGCGGTCTCGCCAAGGCCCGCCGCGACGCGCTGGTCGAGCAGTTCCAGACCGGCAGCGAACCGATGATCTTCCTGCTCTCGCTGAAGGCGGCCGGCACCGGCCTCAACCTGACCGCCGCGACCCACGTCGTCCACTTCGACCGGTGGTGGAACCCGGCGGTCGAGGACCAGGCCACCGACCGGGCCTTCCGCATCGGGCAGTCCCGCAACGTGCAGGTCCGCAAGTTCATCTGCACCGGCACGCTGGAGGAGAAGATCGACCAGATGATCGAGCGGAAGAAGGCGCTCGCCTCGTCGGTGGTCGGCACCGGCGAGGAGTGGATCACCGACCTCAGCACCGATCAGCTGCGCGAATTGTTCTCGCTCGACCCGGCGGCGGTGCGCTGAGATGGCCGACTTCTCCGATTACGGGCGTCCGATCCGGGTGGACGGCGGGCTCGCCGTCCGGTCCCAGCGCGGCAAGATCGGCGAGCAGTGGTGGTCGCGCCGGTTCGTCGACTGGCTGGAGGGCGTCTGCCAGCCGGGGCGGCTCGCGCGCGGCCGCACCTACGCGCGCAAGGGCCAGGTCATCGACTTCGCGCTGCGCCCCGGCCACGTGACCGCGCGGGTGCAGGGCTCGCGTCCCATCCCCTACCAGGTCGACATCCGCATCCCGGCGTACGACGACGGGCAGTGGACTCTCCTCACCTCAGCCCTCGGTGATCGAGCGCTCTACCGCGCCGCGCTGCTCGCCGGCGAGATGCCGCACGAGATCGTCGACCTCTTCACCGACCTGGGGATGCCGCTCTTCCCGGCCGAGCTGAACATCGCCTGCTCCTGCCCGGACTGGGGCATCCCCTGCAAGCACGGCTCGGCCGCCCTCTATGTGCTGGCCGAGGCCTTCGACGACGACCCGTTCCTGGTCCTGGCCTGGCGCGGGCGGGAGCGCGACGCCCTCCTCGACGACCTGCGCGGCACTCCCCAGCCGGAGGAGGAGATCGACTTCCTCGCCGTCGAGGAGGAGCCGCTGGAGGACCGGCTGGCCGACTTCTACGCCCCCGGGATCAGCCTCGGCCGGCTGCGGGAGCGCCCGGCGCGCGGCGGCACCCCGCCGGAGCTGCTGCTGCGGGCGCTCGAGCCGCCGCCGGTGAAGGTCCGGCACATCCCGCTGGTCGACACGCTGCGCGCCGCCTACCGCGATCTGGACGAGGGGCCGCGCCCATCGTGAACCGATCGTGGGCGAGTCCACGATGGACGCGGTGAATAGACCATAACCGATATCGGAATAGAGGTTTCATGAGTGACATGACCTATCGCCGGCTGGGCGACTCGGGCCTCGTCGTGTCCGTCGTCGGGATCGGCTGCAACAACTTCGGCCGCAAGCTCGACGCGGACGGCACCCGCGAGGTGGTCGACGCCGCGATCGACGCCGGGATCACGCTGTTCGACACGGCCGACATCTACGGCACCCCGCACGGCGCCTCGGAGGAACTGCTCGGCGCCGCGCTGAAGGGGCGGCGCGACGAGGTCGTGCTCGCCACCAAGTTCGGCATGAACATGGAGGGGCTGAACGGCCGCGACTTCGGCGCCCGCGGCTCCCGTCGGTACATCGCCCGGGCCGTCGAGGCGTCCCTGCGCCGGCTCGGCACCGATCACATCGACCTCTACCAGATGCACGAGCCCGACCCGGCCACGCCGATCGAGGAGACGCTCGCCGCGCTCGACGACCTCGTACGCTCGGGAAAGGTCCGCTATCTGGGGAACTCGAACTTCTCCGGGTGGCAGATCGCCGACGCCGACTGGACGGCGCGGACCGGTGGGCAGAGCCGGTTCGTCAGCGCGCAGAACCGGTACAGCCTGCTCACCCGGGACGCCGAGGACGAGGTCGTGCCGGCCTGCGAGCAGTTCGGCCTCGGGCTGCTGCCCTTCTTCCCGCTGGAGTCCGGCCTGCTCAGCGGCAAATACCGGCGGGGCGAGCCGGCCGCCGCCGGCACCCGGATGTCCCAGGACCGGTACGCGTCCTGGCTCGCCGACGCCGACTGGGACACGATCGAGGCGCTCACCGCGTTCGGGGCGGAGCGGGATCGCAGCCTGCTCGAGGTCGGGATCGCCGGTCTGGCCGCCCAGCCGGCGGTGACCAGCGTGATCGCCGGGGCCACCACCGCCGATCAGGTGCGGGCCAACGCGGCCGCGGCGTCGTGGGAGCTGAGCGCGGCCGACCTCGCCGCGCTCGACCAGATCCTCAGCTGACGAAGAACGCCGGCCCGTCCTCGGGCAGGGCCGGCACCTCGCCCCGCTCGGCCGCCCGCCGGGCGAACTCCCGCAGCCCCGCGACCTGCCGCTCGCCGAGCGAGAAGTCGAGCACCCGGAAGTAGTTGGCGAGGGTGGCCGCGTCGAACGGCTCCCACCGGGCGCCCGCCTCGGCCACCTCGTCGAGCTCCTTCAGCGCCAGGTCGCGGGACCGCTGGAACGCCTCGTGCACGTCCTTGACCCGGCCCGGGTGCGCGGCCGCGAAATCCCTGCGAACCGCCCACACCGCGAAGACCATCGGCAGGCCGGTCCACTCCTTCCACGCCTCGGCCAGGTCGATCACCTGGAGGCCGCGGGCGGGCGCCTCGTACATGGCGCGCAGGGCCGGGTCGCCGATCAGCACCCCGGCGTCCGCCTCCATCAGCATCTGCGACAGGTCGGGCGGGCAGCGGAAGTATTCGGGGTTCACGGCGTACCGCTCGGAGAGCAGCATCTGAGCGAGCAGCACACCGGTCCGCGACGTCGAGCCGAGCGCGACCGGCCGCCCGTCCAGCTCGGCCGGCGGCCGGGTGGAGACCAGGTTGACCGAGAGCACCGGGCCGTCGCTGCCCACCGCGAGGTCGGGCAGCAGAAGCAGCTCGTCGGCGTGCCGCAGGTACTCCACGAGCGTGATCGGCCCGATGTCCAGGTCACCGGCGACCAGGGCGGCGCTGAGCCGCTCCGGGGTGTCCTTGTGGAGGTCGACGTCGAGCAGCGCGCCCGAGCGCATCAGGCCCCAGTAGATCGGGAGGCAGTTGAGGAACTGGATGTGCCCGACCCGGGGCCGACGCGCGCTGTCGCTCATGCTGCGACGTTATCCCGGATCTCGGGACGTCCGGCGTCCCCGGGGGCGCCGGGTGGCTCAGATCGCACCAGGGGCAGGCAGGCGAGCGCCGCCAGGATCCCGGCCGCGCCGGCGCCCGCGACCAGCAGGCGGGGCTCGAAACTCTCGGCGAGCGGGCCGGCCACGAGCAGGCCGCCGAGCCCGGCACCCTGGACCGCGGCGGTGTACGCGGCGAAGGCCCGGCCGTGCGAGGCGGCCGGCACCCGGCTCGCGACGATCACGGTGGTGCAGACGTTGAGGCCACCGTTGGTGATGCCGCCGGCGATCCAGAGCGGGATGAGCCAGCCGGCCGAGCCGACCGCGGAACCGGCCAGCACCGCGACGCAGGAGAGCGCGAGCAGGGTCAGGACCAGCGGCATGGTGAGCCGCCGGGGCCGCAGCCGCCCGAAGGCCAGGCTGCCGATCACCATGCCGACCGTCCAGGACGCCATCACGAAGCCGTAGACCGTGGTGGACGCCCCGAGTGTGTCCCGGATGAAGAAGACCTCGAAGACGTTGATGGCGCTGACCCCGGCGACGACGGAGGCGACGGCCACCGTCATGACGGTCAGGATGCGGTCGTCCCGCAGCCGGAACGGCGCCGAGGGGTCCGCGGTCGCGGCGACACCCCGTCGCGTACGGACGAGCAGCCCGATCCCGATCAGCCCCAGATAGCTGGCCGCGCTGAGCAGCAGGGGCAGGCGGGGGCCCGCCTGGCCGACCAGGATCCCGGCGAGCGCGGGCGCGATCAGCATCCCGGCCTGCCCGGCGGTCTGCACGACGCCGCTCGCCTTCGGCAGGCCGGCCGCTCCCACCATCCTCGGCACGAGCGCCGCCAGCGTCGGCTGGGTCACGGCGAGACCGCATCCGAGCAGGGCCACCAACGCGATGATCAGGATCGGGTGGCGCGCGTTGGCGAGCACCGCGCAGACCACGGCCTGGATCGAACCCACCAGGACCAGGAGGGTACGGCTGTCCGCCCGGTCCACGAGCCGTCCGGTGATCGGCGCGAGCACGGCGACCGGCAGGGTCGCCGCCACGAGCAGGCCGGAGACGGCCAGCCCGCCGTGCCCGGACTGCTGCAGCACCAGGGCGAGCGTGGTCGCCGCCAGCAGATCGCCGCAGACGGAGATCGCCCGGCCCGCCGCCACGAGATAGACGTCCGCCCAGCGCTCGTCCGCAGATGTGAAGGACATACTTCGAAAGTATTCCTTCACATCCATGAGAAGCAAGGGTGCCGCTATGCCATCGGGAACGCCGCGTACTGGACCACCACGTGCCGAGCACCCTCCGGCGCGCCCTCCTGCCGGTCCCGCACCCGGTACGGCTCCAGCAGCGCCCGGATCTTCGCGTTCAGCTCGGTGAGCTCGCCGGCCGTCACCATCAGCTGCTGGCCCATGAGCGAACTCGCGTCCCGCCACTCCTGCGGGTCGCCGGCCTGCCGCTCCACCCACTCGCGGAGGCGCTGCTTGTCCCGGGTCAGGTAGATGTCGATGAGCGCCTTCTCGGCCGCCACCGAATCCGGCTTCCCGGCGTCGCTGTCGATCCACAGGCTGGACCCGGTGCTGCGCCACCGCCGCTCCCGCCCGTCACCCTGGCTGGGCGCCTGCTCCACCAGGCCGTACTTCGCCAGCTCCCGCAGGTGATAGCTGGTGGCGCTCGGCGACAGCCCGACCAGCCTCGCGCACTCGGTCGCGGTCATCGCCGCCCCGGTCGCCGTCAGATGGTCGACGATCTCGATCCGGGCCGGATGAGCGAGCGCCCGCAGGGTCCGCGCATCGCTGATCCGGACTCGCTCCTGCTCCCGCTCCGCCATCCCCCCATTCTGGTCGGCCGCGGAAATTCGGTGGACACGCGGCTCGGACCGCGTAGCGTGGAGGGCCGCTCGACGGCCGTGGTGAGCATGCACCGCAGCGGACGTCCCCGCGCCGCCGACGGCCTACCCGCTCGGGCGGATACGCGAGCAGCACGCCGTTCACAGCCTCTGGGGATGATCTGTGCCCACCGATCTGGATTCCGAGCTCGCCGCCGAACGCACCCACCTGACCGAGTCCCGCGCCGCGCTGCGCCGGATGCGTGATCGGGCCCAATCCCTCTTCGCCACCGGTGACAAGGTCGCCGGCGACGCCTACACCGCCGAGCAGCTGGGCCGGCACATGGCCCGGCGGGTCAAGGAGCTGGCCGACGACCCGGAGACGCCGCTCTTCTTCGGCCGGCTCGACATCGACGAGTCGCCCTACCACGTGGGGCGGCGGCACGTCACCGACGACGCCGGCGAGCCGATGGTGCTCGACTGGCGGGCGCCGCTGTCGCGCAGCTTCTACCGGGCCAGCGTGCGCGATCCGCAGGGTGTCGCGACCCGCCGCCGGTTCGGGTTCGTGAAGGGCGAGCTGACCAGCTTCGAGGACGAGCACCTGGATCGCGGCGAGGAGCTCGGCACGAGCAGCCGCATCCTGACCGCCGAGATCGAGCGGCCGCGCGTCGGGCCGATGCGGGACATCGTCGCGACGATCCAGCCGGAGCAGGACGAGCTGGTCCGGGCCGAACTGGCCGACTCGATCTGCGTGCAGGGCGCGCCCGGCACCGGCAAGACGGCGGTCGGCCTGCACCGCGCCGCGTTCCTGCTCTACCTGCACCGGGAACGGCTGCGCCGGTCCGGCGTGCTGATCGTCGGCCCGAACACGGCGTTCCTCTCGTACATCTCGGCGGTCCTGCCGACCCTCGGCGAGGTCGAGGTACAGCAGTCCACACTGGAGGAACTGATCGGCCGGGCGCCGGTCAAGGCGGTCGATCCGCCGGCGGCTTTGAAGATCAAACATGACGTACGACTGGCCGAGGCGCTCCACCGGGCACTGTGGACGCGGGTGACGAAGCCGGAGACGCCGATCATGGTGTCGGACGGCTCCTACCGGTGGCGGATCGACGCCGAGCCGCTGCGCCGGATCGTCGACGAGGCCCGCCGCGAGGGCCTGCCGTACTCGGTCGGCCGGGAACGCGTCCGCGCCCGGGTGGTCGGCCTGCTGCAGCGCCAGTCGGAGTACCGCACCGGCAACTCGCCCGGCGAGTCCTGGCTGCGCAAGATGGGGAAGATCGGCCCGGTCACCGGGTTCCTCGAGGCCACCTGGCCGGCCGTCACCCCGGAGTCGCTGGTGGCGGGCCTGCTGACCGACCCGTCGGTGGCCGGCGACCTGCTCACCGCCGAGGAGCAGGAGGCGATCCGCTGGGTGAAGCCGCCGAAGACGGTGAAGTCGGCGAAGTGGACGGCCGGTGACCTGCTGCTGCTCGACGAGGCCGCCGGGCTCCTCGATCGGGAGAACAGTTTCGGTCACGTGGTCGTCGACGAGGCTCAGGACCTGTCGCCCATGCAGGCCCGCGCCATCGCCCGGCGCAGCGAGCACGGCTCGATCACCCTGCTCGGCGACCTGGCCCAGGGCACCGCGCCGTGGGCCGCCACCGACTGGCGGGACATCCTGCGTCACCTCGGCAAACCGGACGCCTCGGTGGTGCCGCTGACTGTCGGTTTCCGCGTACCCGAAGCGGTTGTCACCCTCGCGAATCGCCTGCTCCCGGCGCTGGGCGTGAACGTGCCGGAGGCGGTGTCCCTGCGCCGCGACGGCGACCTCGCGGTGATCGCGGTGCCGGATCCGGACGACCTGGACGCCCGCACCCTCGCCGAGGTCGGCGCGGCCCTGAACCACGAGGGATCGGTGGCGGTCATCGCTGCCGACAGCGCCGTCGACCGCCTCCGCGGCCACCTGACCGCCGCCGGGGTCGAGCACGCGACCCCCGACGACGTCGACGCGGAGGCCCGGGTCGTGGTCGTGCCGGCGACGCTGGTCAAGGGCCTGGAGTACGACCACGTCATCGTCCACGAGCCGGCCGCCATCGTGGCCGCCGAGCCGAAGGGCCTGAACCGCCTCTACGTGGTGCTCACCCGGGCCGTCACGAGGCTCTCGGTTCTGCACGCCGAACCGCTGCCCGAGGCACTTACGATCAACTGATGTCTCGTATCGGAGTGATGTTCGACCGCGACCGTGCCCCCGAGGAACTGCCCGCCTTCGCGAAGGCCATGGAGGAGGCCGGGATCGACGACCTCTGGGTGGTCGAGGACCTCGGCTGGGCCGGCTCGATCAGCTCGGCCGCGATCGCTCTCGCCGCCACCTCCCGGATCCGGGTCGGCATCGGCATCGCGCCGGCGCCGCTGCGCAACCCGGCCCTGCTCGCCATGGAGCTGGCGATGCTGGCCCGGGTCTACCCCGGCCGGGTAGTCGGCGGGCTCGGCCACGGCGTGCCGGAGTGGATGCGGCAGGTCGGCGTCGAGCGGAAGGCGAAGCTGGCCCTGCTGGAGGAGAGCGTCGTCGCGGTCCGGGGGCTGCTGAACGGCGAGACCGTGACCCTGCACGGCCGCGAGGTGCACATCGACGGCGTGAAGCTGGTGCACCCGCCCGCGGTCGTGCCGCCGATCGTCACGGGCGTGGTGCAGCCGCGCTCGCTGGAGCTCTCCGGCCGGGTCGCGGACGGGACGATCATCCCGGAGGGCCGGGGCCCGAAGGAGCTGGCCGAGGCCCTCGAACACGTGCGCCGGGGTGGCGCCTCCGCGGACCACGACGCGATCCTCTTCGCGTTGCTGCACGTCAGCGACGACCCGGAGGCCGCCGAGAAGGAGACCGGCGAGCTCGTCCGCATCCAGGCGTCGTGGCTCGGCGTCGACCCGGCCGACGTGTTCTCGCTGATCGGCCCGGCGTCGGAGTTCCCGGCCAAGGTCCGGGCGGCCACCGAGGCGGGCATGACGTCGCTGGTGCTGCGCCCGCTCGGCGCCGACCCGGTCGGGCAGGTGAGGGCCACCCTCGCGGCGCTCACTCATCCCCCGACGGAGGACTGAGGGTCGCGGAATCCGGCGGGCCGGGCGACGATCACCTTTGTGGACGTCGTGACCCAATGGATACGCACCACCTGGACGAATCGGTCGCGCGGCGGTCCGCCCGCCGCGCGGCGCGAGGCCTTTCCCCTCACCGAGGAGGGGACGCCCCTGCTGCACGAGATCGACATGTCGGAGCAGGACGATTTCAACCCCATCTCTTCGGTACGGCGTGAGCTGCCGAACCCGGACCGCGTGGCGATCCACGAGGCCGGCCGTCTCCTGAGCATCGAGCTGCGCCCCGAGCCCGGCACGGCGCCGGCGCGCTGGCAGCGGGGCTCGATGGTGCTGCTCCGGCCCGGCCAGTGGCTGCGCTGGCGGATCGACTACCGGATCACGCACGCCGGCGGGGAGACCTACCGCCTCGACACCCTCAACCTCGCCTATCGCCCCGACGCCGCGGCGGCCGCCTTCGCCGGGGTTCCGGCCCGCTTCCTGGACGAGCGGACACAGCTCAGCTGAGCGGCTTCACCCAGCGGGACCAATCGGGCTGGGCGCGGTAGCCGTGGGCGGCCCAGATGGCGTGCGCCCTCTCGTTCGCGTCGAGGACCATGGCGTCGACCCGGGTGCCGCCGAGTGCCCGGAACCTCTCCTCGGCCGCCGCGATGAGCCGGCCGCCGATGCCCTCGCGACGGCGACCCGGCGCGACCGCGAGCCGGTACAGATGGCAGCGCCACCCGTCCCACCCCGCGATGACCGTGCCGACGATCTCCTGCCCGTCGACCGCGACGATCAGCGCGTCCGGATCGCGTCCGACGAGCGCCGCTACCGCCTCGGCGGTGTCCGCCGGGCGGCTGTCGTTCTCGGCGGCAGCCAGCCAGAACGCGAGGACCTGCGGCAACTCGTCCGCTCGTACACATCGCAAGATCACAGACCCAGCCTATTCACCTTTGTGGAATGAGGCCGGGGCGGACCGTCGATTCGGGAAGATGACAGTTTCATACGGAACCGAGCATGGGAATGCGACGATGCGACCATGACCGCTCCGTCGCCCGGCGTGCCGTCCTGGGTGGATCTGGCCACCGCCGACCTCGGGGACGCGACCCGGTTCTACACCGCGATGTTCGGGTGGACCGCCGAGATCTCCGGCGACGACTTCGGCGGCTACACGACCTTCCTGCTGAACGGCCTGCCGGTGGCGGGCGCCGGCCCACTCTTCGGCGAGGGGCAGCCGACGGCCTGGAGCACGTACTTCGCGGCCGACGACGCCGACGCGGTGGCGGCCCGGGTCGAGGCGGCCGGCGGGAAGGTGCTCGTCGCGCCGTTCGACGTGGTGGACCAGGGCCGGATGGCGGCCTGCCTCGACCCGGCGGGCGCGCCGTTCAGCGTCTGGGAGGCCGGGACCATGCGCGGCGCCGAGGCCTTCCACGTGCCCGGGGCGCTGACCTGGAACGAGCTGAACACCCGGGACGCCGACGGCGCGATGGCGTTCTACGGCGCGGTCTTCGGCTGGGACTACCGGGACGGCGTGGTCGGCCCGCTGCCGTACGTGATCTGCCGGAATGAGGGGCGGCCGGTCGCCGGCATCCAGCTCATGGCCGGTGACGGGTGGCCCGACGACCTGCTGCCGCACTGGCTCGTCTATTTCGCGGTCGGGGATTGTGACGTGGCGGCCGAGCACGCCTATCGGCTCGGCGCGCGGGTCGTGCACCCGCCGACGACCGTCGCGGTGGGGCGGTTCGCGCTGCTGGAGGATCCGCAGGGTGGCCGGTTCGCGATCCTCGCCTCGTGAAGACCTCGTGATGTCCTGCGCTTCGCCTCACGCCAGCAGCTGGGGGATCTTCTCGTAGAGCTGCTGGGTGAAGGTCAACATCTCGCGCAGCATCCAGTTGCCGGTGAGCAGCAGGACCAGGCCGATGGCGATGGCCTTCGGGACGAAGGAGAGCGTCGCCTCCTGGATCTGGGTCACCGACTGGAAGAGCGAGATCACGAAGCCGACGCCGAGCGCGGTCAGCAGCACCGGGGCGGCCAGCTTCGCCGAGATGGTCATGGCTTGGAGGGCGAGTTCCACCACCATCGTGTCCGTCATAACGGATATATCGGTTTGTTGAGTGATTTTTGAGTGCTGTTCGGTTGCGGTCTGGTTGCTACGACGAGGGGGCCGTGCTCACCCTCGATCACCCGGACCCGCACCCGGTAGTGCTCGGCCAGGGTCTCCTCGGTCAGCACCTCGGTGGGCCGGCCCGCGGCCACCACCCGGCCGCCGGCCAGCAGGATCATGCGGTCCGCGTACTCCCCCGCCGTGGACAGGTCGTGCATCGTCGCCAGCACGGTCAGCCCGCGCTCCGACCGCAGCCGGTCCACCAGCTCGAGGACCTCCTGCTGGTGGCCGATGTCGAGGGCGCTCGTCGGCTCGTCCAGCAGCAGGATGCCGGCGCCCTGGGCGAGCGCGCGGGCCAGGAAGACCCGCTGCCGTTCCCCGCCGGAGAGGGTGTCGAGGCGGCGCCCGGCGAACGGCTCCAGGTCGAGTGCGGCGAGCACCTCGTCGACGACGGCCAGGTCCGAGGCCGACTCCCGGCCCAGGGGCGGGATGTACGGCGTACGCCCGAGCAGGACGTAGTCGTACACCCCCATGGCCGGTGGAACGACCGGCGACTGGGTCACGGTGGCGATCGCCTTGGCGCGGTCCCGGCGGCTCATGCTGGTGATGGCCCGGCCGTGCCAGCGGATCTCGCCCTCGTGCGGCAGGAGCCCGCCGATCGCCCGCAGCGCCGTCGACTTGCCGGCGCCGTTCGGTCCGATGATGGTGACCCATTCACCGGTGGCGACGGTCAGGTCGACGCCGTCGACGATCAGCGTGCCGTCCAGACGTACGCTGAGGTTTCGGACTTCTATCGAATTCTCGGTCATGCCGGTATCGCCTTGCTCGTCCTCATCACCAGGACGAAGAACGGCGCACCGAGGAAGGCCGTGACCACCCCGATCGGGATCTCCGCGTCGCCCGCGACGGTCCGGGCCACCAGGTCGGTCAGGGTGAGGAAAGCGGCGCCGAAGAGGATCGAGAGCGGCAGCAGCGAACGGTAGCTCGGCCCGGTCAGCAGCCGGATCGTGTGCGGCACGATCAGCCCGACGAAGCCGATCAGCCCGGAGACCGAGACCGCCGCGGCGGTGCCCAGCGACGCCGCGACGATCAGCAGGTACCGGCTGCGCTGCGGGTGCAGGCCCAGGCTCGCCGCCTCCGCGTCACCCACGGTCAGGACGTCGAGCTCGCGCCGCTGGGTCAGCACGATCACCGTCGTGACGATCACGTAGGGCAGGATCACCAGCACGTCGTGCCAGCCCGCCGTGGCGAGCCGGCCGAGCAGCCAGGAGTACACCTCCTGCAGCGACTCGACGTTCCGCTGCAGCAGGTAGGTCTGCGCCGCCGAGAGGAACGCCGACACCGCGACCCCCGCCAGGATCAGCGCGGCCGGCGTCCGGTTGCGGCTGCCTGCGGCGCCGAGCATCCAGGTGAGGGCGACCGCCAGGAGCGCACCGGCGAAAGCGGCCATGGGTACGGTGACCGGCAGCTCCACGGCAGCGGACGCGCCCAGGACGATCACGGCCGTGACACCGAGCCCGGCGCCGGCCGCCACACCGAGCAAGTACGGGTCGGCCAGCGGGTTGCGGAAGGCGCCCTGGTACGCGGCGCCGGCCAGCGCCAGCATCGCGCCGACCAGCAGACCCAGCACGACCCGGGGCAGCCGGAGTTGCATCAGGATCGCGATCTCGCGTTCGGAGAGGCCGCTGTCCAGCCGTACGCCCGGAATGAGATTGAGCATCTCGGCCGCGACCCCCGCCGGAGGGAGCCGGGCCGAGCCGAAGGCGAGGCCCGCGAGCGTCGCCACCAGGACCGCGAGCACGCCCGCGACGAGCCAGACCGGGCGGAGGCCCGCTCTCCTCGCCTCGTTCCGATTCTTGACCAGGGTCACGCCGGGATCTTGTTCAGGGCGTCGGCGACGGCTTGGACGAGGTCGACGGTGCGCGGGCCCCAGCGCGAGGCGATGTCGTCGTCGAGCGCGAAGATCTGACTCTTCTGCACGGCGGTCACCGCGGACCAGCCCTTGCGCGCCTTCACCGTCTCGGCGGACTGCTGGCAGCACTTGCTGTCGGCCAGGAAGATCGTGTCCGGGTTCGCCTGGACCACGGCCTCCTGGCTGAGTTGCGGGTACCCGCCGAACGAGCCGCTCGCGTCGGCCGCGTCCGCCACGTTGGTCATGCCGAACCTGCTGAAGACCGAGCCGACGAACGTCTTCGAGGTGGCCGAGTAGAGCTCCGGGCCGAGCTCGTAGAAGTAGCTGAGCGGCGTGGTCCGGGCCGGCGCCGACTTCACGATCTCGTCGATCTTCGCGGCCATCCCGGCGTTCACCTGCTCCGCCTCGGCCTCGTGGCCGGTCAGCGTGCCCAGCTCGCCGATCTGCTTGTAGGTGTCGTCGAGGGTGGCCGCGGCCGGCGCCACGAACGCCGGGATCGCCAGCTTCCCGAGCTGGGCCACGATGTTCTCGGTGTCGTTCGAGACCACCACGAGGTCGGGGTCCTTCGCGGCGATCGCCTCGGCGTTCGGCTTGAAGCCGGAGAGGTCGGACTTGGGCGCCTCGGCCGGGTGGTTGGACTGGTCGTCCACCGCCGTGACCTGCGCGCCCGCGCCGATCGCGAAGAGCATCTCGGTGGCGGTCGGGCTGAGGCTCACGATCTTCTCGGGCCGGGCCTCCAGCGTCACGCTGCCGACGGTGACCGGGTATGCCGCGTTCGCGCTCGGCGCGGTGGCCGGCTCGTCGTTCCCCCCGTCCCCGCAACCGGCGAGGACCAGGGCCGTCGCCGCGATCGCGGCGGTGAGCAGACGTCGTTTCATGATCAAGAACCTCCTGTCGGCCGGGCTGTGGTGCTTCGCCGACAGGGGCTTCTCGGCCGCCGCCTGCGAGGCGCCCCTCCCCGAGAGCGCTGAGTCGCGACCGGCGCCCAGGCGACCTGGCTAGACCTCCACTGCTGCGTGCTTCCGGAGGGATCACAGTTGCGGGACAGCGCCGGTTTCGCACCGGCTTCGCTGAGGCGCGGTCCTTGAAACGCTAACTCACCGGCAGCGCCCGATCGCCGTCGGTGGGTTCTCCAGTGCCTTTTAACGCGGTCGTGCTTTTTAGGAGCGCGTCTCGCTGGCCCGCTTGATCGCCGCTTCCTCGCTGGCGATCCCGTCCCGCTCCTGGCTGATCTTCTCGAGGCTGGTGGGCCGGTCGTTCAGGACGTCGGCGGCGGCGACCCGGTCTCCGGCCGCAGCGGCGTCCTCGTCGCCGGCGAGCGCCGAGCGCAGACGATCCTTCTCCGCGGTGCGCTTCGCGGCGATCGACCCGAGCTGCTCGGCCATCTCGTCACGCCACTTCCGCAGCAGCAGGAACGAGAGCGCCGCCGACGCGACGAACGCGACCATGGCTTTGACCAGGATGTTCAGAGGAACCGGCAGCAGCACGACGAAGGAACCCACGAACAGGCCGAGCCGGCCGAGCGTGTATTTGACGGCGGGACTCATCTCTTCTCTCCCTCAGCTCTCCTCAGCTCGACCGATGGTCGAGCCAGCGGAGGCCGTAGAACCAGACCAGGCAGTACACGACCGTACCGGTCGCCGCTCCGGCCACTCCGCTCACCAGGGCCGGCGCCACCCCCGAGACGAGACCGGCCACCGTCATCCCGAGCGCGACGCCGAAGCCGCCGGCCAGCGCGGCCACCACGACCCGGTGCGCGCCGAAGCCCTCGGCGCGGAACTCCTCGACGAAGAGCCAGACCGGCAGGATCAGGACGAGCCAGCCGTTCGACGAGCCGAACTCGCCGAGGCCGGTGAGCGCCATGATCGCCTCGAAGATCAGCAGGACGACCAGGCCGACCGCGAGCCCGGCGAACGCCGCGCCCAGCAGGTCGCTGACGGTCGCGAGCCGGCCGTCGGCGTCACGCCGGAGACCGCGCCTGCTCTGCTGCTGGGTCATCGGTCGCCTCCGCCCTCTGCTGTCACTGCTCTTCTCCGCCTTCTCGTGCTCAGACCCGCTGCGGTCTCAGGCCCAGACGCGCTGCGGCTCGCTGCGGCGCGCGGCGAAGGGGACGGCCGCCGCGTGCTCCTCGACGATCGCGTAGTCGGCGTCGCGCTCGATCGGCTGGAAACCGGCGTCCCAGATCAGATGGAGGAGATCGTCCTTCTCCTCGGGCGCGGAGCTGCCCAGATCGTCGGCGCCGAAGTTCAGCGACAGCTGCGCGACGGAACGGCCGATCGCGTCACCGCGGGCGCGCAGATGTGGCACGTCGTCGAGGAGGAGACGGAGGACGGCGAACACCTTCAGCGTCTCGGCCGGCATCACCGACTCGTGCGGCACCGGGACGACGACCGGCACGTCCTGCCGCTCGCGCAGGGCCAGCGCCTCGCCGATGAAGCCCAGCGGGTCGGCGGGGTCGCCGTAGGAGACGGTCTTCCCCTCGTCGCCGGAATCCCCGCCGACGCTGAACAGCACCCGCTCACCGTGCGACTCGAGCCGCCTGTGATGCGCGAGCCGCCCGAGCCAGGAGAGATCGTCCGACTCGTAGAGCGCCACGCCGTCCTCGCGGGTCAGCCGCTCACCGGCGTAGACCTTCGCCTCGAGCTCCTGCTTCCGCCCGGAGTCCATGGAGAGCCCCTTTCCGTCACCTCGAGTCGAGGGTACGTGCCGGGTCCGACAGAAGGCATCCGACGTGCGCGCCGGTTACCTGCGGCACCTGCCGTGATCTTGATATGCACGCAGAAGCCGAAATTTTCTCAGCGTGTTTTCATCTTCTTTCGATCGACACCGGTCCGCGGGCTGGGGTATGAACCTTAAGGAACGACTAGCGCGGACGGGGAGTTCATGTCCAAGGCATTGCGGTACGGATCGGCGATCCGGTCACGGTTCGCCCCGTCACGCCTGGGCCCGTTCGGACGTCTGCGCACCCTCGCCTACCCGGCCGCCGTCCTCGCCGCGATCGCCACGCTCTTCCAGCCGATCCCCGCGATGGCCGCGCCCACCACGCCGGCCGTTCCCGGCGTCCCCGGCGTCCCGGTCGCCGTGCCGGACACCGGCTCCCGCCCGACGCAGACCGGCTCGCTGGCCCTGCCCGGCACGCCGTCGACGGCCACCACGACGACCCCGGTCACCCCCGTCACCTCGATCACCGGCATCGCGACGAGCCCGGTCGTCCAGAAGATCGAGACGGGCCGCTCCGAGATCGCCACGCTCGGCGACCAGCTGATCCGGGTCGGCCAGGACCGCGACATCGTGAAGGCCCAGGTCACCACCGCGGCGCAGAAGGTCCTGGACGCGCAGGAGGCGCTGCGCAACGCCCAGTCCGCCGCGGTCGAGGCCGCCGACGCCGCGATGCGCGAGGCCGCCGCCCTGCCGCCCGGCGCCACCGGCTCCGGCCTGCTCGACCTCGAGTCCCTGGCCCGCCTCCAGCGCGGCGACGACACCGCCGACCAGGCCGCCGCCATCCGGCTCGAGGCCGCCGAGACCACCGCCCAGGTCGCGCTCGACGAGCAGACCACGTCGAACGCCCGGTTCGCCGAACTCGCCGAGGAGTGGACCAAGCTCAGCGGCCAGCTCAGCCAGAAGCAGAAGGCTCAGCAGAAGCTCGAGCAGGACAACGCCGCCGAGCTGAGCGCCGCCGAGACCACCCAGACCGCGGCCGACCAGGCGCTCGGCGACGAATACCTCACCGGCACGGAGGCCGGCCGCAGCGCCGACGCGCGAGCCGTCAAGGCGCTGGAATACGCCCTGGCCCAGCGCGGCGACCCGTACGTCTGGTCCGAGGAGGGCCCGGACCAGTTCGACTGCTCCGGCCTGATGTACGCGGCCTACCGCGGCGTCGGCTACCCGCTCGTCCGGGTGTCGCGCGACCAGTACTACCAAACCCGCGACCGCGCGGTCTCCCGCTACTCGCTCCTCCCCGGCGACCTGCTCTTCTTCAGCTCCTCCAACAGCTGGACGGGCATTCACCACGTCGCGATGTACGCGGGCGAGGGCATGATGGTGGAGGCACCGCGGACCGGTCTCAACGTCCGGCTCACGCCGGTGCGGTGGAGCCGCCTCTTCGCGGCCACCCGCGTCTTCGGCTCGATCGAGGGCGACACCGAGCTGCCCGACCTGGGCGCGCCCGACCCGGACGAGCCCGGGACCACGCCGCCGACCACGCCGACCTCGCCGGCCGCCCCGACGTCGCCGTCCGGCACCCCGACGAAGTCGGTGTCGCCCACGACGTCGCCGCCGAAGTCCCCGTCCAACTCGCCGTCGAAGCCGCCGGCCACCTCACCGTCGAAGCCCCCGGTGACCTCGCCGTCGACCTCGCCGTCCAAGCCCCCGGTGACCTCGCCGTCGACCTCGCCGTCCACGTCGCCGTCGAAGCCCCCGGTGACCTCGCCGTCGACCGCGCCCTCCACGTCCACGTCCCCGTCGAAGCCGCCGGAGCCGGACACCACCACGCCGCAGACGCAGCCGACCCCGGAGGAGACGACCTCGTCGCCGAGCCAGGTCGCGTCCAGCAACGCGGCGGGCACGAGCAGCGCGGTCAAGAGCAGCGCGGCGGGCACGAGCAGCGCCGCCGAGAGCAGTTCGTCGAGCGCGGACGCCGAGTCGGAATCGCCTTCGAAGTCCACTTCGTCCTCGGCCGATTAGTCCGGTCCGGGGCGATAATTTCCATCCGAAACGGCCACCCACCCATCGGACACCCGTAGTCCGGCGAGTGAGTCTGATGCCGGGTGTGTTCACACCGGCTGATGTGGCACGGTTAAGGTCAGCGCCCGACGTCCGAACCGTCGGCAGCGGTGGTCGGGAGGACCAATGGACGAGCAGCAGGCGACCCGGGACGGCGAGACCGGCAAGCCGTCCGCCGCGCGGCCGCCGGCCCCCGGCGCCGAAGCTTTCGAACCACCCCCGCCGCCCGCGCCAGGAGCCCTCTGGGCCCCGCCGACCACCCCACCCGAGAACGGCGCCGCTTCGAACGGCTCGTCCTCGTCCACCGCGCCTTCCAACGGCTCCGCGTCCGCGAGCAGTTCAGCGCCCGCGTCGAGCCCGCCCGCCAGTGGTTCCGCGTCGGTGTCGAGTCCGTCCGCCAGTGGTTCCGCGTCGGTGTCGAGTCCGCCTTTCAGCGGGTCGGCGCCGGTTTCGGGGATTCCCTCGTCGGGTGGTTCGGCGCGGCCGATCTCGGCGGTGCCTTCTGCGGGGGCGGCCCGGGCGTCCGTGCCCGGCGCCATCCGACCAGGCAGCGACCAGGTCATCTCGGCCGGCACGCCAGCCGTCTACGGCGCCACCAAGTCCGCCGGCGACGAAGACCCCGAGACGGGCAAGGCTCCCTCTGGAGAGTCCGGGCCGTCCGATGCCGCCGCGCCCGAGCCTGCGCAACCGTCGAAGCCTGAGCCGGTCGAGGCTGCCGAGCCGTCCGAGTCTGCCAAGGCTCCCGAGCCGTCCGAGTCTGCCAAGGCGGCCAAGCCGGAGCCGGAGCCCGCCAAGCCTGAACCCGAGCCGGTTGAGCCCGAGCCATCTGAGCCGGAGCCTTCGGAGCCCGAGCCCTCCGAGCCTGAGCCATCTGAGCCGGAGCCTTCGGAACCTGGGCCGGTTCCTGTGCGGCCTAAGCCTGTGGAGCCCAAGCCTGTCGAGCCGGAGCCGGAGCCCGGGCCTGTTCGGCCGGAGCCGGTCACTCCTCCGCCTGTTCCCTTCCCTGAGCCGCCGGGGCCGTTCCCGTCGCCTGAGCCGGAGCCTGCGCCTTCGCCGCTGCCGCCGGGACCCGGCCCGAGTCCGGTGCCGCCTGTGCCGACTCCGGTGCCGCCTGCTCCCACCCCGCCCGGCCCCGGTCCGACGCCGCCTGGTCCGACCCCACCTGGGCCGACCCCACCTGGGCCGAGCCCGGTTCCGCCCGGTCCTGGGCCCAGCCCCGTGCCACCGGGACCCGGTCCTGACCCTGTGCCTCCCGGGCCGGGGCCCAACCCCGTGCCTCCGGGACCTGGACCCAATCCGGTTCCTCCTGGCCCCGGGCCCAACCCCGTGCCGCCCGGGCCCGGGCCGATCCCGCCGATCGTGCCGCCTCCGCCGGTCATCGGGAACGGGCTGCCGTCGTACACGATGCCGCCTGCTGCCTCGTCGGCGGGACTGCCTCCCACGACCTATGGGAAGGGTGGCACCTACGGCACCCCGGCCGGCCGGAGTGGCACCCAGGGTGGACAGGGTTCGGTATCTTCCGGCTCGTCCACGCCCGGCGGACAGGCGCCTGCCACCTACGGCTCGAAGTCCCACCCGGGATTCCCGTCAGCACCGGAGAACATCGACATGACGCAGCCGGTTTCCAGCGACATGACCCAGCCGGTGCAGACCGGGATCGGGTACGGCAGTCAGCAGCCGACCACGCCGGTGCCGAACAGCGTGCCGCAGCAGCGGGCGGACGGGGCCGGCGGGACGGTGTACAGCACGGGCGGCTACCCGTCGATCGGGGACAGCTACTCGGCCAGCGACATGACGATGCCGGTCAGCATGGACGCGGTGGAGAACTCGGGGTCGCTGACCGGGCACATCCTCGCCCAGGGCTGGCACGACGCGCCCGTCGACCAGCGCCGGAGCAATTTCAAGGTGGTCATCGCGATGCTCGCCGTGCTCGGCCTGCTCGTGACGATCAGCCTGATCTTCGTGTTCACCGCGGGTGACGCCTTCACCGACATGATCAAGGGCATGTCGAACTGAGTGACGCGTCACGGCCGGGGTCGGCCGCCCGGGTGGTTTACCGGGCGGTTCGGCCGACTGAAAGAGGGCGACGGCCTGTGGACCACTGTCGGATGAACGGCAGTGACCGGTGGGAAACCTGCGATCAACGGGTTCCGTGACCTAAGCTGGCACGGTTGTGCTCCGGGTGAGCCTGCCCACTACCCGCCGGGAATGCGGTCGGTGGGACAAACGTTGACCCGTACACTAATGACAGATATTCACGCGGCGTGCCCACCCGGTGCGCGCCACGGGCGTTCTTGCGGGCATTTCAGCGAGCGGTTCTCGAGGACCGCGGCGGGCCATTCGCGAGCATGCGCCCCCGTAGAGAGGTTCTCTTGACCACTTTCGCTGATCCCAGCACGTTCCCGTCCGTACTCGAAACCCCCGCAGGCACCGAAGACACCACCGTGGCCGCCACCGAGGAGATCGCGGAGATCGCGGAGATCACCGCGGCCGAGGAGACCGAGACGGAGACCGAGACCGCTCCGGTCCGCAGCTTCTCCGACCTGGGCCTGCCCTCCGAGATCGTCCGCGTGCTGACCCGTGAGGGCATCACCGCGCCGTTCGAGATCCAGGCCGCCACCGTTCCGGACGCGCTCGCCGGCCGTGACGTGCTCGGCCGCGGCCAGACCGGCTCTGGCAAGACTCTCGCCTTCGGCCTGCCCGTGCTGGCCCGGACCGCGCAGAGCGGCAAGGCCCGCCCGCACCACCCGAAGGCCCTGATCCTGGTGCCGACCCGCGAGCTCGCGATGCAGGTCGCCGACTCGCTCATGCCGATCGGCCGCTCGGTCGGCGTGTTCCTGAAGACCGCGGTCGGCGGCGTTCCGTACGACCGCCAGATGGACGCGCTCCGCCGTGGCGTCGAGGTCATCGTCGCCACCCCGGGCCGGCTCGCCGACCTGATCGAGCGCGGCGCGTGCCGCCTCGACGACGTCGAGATCACCGTGCTGGACGAGGCCGACCAGATGGCCGACATGGGCTTCCTGCCCGAGGTCACCGAGCTGCTCTCGAAGACGCCGGCGACCGCGCAGCGGCTGCTCTTCTCGGCCACTCTGGACGGTGACGTCGACACGCTGGTCAAGCGGTTCATGAACGACCCGGTGACCCACTCGACCGCGCCCGCCGAGGCGAGCGTGTCCACGATGGAGCACCACCTGCTGCTGATCCCGCCGGCCGACAAGTTCCCGATCACCTCGTGGATCGCGAACCGGGACGGCAAGACCATCGTCTTCGCCCGCACCCAGATGGGCGTGGACCGGCTGGTCGAGCAGCTCGCGGCGGTCGGCGTGCGCGCCGGGGCGCTGCACGGCGGCAAGACCCAGCGGGTACGCACCCGCACGCTCGCCGAGTTCAAGGAAGGCCGGACGAACGTCCTGGTCGCCACGGACGTCGCGGCGCGTGGCATCCACGTCGACGGCATCTCGCTCGTCGTGCACGTGGACCCGCCGAAGGACCCGAAGGACTACCTGCACCGGGCCGGTCGCACCGCCCGGGCCGGCGAGTCCGGCGCGGTCGTGACGCTGGTTCTGCCGAAGCAGCGCCGCACCACCCAGGCGATGATGTCGAAGGCGGGCGTCACGCCGGGCGAGGTCCGGGTCCGCCTCGGCGACGAGAAGCTGGCCGAGATCACCGGCGCTCGCGAGCCGAGCGGTATCCCGGTCGTGGAGGAGCCGGAGCCCCGCCGCGAGCGTGGCGACCGTCCTCGCCGGTTCGGTGACCGCCCGCGGAGCGGTGGCTACGGCGACCGGCCGCAGCGCTCCTACGGCGACCGCAACGACCGTGACCGCAGCTTCGGCGACCGGCCGCGCCGCCCGTTCGGCGACCGGGACCGCAGCTTCGGCGGCGACCGGGACCGTGGCGGCTTCGGCGGGGACCGTCCGGCCGGCGAGCGCGGCCAGTACGGCGACCGGCCGCAGCGCAGCTTCGGCGACCGCGACCGCGGTGGCTTCGGCGGCGACCGTCCCGCCGGCGACCGTCCGCAGCGCTCCTACGGCGACCGGGACCGCGGCTTCGGCGGCGACCGCCCGGCCGGCGACCGTGGCGGGTTCGGCGACCGGCCGCAGCGCAGCTTCGGCGACCGCGACCGCGGTGGCTTCGGCGGCGAGCGTCCGGCCCGTACCGACCGGCACGGCGGGGACCGTCACTTCGGTGACCGTCCGGCCGGTCAGCGCCGCGACAGCGGCCGTGGGGACCGCCGCGAGGGCCCGTCGGGCCGCTTCGGCTCCTCCCGCCCGGCGCGCAGCTACTAGAACTGAGAAGAGCACCTGACAAGGCCCGGTACCGCGATACAGCGGTGCCGGGCCTTGCGTTTCCCCTTCCGCCGGATGCCCGCGCTATGGCCTCGACCCGGCACGAAGCCCGCGTCGTGGCCACTCCAGCTTCTTCGTAGCGCCGTACAAATCAAAAAGGAAAGCGGGTACCTTACGCACATGCCGCTGCCGACCGCGCTGTTCTGGGAGCGCCTCGACCTGCCCGGCGCCGAGCACGTCCTGCTGGCGGACCGCACCGGCCTCTACGCGCACGGGACCGCCCTGGCCGCCGGTCCGGTGCCCTACGCGTGCCATTACGAGCTGCAGACCGGCCCTGACTGGGTCACGACCCGGTTCGACGTGCGGGCCGAAGGCGCCGGCTGGGCCCGCGGCGTGCGCCTCGAGCTCGCGGCCGGGCGCTGGCGGATCACCGCCTCCGAGCAGGGCGACCTGGACAAGGCCCTGGTGGCCGCCGGACACGCCCGCGCGGGGCTGCCGGGCAGCGAGGATCCCGATCTGCTCTACGGCGCCTTCGACGTGGATCTGGGCGGCTCGCCGCTCACCAACACACTGCCGGTGCGACGGCTCGGCCTGCTGGACGCGGAGGTCGGCGTGGCGCACCGGATCAGCGTCGCGTGGGTGCTGGTGCCGAGCCTCGAGGTGGTGCAGGCGGATCAGATCTACACGCCGCTCGGCGACAACCGGGTGAGCTTCGCCAACGAGACCTTCAGCGCTGATATGCGCATCGACGACCAGGGATTCGTGGTGGACTACCCCGGTCTTGCGAGACAACCGTAGCTCAGCCCAGACCCGGCTGCGGGCGGTTCTCCCACTTCGTCGACAGCGCGATCGCGGTCCTGGTCGAGGCGACGCCCGGCGTGCGGTTGATCCGGACGATCAGCTGCTCCAGCTCGGCGATCGTGCCGACCCGCACGGTCAGCTGGTAGGACTCGACCCCGGCCATGAAGTAGCAGCTCTCCACCTCGGGCATGGCCCGCACCGCGGCGAGCACGTCGTCGGTGTCGGCGCCGGAGTCCTCGATGATGCCGATCAGCGCGGTGACGCCGAGCCCGATCGCCTCGTGGTCGATGTCGGCGCGATAGCCGCGGATGGTGCCGGCCGTCTCGAGCTTGCCCACCCGCTCGTGGACCGCCGGTGCGGAGAGCCCGACCTTGCGAGCGAGTTCGGCGTACGACGAGCGAGCGTTCTCTCGTAGCAGGTCGATCAGCCGGAGGTCGATGGAGTCCATACCCGAAACCCTAATCGGGTGGCGCTTCCCCCTTCACGCCCGGTAGCGGCGAATGGGCGGCAGGATAATGACCGTTGTCGCAATCGGGGCTTTTTCCGCATTTCACGGACTTGGTTCGGGGGCGGTGCTCTAATGGCTTTACGTCCCGATCGAGCAAGCCGACACTCTCCGTGACCAACCGGCCGCTCCAGAACACACACGAGGAGGGGGTTGTGGACACTGGAGATCGTCTGCTGACGCCGGGCGAGGTGGCCGCGCTGTTCCGCGTCGACCCCAAGACCGTTACGCGCTGGGCAGCAGCCGGGCGCATCGGCAGCATCCGTACTCCCGGTGGACACCGCCGATTCCGCGAGTCCGAAGTCAGGGCGCTGCTGGAAGGCGACGGCGTAATCGAGGAAATGCGCGAGGACGACGCCGCCAACAAGCCGCGTAACAACGGCCCGGCCAACCCGGGAGCGGGCTACGGCCCGCCGAACGGGTTGCGCTAGGCGCGTCCCTCGCCCAACTCGCCGGTCCATCTGCGGAAAAGCGTGTGCGGTACGCCCAGAGCGTCCAGCACCTTTCCGGCCACGAAGTCGATCAATTGCTGTGCGGTGGCGCCTGCCCCGGATCCATAGAAGCCAGGGCTCGCCGGCAGGACCACCGCACCGGCGTCGTGGAGTGCGATGAGGTGTTCCAGGTGACTCCGGGTGACCGGTGTCTCCCTGGGTACGACCACGGTGCGTCGCCGTTCCTTGAGGTTGACCTCAGCAGCGCGCTGCAACAAGTCCTTCGACAGCCCGATGGCGATCCCGGCGCACGCCGCCGTGCTCGCTGGAACCACCGCCATGCCGCGGACCGGGTACGAGCCACTACTCGGTCCCGCGGCGAGGTCACCGGCCGGCCAATAGGACAGATCGCCGAGGTCGCGGCCCAGCCAGGCCGCGACGTCGTCCTTCCAGTGCGCGTCCCGGACCGTCGCGCCGGTCTCGTCCAGCAGGGTGAGCCGGGCCGCCCGGGAGATCACGAGATCGACGGCCTCGCCGGCGTCCAGCAGTCCGGTGATCACCGCCTTCGCGTACGGGGTGCCGGAGGCGCCGGAGACGCCGACGAGCCATGGTTCGCGCATGCCTACCAGTGTGCCGCGACTCTGGTTGATCTCGGGAACGCCTCGTCGACGGCCTTCCACGCGGCGGGGTCCTCGGGATCGGCCACGGTCACCGACTCGAAGACTCTGCGCACCTCGGCCAGGTCGATGCCCTGCCCGGAGACGACCAGGGAATACTTGCCGCCCGCCACCAGGACCAGGCAGACCGGGCCCTCCTCCAGACAGGCCGGCTTCGCCTTCGCCTCGGTGCCGGGGTTCTTCGGCTCCACGCTGATGGAGACGATGTTCTTCACCACGCCCGGCGGGTAGCTCCGGTCGGGGAGGTTCATGATCTCGGCCGCCTTCTTCGCCGGCACGAACCGCACGGCGAAGTCGTTCGCCATGATCATCCGGTAGTCGGGCGGCAGGTAGGACGCGCTCAGCGCGGTCCGCAGCGGCACGCCGCCGCCCATCCGGAATCCGTTCGCCACCCGGCGCAGCTCGGCCCGGGACATCCCGATCGACGCGCTCACCTCGACCGTGCTGCCGTCCTCGACGGTCCAGAGCAGGCGCTTCTCGCCGTTGTCCTCGCGGACCAGGTAGTAGGCCTGGTGCCCGCCCACCGGATCCGCAGCGGTCTTCTCGGCCTCCTCCGGGAAGCCGGGCTCGACCCCCGGCGGATAGACCCGGACCGCGCCGACGCTGTCGGCGACGCCGGGCTCGCGGATCGACGCGGCCGTCCAGCCGAACGACATCGCCACCGGGTCCTCGACCCGGAAGCCGTCGACGTCGTAGCCGCGGAAAGTCGGGGTGAAGGCGAAGTATTCCGGCTTTTCGGCAACCGAGGGCGAGGTGGCGGGAAGGACCGGCGGCTGCGCCGACTGCCGGGTGAGGATCTGCGGCACCCCGATCGCGGCGGCCACCGCCGCCACGGCCGCGATCGCCCACCCGGCATTCCGGCGGCGGTGCCGGCGCTTGCCGGCCCGCACGAGCTGGTCGACGTCGAGACGCATCGGCGGCGCGTCCGCCCTGGCCTCCTCGAGCAGGTCAGAAAGTCGCATAGGGGGCCTCCATGATCTGACGCAGCGTCGCGAGACCGCGGGCGGTGTAGACCTTCACGGTTCCCTGCGGGCAGCCCAGCGCCGCGGCGGTCTGCTCCACGCTGAGGCCTTCGAGGAAGCGCAGCACCAGCACGGCACGCTGGCGCGCCGGCAGCTGCCGCAGCGCCGCCCGGGTCTGCAGGCGGTCGTGCACGGCCTGCGTCTCGTCGGGCGCCGAGCGCTCGGGGATCACCGAGGCCGCGCGTTCCCGCCGCCACCACGGGCGGCGGGTCTCGTCGATCGCGGCCCGGACCACGGCGGTACGCGCGTACGCGTCGTGGTTGTCGACGCGGTTCCACTTCACGTACAGCTTCGCCATCGCCGACGCCACCGCGTCCTCGGCCGCCTGCCAGTCACCGCAGGTGAGGTACGCCAGCCCCCGCAGCGGCTCCATCCGGGCGGCGACGAACTCCCGGAACTCGGCCTCTCTATCGCTCACGCGGATAAGACGGCGACCGGCCTCGATCCGGTTACAGCAGGATCAGATCGAGGAGCGCGAAGAGGAACAGAGCGATCGCGATGAAGCCGTTCGCCGTGAAGAACGCCCGGTTGACCTTGGAGAGGTCGTTCGGCGTCACGACGACGTGCTGGTAGACCAGGCCCGCGCCGGTGATCAGCAACCCGATCCACCAGAGCCAGCCGAGCCCGGCCATCTGGCCGAACCAGACGAAGAACCCGAAGGCCACCACGTGCGTCAAGGTCGAGATCAAGAGCGCCTTGGGTACGCCGAAGCGCGCCGGCGTGGAGTGCACGCCGATCCGGCGGTCCACCTCGACGTCCTGACAGGCGTAGATGATGTCGAACCCGCCGATCCAGAGGCCGACCGCGACCCCGAGCACCCAGGCCGGCCCCGAGCCGTCGAAGGTGCCGGTGATCGCCAGCCAGGCGCCGACCGGGGCGACCGCCTGGGCCAGCGCCAGGACGTAGTGCGGGAAGTTCGTGAACCGCTTCGCGTACGGGTAGACCACCAGCGGGATCACGGCGAGCGGCGAGAGTATCAGGCAGAGCGGGTTGAGCAGGCCGGCCGCGACGATCAGCACGACCAGCGAGACCAGCGCGCCGGTCCAGGCCGTGCGCAGGCTCACCGCGCCGGTGACCAGCTCACGGTTCTGCGTACGAGGGTTCAGCGCGTCGATCCTGCGGTCCAGGATGCGGTTGGCCGCCATCGCGAACGTGCGGCCGGAGACCATCGCGATCGTGACGAGCACCAGGTCACCCCAGTGCCGTCCGGTCCCGTCCCGGTCGATGGCGACCAGCGCCGACAGGTAGGCGAACGGCAGCGCGAAGATCGAGTGCTCGATCATGACGAGCCGCAGGAAGGCCTTGACCTTCCCGGGGTGCTCCTCGACGGCTGTCATATCCCGTATTCCTTCCAGCGCTTGTCCACGAGCGAGACCACCTCCGGCGACATGACCATCTCCTCCGGCCAGCCCCGGGTGTATCCCTCGGCGGGAAGCTTGCGGGTCGCGTCGACGCCCGCCTTCCCACCCCAGAACTGCTGGTAGGACGCGTGGTCCAGGTGGTCCACCGGTCCCTCGGTGAGCAGCAGGTCGCGGGAGTAGTCGACGTTGCCGAACGCCCGGAAGGCGACCTCCTGATAGTCGTGCACGTCGCAGTCCTCGTCCACCACCACGATCAGCTTGGTGAGCGACATGAGGTGGGCGCCCCAGACCGCGTTCATCACCTTCTGGGCGTGCTTCGGGTACCGCTTGCGGATCGACACGAGCAGGCAGTTGTGGAAGACGCCGGCGGCCGGCATGTCGTAGTCGACGATGTCCGGGATCAGGATCTTCAGGAGCGGCTGGAAGATCCGCTCGGTGGCCTTGCCGAGGCCGTGGTCCTCCTGCGGCGGCTTCGAGGTGACGATCGAGTGGTAGATCGGCTTCTTGCGCATCGTCATGGTCTCGACGTGCAGCACCGGGAACGGCTCGACCGGGGTGTAGAAGCCGGTGTGGTCGCCGAACGGGCCCTCCGGCAGCCGCTCGCCGGGTTCGAGGTAACCCTCGAGCACGATCTGCGCCGAGGCCGGCACCTGCAGCGGCACGGTCAGGCAGTCGACCATCTCGATGCGCTCGCCCTTGAGGAAGCCGGCGAACAGGTACTCGTCGATGTCGCCGGGCAGCGGCGCGCTCGCCGAGTAGGTCACCACCGGGTCGCATCCGATCGCGATGGCGACCGGGAGGCGCTGGCCGAGCCGCTCGGCGACCGCGTGGTGCGCAGTCGAGTCCTTGTGGATCTGCCAGTGCATGCCGAGCGTGTTCCTGGAGTGCTGCTGGAGCCGGTAGAGGCCGAGGTTGCGCTTGCCGGTCTCCGGGTGCTTCGTGTGGGTCAGCCCGAAGTTGTGGAAGATCCCGCCGTCGCCGGGCCAGACCTGGAGGCCGGGCAGCAGGTTCAGGTCGACCTCGTCGCCCTTGAGTACCACCTCCTGGCAGGCGGCGCCCTTCACCTTCTTCGGCGGGACCGACTTGAGCTGGAGCACCTTGCCGATGCCCTCGCGGATCCCGGACCAGCCGACCGGCAGCTCCGGCTTGGCCAGCGCGCCGATCCGCTCGCCGATCTCGTCGAGCCGGTCGACGCCGAGAGCCATCGCCATCCGCTTCTCGGTGCCGAACAGGTTGATCACAAGGGGCATCTCGCCCCGGGTCGGCCGTTCGAACAGAAGTGCCGGACCACCGGCCCTGACCGTTCGGGTCACGACCTCGCTGATCTCCAGCGTCGGGTCCACCGGAACCTTGATCCTGCGCAGCTCACCCTCCTTCTCGAGGGCGGCGATGAAGCTCTGCAGATCGGCATAGGGGAATCCACGCGGCGCCATGCCACTCAGTCTGGCACCGGATCACTGCGAGGTGCCTGGCAGGTCCCGTCACTAGTGATCGGGCACTCCCGTTGACCGGAACGTGAAGCTTCTCCTCGCCCTCGTCCTGGCCGCCCCCGTCAACACCCCGGGCGGCTATCACCACCTGGGCGCCGGTACCAGCGGCGAGTGGAGCGGCGTCTCCGGCCGGATCTCGGTGGTCGACGTCGCGGTGCGGCCGCACACCTACGACTTCGTGGCCAGCCGGTTCATGGCGAAGCGGGACATGGGCGGCGGCCGGATCTCGTGGCTCGAGGTCGGCTGGGCGGAGACCGGCTGGTCCAGCCCGGGCCGGCAGCAGGTCTACACGTTCAACACCAACACGAACGCCTGGCAGTTCTACCCGCAGTACCCGATCAAGGCGGGCGACAAGGTCTGGGTCGACCTGAAGACCGACGCGGACGGCGTCTGGCAGGCCTGGCTGTTCCACGGCGGCAGATGGAACCTGCTGACCCGGGAGAAGCTGCCGGTCGGCCGGACCGCGAACATCGAGCAGTACGTCGAGGTGCACGCCGACGCGAAGCAGCCGGTGGTCCGGATGGACGTGCCCCGGGTGACCGTCGACAACGTGCAGCTCAAGCCGGCCGACGGCGGGCCGGCGCGCTACTGGCGGGAGGACGTCGGGACCCTCACGGGAACCGCCCCGGGGCAACAGATGCGCCGGGGCGGTTTCTGCCTGGACTGGGTCAACAAGTACGACACCTGGACCGCCGGGGACTGCTGAGGATCAACCCGCGTTCGCGTACGAGTGCAGGCCCTCGAAGAACAGGTTCACGCCGAACAGGTTCATCAGCATCGTCACGAAGCCGAGCAGCGCGATCCAGGTGGCGACGGTCCGCTTCACGCTGGGCGTGGCCCGCGCGTGCAGGTACGCCGCGTAGACGATCCAGGAGATGAACGCCCAGACCTCCTTGGGGTCCCAGCCCCAGTACCGTCCCCAGGACGCCTCGGCCCACAGCGGACCGGCGATGAGCGCGCCGAACGTGAAGAGCGGGAAGGCGAACGCGTGCAGCCGGAAGGTGAGCCGCTCCAGCGCGCCCGCGTCCGGGACCCGCTTGCCCAGCGTGTACGGGAAGCTGCGCCTGCCCTCGTCGTACCCGTTCTTGATCAGGAACATCGCGGCGGGCACCGCGCCGAACAGGAAGATGCCGGACGACACGATGATCGTCGACACGTGCACGATGAACCAGTACGAGTTCAGCGCCGGCACCAGCGGGCCGACCGGCGTGTAGGCGACCAGGCTGGCCGCGCCGAGCAGCACCACGAGGGTGAGCGAGACGAAGAGGCCGAGGTGGCGCAGGGCCGGCTTGCGGAGCAGCACGGCCACCCACGCCGCCGAGCCGACCAGGCCCGCCGAGAGGATGTACTCGTACATGTTGCCCCACGGCATCCGCTCGGCGGCGAGCCCACGGGTGGCCGTCGTGGCGAGGTGCAGCACCAGGGCGAGGACGTTGAGGCCCACCGCGATCCGGCCGGCCCACTCGCCGCGGCCGACCGCGGGCGCCTCGGCGGCCAGCTTGACGACCGGCTCGACCGGCGCGCCCGCGCCCACCAGCTCACGCGTCGCGGCCCGGCCGATCCGGCTGCGCTTGCCGAACGCGTACTCACCGGCGTAGCAGATCATCGCGGCCAGGTAGGCCAGCACGGTGAAGGCCATCAGCTGATTCGACAGCTCCGCCATCAGGGCGTCCCTTCCTTCAGACTTCGGGTGAGCGCCGCGAACTCGTCGGCGAACCCGGGATAGTCGGTGCGAGGCAGCCCACCGGCTTCGATCACGCTACTCCCCGCTCCGGACCCGGATGCCGGTGCCACCCGGAACCAGACGCGGCGCCGGTGCACCGAGAGCGAGAGCATCAGGCCGATCAGGCCGAGCACCGTGGCGATCAGCAGCATGAACTGCGTCGGGTCGTAGCGGATCGAGAGCGTCGCGAACTGGCGGACCCCGACGAACTCCAGCGTGGTGCCGTCGTCGAGGGTCAGCTTCTCGCCCTGCTTGAGCACGTAGGGCCGCTCGCCGCCGAGCTTCTTCAGCTCACCGCTGTCGATCTGGTCCCGGTCCAGCGCGTAGACCGAGCCGGGGATGCCGACGTCGAGCCCCAGGTCGCCGCGGTAGGCGGTCAGGTAGAGCACCGGGTTGCGCAGGTCCGGGTATTCCGAGCGGGCGCTGCCGTCGGTGCTGCCGGTCGGCAGGAAGACGCCCTCGAAGCCCATCTGCAGCTTCTCGTCGCGGCTGTTCGTCTTCGGATCGATGTTGACGTCCGGGAACTGCGCGACGCCCTCGCTGGTCAGCATGCCGTCGACCGGCAGGAACGGGACGACCTTGGTCTGCGCGACGCCGTAGCGGTCGGTGTACTTCAGCTCCGGCGCGTAGCCCTGGCCGAGCAGGTGCACGCTGGCGTTCTCGAGCCGCAGCGGGTCGTTGACGGTGAACGACCGGCTCTCCGCCGGGCCGCCGTCCTCGGTCACTGAGACCGTCGCGTTGTAGGACTTGGGCTGGCCGGTGGTCTGGTAGGTGGCGTCGAAATCGGTCAGCTGCAGGCAGAAGTTCGGCAGGTCGCTCGGGTCCACCCGCGGGCCCAGCGCCGAGTCGTCGTACTGCGTGAGCGCGTTGCAGAACCCCTGGTCGGCGCCGGTGACGAGCAGCCGGTTGCCGTGCCACCCGTACCAATGACCGAAACCGACACCCACGAGCACGCACAGCATCGCGATGTGGAAAAGGAGGTTGCCGGTCTCCTTGAGGTACCCCTTCTCCGCGGAGACGGCCCAGGCGCCGTCCGGGAGTTCACGCACCCGCGTCCGGAACCACCTGCGGCGCAGGGTCCGTGCGACAGCCGCGGCCTGATCGGCCGGCGCCTGCGGCACCTCGATCTGGGCGGCATGCTGCGGCAGGCGGTCCATCCGCTTCGGAAGATCCGGGGGTACGTTGCGCAGCGCCCGAATGTGATCACGCAGGCGGGGCAGGACGCACCCGATCAGCGAGGTGAAGAGGAGCAGGTAGATCGCGGCGAACCAGGGCGACGAGTAGACGTCGAACGCGAAGAACCGGTCCAGCTGGGGCGCGAGCTTCGGGTGGGCGGTGAAGTACTCGGTGACGTTCTCCCGGTTCACCGAGCGCTGCGGGAAGATCGAGCCGGGCACCGCCGCCACGGCCAGCAGGAAGAGCAGGACCAGCGCCGTACGCATGCTGGTGAGCTGGCGCCAGGAGTTGCGCAGCAGGGCCAGCACCGGGTTGACCCGCCGCGGCGGCGGGGCGTCCGCGGTTGCCGGCCGGTCCTCGACAACGGTCACAGGTACAGCTCCCCGCCGAAGTTGAGGGTCGTCATCAGCCAGGCGAGGAAGTAGTTCCACTGCCCGGTGATCAGCGCGACACCGATGACGATCAGCAGCGCGCCGCCGATCCGGGTCACCCAGCGGCTGTTCCGGCGGATCGCCTGGAAGACGCCGAGCAGCCGGCGGAAGAAGAGCCCGAAGAGGATGAACGGGATGCCCAGACCGAGGCTGAAGGCGAGCGCCAGGATCACCGCCCGGTCGGTGCTGCCGCTGCTCGCCGCGAGCGCGGTGATCGCGCCGAGGGTCGGGCCGACGCACGGGATCCAGGAGACTGCGAAGATCGCGCCGAAGACCGGGGCGCCGAGCAGGCCCGCGTTCGGCAGCTTCTTGAACCGCGCCTCACGCTGGAATCCCGGGATCCAGCCGAGGTAGCCGAGACCGAGGATGATCACCAGCACGCCGAGTACGACGTTGAGCGTGTCGCGGTGCGTCAGCAGGGTGTAGCCGATGTTCGCGACGAACGTCATGAGCAGGGTGAAGACCACCGCGAAGCCGAGCACGAAGAGGCTGCTGCCGAGCAGGACCCGGCCCTTCAACGCCAGCGTCCTCGATTTCGTCGCGACGGGCTTGTTCGTCCCGATGGCCGCTTCGAGATCACTGCCCGCCAGCCCGGTCACATAGGAGAGATAGCCGGGGACCAGCGGCAGCACGCACGGCGAGAGGATGCTGACCAGGCCGGCGATGAGGGCGGCGCCGATCGCGAGCAGCAGGGGCCCGTTCAGCGCGGTGCTCTGGAAGGCGTCGCCCATCAGGGGTTCTCCTCCGCCGCCACCCGTTCCACCAAGGGCTGGAGCTCACCGGCCGTCGTCGCGCGCCGGATCGCGACCGCGATCCGGCCCTGCCGGTCCAGGATCAGCGTGCCCGGCGTGCTCGCCTGGGTCGGGTCGAACTTGATCGCCATCTCGGCGGCCGGGTCGAAGAGGCTCGGGTAGGTGACCCGGCCCCGCTCGAAGTTGATCGCCGAGTCCCGGTCGTCGCGGTTGTTGACCCCGATGAAGGAGACGTTCTTGTCCTTCGTCGCCTGGTAGGTCTTCTCCAGGTCGTCGGCCTCGGCCCGGCACGGCGCGCACCAGGAGCCCCAGAAGTTGACCACGACGACCTTGCCGAGGTCGGTGGCGAGGTCGTACCTGCCGCCGTCGAGCAGGTCACCGGAGACCGGCGCGACCTTGGGACGGTTCTCCGGGACGCACTCGATCACCTGATCGGCGGTGGTCGCGCAGTTCTTCGCCCAGTTCCTGTCCTCGCCGCCACAGCCGGCCAGGAGCCCGGCAGCGGCGACCGTTGCGACGACGACAGCCCCGAGGCGGCGCATGGTCACGCCCCCTTGGCGGTCTTGGCAGTCGCGGAGAGGGCCACCAGGTGGGCGGCCGGCTCCGAGTAGTCGATGCCGACCACCTTGGACCCCTCGAACCGGAACGAGGTGAGGCTGGCCAGGCCGCACTCCCGCTTGCGCGGGTCGTGCCAGAGCCGCTTGCCCTCGACGTACCGGCGGAGGGTCCAGATCGGAAGCTGGTGCGAGACGCAGACCGCCTCGTGCCCCTCGGCCGCGACCCGGGCCGCCTGCACCGCCGCGAACATCCGCTGCGCGATCACCAGGTAGGCCTCGCCCCAGGACGGGGTGATCGGGTCGCGCAGCACCCACCAGTGCCGCGGGTTGCTGAACGCGCCGTCGCCGACCGAGACCTTCTTGCCCTCGAAGTAGTTGGCGCTCTCGATCAGCCGGACGTCGGTCGCCGTCTCCAGCTTGAACTCGGCCGAGATGGGCGCCGCGGTCTCCTGGGCGCGCTCCAGCGGGCTGGCGACCACGTGGGTCACGTCCCGGCCGGAGAGCGCCTGGGCGGCCGCCTTGGCCATCTGGTGGCCGAGCTCCGACAGGTGGAAGTCGGGCAGACGGCCGTACAGGATCCTGGTCGGGTTGAAGACCTCGCCGTGCCGGAAGACGTGGACGGTGGTCTTGGTCGGCTCGCTCACTTAATTCGCGCTCCCCGCCGCTGCTCGCGCTGCATGTGGCAGCGCCGAGGCGATCTGCTCCAGCGCCGCGTCGTCGATCGCGGTCGACACGAACCACGACTCGAAGGCGCTCGGCGGCAGGTAGACGCCCCGGGACAACATGGTGTGGAAGAAGGCCTTGAACGCCGCGGCGTCCTGGGTCTTCGCGGCGTCGTAGTCGGCGACGTCCGCATCGGTGAAGAAGATCGAGAACATGTTGCCGGCGGTCGACAGCCGGTGCGGCACGCCCGCGGCGGCGAGCGCCTCCGAGGCGAGCGAGCCGACCGTGCCGGCCAGCTCGTCGAGACGCTTGTAGGTGGCGTCGTCGGCGAGCCGCAGCGAGGCGAGGCCGGCCGCGCAGGCGAGAGGGTTACCGGAGAGGGTGCCGGCCTGGTAGACCGGGCCCGCCGGGGCCAGCCGCGACATGATCTCGCGACGGCCGCCGAACGCCGCGGCCGGCAGCCCGCCGCCCATCACCTTGCCGAACGTGAACAGGTCGGCGTCGGCCGGGTGCAGGCCGTTCCAGCCGCCCGCGGAGACCCGGAAACCGGTCATCACCTCGTCGATGATCAGCAGCGCGCCGTGCCGGTGGGCGATCTCGGCGAGCTTGCCGTTGAAGTCGTCCCGGGGCGCGACCACGCCCATGTTGCCGGGCGCGGCCTCCGTGATGATCGCCGCGATCTCGGCGCCGTCCGCCGCGAAGGCCGCCTCGACCGCGGCGACGTCGTTGTACGGCAGGACGATCGTCTCGGACGCGGCCGCGCCGGTGACACCCGGCGAGTCGGGCAGGCCCAGCGTCGCGACGCCGGAGCCGGCCGCGGCGAGCAGCGCGTCCACGTGGCCGTGATAGCAGCCGGCGAACTTCACGATCTTGGAGCGGCCGGTGTAGCCCCGGGCCAGCCGGATCGCGGTCATGGTCGCCTCGGTGCCGGAGTTGACCAGGCGCACCTCGTCGACGGCGGTCCGCCGGACGATCTCCTCGGCCAGGTCGACCTCGCCGGACGTCGGGGTGCCGAAGCTCGTGCCCAGCGCGGCGGCCCGCTGCACCGCCTCGACGATCTCCGGGTGGGCGTGGCCGTGGATCAGCGGACCCCACGAGCAGACGAGGTCGACGTAGCGCCGCCCGTCCGCGTCGGTCATCCACGGACCGCTGCCCGAGACCATGAATCGGGGCGTGCCGCCGACCGCTCGGAACGCACGCACAGGTGAATTGACCCCGCCGGGCACGATTGCCTGGGCGCGGTCGAACAGGGCCTGGGAGACCGGGGCGTCCTCCGGGTACGGAAGATCCGCGGTGGGATATGTCGTGGTCACAGCGGTTCCCATTCTGTCAGCGGCCTACGGCGAGTATCTCGAGAGGGTTGTTCACGTCACCGGACGATGCCCGGATACGCCCGGTCTGCCCGCGCCGGACGGGCCGATCCGCCCCGGAGAGGATAGGCTGACCTGCGTGGAGCGACCCGAGCTGTCCATCGCGGTTCAGCGCGCACCCGACGAGGTGGTGATACAGCTCGCCGGGGAGATCGACGTGCTCACGGTCACCGAGCTGTCCACGATCGTCAACGATCTGCTGGGCGCCGAGCCGCTGTCGCGCATCGTGCTGGACATGGCCGGCGTGACCTTCTGCGACTCGCAGGGCCTGGGCACGCTCGTGGTGCTGAGCCGCAAGGCACAGCACGCCCAGACCGTGCTGGCCCTCGCCAACGTGGGCGACTTCCTGATGCGGGTGCTGGACATCACCGGCCTGCGCAGCGCACTGATGATCAGCAGCACGGCCTGAACCCGACATACCGCGATGGTGTCACATCGCGGTTGGGCGGTTCCTGAGAGAACGCGGTCGGCTGTGGAGCGCCTCATCCGCTTTCGCTTCACAGCGCGGGTCAGGAGCCTCCCTCAGCGCGCCACCCCAAGACGTCCCCTCAGCGCGATCTTGTGAACTCCCACAGCAACGCCCCTGCGCAGCCTCACAAGATCGGGCAAGGCAGGGCCCGCGCGCCAAGCGCCAAGCTCGATCTTGTGAACCCCCACAGCAACGACCCCGCGCAACCTCACAAGATCGGGCAAGGCGGGGCCCGCGCGGCCGGGGGCAAGCGCGATCTTGTGGAATCTCGCGGCAACGGGCCAGCAGAGAGTCACAAGATCGGGCGTCGGGAGAGGGCTCAGGAGAAGGCGCCGGAGACGGTGACTGTTGCGCCGCTTTCGGTGACGGCCGTCGCGGCGTACACATCATCGCCCGCATCCCGGCCGCCCTCGGCGTAGGTGTAGCGCGCGTGGAAGGCGTAGGTCCCGGGGTCGGCGGTGTCGCCGGAGGAGAGCACGAACCGGTAGACGATCGCGTCCGGTTCCTCGGTGACCGTGGTGGTCACGCTCGCGCCGGGCACCTGCCGGCTGCCGCCGCGGGAGACCAGTTCCGGGGTACGCGCCACCCGGATCGTCACGTCGAGGGCGGTGAGCCGCTCGGTGGTCTTGATCGTCACGACGCCGGTGCCCTGCGCGCCGGAGGCGTCGACCGAGCCGTCGGACCAGAGCGGCCCGCTCGCCGTGGTGTCCTCGGGGGTGTCCGCCGGGGCCGCGCCGGCGGCGGGCGGCGGGGATGAGGGGGATGCCGGCGCGGAGCGGGGACTCCGCGCCGGCGAAGGGGACGTGCTGGTGGCGGTGCTGGTGCGAGCGGGGGGCGACGACGCTCGGGAGGGGGACGGTTCCCCGGAGGGGGACGGGCTCGCCGGGACGCTCACCGACGGCGCCGGCGGTGCCGGCGGGATGGGCGGGGGCGTGCCGTCCCCGGCCAGCGCCCACTGCGCGAATCCGCCGCCCCCGAGGACGGCGGCCACCGCGACGGCCGCGCCGCTGATCCGCAGCCGCGGCGTCACCTTGCGGTGCCGGGCGAACTGGTTGCGCATCGCGGTCTGGGTGATCCGGTCGAGCATCGCCTCACGGTCCGGCCGGTGCCGTACCGACTCGGCGCGCAGTGCCGCGCGCAGGTCGTCCTCGATGAGCCTCATGGCGCCGCCCTCCAACCGTGGAACTGATCGCCGAAAGCGGCGGACGGTGGCCGCCGGACCCGGGTGTCCGGCGGCCACCGGAACGTCACTTGTAGGTGACGTCCGACTCGGAGTACTTGCAGGTCACGCCGTCCGGCCCAGTGCCGATCTCGGTGGGCTCCTTGCCGGTGCTGTTGCCGGTGAACCGGACGCAGATGTCCAGGTCCTTGTCACCGACGACGGTCACCTTGGACAGCGTGGCGGTGTCGCCGTAGTTCGCATTTACGCCGACCAGGCTCTTCGCCGGGGCGGTCGCGATCACGTTCTGCACCACGACGGCGCGCTTGTGCTGGGTGGAGCAGTTGCCGCAGGAGCGGTAGAGCTTGCCGAAGTCGGCGACCTGGAAGTTCTTGATGGTCAGCGTGCCGCCGCCGTTGTGCTGGAAGACCTTGTCGTCCGCCGACCGGGCGCCGCCGCCGTCGACGGTGTAGGTCGCCGAGGTGCCGCCCTTGAAGGTGGCCGCGTCCTCGCCGACGTTCTCCCACCACACGTTGATCAGCGTGCAGGAGCCGGAGCAGTGGACGCCGTCCGCGGCCGGGGCGCCGAGGATGACGTTCTTCAGCACGGCGCCGTCGGCCAGCTTGAAGAGCGGGTCCTGGCCCTCGTCCTGCGAGTCGTCGCCGAGCGCGCCGCTGCCGTAGTAGCGGACGTTGCCGCCGTCGAGCGTCCCGGACACGGCGATCGTCGAGGTCACGGCCTTGGTGCCGGTGGCGGCCGGCCAGGCGGCGGTCGGGCTGGTGCCGGTCCCGGAGGTGGTCGTCGCGGTCGGCGTGGCCGTGGCGGTCTTGGAAGCGGACGGCGAGGCGGAAGCGGTCTTGGAAGCGCTGGGCGAAGAAGAAGCGCTGGGCGAAGAAGCGCTGGGCGAAGAAGAAGCGCTGCGGGAAGAAGAAGCGCTGGGAGAAGAGGAAGCGCCGCGGGAAGAAGAGGCGGACGGCGAGGCGCCCACCGGGTTGACCGCCACGTCGTCGAAGGACGCCGACGCGTAGCTGGTGACCAGGCCGATCCGGCCGGTGCCGGCGAGCGCCCCGGTCCCGGAGGCGACCTTCGCGCCGTCCACGTACCCGGTCACGGTGCTGCCCGAAGCGTCGATGCGCAGGGTGTGCCAGGAGGTGAGGTTGCCGACCGCCACCGAGCCGAGCACGCTGACGGCACTGCCCTTGACCGCCTGGAGCTCGGCCCTGCCGGCCGAGGTGAGGGCCAGCCGGTACATGGTGGAGGCGCTCGAAGCGCGGGCCGCGATGCCGGCCAGGCCGCTGCCGAGGCGGACCGGCTTGACCTTCGCCTGCACCGAGTAGTCGGTCCAGGAGGTCTCGCCGGCGAAGACGCGGGCCAGCTCGCTGTCGGCCTTGGACTGCTGGTAGACCTTCGAGCCGTCGCTCGCGACGGCCCAGGTGCCACCCGACTTCGACCAGCCGCTCACGCCGCTCTCGAAGTCGTCGGAGAAGAGGGTGGCGGCCGAGGCCGACGGGACCAGGACGGCGACCAGTGCGGTCACCGCACCGGCCGCACCGGCAGCGCCGAGGCCCGTGACCAGCCGGCGGCGCCGGCGGCGGTCCGAGGCAGTGGGAGGCATTGCGGGCCGCATGTTGCTCCTACTCAAGGGGTCGTCTCGCATGATCAAGCGATCACGCCCCGGTAGTGGCGCGGCTGCCCGCTGAGGTTGTTCGGCGTGACCCAGGTCACACCTCCTGCCTCAGCTCCCCCAGCGGGCCTTCTCCAGCAGGTCGAGCGCCTCGGCGGCGGCGTCCTCGCCGCCGGCCCGCAGCACCCGCGCCGCCTCGTCCATCGTCTCGGTCAGCCGCTGCCACTGCGCCTCACGCTCGCGGGACGCCTCGGCCTGCGCCTTGAGCTGCTGGTTCTTCATCCAGAGCTCGACGAAGATGGAAACCTTGGCGCGCAGCACCCACGGGTCGAACGGCTTCGTGAGGTAGTCCACCGCGCCGACCGCGTAACCCCGCAGCGCGAGTTGCGCGTCGCGGTCGGCCGCGGTCAGGAACAGGATGGGTACGTGCCGGGTCCGCTCCCGCCGCTTGATGTGGCTGGCCGTCTCGAACCCGTCCATGTTGGGCATGTGCGCGTCCAGCAGGATCACCGCGAAATCGTCGGTGAGCAGTTGTTTGAGGGCAGCCTCTCCGCTCTCCACGGCGACCGCGGTCACCGGCAGGCCTTGCAGGATCGCCTCCAAGGCCAGCAGGTTGTCCCGCCGGTCGTCGACCAGCAGCGCTTTGGCGCGCTCACCCACGCGTATTCACCTCACCACAGGTAGTAGAGCTGCTGTCAGCCGTGCTCCGGTGCTTCCGTTCCCTCCGCGTTCACCCAGCGGGCCATCAGTTCGATCAGTTCGTCCAGGTCGACCGGCTTGGTGATGTAGTCGCTCGCCCCGGCCGCGATGGCCGATTCCCGGTCGCCCGGCATCGCCTTCGCCGTCAGGAAGACTACCGGTAGGTCCCGGAAACGCTGATTGCGCCGGATTCCCCTGGTCGTCTCGTACCCGTCCTGGTCCGGCATCATCGCGTCCATCAGCACGATGTCGACCTCGGGGTGCTCGGCCAGGATGCGGACCCCGTCCACGCCGTTGTCCGAGTAGAGGACGTTCAGGCCGTGCATCTCCAGGGCGCTGGTCAGGGCGAAGACATTCCGTACGTCGTCGTCGATGATCAGGACGGTGGCGCCGTCGAGCTGGCGGCCGGCCGGGGTCACGGCCGGCTTCTTCTCCTCCTCGCGCGTGGTGAGCTGCGGCATCTCCATGAGCGGCATGTCGAGCGAGGCCGCCGGCCGGACCGAGACCGCCTTGGCCGGGACCGGCGGCAGCACCGGCATCGGGATCGCGTCCGGCGCCAGCGCCTCGGGCATGTAGAGGGTGAACGTCGAGCCGCCGTTCGGCACCGAGGCCACCGTGATCGTGCCGCCGAGCAGGGCCGCGAACTCCCGGCTGATCGACAGGCCGAGGCCGGTGCCGCCGTACTTGCGGGTCGTGGTGCCGTCGGCCTGCTGGAACGGCTCGAAGATGATCGCGAGCTTCTCGTCCGAGATGCCGATGCCGGTGTCGGTCACCGCGAAGCCGACCACCTGGCGCGCCGAGAGCGGCAACGGCAGGTCGAGGTCGACGTCCGGGGAGGCCGGGAAGATGCTCAGCGTCACCGAGCCGCTGTCGGTGAACTTCACCGCGTTGGAGAGCAGGTTGCGCAGGATCTGCTGGAGGCGCTGCGGGTCGGTGACGATCGAGTCGGGCAGCTCGGGCGCCACGTCGACCCGGAACTCCAGGCCCTTGTCCTCGGCCTGCGGCGCGAACGCCTGCTCGACGTAGCTGCGGATGCCGTCGAAGTCGACCACGTCCGGCTCGACGTCCATCCGGCCCGCCTCGATCTTCGACAGGTCGAGGATGTCGTCGATCAGCGAGAGCAGGTCGGAGCCGGCGCTGTGGATGGTCCGGGCGAACTCGATCTGCTTGCCGCTCAGGTTCTGCTCGGTGTTGTCGGCGAGCAGCCGGGCCAGCAGCAGCAGCGAGTTGAGCGGGGTTCGCAGCTCGTGGCTCATGTTCGCCAGGAACTCGGACTTGTAGGTGTTGGCGCGGGACAGCTGCTGCGCCTTCTCCTCGAGGCCGAGCCGGGCCAGCTCGATCTCCCGGTTCTTCAGCTCGATGTTGGCCTTCTGGTCGCTGAGCAGCTTCGCCTTGTCCTCCAGCTCGGCGTTGGTGCGCTGGAGCTCGGCCGACTGGTCCTGCATCTCCCGGGCCAGGCGCTGCGACTGGGAGAGCAGTTCCTCGGTACGCCGGTTGGCCTGGATCGTGTTGAGCGCGATCCCGATGTTGGCGACGAGCCGCTCCAGGAACGTGAGGTGCAGGCCGGAGAACGCCGCCACCGACGCGAACTCGATGACGCCGAGCATCTCGCCCTCGAAGAGGACCGGCAGCACCACGAGGTCATTCGGCGGCATGGCGAGCAGGCCGGAGCGCATGGTCAGTATTCCGTCGTGGGTGGCGCGGACCCGGATGGTCCGGCGGGACACCGCGGCCTGGCCGACCAGCCCCTCCCCCGGCCCGAACATCACGTCGTGGTCGCGGGCGACGTAGCCGTACGCGGCGTTGAGCCGCAGGCGCATCACCGCTTCCTCGTTGTCCACCAGGAAGAACGCGCCGAGCTGCGCGTCCACGAGCGGCGTCACCTCGGTCATGATCATGCGGCAGACCTCGCCGACGTCGCGCTGGCCCTGGAGCAGGCCGCCGATGCGGGCCAGGTTCGAGTCGAGCCAGCCCTGCTCCGCGTTCGCCTTGGTGGTGTCGCGGAGCGTCACGATCATCTGGTTGATGTTGTCCTTGAGCTCCGCGACCTCGCCCTGGGCCTCGACCGCGATGCTCTGGGTCAGGTCACCGCGGGTCACGGCGGTGGACACCTCGGCGATGGCGCGCAGCTGCGTGGTCAGCGTGGACGCGAGCTGGTTCACGTTGTCGGTGAGGTCTCGCCACGTACCCGAAACGCCCTTGACCTGGGCCTGACCACCGAGTTTGCCTTCCGAGCCCACCTCGCGCGCGACACGCGTGACCTCGTCGGCGAACGAGGAGAGCTGGTCGACCATGGTGTTCACGGTGTTCTTCAGCTCCAGGATCTCGCCCCGGGCGTCGACGGTGATCTTCTGGCCGAGATCGCCGCGCGCCACCGCCGTGGTGACCGAGGCGATGTTGCGGACCTGGCCGGTCAGGTTGGACGCCATGTAGTTGACGTTGTCGGTGAGGTCGCGCCAGGTGCCGGCCACCCCGCGCACCTGCGCCTGGCCGCCGAGCTTGCCCTCCGAACCCACCTCGCGGGCCACCCGCGTCACCTCGTCGGCGAACGAGGACAGCTGGTCCACCATGGTGTTCACGGTGTTCTTCAGCTCCAGGATCTCGCCCTGCGCGTCGACCGTGATCTTCTGCGACAGGTCGCCCTTCGCCACCGCGGTCGAGACCTGGGCGATGTTGCGGACCTGGCTGGTCAGGTTGGACGCCATCGAGTTCACGTTGTCGGTGAGGTCGCGCCAGGTGCCGGCCACGCCCCGCACCTGCGCCTGGCCGCCGAGCTTGCCCTCGGTGCCCACCTCGCGGGCCACGCGCGTCACCTCGTCGGCGAACGAGGACAGCTGGTCCACCATCGTGTTGACTGTCGATTTGAGCTCGAGGATCTCGCCCCGTGCGTCGACCGTGATCTTCTGGGAGAGGTCACCCTTGGCGACCGCGGTGGTGACCGAGGCGATGTTACGGACCTGGCTGGTGAGGTTCGACGCCATGTAGTTCACGTTGTCGGTGAGGTCGCGCCACGTACCCGAAACGCCTTTGACCTGGGCTTGTCCGCCCAATTTGCCCTCGGAGCCCACCTCGCGCGCGACACGCGTGACCTCGTCGGCGAACGACGAGAGCTGATCGACCATGGTGTTCACGGTGTTCTTCAGCTCGAGGATCTCGCCCCGGGCGTCGACCGTGATCTTCTGCGACAGGTCACCCTTCGCGACCGCCGTCGAGACCTGGGAGATGTTCCGCACCTGGGCCGTCAGGTTCGCGGCGAGCTGGTTCACGTTCTCGGTGAGGTCGCGCCAGGTGCCGGAGACGCCGCGGACCTGCGCCTGACCGCCCAGCCGGCCCTCGGTGCCCACCTCGCGGGCCACCCGGGTGACCTCGTCGGCGAACGACGACAGCTGGTCCACCATCGTGTTGACGGTGTCCTTGAGCTCGAGGATCTCGCCCTGCGCGGCCACCGTGATCTTCTGCGACAGGTCGCCCTTCGCCACCGCCGTGGAGACCTGGGCGATGTTGCGGACCTGGCTGGTCAGGTTGGAGGCCATCGAGTTCACCGAGTCGGTGAGGTCCTTCCAGGTGCCGGCCACGTTCGGCACCTCGGCCTGGCCGCCCAGCTTGCCCTCGGTGCCCACCTCGCGGGCCACCCGGGTCACCTGCTCGGCGAAGAGCCGCAGCGTGTCGGTGAGGCCGTTCATCGTGTCGGAGAGCTCGGCCACCTCGCCGCGCGCCGACACGGTGATCTTCTGGGACAGGTCGCCCCGGGCCATCGCGGTGGCGACCTGTGAGATCGACCGCACCTGGTGGGTCAGGTTCGACGCCATGGTGTTCACCGAGTCGGTGAGGTCCTTCCAGGTGCCGGCGACGCCGCGGACGTCCGCCTGGCCGCCCAGCTCGCCCTCGGTGCCCACCTCGCGGGCCACCCGCGTCACCTCGTCGGCGAACGAGGAGAGCTGGTCGACCATGGTGTTCACGGTGCGGCCGATCCGGAGGAACTCGCCGCGCAGCGGGCGGCCGTCCATCTCCAGGGCCATGTGCTGGGAGAGGTCGCCCTCGGCCACCGCCACGATGACCCGGGAGATCTCCGTGGTCGGCCGGGCCAGGTCGTCGATGAGCGAGTTCACCGAGCGGACGCTGTCCGCCCAGGCGCCGTCCTGGCCCTCCTCGTCGAGGCGCTCGGTCAGCCGGCCGTCCCGGCCGACGATCCGGCTTATCCGGCGCAGGTCGAGGTTCTGCCGCTCCTGCAGCGAGACGACCTCGTTGAAGGCCTCCGCCACGGCGCCCGCCATGCCGTCCCGTCTGGGCAGCCGGACCTTGAGGTCGCCGCGGCGCACACGGCGCAACGCCTCGGCGAGCTCCTCTAGCAGAACGGTCTCGTCGGGCACGCCGACGCTGGCTTCGTTCGCCGCAGTCATGCTGTCCTCACTCATTGCCGGGGTTCCCTATCCTCTCTCGCCCGACCGGGTCAATGCGAGAGACGACTTTGTGCATACACCCACCGACAGGAGAGGATGCATGGGTGCCAGCCGAGGTCGGAACCATTCCTACAGGTGCGTCTCCTGATGCGCTGGTGCGCAGAACCCGGCTGCCCAATGATCGTCGTACCCCGGCGGCGGCTCGCGCACTCGTTCGTTCGGTACTCGAGGAAACCGGGCTGGTCGGCCTGCTGAACGAGGCGCTGCTGCTCACCACCGAGCTCTCCACCAACGCGGTGGTGCACGCCAACACCGAACTGGAGATCGAGGTGGCCGCCGACGCCGGCGGCCTCACCGTCACCGTCACCGACTTCGCGCCCGGCCCGGTCGAGCAGCTCGCGGTCGGCCCCAAGAACGAGAGCCCGGACATCGGCGAGGTGGCCGAGCGCGGCCGCGGCCTGCTGCTCGTCGACCACTTCGCGAGCCGGTGGGGCACCGTCCACGAGGGCGACGGCAAGGGCGTCTGGTTCCGCCTCGACCAGCGGACCGGCAGCGGCGCCCCGCCGGTCCGGCTGCCGCAGCACGGCGAGACGCCCAGCCTCGGCGCGCTCACCGGCCTGCTGCGCAGCGGCAACGACAGGAACACCGACGAGGGCCTGGCCGACCTCGCCACCGACCTGCTCTCCCGGCTGGCCCGGCTGACCGGGGCGGCCGGCGGCGTGGTCCGGCTCGACCGCGGCGACGGCACGGGCCGCCAGCTGCTGGCGCGGTACGGCCGGGCGCCCCGGGACAACGCCGACACCATCCGGGTGCCGCTCGACGTGCACCGGCCGTACTCCGGCGAGCTGGAGCTGGACGCCTCCCCGGTCGGCTACGCGCAGTCGCTCGCCACCATGGTCGCCGAGCGCTTCTCGCTGCACCTCGAGAACGACCGGCTGCGCCGCGCCGACGTCCGCCGGCAGACCTGGATCACATTCCTCGCCGAGGCCAGCGAGCTGCTCGCGCAGTCCCTCGACGTGAACCTCACGATGGCGCTGATCCCGCAGCTCGTGGTGCCCCGGCTCGGCCAGTGGTGTGCCGTGCACACCACCGACGCGTGGGGCCGGCTCCAGCTCGCCGCCGCCACCCACGCCGAGGAGTCCCAGCTCGCCGCGCTGCACACGTCGCTCGCCGAGGACGGCCCGGAGTCGATCCTGGCCCGGCTGGAGGAGGCGTCCCGGCTCGGCACCCAGGTCATGTTCGGGACGCCCTCGGAGGGCTACGCGGTGCCGCTGGTGGCCCGGGGCGCCCGGCTCGGCACGCTCGCGGTGGGCCGGCACCCGAAGCACCGGCACGACGCCGACGAGGTGGCCGTGCTGGAGGACGTGGCCCGGCGTGCGGCGCTCGCGATCGACAACGCGCGCATCCACGACGAGCGGCGGACGGTGGCGCGCACCCTCCAGGCCTCGCTCCTGCCGCCGGCCCTGCCGCACGTCGAGGGCATCGGCTTCGCCGCCGAATACGTGCCGACCGGCTCCGAGGTGGGCGGCGACTTCTACGACGTGGTCCCGTTCGGCGACGACCAATATCTGGTGGTGGTCGGCGACGTCTCCGGCAAGGGCGTGCAGGCCGCGACCGTGACCGGCCTGGTCCGCGACGTGATCCGGATCCTGGTCGACGACGGCAAGGCGATGAGCGAGATCCTCTGGCGGGTCAACCGCACGCTCGTCCAGCGCGGCGGCGGCCGGTACTGCACCCTCGCGATGGCCTCGGTGACCCGCAAGGGCGCCTCGCTCGGCGTCTGCCTGCACCTGGCCGGGCACGACCGCGCCGTGCTGGTCCGCGCCGACGGCAAGACCACGTTCGTCGGCGAGGGCGGCACGGCCCTCGGCCTGCTGGAGAGCATCACCTCGCCGGACATCATGATCACGCTGGACCCGGGCGACTCGCTGATCTTCTACACCGACGGCGTCACCGAGCGCCGGCGGGGCCGCGAGCTGTTCGGATCCAACCGGCTGCGGGAGGCCGCGACGCCGCTGGCCGGCTATCCGGCCGACGTGATGGCGGCCCGGCTGCGCTCCACGACGATCAACTTCTCGGTCGAGGAGCCACGCGACGACATCGCGATCCTGGTGTTGCGCAACGACGCCTGATTCGCTGTCACCATGAAGACGCAGTACTACACCGCGACCACCTTCGACGGCTTCATCGCCGACGAGCACAATTCGCTGGACTGGCTCTTCGAGGTCGACGAGGGCGGGCAGAACCCGTTCGCCGAGTTCTTCGCCGGGGTCGGCGCGTTCGCGATGGGCTCCACGACCTACGAGTGGATCCTCGCTCACGAGAAGGCGCTGGACGATCCGGAGAAGTGGCTTTCGCCCTACGGCGACACCCCGGCCTGGGTGTTCACCTCCCGCGACCTGCCCGCCATTCCGGGGGCAAACCTTCATTTCGTACGGGGTGACGTGGCGCCCGTCCACGCCGACATGGTGGCGGCCGCCCAGGGCAAGAACATCTGGCTGGTCGGGGGCGGCGAGCTCGTCGGGCAGTTCGCCGACGCCGGCCTGCTCGACGAGGTGATCCTCGGGGTCGCCCCGGTGACCCTCGGCGGCGGCGCGCCGGTGCTGCCCCGGCGGATCACGTCGTCCCGTTTCACGCTGACCGGGGCGCGGCCGATCGGGCAGTTCGCCTACCTCACCTACGACGTCTCCCCGCCGATCTGATCGGGGCGTGGGGCCGGGCGCGGCAACGCCCGGCCCCGCGCTTGTTGTGGGCTTTCCCGTAGTTGATCGATCTGCCCTATTTGTCGCCGCGATCGTGGCATCGTGTTGGTCATGGCGAAGACGCAGTACTACACCGCCACCAGCATCGACGGTTACACCGCCGACCAGAGCAACTCGCTGGACTGGCTCTTCGAGGTTGACGAGGGCACCGCCAACCCGTTCGGCGAGTTCTTCGCCGGCGTCGGCGCGTTCGCCATGGGCGCGACCACCTACGAATGGGTGCTGAAGAACGACAACCTGCTCGAGGAGCCGGAGAACTGGCACGACATGTACGGCGACGTACCGTGCTGGGTCTTCACACACCGCGATCTGCCGCCGGTCCCGGACGCCAACGTCTTCATGATCAGTGGAGACGTACGCCGCGTCCACGAGGCCATGGTGGTGGCCGCCCAGGGCAAGAACGTCTGGCTGGCCGGAGGCGGCAACCTGGTGAGCCAGTTCGTCGACCACGGCCTCCTCGACGAGATCATCCTCGGCATAGCCCCGGCCATCCTCGGCGACGGCGCACCCTTGCTGCGCCGCAAACTCCTGGTGGACGACCTGATCCTCACCGGGGTACGGGAGGTGGGCCAATTCGCCTACCTCACCTACGCGGTAGGCGACGTCGCTCGCCTGGGCCGCCACCTCGCAGCCGAGACGGTCACCAGAATTCCCTCGTTCGGCTGACGCCCGGAGGTGGCAGGGGCAGCCCTCGGCCGCAGCCCACGGTCGCCCCGGGCACCGCCGCACGCCGCAGCCGGCCGGCTGCACGCGAGGGTTCATCCAGCGCCCGATTTGTCGCCCTGTCGTCCAGCCAACCGAAACCGGCTGCACACCATGGCTCACCCAGCGCCCGATTTGTCGCCCTGCCGTACAGCCAACCGAAACCGGCTGCACACCATGGCTCACCCAGCACCCGATTTGTCGCCCTGCCGTACAGCCCGGCCCTCCAGAACACGAAGCCCCGCCGCACCCCAGCACGGCGAGACCTCGCCGCAGCGCGGCACGGCGAGGCCCTGAGCCGTCAGAACAGGTCTTGGCGACTAGCCATCGGCAGCTCGACGGCCAGTTCCGGCGGCGCCGAGACGATCGCCAACCGGCCCCGCCGAGCGAGCAGCACCTGCTCCAGCGCCACGGCGATCTCCCGGACCCGTGCCACCCCCAGCGAACCGGGCAGCACGGCGTGCACCGTCCCGACCCCGGCCGACCCGCGGATGGCGACGGCCGAGCCGACGGCGTCGCGCAGCGAGTACGCCACGGCCTGCAGGTGGCGTGGCTGGGCGGCGATCCGCAGCGCCACGTCGGTGGAGGCCTGGAACGGATAGCGGCCCCACCAGGACGGCGCCGACGACGCCACGACGGCGCCGCCGCCCCACAGCCCGGCTATCTTGTCGGCCGCCCCGGCGACCTCGGACTCGGAGCCCTCGAGGAGCACTGCAACCACCCCGCCTCCGCCGCCGGGCAGGTCGACCTCGATGGCGCTGGGCTGCAGATCGAGGGTGTGCGCCACCAGTTCGTCGATCTCGGCGGGGGTGGTGACGGTCCGCCCGACGAACCGGCGGGCCGCCGGCAGCGGCTCGAGGCGCAGGACGGCCGAGGTGAGCACGCCGTCGATCTCGGCGATGCCGGGCCGCCCGTCCTCGCCGTCCGAGGAGAGAGCAGCACCGGCAGCCGTCACGTAGTCGACGCTCACGGTCTGCGACGCCGGGCTGCCGAACCGGTGCCGCAGCGGCCCGGACTCGTTGACGGCGAGCATCCCGCCGACCGTGGCGGCCCGGGACGGTGGATCGACGGCGAGCCGCCGGCCGCGCAGTGCGAGGGCGGCCTGGACGGCGGCGACCGGGGTGCCCGCCGCGACCACGGCGGTGTCGCCGGTCTGGTCCCACATGCCGTTGAGCCGGGCGGTGTCGACGATCAGATCGAGACCGGAGGGGGGAAGGCCCCAGTCGATCTTGGTGCCGGCACCGCGCGCGCGAAAGGAAGATGAGAGCCGCAGCACCGCGGCCACCGCGTCAGCCGTCGCCGGCTGCGCGACGAACGCGGCCTGACGACCCGCGATCTGGTCGACGGAGCGGGCCGGCCGCGCGAAACCGGGACCGCAGATGTCGACGAGCGCATCGAGAAGGGAATCACTCACGCCGTTGCCTCCCCCTTACGGAGATCAGACCCCCTGAAGATCGTCCACTCTGGCATATCGTACACATGTTCGAATGACCTAGGTCCGGGTGTGTACGAAATTCAGCCGGTAACGTGTTTCCGGTGACGAACGAAGCGCCTCCCACCGCCCATAAGTCGCCCACCGAGCGCACGTTCCACGGCGACACGGTCACCGACGAGTTCGCCTGGCTCATGGACAAAGAGGACCCGGCGACCCTCGCGTACCTGAAGGCGGAGAACGCCTGGACCGAACGGGCGACGGCGCACCTCGACGACCTGCGTCAGCGGATCTTCCAGGAGATCCGCAGCCGCACCCAGGAGACCGACCTGTCGGTGCCGAGCCGCAAGGGCGACTTCTGGTACTACACCCGCACCGTCGAGGGGAAGCAGTACGGCATCCACTGCCGGGTCCCGGTGCGGCCGGGCGAGGTCGACCCGCCCATGTCCGGCGAGAAGCCCGGCGAGGAGATCCTGCTCGACGGCAACGAGCTGGCCGCCGGCAGGGAGTTCTTCGCGCTCGGCACGTTCGACGTCAGCCCCGACGGCAACCTGCTGGCCTATTCGACCGACTTCGCCGGCGACGAGCGCTTCACCCTCAAGATCAAAGACTTGCGTACGGGTGAGGTCCTCCCCGACGAGGTCACCGACGCCTTCTACGGCAGCGCCTGGTCGGCCGACGGCAGTGTGCTCTTCTACATCACCGTCGACGAGGCCTGGCGCCCGCACCGCGTGTGGCGGCACGCCGTGGGCAGCGGCAAGGACCAGGACACCCTGGTCTACGAGGAGGCCGACGAGCGGTTCTGGGTGGGTGTCGACCTCTCCCGCAGCGAGAAGTTCATCGTCATCGACGCCCAGAGCAAGATCACTTCGGAAGTACGGGTGATCCCCTCCGACCGTCCCACGGCCGAGCCGGCGCTGATCGCCGAGCGGGTCCAGGGCGTCGAATACAGCGTCGAGCACCACGGCCACCGGTTCCTGATCCTGCACAACCGGGACGCCGAGGACTTCGCTCTCTCCTGCACCTCGGTGGACAACCCGGGCGAGTGGGTCGAGCTGATCCCGCACCAGCCGGGCACCCGCCTCGAGTCGGTGGACGCCTTCGCCCGGCACGTCGTGGTCTCGCTGCGCCGGGACGGCCTCACCGGCCTGCGCGTGATGACGGACGGCAGCACCGACGCGTACGACATGACCTTCCCCGAGCCGATCTACAGCGTCGGGCTGGCCGGCAACCCGGAGTACGAGACCGGCTCGATCCGGATCAGCTACACCTCGCTGGTCACCCCGGAGTCGGTCTACGACGTCGACCTGGTGACCCGGGCCATGACGCTGCGCAAGCAGAAGCCGGTGCTCGGCGGCTACGACCCGGCCGACTACGAGCAGTTCCGCGAGTGGGCGACCGCGCCGGACGGCACCCGGGTCCCGATCTCGATCGTCGCCCGGAAGAACACGAAGCGGGACGGCGACAACCCGGCACTGCTCTACGGCTACGGCTCCTACGAGCACTCGATCGACCCGTACTTCTCGATCGCCCGGCTCAGCCTGCTCGACCGGGGCGTGGTCTTCGCGATCGCGCACGTCCGGGGCGGTGGCGAGCTCGGCCGCGGGTGGTACGAGAACGGCAAGATGCTGGCGAAGAAGAACACCTTCACCGACTTCGTGGCGTGTGCCGAGGCCCTGGTCCGGGCGCGCTGGACGTCGTCGTCGCGCCTGGTCGCGCGGGGTGGCTCGGCCGGTGGCCTGCTGATGGGCGCGGTTGCGAACCTCGCCCCGGAGGCGTTCGCCGGGATCGTCGCCGAGGTGCCGTTCGTCGACCCGCTCACCTCGATCCTCGACCCGAGCCTGCCGCTCACCGTGACCGAGTGGGAGGAGTGGGGCAACCCGCTCGAGTCCGCCGAGGTCTACGCGTACATGAAGTCGTACAGCCCCTATGAGAACGTCGCGAAGCTGGCCTACCCCAAGATCCTCGCGGTGACCAGCCTCAACGACACCCGGGTGCTCTACCACGAACCGACCAAGTGGGTCGCCCGCCTGCGCTCGGTGGCCCCGGACGGCGAATACCTGCTGAAGACCGAGATGGGCGCGGGCCACGGCGGTCCGAGTGGCCGCTACGACGCCTGGAAGGAGGAGGCCTTCGTGCTCTCCTGGATCCTGGACGTGGTCAAGGCCGTTTAAGAGCTTCCGGGGTACGGACGAAGTATCCGTACCCCGGCCACGCCCGGTCGTGCGCTCAGCCGGCGCGCAGCTCCTCGAGGTCGGTGCTGGATCGCAGCACCGCCGCCCCGACGCCGACCACCAGCAGCATCGCCACCAGCGCGCCCGCACCGAGCAGCGCCAGCCCGCCGAACGGGATCGGGACCGGCACCACCACCAGTGGCTCGACGAGCGTCTGCTTGGCGCAGGTGGCCCAGTCCGCGACCGGGTCGACGCACGTCTCGTAGGTCCCGCCGCCACCGCTGCGCACCTCGGTGCCGGTCATCCGGAACAGCGCCGTGCCGGCGCCGAGCGCCAGCAGCACGGCCGGGACCAGCGGTACGAAGGTGTGCCAGAGCAGCACGGCGCGCAGCGTCCGGCGCGGCACCCCGGTGGCGGTCAGCGCCGCGTACGCCCGCCGCCGCGCCACGATGCCCTCGACGAACGCGACGAGCACGCCGGCCGCCGCGACCACCATCGCCACCGCGACCGCGACCATCACGAGGCGGATCGCGCCGAAGTAGAACTCATTGTCCTGCCCGGAGCCGCCGCGGGCCGGGTCGACCATCCGGCTGTACCGCTCGGAGGCCTCGAAGTCGGCGGCGAGCTGCGCCCGGAACCCGAGCGTCCCGGCGCCGAAGACGAGCGCCCCGAGCAGCGCGCCGAGCGTCCGGCTGCCGTTCCACGGGTCGGCCATCAACCGTGCCCCGGCCAGCAGGGTGGCCGGCCCCCGCCCGAACCGCCGCAGCAGCCGTCCCGCGGTGTACGAGATCCACCCGACGCCGAGCACCACCCCGGTCATCACGAGCAGCGCGCCGACGCCCATCGAGACCAGCGGCGCCCACTCCGGGACGTTCCAGTCCGGCCCGTTCCCGTCGTCGGGGACCAGCTCCGGCCCGACGAACGCGGGCAGGCCGATCAGGATCAGCACGCCCGGCCACGGCCCGGGCCCCTTCTCCCGGACCCGCCGGACCACGCCGAGCGGGGTGATCACCACCCGGCGCATCAGCAGCACCCCGATCGCTCCGGCCAGCAGCGGCACCAGCAGCACCGCGACGGCCACCAGCACCGGGTCCGGCACCACGTCGACGGGCAACCACAGCCGCCCGTCGGCCGAGCGCGGGTCGAGCACCTGCCGCAGCACCGCGAAGATCCCGAGCCCGGCCACCGAGCCGAGCAGGCTCGCCACCGCAGTCTCCGCGCCGGCGATCAGGACGGCCTGCCCGGGCGTGGCGCCGCCGAGCCGGAGCGCGGCGAGCCGCCGGTCCCGGGCCGGGGCGCCGAGCCGGATGCACTGCCCGGCCAGGGCGAGCGCCGGCAGCGCGAGCATGACCAGGGCGAATATCACACCGGGCCGCAGGCCGGCCTCCATCAGCAGCGGGCTCGCATACTGCTCGCTCCCGGGGCTCCGGTCGGCCATCCCGGTCGGGTCGACGAGCAGGTCGCCACCCCGGACCGAGGCCACGCTCGCGGCCGCGAGCAGGAAGACCGCGGCGAGCGCGGCGCTGCCGGCGGTCAGCACGGTCCGCAGCCGGTCGGTCCGGTTGCCGGCGAGGCTCAGCCGGACCAGGGTGGAGAACCTCACGGCGCCACCCCGAGCCCGGTCGGGTCCACGGCGCCGTCCCGGAGCGAGATCTCCCGGTCCGCGTACGCCGCGATCGTCGCCTCGTGGGTGACCAGCACGACCGCCGTGCCCTGCTCGCGCGCCACCCGGACCATCGCGCCGAGCACCTGCTCGCCGTTGAGCTGGTCGAGCGCGCCGGTCGGCTCGTCGGCGAAGACCACCTTCGGCTCGGTGACCATGGCCCGGGCCACCGCGACGCGCTGCTGCTGCCCGCCGGAGACCGCGCCGGGACGCTTGTCGGCGAGGTCGGCCACCCCGAACCGGTCCAGCCAGCCGAGCGCCGCCTCCCGCGCCCCTTTCCGCCCCGAACCGGAAAGAAGCAGCGGGAGGGCGACGTTCTCGGCCGCCGTCAGCTCGGGCACCAGCTGCCCGAACTGGAACAGCACGCCGAAGTCGGAGCGCCGCAGCCGGGACCGCGCCGCCTCGGAGAAGAGCCCGATGTCCTGGTCGCGATAGCGGATCTCGCCGGCGTCGACGCTCAGCAGGCCGGCCAGGCAGTGCAGCAGAGTGGACTTGCCGCAGCCGCTCGGCCCGGTCACCGCGACGATCTCGCCGGCCTCGATGGCGAAGTCGACGCCGCGCAGCGCCTGCGTGTTCCCGTAGTTCTTGTGCACGCCGGTGGCGGTCAGCAGAGGTGCGCTCATGCCGTCACTTCCTTCTGTAGGTCGGCGACGCGGGCCAGCGTGGTCTGCAGCCAGCGCAGGTCGGCGTCGAGATGCCCGATGGCGTAGTCGGCGGCGATCACGTCGCCGACCGTCGTGCCGGGCGAGGACTTGGCCACGGTCAGCTCGCGCATCCGGGTCATGTGCGCGGCCCGCTGCGCCGTGAGGTACTGCCGGGCGCGGTCGGCGTCGGCGGCCAGCAGCGCGACGACGACCTTGCTGAAGAGGGCGCTGGTGACGTGCGGCGCGGGCGGCTCGACCTCGGTGAGCCAGGCGTCCAGCCGCTCCCGGCCGAGGGCGGTCAGCGAGTACGACGTCCGCTCCGGGCCGCCCTCCTGCTCCTGGCCGGACTGGGCGACGAAGCCGTCCCGCTCGAGCCGGCCGAGGGTCGAGTACACCTGCCCGTACGCCAGGGGCTTGGCCTGGGGCAGGCGCTCGTCGTGCGCCCTCTTGAGGTCGTAACCGTGCCGCGGGCCGCCGGCGAGCAACCCGAGCAGGACGTGTGCGGTGGACATGCCCGGTACTATTCACTCAGTGAATAGCAGCCGTCAACCCGGCCCGGAGGGATAGCACAAAGTTCAGGCGTTGCGGCGCAGCGCCACGACGGCGATGTCGTCGGCCTGCTCGCCGGGGCCGGCCAGGCTCGCCAGCAGCCGGGAGCAGAAGGCGTCGAGGTCGGGCTCGACCTCGCTCGCGGCGCGGACGAGCGCCTCCAGGCCCACGTCGATGTCGGCGTCCCGGCGCTCGATCAGCCCGTCGGTGTAGAGAACCAGCGTGCCGCCCGGCGGCAGGGTCAGCTCCACCTCGGCCCGGCGCGGCGCGTCGATGCCGAGCAGCGGACCGCGCGGCGCCAGGTAGGTCGCCTCGCCGCCCACGTGCACGAGCGGCGGCAGGTGCCCGGCGCTCGCCATCCTGATCCGGCCGGTGGCCGGGTCCATGGTGAGCAGGCAGAGGGTGGCCGAGTCGTGCGGCAGCACGGTCCGCATGAAGCGGTTGACCAGCTCCAGCACCGCGCCCGGCGAATGCCCCTCCACCGCGTACGCCCGGACCGCGTGCCGCAGCTCGGCCATCACCGTGGCGGCGTGCAGCGAGTGGCCGGCCACGTCCCCGATCGCCACCAGCAGCTCGCCGCCGAGCACGGTCAGCTCGTAGAAGTCGCCGCCCACCTCGGTCTGCGCGCCGGCCGGCTCGTACCGGACCGCGAGCTCCACGCCGGGCACCTTCGGCAGCTCGGACTGGAGGAGGCTGCGCTGGAGGGTGACCGCGATCCGGTGCTCCTCGTCGAACGACCGCTGCGCCTCCACGGCCGCCGCGACCGCCTGGGAGAGCTGGCGCAGCACCGGGAAACCGGGGTTCTGCGAGCTGCCCGGCGCCGCCACGTAGACCGGCGGCCGGTCGGCGCGCAACCGGGCCGCCGCGACCGCCACGGTCTCCCCCTCGGGCCAGCCGACGACGTCCCAGTCGGCGGTGTCGTCGGTGCGGACCAGCGATCCGACCGCCACGCCGTGCTCGGGGACGGCCCACGGCCGTACCCTCGCGGGGTGATCCTCCGCGGCCGGGACCACCGCGGCCAGGCTCTCCCCCTCGGAGGTCTCGGCGACCACCGCGACCGGGCCGCCGAAGATGTCGTGGGCGCCCTCGGCGGCCGCCTCGAGCAGGGCCGGCAGGGTGGGCGCCGAGTTGATCGCCAGGGTGGCCTCGGCGAGCCGGACCATGCGCTCGGCCAGCAGCTCGGCCCGGCGGCGGGCGCGGTAGTAGCGGAGCACGGCCTGCGCCGTCGCGATCAGCTCGTCCGGCTCGATCGGCTCGACGAGATAGGCGTCCGCGCCCCGGTTCAGGCCCTGGGTGCGGTCGTTCACGTCCACGGCGTGCGCGGAGACGTGGATGACCGGCAGGACCCCGTACCGTTGATCGGTCTTGATCCGCTCGCAGACCTCGAAACCGCTCATGTCCGGGAGCTTCACGTCCAGGACCACCAGGTCGGCCTCGGTCTCCAGCAGCTTCGTCAGCGCCGCGCCGCCGGTCTCCGCCTCCATGACCGTGAACCCGGCCCGGGTCAGCCAGCTGACCAGCAGGTAGCGCTTCGTGGCGCTGTCGTCGACGACCAGCACCGTGGCCGGGCCACGGTTCTGCAGACCCGACCGGGCGAGATCACTCATGGGTGGCCGGCAACCGGAGGGTGAAGGTGCTGCCCGATCCGGGCTCGGAGTCGACCCGCAGGCCGCCGCCGAGGATGCCGGCCAGCCGCCGGGCGTAGGGCAGGCCGAGGCCGGTGCCCTTGCCGCTCACCGGCTTGCTGCCGGGCACCTGGTAGAACTCCTCGAAGACGCGCTCGTGCAGCTCGGGCGGGATGCCGGTGCCGGTGTCCGCCACCGTGAACTCGACGTCGCCGTCCACCCTGCGCGCGCTGAGCCGCACCGAGCCTTCCTCGGTGAACTTGAGCGCGTTGGTCAGCAGGTTGCGCAGCACCTGGGCGAGCAGGACCTCGTCGGAGCGCAGCGACGGCACGGCCGGCTCCTCCACCACGAAGTCCACCTCCGGCCGGGTGGCGAGCGGGCGCAGCGTGCCGCGCAGCTGGCCGAACATCGCCTTGAGGTCGACGTCGGACCAGTTCGGCTCGATCCGCCCGGCCTCCGCCTTGGCGAGGTCGAGCAGGCCGTTCACCAGCGTGAGCAGGTCGCTCGCCGAGGTGCGGATCAGCTCGACCTGGCGGCCCTGCTCCTCGGTGAGGTCGTCCGAGCCGGAGTCGGTGAGCAGCCGGCCCAGCCCGATGATCGCGGTGACCGGCGCCCGCAGCTCGTGGCTCACGTTGGCCAGGAAGCGGCTCTTCGCCTCGCTCGCGGCCCGCAGCTGCACCGACTTCTCGTCCAGTTCGGCGTAGAGCGCCACGACACCGCGGTTCGTCTCCTCCAGCTCCTCGGAGAGCTGGTGGTAGAGCGCCATGACGCCGCGGTTCGTCTCCTCCAGCTCGGCGTTGAGCCGGGCCAGGTCGTCGCGCTGGGCACGCACCTCGTCCAGCGCCGCGATGAGCTGCTGATTCTGTACTGCCAACTCGTCGAGCGGGCTGCCGGGGACGTGCCCGGCCAGCCCTGTGCGGATCTCCTCCATGCGAGTCCGGGTCAGCTCCGGCGCGCCCATGGGGAGACGCCGGGACATCCGTACGACAGTGCCGGTACCGCCATCGTCGACCTCCATCGTGTCGACCAGCCGGCCGACCTGCTGCAACTGCGAAGCGAGCCGGGCTGCCTCGCCGGCCGCCGGATGCGTCATCGTCACCTGGAGCGTAGGTACCCCGTACGGCTGGGCGCTGAACCGCACCTCCGCGTCGGGGCCCGCGGCGAGCAGGACCCGGCCCACCTCGCTCAGCGCCGTGGCGAAGCGGGTCTGGTCCTGGGACTCCAGGCCGACGGCGCGGGCCACCTCGCGGCCCAGCTGCCGCACCACGAAGATGTCCTGCTCGACCCGCAGGCGCATGCTCATCAGCTGCTCGCCGGCGCTCGACGTCATGACGGACGTGCCACCAGGATGCCGGCGTCGTCACGGCGGGTGCCGGCGTCGCGGAGCACGGTCGCCGCGATCACCGCGGGCGAGCGGCTGAACAGACCCGGGTAGTTCGCCGGGTTCCAGCGGTCCTCCAGGCCGTCGGTGTGCATCAGCACCACCGAGCCGGGGGTGAGCGGGTAGTCGTACTCCCGGACCTGCCGGCGCTGGTGCCCCGCGATGCCGGGCATCGAGATCATGCCGCGCCGGCCGCCGTCCGGGGCCAGCACGGTGCCGGAGATGTTGCCCAGCCCCGCGTACCGGACCAGGCCGGCGGCGGTGTCCAGCTCGGCCACCGCGAGCGCGGCGCCGCGGGTGTGCCCGAGCGCCCGGTGCAGCGCCTCGACGGTCGCGGCCGGTGACGCGATCGGGCCCTTCAGGAACGTCCGCACCGCCTCGCGCGACGCCAGGGCGGCCAGACCGCCGTGCCCCAGGCCGTCGGTGACCAGCACCTGCCGGCGGTCGCCGTCCTCGCGGACCGCGTACGCGTCGCCGCTCACCGACTCGCCGGGCAACGGCCGGATCAGGCCGCTCACCCAGGCCGGCTCCGGCGGCGCGGCCGGCCACACCTGCACGGCCAGGACGGTTCCCCGGCCCGGCAGCGAGTGCAGATCCCAGTGGCTGGCCTGGCGCAGGATCGCGCCGAGCCCGATGCCGAGGGTGCCGGCCGTGGAGTGCCCGTCGCCGATGGCCCGGCCGACGTCCTCGATCCCGGGGCCGCTGTCGATCGCGATCACCTCGACGCCGGCCTGGGCCGGGGTGCGCACCGCGCGGATCAGGATGTGGCCCTGGTCGGCGTGCTTGACCAGGTTGCCGGCCGCCTCGGCGGCGACGATCGAGAGATCGGCGACACGGCGCTCGGGCATGCCGAGGTCGGCGGCGAGCCGCTCGGCCGCCCGGCGCACCGCGGCGGCGGTCACCGCCTCCTCGACGCGGAACCAGACCCCGTCGTCGAGAAGCCCTTCCGGCAGCGACGCCACCGTGCCTCCGCTCATCGGCACCACTTGGTAACGGTGATCGTCGTGCCATTGCCCGGCTCGGTCCGGATGTCGAACTCGTCGACCAGCCGACGTGCGCCACTGAGCCCGAGACCGAGCCCGCCGCCGGTCGTGTAGCCGTCGGTCAACGCGAGATCGAGGTCGGCGATACCCGGACCCTCGTCCGCGAAAACAATCTTGATCCCGGCCCGGCGGTCGTTCTGGACGCGGCTCACCACGACCTCGCCCCCACCACCGTAGACCAGGGTGTTGCGTGCCAGCTCGCTCGCGGCCGTGACCAGCTTGGTCTGGTCGACGAGGGAGAGCTTCACCGCCACCGCGACGGTGCGCACCAGCTGCCGGACCCGGACGACATCCTGGTCGGTGACGACCGCAAGCCGCTGGCTCTCGTCGCTCACGACGGGCTTACCGCTGCCGCGTCGGGCTCGTCCTCATCGAATTCGATCTCCGGTTCGCGGTCCGCCCGGGCCCGCGCGAGCATCTCGATGCCCAGCTCGACGTTGAGCGCCGTCCGGATCCCGGGCAGCGACAGACCCAGCTCGACCAGCGTGATCGCCACGGCCGGCCGCATGCCGACCACGACGGTCTCGGCGTCCAGCACCCGGGAGACCGAGGCGATGGTGGCGAGCGTGCGGCCGACGAACGAGTCGACGATGTCGAGCGCGCTGATGTCGATGATGACGCCGTGGCAGCCGGTCGCCACGATCCGGTCGGCCAGGTCCTCCTGCAGCTGGAGGGCGACCTGGTCCTCCATGTCGATCTGGATCGAGACGAGGAGGACGTCGCCGATCTTCAGGACCGGGACGCGTTCCACGTCAGCGCTCCGTTCGCTTGCCGGTGCGGCTCAGGACGTACCGCAGCGCGTCGGCCAGCGAGGCCTTCGTCGCGATGTCGCCGAACTCGATGCCGAGCGCCACGATGGTCTGCGCGATCTGCGGCCGGATGCCGGAGATGATGCAGTCCGCGCCCATCAGCCGGGCGGCCACCACGGTCTTGAGGATGTGCTGGGCGACCTGGGTGTCGACCGCCGGCACCCCGGTGATGTCGATGATCGCGTACGGCGAGCCGGTGTCGACCAGGGTCTGCAGCAGCCGCTCCATCACGACCTGGGCGCGGGCCGAGTCGAGCGTGCCGACCAGCGGTACCGCGACGACGCCCTCCCAGAGCTTCACCACCGGGGTGGAGAGCTCCAGCAGCTGCTCGGCCTGGTCGGCGATGAGCGACTCGCGGACCTGCACGTACGCGTCGAAGGTGAAGAGCGCGGCGCGGTCCACGAACGAGGAGAAGGCCACGTAGTCGCGCAGGATCCCGGCGTCGGTGCCGTCGCCGATCACCTCGAGTACCGCGTCCTTGAACGCGAACACGCTGATCGCGGTCTCGTTGGCGCCGAAGCCCTGCCGGGCCCGGCTCGTCGAGAGTTCGCTGAGCTGGGCGCGCAGCTCGGCCGACGCCTCGTCGGTCAGGTGCACCGACCCGGCGCGGAGAGCCTGCTCGAAGCCCTTGCGGAGATCCTCGACCTGCCGGCGCAGCTCCGTGCTGCTCAAGCGGCCACGCAGGCTCGCGGCGACCAGTTCGGTCCACCGGGCCGTGAGTGACTCCGCGTGTTCCTTCAGCAGGTCGGCGAAGCGGCTCGCCTCGTCCGAACTCAGCGGCATCGCTATCTCCCCACCACACGATCCGTGCGCAACGGCCGGACTTTACCATCAGTAGGTCCGTTACTTGCTGTAGACCAACTAACGGACCAGAACTGCCGGGTCCGGTTCTGCGCATCCCCGGGTACGTGGAGTACCGTTCAGCAATAACTGGAGGTCGGCGAATGTCCCTGACGGTACAAACGGAACAGCGCGGCGACATGGTGGTCGTGTCGGTCGCCGGTGAGCTGGACATGGCTACCGCCCCCCAGCTGCAGGATCAGATCAGCGACCTGCTGGAGAAGGGCCGCACCCGCCTGGTCTTCGACCTGGCCGAGGTGTCGTTCTGCGACTCCACCGGGCTCTCGGTCTTCGTACGGGCGAAGAACAGCACCGACGACGCCGGCGGCACGGTCCGCCTGGCGGCACCGCAGCGGGGCGTCCTGCGCATCCTCGAGGTGAGCGGCCTGGTCGAGGTCCTGCACACCTATCCCTCGGTCGACGAGGCGGTCACCGCCGAGGAGCCCGCGCTCGACTGACGAGCGTTTCGAATTCCGTGATCGCACCGGTCGGCGTAGTTTGTCGCCGACCGGTGACGGGCACCCGTTGCCGGACGGACGTTCGGTGCCCCCGGGAGTGCTCGTGAAACAGATGTTCCAAGGCTTCAAAGACTTCATCATGCGCGGCAACGTCGTCGACCTCGCGGTCGGCGTGGTGATCGGCACCGCCTTCACCGCCGTGGTGACCAGCTTCACCAAGTCCTTCCTCGAGCCGCTCATCAAGTGGATCTCGGGCGGAACCGGCCAGCTCGCCGGCTCGGTCTCCCCGGCCGAGGGCGTGGAGTTCACCTACGCCGCCTTCATCAACACCCTCATCACCTTCCTGCTGACCGCCGCGGTCCTCTACTTCCTCGTCGTGATGCCGCTGAACAAGCTGGCCGAGCGCCGCCGCCGCGGCGAGGAGCCGCCGCCGAAGGCGCCCAGCGAGGAGGTCAAGCTGCTCACCGAGATCCGGGACGCGCTGCTGCGCGGCCAGGGCCACCAGGTGGCGAACAACGCGCTCGACGAGGTGCTCGGCCGCCACTCGCAGCAGCCACCCCGCTGACACCCGTTCAAAAAGATCCGCCCACCCGGCACCGTTCGAACATTTGTTCGATACAGTGCCGGGATGGAGCAGCGTAAGCACTGGTGGAACGGCAAGTGGGGGCGGCTGGCCCGCAAGGACGTCTACTTACGGGTCAGCGGTGACCAGTGGTATGTCGAACAGCGCGCCGGCGGTTCCGACGGCGCTTCGCACTTCTTCGAGTTCGACAACGAGGACGCGGCGGTCGACATGATCCGCGCCCTGCTGAACGGTCCGGACGAGTGGCGCGAGCTGTCGGTCCGCCCGCCGGGCCGCTGAGCAGCCCTTCTCAGGCAGCCCTGTCGCGTTCGGAGCTCCGGGCCGTGAGCGGCCCGGACGGAGGCGGCAGCAGGCGCAGGCCGGGGCGCGCCGGGGTCTCCGGCTCGTCGTCCCGGTCGGCGAGCGTGTCGAAACGGGCCCGCCAGCCCACCCCCTCGCGGTGACCGGGCGGCCGGGCCGTCCCGCCGACACCCCGGGAGATCGCCACCACCAACAGGTATCCGAGGATCACGAAGCCGTGGCCGACCAGCCGGGCGACGTCGACCCGGCCGCCGGTGAGGTCGTTGACCGAGAGCAGCAGCAGCATCGCGACGAACGCCGTGAGCATCGGCAGCAGGCCGGTCGGGCGGGTGCGGCGCAGCGCGATGAAGAGGTATCCGGCGCCGATCGCCACGTTCCACGCGGCCGACTCGTGCCAGAGGTGACCGGGGGTCGCGTCCAGCCCGGCGTGCTCGTGCCCGGCGCTCACCCCGCCGCCCACCTGGGTCAGGCCGAGGATCAGCTGCACCGTGCCGACCAGCGCGAGAGCGACGTAGAGCAGCGCCGGAATGGGCAGCCGCCATCGCCGCCGCGCCGCCGCGCCCCACCCGGCGCCCGCAGCCCCGGCGCTCGAAGCCCCGCCCCGGGAGGAAGCCCCGGCGCCGGCAGCCGGCGCGGGAGAGGACGGCAGGGCCGCCAGGATGGCCTCGCTCAGGTCCGGCACGACCGGCACCGCGGCCGTCCGGGTCAGCCGGTTCACCGCCGCCGCCCGGTCCACCCACTCCCGGCAGCCGGCGCACCCGGCCAGGTGTTCGTCGACCAGCGGCCGCATGACCGGGTCGTCCTCGCCGTCCAACTGCGCGGAGAGCATCTCGCGCCACCGCTCACATGCCATGAATCAATAGTCGCGCGGCGCGGCCGCGGAGTTCCCGGCGGATCAGCTGAGTTCTGCCGGGCCGCGCACGCCCACCTGCTGGTCGCCGCTGTGGCCGAGCAGCCGGCGGCGCTCCCGGAACGCCCGCAGGTTGGCGGTGTTGCCGCAGGTGCTGACGTCGTGCCAGACGCCGCTGTTGTTGCGCGAGGTGTCGAAGAAGGCGGCCCGGCAGGCGGCGTTGTGGCAGAGCTTGAGCCGCGGCCAGAGGCCGGCCTGCTGGGCCTGGAGCGCCTCGGCCCAGAGCGCCGAGGCGAACCACCGGGTGCCCCGGCCGGTCGGCACCACCCGCACCCAGCCGTCGGCGTCGGGCACGAGGCTCACCTGGACGTCGGCCGGGGGCAGCGCGCCGTCCCGCTCCGGGTTGGCCCCGGCGAGCACGACCTGCTCGAAGGCGGCGCGCAGCCGGCGCAGCGAGCGCAGGTCACCGGCGGAGAGCAGCAGGGTCGGCGCCGGGAGGCCGGAGACCCGGGACCAGACGCCGAGCGCGTCGGTGACCCACCACTGGGCGTCCTCGGCCGTGCCCAGCAGATCGGCGCCGTATGCCATCGTGCCGCGCGTGTTCAGCAGCTCCTGGACGAACGCGAACCCGCCCGGCGCCTCCCGGACGCCGTGCCGCGCGCTCGCCTTCCATGACATAGCCAAAGACTACTCGGCTCTTTTGTGAGATCCTTCGGCCCGGTCCACCCCGACGAGTGAAAGATCAATGATCTTCGGTGGAACTGTGGACGGGCGTCACTACACTAGCGGCCACCATCAGTGACGGAGGAGGCGATCGGTGCGCGGAGTCCTGGCGGTCACGATCGCCGCGGTCACGGCCGCGGTGCTGGTGAGCGGCTGCGACTCGTCCGAGCCCTCCACCGGGGGGACGGCCGCTCCGGCCGTACCCTCGCCATCGACGCCCAGCGGGACCACCCCCTCGGCGGAACCGTCCGCGCCGAGCGCGACCCCCACGGCGAAGCCGTCCCCTTCGGTGAAACCGAAGAAGCTGAAGCCGGGGACCGAGGGCGCCGACGTGCTGGCGCTGCAGCAGAGGCTCACCGAGCTGGGCTACTGGAACGGCAAGGCCGACGGCAAGTTCGGCGGCACCACCCAGCAGGCGGTGTTCGCGCTGCAGAAGGCGGCGAAACTGGGGCGTGACGGCGTCGTCGGGCCCAAGACACGACAGGCGCTCGACTCCGGTGTCCGCCCGGAGGCCCGCTCCACCGACGGCGTCGTCGTGGAGATCGACCTGAAGCGCCAGCTGCTCCTGCTCGTCGCGGACGGCGAGATCGAGCAGATCTTCAACACGTCGACCGGCTCGAACGAGTTCTACGAGCAGGAGGGCGAGACCTATCTGGCGGACACGCCGCGGGGGAAGTTCAAGGTGAGCCGGCAGATCGACGGCTGGCGCGACGCACCGCTCGGACTGCTGTGGCGACCGAAGTACTTCAACGGCGGGATCGCGGTGCACGGCGCGCCGAGTGTCCCCGCCCATCCGGCATCGCACGGCTGTGCCCGTGTGTCGATCGCGGCGATGAACTGGTTATGGACGAACGACAAGATCCCGATCAAAACGCGCGTCTGGGTCTACTAGCACCAGCGCTGCGTAACCGAGCGGCCACCTACCATACATGGATTTGTTTCACGAAGCTCTGCCAACTACCCTGGCAACTCGCTGCGGCCAAGACCATCGACACAGTGAGTCGATCTCCGGCCGTGAGAGCGGTGCACGGGGGGAAGGCTGAGGTGTCCTCTAAGACTAACGGGCTCGCGAGCAGGCGTTTCATGCTGCTCGCCACGGCGACGGTGCTGGGTGCTGCATGATTGCGCTTCGTTTCTACCGGCTGTTGCCGAAGGACTACCGGCTCAAGCTGGTCGAGCTCCTTCCGCCGAACCGGCAGCTCTGGCTGGTCCGCCGGCTCACCCGGCAGCGCCCGTTGCCGAAACCCGCGCAGCCCGGCTCGATGGTCACCGTGCGCGACGCCGGCGAGTCCGTGCGCGCCCGCGTCGTGCCCGACATGACCCCGGCCAAGGCCTGGCAGCAGAACCTCGACGCGGTGGTCGCCGTCCTCGAGCGCGCCGGCATCGAGTACTTCTGCCTGCGCTCGATCAACAACCTGCACAGCGCCGTCTCGGTGCACCGCCGCGACCGTGACCGCACCCTCGCGGCGCTGCGCAGCGACGGCGTGCTGAACGGCGCCCAGATCCGGATCGGCAGCGTCACCGACGAGGGCTTCACGGCCGGGCGCGGCAAGACCGGCGTCCAGGTCTACTTCCCGGTCACCAGCCCGTACGGGACGACCGTGCTCGGCAGCGGCTCGGCCTGCGAGATCGAGTTCTGGCGGACCCAGAAGGGCGAGGGCGGCGCCCCCGACATGATCGTCGGACCGCGCCGCAACTCGGTGGCCGACGTGCTGCCGGCCGAGCCGGAATACCACCAGGTCCCGCCGGTCGCGCTGAACCCGATGCTCTCGCTCGCCGACGACGAGCCGCGCTACCGGACCCGGTCCGAGTTCGCGATGGTGCCGGCCGAGGACGTCCGCTTCCCGATCGACGTGGTCTACACCTGGGTCGACGGCAACGACCCCGACTGGGTCGACCGGAAGAACGCCTCGCTCGCCGCGTTCGGCCGCGAGCAGATCAACACGATCGCGACGAACGCCTCCCGCTTCATCAGCCGGGACGAGCTGAAGTACTCGCTGCGGTCGATCGCGGCGTACGCGCCCTGGGTCCGCAAGATCTTCCTCGTCACCGACGACCAGATCCCGCCGTGGCTGGACACCTCGGACCCGCGGCTCACCGTGGTCAGCCACCGCGAGCTGTTCGGCGACACCGGCGTGCTGCCCACCTTCAACTCGCACGCCATCGAGTCCCGGCTGCACCGCATCCCCGGCCTCGCCGAGCACTTCATCTACTTCAACGACGACATGTTCCTGGGCCGCCCGGTCGGGCCGGACTCGTTCTTCCACGCCAACGGCATCGCCAAGTTCTTCCAGTCGAAGGCCCAGCTGGACGCCGGTCCGGCCACCATCTTCGACGCCCCGGTGACGGCGGCCGGCAAGAACAACCGGCGGCACATCGCCGAGCGCTTCGACCGGAGCATCACGCAGAAGATGCAGCACGTCCCCTACACGCTGCAGAAGAGCGTGCTCGAGGAGATCGAGAAGTGGCTGCCGGACGAGGTGCGGCAGACCGCCGAGCACCCGTTCCGTCACCCGGGCGACCTGTCGATCCCGTCGTCGCTGCAGCACTACTGGTCGTACCTGACCAAGCGTGCCGTGCCGGGTTCGATCAAGTACACGTACGCCGACCTGGCGCACCCGTCCACGCCGGTGCAGCTGGCGTTCCTGCTGGCCCGCCGGCACTGCGACGTCTTCTGCCTGAACGACACCGACTCGGCGGCCGTGGCCCTGAGCGAGCAGGCCGAGATGATGGCGGACTTCCTGCCGCAGTACTTCCCGTTCCGGTCGCCGTTCGAGCTGCCGGACGACGTGGCGGCCGAGCGCGCCCAGTTCAGCGCGACGCAGCTGGCCCGCGCCGAGCAGGCCGGCACCCCGGTGCTGCCGCGTCAGATCAAGCGCGAACGCAGCACTTCGGACATCCACTGAGAGATCGGCCTCGATTCGGACAGCTACTGTTTACCCGAGGCCGATTCAATTGTTAGCCTTCCCGCCACTTTTGTCATGACCATGTCCGAACGGCGGGGGTTAAGGGAAATGGGCGACAGATGAGCGTGGATCCGCTGGCTGTGCGAGTGGAGAGGGTCCTTCGCAAGGGCCCGGCGGAGACCATCTCGGTCGCCCGCCGCAAGGTCGACACGGCGCTCAAGACACGGGCCCGCCGCACCTGGACGAAGATCGCCCTGGGCATGGTCCGGCTCGGGCCGACGAGCAACATCGCCCACGTCGAGTACTTCGCCGTGCTCGACGGCCACACCCTCAACGTGCAGATCGTCCTACCCACCCTGGACGACGCCGAACCCACCTCGGCCGAGGTGGTCTTCAGCAAGGACCGGGTCGAGCACAGCGTGCCGGCCACGCTGCGGAAGATGTACGACGGCAATTGGTACGCCGACACCACCACGGTCTTCGGCCCGGCCGCCGGCCGCATCCCGCTCGACCCCGGCCACTGGACGGTCGTCCTCCGCGTCGGGCTCAGCTCCGGCGAGACCCGCAACCTGACGGTCCGCCGGATGGCACCCGGCCGGGCCCGCGGCGCCACCCCGACGGTGCTGACGCCGCCGTGCCCCGACACCGGCATGCGCTTCCGCCCGGTCGTCACCTCGTTCGGCCTGGCCCAGATCCACGTCCGCGGCCCGCAGGTCCGGGCCGAGGTGGTCCGGCTCATGCTCGACCTCGGCAAGGCGGAGATCGTCGGCCGGTTCGTCGGGGTGCCGGATGCCTCGGGCGCGGTGGCCGAGTTCAGCCGGCGCGAGGCCGAGACGATCCACGAGACCCAGGTCCGGGTCGACGGCGACATCTTCCGGATCCACGTGCCGCTGGCCGAGATGGCGCCGGAGCCCGGCGACAAGAGCGTCTGGGACATCCGGATCCGGGTCGCCGGCCGGCGCCTGCGCGTCGGCCGTTACCTGCACGACCTCAAGAACGTCCGGGCCACCATCCGATCCTACGAGCGCCGCATGCTGATGCCCGGTGGTGTGGTCTTCCACCTGCGCCCGTACTACACCCCCGCCGGAAGCCTCGCGTTCACCTGCACCGGTGCCAAACCTGGAGACACCGCATGAAGATCACGTTCCTCCTCAACACCGCGGACGCGATGGGCGGTACCGAACGCGCCATCTTCACGCAGGCCGAATACCTGGTCCGGGAGCACCAGGTCGAGGTCATCAGCGTCTTCCGCACCAGCAAGGAGCGGTTCTTCACGGTCGACCCGCGCATCACCGTGCGCTACCTGGTCGACAACACCGGCGCCGTGCCGCGCCCGGTCCGGGACAGCGGCCTCACCGACGAGCAGTGCCGGGCGCTGGTCGCGGCGGACAGCCGGCTGATCCACAAGCGGTGGGAGAAGACCTTCAACCGCCTCGCCGACCTCGAGCTCGAGTACGCGATGCGCAACCTCGACACCGAGGTGCTGGTCTCCTCCTCGCCCGCGCTGATGGCGGCGACCAGCTCGATGAGCCCGCCCGAGGTCGTCACGGTGCACCAGGAGCACCGCCCGTCGCAGCTGCGCGGCGCCACCGGCGACCCGCTGTTCCAGTTCATCCCCCGGCTCGACGCGCTGGTGCTGCTCACCGAGCGCACCCGCGGCTGGTTCCAGGACACGCTGCGCGCCGCCGCGCCGCACCTGCAGATCATCGGCAACGCGCTGCCGCCGGGCTTCCGGCCGCGGTCGACCCGGACCACCCGGGTCGTCACCATCGCCGGCCGCGTGGTGGCCGAGAAGCAGATCGACCACGCCATCCGCGCGTTCGCGAAGGTCGCCGAGACCCACCCCGACTGGGTGCTGCGGGTCCTCGGCGACGGCCTCCAGCTCGGCACCCTCCGCCGGCTCGCGGAGAGCCTCGGCCTCAACGAGAACGTCCAGTTCCTCGGCTCGGTGCAGGCCATGGCGGAGGAGTGGTCGAAGAGCAGCATCGCGTTGCTGACCTCGAAGGACGGCGAGGCTCTGCCGCTGGTCCTGATCGAGGCGTTCACGGCCGGCGTGCCGGCGGTCAGCTACGACATCCAGACCGGCCCCGCGGAGATCATCACGCACGGGGAGAACGGCTACATCATCGGCTCCGGCGACATCGAGGGTCTCGCCGACGCGCTGCGCAAGCTGATCGAGGACGAGCCGCTGCGCCACCAGTTCGGCGAGGCCGCCCTGCGGGCCGCCGAGGCGTACGACCTCGACCGGATCATGGGCCAGTGGATCGAGCTCTACCAGCAGCTCATCAGCAAGCGGCACCAGCCGGCCCGGCTCGAGGCCAAGGCCGACCGGCTCGCCGCCTGGATCGCCGGCACCGGCGGCATGGGCCTCGCCCCGGCCGCGCCGCGCCCCGACCGGCCGCTCTTCCAGCGCACCGCGAAGGACCTCGAGGCGCTGATCGCCGAGCGGGACACCACGCTGGTCCGCTCGGCCGGCCAGCTCTGCATCGAGTCCGACGAGATGACCCCGTTCGACGCCGCCGACCGCAACCTGCGGCTCGTCGTCGACGTGCTGGAGAAGCACGGCATCGAGTACTGGATCGTGCGGGACCACGGCGTACGGGTCCGGGTCGCGATCCACGAGCGGAACCGCCCGGCGGTCCTCGCCGCGCTGCACACCGAGTGGGCCGAGCAGCCGATCTACACCGAGCTCGTCAGCAGGAGCGCCGTCGTCTCCGGGATCACGCTGGCCGGGCTGGCCGGCACCTCGGAGGAGGGCGCCAACGCCGGTGGCCTGCGCGTCTTCCAGCCGATCGTCACCTCGTCGCGGACCCTGCGGTTCGGCCCGGCGTACGGCTGTGACGTCGAGTTCTGGCGGGACGAGGAGGACGGCACCGGGATGCGCCCGCTGCGGCGCACGCTGATCGGCGCGACGGTGCCGGCCGCGGTCCTCGAGGCGAAGACCCGGGTCACCATCCGCGACCGGGAATACCCGACCCTCGACGCCTTCACCGAGACCCTGACGTCGGACATCCGGTTCCCGATCGACGTGGTCTACACCTGGGTGGACGGCGACGACCCGGCCTGGCGGGCGAAGAAGTCGACGACGCTGGAGCAGCTCGGCCTCCCGCCGATCGAGGCGGCCGGCGGCGACGCCCGGTTCAGCAGCCGGGACGAGCTGAAGTACTCGCTGCGCTCGATCGCGATGTTCGCGCCGTGGGTCCGCAAGATCTGGCTGGTGACCGACGACCAGACCCCGGCCTGGCTCGACACCGAGCACCCGGGCATCCAGGTGGTCAGCCACAAGGAGATCTTCAAGGACCCGGGCGCGCTGCCGACCTTCAACTCGCACGCGATCGAGAGCCAGCTGCACCACATCGACGGGCTGGCCGAGCACTTCCTCTACTTCAACGACGACTTCTTCCTCGGCCGCCCGCTGCAGCCGAGCATGTTCTTCGCGGCCAACGGCGTCGCGCAGTTCTTCCAGTCGCCGACCCCGGTGCCGCTCACCCCGATCGCGGACGACGACGACTTCAACTTCACCGCCGCGAAGAACAACCGGGTCCTGATCAAGGAGGCCTTCGGCCACACGATCACCCAGTCGTTCCTGCACGCGCCGTACTCGCTGCGGGTGAGCGTCCTCAACGAGCTCGAGGAGCGCTTCCCCGAGGCGGTGAGCCGGACCGCGAGCAGCCGGCTCCGATCGGCGACGGACATCTCGATCCCGTCGTCGCTGCACCACTACTACGCGTACTTCACCGGGCGCAGCTCGCGCGGTTCCATCCGGGTGGCCTACGTGGACATCGGCGACCCGGACCAGCACCCGCGGCTCACCCAGATCCTGACGATCCGGGGCAACGACGTGTTCTGCCTCAACGACACGCACCACAGCGTGCTGTCGCCGGCCGAGCGCGCCCAGGTCGTCCGGGTCTTCCTGGAGAACTACTTCCCGGTGCCGAGCGAGTTCGAGCGCGGCAGCGCCCGCAACCGCAAGCCGGCCGTCCAGTCCTGACCCGGTCGGGCCCTGACCTTGTGGTCCCGGTGTGCCGTCGCCGACGGCACACCGGTGGCCTAGGAGAGGAATGATGTCCGCGGTCACCGTGGCCGAGGAGGACGTCGCCCACGACGTCCCCGCGGCGAGCCGGCCCTCCTGGGTCCGGCGCCTGGATCCCCGCACCCTTCCGGCCTGTCTGCTCGCCGGGCTGCTCACCGGGATCGTCTGCCTTCTGCGGGTCGGTGAGCCGGTCCCGTGGCGTGACGAGCTCGCCACCCTGATCGCGGCGCAGCGCTCGTTCGGCGAGCAGTTGCACATGGAGCGCAACCTCGACGCGGTCTTCGCCGTCTACTACGCGTTCATGCACGTCTGGACCGAGCTGTTCGGCATCTCGCTGCTGTCGCTGCGGCTGCCGTCGGTGCTCGCCATGGCGGCCGCCGGCGCGCTGGTCGCCCAGATCGGCCAGGAGCTCTACGACCGCCGGTCCGGCCTGCTCGCCGGCCTGATCTTCGCGCTGGTCCCGGCCGTCACCCGGTACGGGCAGGAGATCCGGGTCTACGCCGCGGTGGTCGCCTTCACGCTGCTCGCCACCTGGCTGCTGCTGCGGGCGGTGCGCCGGCCACGGTGGACCCGCTGGGTCGCGTACGCCGCCTCGGTCGTGCTCGTCGGCGCCGCGCACATCTTCGCCCTGACCGTGCTGAGCGCGCACGCGGCGTACATCCTCTTCCTGGTGATCGCCGGCCGTAAGGTCCGCGGCAGCTCCCTCCCGGCCTGGACGCTCTCGGTCCTGGCCGGGGTCGTCGTGATCGCGCCGCTCGCCTACATCTCGGTGAACCAGAGCGGCCAGGTCGCCTGGATCCCGGAGCTCACCTGGGACACCGGCCACAACTGGTACGAGCAGCTCTTCCTGGCCGGCGGCTTCGGCGGTGCCGTGGTGCTGCTGGCCCTGCTCGCGGTGCAGCGCAAGTGGTCGGCCACGGCCCTCTGCCTCGGCCTGGCCGTGCTGCCGATCCTGGCCCTCGCGGTGATGTCGATCGTCGTCTCACCACTCTGGATCATGCGGTACGTGCTCTTCACGATCCCCGGCTGGGCGCTGCTGGCCGGCGCGGCGGTGGCCGGCCTCCGCCGGGTGCCGGGCACGGCCGCGGTGGTGGCCCTCGCGCTCTTCGCGCTGCCCATGCAGCTCACCGTGCGGACCAGCGCCGGGCACGACGACATCGACCACCAGGCGATCGCGGCGATCCTCGCGGAGAACGTCATCCCCGGCGACGCGATCATGTACGGCGCCCGCGGCCGGTTCCGCGAGGGCATCGCCTACTACCTCCCGGCCGAGCAGCGCCCGACCGACGTGCTCCGGACCGGCAGCGGCGTCGACACCGGCCGCCTCGAGGACCCGGAGTGCACCGAGGCGCAGGCCTGCGTCGACCCGCGCATCGTCCGGATCTGGGTGACCTGCTACGGCACCTGCACCGCGAAGCCGGCCGGGGCGCTGCGCGGACCGGCCCAGTCCCTGCTCCGGAAGCGGGGCTACACGGTGCAGCGGACCTGGCAGGTTCACCGCGCCACGGTGGCGCTCTACCAGAAGTGAGGAAGCCGGCGCGGGAATCCCCGCGCCGGCTCTCGCTCAGCTGATCTTGACCAGTTCCTGTGTCATGTCCGCATCGGGCTTGCGGGGCTCCGGTGGCTTCGGAGGCTCCTCCCGGTCCTTGTTCAGCTCCCGCACCCCCTTGGCGATCGCGGCCCGCATCCGCAGGCCCACCGGTTTCTCGATCCAGCGATGGACCAGATAGCTCAGGACCAGCATCGCCACCGTGGTGATGCCGATCAGCGCCCACCGGTTCAGGGTTCCGTCGAGCTCGTGCAGCATGGTGCCGCCGACGGTCTCGTGCAGCAGGTAGAGCGGGTACGTCATGGTGCCGAGGACGGTCAGCCACTTACCGCTGATCCAGGACAGCCAGCCGAGCGCGACCGCCACCATGACCAGGAAGATCAGCGCCAGGATGACAGCGGTGGGCCAGCGGGCGACCAGGTGCTGGGTCTCGTTCTTCTCGACCCGGAAGTGCTTCCGCAGGGTCACCGGCAGACCCAGGATGTACGACATCACCAGGATGCCCCAGAGCAGCAGGTTCGGCCCGAAGCGGTACATCAGGTAGCACGCGATGCCGGCGATGAACAGGAACGAGTAGTCCGGCACGATCATCAGCAGCAGCGGCGCCAGGGCCTCGGTGTCCGACGCGTTCGCCATGACCGACGCGACCGTCCACACGCAGCAGAAGACGACCACCCGCTTGTACGTGACCCCGCGCCAGACCACGAAGAGCGCGAAGAGCAGGTAGAAGCGCAACTCCGTCCAGAGTGTCCAGTAGACGGCCGAGACGCCGCCGTAGCCGAACGGCTCCTGGAGCATGGTGAAGTTGACCAGGTTGGTGATCCAGTCCCGGCCGGCGTTGTGGTCCGGCCAGAAGTGGTACACCGTGATGCCGGCGACCACCGAGAACCAGTACGCCGGGTAGAGCCGCGCCGCCCGGGAGGTGAAGAAGTCCCCGAGGCTGCGTCCCCAGCTGCTCATACAGATCACGAAACCGCTGATCAGGAAGAACAGGTTGACGCCGAGCCAGCCGTAGAACGTGATCCCGTGCGCGGTCGGGAACGCCTCCTTCGGCGGCTCCGGCCAGATGTGGTTGTTCCGCACGGCCGTGTAGTGATAGATCAGGACCAGCAGCGCCGCCGCGAGGCGCAGGCCGTCCAAGACCTCGAGGCGCGGTCGCTTCCGCTCCGCTGCCATCTCTGTCGTCGACACCTCTACTCCTCCACCGCGGTCCAGGACCGCACCTTCATCGTCGGTCCCGCTTCTTCCTGCCGGGTGACACGCAGCCGGCCGTCGGCGCAGATCGCCGCGAGCACCAGCCGTCCGGACGCGTCCACCGACAGCGCCGGCGGGGACGCCAGCACCGGGCCGGTGCGCTTCCAATGGCCCTCCTCGAGGGCGTCGACGTACCGCAGCGTGAAGCTGGTCGTCCCGTCGTCGTTGCGCTGGCTCACCGCGATCATGCCGCCGCGGTAGCCCACCCCGGCCACCGGGCCGAACCCGCCGTGGCCGCCGAGGTCGACCGGCTCCGGGCTCCACTCCCGGTTCTCGCCCTGCTGCCGGTAGGCCAGGACGTGGCCGTTCAGCGCCTGCCGGACCAGCAGGATCAGCCGGCCGTTGCCGAGCCGCAGCACGGTCGGCGGACCGGCCGGCGCCGGCACGTCCATGATCAGCCGCTTGAACGAGGGGCTGTTCTTCCCGCTCTGCAGCCAGCGCGCCAGCCCGTTCTTGCGAGCCGCGAAGAGCTCGATCCGGCCGCCCGCCGTGGTGACCGTGGTGAGGCCGTCCTGGGTCTGGCTGCCGCGCAGATCGCGCCACTCGGCCCACTCGTCGCCGGCGGACTGCATCCGGCTGTGGACGGCCCCGGTGAAGACCCGGACGAAGACCTGGAGGGTGCCGTCCCGGTTCACTCCGAGGACCGGCACGCCGGCGCCGCGCGGCCAGACCGGCAGCGGACCGTCCGAGGTGATCGTCCCGCCCGCCTCCGGGTTGCCGAGGTTCGTCCACGGGCCGAACGCGCCGCCCGGCTCGCGCTGCACGGCGGTGACCACCTCGCGCTTCTGCCCGGCGTCCGCGGCGGCCAGCACGGCCCGCATGCCGGCCACCTGCCACCGGCCGTCCGGAAGTTGCGCCGCGCTGATCCCGGGCAGCAGATCGGTCCCGTCGATCACGACCGGCTTCCGCCACTCGCCGCTGCCCGCCTCGGCCTCGCTCCAGTGCACCGCGCGGCCGCCGAGCACGCCGAAGGCCGCCATCCGGTCGTCCTTCGTACCGCGGGCCAGCCAGGCGGTGCTGAGCGCGTACCGGGACGTGGTGCTCTGCCCGGCGCCGAGCAGCGAGATCTGCCGGCCGGACTTGCGGTCGTGCCGGCCGTAGACGTTGAGGTATTCCAGCTTCTCCCGGGCCAGGGCCGAGCCCAGGTTCGCCGGCCAGCGGCGGTTGTAGTCGCCCCGGTAGCTCTCCACGACGACCCGGCGCGGGCCCTTCCGGCACCAGTCCTGGACGGCCGCCCAGGCGAAGAGTCCGGCCGGCGCGTGGTCGCCCCGGTCGGAGAAGAAGCCGAAGTCGTCGTGCTGGAGGTTCTTCTCGTCGTGCAGCTGCCGGTCGGGGTCCGGGTCCAGCGTGCGGACCAGGGTCGGCTGATACCGATCGAGAAGATCAGTCAGGGTACGGATCAGCGCGCCCCGGCCGAACGGGCGCGGATCGGTGACCGGGGAGCCGGGGATCCGCAGCACCGGCTGCTCGTCCTCGCTCTTGTCCCAGAGCGTCCGCAGCGTTGCGCCGCCCTGCCGCTCCCGCATGTTCAGCAGGACGACCTGGATGTGCGGCGCCGCCTCGAGGGTGCAGAGCTCGGCCGCGGTGCCGCCGGCCGTGGCCAGCCGCTCCCGCCGCCACGGGCTCGCCGCGTCGCCGGTCGCCCGCTGGGCGTAGGCGGCGCGCAGGCCCTCGTAGCGGGCCTCGGCGTACTCCTCGAACCGGATCGGCGCGTTCGCCTCGGCGGGCGTGTACCCGTCGACGTTGCGCCCGTCGCCCTCGCCCGCGGTGAGGACCACGGTGATCAGCTTCGCGCCGGAGTCGATCGCGCGCAGCGAGTCCGGGGCGAGGTAGAGCAGGTCGTCGTCCGGCTGGGCGATGATCTGCAGCTGCGTCGACGGCGCCGGGACCTCCGGGTCGTCCGCGCCGCCGGGCGCGGTCTTCCCGCCCCGGCGGCCGAGGCCGACACCGAGACCCGTGACCAGCACACCGCCCGCCGCCGACCCGGCGATCAGGCTCCGGCGCGAGATCCGCTTGAGTCGCATCCCCGTCATCTCAACTCGTAGACGGCCATCCGGCCGTCGTCGTAGCGCAGCGTCGCCAGGTCGGCCAGCTTCGCACCCTCCGGCTTGACCTTGCGGTCCACCACGAGGAACCGCACGTCATAGCGGTCCCGCAGGCGGTTCAGGGCCTTCGCGGACGGCTTGTAGATGGCGTCGTCGTTGTAGGCGAGCTTCTTCTCATCCCAGAACTTCCACCGGGCGGTCGGCACACCGGCCAGGCGCGGCGCGAACGTCCAGCCCTCGACCAGGACGGAACGCTCGGCGTACGCGCTGAGCCAGAACGACCGCGCGTCCCGGCAGTCTTTCAGCGGCCGGTCGTGCGAGCAATGGACGTTCGTCGCGAGGATGTCGTCCGGGTCGCTGTGGTCCCGCACCCAGCGGGCCGCGTCCACCCGCGACTCCGGCATCGGCACCGTCGTGTTGCCGCCGCCGTTCGGGCTCATCTGGCTGCGCCGCGCCTCCATGATCAGACCGGGGGTGCCGGTCAGCAGCACCGCGGTCAGCAGGAGGACGGCGCCCCGGCCGGTCAGGCCCGGCCAGCGGCGGGCCGCCGGGCGCCAGGCCAGGCCGACCGCCAGCGCGATCGCGGCCAGCACCCCGGACCACCAGAGGATCGGCAACACCGCGGAGTACGACTCGCCGCGCGGCTGCTTCGGCGCGAAGAGCAGCACCGCGATCACCATGGCCTCGGCGAACACCAGCGCGAACGCGCCGAGCGCAGCGGCCGCCCGGCCGGACATCCTCGCCCGGTCCCAGACCATGACGAAGCCCCACGCCGAGAGGATCAGCCCGAACGGCAGCGAGGCCCGGTAGAACCAGGTCGAGTTGAACGTCCCGAGGATCATGTAGAGCGCCGGACCGGCGATCGCGCCGCCGAGCAGGAACCACTGCGCCGGCTCGAGCCGGCCGCGCCGCAGCCAGGCCAGCGGGATGATGCCGGCGAGCCGGATCTGCAGCGACAGGATCCAGGCGATGCTCACCCCAGCGATGACCGCCGTCTGCGCGACGAGCGACCGCTCGCCCTCCGGGTCGGCCCAGAAGGGCGCGATGCCGCCGAGCGGGTTGATGCCGAGACCGTACGACTGGAAGCGGAAGATCACCGCGGTGCAGAAGAGCTGGGCGAGCGACACGACCACGCCCATCCCGACCAGCACCCACGGGATCCGCCGGGTGGTCACCAGCACCATGAACCCGGCGAGGGCCAGACCGCTCAGCGTCACCGGCAGCGAGCTCGCCTTCGCGGCGCTCGACGCGAACGCCAGGATGGTCGCGAGCGCGAACGCGCCCGGCAGCGGCAGCCTCGGCACCGGCGAGTCGTCGTCACTGCGCCGCAGCGCGTCGCCGATCACCGCGACCAGGGCTAGCAGCAGCGCCCAGCTGTAGGTCATCGACAGGCTGGGCCAGATGATCCAGGCGACCTGGACCCCGATCGTGTTACTGAAGACCTCGGTGAACTGGAACTCGCCGACCACCAGGAAGAGGGCCGCGGCGATCGCGCCGGCCCAGGCCCGTCCGGTGATCCGCCAGCCGGCCACCGCCGTCACGAGCGCGATCAGCGCGCCGATGCCGGGCACCAGCAGCCGCATCGTCACGACCGGCAGGTCGATGTGCCCGATCATGCCGATCATCGCGGCGTGCACGAACGCGAACCAGTGGTAGGGCAGCGCCTCGCCGGCCACCTGCGGCAGGTGCATCGGGAAGTGGTTCTTCGCCTCGCCGGCCAGCGACAGCTGGTAGGGAAGGTCGATGAACTGCAGGGTGTCCTCGCCGGTCGGCAGGATCGGGTTCTGCGCGAAGAACGTCGCCCACACGTAGCCGGTGAAGAACACGACCACGCCGGTGACCGCCCAGGACCAGCCCAGCGGGACGATCCGGTAGCCGCGCACGACCCAGTGCCGGCGCAGGCCGGGCACCACCGCGAACACCGCCGCCACGAGCAGGGGCCAGGTCCAGATCAAGAACCTGAGATCGAGGTACGAGTAGAGGGCCCAGGCGACGAGCTCCAGCCCCAGGCCGACGGCCGCGCCGAGGGCGAGGTCCTCGATGAGCGTGTGCGGCGTCCGGCGCAGGGCCCGGTAGACCAGGGTGCCGGGCATGACCACGGCGAAGGCCACGTAGGCCGCGTACTTCAGCACGTCGAGGACGGAGGTGCCGGTGATCAGCAGGATCGCCGCGAAGACGGCGACGCCGACCCCCGCGGGGAGCCAGCGCCAGACAGCGGCCGGAGCCCGGGGCTCGTCCGCCTCGGGCTCGGTCACCTTCTCCAGAACAACCGTCTCGGCGTCTATGGCGCCAAGCGTCACCGACCGGCCCCCGCGGTGAAGCCGTCGTAGTGGACGACGGGCTCGTCCGCCGTGTCGGACGCGATGTAGTAGGTGGGGCGGTCCTGCACGGCGGTGTAGATGCGGCCCACGTACTCGCCGAGCAGGCCGAGGCAGAGCAGCTGGACCGCGCCGATGAAGAGGGACGCCACGAACTGCGACGACCAGCCGGGAACCGTCTCGCCGAGCAGGTAGGCGCCGAACGCCATCACGAGCAGCATGGTGCAGATGGCGACGCCGATCACGCCGAGCCAGGTCGCCAGGCGCAGCGGCGCCGCGGAGAAGCTGGTGATGCTCTCGACGGCCAGTTTCACCATCTTGCCGAGCGGGTACTTGGTGCTGCCGGCGGCCCGCTCCTCGCGCATGTAGGTGACCTGGCCGCTCGGGAAGCCGATCCACGGCACGATGAGGCGCAGCACCGGAGCACGCTCGGGGAGCTCCTGGAGCGCCTCGACGGTGGTGCGGCTCAGCAGACGGAAGTCACCGGCCTGGGAGGGCACGTTCTTGCCGACGAGCCGGCGGATGAGGCCGTAGTAGGCGCCGGCCGTCCACCGCTTGAACGGGGTGTCGGTGCTCCGGTCGTTGCGGACGCCGTAGACGATGTCGAGGTTCTCCCGGCGGGCGAGTTCCAGCATCTCCGGGATCTTCTCCGGCGGGTCCTGGAGGTCGGCGTCGATGCTCGCGACGTACGCGCCCTTGGAGCTGAACAGACCGGCGGAGAGTGCCGCCTGGTGGCCGCTGTTGCGACGCAGGCGCACGATGCGGAGCTCGGGCCAGGTGCGGCGCAGGCCGATCAGGATGGCGGCGGTGTTGTCCCTGCTGCCGTCGTCGACGGCGACGACCTCGTAGGGCTCACGAAGCCCGTCGAGCACCGGCCGGAGCCGATCGACGAGAAGAGGCAGAACCGCCTCCTCGTTGTACATGGGTATGACAACCGACAGCGTTAACGGCGCCGTGTTCACGACACACTCCCCGTATTCATGAGTGACCATCCATCCACGTCCGCGGCCTGGTGCGCGGACGTCGGATCACAGACGACCCGACGTGGAAGCCGGGGCGAGAATCTACCAGAGCGTCACTCACATTTAAGTTACGGATCGAAATATCCCGGGCTGGTCACGGGACGCGCGAGGGGCAAGAACCCGTAAAGCGCAACAAACCGGCACCTCGGGTGCCGGCTTGACGTTGCTGGTGGGCCGCCAGGGACTCGAACCCTGAACCTATGGATTAAAAGTCCACAGCTCTGCCATTGAGCTAGCGGCCCGCGATGGTCAGCTTATCGGTTGGCCATCGGCACTGACATCTTGCACCCACCCTGTGGGGCGCGCACGCTGTTAAATCACCGGCCACCCTTCGGTCAGGTTGATCCGGAACGCTTCGATGTCATGCATCGGTCTGCCGGCATAGCCGCTCTAGTAGCACTGACCACGTTCTCCGCGGTGCCCGCCCAGGCGGCGCAGCGCCCGCCCCGGGAGATCACCGCGACGGTGGAGACGCCGTCGCTCTACGACGACGAGGCCGGGGGCGACGCGGACGCCGACGACCCCGCCATCTGGATCAACCACGCCGACAAGGGCCGCAGCCTGGTGATCGGCACCGCCAAGAACGGCGGTCTCCGGGTCTACGACCTCAAGGGCCGCGAGGTGCAGGCCATCGCCACCCCCGAGGGCGGCCGCTTCAACAACGTGGACGTCCTGACCGGCTTCAAGCTGGGCAAGAAGAAGATCGACCTAGCGGTGGTCACCGACCGGGGCCTGGACAAGCTGCGCATCTACAAGATCGAGCCCAAGGGCCTGACCGACATCACCGCGGCGAACGTCCCCCTGCTCTTCTCCAAGGACGAGACCGAGGCCGAGGAGCAGGCGACCGGCTACGGTCTGGCCACCTACGACAAGTACGCCGTGGTCAGCCGGCGCCACACCACCCGCCTGGGCATCTTCCGCCTCGAGGAGAAGAACGGCAGAGTCACCTACAAAACCACCGACACCCTGGATCTGCCGAAAACCTTCCGCCTCCCGAACGGCACCAGCTGGACCCCGTGCGGCGAACCGGGCGAGGACCCCCAGGTGGAGGGAATGGTCGTAGACGCCGAAGCAGGCGTCCTCTACGCCGCCCAGGAAGACGTAGCCCTGTGGCGAATCAACCTTGAAGCCGGCCACTTCAGCAGCATCCCCCGAATCGTGGAACGAGTAGCCGAATACGGCGTCCCCGCCACCTACGACCCCGAGACCGAGGAGTGCACCCTCGACACCCAGAACGACCCGGGGTACGGAGGCCGCATCACAGCCGACGTGGAGGGAGCCACCATCTACCCCACCGGCAAGCGCGACGGCTACCTGGTCGTCTCAAGCCAGGGCGACAGCCGCTTCTTCGTCTACGACCGCCGAACCAACAAGCCCATCAAAACCTTCACGGTCACAGACGGCCGCTCCACAGACGGCGTCCAGCACTCAGACGGAGCCGCAGCCACCGCAACGCCCCTCCCCGGCTACCCGAGGGGCCTCCTGGTCCTCCACGACGGCGAGAACAAGCCCGACAACAACCGAGTAAGCACCAACTTCAAATACGTAGACTGGCGATCCCTGAACCTCCACTAACCCAACATCCCCGAACCCCAAAAAGCGGCGCCCCCCGGCTATCCGGGAGGCGCCGCTAACCATCGAGCCCAAGCAAGACGCCGCCGGACTCAACCACAAAGAAGGACCACCACCCACCCGGTGGGCCGGCCACAGACCCGGAGTCGCGAATCAAAGCGCAGGGTCGCAAGGTTTTGGGGCGGGGATGGTCCACGCAGGGATCAAGCCTGACCGCCCGGAGTGGGCCATCCCCGCCCCAAAACCGCCCCGCCGGCGAACGATTCACAACCCCGGAGACGCGAAAAGGCCCGCCCCAAACGGGGCGGGCCTTAACACAAGTTGAGTCCGGCGGCGTCCTACTCTCCCACACCCTCCCGAGTGCAGTACCATCGGCGCTGGAGGGCTTAGCTACCGGGTTCGGAATGTAACCGGG
>NZ_JBFAAR010000013.1:0-254275 GCF_040639855.1 Actinoplanes sp. NPDC023714
ATCGGATCGGTCTTGTCGAAGCGCTCACGGCGCGGGCTACCACCCGAGATCTCTGAACGAGCCGGGCAAGACCAGCCCTTGCATGCTCATTAGGCCTACTCCGGCAGGCACGAGCGCGACCCCGACGACGCCCGGCTCGCGGCGCTCCTGTCGCACCAGCCGCTGGCCGCGCGGGGAAGCGTGCTCAGCTTCTTCCGGTCCCTCTTCACCGGCCTGGACCGCGCGGAGCGTGACGACGTCGTCCGGGTACTCGACTTCGTCATCCGCAACCACCGCACACGCCCCTCCCTCGACCTTCTCGGCGCGTACCGGCCGACGAAGCCCGACCTGGTGAACGGCCTGGCCTGCTACTCCGCCAACCTCGTCCTGATCCGGATCCTGATCGCGGGTGGTCCGGTGCCGGTCGGCGAGATCGTACGGGACGACGACGAGTGGGCCTCGGCGCTCGCTCTGTGGAAGGCCGGCCTGCGGGCGGACGGCTGGCACGCCATGCTCACGTGGATCGAGCGGGCCGGCGACCACCTCGGGACCGGCCAGGTCGCGGTGTCCCCCGAGACCGCCGACTACCGTCATGCCGCGCTGCTGAACGATGCGGCGGCGCAGGCGCGGAGCGCGTTCGGTCTGGCGCTCCACGACGGCATCGCCGTCGACATCGGGAGATCGGGCGTGAGCCTCCTGGCGACCCTCATCGCCGATCTCACCGGCCGGACACCACCGGTCGACATGTCCACCGACCCTCCCGGAACCACGGAGACGGATCCGACGACGGCCAGGCTCATCGCCAGCGTGCTCGAGCGGCTCCTCCTGAGCTGGCAACCGGACAGTGATTTCCTGCACGGGTATCTGAGCGTGCTCCTCGGCCTCGATCAGCTCAAGGAGATCGATGCCACGGCGCTGTTGCTCAACATCTGCCGGCGCCCCCAGGTGATCGGGAACCTCCCGGCCCTCCGCGACCCGGATCTCTACCGGGAAGCGGCGGACCTCGCCATTCTGCTGGCGCACTGCCTGTTGCCGGCGGGTGAAACCCAGGCCGAGGACTGGTGGCCGGTGATCGCCGTGCTGGCGGAGCAGCGACCCGAGACGGAGACCGTCGTCAAGGCCATGTCCGAGGAGGCCAAGGCTCTGGTGAGGCATCTGGTCGCGTCGATGCGGGAGGATCCGAACAGCGACGAGACGCGCCCCTCGAATCTGCGGGACAGGTCCTACGAGCTGTGGGACAAGCTCGGCAACCGAGATCAGAAACGGTAGGTGCGGGCGTTCGAAGGCCCCGGCCGCAGCCCGAACAGATCGCACAGGCCGGTGACCCTCAGCTGACGGTGGACGAACTCGCTCGGGTTGCGCAGCTGCACCCGCGCGCCGAACTCGCGCGCCGCCTCGTGGGCGGCCACCAGCGCGCCGATGCCCATCGAGTCCATGAACGTCACGAAGGTGAGATCGACGAGGAGGGCGCGGGGACGGTCGCGCGCCAGGGCGGTCAGCAGCTCGGCGCGGACTGCGGAGACCGTGGCGGCGTCCAGGGTGCCGCGGATCTCGACGACCAACGCGCCGTCCGCCTGCCGCCGTGTCGTCATCACGGCCTCGCCCATTACGCCCTCCGAGCCGGGAATGTACCCGTTTCACCCACCGTACCGCCCCGAAGCAGGCTGCCGTGTGGTTCGGCGATCACGGCGCACAACGCGTACGCCGAGCGCGAGAAAGCAACTCGGGTGACCGTTTTCGGCGCATCGCGCCGATCATCTTGCGGGCCTGCGGTGGGTAAGGACACGGTGACAGGAATCGCCGCCGGTCGAAGGAGTCGATATGAAGCCAGGGGTCTTCGCGGTCCGTGACGTGGGCTCACTGATCACCGACACCTCGGGGGACGGCCAGCTCAAGCGCGCCGTCGGCGCCACGCAGCTGACCGCCATGGGGGTCGGCGCGATCATCGGCACCGGGATCTTCGTGGTGATCGGCGAGGGGGCCGCGCTGGCCGGGCCGGCCGTCATCCTCTCGTTCGTGCTGGCCGCCGTGGCCTGCGCGTTCTCGGCGCTCTCCTATGCCGAGCTGGCGTCCTCGATCCCGGTGTCCGGCAGCGCCTACACCTACGCCTACGCGACGCTGGGCGAGCTGGTCGCCTGGATCATCGGGTGGGACCTGATCCTGGAGTACGGCGTCTCGGTGGCCGCCATCGCGGTCGGCTGGGGCGGCAACCTCAACGCGTTCCTGGACGCCGCGTTCGGCTTCGCGCTGCCGGACGCCATCGCGAAGTCGCCGGAGGACGGCGGCGTGTTCAACCTGCCCGCCGTCTTCATCGTCCTGGCCATCACGCTGCTGCTGGTCCGGGGCGTGACCGAGAGCGTGCGCGTCAACCTCGCCATGGTCGTGATCAAGCTGGCCGTGCTGATCTTCTTCATCGTGGTGGCGTTCGCGAACTTCAGCACCGGCAACTTCAGCCCGTTCGCCCCGGCCGGCGTGGACGGGGTGACCGCGGCAGCGGCGATCATCTTCTTCGCGTACATCGGGTTCGACGCGGTCTCGACCGGCAGTGAGGAGGCCCGCAATCCCGCCAAGGACCTGCCGCTCGCGATCCTCGGCTCATTGATCATTTGTACGATCTTCTACGTCCTCACCGTGGCCGGGGCGATCGGCATCGCCACCCCGGAGCAGCTCTCCGGCAGCGACGCGCCGCTGGCCGCCGCTCTGGACGAGGGCGCCGGCATGAGCTGGGCCGCCGCGATCCTGGCGCTCGGCGCGGTCGTCGCGATCACCAGCGTGGTCCTGGTCATCTTCTACGGCCAGACCCGGATCTTCTTCGCGATGTGCCGGGACGGCCTGCTGCCCCGCCGGCTCGCGAAGGTCAACCAGCGGTTCGGCACGCCGGCCCGGCTCACCGTCGGCCTCGGCATCCTGATCTCGATCCTGGCCGCGCTGGTCCCGCTCGGCACCATCGTGGAACTGGTCAACATCGGTACGCTCTTCGCGTTCGTGCTGGTCAACATCGGCGTGATCGTGCTGCGCCGGACCCGCCCGGACATGCCCCGGCCCTACCGGGTGCCGTGGTCGCCGGTGCTGCCGCTGATCGGTGTGGCGTTCGCCGTCTACCTGATGTCCGACCTGCCGCTGGACACCTGGATCCGGTTCGTCGGCTGGCTCGCCGTCGGCCTGCTGATCTACGCCTTCTACGGCTACCGCAACTCCCGGCTGCGCCAGGCCGCGTCGTCGCCGGCCGGCCCGGCCGAGCGCCCGGAGACCCGCGGTGAGGAGGAACAGCCGTGACCGCGCCGCCGCCGGTCACCGAACCGGTCATCGTCGGCGCCGACGCGGGAGCGTGCACGCAGGACGCGCTGGCGCTCGCCCACTGGGCCGCCCGCACCCTGGGGACCACGCTGATCGTGGCGGTCGTGCACCCTGCGCCGTCGGCTCTCGGCTCCGGCCGGGTCGACGCCGAGTGGATCGCGGACCGCCGCGCCGCCGCGGAACGGGTCCTCGCCACCGCCCGGGAGACCCTCGGCGATCCCCCGGACGTGGAATACCGGGTGGTCGCGTCCAGCTCGGCGGCGCACGGCCTGCACGACCTCGCCGAGCAGCGGAAGGCCGCGCTTCTCGTGGTCGGCTCCACCGCGTCCGCCCCGGTGTCCCGGCTGCTGCCCGGCAGCACCGCGGACCGCCTGCTCGCCGGCAGCGTCTGCCCGGTCGCGGTGGCGCCGTCCGGGATGGCCGAGCCGCCCGGCACGGCCGGCCGGATCGGCGTCGCCTATGTGGACACCCCGGACGGCCGGGCCGCCCTCGAGTCCGCGGCCCGGCTGGCCCGCCGCACCGGCAGCCCGCTGCTGCTGGTCACCGTGGTGGCGCGCGGCGATGCCGCGCTGCCGTTCATGCTGGGTGCGGACGCCGAGCGCGCCTTCCTGGACACCGCGCGGGAGACGTACGAGGAGGCGCTGCGCAAGGCGGCCGAGGCCGTCCCCGGCGTCACGGTGGAGTGGGAGCTGCGCTCCGGTGACGTGGTGGAGACCCTCGCCGAGCTGACCGAGGTGGACGTGCTGTTCTGCGGCTCGCGAGGATACGGCCCGGCCCGCCGGGTGCTGCTCGGCGGCGTCTCGGCCCGTCTCCTGAGAAGAGCGAGGCGCCCGCTCGTGGTCGTCCCCCGGGCGTGACCGGAAGGGTCTAGCGCCGGTGGCGGCCCACCCGGTCGCCACCGGCGGCGCCCGCGTGGGCCGACTCCCGGTCGCCGTCCGCGGGCGTGGTCGCCTCCCCGGCGGCCTGCGCGTCCCACGCCGAGACCGCGGCCGGCCGCTCCGGTTCGAGGCCCAGGTCGGCGAGCGGCACGTAGACCCGCGCGTCCACCGCCTCGGCCAGCAGCAGCGCCGCCACCAGCGCGGTCGGCCGCTCCCCGGGTTCCCGGGAGAGGCACCGCGAGCAGAGGTCGAGCACCTCCGGCGGCAGTCCCTCCACGTACGGAAGCGGTCGTGGATCTTCGAAGCGCTGCGCCATGACCATCTCGGTGTGGGTGCGCGCCTTCCACGGCAGCCGGCCGGAGAGGCAGTGGTAGAGCAGGGTGCCGAGCCCGAACATGTCGGACGCGGGGGTGGCCGGCGTCCCGTCGAACCGTTCCGGCGCGATGTAGGCGGGCGTGCCCATGACCGGGCCCTCCGGGTCCGGGTCGGGCGAGCCGATCGCGGCGGCGATCCCGAAGTCGAGGACCTTCGCGCCGGCCGGGGTCAGCATGATGTTGGCGGGCTTGATGTCGCGGTGCACGACCTGCTGCGCGTGGGCCGCGGCCAGGGCCGCCGCCACCTCGGCGCAGATCCGTACGCCGATCCGCCAGTCCAGCCGGCCGGCGGCCAGGTGGGCGCTGAGCGTCTGCCCGTCGACGAGCTCCATGACGATGTACGGGACGTCCCGCTCCCCCGCCGGCGAGGTGCCGAAGTCGTGCACCGCGGCGACGTTCGGGTGGGCGAGGCGGGCCGCCGCGCGGGCCTCGGTGCGCACCAGGTCCACCCCGACGGCGCCGAGCGTGCCCTCCACGGCCGGCGCCATGATCTTGACGGCGACCGGCCGGTCGAGCACCTGGTCGTGGCCGCGCCAGACCTCCGACATTCCGCCGAGTCCGATGCGGTTCACCAGTCGATACCGCCCGGCCAGCGTGCGCATCGTCCCCCCTCAGACCCCCTGCGAGCACCCCACCCGCGTCGAGGCGGACTTACCCAGGCGGCAAAAGGGCAAACGCCGCCGGGAGGCAGGCCCCATCCGTTCGTGTCCGAAAGAGGAGCCGGCGGAAAAACAGCGAAGCCGCGCCTTGTGGGCGCGGCTCCGCTGTTGGCCAGTGCGGCCGTTTTCCGGTGCACCTGACGTCCTGGAGAACGTTAGGACACCTCACGTCCGGCCACCAACCCGGCCCCACCCAGCGTGATCATGCTCTCAGCATGTGACACGCCAGAACCGGTCGAATCGGTCGTCGCGGTCGAATTTCCGTCACCCTGAGCGAGGGTTCAGGCGATTTCGGTACGAAGGTCGTGCGCGCCGTCCTCGCGCGTGGCCTCGTAGTAGATCCGCCGCCCGCCGTCCGGGAGGCCGACCAGGCTCAGGTAGCGCAGCCCGTGCGGCGCGTGCGGGCTGCCGACCGGCTCGTGGTCCTCCGCGGTGAGCGGCCCGAACGAGCCGTCCGGCAGGCGGGAGCCGCGGGCCACACCGGTCCGCTCCTCCCAGTTCTCGCCGGCCGTGGCGCGGCCGTCGTAGGACGCGGTGATCTCGTCGCCGTCGACCACGACCGAGGTGACCCGCACGCCGCGGGCGTCCCACTCTCCGGGACGACCGGCCAGCGCGGTGCCCCGCCAGGTCCAGTGCACGCCGTCCGGGCTGGTGGCGTACTCGGTGGTCATCCGGTCGGCGTCGTCCCAGGACTCCAGCGGGTGCACCGACGCCCAGAGGTGCCAGCCGTGCTCGTCGTGGTGCAGCACCGGGTCCTTGACGCCGTGCCGCTCGTCGCCGGCCAGCACGGTCCGCGGCGCCGCCGTGGCGAGACCCTCGGGGGTGTCCGCCTCGAGCAGGTCGACCCGCCAGTGCTTGGTGCCGGGCGTGGCCGCGCTGACGTAGAGCCGCCAGCGGCCGTCCGGCGTCCGGGTCAGCGCCGGGCGCTCCAGCGACTCGGCCTCGAAGCCGTCCTTGCCCACCTCGGCGACGACCTCGAAGGTGAGGCCGTCGGCCGAGCGGGCCACCACGTTGGCGATGCCCCGGCCCGCGCCGATCGGCAGGCGCAGGCGGTAGGCGAGGTAGATGAAGCCGTCCGCCCGGATCGTGCTCGGCGCGCCCGACCAGGCGCCCGGTTCGGTGCCCGGAGGCTCCACCACCACGGTGGAGTCTTCCCAGCGCGGCAGGGGCAGGGCCGTGATTCCGATGGTCAAGGCGGCTCTCCTGGGTTGCGGCGACGGAACCCGTCAAGTTTGCATCATCTATGGGGAAAGTGGGGTTTAGCGCACCGGTTCACGACGCCCGGGCGTGTCGGTCGGGACTGAGCCAGTCGTCGTACCGCTCGCCGGTGACCTCCTGGAGCAGGGCGATGTCGTCGGCGAAGTAGGGCAGCAGGGCGGCGCGTTCCTCCGGTGTGGTCACCGGACGGTTGCCCTTCGTGCGGTGCAGCAGGGTGAGCAGCGGCCCGCGGGCGGCCAGGCGCAGCGGCACCGGGAACCGGTGGCCGAACCCGCCGCCGGTCCGCAGCAGGCCGCGCAGCACCCGGTTGACCGCGTTGTCCTCGACGTAGTGCCGGTTCACGTTCTCCTTCGGGATCGACGTGAGCACCCCGGTGCGCACGCCGAGGAACGCGCAGACCTTGTCAAGGGTGCGGGCCGGGTCGTCCTTGAGCTCGCGGTAGCGCAGCAGCAGCACCCGGTCGCGGTCGACGTGCTGGTAGAGGTGCTGGAGCTGCTCGCCGTACCGGCCGAGCCCGATGTAGTGCCAGAAGTCGGCCCACCGCGCGGCCCTGCGCTCCTCCTCGGCGTGGCACGCCTCGAGGAAGGATGCCTTCTCCTCCAGCCCGGCCACCCACAGGTGGGTCCAGTTGGAGTGCGCGCGATCGACGGGATCGCGCAGCAGGATCACCAGCTTCACGTCCGGGAGCAGTTTGGCGATCCGCTCGTGCGCGCTCCGGTCGTACAGATAGAAGGGCGTGGCCTCCCCACGCAGCGCGCCCACCGGCGCGGGCTCGAAGAGAGCCTCGTAGTCGTCGCGGCGCCAGACGTGCTCCTGATAGGTCTGCACGTCGCCCGGACCGCCGACGGCCGGAGGAGGGCCGTCGGAGAGGAAGAACTTCGGCTCCTTCACCGACGGCAGGAACAGCTGCGGGTGGCCCACCAGCGCGGCGTGCAAGGCCGTGGTGCCGGCTTTCGGTACGCCGGCGATCAGGAAATCGGGCAGTGCCATCGGGCCCCCTCGAGTCCGTGCCAATTGAGGGTAAGCCTACAGATCCACTAGGATTTGGCACGCCGTGTGGCGCACGTCACGCCCATCGCCGCCACCATCGGTCACGGCGGCGGAAACGCGCGCAGTCACACAGCGCGCACTCGGTCCCGGCGCGGTGGTGCTCATGCGCCCGCTTCGGGTGGTCGCAGACGCAGATCGGCGTGGCCTCGCTCATCCGGCGAGTGTCCCACACCTCTGGCCTAAAACCATTACACCGAGTAATCTTCGCCTTCCCCCGGCACGCCGAGCAGCGCATACACCGTCACACTTTGCTGACTCACGGTGATGTGTGAACTTTTGTTCTCGTGCGGACGTACCGGTGAACGACAGGGAAAACTGCTCTACCCCGGGAGCGCGCCATGTTCCGCCTCATCCAGTTGCACACCGAGGACGGTGTGCCCCGCATCGGCGTCGATCCAGACGGATACGTCAGCGCCCGTGCGGCCCTGGCCCACTACCGCACCACGCCGGCCACCTGGTTCGCCGTCGGCCGCTTCGACCACGAGGGCACCCTCACCGAGGTGATCCTCGACCCGATCTGCGGGTTCGACGGCGCCTGCCAGCGCCCGGCGTCCGTGGTGCACGCCAAGACCTTCGAGCGCCTCTGCGAGCGCTGCTCCGCCGGGCTGGACGTGCTCACCGTCCCGCAGCTCGCCCGCCGCCTCGGCATCGCCTGCCGCCTCGCCCCCTCGGTCGCCCGCTTCCGGCAGTCCTCGATCGGCGGGCTGCGCGCCCCGTCCGGCAACCGGATCGCCCGCGAGTTCGCCGACCACGTGCACGACGTGGCCTGGCGGATGCAGCTCTGCTCCGAGCTGGCCGAGGGCCGGACCGCGTTGAACGGCCTGCTCATCGGCGTCGGCGCGCTCACCCACCGGCAGGTCCTCGACCTCTTCCCGGCGCTCTGCTCGCTCGGCGAGGAGCTGCCGGCACAGGTCCGCTCCGACCTGTGCCGGGCCACCGCCCGCCCGCTCTCCCCGGCCGGGGTGGCCGGGCTGCGCCTCGGGCTCAGCTTCACATCCTGACCCGCACCACCGAGCCCGTTCCCGCGCACACCCCGCAGTTCGCGATGTACGCGTACCCGTCCCGGATCGCCAGGCCGGCGGGCGCCGTCAGCCCGGCCGAGGCCACCACCCGCGGCGTGCCCTTGCGGTCCACCCGGAGCAGGGCGCCGGCCCGGTCTCCGGAGAGCAGCCCCCGGTGGGCGATCTCCAGCACGTAGAGACGGCCGTCCGGCGCCCATTCGAGATCGATGATGTTGGTGAACCCGGTCGCGTAGACCCGCGGCTCCTCCCCCGGCACGACCCGCCAGACCCGCGCCTGCCCCACCGGGAACGGGAACCCGGTCAGCTCGCCGACGTAGAACGCGCCGTCCGGCCCCCGCGCCACCGAGGTCGGCACCGACTGCATCGCCCCGCGCCCCGGGAACACCGCCACCGTGGAGATCCGCCCGCGCGGCGTCACCCGGACCAGCGCGTTGCCGCCGGCGTCCACGACCAGGTGGCCGCGCCGGGTGGCGAGGACCGCGACCGGGTTGGTGTCCGGCGGCGTCACGCCGTCCGGGTTCGCGCTCTTCTCGTAGGCGCCGAGGTCCGCCAGGACCGACGGCGTGCGCCCGGCCCGGTAGAGCTTCGCGGTTCCGGACAACTGCGGGACTTGGGTACGGAGGTCCGGGTCGCCGCCGAGGCCGACCGTGTAGGTGAGCCCCCCGTCCGGCCCGGCCACCACGTCGGACGGCCCGCTCGCCTCGGTGCCCCGCGGCGACGCCAGCGACGGCAGCCCGGTCCGGACCCGCCACTGCCTGCCGAACTTGACGACCGTGATCGCCCCGGACCGGCCGAAGCAGACCTCGCCGCCCTCCGGTCCCGGCCGGCACGGCCCGGCGCCACCCCGGCCCGCCTCGGCGACGTAGAGCTCGCCGTGCGGCCCGAACGCGAGCCCTCTCGGGTTGTCCAGGCCGGTCGCCACCGTGCGCGGATCCGTCGCGGCCGCCGCCGGGACGGCCGGAACGAGGATCGCGGCCGCCCCCACGACGGCCGCGACCACACTCTTAGTGATCATGTGATTCCCCCATGTGTGTTCCCGCCCATCGTCCGGGCTTCCGGGGCGCTCGCGCAGTCGTCGATCCGACCTCGACCGGGTCACCGGTACCGTCGGCGCATGACGATCACCTTCCCGGACCTCGCCGCCCGCGCCGCCGCCCTGGTGCGGGACGGCCGGCGGGCCGTGCTGGGCATCGCGGGCCAGCCGGGCGCGGGCAAGACCACGCTCGCCGCGGCGCTGGTCGCCGCGATCGGCGAGGAGCACGGCCCGGACTGGGTGGCGCACGTGCCCATGGACGGCTTCCACCTCGCCGACGCCGAGCTGGATCGACTGGGCCTGCGAGATCGCAAGGGCGCTCCGGACACGTTCGACGCTCATGGGTACGCCGCCCTGCTCCGGCGGCTGCTCGACGACCGGGATCCGGTGGTCTACGCCCCGGGGTTCGAGCGGGTCCTCGAACAGCCCATCGCCGGCGCCATCGGGGTGCCGTCCGCGGCCCGGCTGATCGTGACCGAGGGCAACTACCTGCTCGTCGACTCGCCGCGCTGGCGGCCGGTGCGGGAGCTGCTCACCGAGGTCTGGTACGCCGACCTCGACCGGGAGGAGCGGCTGCGCCGGCTGATCGAGCGGCACGTCCGGTTCGGCAAGTCCGCCGCGGATGCCGAGGCGTGGGCCACCGGCACCGACGAGGTGAACGCCACACTCATCGCCACCACCAGGTCACGGGCGGATCTGACGGTTCCGGGCGACGTGCTCGGGCTCCCGCCGTACGCATGAGGCTCTTTCTGTCGTAGGCGAGTGGCATGCTTGCCCTCATGTCGGTGGGTGAGGCGGTCGAGAGCGAGCCGCAGCGGCGTTCGCCGCGGCGAGCGATCTTCGGTGTGGTGGTTCTCGCGGTGGTGGCGCTGCTGTTCGGCGTGCCGCTGGAGACGCTGGTGTGGTCGGGCAACGACTGGCCGCTCGGCGTGCAGCTCGGCCTGACCGCGGCCGTCGTGCTGGTCGCGCTCTCCTTCCCGGTGCTGATGTTCCGCGGGCACGGCGGCCACAGCGACGCCGCCTCGCGGGTCGCCGACACGCTGCTCGGCGTGGTCTGGGTGCTGTTCACCTGGTCGGTGATCGGCCAGATCGCCGCCCTGCTGCTGCGCCTCACCCCGCTCGACGACCCGCTCCGCTCCCGTCTCGTCACCGCGGGCGTCCTGCTGATCTCGGTGGTGCTGCTGCTCTGGGGCCACTTCGAGGCGATGCGCGTCGCGCGGGTCCGCCGGGTCGACGTGACGATCCCCCGGCTCGGTGCCGGCCTGGACGGCCTGCGCGTCGTCCTGATCACCGACACCCACTACGGCCCGATCGACCGCACCCGCTGGTCCCGGGGCGTCACCCAGGTGATCAACTCGCTCGACCCGGACATCGTGGCGCACACCGGTGACATCGCCGACGGCCAGGTCCAGCAGCGCCTCTCGATGGCCGCGCCGCTCGCCGACGTGCGGGCCCGGCACGCCCGGGTCTACGTGACCGGCAACCACGAATACTTCAGCGGCGCCCTCGGCTGGGTCGAGCACATGACGTCCCTCGGCTGGGACGCGCTGCACAACCGCCACCTCGTCGTCACCCGAGGCGGCGACTCCCTGATCGTCGCCGGCGTCGACGACCGCACCGCCGCCGGCTCCGGCCTGCCCGGCCACCACGCCGACCACGAGGCGGCCCTGGCCGGCGCCGACCCGTCGCTGCCCGTCCTCCTGCTGGCCCACCAGCCCCACCAGATCGACGGCGCGGTCGCCCACGGCATCGACCTCCAGCTCTCCGGCCACACCCACGGCGGCCAGATGTGGCCCTTCCACTACCTGGTCCGCCTCGACCAGCCGGTCCTCCAGGGCCTGAGCCGCCACTCCGAGCGAACCCAGCTCTACACCAGCCGGGGCACAGGCTTCTGGGGCCCGCCGTTCCGCATCTTCGCCCCCAGCGAGATCACCCTCCTCACCTTGCGAGCCGCCCAGCCGGCCTCCTGACCCGCACACCCAGCCACCGGCCGCCGCCGAGCCCCGTCACGCGGCACCACCGGCCGCCGCCGAGCCCTGTCACGCGGCACCACCGGCCGCCGCCGAGCCCCGTCACGCGGCACCACCGGCCGCCGCCGAGCCCTGTCACGCGGCACCACCGGCCGCCGCCGAGCCCTGTCACGCGGCGCCGCCGCACCCGCCCGCCGGCCGGCTGCCGCCCCTCCGACCCGGCGCTGCCACGCGGTGCCGCGGCACTCTCCCACCGCCGGACGCTGCGCCCTCCCACACGGTGGCGCTGCGCCCGTTCACCGCCGCGCGCTGTGCCCTTCGGACGGGCGCAGCTTCGCCCCTCACGCGTCACCGCCCGAGCGCCCCTCACGCGTCACCGCCCGAGCGCGCCTCTCGCGCGCAGCCGTCGCCTCTCCGCCGCACGACCCGCTCGCCGCCGCCACCGCACACCCTCCGCGATCTTGGACGATCGACCACCGAAAACGGTGGCGAAGCGTCCAAGATCCGGAAAGCGGCGGCCAAACGTCCAAGATCCATGGGAGGACGGCACGGCCGGCACCCCCCAACCGCACGACCCGCTCGCCGCCGCCGCACGACCCGCTCGCCCGTCACCGCACCCCCTCCGCGATCTTGGACGATCGACCACCGAAAACGGTGGCGAAGCGTCCAAGATCCGTGGGCGGGGCGGCGCGGCGGGCGCATTTGCGCTGATCAAGAGCTGTGCGTTAACCGTCCACTGCAGACAGTTAGCTAACCCATAGTCATATTCGGACTTCTCTGTGTACGGTTCTGGTGGGGACAGTGATCAACCACCGACCTCACACACGGGGAGACACAGCTTGCGCAACATCCTGATAGTCGGCGCCGGCCAGGCCGGACTCCAACTGGCGCTCAGCCTCAACGCCCGGGGCTACCGGGTCACGCTCATGTCGGCGAAGACGCCGGGTGAGATCCGGGACGGGTGGCCGACCTCGACCCAGGCCATGTTCGATCCGGCGCTGGAGACCGAGCGGGCGTACGGCCTCAACCACTACGACCAGGTCGCCCCGCCGATCCGGGGGCTGCACGTGATGCTCGCGGCGCCGCCCGGGAACCTGGCCCTGCAGTTCACCGCGCCGCTCGGCAAGCCGGCGTTCTCCACCGATCAGCGGATCAAGTTCTCCCGCTGGCTCACCGACGCCGAGCAGGCCGGGGTGGAGGTGATCTACCAGCCGGTCAGCCCGGCCTACCTGGAGGCGCTCGCCAAGCGGTACGACCTGACCGTCGTGGCGGCCGGCCGCGGCGACCTCGTGGAGCTGTTCGAACGCGATCCGGAACGGTCACCGTATGAGCAGCCGCAGCGCGGGCTGGCGGTCGCCTACGTGCACGGGCTGGCCCCGGACCCGGGCTGGCCGGAGCCGCACGTCGAGTTCCACGCGGTTCCCGGGCTCGGCGAGCTGTTCGTGATCCCGGCGCTGACCCGGACCGGGCCGGCCGACATCCTCTTCTGGGAGGTGCTGCCCGGCGGCCCGCTGGACGTGTTCGGCGCGACCGAGAACCACCTCGAGACGTCGCTCAGCCTGATCAAGGAGAACCTGCCCTGGTTCCACGAGCGCTGCGCCGACGTCCGGCTCGCCGACGACAAGGCCACCCTGCAGGGGAGGTTCACGCCGACAGTACGGAAGCCGGTGGCGCACCTGAACGGCGGCGGGAAGGCGCTCGGCATCGGTGACATCGTCATCGCGAACGACCCGATCACCGGTCAGGGGGCGAACACCGCGGCGAAGGCGGCCGACCACTACCTGCGGGCGATCGTCGCGAACGGGGACAGGCCGTTCGACGAGGAGTGGATGACGGCGACGTTCGAGTCGTTCTGGCAGGCGCACGGCCGGGCCGTGACGCTGTGGACGAACGGGATGCTGCAGCCGCTGCCGCCGCACGCCCAGCAGGTCTTCGGCGCCGCGAGCGCGAACCCGGCGGTGGCGCGCCGGTTCGCCCACGGCTTCGAGGACCCGAACGACCTGATCTCCTGGTTCGCCGACCCGGGAGCCGCGGACGCGTACATGAGAAGTGTCTCTTGACGGGCACCCGGATTAAGCCGGAATAAACCGGTTGAGGCGCCGGATGGAAGCCGCGCAGGATGGGGACACCGCCATCCCCGACTGCCCGAGGAACATCCATGCGTCTGCTCCGCGACCTGTGGGCCACAAGCCGAAGTCGCACCGCGCTCACCGCGCTCCTGATCCTCGTGGGCGCGACCGGCGGGGCGATCGCGCTCGCCGTCGCCGGCCCGGTGCTGGTGGACCGCTCGTGGCCGCTGTTCACCGTGCTGGTGATCGCGCTCGTCGCCGGCGTGCTCAGCGACGTCTTCGTCGGTCTCGTGGTGGCCCGGCTCACCGCCGACTGGGCGGCCCGGGTCCGCCGCGGCCTGAACCGGGTCGCGTTCGGCCAGGACGTGCCCACCCTGGAGAACACGCCGGTCGGCGAGCTGCTCGACCGGATCGACTCGGACGTCTACCAGGTCGGCGCCGAGCTGCGCGGCAGCGGTGTCCGGCTGGCCCAGTCGCTGGCGGTGGCGACCCTCTCGATCGTCACGACGTTCTTCGTCTGGTGGCCGGCCGCGATCGCCATGATCCTGGTGTCGATCCTGCTCTTCGTCGTCATGAACAAACCGGTCCAGCGGATCTCCCCGCTCCGTATCGCGGAGGAGGAGGCCTGGTCCGATCTGGCGGCGGTGATGGAGGAGGCGATCCACGGTCAGGACGACGTGCGGACGAGCCTGGCCGCGCCCTACGTCCGGAGGCTCTACGCGCTCCGGGCCGCTGAGGTCCTCCGGCGAGGCCGCCGCGTCTGGCGGTCCAGTTCGAGGATCACCATGGGCGCGGGCGCCATCACCCGTACCCTCATCGCTTTTCTGGTCGTCGCGGGGGCCTGGGCCCTCGTCGCGGAAGCGATCGACGCGGCCCGGCTCACCGCGGTCTGGCTCCTGGCGCTCGGATTCGGCGGCACGCTCGAACACGTCACCCGCATGGTGCCCGAGCTGCAGAACGCGCTCGGCGCCTGGAGCCGCGTGCAGCTGCTCGGCCAGGTCCCGCAGGAGCCGACCGAGGGCGTGGACCCGACCGACGGCGACCTCACGGTGCGCGATCTGACGTTCCGCTACCACCAGGGCGACGACGACACCCGCCCGCCGGCTTTGAAGAACATCAACATCAACTTCAAGAGAGGCCATTCGTACGCCCTGATCGGGCGCACCGGGTCGGGCAAATCCACCCTGGCGAAGGTGCTCACCCGGGCTGTCGACGTGCCGCGCGGCACGGTCTTCCTCGGCGGCGTCGACGTGAACGACATCGGCGTGGAAGGCCTGCGCCGGTGGACCGCGATCGTCCCGCAGCGCACCGAGATCCTGGCCGGCACGCTCGCCGAGAACATCGCGCTCTTCGACGAGAAGCTGCTCCCGGCCACGTCGCGGGCGATCGAGGAGCTGGGCCTGACCGCGTGGGTGGCCGGGCTCCCGGACGGCGTCGACACCCGGCTCGGCGAGAACGGCTACAAGCTGTCCGCCGGTCAGGAACAGCTCGTCGCGTTCGCCCGGATCCTGGTCCGCGACCCGCACGTGGTCATCCTCGACGAGGCGACCGCGCGGATGGACCCGGTCACCGAGGCGTGGGTGCAGCGCGCCACCGACCGGCTGCTCGACGGCCGGATCGGCGTGATCGTGGCGCACCGGCTGTCCAGTGTGCAGCGGTGCGACGAGGTGGTCGTGCTCGCCGACGGCGAGGTGCTGGAGCAGGGGCCGCTGCTCGAGTCGCAGCGGTTCGCGGAGTTGATGGCGAGCAGCAGGCTCGCCGTTCCCGCCCCTGTGCGACATTCCGGGAACGTCGGGCTGGTCGAGGACGGCGACTGGGACACCGCCGCCCAGGTCGAACTCGGCCAGGACGCGCTGGCCGGGCCACTGCCCAGCGTGGAGCCTCCCCCGCTGCCCGAGCCCCCGCAGGCCCGGACCATGCGGGAGATCGTGCGGCTCGCCACCAACGACAAGCGGTACGGTCTCGGCGCGGTCGGCCTGTTCCTGCTGCTCGTGCTCTTCGGCCTGGACGGCGCGATCCTGCCGCTGCTCTGGGCGGACGTGGTCGACGGCCAGGGCAGCCCGGTCGTGCCGGCGCTCGGCATCGCGGCGGCGCTGCTCGCGCTGATCCCGACGCTGTACTTCACCGGCGCCTGGTTCCCGGAGTGGTGGGTCCGGCAGATGCTGCGGATCAGCCTGCGCCTCGTGCACGGGCAGATCGGGCCGCGCCGGGTCAGCAAGCACACGCCGGCCGAGGTGGTGGCGCAGGGCGGCGACACCGAACGCGTCGTCATGCTCGCCGACAACCTGATCGACAACGGCATCGCGGTGATCACCGTGATCGCCATGACGCTGACGTCGCAGTCGGCGGTGCCGGCCGGGTTGTTCGTCGGCACGATGGTGCTGTCCGGCCTGGCCGCGACCCTGTTCGGGCCGCGGCTGGAGCAGGCGGCCCGGCGTACCGTGGCGGCCCGCGCCGCGTTCGCGACCTCGCTGGTCTCGTCGCTGTCGGCGGCGCGCACGGTGAAACTGGCCGGCGCGACCGAGCCGGTGCTCGCACATCTGGCGAAGCTCGACGGCACCCGCAGCGAGCTGCAACGGCGGGAGATCGCGATCCAGGTGTGGGCGCGCTCGACCCCGTCGATCGCGAGCGGTCTGCTGCCGATCGCGGCCTGGTACCTCTACCTGAACAACCAGCTCAGCGCGGCGGCCACCCTCATCGCGGTGGCGACGCTCGGCTCGGCCCGGTGGTTCGCGTGGACGATCGCGTCGCTGGTCTCGCACTTCCCGTCGGCGCGGGTCTGGACCCGGCGCACGGTGGCCATGACCGGGGTCTCCGACTACACGTCGGCGATTCCGGGGGTGGACATCTCCGCCGGGACCGCGCCGGCGCCGCCTTCGGCACCGCGCAACCCGCTGCGGGCACTCTCGCTGCGTCACTTCAGCGCGGTGCACGAGAACGGAGCCTTGGGCGTACGGGACATCGACCTCACCGTCCAGCGCGGCGAGCTCGTGCTGGTCGTCGGCCCGGTGGGTTCCGGCAAGTCGTCGCTCCTCCGGGCGCTCGCCGGGATCGTGCACCACACCGGTGAGCTGCGCTGGAACGACGAGCCGGTCCGCGAGCCGGAGATGTTCCTGCGGCCCAACCAGGTGGGATACGTCGCCCAGCTGCCCCGGGTGCTCTCCGGGACGGTCGCCGACAACATCCAGCTCGGGCACGAGGTGGACGCGGCCGACGCGGTGTCGGTGGCCCAGCTCGAGCACGACCTGTCCGCGTCCGGCGGCGGCCTCCAGCTGCTCATCGGGCACAAGGGCACCCGGCTCTCCGGCGGCCAGCTGCAGCGGCTGGCCCTGGCCCGGGCGCTCGCACCCCGCACCGAACTGTTGATCGCCGACGACGTCTCGTCCGCCCTGGACGTGACGACGGAGCTGGAGCTCTGGCGGGCCCTGCGCTCGCACGGGGTGACGGTCGTCGGCTCCACGTCGAAGCGCGCCGCCCTGGCCCAGGCCGACCGGGTCGTCGTGCTGATCGGCGGGCGGGCCGAGGCACAGGGCAGCTGGCGCGACCTGGAGCGCGACTGGGGCCACCTGGCAGGTTGATCCCGGCTCCACCCGCTGCCCGCTGCCCGCCGCCCGCTGCCCGCTCGCCCCGCTGGGCGGCCGGGTGGCCGGGTGGCTGGCCGCTGGCCGCTGCCGCTGGCGGCTGGCCGCTGGCGGGCGGGGCGACTGGCCCTGCTCGCCACCGTGCCCCGCTTCCCTCTCGATCTTGTTGATCTGTGCAGGAACGGCACCACCGCAATCAACAAGATCGAGGGAACGGGAGGTCAGCTCGCGCTCGTCATCTGGCTCTTGAGCTGGGCGACGACGCCGGTGACCGTGTCGGAGGGGATGGCGAACCCGAGCCCCACCGAACCGGTGCTGTCGCCGGCCGTGGCGATCGCGACGTTGATGCCGACGACGTGGCCGGACATGTCGACGAGCGCGCCGCCCGAATTGCCCTGGTTGATCGCGGCGTCGGTCTGCAACAGGCCGCTCAGCTTCTCGTCGCCGGTGTCCAGGCTGCGGTCGAGCGCCGACACGATGCCCGACGTCACGGTGCCTTCGAGGCCGAGCGGCGCCCCGAACGCCAGCACCGTGTCACCGACCGCGACCGTGTCGTCCGTGGCGAACGTGACCGGCGTCAGCCCGGACAGCCTCGTCGCCTGCACCAGCGCCAGGTCGTGCGTGGCGTCGGCGGCGACCACCTGCGCCGGCACGGTCTGCCCGGTGGACAGCCGCACGCTGACCGTCCCGTCCGACTCGATCACGTGGTTGTTCGTGAGGATCAGGCCGTCCGAACTGAGCACCACCCCGGACCCGAGCGACGACGACCGCGCACCGTCCACCAGCACGGTCACGACGCTGGGCTGCACCTTCGCCACGATCGGCGCCAGGTCGGTGCCCTCGGTCACCGACGCGACAGCGGTACCGCTCACCGACGACCCGGCGCCGCTCGCGAGGTGCTGATCCATGAGGTACGCCCCGCCGCTCCCCCCGCCCGCGATCAGCACGAGCACCGCGGCCCCGCCGGCCACCCGCCTCTTCCACCGCGGATCGCGCGGCGGCTTCATCATCACCGGCGGAATGTCCGCCAGCGGAACGTGGGTGGGCGGAATGTCCGTCGGCGAAACATGCGTCGGCGGGAACTCGGTGGGCGGCACCCCGGCGGTCGCCTGCTCGTCGGTGGCGGCCTGGCGCGTCAGCAGATCGGTCATGCGAACGACGATGCGCCGCCACATTGTCGCCCGGCGGTGAGCGCTCTGTGACTTCGCTGTGTGCGCGGGGTCGCCCATCCGGCTAGCCGGAATGCGAACGCGGTAACCCTTCCGGGTGGGACCGGCCGCCCATCCGGCCAGAATCGGCGCGCCGCCGCGAACACGCGCGCCTGACCTCTAAGGTTCCCGGCGTGTCCCCCACGAACACCACGCGAACGGTAGTCGAACGCCGCCCCTTCGGCCCCACGATCAGCGAACCGGCGGCAGCTCTGCGTACAGCACTCCCCCAGCTCCCTCCCCGCTTCTCCACAACCGGCGATCCGGCCGTCATGCCCGCGCCCGATGACCCCGCCCAGCAGTCCCCGAGCCGCGAGCACGACCCGCACCCGCCGGTTCAAGGTTTCGCTTCGGCCCCCGCCCCCACCCCCTCCTCCTCCGCCTCCTTCCTCCCCGACCTGCCACCCGTAGCCCACGCCTCAGGCACGCCGGCGCTCGCCGTGCTGCCTCGGCTGCCGGTTCCGGGAGATCGGTGAAACGGCTCCGCCTCTCGCTCGTCGTCGCGGCCGCTGCCCTTCCGGTGGCGGCCCTGCCGATGCTGGCCGGGTGCGATGCCGGACCCCGCCCCGCCGAGTGGAAGGCCGCGCCCCTCTCCTCTCCCGCCGCCGGGCAGCCGGGCTCCGGACAACCGGGCTCCGGACAGCCGGGTGACGGACAGCCCGCCGATGGGCAGCCTGGCGCAGGGCAGCCGAGCGACGGGCAGCAGGGCGCAGCGCAACCGGGCGGCGAGCAGCCCGGCGCCAGGCAGGGCGCAGCGCAACCGGGCGGCGAGCAGCCCGGCGCCGGGCAGGGTGAGCTCGCGCCGGGGGACGGTCAGTCGTCCGGGCAGGCCGGGGACGCGCTGCCCGCTCCCGCCGGTGCGCCGGCGGCGGCCGGGTTCCTCGCTGCGGTGCGCGGACGGCTGCCCGAGATGGCGCTCGACATGCGTCCCGAGGAGATCACGGACCTGGGCGATCAGGCATGTGCGGGACTCGCCGCCGGCCAGCGGCGGGCCGCGGTGGCGAAAAACCTTGCCGGGTACGGCCTGAGCACCACCGACGCCGTCGAAGTCGTGTCACTGGCGAACTCCCATCTCTGTCGCTCCTGATCTGCGGTGACCGGCGGGCCACGGACTCGAGGCGCGGGCCGCCGGAGCGGGGCTTCGCCCGTACGCAAAAGCAAGCCTCCCCCCGAGAGCGGCCGGCGGACAGTGAACTTCGGTATCGGAATTCGGGCGGGCCGGTAAGACTTTCGGACTCGGCCGAAAGTGGCAGGGGTCCACAGGATTCGGAGACTTCCGTCAGATGTCGCGCACAGCCGCGCCCGCCACGCTGGATGTATCAGCGCGGAAGGGGAGGCAACGATGTCCGCACGAGGGATGCTCAGCGTGGTCGGTACCGCCGTCGGCGGGCTGATCGGCTGGTCCGGTCATACGCCGCCGGCCGATCCGGCGACGCTGCGGGGGCTCTTCGCCGAGATGGGCGTGATCATCGGGCCCGGTGAGGCGGAGCTGGCCGAGGCGGTCCGCTACTTCCAGCGGCGCACCGGGCTGGAGGCCGACGGTGAGGCCGGGCCGGCGACCGTTCATCTGCTGGCGCGCTATGCGGCCGAGGCGCGGGAGGCGCATCGGATGGAGGCGGCCTGACCCGCTCGCGGGTGATTACGGGCCGGCCCCGGCGCCGATAGTGTCGGAAGCCGATGACGAACGAACTCCTCACGTACTACGACGACGCCACCGGGGAGCGCTTCGGGCTGACCGCTCCCGAGCTTGGTGACTGGGTCGCCGCCACCGCCGACCTGCTCACCCGCGAGTGCGGGCTGCGCCGGGGCAGTCGTGCGGGCGTGCTGCTCCCGCCGCACTGGCAGACCGCCGCGGTGCTGCTCGGCGCGTGGGCGGCCGGGATCGAGGTGTCGTTCCGCGGCTGGGCGACCGCCGGGCTCGGGCGGGACGACGGGCCGGCCCTCGACGTGACGTTCGTGGAGCGGCGGCGGGTCGGGAGCTGGCTGGAGGAGGTGCCGCCGGCCACGTTCCAGTTCGTGCTCGGGCTCCGGCCGTCGGGTGCGCCGTCGGCCGACGTGCCGTTCGGGTACCGCGACTTCCCGTCCGCGGCCCGCGCCCATCTCGGCGCGCCACCGCCGCGGGCCAGCGCCGCCGAGGGCGAGGTCGCGACCGTGGACGGGACGACGTTCGGGGAGTACGGCGCGGTCGCCGCCGAGGTGGCCCGCTCGCGGGGGATCGTCGCCGGTGACCGGGTGCTGATCGAGACCTCGGCCGTCGAGGAGCCGCTCGTCTGGCTGATGGCGCCGCTCACCGCGGGCGCGTCGATCGTGCTCTGCGCGAACCTCGATCCGGCGCGGCTCGACGATCGGATCCAGGCCGAGTACGTGACCCGTGTGCTCTGAGCCTGATCCACTGTAGATTTTGGATCATGGAGGTTTTCGATCAGCTCGCCGAGAAGTATCAGGGCGAGCACAGCAGCAATCCGTTCCAGGCCGAGCTGACCTCGCGGGTCGGCGGGCTGCTCCCGGCGGGCGCTTCGGTGCTCGATCTGGGGTGTGGCACCGGCGTCCCCACCGCCGCGATCCTGGCCGAATCCGATCACCGGGTTGTCGGGGTGGACATTTCCGAGGGGATGCTGCGGCTGGCTCGTACGCAGGTCCCGACTGCGGAATTCGTGCACGCCGACTTCGCCGAGCTCGCCGAGGACTTCGGCACGTTCGACGCGGTGACCGCTTTCTTCTCGTTGCTGATGCTGAGCAAGGCGCGGATCGAGTCGACGCTCACGAAGGTGGCCGGGTGGCTGAAGCCGGGCGGGTACCTCGCGATCGGCATGGTCGACTTCGATGCGGACAGTGCGCCGGTGGAGTTTCTCGGGGTGCCGGTGACCGTTTCCGGCTACCGGGAGGCTGATCTCGAGGCGCTGCTGGCGGCGAAGGGTTTCGAGGTGGTCAGCATCGAGACGGTGGAGTTCCAGCCGCCGGGCGGGCCGGTGGAGAGCCAGATCTTCGCGCTGGCGCAGCTGCCGGGCTGAGCCGAACGCGGCAAAGCGCCGGCGGGATGCGGCAAGCGCCGGCGAGGCGCGACAAGGGCCGGCGGGATGCGGCAAGCGCCGGCGAGGCGCGGCAAGGGGCGGCAAGGGCCGGCGAGGGGCGGCAAGGGCCGGCGAGGGGCGGCCGGGATCGGCCCCGGGGATGGCATAGGGTCGCGGTGTGCCGATCTACACCGGGTCCGACGGGACGCCACTGCACTACGACGACACCGACCCCGGCTCGGCCGCGCCGCCGCTGATCGTGCTGGCCGGGGGTGCGGCGAGGCATCCCGACTACCTCGGTGACCTGGGCGGGCTGGCCGGAAGCCGCCGGCTGGTCGTCCCCCATCTGCGTGGCGTGGGTGAGTCGCCGGCCGGGCAGGCGAAGGCCGGGTCCTACTGGCGGCAGGCCACCGACCTGGAGCACCTGCGCGAGCACCTCGGCCTCGACCGGATCGCGCTGGCCGGGCATTCGGCGGGGACGAGGCTGACGACCGCCTATGCCGCGCAGTTCCCGGACCGGCTCGAGCGGCTCATCCTGATCACCCCGCCCGCGACGCACCTGGTCAGCACCGCCCCGGACGCGAACGCCCTGATCGCCCGCCGCATCCAGAAGCAGGCCCCGAACGAGGCAGCAGCCGCCGAGGCAGAAGCGGCCCGCGACGAAGCCCAAGCCAAAGAGGCCGCAGTCGCCGAGGCAAAAGCGGCCCACGACGAGGCCGCAGCCTTCGAAACGGCCGTGGCAGCGTCGCGCCGAGGACCCGACCTGACCAGCGAGGACGCCTTCAACGCCTGGCACGCCCGGTGCGCGCCGCTCGGCTACGCCGCCTGGACCGAGACAGAGCGGCAGCACGCCACCATCGGCCGCTGGTCCCTGCCTGCTGCGCAGGCATATTTCACCATAAATCCCCCACAAGACTTCGCCGAGCGCCTCAAGAAGGTAACCACCCCCGTACGCATCATCGCCGGCGCCCAGGACTGCCTGACCGGCCTGGCCCCGGTGCTGGCGCTATCGGACCTCTTTCCGAACGGCGAAACCGTAGTGATCGAGAATTGCGGCCACTACCCCTGGGTCGAGCAGCCGGAGCAGTTCAGGAAGGCGATGGCCTACTGATCAAAATCGATCACCACCTTCGGGGTGAGGGCCGTCGCCTGACAGGTGAGCACGAACCCCGCCTCCACCTCGGCGGCCTCCAGGGCGAAGTTGCGCCGCATCGCGACCTCCCCTTCCACGACCCGCGCCCGGCACGTCCCGCAGACCCCGCCCTTGCAGGCGAACGGCAGATCCGGCCGGGCGGGCTGGGCGCCGTCGAGCAGCGCCGTCCCGTCCGCGACGTCGACGGTGGTGGACCGCCCGTCGAGGACCACGGTCACCGAGCTGCTGGGTCCGGACGGGCCGGATTCGTCGCGGACGACCGAGGGCGGCGCCTCGTCGACCCAGAACAGCTCGCGGTGGATGCGGGCCGGTTCGACGCCGGATTCGCCGAGGACCGCGGTGGCCTCGGTGACCATCCCGAACGGCCCGCACAACCACCAGTGGTCGACCGCCGGCACGTCGACGAGCAGGGGTAGCAGGGCCCGGAGCCGCGGGCCGTCCAGCCGTCCGGTGAAGAGCTCCACCTCGCGGCTCTCCCGGGACAGCACGTGCACGACCTGGAACCGGTCCGGGTAGGCGTCCTTCAGGTCGGCCAGGTCCTCGGCGAACATGACGGTGCCGGCGCGGCGGTTCCCGTAGAGCAGCACCACCTCGGCCCGCGGGTCGCGCAGCAGCGAGGCGGCGATGGACAGCACGGGCGTGATCCCCGAGCCGGCCGCGATCAGCACGTGCCGGCCGCCGGCCGTGAGGTCGGGCGTGAAGGTCCCGGACGGCGGCGCCACCTCGACCAGGTCGCCGGGGCGGAGGTCGTGCACGATCCAGCGGGAGATCGCCCCGCCGGGCACCTCGCGCACCCCGATCCGCGGGGCCGACCCGGCCGGGGAGCAGATCGAATACGTCCGGCGCTGATCGTCACCGGACCGCACGGTCAGCGACTGCCCCGGCCGGAACGCGTACCGATCCCGCAGGTCCGGCGGCACGTCGAACGTCACGGCCACCGCGTCCGGGCAGAGCCGATCGATTGCGGCCACCCGCAGCGCATGGAAGCCGAGCGCCATCAGATCTCCTTCATGTGCTCGAACGGCTCCCGGCAGGCCGGGCATCGCCGCAGTTCCCGGCACGCGGTGGCGCCGAAGGGGGTCACCACCGACGTCTCCGCGTGCCCGCATCGGGGGCAGGCGACCGCGACCGGGCGGGTGGTCAGGGTGAGCGGCACGGGTCCGGCCGCGCGCCGGGGCGCGGGCCCGGGCGGGGCGATGCCCGCCTCCGCGAGCTTGCGCCTGCCGCTTTCGCTGATCCAGTCGGTGGTCCAGGCCGGAGCGATCACCGTACGCACGTCCACCTCGGCGTATCCGGCTCGCAGCAGCGAGAACCGGATGTCGGACCGGATGCTCTCCATGGCCGGGCATCCCGAATAGGTGGGCGTGACCGTGACGACGACGGTCGCGCCCTCCTCCCGGACCTCGCGCACGACGCCCAGTTCGGCCAGGGTGACCATGGGCAGTTCCGGGTCGACGACGGATGCCACGACCTGCGCCGCTTCTTTCACCACACCCCTCCGGGTACGCCGTGCGCCACTGCCTGCATCTCCCCCACGATCTCCGGCAGCGCCGTGGTGTGCTCCCCGTCCCGGCCGCGGCCCGGTTCGGCCGGCGGCTGATCGGAGGCGGACAGGGTCGCCGCGCTCAGGACCTGGCCGACGATCGCGGTGAACTCGTCCCGCACCGCCGCCGGGTCGACGGCCACACCCGCGGCGGCCAGCCGGGACTCGACCGGATGCGTCACGAACAACTCCCCGGTCAGCGGCAGCAGGGCCGTCATCGCCGCCGACATGCGGCGGTGGGACTCCGGCGTACCGTCGCCCAGCCGGACCACCCACTGGGCCGCGTAATCCCGGTGGTAGGTCAGTTCCTTGACGCCCTTCGCCGCGATGGCGGCGAGCATCGGATCCCGCGAGCCGGACAGCCGGTCGAGGACGGCCAGCCGCCACGTCACGAGCAGGAACAGCCGGCCCACCAGGAACGCGAAGTCCTCGTCGGCGCGCTCGGCCAGGCAGACGTTGCGGAACTCGCCGGCGTCCCGCCCGAAGGCGAGGTCGTCCTCGGAGAGGTGCGAGCCCTGGCCGGCCCGGGTCAGCAGCAGCCGCGCCTGGCCGAGCAGGTCGAGCGCGATGTTGGCGACGGCCAGCTCGTCCTCGAGCTCCGGCGCGCGGGTCACCCACTGCTGGAGCCGGTGCGACAGGATCAGCGCGTCGTCGCCGAGCATCAGGCAATATGCCGAGAGGTCCGCGACGTCGACGTCGTCCGGCGGGGCGTCCGGCACGTCGATCAGCGGATCCGTGAACCCGGTGCCGAACGCCCACCGCGCGTCGTCCTCGTGGTCGGTGAGCGCCGCATAGGCATCGTCGAAAGCCAAGGGAACCACCTCAGATGTGCGGCACGGACGACGGGATCGAGTAGTGCGTCGGATGCCGGTAGACCTTGTCGGCGCTGGGTTCGAAGAACGCCTCCTTCTCCCCCGGATCCGACGCGGCGACCTGGTCCGACCGCACCACCCAGATACTGACGCCCTCGTTGCGCCGGGTGTAGAGATCGCGCGCGTGGTGCAGCGCCATCTCGTGGTCGGCGGCCCGCAACGACCCCACGTGCACGTGGTTGAGCCCGCGCTTGGCCCGGACGAACACCTCGAAGAGCGGCCACTCGTGGTTCACGATCCCACCCCCGCGTGCTTGGCCGCGTGCGCGGCGGCGGCCTCCCGGACCCAGGCGCCGTCCTCGTCGGCCTGCCGGCGCCGGGCGATCCGCTGCTCGTTCATGGCGCCGCCGCCGGAGATGACCCGCTTCAGCTCGTCGAAGTCGGGCTGCCCGAAGTCGTGGTGGCCGCGCGCCTCGTTCCACCGCAGCGCGGGATCGGGCAGGGTCACGCCGAGCGCGGCCGCCTGCGGCACGGTCATGTCGACGAACCGCTGCCGCAGCTCGTCGTTGGTGTGCCGCTTGATCTTCCAGGCCATCGACTGGGCCGTGTTCGGCGAGTCGGCGTCCGGCGGGCCGAACATCATGAGCGACGGCCACCACCAGCGGTCGACGGCGTCCTGCACCATGGCCCGCTGGTCCTCGGTGCCGCCCATCATGGTGAGCAGTAGTTCGTACCCTTGCCGCTGGTGGAACGACTCCTCCTTGCAGATCCGGATCATCGCGCGCGCGTAGGGCCCGTAGGAGCTGCGGCAGAGCGGCACCTGATTGCAGATGGCGGCGCCGTCGACGAGCCAGCCGATGACGCCGACGTCGGCGAAGGAGAGCGTCGGATAGTTGAAGATCGACGAGTACTTCTGCCGGCCCTCGATGAGCCGCCGGGTGAGATCCCCCCGGTCGGCGCCGAGCGTCTCGGCGGCCGAGTAGAGGTAGAGCCCGTGCCCGGCCTCGTCCTGCACCTTGGCGAGCAGGATCGCCTTGCGCCGCAGGGTGGGCGCCCTGGTGATCCACTCGCCCTCCGGCTGCATGCCGATGATCTCGGAGTGCGCGTGCTGGGCGATCTGCCGGATCATCGTCTTCCGGTAGCCGTCCGGCATCTCGTCGGCCGGCTCGACCCGCTGGTCACGGGCGATGGCCTCGTCGAACGAGGCGAAAGCGGTGGTCATGCGTGCCGCCGGGACTGGAGGGTGAAGAACCGGCCGGTCACGAACCAGTCGTCGGTCAGCGCCGCGGTGGCGGCCGGGTTCGCCCCGGTGCCGTGCAGGTCGCTGAACGCCGCCGTCTGGTTCACGAACACGCCGCCGGTCAGGTTCTCGGACAGGTGCACGCCGGCGTCGAGGGCCGCCTCCCGGGCCGCCTCGATCACGGCGGGCGAGGTGGAGTGCACGAGGGCGGAGAGCGCGCCGTGTCCCCGTACGGTCTCGGTGAAGATCTTCAGACTGTGGTCGGTCGACTCGGTGGTGATCAGGAAGGAGACCGGCCCGAACCACTCGCGGGTGTAGGTCTTCTCGTCGGCCGCGTCGAGCCGGGCCACCAGAGGTGTCCGGATCGTCGCCTCCGGGAACTGGGCGTCAGCGACGGTCGCGGACGGAGCGACGGCGGCCAGCGTGCCGGCTTCGGACAGCCGGGAGAGCACCCCGTCGTTGACGATGGCGCCGAGCGTGCCGGCCGCGCGGCCCGGGTCGCCGAGCAGCTTGCCGAGCGCCGCGGCCAGATCGGCGCCGAACTCGTCGACGCTGCGGTGCCCCGCGTCGGTCTCGATGCCGTCCCGGGGGATCAGGATGTTCTGCGGGGTCGTGCACATCTGGCCGCTGTAGAGCGAGAGCGAGAACGCCAGGTTGCGCAGCAGCCCGCGGTAGTCGGCCGTGGAGTCGAGGACGACCGTGTTGAGGCCGGCCTTCTCGGTGTAGACGACGGCCTGGCGCGCGTTCGCCTCGAGCCAGTCACCGAACTCGCTGGAGCCGGTGAAGTCGACGATCCGCACGTCCGGGTGGGTCGCCAGGGTCGCGGCGATGCCGTCGCCGGGCTCCTCGGCGGCGAGGGTGACGACGTTGGGGTCGAGGCCGGCCTCGGCGAGCACCTCCCGGCAGATCCGCACGGTGATCGCCAGCGGCAGGACCGCGCCCGGGTGCGGCTTCACGATCACCGGGTTGCCGGTGACCAGGCTCGCGAAGATGCCGGGGTAGCTGTTCCAGGTCGGGAACGTGGTACAGCCGATCACCACCGAGACGCCGCGGCCGACCACGGTGGCCGTCTTGTCGAGGGTCAGCGGGTCGCCGCCGCGCTGCGGCTTGGACCAGGACGCGCGGGACGGCAGCCGGGTGGTCGCGGCCAGGGCGAAGGCCACCGCCTCGAGGCCGCGGTCCTGCGCGTGCGCGCCGCCGGCCTGGAACGCCATGACGAACGCCTGGCCGGTGGTGTGCTGCACCGCGTGGGCCATCTCGAAGCTGGCCGCGTTGATCCGGCGCAGGATCTCGGCGGCCACCCCGGCGCGGCCCTCGGGGCCGATCGCCCGCCAGGCCGGCGTCGCGGCCCGGGCCGCCGCCACGAGCGCGAGCGGATCGGCACGCGGATAGCTGACCGCCAGCTCCAGCCCGTACGGCGACCGCTCGGTGGCGACCGAGCCGGTGGCGCCCGGGACGTCGATCGGGAACGGCTTGCCGAGCAGCGCGGTGAACGCGCGCTCGCCGGCCGGGGCGGCCTCCTCGCCGTAGACCGACTTGCTGGGCGACTCCGGGAAGGCGGACCAGTAGTCGCGCGCGACGGTCGCCTCGACCGCGCGCGCCAGAAGATCGCGATGGGTCTCGTACAGCTCAGCAGGATTCACCCCTCTATTTACCGTCCAATCGGTCAGTAAATCAAGCGGTAGGTTCGTCGACCATGACCCCGCGCCGCCGCGGACGCCCCGGCCACGACCAGGACGCCGTGCTCACCGCCGCGGTGCGCCTCTTCAACGACCGCGGCTACGACGCGACGAGCATGTCCGACGTGGCCGAGTCGCTCGGCATCGGCAAGTCGGCGCTCTACCACCACGTCAGCAGCAAGGAGCAGCTGCTCACCATGGCGGTGGACCGGGCGCTGGACGGCCTGTTCGAGGCCGCCGCCTCGGTGCCGGAGGACAGCGCCACCGCGCGGCTCGAGACCCTCATCCGGCGCAGCGTCCTGGTCCTCGCCGAGCGGCTCGAGTTCGTCACCCTGCTGTTGCGCGTGCACGGCAACACCGCGGCCGAGCAGCACGCCCTGGCCCGCCGCCGGCAGTTCGACCGGCTGGTGACCGACCTGGTGGCCCGGGCTCAGGGCGAGGGCGGCGTCCGCGCCGACGTGGACCCGGCCACCGCGGCCCGGCTGGTCTTCGGCATGGTCAACTCGCTGATCGAGTGGTACCGGCCGGACCGCGGCGACCCGGCCGCCATCGCCGCGACGATCTCCCAGCTGGCGTTCGACGGCCTGCGGCGGCACCCGGACGGCTGAATCCGCGCCATCTGAGAACAGAACCACTCCATTGTGTCATCTGCGCGTCTCAATCCGTGGCGGATGCTTCCTAAGGTGGCCCGGGTAGAGCCCCCCGTGCCGCCATCTCGCTGCGAAGGGAAGCCGCCATGGCGCGTCTCGCACACGGAAAACCTCTCACCGAAGACGAGGTCGACGCCGCCCGCGCCGACATCGCCGCGTTCAGCGCTCGTTCCGCAGCCACGTTCGCCCTCACCGGCCCGCCGCCGCCAGGACCGTTCGACCTGCTCTTCCCCGGCCTCCAGGACGACGAGGCCAACCTGGTCGAGCAGACCCCGAAGACCCCGGAGAAGCTGGCGGCGCTCGGCACCGCGATGGCCGACCCGGACACGCGCGGCGAGGACAGCCCGATCCCGGCCGTCTACACGTACTTCGGGCAGTTCGTCGACCACGACATCACCCTGGAGATCCAGAGGCCCGGCTCGGGCACGATGGCCGAGCTGCTCGACCCGAACATGACGCCGCTGCCGCTCGCCCAGGTCCGCACGGCGCTGCGCAACCAGCGGACCGCCACCCTCGACCTGGACAGCGTCTACGATCCTCCGGCTCCGCGCGACGAGGCGAACGCCGACCTCATGAAGGTCGGCAAGGTGGCCGACGCGCCGGGCGACCAGAAGCCGTTCCAGCGCCCGCCGGGCAAGGACGACTTCAACGACCTGCCCCGCGAGCCCCGCAACGCCGACTTCGACCACGACCGCGCCGCGCTGATCGGCGACCCGCGCAACGACGAGAACACCATCATCTCGCAGCTGCACGTGGCGTTCCTGAAAGCGCACAACGCCCTGGTCGAGCAGGGTCTGCCGTTCGAGGCCGCGCGCCGCACGCTGCGCCAGCACTACCAGCACATCGTGATCCACGACTTCCTCAAGCGGGTCGCGCAGCCCGAGGTCGTGGACGACATCGTGACGAACGGCAACCGCTGGTTCGACCCGTACGGCGCGAGCTTCTTCATGCCGCTGGAGTTCTCGGTGGCCGCGTACCGGTTCGGCCACTCGATGGTCCGCGGCGGCTACAACTTCAATCTCAACTTCAACTTCGCCGAGAATCGCGCGGCCACCCTCGAACTGCTCTTCACGTTCACCGCGCTCAGCGGCGAGCTGGGCAACTTCGACACGCTGCCGGACAACTGGATCGTCGAGTGGGAGAACCTGGTCGGCGACGACGCGCAGAAGGCCCGCAGGATCGACCCGACGCTCGCCAAGGTCGGCAACCTCGCGCTGTTCAACCTGCGCGACGTCCGCGGCCAGCGCGAGGTGCCCGACCTCGCGGCCCGGCTCGCGGTCCGCAACCTGCTCCGCGGATATCGTCTCCGGCTGCCCACCGGCCAGGCCGTCGCCCAGCTGCTCGGCGTGCCGGTGCTCACCAAGGACGACGTCATCGCGGCGGCCGGCGGCGGCACGAGCGACCAGGCGCAGGCGCTGACCGCCGGCGGCTTCGAATCCCGGACCCCGCTCTGGTACTACATCCTCGCCGAGGCGCAGCACTTCCACCAGGGCGCCCGGCTCGGACCGGTCGGCAGCACCATCGTGGCCGAGGTCCTGATCGGGCTGATCCGGCGCAGCGACGACTCCATCCTCAAGATCCCCGGATGGCGGCCCACGCTGCCGGCGCTCAAGCCGGGCACCTACGAGCTCGCCGACCTGCTGCGTCTCGCCGGCGTCCTCGGCGGACCGGCCGCGCCGCCGAAGCCCGCCACCTACACCGTCAAGTCCGGCGACACCCTCACCCGGATCGCCGAGCGCGAGCTGGGGGACGGGAAGCGGTGGACGCAGATCTACGTGCTCAACCGCAAGGACATCCGCGACCCGAACCGGATCTTCCCGGGCCAGGTCTTCGTCCTCCCGCCGAAGGAGCCGGTCGGGACCATCCCGCGGCTGCACGTCGTCAAGAAGGGCGACACGCTGTTCGGCATCGCCAAGGCCCAGCTCGGCGACGGCAACCGCTGGCCGGACATCTTCCGCCTGAACCGCGACATCCTGGACAACCCCGACCGGATCATTCCCGGTCAGGTCCTGGTGCTGCCCAGCTGACGCGATACAGCGCCGGTTGAGCCACGCTCGAGATCAAGACCCGTTCATGGGTACGGAGGGACAGCTGCGCCGCGGCCGCCACGGTGGCCGCGGCGTACCCGTCCCACGCGCTCGGCCCGTCCGGCGGTGACCCGGCCCGGACCCCGGCGACCCATTCCCGCAGCTCGGTGTCGTAGGCGGGGCCGAACCGCTCCCGCCAGTCCGCCGCGACCCGCGAGCCCACCCGGCCGGCGTGGCGAACCGTCACGCCCCCGCCCAAGGCCTCGCCCAGTGCCGCCGTCCCCTCCTCGCCGAGGATCTCGCCGCGGATGTCGTAGCCGTACCGGGCGTTCACCGAGATCTCCACGTCGACGAGCACGCCGCCGGCCAGCTCCAGGATCAGCAGCAGCGGATCGGGCAGCTCACCGGCGTTGCCGCTGGCCCGGCCCCGGAGCACCCGCACCGCGACCACCTCGGCGCCGAACATCCAGCGCACCATGTCGATCTCGTGCACCGCGGTGTCCGCGATCATGTCGGCGGCCCGGTAGAACGCGGGCACCCCCGCATTGCGGTGCGCGCAGTGCATCATCAGCGGCTCGCCGATCGCCCCGCCGTCGAGCTCGCGCTTGAGCGCCCGATATCCGAGGTCATATCTCCGCATATATCCGACCTGCACCAGCCGCCGCCCCGCCCCCACCTCCGCCTCGACGATCCGCAGGCACGCCTCGGGCGTGGTGGCCAGCGGCTTCTCGCAGAAGACCGATTTGCCCGCCCCGATCGCGGCAAGCACGTACTCCTCGTGCGTGCCACCCCACGAGCAGACCAGCACCGCCTCCACCCGCGGATCCTCGACGAGCCGCGACCCGGCGAGAACGTCCGCGCCCACCTCGCCGGCGACCGCGGCGGCGGCCCCGTCGTCCACGTCGGCCACCGCGACGACCTCCACCCCGGCCACCACACTCGTCAGCCGCCGGATGTGATCCCGCCCGATCATCCCGGTCCCGACGACCCCGACCCGCAGGCTCACGGCGCGCGGCCCAGCTCGTGGGCCAGCTGTTCCAGCTCGTCGCCACCGGCCATCTGGGTGGTGAGCTGGTCGAGGGTGACGTCGGCGCGGCGGGCGTCGAGGGCCACGGCGCCCAGCTTGAGGATGACGAAGTGGTCGCCGACCAGGAAGGCGTGGTGCGGGTTGTGGGTGATGAACACGACGCCGATGCCGGCGTCCCGGGCCGCCGCCACGTGTTTCAGGACGGCGCCGGACTGCTTCACGCCGAGGGCCGCCGTCGGCTCGTCGAGGATCAGCACGCGGGCGCCGAAGTGGATGGCCCGGGCGATCGCGACGCCCTGCCGCTGGCCGCCGGAGAGGGTGCCGATCGGCTGATCGATGTCGGCCAGCGCGATGCCCATGTCGCGCAGCGCCGCGTCCGCGACCCGCTTCATCTCCCTGATCCGCATCGGGGCGAGCGGGTAGCGGCCGGCGATCAGCTCGGAGCCGAGGAAGAAGTTGCGCCACACCGGCATGAGCGGCACCACGGCGAGCCCCTGGTAGACGGTGGCGATGCCGCGCGCGAGGGCTTCCCGGGGCGAGGAGAACGACGTCGCGGCGCCGTCCACCCGCAGCTCACCGGACGTGTGCGGGTGCAGGCCGGACATGATGCCGATGAGCGTGGACTTCCCGGCGCCGTTGTCGCCGAGCACGCAGGTCACCGAGCCGGACTCGACCGCGAGCGACACGTCGTGCAGGGCCCGGATCGGCCCGTAGCTCTTCCCGGCCCCGATCAACTCGATCACGACGGTCACCGCGACCCCCACTTCCGCGCGTAGTGGTTGACCAGGACGGCGAGCAGCAGCATCACGCCGAGGAAGGCCCGGAACCAGTTCGGGTCCCAGCCGGCGTAGACGATGCCGAGGCTGGTCATGCCGAAGATGAACGCGCCGATCGCCACCCCGATGGCGTTGCCGAAGCCGCCGGTGAGCAGGGTGCCGCCGACCACCGCCGCGATGATGTAGAGGAACTCGTTGCCGACGCCGTTGCCGGCCTGCAGCGTGTTGAACCGGTACAGGTTGTGCATCCCGGCGAACCAGCCGAGGAACGACACCGTGACGAACAGCGAGATCTTGGTGCGGACCACCGGGACGCCGACCGCCCGCGCGCTCTCCGCCGCCCCGCCGACCGCGTAGATCCAGTTGCCGGCCCGGGTGCGCTGCAGGATCCAGGCGGAGAGCGCGACGAAGACGAACCAGAAGAGCACGGTGGTCCACACCGTGACGTCACCGACGCCGAAGGACCCCGCGAAGACCGCCCGCAACGACGAGAAACCGTCGATGTCCGACACGTCGGTGGACGACACCGAGCCGGTCACCAGCTTCGTGACCCCGAGGTTCACGCCCTGCAGCACGAAGAACGTCCCCAGCGTGATCAGAAAGCTGGGAATCCCGGTCCGCATCACCAGCCATCCGTTGAGGAAGCCCACGGCGAGGCAGAACAGCAGGGACAGGAGCGCGCCGACCCACAGGTTGATCCCGAAGTACCAGCAGAACAGCGAGTTGACCAGGCCGGCCGACGTGACGATCACGCCGGCCGACAGGTCGAACTCGCCGCCGATCATCAGCATCCCGACGCCGACCGCGACGATCCCGATGGTCGACGACTGGTAGAGCACGGTGAACAGCGACCCCGCGGACCGGAACGCCGGCGCCACCGCCAGGAAGAACAGGAAGATGGCGACGGCGGCCACCAGCGCACCCACCTCGGGACGTGCCAGCAGCCGGACGGCCGGTCGGCTCACCGGGTGTTCTTCTCGGTGAACGGCAGGATCGTGTCGATGTTCGAGGAGTCGACGAAGGACGGCCCGGTCAGCACCGGCCCGCCGCCGCCGAGGTCGTTGCCGTTCTTCAGGTACAGATACAGCGAGGTGACGGCCATGTAGCCCTGCGCGTACGGCTGCTGGTCGATGGCGAACTCGACCTTGCCGTCCTTGATCGCCTGGGCCATCTCCCTGTTCAGGTCGAAGGTGACGAGCTTGGCCGGCGAGGACGCCTGATCCTTGGCCTGGATGGCGTCGAGGGCGACCGGCGCGCCGAGCGTCACGATGTAGTCGATGGACTTGTCCTGCGCGAGCTTCGCCTGCAGCGCCGTCGTGACGGCCGCGTCGTCGGCGCCGTTGACCTGGAGGTTCTCGGTCGCCGCGACCTTCGACTTCACGCCGGCGCAGCGGGCCTCGAGGGCGACCGAGCCCTGCTGGTGGATCACGCAGATCGGGTGCTTCGCGCCCGCGGTCGCGAGCCGCTCGCCGATGCTCTCGCCCGCGAGGGTCTCGTCGGAGCCGAAGTACATCAGCGCGCCCAGCTCCTTGTACTGCTCGATGCCGGCGTTCAGCCCGACCACCGGGATGCCGGCGCCGGTCGCGGCCTTGACCGAGCCGGCCAGCGCGTCCGGGGTGACCAGCGTCGTGGCGATGCCCTGCACCTTCGAGTCGACGGCCTGCTGGATCAGGGTGGCCTGCTTGCCGGCGTCCGGGTCGTTCGAGTACTTGAGGTCGACGCCGGTGTCGGTGGCGGCCTGCTCGGCGCCGGCCCGCACCTTGTCCCAGAAGGTGTCGCCGGGCGTCTCGTGGGTGACGAAGGCGATCGTGTATCCGGAGGGCTGCTTGGCGCTGCCGCCGGTGTCCTCGGGCTCCTCCCGGCCACCCTCACTGCAGCCGGCGGCGAGCACCAGGATCGCGGCGCCCGCGACCACAAGACGATTCATCCGAACTCCCCCAATGACGTCAGATAGGCGAAGGTGCGGCGGGCGATCGGCAGCGGGACGTCGAAGCCGACCGGGTACATGTCCTGCTCGACCACAACGTATAGATCTTTGTCCAACTCCGCGAGCGCTCGCAGCACCGGCGGGATCTCCGGCACGCCGGCCGGCGCCGTGACGCTCACCCCCATCGCCACGGCCTGGCCGAAGGCCAGGTCCTCCGCTCCGGCGCGGGCTGCGAGATTCGGGTCCATCTGCTTGAGATGTACGTAGCCCACGCGCTCGCCGTAGGACCGGATCAGGCCGAGCACGTCCGCACCCCGGTAGGCGAGGTGACCGACGTCGAGGCAGAGCGAGACGAACCGGGGGTCGGTCCCGTCCAGGAACCGCTCGACCTGCTGCTGGTTCTCCACCTGGTAGTCGGCGTGCGGGTGGAACAGCAGCCGCAGGCCGTACTCCTCGAACAGCATCCGGCCGAGCGTGTCGGCGTTGGCGCAGAGCGCGCGCCACTGCCCGTACGCCAGCTCGCGCGCCTCCAGATAGCCGCCGGTGGCGTCGTCGCGATAGCCGGGCACCGGTACGAAGATCACGTTCTCGGCGCCGAGCGCGGCGGTCAGATCGGCCACCCGGCGGGTCTCGGCGAGCACCTCCGGGAGGTCCCGGTGCGGTCCGCCCACCCCGCCGACCGTGCCGCCCGCGCAGGTCAGCCCGCGCGCGGCCAGCTCGTCGGAGAGCCGCGCCGGGTCGGCCGGCAGGTAGCCGTAGGGGCCGAGCTCGAGGTTGCGGTACCCGGCGAGCGCGAACTCGTCGAGGAACCGCTGCCAGGGGGTCTGCCGGGGGTCGTCGGCGTACCAGACGCCCCACGAGTCGGGGCAGCTGCCGAGGCGGAGCATCCCGCTCACCGGGCCGTCGGGAAGTGCAGGGACGCCTCGGCGGACGCGCGGGTGCCCGGCCACCGCTGGGTGACCACCTTGGCGCGGGTGTAGAACGCGACGCCCTCCGGGCCGTAGATCGAGCTCTGCCCGAACAGCGAGTCCTTCCACCCGCCGAACGAGTAGTACGCCATCGGGACCGGGATGGGCACGTTGATGCCGATCATGCCGACCCGCACACCCCGCTGGAACGTCCGCGCCGCCGCCCCGCTGGACGTGAAGACGGCGGTGCCGTTCCCGTACGGATTGCTGTTGATCAAAGAGATGGCCGCCTCCGCGTCGGCGGCCCGGACGACCGAGAGCACCGGCCCGAAGATCTCCTCGCGGTAGACGTCCATCCCGGTGGTGACCCGGTCCAGCACCGTGGGACCGACGAAGAAGCCTCCCTCGTACCCGGGCACCTGAAGATCGCGGCCATCGGCCGCGACCGACGCGCCCTGCCGCTCCCCCGCCGAGATCAGGCTCTTGATCCTCTCCTGCGCCGCCGCGGTGATCACCGGACCCATCTCGGAGGCCGGATCCCGCCCCGGGCCCACCCGGATCTTCGCGACCCTCTCCGCCACGAGATCGACGACCGCGGCCGCCGGGCCCACCGCGACCGCGGCCGAGACCGCCATGCAGCGCTCCCCCGCCGAGCCGAACGCCGACGCCACCAGGTGCTCCGCGGCGAAGTCGAGATCGGCGTCGGGCAGGATCACCGCGTGGTTCTTGGCGCCGCCGAGCGCCTGCACCCGCTTGCCGGCGAGCGACGCCTCGCGGTGGATGTGCCGGGCGATCGGCGTGGAGCCGACGAACGACACCGCCGCGACGCCGGGATGCCGGAGCAGGGCGTCGACCGCGACCCGGTCGCCGTGCACCACGTTGAAGACGCCGTCCGGCAGGCCGGCCCGCTGCCAGAGCCGGGCCACGAAGTTCGACGAGGAGGGGTCGCGCTCGCTCGGCTTCAGCACGAACGTGTTGCCGCAGGCGATCGCGATCGGGTGCATCCAGAGCGGCACCATGGCCGGGAAGTTGAACGGGGTGATCCCGGCGACCACGCCGAGCGGCTCGCGGAAGCTGAAGACGTCGACCCCGGCCGAGGCCTGGTCGGAGAATGATCCCTGGAGCAGTTGCGGGATGCCGCAGGCGTACTCGACCACTTCGAGGCCGCGCTGGACCTCGCCGGCCGCGTCGTCGAGCACCTTGCCGTGTTCCGCCGTGATGATCGCGGCGAGCTCGTCCTTGTGCGCGTTGATCAACTCACGGAAGCTGAAGAGGATCTTGGTGCGGGTACTGAGGGAGGACTGGCTCCATTCCGAAAATGCGGCTTCTGCGGCATTTATGGCGGCTTCGACGTCGGATTTTTCCCCTAATAACACCTCGTGCTGCACTTCACCCGTCGCCGGCTGGTAGACCAGGGCCCGCCGCGTCGCGTCGCCGCCCGTCGCACGGCCGCCTATCCAGTGCTCGATGATCACGTCTACCGCCCTCCGGGTCGCAGGTGGTGCCGCTGCCGCTTCTTCTCCTCCAGGTATCCGGCGTGCGCGTGCCGCGTGCTGTGCAGGGTGGCCACCTCGGCGACCGGCACGTCCCACCAGGCCTCGGAGGACGGTCCGGTGGCGAGCGGGTCGGTCTCGATGTGCACGACCGTGAGCCGCTCCGACTCCCGGGCCTTCTTCAGCCCCTCGGCGAGCTCGGCCGCGGTCCGGCAGCGGATCACCACGGCGCCCAGGCTCTCCGCGTTGGCGGCCAGGTCGACCGGCAGCCGGGCGCCGTCGTAGTCGCCGGTCGCCGGGTTCTTGTAGCGGTAGGCGGTGCCGAACCGCTGCGAGCCGGTCTGCTGGGAGAGCGCGCCGATCGAGGCGAAGCCGTGGTTCTGCACCAGCACCACGATCAGCTTCACGCCCTCGGCGATCGCCGTGACGATCTCCTGCGCCATCATCAGGTAGGAGCCGTCGCCGACCAGCGCGTACACCTCGCGGCTCGGGTCGGCCATCTTGATGCCGAGCGCGCCGGCGATCTCGAAGCCCATGCAGGAGTAGCCGTACTCGACGTGGTACTGCTTCGGGTGCCGGGCCCGCCACAGCCGCTGCAGGTCGCCGGGCAGGCTCCCGGCCGCCTGCACCACCACGTCGCGTGCTCCGCACGCTTCGTTCACCACCCCGATCACCTCGGCCTGGGTGGGCATCTCACCCTTCTTTCCCGCGTACGCCCTTTCGACCGTCGCCTGCCACTGCCGGACCGCGTCGCCGAAGTCGCCGGTGAAGCGCCTGCCGTGCATGAGCGGGCGCAGCGCCGTGAGGCCGGCCCGGGCGTCGGCGACCAGCGGCAGCGCGGAGAGCTTGCCGGCGTCGAAGGCGGTGACGTTGAGGTTCACGAAGCGCACGTTCGGGTGCTGGAAGACGCTGCGCGACGCCGTGGTGAAGTCGGAGTACCGGGTGCCGATGCCGAGCACCACGTCGGCGTGCCCGGCCAGCCGGTTCGCCACCGGGTTGCCGGTGGCGCCCACACCGCCCACGGCGTTCGGGTGGTCCCACGGCAGCGCGCCCTTGCCGGCCTGGGTGTCGGCCACCGGGATGCCGGTCTCCCGGGCGAACCGGTCCAGCGCCGCGGAGGCCTCCGCGTAGATCACCCCGCCGCCCGCGACGATGAGCGGCCGGGAGGCGCCCCGGATCGCGGCCGCGGCCCGCTCCACGGCGAGCGGGTCGGGCGCCGGCCGGGCCACGTGCCAGACCCGCTTCGCGAACAGCTCGTCCGGGAAGTCGTACGCCTCGGCCTGCACGTCCTGCGGCAGGCAGAGGGTGACCGCGCCGGTCTCGGCCGGGTCGAACAGCACCCGCATCGCGTTGAGCAGCGCGGACGGCAGCTGCTCAGGCCGCAGGACCCGGTCGAAGTACCGCGACAGCGGCCGGAACGCGTCGTTGACCGAGACGTCGCTGGCCCGCGGGTCCTCGAGCTCCTGCAGCACCGGGGTGGCGACCCGGGTGGCGAACACGTCGGACGGCAGCAGCAGCACCGGCAGCCGGTTGATCGTGGCGAGGGCCGCGCCGGTGACCATGTTGGTCGCGCCCGGGCCGATCGAGGTGGTGCAGGCCAGGGTGGCGAGCCGGTTCCTCATCCGGGCGTATCCGGCGGCCGTGTGCACCATGGCCTGCTCGTTGCGGGCCAGCATGTACGGCATCTCGGTCTTGCCGTGGTGCTCCCGCTGGGCCTGCAGCAACGCCTGCCCGATCCCCGCCACGTTGCCGTGCCCGAAGATGCCCAGGCAGCCGGCCACCGCCCGCTGCTCGGCGCCGTCCCGCTCGGTCCACTGGGCGGTCAGGAAACGGACGACCGCCTGCGCGACGGTGAGCCGGTGCTTCACATTCGCCTCCGTTCCCGGGTGGAGGTCAGCGGCAGTCTCGGGTCGACCTCCTGGCCCTGCCAGCGGCCGCGCACCCAGCCGTGCGCCGGGTCGTCCCGGACCACCCAGCGGCGCTCGCCGGGGCCGGCCATGACGTTGAGGTAGTAGAGGTCGTAGCCGGGCGCGGCCATCGACGGCCCGTGCCATCCGTACGGGACGAGCACCACGTCGCCGGTGCGCACCTCGGTGCAGACGTCGATCGGCCGGTCGTGGTCGCCGTGCACCACCTGGAAGCCGCAGCCCGGGCCGCCGCCCGGCGACGTCGTGACCTCGAAGTAGTAGATCTCCTCGAGGCAGGACTCGTCCGGGCCCTCCTCGTCGTGCTTGTGCGGCGGGTACGACGACCAGTTCCCGCCCGGCGTGAGCACCTCGCAGGCGATCAGCCGGTCCGCCTCGAACGCCTCCGGCGTGCAGAAGTTGTTGACCTGCCGGCTGGCCTGCCCGGCGCCGCGCATCTCCACCGGCACGTCCTCGGCCGGCCCGTAGCGGAACGGCAGCTTGCGGGTGGCCCGGGCGGACGGCAGCGCGAACCGGCCGCCGTTCGGCGCGCGCAGGGTGACCGCGGAGTCCCGGGGCAGGTAGGCGAAGTCGGTCACCCGGGAGAAGACGGTCCGGCGGCCGGTCAGCGTCAGCCGTTCGTCGTCGCAGGCCACGTCGCAACTGCCGGCGAGCGGCAGCACGAGCATCTCGTCGTTCTCGGTCAAGAACCGGATCCGCCCGCCGACCGGTAACGCCACCACCCGCAGCCCGCTGTAGTGCCACCCGGCGTTCTCCGGGCTGACCAGGACGTCGTACGGGCGCTCGGCCGAGCTGCCGCGCCGGACCAGGGGGTTGACCCTCGGGGTGTTCACGACGGGTCGGTCGCGGGTCGGCCAGCCGGATCTTCTCCGGGCGTCTTCTGAGGACATCTGCGGGTCCTTCCGGCCGGCCATGGGCGTGTTCACCCAGCGGTAGCCGGAAGGCCACGCTGGGTTGGACCTGGTTTCGATGTAATTACCTGACGGCCGCCACGTCAATAGCGAAAAGCCGGGGTGCTCGCGCACCCCGGCTTCCGTTCATCCGTTTCCGCTGCCGTCCTGTCAGGACGCCGTGCGCCACATCCGGTAGAACGCGGTGCCGTCCGGCAGGTAGATCTCGCACGGGTCCATCGGCTCGTAGCCGTGCCGGCGGTAGAGGCGCACGTTGTTCTCGTTCGTGGCCTCGAGGTACGCCGGCACGCCCCGGGCGTCCAGCTCGCGGTGCATGTGGTCCATCAGCGCGCCGCCGAGGCCGTGACCCTGCTCCGACGGGCGGACCGCCAGGAACGCGAGGTGCCAGTGCTCCTCGTGCGGGTGGTTCTTGTCGAAGAGCTCGCCGAGGGCGCCGAAGCGCTCGAAGTGCTCGCCGGTGATCGCGCCGAGCCGGTCCAGGTAGCCCGGGATCTCGGGCAGGTCGCTCTCCCGGTCGAACCAGACGGCGACGGCCGCGTAGCCGCCGTCCTCGTGGTCGATCACGTCGATGCGGCCCTGCTTGTGGGCGGTCTCCGACTCGATGGTGAAGAAGCCGGCCATCACCTTCTCGCGCTCGGCCGGGACCGGGACGAGGTAGTGGTTCGCGGCCAGGTCGTCGAACGCGTGCGAGACCAGCGCGCCGATCGCCGGGATCTCCTGCTCGGTGGCCGGGCGGATCACGTGGTTGGTCATCGGCGGTACCCCGACTCGTCGTTGTAGCCGGTGCCGGCCGCGTCGTTGTTGAGCGCCGCCGAGAAGCCGCCCGTGGTGGTGGCGCTGCGGGCGCCGAGGCCGATGCCGGAGTAGACCTGCGGCCGCGACGACTTCAGGTAGAGCGCCCACAGGCTGCCCAGGACCAGCAGCACGATGAACGACGCCGGCACCACGATGGCCGGGGTGCTGCCGGGCTCGACGCCGAGCAGGCCCGCGATGTTGTCGAACGCCAGGTACGTCATGACCAGCAGCAGGACCGCGCCGACGACCGGGGCGATGACCCGGTGCAGCACGTCCTCGCCCTGCGGGTGCCGGGCGAAGTAGCCGATCACCGCGAACGAGGTCAGCGTGACCAGGATCAGCACGCCGAGGCCGCCGCCGGTGCCGCCCCAGAAGAAGAGCTGGACCAGCGGGTCCCAGCCGGCGATCGCGTAGACCACGATGACGGCGAGGCCGACCGCGGACTGGGCGAGCGAGCCGTTCTTCGGCGCGCCGGTGCCGGGCACCGTACGGCCGAACGTACGCGGCAGCACGCCCTCCCGGCCGAGCGAGAACATGTACCGGGCGATGATGTTGTGGAACGAGATCATCGCGGCGATCAGCGAGGTCAGGAACAGGATGTGGCCCATGTGCAGGGCGGCGTCACCGAGCTGGACGGCGGCCAGGTTGAAGAAGAGCTCGGGGCCCTCCTCGCCGGCCCGCTGCACGACGTTCTCGCCGGCCGCGGAGATCATCGCCCAGGAGGCGAACGCGTAGACCACGGCGATCAGGGCGATCGCGATGTAGGTGGCGCGGGGAACCGTGCGGCGGGGGTCGCGGGACTCCTCGCTGAAGACCACCGACTGCTCGAAGCCGACGAAGCCGGTGACCGCCATGACGAGCAGCGCGCCGGAGCCGGCGCCGATCAGGGTGCCCGGGTCGAGGGCGGCCGTGGAGGCGGTGAAGCCGTCCGAGCCGATCTCGGCGAACGCGAAGACGAGGGTCAGCGCGATCTCGGCGACCAGCAGCGTGGCGAGGACCTTGCCGTTGACGGCGACGTCGCGCACACCCAGGATCGCGACCAGCGCCCAGGCGACCAGGGCCAGGACGTACCAGGGGACGTCCACGCCGAACCAGTCGACGAAGAGCGGCTGGGCGATCGCGCCGAAACCGCCGTACGAGGCGACCTGGAACATGTTGTAGGACAGCAGGGCGACCCAGGAGGCGCCGACGCCGACCGGCTTGCCGAGGCCCTGCGCGATGTAGGCGTAGAAGGCGCCGGCGTTGGCGATGTGCCGGGCCATGGCGACGTAGCCGACCGAGAAGATCGCCAGAACGAGGGCGACCGCGAGGAAGGCGATGGCGATGCCGGTCAGGCCGGTCACCGCGAGGCCGGTCGGCACCACGCCGGCGACCACGGTCAGCGGGGCGGCCGCCGACATCATGAAGAAGACGATCGCGGCTACGCCGAGGCGGTCGCGGGCCAGTGCGTCGGAGAGCTGGCTTCCGGGTTGGGTTGCGGTCGACGACACGCGGGACTCCAGGGGTTTTCGATCTTCGGGGGTGGGTTGTGTTGTGTGTGGGGCTTGCTTCCGTGCGCCTGCTCGGCTTTCCTGGCCTGCTCAGGCTCGGCGGGCCATGACCGCGTCGCCGACGGCCGCCTCGGCCTGGGCGACGAGCTGCTGCAACATGGCTGGGAAGAGCCGGCGGAACTGCTCGAACAACCGGGCCCGGTCACGGGCGTTGAGGGTGGCGAGGACGTGCTGGTCCAGGCCGGTGGCGAGGATCAGCCCGGCCAGGAGCAGGTCGGCCACGTCGAGGTTCTCGTCGCGGGAGACCTTGGTGCGGATGCGGGTGGCGGGCCAGCCGGCGGTCATCGAGTCGGCGGGCACGAACGAGACCTTCGTGCTGAACAGCCCGCGCTTCTCCTGCCGCTTGATCAGCCCGACCCGGGCGAGGCGGCGCTCGACGAGGTCGGTGGCGATGCCGGTGGAGAGATAGGCGAGCCAGTTGCGTACGCCGTGCTGACCCGCCTCGCGACGCAGCTGCTCGAGCACGGCGGTGGTCGCGGCGTCGCCGGTCGGCCGTTCGTCGATGACCACGAGCTCGGTCTCGACGAGGTCGACGCGCCGCCACAACATCAGTTCGCCGAGCAGTGCCGCGCCGAGACCCAGGCCGAGCGTGGCCGGTGACAGCAGGGAACCGCCACGAATCGTGTCGTGCGCAGTCAGGTAGAGGTCATCCGCGGGCGGTAGCTGCGGCGGGGACGCCACTGCTCGTTCTCCTCTCGACGCCTTGGGAAATGCCCGCGCTGTTCACCTTGAGTAATGTGGTGACGTTTCACGAAGCAATTACTGTTCGCTCCCCCCGGCGCGACCGGAGGTAGCCTGCCAGCTCTCGCCGTTCGGCGCAACGTCCAGATGAGACAAATGTCGGCTCTACTGTGGGCGTTGTTGATCACAGTCTTGGCTAGGTAATTTGAGCGTCGATCAATAAACGGCGGCATCGTGTCGCGTTTTGTCGATATTTAATCTCGTCGAAATGCATACGGCGTCGGCGGCGCCCCGGGCCGGAGTTCGGCGCAGCGTGATCATGAACCTGGGGAAACTACACAGAGTTATCGGACTCGGGGATAGTTGCTTCTTCAACTTTTTGCCGATACGGTGGTCGCAGAAGGTTGAAGTTTCAAGGAGGCCACCGTGCGGATGCCCGCTCTCTTCCTCAGCCATGGCGCGCCGCCGCTGGTCGACGACCCGACCTGGGTGGCGCAGCTCCAGGAGCTCGCGGCCGGCCTGCCCCGGCCGAAGGCGATCCTGATGGCGTCGGCGCACTGGGAGTCCGCGCCGCTCATGCTCGGCGCCACGTCACCGGTGCCGCTCGTCTACGACTTCGGCGGGTTCGCGCAGAGGTACTACGAGGTGCAGTACGCGGCCCCCGGCGCACCGGCCCTCGCCGACCGGGTCGAGGCGCTGATGCCGGACTCCGAGACGGTCGCCCGCACGAACCGGGGCCTCGACCACGGCGCCTACGTGCCGCTGACCGTGATGTACCCGGAGGCCGACATCCCGGTGCTGCAGATGTCGCTGCCCACCCTCGAGCCGGACCGGCTGCTCGACCTCGGCGCCCGGCTGGCCCCGCTCCGCGACGAGGGCGTCCTCATCGTCGGCTCCGGCTTCACCACGCACGGCCTGCCGTTCCTGCGCGACTGGCGCCCCGACGCGGCCGCGCCCGGCTGGTCCCGCGAGTTCGACGCGTGGGCCGCCGAGACGCTCGCGCGCGGGGCGGTCGACGAGCTGGCCGAGTTCCGCGACCGCGCGCCGGGCATGCCCTACGCCCACCCCACCATCGAACACTTCGCCCCGATGTTCCTCACCCTCGGCGCGTCCGGCGCCCCGGAGAAGGCACCCGACCAGTCCGTCGACGGCTTCTGGATGGGCCTCTCCAAGCGAAGCTTCCAGACCGCCTGACGCCCTTGCCACCCGCACTCCGGTAGCGCTCCAGCCGGGCGAGCGGGCACGCCGGGAGCGGCGGCGCGGGGACTCGGGCGGGGTGGGGAGTGGTCGGAGGGTGACCAGGCACCCATCGCGAAAGGCGCCGGGCGGCCGGGACCACCCGCTCGTGCCCGCGTCTGGCCACGGGACGGGCAATGTGCGGTCGGGGACGGCGCCGGCCATCGTACGAATGGGGATGAAGCGCAAGCGGAAGGCCCCGGCGCAACCACCGGGGCCTTCGGAGGAGAGCTATTTGTCGGCGTGTTGTTCGGACTTGGCGCGCAGGCTGCCCGGGTGGGCCTTCAGCGACGGATCCTTGCGGGACTTGATGAGGCTCGCCACCGTGGTGATCACCAGGATGCCGATGATGACGCCGAGGGAGACCGGCGTGCTGACCTCGGGGACCGACTCGCTGAGGTCCTTGTGTGCCCAGTGCAGGACCAGCTTGACGCCGATGAAGGCGAGGATGATGGACAGGCCGGTGGACAGGTAGACCAGGCGGTCCAGCAGCCCCTTCACCAGGAAGAACAGCGCCCTCAGGCCGAGCAGGGCGAACGCGTTCGCGACGAAGACGATGTACGCCTCCTCGGTCACGCCGAACACGGCCGGGATGGAGTCGAGCGCGAAGAGCAGGTCGGTGCCGCCGATCGCCAGCAGGACCAGGAAGAGCGGCGTGAACATCCGCTTTCCGTCGATCTTGGTGACCATCTTGCCCTCGACGTAGTCGTCGGTGATGGGCAGGAAGCGGCGGCCGGCCTTGACCAGGGCGTTGTCGTCGACGCTCGGATCCTCGTCACGGTGCCGGAAGAGCTGCACCGCGGTGTAGAGCAGGATCAGGCCGAAGATCAGGAACATGAACGAGAACGCGCTGAGCAGCGCGGCGCCGACCGCGATGAAGATGACCCGCAGCACCAGCGCGATGATGATGCCGAACGTCAGCACCTCTTGCTGGTAGCGCTCGGGCACCGCGAAGGTGCCCATGATGATCACGAAGACGAAGAGGTTGTCGACCGACAGACTCTTCTCGACGATGTATCCGGCGAAGTACTCGGTGCCGAAATCCCAACCGGCGATGCTTCCGAAGACGACACCGAACGCGATCGCGACGGCGATATAGAAGATGGACCAGGCGGCGGCTTCGCGGAAGCCGACGACGTGTGGACGGAGCACCCCGAGAGTCAAATCGAGGGCGAGCAGGGCGACGATGACACCGATGGTGACGGTCCACCCGAGCGCGGAGACCTCAAGCATGTCTCACAGGATCCCCAAAGTTTCTGCGAGCTACCTGAAGATTGGGTGGGGAAGCTTGATCTTCCCTGATATACGGGTGCCCAGAAAAGCCAGGAACCGGAAAAGGGAACCGCCCCCGGCATTCTTCGCTTGCCGGGGGCGGTTCGGGTCAGCGCGCGCCATCCGGGGACGGTCCGGACTCGCGTCGGCAACCCATCGGGCCGGCCCTCCGGCCCGGGGAACAGTGTGGATCAGTTCTGGTGTCCGGCGACACCCACCTGATAGCGCCTTTCGGCGTCCTGCCGGGTCAGGATGTCGTGGATCTCGCGCGTCTCGGCGGCGGTGTGCCGGCTGAGGATCATGTCGAGCTCGCTGCGCTCGGCGGCGGTACGGAACGCGGCGAGCTCCTCGCTCAGCCGGCGGTGCGCCCGGCGCTCGGCACGGTTGTTGACGATGGCGGTCCGGGCGTTGCGGAGAAACTGCATGTCGAACTCCTCGACGGATAGTGACGGAGAAAGCCTCGTCGCTTCCGGCTACAACGATCCCGCAGTCGCACTTCTTCCCCAAATCCACCAGGTAAAACTCTGGAGACGAAAGTGACGGCGACCACGGGATTCCCGTAACCCAGGTCACGCTCCGTAGAAAAAGGGCAGCTCACGGGATGCCGGTGATCTCGGACACCGCGAGGCGTGACGACAGCTGCGTCCGGGAGCGCACGCCGAGCTTGCGGTAGACCCGGGTGAGCGTCGCCTCGACGGTCTTGACGCTGAGGTAGAGCCGGGCCGCGATCTCCCGGTTGCTGGCGCCGTCCCGGACCATCGCGGCGATCCGCAGCTCGGTCGAGGTGAGGCCCTGGTCGGGCGTCTCGGTGCGGATCAGGGCGCGCTCGGTCTCCTCGGCCCACGGCCGGGCGTCGGCGGCCATGAAGAGCGCGAGCGCCGCGCCGATCGCCACCCGGGCGGCCGCGTAGCGCCGGCGCCGGCGTTCCGCCCCGCCCGCCACGAGCAGCGCGTGCGCCTGCTCGACCGGCTGGCGCAGCCTCTCGAAGAGGCCGGCCGCGGCCGTCGAGAGCTTGACCGCGTCGTCCGGGCGGCCGGACTCCGACTCGACGATGGCGGCCGCCCGGTCGAGGTAGCCGGCGAGCGCGGGGGCCGCGCCCAGCCGGCGCGCGGCCGCCCGGGCCTCGGCGAGCGTCGCGGCCGCGGCGGCGTGCTCCCCGAGCGCGGCCAGCCCGGCCGCGAGGTCCGCGTGCCAGCGCACGATCATCGGGTCGGCGCTGCCGGTCTCCGCCTCCAGGCCGCGCAGCCGGCGCAGGGTGGCGACCCCGGCCCGGGTGTCGCCGGCGCGCAGCTCGGCCTGGCCCAGGGCGTGCAGGTTGCGCCGCAGGTAGAGGCCGTCGCTCTCCTGCTCGGAGGCCCGGACGCCGCGGCGGGCGAACCCGGCCGCGGCGGCGAGGCTGCCGCCGGCGAGCTCGGCCACGGCGGCGGTGTACCAGGTGGGGCCGGGGCTCAGACCGGCCTCCTGGGCGGCCCTGGCCGCCCGATGGGCGTAGCGCAGCGCCTCCTGGCAGCGCCCGGCCCGGGTCGCCACCTCGGAGAGGCTGCGCAGCACCTCGACCCGGGCCTCGCCGACCCGGTCGTGCTCGGCCACGGCGAGCAGGGCGAGCAGGTCGGCGCGGGCCTCGTCGAGGCGGTCGTCGAAGAGCGCGAACCGGGCGGCCGTGTACTGCGGGCCGTAGTGCAGCCAGTCCGGGGCGGGCGCGGCCGGGAGGGCGAGGGCCCGGTCCAGGTCGTCGCGCCAGCGGGGCTCGCCGCGGGTGCGGCGGATCTGCGCCAGCGCGCTGAGCGCCATCGCCTCGGTGGCCGGGTCGCCGGCCGTCCGCGCGGCGTCCCGGGCGAGGGAGGCCTCCTCGGCGGCCCGGTCCGCGTCGCCGGCCAGGAACGCCTGCCAGGTGAGCCGGAGCCGGACCGGGGCGAGCAGCGCCGGGTCGTCGCCGGCCTCGGCGAGGGCCGCCGCGAACGTCTCGGCCATCCCGGCGAGGTCCTGGCCGGCCAGGTCGATGAGCACGAGCCGCGCCCTGACCCGATGGGCGGCCGGCGCCGACTCGGTCGCGAGGACCCCGTCGGCGGCCCGTCTCGCCAGCGCCGGCGACCCACCGGTGATCGCCGTCCGGGCCGCGGTGACGAGCCAGTCGAGGCGGTCGGCGGCGAGACCGTGCGGGCACCGGTCGGCCGCGAGGACGTAGAGTTCCGCCGCGGTCCGGTCGGCTCCGCGCTGCGCGCATCGCCGCGCCGCGTCGGCGAGAGCCTCGGCCACCCGGGCTTCGGGCCGATGGGTACGAAGGGCCCGATGCCGGAGCGCGTCGATCGGGTCGGTGGCGGCCTCGCTCAGCGCCGCGTGGATCGCCGACCTCTCACGGGCCGGTGTCTCGTCGGCGAGCACCTGCCCGAGCAGTGGTGGAGTGAAGACGATCCTGTCGCGATTCATCTGGATCAATCCGGCGCGGACCGCCTCCCGCAGCTCCCGCTCGGCATCCTCGCGGCCGGCTCGGCGCAGCAGGGCGGTCGTCGGGTCGGTGGCGAGCGCGGCGACGAGCAGCGTCCGGCGCGATGTCCCGGAGATGTCGCCGAGACGCTCCCGAGCCCACGATCGGGCGTCGTCCCCCTTCGAGAGAGCCAGGGCGACGTACGGATTCCCGGCGCTCGCCGCGTGCAGCCGGCTCGCCGTCTTGCAGGGCAGGCCGCTCTCCTCGAGCAGCGCGGTCAGCGCGTCCGGGTCGAGCGGCGGCACGACCAGGTCGGCGACCGGGGACGGGCAGAGCCGGGCCGGGCTCCTCGCCGTCGACGCGGCGATCACCCGGACCCGCGGCCCGGGCCGGCGGCGCACGGCGAACGCGATCAGCTCGGCCGACTGCGGATCCAGCCACTGCGCGCCGTCCACGACCAGGAGGACCGGCCGCGACCGCGCGCAGTGGGCGAGCAGCTCGGGCAGGACGAGCCGCCTCGCCAGGGCCGGCCCGCCGGTACGGGGCGGCCGGCCCTGGCGCAGCGCGGCGAGCCAGTGCCTCGGCGCGGGGGCCAGGGCCGCGACCGCCTCCGCCGGGACCTGGCGTACGAGATCGGCCGCCCCGGCGTACGCGAGAGCGCGCTCGCCGCGGGCCGGGCGCAGCCGGAGGACCAGGTCCCCGCGCGCCGCGGCCTGGCCGGCGACGGTGTCGAGCAGTGCGGTGCGGCCGATGCCGGGCGGGCCGTGCAGGGCCACGCCTCCCCCGGCCGCCAGCCGGGCATCGATCGCCGCGAGCAGGTCGTCCCGCCCGTGAAGCATGCGCTCACTGTAGGGACGACTTAGTCGGTCATCAATGGCTACTTCTTGGTGACACTCGTCGCAGTCACCGAGCCGTCGTCCGCGGTCTCCCCCTCGACGGTGACCGAGTCGCCGGCCTTCACGTCGCTGAGCTTGCCCTTCTCCGCGGTCGCGACGGTGGTGCCGCCGTCGGTCTTGACCGTCACGGTGGAGCCGTCCTCGGTCTCGATGTAGATCGTCTTGCCGTTGACGAGCTTGACCTTGCCGGTCGTCCCGCCGCCGGCGGCCTGCTGGGCGTTCTGCTGGGCGTTCTGCCCGCCGAAGCCGCCGGGCATCCCGCTCGCGGACAGACCGGACGGGAAGCCGCCGCCCCGGCCGCCGCCGGGGAAGGCGCTCGCCGTCTCGGTGGCGCCCCACTGCTTCTGCGCCTGGATCCCGCCGAGGAACCCGCCCATCAGCAGCGCCGCCACGCCCAGGCCGATCGTGCCCCGGTTCCACCAGCGCTTCGGCGCGGCGGCGGCCAGCTCCTGGGAGAGGTCGTCGTGGTCGTCCGGCACGGCCGGGATGACCGCCGTCTCATCGTTCATACGGTTCACAGCGTGAAGTCCTCACTCGTAGCGCAGCGCGTCGATGGGACGCAGCCGGGCGGCGCGGGCGGCGGGCAGGCCGCCGAAGAACAGTCCGATCGCGACGGAGACGCCCACGGCCAGCCCGATCGAGCTGGGCACGATGACCGGCTGCACGCCGACGATCTCGAATCGGCTGCCGATCAGCGCGGCGGCCACGCCGAGGCCGCCGCCGAGCACGCTGAGCAGCGTCGCCTCGATCAGGAACTGGGAAAGGATGACCCGCCGGGGCGCGCCGAGCGCCTTGCGGATGCCGATCTCCCGGGTCCGCTCGGTGACCGTCACCAGCATGATGTTGGTGATGCCGATGCCGCCGACCAGCAGGCTGATCGCGGCGACCGCGCCGAGCAGCGTGGTGAACGTGTCGGCCGTCTCGGTCTGCGTCTCCAGCAGCGAGGACGCGTTCTGGATCCGGTAGGGCGTACTGGCCGAGCCGTCCGCGACGTCGAGCTTCTGGTCCAGGATGGTGGACACCTGGCTCTGCGCCGCGTCCACGGCGTCCGGGTCGGACGCCTCCACGATGATCGAGGTGAGCGCGCCGTACCCGGTCAGCACCTGCTGCACCGCGGTGAGCGGGGCGACCGCCGTGTCGTTCGAGTCCTGGAAGCCGGTGGAGCTCTTCTCCTCCAGCACGCCGACGATCGTGAAGAGCGCGCCGCCGACGGTGACCTGCTTGTCGATCGGGTCGGTGCCGGGGAAGAGCTCTTCGGCGACGGTCTGCCCGATCACCACGACCCGCCGGCCCTGGTCGACGTCGTCCTCGCTGAACATGGCGCCCCGGCCGACCGGGGTGCTCGACGCGGCGAACCAGCTCGGCGTGGTGCCCACGAAGGTCGCCACCGCGTGGTCGGCGCCCTCGTACGTCATGGTCGCCGAGGAGGAGCTGACCACCGGGGACACCGACCGCACGTCCGGCGCCAGCTCCGGGTCGACGAGCGCCTCGGCCATCTCCGTGGTGAGCGAGGTGCTGCTCGACCCGCCGCGCCCGGTGCTCATCACCGTGATGGTGTTGGTGCCGAGCGCCTCGATCCGGTCGCTGATCGCCTTGGCCGAGCCGTTGCCGACCGCGACCAGCAGGATCACCGCGGCCACGCCGATCAGGATGCCGAGCATGGTGAGCGCCGACCGCAGCTTGTTGGCCGAGAGGCCGCGCAGCGAGAAGCGGATGACTTCGAGAAGGCTCATGCGTGGTGCCGTCCCGCGAGCGCCGCCGCCGCGCCGATCGGCGGCAGGTGCAGGGGCGACTGCCGCCGGTCCGTCACGATCGAGCCGTCGACCAGGCGGATCAGCCGCTTGGCGCGGGCGCCGACCTCGTCCTCGTGCGTGATGATCACGATGGTCCGGCCGGCCGTGCTGAGGTCGTCGAAGACCTGCAGCACGTCCTCGGTGGACCTGCTGTCCAGGTTGCCGGTGGGCTCGTCGGCGAGCAGCAGCGCCGGCTCGGTGACCAGCGCGCGGGCCACGGCGACGCGCTGCTGCTGGCCGCCGGAGAGCTGGTTCGGCTCGTGCCCGGCGCGGTCGGCCAGGCCGACGATCTCCAGAGCGTCCATGGCGCGGCGGCGGCGTTCCTTCGGTTTGACTCCGGCGTACGCGAGGGGAAGTTCCACGTTGGCGACCGCGCTGGTCCGCGGGATCAGGTTGAACGCCTGGAAGATGAAGCCGATGAGCCGGTTCCGGGCCAGGGCGAGCTGCGCGTCGGAGAGGCGGCTCACGTCGACGCCGTCGAGCCGGTAGACCCCCGAGGTGGGGATGTCGAGCGCACCCAGGATGTTCATGAGCGTCGACTTGCCGGAGCCGGACGAGCCCATGATCGCCGCGTAGTCGCCGCGCTGGATGGTGAGCGAGACCCCGCGCAGCGCGTGCACGGTCGCCTCGCCCTCGCCGTAGATCTTCTTGAGGTCGCGGACCTCGATGACCGGCTTGTTCATCGGCCGGCCCCGCCGCCCGGCATGCCGCCGCCACCACCGAGGTTGCCGCCGCCACCACCGAAGCCGGCGCCGCCGCCCGGGAAGCCGCCCTGCTGGTTGCCGCTGCCGCCGGTCGACGAGGAGGTCGTCTTCACGACCACCTGCTCGCCCGCCGTGAGCCCGGACTTGATCTCGGTGGCCGAGTCGCCCTCCAGGCCGATCTCCACCGAGCGGGTCTCCTGCACGCCGTTCGCCACGACGGTGACCGAGTGCCGGTTCCCGGCCGTGGTGAGCGCCGCCGGGTTGACGGAGACGGCGTTCTCGACCGAGCCGGTGGTGACGCTCACCGACACGGTCTGGCCGACCTTCGCGCCGGTCGGGACCTTGTCCAGGGTGAGCGTGACGCCGTAGGTGACGACGTTGTTCGCCGTGGTGGCGGAGGGGTCGATCGCGGAGACCTTCGCGCTCTGCTCGACGCCGCTCAGGGCGTTCCAGGTGACCGTGGCGGCCTGCTTCTCCTTGAGGCTGGTGGCGTCGGCCTCGGCGAAGGCGGCGCTCACCTGCATCTTCGACAAGTCAGCTATTTCAACGAATCCGCTGCTGCCGCTCTCCCCGGACGAGCCGGCCTGCCCGCTGCCGCCCGACGAGCCGGACGAGCCCGACGAGCTTCCGAGCGTCCCGTTCACCGCGGTCACCGTGCCGGCCATCGGAGCCTTGAGAACCGCCCCGTCGACTCCGGCCTCGGCCTCGTCGACGGCGAGCTCGGCCTGGTCGACCTGATTGGCGGCGTCCGAGGTGTCCGAGCCGGCGTCCTCGGCCCGGTCCAGGGCGTCCTGCGCCGCGTCCAGGTCCGCCTCGGCCGCGTCGAGGGTCCGCTGGGCGGCGGCCGGGTCGACCTTCGCGAGGACCTGCCCCTTCTTGACCTTGTCGCCGACCTTCACGCTGATCGCGGTGACCGTGCCGCTGGTCTCGAAGCTCGCGCTCGCCGTGCTGGCGCTCTCGAGCGTGCCGTCCGCGGTGGCGGTCTTGGTGACCGTTCCCTGCTGGACGGTCACGGTCCGCTCCGAGGCCACGGCGGCCGTCCCGTCATCGGAAGAGGAGAATGTCTCGTACACCGTGAATGCCCCGGCGACGAGCGCGACGCCGATCACGGCGTTGACCACCGAGGACGGGTGGCGGCTCAGACGTACCTTCATGGCGCAAACTCTCGGGGGTCGGGCTAGGAGGAGCTTCGGCGGAACCTGGGAGATGGCTAGGAGTCACCGACGGCCGGCAGGATCACCCGGAAACAGGCGCCGCCGCTCGGCGACTCACCCAGCTCCACCCAGCCGCCGTGACCGTGAACGATCGCCGCGACGATGGCCAGCCCCAGGCCGGAACCCCCGCCGTTGCTGCGGGAACGGCTCGGATCGGCGCGATAGAGCCGCTCGAAGACGCGCTGGGCGTGTTCGCTGGAGATACCCGGGCCGTCGTCACTGACTTCGAGAACAGCCTTGGGTACGTCGCTACCGAGCGTCACCGGCCCGGAACGCACGACCCCCTTATCCGGATTTTTCGTGAAATAACCGACGCGAACCGTCACGGTCGTCCCCACCGGCGTGTGGCTCAGCGCGTTCGCCACCAAATTCGTCGCGACCTGGCGCAGCCCGTGCTCGTCCCCCAGCACGGTGGCCGGCTCGAACGCGTCGGCCAGCACGATCGACCGGTCCGGCTGCCGCGCGTGCCCGTCCCGGATGGTGTCCGCCGCGATCTCCAGCAGGTCGACGCGGCGGATCTCCAGGGTCCGTTTCCGATCGAGCCGGGCCAGCATCAGCAGATCCTCGACGAGCACGCCCATCCGGCCGGCCTCGCCCTCGATCCGGGCCATCGTCTCGTCGAGCTCTCCCCTGCTGGACGCGCCGCCCCGCCGGTAGAGCTCGGCGAACCCGCGGATCGACGTGAGCGGGGTCCGCAGCTCGTGCGAGGCGTCCGCGACGAACTGCCGCAGCCGCTGCTCGGAGTGCGTACGGGCGTCCACCTCGGCCTCGATCCGGGTGAGCATGGCGTTGAGCGCGAGCCCGAGGCGGCCGGGCTCGGTGTGCGGATCGGTGTCCGGGACCCGGCCGGAGAGACTGCCGGCGGAGATGTCGGCGGCCACCGACTCCATCGCGGTGAGCGGCCGCAGACCGAGCCGGACCACGAACGCGGCGCCGGCTCCCAGCAGGCTGAGCACCAGGACCATGACGCCGGCGTCGATGAGCAGCAGGCGCTCCGTGGTCTGTTCGACCTCGCTCAGCGACGTACCGATGACGGCGTAGCCGCCGGTGTCCCCGATCGCGACGGCGATCATGCGCCAGGCGGCCCCCTCGGAGGCGTCGACGGTGTAGGGCGCTCCCACCCTGGCCGCCACCCGCGTGAGCGACTCGATCGCGGGACGGTCGGCGCTGACCGTGGAGCTCCGGGCCGGGTCCAGGGTCCCGTCCGCTTGATACACATAGGTGACCTGGTCGGCGCCGATCCGGAAGCGGCCGCCCAGTCGGGGAACAAAGCCGGGCGACATCTCCGACATCGGGCGAGAGATGCCGATGAGCTGTTCGTCGATCCGGTCCTGCAGATAGCTGCGGATCAGGAGCACTCCGGCCGCATTGGCGACAACGAGCGCTATCGCCGACAGTAAGGCGACGACCAGGACCAGCCGCGAGCGCAGCGTCCAGTGCTTCCAGCGCCTCATCCCTCTTCGCCGCGAGGCAGCCTGAGCGCGTACCCCACGCCCCGCACCGTGTGGATCAACGGCGGATCCGTCCGGTCGATCTTGCGGCGCAGGTAGTAGACGTAGGACTCGACGATCCGTCCGTCGCCCCCGAAGTCGTACTTCCACACCCGGTCCAGGATCTGCGCCTTGCTCACCACCCGGCCCGCGTTGATCATCAGATAGCGCAGCAGGTTGAACTCGGTCGGGGACAGCTCGATCAGCCGGCCGGCCCGCCGCACCTCGTGGGCGTGCTCGTCCATCTCCAGGTCCGCGTAGCGCAGGACCCCGGTCTCCTCCGCAGGCTCGTCCGGCTGGCTGCGCCGCAGGATCGCGCGTATCCGTAGCACGACCTCCTCGAGGCTGAACGGCTTGGTCACGTAGTCGTCGGCGCCGGCCGACAGGCCGTGGATCCGGTCCTCGACGGCGTCCCGCGCGGTGAGGAACAGGACCGGGACCCGGTGCCCGGCGGCGCGCAGCCGCCGGGCCACCTCGAACCCGTCGACGTCCGGGAGCATCACGTCCAGGACGATCAGATCGGGCTCGAACTCCTGCACCGCGACCAGGGCGGCGTGCCCGGAGCCGGCCACCCGGACGTCGAAGGCGACGAGCCGGAGGGTCGCGCTGAGCAGCGCGGAGATGTTCGGCTCGTCGTCCACGACGAGGACGCGGGCGGGACGCGCCGCGGCGTCGCCGGCGATCACGGGGCTACGGGTCTCGGTAAGCACCCGGAAAGGAATAGCAACCGAGTCTTTGAGCAGGCTATGAACTCACCATGATTTGGCGACGACCTCGCCCTCGGCGAGCCCCGAGGTGATCTCGGTGTACTGATCGCCGCGCAGGCCGATCCGCACGGGGCGCTCGGCGCCGCCGGCCGAGACGGTCCCGGCCGCGCCGCTCACGTCGTGCACCGCCGTGCTCGGCACCCGCAGCACGTCCTCCTTGCTGCCGGTGGTCACCTTCACGCCGGCGCTCTGCCCGACGAGCAGCTCCTCCGGGGCGTCGTCGAAGGAGAGCACCACGCCGAACCGGGTGAGCGTGCCGTCGCTGGTGCCGACCGGGTCGACCTGCACGACCGTGGCGCCGAACGTCTCCCCCGGCCGGTCGGCCAGCGTGATCACGGCGCTCTGCCGCACCTCCAGGTGATCGGCGTCGGCCTCCGGGAAGTCGGCGCTGATCTGCATGTCGTACACGTCCGCCAGGGTGATGAACGCCGAGCTTGAGCTCACCCGGCTGCCCACCTTGCCGCCGACCGTGAGGATCTTGCCGGCGATCGGCGCGGTGATGGTCGTGCCCTCGAGCGCCTCCTCGGCCTCCTGGAGGGTCACCTCGGCCTTGTTGACCCGCTGCTGCGCGGTGAGGATCGCGTCGGTGCCGCTGCCGCCGCCCTGCTGCCCGCCGCTGCCGCTCCCGGTCGAGGAGCAGGACCCGCCGGGGGCCTTCGCGGTGGGAGACGTGACCGCCTTGGACGTACGGGTGGACGACGGCGGGGCCGTGGCGGCGGGGCCGGTCGTGGCCGTCGCCGCGGGAGCCGGGGAGGTGGCCGTGGCCGTGGCGGTGGCCGTGGCGGTGGCCGTGGCGGTCGCGCTGGGCGCCGGCGAGACCGTCGTGGTGTAGGCCGCCGCCATGTCGCAGCCGGTGGTCGCCGACGTCGTGCTCGCCTTCTCCTCGGCCTCGTCGAGCTGATCCCGCGCCGCGTCGAGCGCGTCCTCGGCGTCCTCGACCGCCTCGGCGGCGTCCGCGTCGTCGACGGTGGCGAGCACCTGTCCCGCGGTGACCGTCGAGCCGGCCCGTACCTTGACGGTCTCCACCGTGCCCTCGACCGGGAACGACAGGCTGCGCGTCTGCGCGGCCTGCAGCGTGCCGGTCGTGGCGACCTCGGTGGTGACCGCGCCCCGGTCGGCCGTGGCCGTCTCGGCCGCCTTCGTCTCCTCTTCCGCGGCGCCCGCCGTCAGCGCACGCACCACGCCGAAGGCGATCGACGCGAGCACGACGGCCGCCACGAGGAGCCAGATCAATCGCCGGCGACCGGCCAGTGCAACACCCATGGCCGCAGAGTCTGGCGAGCCGTTCTCGCCGCCGGCTGGATCCTGCCTCGGAGTTCGCTCGGAGCGCCCGGACCGGCTCTTACCTGATTCCTAGCGTCCGCCGACCTCCCGCACAGGTGGGGACGTTTTCCTCTGAGCCGACCTTCCCCGTTTCGACCATCGTCAGGAGATCAACGTGCCGGTAGTCAGTTCGACGACGCGCCTGCGCGCAGGCGCCCTGCTCGTGGCCTCGGTGGCCGTGCTGTTCACGGCGGCCTGCGGCGGCGGCTCGGACGACGGCAGCGCCGGTGGCACGAGCGGCGAGCAGGGCGGCGCCGGCGCGTTCGCGTCGTACGTCAGCTGCCTCAACGAGAACGGCGTGACGATCACGATGCCGTCCGGCGGCCCGGGCATGGGCAACGGCGGTGCCCGTCCCTCCGGCGGTGCCCGTCCCTCCGGCGCTCCCGACGGCGCGGGCCTCCCCTCCGGTCAGCCGCGTCCGTCCGGCAGCGCCGGCCAGCGTGGTGGCGGCGGCTTCCCGGGCGGCGGCATGTTCCAGCAGCCCGCGGGCGTCGACGACGCGACCTGGGAGAAGGCGCAGTCCGCGTGCGCCTCGCTGCGCCCGAGCATGGGCGCCGGCCGCGGCAACGGCAGCGGTCAGCAGGGCAACGGCGCCGACGCGGCCTACACGAACTGCCTCAAGGAGAACGGCGTCACCGACACGGCGAACCTCGACGAGTCGGACGCGACCGTGACGAAGGCCGTGGAGACCTGCGCGGTCCTCAAGCCCGCCTCCTGACACTCCCCACCGAGCCCCCGTGCCGGCGTCGCGCTGCCCCCCGTCGTGGCGACGCCGGCACGGTCGTCCCTACAGCTCGCCGGCGTCCTCGTTCCATCACGCCGACCGGCAGGTTCGGGTTCCGGGCCGCCGCCGCGGCAAGCTCCTCGTCGTCCAGCAGCTCGATCACCCGCGGCACGCCGAGGCGCGGGTCGTCCGCCATCCAGGCGCGGACGCCGGGGTGCTCGTCGCGGCGGAGCCTGTCGATCAGCGCGGCGGGCGCGCCCGGGTCGAGCACCACGAGCGCCCGGGCCTCCCGGTGCGGCGCGTCCGCGTACCGGACCAGGTCGGTGCGCGGGAACCGGGGGTGGCGCAGCAGCCCGCCCCGGGTGATCACCCGGGCCTCCAGGTAGGTGCGGACCCCACGATACGAACGTTTCCGCAGGCCGGGCACGGTCGTTCGACCGAGTGACCGGGGTGGACCGCGCCGGCAGGCTGGACATGAGTTCGCTGGGCCGGCGGTGATGACCGCCGGCCCAGCGCCGTTCCGGGATCGGATCAGCTCAGCGGGCAGCTGCTCCGGTAATCCGAGATCTGCAGCAGGCTGCTCGGCCCCGGGCAGATGAACTTGTCGTAACGGGTGTCGTTGTCGACGAACCGCTTCAGCCAGGACGTGGCCTGCACCGCGGTCCAGGTGTCGACGCTCTGCGGGAAGAAGTGGCTGGCGTTGTTGAGCTCGAGGTACGCCTTCTCCGCCGAGGCCGGGATGCTGTTGTAGAACGGGATCGAGTGCGAGGAGACCGGCGCGATCGCGTCCGACTCGCCGCCGACGATCAGGGTCGGTACGCGCAGCTCGCTCCACGACTTGTCCAGGTTCCACGGCGCGAGCGGCACCGCGGCCTGCAGGGACGGCCGGTCGCTGGCCGCTTCGAGGCTGCCGCCGCCGCCCATCGAGTGCCCGGCCACGGCGAGCCGGCTCGCGTCGATCCGGCTGCGCACCGAGCTCGACCGGGTCAGGTAGTCGAGGGCCGCGAGCAGCTGGTCACCGCGCGACGAGGGCTGGTCGGCGGTGGTCAGCGTCTCGATGCCGATCACCACGAAGCCGTGCGAGGCCAGGCGGGGGCCGAGCCAGGAGATGCTGGACCAGTAGGCGGTGAAGCCCGGCGAGATCGCGATCGCGCCGAACGTGCCGTCCGCCGTGGTGGTCGGGTAGTAGATCTGACCGCCACCGAATCCGGAGGCCGCGAGCCGGGAGACCGACGTCTGCGAGACGGCGTAGGGGCCGCGGGAGGCCTGCAGCGCGGACAGGGTCGGGGCGGGTCCCCGCTCGTACGGGTTGGCGGCCTGGGCGGCCGTGGCCCCGAGGCCGGCGGTGAGGGCGAGGGCGGCTGCCGAGGCGGCCAGGTACCGGGCGGTCCGGCGGAGAACGGTTGACTTCACGTCGACTCTCCTTCGAGGGGGGTTGGGATCGACGAACGTCAGTCTCAGCGGGTCCGGGGCGGTCAGGCATCGGCGAAATCACCGGCGTTGTCATCGGTTCGCAATCTCCCGGAAATTTCATCAACCGAAACGCCCCTTTCGCCGACGGCCCCGGCGCGGAACACTCGCCGCATGTTTGATGCACCGTCAGTGCAGAAACTTCCGGCGCCGGTCCGCCGCCTCCTCGCCGAGGCCGAGCAGGGCCGGAGCGGCGCGCTGGTCGTGACCGGCCCGCCCGGCGCGGGACGCACCACCCTCACCCGCGCGGTGGGTGCCGCGCTGCCGTCCTGGACGGTCCTCTCCGCCCCGGGCCACATGGACGAATCCGGTCTCCCGTACGCGGGCCTGCAACGCCTCATCACCCCCGTGCGCGACCTGATCACCCAGCTCGAGCCCGCGCAGCGTGCCGCGCTCATGCGCGGCCTGAGTGGTGCGTCGCCGCAGGTGGAGCGGCTTGCGCTCGGTCTTTCCCTGCAGACCCTGCTGGGTACGGCGGGAGCGCGCGCCGCCGGCTCCGCCCGCCCGGTGATCTGCGTGATCGACGACTGCCACCTGTTCGACGAGCCCTCCTGGCAGGCGGTCCTGTTCGCCGCCCGCCGCGTGGACGGCCTGGCACTCCTCGCCACCATGCCCTCCGGCTGCCATGCCGGCGGGCTGCCGGTGCATCGATTGCAGCCGCTGTCGGCGGAGGAGGCCCGTGCCGTGCTGGCCGGACATGCCCCCGACCTGGCCCGCGAAGTGTCGGAAGCGGTCATCGACCTGGTCGGCGGCAATCCGGCGGCCCTCATCGACCTGGCCGGCTCGCTCACCCCGGAACAGCGCCGCGGCTACGCCCCGCTCCCGGCGTGCCTGCCGCCGTCGAGTCCGCTGCGCCGCCGCTTCCGGGCCGAGCTCGACGCCCTCCCCACGGCCACCCGTGGCCTGCTCCTGCTGGCGGCGGCCCCGCCCGCGGCCTCCCTCCCCGACGTCCTGGCCGCCTCCTCTCCCGAGCCGGAGGGAGGGCTGGAAGCGCTCGCTCCCGCCGAACGCGCGGGGCTGGTCGCCGTCGAGGGGGACGAGGTCCGCTTCGTGTCGCCGCTCGTGCGCGGCGCCGCGTACACGGAAATGCCCCGAAGCCGGCGGAGGACCGCCCACCTCGCGCTCGCGGAGGTCCTCGCCGCCCGCGGCGAGAGGCCGGCGTCGCTGCTGCATCGCGCCGCCGCGGCCACCGGGACCGACGCCGCGCTCGCGCAGGAGCTGATCGAGGTGGCCCGCACCGCCGAACCGGTCGCCGCCGCCGTGGTCCGCCGCTGCGCCGCCGACCTCTGCCCGGACCCGGCCGGCCGCGGCGCGGTGCTCGTCGACGCGGCGACCTCGGCGTGGCTGGCCGGCCGCCCGCACGACGCCGGGCTGCTGCTGCGCCGGATCCCGGCCACCGCCGGGAACGCCCGGGTGCGCGCCCGCGGCCTGACCGCCGAGATGTGGCTGCCGGACGGCCGGCCCGGCGCCCGCGAACTGCTGCTCGACGTCGCCACCGAGCTCGCCGACTCGGACACCGGCACCGCCCTGGACGCGCTGGCGCTGGCCGGCGAGGCCGCGGCCCGGCCCGGTGAGCAGGGCCGGTACGCCGGTCTCGCGCACCGGATCCTCACCCGTCAGCGGGGCGACGAGCCGCCGGCGGTGACCCTCGCGTACCACCACGTCGCCGGGCTCGCGGGGATGGCCGACGGCGACGAGCCCGCGGCGTTCGCCCGGTTCCGCCGGGCCGTCGACCTGGCCGACCGGGTCACCGAGCCACGCCGTCTCCTGCAGGCCGCCACGGCCGGGGTGCTGGTCGGCGACTCCCGGCGGGCCGCCGCCATCGCCGGGCGCTCCGCCGTGCTCGCCCGCGAGCAGGGCGCGGCCGTCCTGGTGCCGCAGGCGCTGGAGATGGCCGCCACCGCCGGGCTGGCCACCGGCGAGTACGCGGCCGCGACCGTCGCCGCCCTCGACGGCGCCGCCCTGGCCCGGGCCACCGGCCAGCCGATCCTGGCCGCCGTGCACACCGCCATCCTGGCCGTGCTCGCCGCGCTGGTCGGCGACCGGGAGACCGCCCTGGCCCGGATCGCGGCGGCCGGATCCGGACCGTCCCGCGCGCTCTGCGAATGGTCCCTGGCCCTGCTCGACCTCGTCGACGGCCGCGCCCTGCCCGCCGCCGAGCGGCTCGCCCGGGTGGTGACCGCGCCGCCGGGGTACGGGTCGGCGATGCTGCAGGTGGCCGTCGTCCCGCACCTGTTGGAGGCGTCCTCCCCGTCCGTCCTCGAGACCGCGCCGCACTCCCGCGACGCCTCGGCGTTCTTCCTGGGTGTGGAATCGATCGCCGCCGGTTTCGACCGCTGGGCCGGCCGCACCGGGCAGCCCGCCTGGCTGGCGCTGCGGGACCGGTGCCGGGCGCTGCGGGCCGCCGACGCCGAGGAGGCCGCGGCCTGCTTCGGCGAGGCGCTGCGGCACACCGGGGAGGCCGGTTTCCCCCGCGCGCACACCGAGCTGCTCTACGGCCGTTTCCTGCGCCGCCGCCGGCGCCACGTCGAGGCGCGCACCCACCTGCGGCGGGCCGCCGAGACGTTCCGGGTCATGGACGCCGAGCCGTGGGCGGCGCAGAGCACGCGCGAACTGCGGGCCGCCGGCGAACGCGTCGACAGGCCCGGCCCGGCCCTGGACGGCCTGGAGCTGACCGCGCAGCAGGAGCGGATCGCGGTGCTCGTGGCCGGCGGCGCCACCAACCGGGAGGTGGCGCAGGAGCTGCACCTGAGCCCGCGGACCGTGGACCACCACCTGCGCAACGTCTTCGCCCGGCTGGGGGTGAGGTCGCGGACGGAGATGGCCCGGATGCTCAACGCGGGTTCGTGAGTCCCGCCCTCACAGTGATGCTTCGATGCTGTCCCAGCGCTCGGCCAGCTGCCGCCTCCGGACCGCGACCAGGTGGCCGGCCAGGATCGCCGGGTGGCCGCCGCGCACGCACACGTCGGCCCCGGCCGTGAGCACCCCGGAGACCAGCTCCACCGCGGCCCAGTCGTCGATCAGCGCGACGATCCGGGTCTCCGCCGGCAGCACGTGCCGCGCCACCTGGACGTCGTGCACGGTGGCGCCGCTGAGCACCACCATCTCACCCGGCCGGACGTCCTCGAGGCCGGTCGCGTGGCGCATCGACCAGCCCTGCGGAAGGTGCTGCGGAAGGCTCGCCACCCGGCTCCGCTGCCCGAGCACGGCGACGACCGGGTGCGGCGCCGGTGCCGGCGCGGAGTCTGGGTTGAGCTGCGTGAGCATGGTGGTCATCCCCTCATTGGGTCCCTCGTGTGAGTCCACGATTCGCCCCGTGCCTGTGGGCCACCATGTGCCGTACCTGTGCGTTGGATGTCAGGCGTTCCAACTGGCGATGACCGGGTCGACGCCGTGCTCGTAGCCCAGCGTGCAGAGCGTCCCGGTGTCCAGCTTCAGCAGCCCGCCGGCGCTCGCCGGAAGCCCGACCCAGCGGGCGCCCGCGACCCGCAGGGCGTGCCCGTGCGCCACCAGTGCCACGTCCTGGCCGACGGCGCGCGCCTTGGCCAGCACCCGGTCCAGCCGGGCGCCGACCTGCTCCGGGGATTCGCCGCCCGGCCCGCCGTGGGTCCAGAGCGACCAGTCCGGCCGGGTCTCGTGGATCTGCTTCGTGGTGATCCCCTCGTACTCGCCGTAGTTCCATTCGGCGAGGTCCTCGGTCACCTCGGTCACGGTGAGCCCGGCGAGCTCGGCGGTCCGCAACGCCCGCCGGCGCGGGCTCGCCAGCACCGCGGCGAAGGTGCGGCCGGCCAGGCGTGCGGCGAGGGCTTGCGCCTGCCGCTCACCCTCCGCGGTCAATTCCAGATCCGTGTACGAGGTGTGGCGCCCGTTCGCGCTCCACTCGGTCTGCCCGTGCCGGACCAGCACGATCTCCGCCATCGGCCCTCCTTGAAGTCGTCACCTGTTTCTACCCGCCGATGATCGACTTGCAAGGGTGATCTCTATGACCAGGCTCCCGGCCGGTCGTCCCAGCGCAGCGTCAGCGGGTGGCGCTCCTCGTCCCGGGCCGCCAGGCTCTCCAGCGCTCGCAGGTATTGCCGCTGCGAGATCTCGCCGCTCAGCAGCTGGCCGGTGAGGATTCCCTCCAGGGTGGTCGGTGCGGCGCCCGGCTCGGCGTGCCCCTGGCTGCCGGGGTTCACCCGGGCGGAACCGCGGAAGCGGCGCGGCCGTTCGCCGTCCGGCTCCTGCGGTGACCACCGCGGCGTCTCCGGGCCGGTCCACCGCGGTTTTTCGGAGCCGTTCCAGCGTGGCTCATCCGAGCCGTCCCAGCGTGGCTTATCCGCGCCGTCCCAGCGTGGCTTCTCGGGCGCCGGGCCTTTGGAGAGCGGCCAGAGGGCGAGCACCGCTGCGAGGATCAAGCCCACCACAGCCACGAAGAGAACCATCATCACAACCACCCCCTGGGTGACATCTTCGCCACAACTACGGCTGATCACGAGACGAGCGGGTGAAGTTTCGTCGTCGAACACCGCGTGACCAGGCTATTGACGTTCTGTCAGCCATCCGACCCGATTCAGATGGCGCGAGATCACCCGGGCAACGTCGACGACCGCTCCATGACCGTCGATGCGTGACGGGACTTTGGTCCCGGGAACCGGGTCCCTCCGGCACCGGTGCGCGGCCGCCCGCGGGCGAATAGTCAGAGGTGAGGACAACGTCTTAGGGAGGACCAGATGGCCACCATCGGCCGCGAGAACGTCGCCCACCTCGAGAGCGTCGAGGCGCCGGGCTCCATGTTGACCCACACCGCCGCTCGTGCACTGGCCGTGCTCCGGATCGCCACCGGGTTCGTCTTCCTCTGGGCGTTCCTGGACAAGACGTTCGGCTTCGGCTACGCCACCCCCTCCGCCCGTGCCTGGATCAACGGCGGCTCGCCGGCCAAGGGCTTCCTCGGCTCGCTCGAGACCGGCCCGTTCGTCGACGCCTTCCACGGCATGGCCGGCAACCCGGTCGTCGACTGGCTCTTCATGCTCGGCCTGCTCGGCATCGGCGTCGCCCTCATCGCCGGTATCGGCCTCCGCGTCGGCGCCGTCGCCACCGGCCTGATGATGGCCTTCATGTGGGTCGCCGAGTGGCCCCTCGCCGCCGGCTCGAGCAACCCGATCGTCGACTACCACGTGATCTACGCGCTGGCGGCGGCCGTCCTGGCCCTCACGTACGCCGGCCACACCTGGGGCCTGGGTCGCCTGTGGGCGAAGCTGCCCCTGGTCCAGCGGAACCGCTGGCTGATCTGAACAGACCCGCCCCACCCTCAGCCCGGCCGGAACCCCCTCCGGCCGGGCTGTTTCCGCCCCCGCCTTCCTGTCCCCGCCTCTCCGCCTTCGTCCCTGCCGCCCGTCCCCGCCTCTCTGCCTTCGTCCCGTCTCCCTGCCTCCCTGCCTCCGTCTCCGCCGCCCGTCCTCGTGCGGGCTGCTTCTCTGTCTGCTTCTCTGTCTGCTTCTCTGTCTGCTGCTCGGACTGCCGAAAATCGGGTGCCCTTCGCGGCGGGCGGGACTACGGTTCCGGCCATGAACACGACGCACGCTCTCCTCGCCGTGGCGCTGACGCCCGCGCGGGGACCGCTGCACGCGATCCGTCTGCGCGCCGGGCGTCCCGCCCTGGCCTGACGCCGACCGATCATCCGCTGATCAGCCAGGGCCCGGAGTCCTCTTCCGATTCGGACGGGCCTCGATGACGCCTGTCCGCAGTCGCCGCATCCCAGCGGCAGACAGGACGAAGCCATGGCGCCACACTCTTCTTTCCGGCGTGAGCACGCCCGTGCCCGCCGCGCGTACGGACAGAACTTCCTGGCCGATTCCTCGGCCGCCCGCCTGATCGCCGACATCGCCGTCGCCGATCCGGGCATGCTCGTCTACGAGGTGGGCGCCGGCCGTGGCCGTCTCACCACCGAGCTGTTGCGCCGCCGCGCGCGCGTAGCCGCGTACGAAATCGATCCGGCCCTGGCCGCCACCCTGCCGCACCATGCACGCCTCAGCGTGCGCACCGACGATTTCCTGGCGGCCATGCCGCCGGAGGAGACCTTCGCGGTGGCGGGCAACATCCCGTACGGTCTCACCTCACCGGTGATCACCTGGTGCCTGAACGCGGCCGCTCTCCGCCGGGCGACCCTGCTGACGCAGTGGGAGTACGCCCGCAAACGCACCGGCGACTACGGCCGCTGGAGCCGCCTCACGATCCTGACCTGGCCCGACTTCACCTGGAGCCTCGCCGCCCGAGTACCCGCATCCGCCTTCCGCCCGGTCCCGCGCGTAGACGGCGGCGTCCTGGTCTTGGACCGCCGCCCGACCCCGCTGATCCCACCGGAGCGCCGGCCCGGCTATCAGACCCTGGTGGAGCGAGGCTTCACCGGCGTGGGCGGCTCCCTGTTCGCCACTCTCACGCGCCATTACGGCCAGCGCCGGACGTCAGCGGCGTTCCGCGCCTGCCGCCTGAACCAGGACCTACCCGTGGGCACCATCTGGCCCGAACAGTGGCTCACCCTCTTCCGCCTGCTCACCTAGCCCACCGCCCCGGCCGGGTCTCACCAACCCGGCCGGATTCGATCAGCCCCGGCCGGGTCTCACCAGCCCGGCCGGGGCTAGCAGGGTTCCGACGGTTCCCTGCGGCCCACCGGCCAGACTCTTGCCCGAAGGGCCGAGCATTGCTGCGGCTTGCAAGGTCCCGCTCGCCCGCCCAAACCCGCCCAAGCCTCAGCCCGCCGGAGCCTGAGCCCGCCCAAGCCCGCCGGAGCCGAAGCCCGCCCGCCCGAGCCGAAGCCCGCCCGCCCGAGCCGAAGCCCGCCCGCCCGAGCCGAAGCCCGCCCGAGCCTCAGCCCGCCCGAGCCCGCCCGAGCCGAAGCCCACACGAGCCCCAGCCCGCCCGAGCCTCACCCCGCACCGCCGCTCGGCTGTCGGTCTCGTGCGCACTCAGCCCCAGCCTGGCCGGCCCACCGACCAGACCGCGAGATCGCAGCCTGACACCGCCGACGCCGTCACCGGCGAAGCGGACACCGACCGCGCGGTCAGGCCGCCGCGCCCGCCCGGAGGATCGCGACCAGGAAGTCGGCGCCCGGCACGAACGGCCGCAGGTCCCAGGTGCTCAGCAGCAGGTCCTGATCGAGGCCTGCGCTCTCCGCGTCCTTGAGGAACTCGTCGAACTCATACCCCCGTCCCGCACCGAAACCGACGACCACGCGGCCGCCGTCCGCGAGGTGCTCCCGGAACCGCCGCAGGATCGTCCCGCGACTGCTCGGGCCCGCGAACGTCATCACGTTCCCGGGGCACACCACCACGTCGAAGCTCTCCCCCAGCGCCAGCTCCGACAGGTCGCCCACCTGCCAGCGCGCACCCGGATAGTCCCGTTTCGCCTCCTCGATCAGCGCCGGATCGAGGTCGACACCGACGACGTCGTGCCCGTTCAGCGCGAGCCGCCCGCCCACGCGTCCCGTCCCGCACCCGGCGTCGAGGATCCGGGCGCCCCGGGGCCCCATGGCGTCGATCATGCGAGCCTCGCCGCCGAGATCGTCGCCGCGGGCCGCCATAGCCCGGAAGCGATCGATGTACCACTGCGAGTGTCCCGGGTCTTCGGCGATCTTCTGCAGCCACAGGTTGTCGGTGCTCATAGGTCCAGCTTAGGAACCTGTGATCATCCGCCGAACGTGACCTTCGCCGTCTCCTCCGTCCCGCCGGTGCGGCCCGGCGCGCTCTGCCACTGCCAGTAGAGGTTGGTGTGCGCGATGACCTGCTCCGGTGCGGGCGCACCCCACTTCGACAGGTCTTCCGTCGTGTGCGCGTCGGAGACCAGGGTGACGTCGTAGCCCCGGACGAAGCCGCCGTGGATCGTCGACCGGATGCACGCGTCACTCTGCGCGCCGGTGACGACGAGGCGGCCGACCTTGCGCGCGGCCAGCAGCTCCTCCAGCTCGGTGGCCTCGAACGAGTCGCCATAGTTCTTGTGAACGAGCGGCTCGGCGTCGTTGCGCTGGAGCTCGGGAACGTATTCCCAGTCTTCGCTGCCCTGCGCCAGCCCGTCGCTGTCGGAATGCTGCACCCAGATCACCGGCACGTCCTCGACGCGGGCCTTCTCCAGCAGCGTATTGATATTCGCGATCACCTCGTCGCGCCGCGGGGCGCCGGCGACCACTCCTTTCTGCACGTCGATGATCAGCAGTGCGGTGTTCGGTCGATCGGTCAATGTCGTCATGCCCCGCACAGTAGACCGGCCCCCCGACAAAAACGGGGCGGCGAAAAACTGTCGTACGCCGGAGGCATGATGCAAGGCATGACAGCGAACCCCGGCCTCATCGACGTGGCCCGCCGCGCCGGCGTCTCCACCGCGACGGCCTCGCGCGTGCTCTCCGGCCGGGGCCCCTCCTCCCCCGCCAGCCGCGACGCCGTCCGCCGGGCCGCGGCCGAGCTGGGTTACGTGCCCCACCCGGTCGCCCGCCGGCTCGCCCACCGGTCCGGCACCCGGATCGTCTTCGCGGTCCGCGACGAGCGGCCCGACATCCTGCGCGACCCGTTCGTCACCAGGGCGGCCGCCGCGATGGCAGCCACCACCGAGGCCGAGGGCCTGGGCACCGCGCTCCTCCGTCTTCCCCTCCACGCGGCCGCCGAGCTCGACCGCCTGGCAGCCGACCGCAGCGTCGCCGCCCTGGTCCTGGCCGGCCACGACCGTGCGCTGATCGACCGCTTGCCCGCGGCCCTGCGCTCCCGGACGGCAACGATCGGCGCCGGCGGCAGCGACGTCGACAGCGCTGCCGGGATCGGCGCCCTGCTCCACCACCTGCACCGGACGGGCCGCCGCCAGATCGCCCTGATCGCCGGCCCGCGCTGGCTGGCGGCTTCGCGGGCGCCGCTGGCCGCCTATGCCAATCTCGTGCGCGAGACGGGTTCGCCCACCCGCATCGTGCACGGCGACTTCACCATCGCCCGTGGCCGCGCGGCGGCCCGCGAAATCCTCCGCCGCTGGCCCGGCACCGACGCGATAGCGACAGTCAGCGACGCCACGGCGGTCGGCGTCCTGCAGGCGCTGTCGGCGGCAGGCATCCGCGTGCCCGACGACGTGGCGGTGACCGGTTTCGACGACAGTCCCCTGGCCGAGGCGGTGCATCCGGGCCTGTCGACCGCCACCCACCCGGTCGAGCTGATCGCGGTGTCAGCCGTCCGGGCCGCCCTGGGTGAGCCGTCCGCGGGCCGCCTGTTCCCCAGCCATCCGGTGTTCCGCGGTTCGTGCGGTGGACCGGCGGCGGCAGCTTAGGAGGCGCGTATCGAAAGGTCGAGCTCAGCGGAAGATGACGGTCGGTGGATGGCCGACCGCTGACTGCCGGCGAACTCGAACGCCCGAGCGGCTGGGAAATCCCGGCTCTCGTGCGCGTGGAGTGGCATGGCGAACGTCCTGGCCGGCGTCCTAGGAGGCTAGGAAAACCGCCAAGGTACATCGGAGGCAGGGCGTCGAGTGCATCCGGCACGGGACGACGAGTGCCCATCAGGACATGGCGACGAGATGGGTCGCTAAGGACGAAGGGCGCCTCGACGTAAGCGGAGGCGGAGGCGCGAGCGGAGGCGGAGGCGTAAGCGGAGGCGGAGGCGCGAGCAGAAGCGGAAGCGGTGAAGCAGGCGAAGGAGACTCGGGAAGTGCGAGATGAGCGTTGCGGTGGAAGCGGTTCCACGAAATAGGGTGCGGCCGTGCCTGAGATCCGCGCCTATCGGGGCAGTGACCTGCCCGCTCTCTATGACATCTGCGTCCGCACGGCGGCGGCGGGAGGTGATGCTCGCGGGCTGTACTCGACCGACGACCTGATGGGCGATCTCTTCGCGGCGCCGTACGCGCATCTCGAACCGGAACTGGCGTTCGTCGTCGACGACGAGGGCGAGGCTGTCGGCTACGTCGTCGGGACTGCGGACACGACCGGTTTCGTTCAGCGATACCGGGCCGAGTGGATCCCCCGGGTCGGCGACAGGTACCCGGTTCCGCCGGCGCCACCGCGGACGGCGGAGCAGGACATGCACGCGCTCCACCACAACCCGGAGCGGATGCTCGTGCCGGGACTCGACGGCTACCCCGCCCACCTGCACATCGATCTGCTGCCGCCCTACCAGCGCCGGGGCTACGGCCGGCAACTCGTCGCGCGGTTCCTGTCCGCGGTGCCGGCACCCGGCGTCCACGTCGGCATGGTGACCGAAAACGTCAAGGCGAGAGCGTTCTACGACCGCCTCGGCTTCGTCGAGCTGCCGGTGCCCGACCCGGGTCCACTGACCTACCTCGGGATCACGACCACCTGAAGAAACGCGATCACGACCCCCTGAAGAAACGCGATCACGACCACCGGAGCCGATTGCCCGAAAAGTCCCCCATCAAAGCCGGCCCGGAGCCACGGTGCTCCGGCCGTACCCAAGAAGGAGCTGGAAGCGAAACGCCTGGCTTGACCCTCCCCCGCTTTTGTACGATCGTACAAGTACAGAAGTACAAGAGAGGGCGCCACCATGGCCTACGTGTTCCTGTTCGTGGCGATCTCCGCAGAACTCATCGGCACGAGCCTCATGAAGGCGACCGAGGGCTTCACGCGCCTGTGGCCCACCCTGGCGTGCCTGACCGCCTACGGAGCGTCATTCGTGCTGCTCGCACAGGCGGTCAAGGGCATCCCGGTCGGCGTCGCCTACGCGATCTGGTCGGGGGTCGGCACGGCGGCGATCGTGGCGATCGGCGCGGTGTTCCTCGGCGAACCGGTCACCACGGTTAAAGTGGCCGGAATTTCGCTGATCATTGCCGGAGTCGTGATGCTGAACGTCAACGGGACGGCGCATTGACCGGCCGCCGCACGCGGGATCCGGAGGCGCGCAAGGCCGCGCTCGCCGCCGCCACCATGGAAGTGATCGCCGAGGCGGGTGTCGGGCGGACCACGCATCGCGCCGTCGCGGCCAAGGCCGGCCTCCCGCTGGGCGCTACAACCTACTATTTCCCGACATTGGACGATCTGATCGCCGCCGGTCTCCACCACGCGGTCGCCACGCTCCAGTCCGATTTGAATCAGTGGGAGGAGCGTCTCCGGGACGCGCCGGACATGGCGGTGGCGCTCACCCGGCTGTGCAAGGAGTATCTCGCCGATCGCCGCCAGGTGCGGCTCGAGTACGAATTGTGCCTGGCAGCGGCCCGGGATGCGGCGCTGCGACCGCTCGCCGACGTGTGGATGCGCGGCCTGCCGGCGATCCTCGAACCCCATGTCGGCGCGGCGGCGGGCAGGGACATCGGCGCGCTGATCGACGGGATCATCCTGCTGGCGCTGACGACCGAAACCGATCTGGATGAGCCGGGCTTGACGGCGGCGATCAGGAAGCTGGCAGCACCAGCGCCCGAACCCCGCTGACATACTGCTGACGATCAACGTTCCCGACCAGGATCCGCTGCAGGATGTAGCCCTGGATGAGTCCGAAAAGGGCCACCCCGACCCCGACCGGATCGGCGTCCGCGCTCAGCTGCCCACCGGCCTGCGCCCGCTCCGCGATCCCGATCGCCCGGGAGCGGACCCGGCCGTAGATGCCGGACACGATCGCCGCCACCTCCGGATCGTGCACCGCCTCGCCCCAGACCTGCACGGCGATCCGCACCGGCCCGTCATGATCGATCGAGTGGTCCACGAGCTCCAGGACCCGGTCGATGATCTCCGTGACCGGCGGCATCGGATCGGCGGCCAGCACGTCGTCGAGCACCGACGTGACCTCGCCGATCTTCTCGCCGGCGATCGCCGTGATCAGCTCGTTCTTGCTCTTGAAGTAGCGGTAGAAGGCGCCGACCGAGAGGTCCGCCTCCTTGATCACGTCCTGCATCGACGACTGGTGGAAGCCCTTGCGGAGGAAGCAGCGCACGGCCGCGTCGACGATCTGCCGGCGGCGGGCGGCGAGGTGGGCATCGGAGACGCGGGGCACCCGGCCATCCTAGGCGTCCGGTGTCCGCACCGTCGTTCACAGGGCGCGGCGGAATTGCCCGGCGCGCGCGCTCACCATCCCTGACCGATCCAGCTCATAGGTCACGGCCGGCCCGCCGCCCGTCACGCGCAGCCGGCTCTCGCTGATCCGGTGGAAGGTGACCATCGTCGTGGAGATCTCCAGCGAGGGCACCGCGACCCGGATCACCGGCCTCCGCACGGGTTCGGTCCCGAGCCCGCGCATCGCCCAGCTCAGAAAGATCGGCGAGCCGTCGACCAGCACCGACGCTTCCGCGTCGAGATCGGGATGGGTCACCCAACTGCCGCCGGTGCGGCGCATCTCGAGGGTACGGGTCCAGCCGGCGCCCTTGCATCCGACCACGAGGTCCACCACTCCCGCGTCGTCGTCGAGGCCGGCCCGCCAGTCGAGCGCGTAGGGCTCGCGACCGGCGACCACGACCGTCCCGCTCACATGATCGGGACCGGGAACGACCAGTTCGGTCCCGATCACGCCGGTGCGCTGCCACGCCACCGGGCCGGTCAGGACTGCTTCCGGCGCACGTGTGCCGATCGTGGTCATGACGCCTCCTTTGCCGCCAACGCCATCGTGGCACCCCGGTTCCACCGTTACCACCCATTCGTCCGAACGCGCGCTTGCACGGCCGGACCATCATCGAGGCCATGCCCGATCTCGATCAGACGGTCTCCCGGCTCGCCGCGAACCGGCACGGCGTCGTGGTCGCGACCATCACCGGCGACGACGTCACCGTCCGCGGCACGGCCGGCCTCGGCGCCACCACCCGCTTCGAGATCGGCTCGATCACCAAGGTCTTCACCGCGCTCGCCCTGGCCCGCCTCGCTCTCACCGGCCGGGCCGCCCTCGACGAGCCGCTGCGCGACCTCCTTCCGGCCGGCACCTCCTGTCCGCCTTCGATCACCCTGCGGCACCTGGCCACGCACACCTCCGGCCTCCCCCGCCTGCCACCGGGCATGCTGCGCGGCGCCCTCCTCAACCCCTTCCAACCCGATCCGTACGCCCACTGCACCGAGCGTTACCTGCTCGCCGCACTGGGCCGTGCCCGCCTGCGCAGCGCCCCGGGCCGCCGCTTCCACTATTCGAACTTCGGCGCCGGCCTGCTCGGTCTCGCGCTCGCCCATCGCGCCGGGCTCCCCTACGACGACCTGGTCAGGCGCGAGATCCCGGGCTTGTTGTGTACGTCGACCGCGGGCGTGGCTACCCCGGGCCACAAGAGGAACGGCCGTCCCGCGGCGCCGTGGAACCTCGCCGCCCTCGCCGGCGCCGGAGGCCTGCGCTCCACGGCCGCCGACATGGCGTCGTTCGTGCAGGCCCACTGGCGTCCCACCAGTGAGCTGGCGCCCGCAGTCGACCTGGCCCTGAGCATCGAGCACCGCGTCAACCCGTTCCTGACCGCCCACCTGGGCTGGATGTCCCGCCGCCTCCACCCGAAACAGGGCGGCCACCAGCAGTTCTTCCACAACGGCGGAACCGGCGGCTTTGTCTCGTTCGCCGCCTTCGACCCGCAGAGAAGAGTCGGCGTGGTGGCCCTCTCGGACACCCAGAGGTCGGTGGACGGGCCGGCGTTCGAGCTGCTGACGAGCTTGCAGTCGGCCTAGCTCAGCCTTCCCAGTCCCGGATGAGTTTCTCCTGGATCTCGGGCGGCAAGCCGTCCAGATTCGGCAACGGCCTGTCTTCCTCCGGCATCCCCCACGGCGCAGGTAGCAGCCCTTCCCTCTGCAACCGCCGGGTGCGGAGGGTGTTGAGGTACTCCTGCGGAAGTTCCTCACGAGGGATGGGCTCCCCGGTGGACTTCCGCTTGGCGGAGATGATCCGCATCAGCGGACGCTCGGGGCTCGGACCGCGCTGAGCCCATTCCGCCAGTGGCATCTCGATGTCGGCCCACGGATGACTGACCGTGACCAGCACGTCGTCGAACTCCGAACGCTCGATCATGGCCCTCCGATCGGGGGATTCCCATAGGGATTCGGCTTCGTCTCCTGAAGGAAGTCTGCGAGATCATCTTTGTAGAACAGTCGTTCGCCCTCATGGTGGGATAGGTCGAAGTCGGGCTTGTGCAGGCGGTCCGCCGGCACCAGGAACCGGCTCAGATCGGGTGCCCGGCGCGGGGATCCGTAGTCGTCGCCATGGATGATCCCTCGAAGGTCGAAGTCGGTCGTCTTCGCGGCGGCGGCCGGGTCGAGGGTCACGCTGACGAAGGGGCTGTTCTCCTTGATTCCTCTCGCATGATTCTCGATCATCCCGCGGAAGAAGGCCGGGTCCTCGTCGAGCTTCCGTTCCATGACCGACTGGACCACCGGGGATTCCCTGGACAGGTTGGATCTCAGGCTCTCCGGATCGGCAGCGGTATGGAATCGCCACACCTCCACGAGTCCGTCGTCGACCGGAGGGCTTGCTCCTACTCGGGCGCCCGGAGCGCGGAGCACGCCGCCGGCGAGGAGGTCGGATGTCAGGGCCCTCGGGTTGAAGATGTCGCCGCCGGTGAGGCCCCGGTCCAGGCCGCCGGTGACGACGTTCTCGGCGCCGTTGATGATCAGTTCGCGGGTGAGCGGATTGGTGGCTGCCAGCCGGGTGGAACTGCTGAGCGCCGCCACCGTGCCCGCGCCGACGCCGCCCGCCGCCGCGCCGATGAGGGCGTCGCGGCCCACCCGGCTCCAGTCGACGTCACCTGTCGTGAACTTCTGAATGCCCGCGCTCGCACCGCCCGCGATCAAGCCACCGGATGCCGCCATCAGCGCGATCCCGGCCGGGCCGCCCACGCCGGTGAACATCAGGGCCACGCCGCCCGCGACCATGGCGCCCGCTGCCAGATACTCCCAGTTGTCGGCGGTCCAGTCGGCGGCGTCCTCGAAGAAGCCGCTGCCCAGGCCGTCGCGGTAGGCGGCCAGCTCGCTGTCCGAAATCGGTCGCAGGCCCAGGGGGTCGGCGTGGTTGACCGGGTCGTTGCCGGCGTAGTGGTAGGGGTTCGCCGACCAGGCGGTGCCGGGCACGGCGGGCAGCAGGTCGGGGCTCAGGAATCCGCGCGTGGACGGATCGTAGACGCGGTGGCGCAGCCAGGTGAGGCCGGCGAACTCCAGCTCGCCGCGGAAGCCGATGCCCGGCGCCACGAGCCCCGGCGCGCCCCACTCGTCCCGTACCGATGAGGGTGTTCCCTGCCAGTCGGGATCCAATTCGGTCTCGCCCAGTTGCCAGGGCACGCCGGGCCCCACGATCGGCTTGCCGCCCAGCCAGCACGGGGCGCGGTCCCACAGCACCGCCTGCCCCTCGACTTCGGCCAGTTCGCCCGTTATATCCACGCGCACCGGGATGCGGCGGCCTTCCACGACGACCGCTTGGAGACGACCGAAACCATCCCATTCGTACGATCGAAGCCGGTCACGCAGCCTACGCCCCGACCCGTCGTGGGAGAACCCGGCGGGCTGGCCGGCGGCGTCGTAGGAGAACGTTCGATCGCCGTCGCGGACGAGGCGGCCCGCGGCGTCGTACTCCAGGGCCCGGTCGCCCGCCGCGACGAGCTGCCCGGCCGCGTCGTAGCCGAAGGAACCCGCGGTCCGGCCGCCCGCGTCGGAACCGTGGGAGCTCGCAATGTGGCCGCTCGCATCGGAATCGAAGGAGCGCGTGATCCGGCCGCCCGCATCGCGCTCGAAGCGGGTCACCGAGGAGCCGAACACATACGCGGCGAGCCGACCCTCGGCGTCATATTTCCAGGTGGCGCGCCTGCCATCGGTTCCGGTCACGGCGACGATCCGGCCCAGCGCGTCCCGGCTGATCGCGAGACGACCGGTCAGCGGATGGGCCGTTTCGGACATCAGCCCGCCGCCGTCGTAGGCGAACGTGGTCGTGGAACCGTCCGGCAGGATGAGGGCGGTCTGCTCGCCGTCCGGCCCGTACCGGCGGCTCAGCGCCAACCCGTCCCGGTCCCGGGAGATCAGCCGCCCGGCCCGGTCCCAGACGAGGCGCTGCCGATACGGCCCGTCGTCGATCGCGACCGGCCGGCCGAGCACGTCGCGCCGGAACGTCACGGCCGAACCGTCGGCGGCGGTCATCGAGACGACCCGGCCGGAGACGTCGTGACGCCAGGTGACGGTACGTCCGGCGCCGTCCGTCCGGCTGCGCAGCCGTCCCGAAGGATCCCAGGTGAACGTGGTCGTCCGCCCGAGAGGATCGGTCTCGGCGACAACCCGGCCACGCTCGTCGTGACGGCGGGTGACGGTCCCGCCGAGCGGATCGGTGATCGCCGTGAGCCAGCCGCGCGGGTGGTAGGCATAGGTGGTCCGTCCGCCGAGCGCATCGACGGCAGTCACGACCCGACCGGCCGCGTCGCGCTCGAAACGGCGCGTCCCACCGGCCGGATCGGTGATCGCCACGACGCGTCCGAGCAGGTCACGGAGGAAGCGCGTCTCGCCGGCCGTCGCCCGGACCGCGCCGGGCGTCGTCCGGCCCTCGTCCGGCGTCGCATCCTCTGAGTGCGGATTCCGGAGAGCGCGAGCACGGGCGATCATCCGCCCGCCCTCGTCGTAGCGGAAAACCGTCGATCCGGCGGCGACCAGGGCGCCGTCGGCGTCGTACGCGAACTCGGTGCGGCGGCCCGCGCCGTCCGTCGCGGCGGTGCGGCGACCGGCCGCGTCGTATTCGAAAACGGTCTCGCGGCCGCCCGGCGAGATCAGGCGGCGGATGCGGCCGGCCGGCGTGTATTCGATCCGCTTCACGCCGCCGACCGGATCGGTGATCGTGGTCCGCCGGCCGCACTGATCGTATCCGGCCAGCGCCGCGGTGCCGTCCGGCCGTAGGTGGGCGACGGCCCGGCCGAGCGTGTCGTATTCGAAGGCGCTGCCGGTGAGGCCGTCACCGAGCCCGGTGATCCGCCCGTTGTCGTCGACGGTCACGGTGCGGTGTACGCCGGCCGGGTCGACGGCGCCGATCGGATTCCCCTCGGCGTCGTATTCGCGCAGCCAGGTGGCGCCGGCCGGATCGGTCGTCGCGGTGAGGCGGGCCAGCGCGTCGTAGGCGAAGTCCCACTTGGCGCCGTCAGCGGCGACGAGCCGCACCAGATTGCCGTCGTCGTCGTAGCGGCGACCGGTCACATGCCCGAGCGGATCGGTGGTCGCCTCGACCGCGCCGTGCACTCCATAGGCGGTCTCGCGGCGCGCGCCGGTCGGATCGGTAACGGACACGATCCGGCCGCCGGGCGAGTAGCCATACCGCCACACGCCACCGCCCGGATCCACCCGCTCAACGAGCCGGCCGCGATCGTCGTACCGGAAAAAGGTCTCCCGCCCCAGCGGCGTGACCGCCCCGACCAGCCTGCCCTCACCATCACGCCGCAGACGAGCAGTGTTGCCGAGCGCATCGGTCACCGAGACCAGATCACCGGCATCATCGAACCCGAACGACAACCGAACCCCATCAGGATCGGTCACTTCAGAAACAAGCCCATCGCGTACGACAAACCGCGTGACCCCACCCTCGCCATCGACGATCTCGCTAGGGACACGATCCCCGCCCGAGTATCGATATCGGACAGCAGAGTCCCCGGCCGACACCTCCTCCAGGCGCCCCTCGTCGTCGTAGCGGTACTCGAAGAGCGCACCACCCGGCTCCGCCCGCCGCAACAGACGACCCCGGTCATCCCACCGCAACGTCGTCACCGCGCCCTTGCGATCGGTGACCGTGACCGGATTCCCCCACTCGTCATAGGTACGACTCAGCCGCGCCCCATGACCGTCCGTCACCGACAACAACCGCCCACGATCGTCATGGACATACACGTTGCCGACACCCACGACGGTGACCCGCCCCGGCAGGTAGGCGTATCGCGTGCGCCCTCCGAACCGGGAGACCTGCTCGACCACCCGCCCGTCCGCGTCATAGCTGTTCCGTGCCTCGGCGACTCCATCGCCGTCGACGACGGCGACCACCCGGCCCTGATCGTCGTATTCATAGCGATCGCCGTTCGCCTCGACCAGAACACCGTTCGCGTAGTCATAGGAGACGTCACCGACCGCCGTGATCCGATCCCCCGACCACCCGACCGTGACCGCCCGCCCACCACGCCGCGTAAGACTGATCAATCGCCCGTCGGCATAACCGAACGTCACCCTGTCCGCCCGCGCCACCCGCCCGGAACCGTCGAACACCCACACCCGGCCGTCGAACCACCGCAACTCCAGGCCATCACCGACCGGCACCACCTCGGCCGCGACGCCCACCACACGCCCATAACCGGCACCCTGACGAGGAAACACCGCCCGCTGACCATCCGGACCCGCATAAGCCGCACCTTCGACGTCAGCGATCAACCGGCAATCAGCCCACGACGACCACCCCGCACCGAACGCCCCGACCACCGACGACCGGCTGTTATAAACACGGCGCCACTGATGAGAATCAGTCACCGCGATCAAGAAATTACCCGTCGCCGTATTCACCGGATCATCCGCGAAACCGCTGCTGGGCGGAAATCCGTACGCAATGGGATCGTCGAAAGTCACCGCAGCCCGACCACCACCCAAGCCGGCGGCGCGCAGCGACGCGGCGATCGCCGCATCCGGGAGCGTGGCGAGAGAACCGTCGCCGCCGGCCGCCCGGAACGCCTCGGCGATCTGCGCCACCCACTGCGCGTCGATCTCGTTGAGGTCCAGATAGCGGCCGAAAGCGCTGATCAGCGACGTCGCGTCGAGCGCACCCCAGCGATTGCCGTCCTGAAACTCGGCGTAGGCGGCGCGCAACCGAGCCGCCTGCCCACGGAGATCGTCGTCGGCCGCACGGCTCCCACGGACGAAAGCGTCCAGATCGTCGGGGCGTGCCGAACTGACGGCCACTACGCGCCCATCATATCGATCAACGCCATCCCCCGAATCCGACAGGTGATTGCGATGATAGGCCTGTTGCGCGGACAATGTCAGTCCGGAAGAAGCTCCGTCAATTTCGATCAACGAATGCGGGGGAATGGTCACGATGGCGGCACGGGTACTCTCGACGGACCAGGCGAAGACGTCCATCCAGCAGATCCAGGCGATCATCAACGGCGGGCTCACCGACCAGATCGCCCAGCTCGACGCGCAGGGAAAGATGCTCTCCAACCCCGACATCTGGGACGGTCCGCTCGCCCAGCAATTCCGCGACCAGACGTGGCCGGAGACCAAATCCGCGCTCGACAAGGCCAAGCAGGAATTGGATCAATTGCGCGACCAGTTGCAGAAGATCGCCCAGAACATCATGACCGCCGGCGGCGGCTACTGACCGATCCGGTCACCGGGGCCGGCGGGCTGCCCACCGGCCCTCCGCCCCGCTCACGGCTCCGCGACGATGAAGCTCACGGCTCCACGATGATGTAGTTGTTGTCCGCCTCGGCGAACGGATCGGTGGTGCCGCGCGTCGCGGACTCGATCACGTTGTCCCGGATGACGATCTCGTAGACCCACTCGGGATCGTCGCCGCAGGCCGGGCACTCCTCCGGTACGCCCTCGACCAGCACCAGCTTCGCGGGAACGCCCTCCTCGTTGACGCCCCACCGCAGGACGTCGCCGAGTTCGTACTCGTGTGCCCGCAACTCCCCGTACTTGAACTGCACCCGCCGCCGGATCGGGTTGGCGCACACCGGGCAGGTCTCGTCGATGGTCACGACGTTGAAGGCCATCAGAAGCGCTCCACCGGGTAGGGGTAGTCCGTCAGGAAACCGAAGAAGCTCTTGTCCGCCGTTATCAGCGGAATGTCGTCACGCATCACCGAAGCCGCCACGCGTGAATCCTTCTCCTTCAGCCGCCGTGTGTTGCCGAACGGATCCGTCATCTCCCGGGCACGCTCTCGCAGCGCCTCCGCTTCGGACTCGGGCGCCTCCGCGCCGATCCGGCCGCCTCGTTGCTCCAGGAACTGGTCGAAACGCTCCTGCGACCCTCCCGCCAGGTATTCGGATGCCGCCTGCGGTGAGACTACCGGGGCACGCCCCGCCAGGGCGGCGTCGAGGCGCGGCATCTGACCGTGGTCGAGCGCGCCGATGATCGGATTCGCGTCCACGCCGACCTCGGGCGGGCGCGGCGGCGGGTCCGGAAGCCGCACCGGCAGGTCCGCGCCGAGATGAGCGCCGGGCGCCGGGGCCACTCCCGCGGTGAAGAGGTCGGCAGCCGCGGCCTTCGGGTTGAAGACGCCGCCTCCGGTCAGGCCTCGTTCGATACCACCGCTGACCAGCGATTCTGCGCCGCTGAGGGCCAGCTCGCGGACGAGCGGGTTGGTCGCGGCCAGCCTGGCGCTGCTGCCGAGAGCCGCCACCGTGCCCGCGCCCGCCGCTCCGGTCACGGCACCCACCAGGGCGTCCTTGCCGACCTGCCCCCAGTCGACCTCGCCCGTCGTGAACTTCTGGATGCCCGCGCTCGCGCCACCCGCGATCAGGCCACCCGATGCCGCCATCAGCGCGACGCCGGCCGGGCCTCCGACGCCGGTGAACATCAGGGCCACGCCGCCGACGACCATGGCGCCCGCTGCGAGGTACTCCCAGTTCTCGGCGGTCCAGTCGGCGGCGTCCTCGAAGAAGCCGCTGCTCAGATCGTCGCGGTAGGCGGCCAGTTCGCTGTCCGAAATCGGTCTCAGGCCTAGGGGATCTGCGTGGCCTACGGGGTCGTTCGCGGCGTAGTGGTAGGGGTTGCCGCCTACCGCGGTTCCGGGGATGGGCGGCATCGGGTCGGGGCTGAGGAACGCTCGTGAGGTCGGGTCGTAGACGCGGTTGCGCAGCCAGGTGAGGCCGGCGAACTCGAGCTCGCCGTGGAATCCGAGACCCGGATCGGTCAGGGCGGGGGCGCCCCACTCGTCGCGTTCCTCGCCTACGGTTCCCTGCCAGTCCGGGGTGAGCTGCTCGGATCCGGCCTGCCAGGGTAGTCCGCGAGCGGCGATCGGCGTGGTCCCGATCAGACACGGCCGGCCGTCCCAGAGGATCGCCTGGCCGTCCACCTCGGCCAGTTCGCCGAGCGGGTCGGTACGCACGCTGATCGTGCGGCCGCCGGCCGAGACCGACTTCAGCCTTCCGAAACCATCCCATTCGTACGATCGGAGCGGGTCCCGCAGTCGACGCCCCGAACCGTCGTACTCATAACCGGAATCGGTCAGCTGGCCGGCGGCGTCGTAGGTGTACCGCTGCCCGCCGTCGCGGGTCAGGCGGCCCGCGGCGTCGTAGTCGAGGGTCCGTCCGTCGGCGGCGACGAGCTGGCCGGCCGCGTCGTACCCGTAGAGGTGCTCGCCGTCCGCGATGATCCGCCCGGCTGCGTCGCGGGTGAGCCGGGCCGCCCGGTCGCCGAACACGTAGGCGGCGAGCCGGCCGTCGGCCGTGTGCTCCCAGGTCGCGCGCCGGCCCGCCCCTTCGATCGCGGTGATTCGTCCCAGGGCGTCCCTTGTGACAGCGAGGTGACCGGTCAGCGGGCCTGTCATATCGGTCAAAAGCCCGCCGCGGTCGTAGCGGTAGGTGGTCGTCGAGCCGTCCGGCAGGGTGAGCGAGGTGCGCTCGCCGTCCGGTCCGTAGGTGCGGACCGTCGAGAGACCGCCGTCGCGGCCGGGCGAGCCATCCAAGGTGGGCAGGCGGTCGTGGGCCGGTGCGCGCGCGTCGACCGGCGGGCGGGCGTCGACCGGCGGGCGGGAGTCAGCAGACGAGCGGGAGTCAGCAGACGACCGGGCGTCAGCAGGCGGGCCGGCGTCGACCGTCGGGGTGGCGTCAGCAGAAGGGGGTGGGCTCGCCGGCACGGGGCTGCGGCGGCGTTCGAGGAGGCGGCCGTTGCGGTCCCAGGTGAGGTTCACTTCCAGGTCGCCCTCGCGGACGGCCACCGGGCGGCCCAGCACGTCGCGGCGGAAGGTGATCCGGGAGCCGTCGGCGGCCTCGATCGTGGTGACCCGGCCCGAGGTGTCGTAGGACCAGGTCACCGTCCGGCCCGCGCCGTCGGTGCGGCGGGTCATCCGGCCGGCCTGGTCGTAGGCGAACGTCGTGCGGCGACCGAGCGGATCGGTCACCGCTACGACGCGGCCGGCCTCGTCGTGACGGTAGGCGGACGACCCGCCGAGCGGGTCGGTGACCCGGACGACCCGGCCCCGGGAGTCGTGCTCGTAGGTCGTTCGGTGGCCCAGAGGGTCGGTGGCGGCGACGACCCGGCCGGCCGGATCGCGGTGCAGGCGGCGGGTGCCGCCCTCCTGATCGGTGATCGCGACGACGCGGCCGGCGGCGTCGTAGGTGTAGCGGACGCCGTCACGGTCGGTGAGACGGCCGGCCTCGTCGTACCGCAGGCGCACCGGACCGGAAGCGATCATCGCGCCGTCGGCGTCGTAGGCGAACTCGGTGCGGCGCCCGGCGCCGTCGACGCGGGCGCTGACCCGGCCGGCCGCGTCGTGCTCGAAGACCGTGACGCGCCCGCCCGGGGAGATCAGCCGGTGGAGCCGGCCGGCCGGGGTGTACTCGACGCGGGTCTGCCCGCCCTCCGGGTTCTCGATCAGCGTGCGCCGGCCGCAGCGGTCGTATCCGGCGCGCGCCGCGGTGCCGTCCGGCCGCAGGTGGGCGACGGTGCGGCCGAGCGTGTCGTATTCGAAGGCGCTGCCGGTCAGCCCGTCGCCGAGCCCGGTGATCCGCCCGTTGTCGTCGACGGTGGCGCTGTGCCGGGTGCCGACCGGGTCGATCGCGGCGACGACGTTGCCCTCCGGGTCGTATTCGCGCAGCCAGGTGGCGCCGGCCGGATCCGTCGTCGCGGTGAGCCGGTTCAGCGCGTCGTAGGCGAAGTCCCACTTGGCGCCGTCCGAAGCGGTCATCCGCGCCAGGTTGCCGAGATCGTCCCAGCTCAGGCCGGTGACGTTGCCGAGCGGATCGGTGATCGTCTCGGCCCCGCCGTGGGTCCCGTAGGCGGTCTCGCGGCGCGCGCCGGTCGGATCGGTAACGGACACGATCCGGCCGCCGGGCGAGTAGCCATACCGCCACACACCACCGCCCGGATCCACCCGCTCAACGAGTCGGCCGCGATCGTCGTACCGGAAGAAGGTCTCCCGCCCCAGCGGCATGACCGTCCCGACCAGCCTGCCCTCACCATCACGCCGCAGACGAGCGGTGTTGCCGAGCGCATCCGTGACCGAGACCAAATCACCGGCATCATCGAACCCGAACGACAACCGAACCCCATCAGGATCGGTCACTTCAGAAACAAGCCCATCGCGTACGACAAACCGCGTGACCCCACCCTCACCATCGACGATCTCGCTAGGCGTCCTGTCCTCGCCCGAGTATCGGTATCGGACAGCGACCTCGCCGGCCACGACCTCGACGACCCGGCCCTCGTCGTCGTAGCGGTACTCGAAGACCCCACCACCCGGCTCCGCCCGCCGCAGCAGACGACCCCGGTCATCCCACCGCAACGTCGTCACCGCACCCTTACGATCGGTGACCGTGACCGGATTCCCCCACTCGTCATAGGTACGACTCAGCCGCGCCCCATGACCGTCCGTCACCGACAACAGCCGCCCGTGATGGTCGTGGACATAGACGTTGGACACGTCGGCGCCGACCACGGTGACCCGGCCCGGCAGATACGCATACCGGGTCCGCCGCCCGAACCGCGACACCTGCTCGACCACCCGGCCGTCGTCGTCGTAGCCGTTGCGCGTCTCGGCAACCCCGTCACCGTCGACGACAGCCGTCACCCGGCCGCGGTCGTCATGCTCGTACCGATCGCCGTTCGCCTCGACCAGAACACCGTTCGCGTAGTCATAGGAGACGTCACCGACCGCCGTGATCCGATCCCCCGACCACCCGACCGTGACCGCCCGCCCACCACGCCGCGTAAGACTGATCAACCGCCCGTCGGCATAACCGAACGTCACCCTGTCCGCCCGCGTCACCCGCCCCGAACCGTCGAACACCCACACCCGGCCGTCGAACCAGCGCAACTCCAGGCCATCACCGACCGGCACCACCTCGGCGCCCACTCCGACGACCCGGCCATAGCCGGCGCCCTGACGAGGAAACACCGCCCGCTGACCATCCGGACCCGCATAAGCCGCACCTTCGGCGTCAGCGATCAACCGGCAATCAGCCCACGACGACCACCCCAGCCCGAACGCCCCGACCGCCGACGACCGGCTGTTATAAACCCGGCGCCACTGATGAGAATCGGTCACCGCCACGAGAAAATTGCCAGTGGCGGTGTTAACCGGGTCATCCGCGAAACCGCTGGTGGGCGGAAATCCGTACGCAATGGGATCGTCGAAAGTCACCGCAGCCCGACCACCACCCAAGCCGGCGGCGCGCAGCGACGCGGCGATCGCCGCATCCGGCAGATTCGCGAGATCGCCGTCGCCGCCGGCCGCCCGGAAAGCCTGCGCGATCTGCGCGACCCAGCGAGCGTCGGCCTCGTTCAGATCGAGATATTGCCCGAAAGCGCTGATCAGCGACGTCGCGTCGAGGTGGCCCCACCGATTGCCGTCCTGGAACTCGCCGTAGGCCGCGCGCAACCGGCCGAGCCGCCCCCGCAGCTCGTCGTCGGCCGCGCGGCTGCCCCGGACGAAGGCGTCCAGATCATCCGGCCGCGCCGAACTCGTCGCCATGTCACTCCCGGGCGCCGACGGCGGGTGGCGGGGCGGTGTAGACCGGTGGCGTGATCGGATCCGGCACCGGCGGCAGATCGTCCTCGCCGAAGACGAAGTCGCCGATCTTGTCGAGAACGCCCTCGTCCTCCTGCCGGCGCTGCCACTCGCGCGCCTTCTCCCGCCGGTCCTGCTCCTCGCGCGCGAGCCGGGCCAGCTCGTCCACCTGGTTCGCGGCCTGGCGCATCGCGGTCGCGAGGCGTTGCGCGTCGGTGACGCAGAGGCCCATCCGGGTGGCGAACTGACGCGCGTAGACGCCGCGCCACTCCTCGGTCGCGAGCGTCGCCACCGAGGTGCGCCGGGGGATCACCCCCTCGCACTCGTCGGCGCTCGAGCGCAGCTGGGATGCGAGCCGGGTGGCCGCGTCCCAGTCGAACGGCACGTCCTCGGAAATCCCCCGCAGATCGACCATCGCCATCCCCTGCAATTGGCAAGTGATTGCAAGGATAGGTGCGGAGTGAGGACAATGGGGAGTCCTGAAATAGTTCTAGATCATTCCGGTGATCCTTTTTCGATGATCTTTTAGGGGGCACGGGGAATGGCCGATCAAGAACCGCTCGGCCGGGAATACCTCCTGCACGAGGAGATCGGCCGGGGTGCCGTCGCGGTGGTGCGCCGCGCCACCAGCCGATCCGGCGGCCCTCCGCTCGCCGCGAAACTGCTGCGCCCCGAGTACGCGTCGGACCGTCGCGTCCGGGAACTGTTCCTCCGCGAGGAGGCGGCGCTCCGCGACCTCGATCATCCGAACATCGTCGGGCTGCGCGACCTCGTCGTCGAGGGTGAGACCCTGGCCCTGGTCATGGACTACGTGGACGGTCCCGACCTCCGCCGCTACCTGGAGTTCCGCGGTGGGCGCCTGCCGGCCGCCGAGGTCGCGGCCATCGCCGGTCAGGTCGCCGCCGCCCTCGCCGCGGCCCACGCGCAGGGCGTCGTGCACCTCGACCTCAAACCGGAGAACATCCTGGTCGTGCCGGGCGACGGGCCGCCGCGGGCGCGGATCACCGACTTCGGGGTGGCGGTCCTCCTCCACGACGCCGAGCGGGGCGCGCCCGGCGGAACGCCCGGCTACACCGCGCCGGAGGTCTTCGGCGGCGGCGCGGCCACGGCGGCAGCCGACGTGTGGTCGCTCGGGGTGCTGATCGTGGAGCTCACGACCGGGATCGCGGGCCTGGATCCGGGGGCGCTGCCGCCCTCCCTCGCCCCGGTGGCCCGCGACTGCCTGGCGGCCGACCCGCGGCAGAGGCCGCCGGCGCGGAGGGTGGCCGCCTACCTGCGCAGCGCCGAAGCAACAGGACCGGCTCCGGCTCCGGCTCCGGCTCCGGCTCCGGCTTCATCGTCCGAGGCGGGTCCGTGGGCTGCCACCCCGCCGCCGCAGGCCGGCCCCTGGGCCGAATCGCCGCCGCCACCGGCCACGCCCTGGCCCGGCCCGCCGCCACCGGCCACGCCCTGGCCCGGCCCGCCTCCTCCGCCGGCCCTCAACGACACCCGGCTGCGGCCCGGCGTCACTCCTCCTCCCCCGTCACCGTCCACCCCGGCGGAGACGACGCCGCCCTCCCGCTGGCGCCGGGGACCCCTCATCACGCTCGGCGCCGCGGCCCTCGTCGCCGCCACCCTGGCCGGGATCAACGCGGCCGCCGCCGGCGAGCAGAACGGGCAGGCCATCCAGCAGATCAGCATTCCGCCGAAGGTCACCCCGCAGACCGCGGACCCGACCACCGAGCCCACCGCCGGCATCACCACGACACCCGTCGCCGAGCGGCTGCGGGTCACGCTCGCGGGCCGTGTGGAGGACGACGCCGGCACCCTCGCCATCTCGATCCGGGACGGGACGGCGATCGCGTACATCTGCGACGGCGAACGTGTCGAGTCCTGGCTGCGGGGCACCGCGAAGGCCGGCAAGCTCGCCCTCGAGGGGAAGGACGGCAGCCGGATCACCGGCACGTTCGACGCCGCCTCGGCCGAGGGCGAGGTCACCGTCGAGGGCGACACGCACGCGTTCACGCTGCGTAAGGTGAAGAAGCCGTCCGGGCTCTACCGCACCGCGGCCCGCGTGCGCGGCGCCCAGCTCAGCGGTTCCTGGATCGTGCTCGACAACGGCCGCCAGGTCGGCGTGGTGACCCGGGACGGCGTGCCCTCCCCCGCGCCCTCACTCGACGTCACGAACGGCCGGGTCAGCGTCGACGGCTCCACCCTCGGCACCATCACGATCGACGTCGACAGCGGGGAGGGATTCTGACCGTGGACGCCGGCACCCTGCGCCGGCCACGCGTATGGCTTCCGGTGGTGGCGGGTGTCGGCGTCGCGGTCGGACTCGGCGTCTACGGTCGCCTGCACGATCCGTCCGGCACCTCCGGCATCGGCGACGCGCTCCGCCTGCAGACCGGCAAGGTGTGGCTGGCCACAGCCGTCATGCTTCTCGCGGTGGTCCAATTGATCACAAGCCTTTCCGTGTACGGCAAACTGCCGTCCCGGCCGGGAATCCCCGCCCTCCACCGATGGAGCGGCCGGATCGCCCTGCTGCTCTCCCTGCCGATCGCCGTGCACTGCCTCTACGCCCTCGGCTTCAGCTCGGCGAGCCTGCGAACGCTGGCCCACTCGATCCTGGGCTGCCTCTTCTACGGCGCCTTCGTCACGAAGATGCTCCTCCTGAGCCGCCCAGACGAAAGCCGCCCAGACGAAAGCCGCCCCGGCGAAGGGCGCGCCTGGGTCCTCCCGCTCGCCGGAGGTCTGGTCCTCACCGCGATCGCGGGTCTCTGGCTGACCTCGTCCCTCTGGTTCTTCACCACGGTCGGCATCGGCTGACCCCGAGCACGGAAGCCCCGGACGGACCGGCGGGGAACGGCGATGCGCGCCCGGGGCGGGTACCCCAGGCGCGCTGCCGACGTACGGAATCAGGGTCTTAAAGGCTCTTGAGCATGTCCTCGAAGTCGCCGGTCAGGGCGAAGGGATCGGCCACCACCGCCGGCTCGCGGCGCTCGACCTCGCGGGCCAGCTCACCCGCGGCCCGCTCGATGCGGCCCCGGAGCGGACCCTCGACCGAGTTGGCGCCCCAGTCGTCGCTCGCCGCGAACACGCCGGTCGGCAGGATCGTGGCGCGCAGGTAGGCGAACAACGGTCGTAGTGCGTGCTCGATGACGAGCGAGTGACGCGCGGTCCCGGCCGTCGCGGCGAGCAGCACCGGCTTGTCGACCAGGGCGTCCTTGTCGATCACGTCGAAGAACGACTTGAACAGGCCGCTGTAGGACGCGCTGAACACCGGGGTCACCACGATCAGGGCGTCGGCGGCGGTCGCCGCCTCCTGGGCCTGCTTCAGGTTCACCGGAGCGAACCCGGTCAGCATGTTGTCGGTGATCTCGTGGGCCAGGTCGCGGAGCTCGACGACCTGGGTGTCGAGGGTGACGCCGAGCCGGGCGGCGGCGCCGACCGCCGCCGCGGACAGCTGGTCCGCGAGCAGGCGGGTCGACGACGGCTGGCTCAGGCCGGCGCTGATGACGACGAGCTTGCGCTGCTTCATGCCGAGACCTCGTCCTTCTTGGCGTCGCGCGCGGCCACCAGGGACGCGTGCGTGGGAGCGTCCGGCACGTGGGCCGGCTTGAGGGCGGCGAACTCCTTGCGGAGCACCGGCACGACCTCGGAGCCGAGCAGGTCCAGCTGCTCGAGCACGGTCTTCACCGGCAGGCCGGCGTGGTCCATCAGGAACAGCTGGCGCTGGTAGTCGCCGACGTACTCGCGGAAGCCGAGCGTGCGGTCGATCACCTGCTGCGGGCTGCCGACGGTCAGCGGCGTCTCCCGGGTGAAGTCCTCGAGCGACGGACCGTGGCCGTAGACCGGCGCGTTGTCGAAGTACGGCCGGAACTGCTTGACCGCCTCCTGGCTGTTCCGGTGCAGGAACACCTGGCCGCCGAGGCCGACGATGGCCTGGTCCGCCTTGCCGTGGCCGTAGTGCTCGAAGCGCTGGCGGTACAGGCCGACCATGCGCTGCGTGTGCTCCTTCGGCCAGAAGATGTGGTTCGCGAAGAAGCCGTCACCGTAGTAGGCGGCCTGCTCGGCGATCTCCGGGCTGCGGATCGAGCCGTGCCAGACGAACGGCGGCACCTCGTCGAGCGGGCGCGGCGTCGAGGTGAAGCTCTGCAGCGGGGTGCGGAACTTGCCCTGCCAGTTGACGACGTGCTCGCGCCACAGCTGGTGCAGCAGCGCGTAGTTCTCGATCGCCAGCGGGATGCCGGCCCGGATGTCCTTGCCGAACCAGGGGTAGACCGGCCCGGTGTTGCCGCGGCCCAGCGTCAGGTCGACGCGGCCGTCCGCGAGGTGCTGCAGCATCGCGAAGTCCTCGGCGATCTTCACCGGGTCGTTCGTGGTGATCAGCGTGGTGGCGGTGCTGAGCTGCAGCGTCGTCGTCTGCGCCGCGATGTAGGCGAGCGTGGTCGTCGGCGAGGACGAGAAGAACGGCTCGTTGTGGTGCTCGCCGAGCGCGAAGACGTCGAGGCCGACCTCCTCCGCATGCTTCGCGATCGTGACGATGTTCTTGATCCGCTCCGCCTCGGTCGGGGTCCGGCCGGTGGTCGGGTCGGTCGTGATGTCGCTGACGCTGAAGATTCCGAACTGCATGACCGCTCCTGGTGCTTCCGGCCGGGGCTTCCGTCGTCCCGGACTGCCCTGCACAACTTCCTTGACGGAGAAACTATTTCAGATTCAAAGAACTTGTGCTGCGGCGGGGGTCACACCCCGCCGGCGCCTTCCTCCGGCTTATAGCGCCGGGGGTATTACGATCACCGGAGGCGGCGAGGGGAATCCAGATTCGTGTATGCCTCAGCGGAGTGCGCTCTCTCCGTCATCGATCGACTGGTGACCGGTGAAGGTTTCCTGACGGCGTCGGCCGCACCCGCCGCCGACGAGCCCGTCGGGCGGTACGCCACGCTGTTCGGCCGGGACGCGCTGATCGCGGCGCTCCAGGTCCTGCCGGTCCGGCCGGCGATCGCCGCGGCCACGGTGGCCTCGCTCGGCTCGCGGCAGGGCCGGAGGCACGTCCCGCAGACCTCCGAGGAGCCCGGAAAGATCCCCCACGAGGACTGGGAGGTCGCCCCGCAGTGGCATCGCGAGCACGCCTGGCCCGTCGCGCCGGACGGAAGCCTCCGCTATTTCGGATCGGTCGACTCCACCTCCCTCTATCTGATCGTCGCGGCCCGGCTGGGCATCAGCGACGGGACGGTCGCCGCCGCCCTGGAGTGGTTGCGCTCCGGCCTCACCGCCAACGGTTTGATCACCTATGACGGGCATCGCGAAGGCGGCCTCTACCACCAGGGCTGGCGGGACGGCCTGTGGGACAAGGAGGGTTCCGGCATCCGATGGCCCAGCGGCGACCAGGTGGAAGGCCCCGTCGCGGTGGCCTCCGCCCAGGCGTTCGCCTACGAGGCCCTGCGCTGTCACGGCTTCGACGCGGACGCGGACCGGTTGGCCGACGCGGTCGAGGAGACGTTCTTCGGGCACGGCGAGCCCTGGCCGGCACTCGCCGTCGACGGCCACGGGCGGGCGGTGCCGACAAAGGCCAGTGAGATCGGCATCCTTCTCTGGTCCGGCCTGCTGAAGCCCGCGCGGATAGCGCCGGCGGTGACGGCATTGGAATCCCTGATGACGCCGTGGGGCCCGCGGACGATCTCATCGGAACATCCGAGCTTCGCACCCGACGCGTACCACCTCGGATCCGTCTGGCCCTTCGAATGCTGGTTCACCTGGGGCGCCTTGCGCCGATACGGGGCGTCCGGCCTGGCCCGGCGCGTCGCGGAAGGGGTGCTCGACGCCGTCGAGGTTCTCGGGTGCATGCCGGAGTGCTACGCCGCCCCGCTCGACGGGGGCCCGCCCTTCGTGCCCCGGCGGGCCACGAGGCTCCAGGCCTGGACGGCCGGGGCCGTGTGGGCGCTCACGAGCGACTGGGACGGCAAGTCCTCACCGCCTGCGCCTTCCCTCGATTGAGGGGATTGTCTGCCGGCCGGTCTCCCACTAGACACGTAACAAGAGGCGGCCCTTCCAGACCGGAACGGAGGCCGACCATGCCAGTCCCCCGCGTCGGACAGCACCTGCGCCGGCAGATCCTGGATCATCGTGAGTTCGAGATGCCGGTCTCCTTCCGGACCGAGGATCACGATGCCTCCCGGTGGATCACCGTGGCCCTCGCGGAATACCAGAGCCTGCGTGCCGAGTCGCTGCAGGCGCAGCACGCCCAGCAGACGATCATGCAGTTCGGCATCACGGGCATAGCCGTTCTCATCGGCCTCGCCCTGCAGGTCGAGGAGAGGCTGATCGCCATCCTGGCCCTGCTCTTCGTCGTACCCCTGCTCAGCATCTTCATAGTGAGCGTGTGGTTCGTCGAGATCTTCCGATCCATCCGGGCCGGCGCTTTCCTGTCGTGCCTGGAGCAGAAGATCAACCGGGTTCTCGGCGGCGACGTACCGGCGCTGGAGTGGGAGAGCTGGCTGCGCAGACACCCCGAGGTGCGCATGTTCGTCCGTGACCGGATGAGTTTCGGTGTCCTCTACGTGCTCAACGTCGCGGGCCTGGTCGTCAGCGCCTTCCTCGCTCAAGGGGCCGGGTTCCACATGACGAACGCGCCGCTGGTCGTGAGCGTCTTCGCGGCATCGTCCCTGTCGCTGCTCATCCTGGGCCTCGGCGTCTACCGCCACTACGAGAAGCGGGTCTACCTGCAGTCGATCGACCTGAACGCGGCCCTCACCGTCGAATGACGGTCACGCCGTGGCCGGCTGCGGCTGGGCGGCCGCGATGCGGAGGGCCTCGACAAGGCGTCGGTAGAGGTCGTCGGATCCGTAGAGCTCGGTATGGGTGCCCTGGGCCCGGACCAGGCCGTTCTCCATCACCACGATGGTGTCGGCGTCGAGGACCGTGGAGAGGCGGTGCGCGATCGTGACGACCGCTCCCGCGGCGGCGCGGTCGCGGACGCATTCCTGCACGGCCGCCTCGGTGAGGCCGTCCACCTGGGCGGTCGCCTCGTCGAGGAGCAGCACGTCGGGGGTGCGCAGCAGCGCCCGGGCCAGGGCGATCCGCTGACGCTGGCCCCCGGAGAGATCCGTCGAGGAGAGCGAGGTCGCCAGGCCGTCCGGCAGTTCGGCGATCTTGTCGGCGAGGCGGACCGCGCGGAGCACGGCGTGCAGCTCGTCGTCGGTGGCGTCCGGGTGGGTGTAGCGCAGGTTCTCCGCGATCGTGCCGGGGACGATCGGGGTCTCCTGCTCCACGTACGCGAGCCGTGACCGAACCTGATCGTGCGAGTAGCCGGTGTAGGGACGGCCGTCGAGCAGGATCTCGCCGTGCTCCGGCTCGAGGAAGCGCAGCAGCAGCGAGAACAGGGTCGTCTTGCCGGCGCCGGACGGGCCGATGATCGCGAGGTGACCGCGCCGAGGCACCACGAGGTCGACGCCGCGGACCGCCTGCGGGGCGTCCGGCCCGTAACGGGCAGTCACGGATCTCAGCTCCAGCACGGGGTTGTCCCCTCGTACCGAAAAGGAAGCCGCCGGCAAGGCGGAAAGCTCTCCCTCGATGTCCTTCAACTGGTTGATGCGGCCCGCGGCGGCGATGCCCGCCTGGAGCGCCGTGAGGTTCTGCGTCAGCTCGGAGATCGGCCCCATCAGCTGGAACACGTAGAGCAGGAACGCGACCAGGGCGGACACCTGCAACAGGCCCTCGCTCGCGCGCCACGAACCGACCGCGAGGATCAGGATCACGGCGAGGTTGATGCCGGACCAGGAGATCGTCCACACCACGGCGCTGATCTTCGCGGCACGGAATCCGTGCGTGGCGGCATCCTGCGCGTTGCCGATGATCCGCTCGCTCTGCCGCTGCTCGGCGCGGCTCGCCTTCACGGTGCGTATCGCCCGGAGCGCGCCCTCGAGGTTCGCGCCGAGCCTGCCGACCGACTCCTGCGCGGCCGTCTGCGCCGTCCCGATCTTCGGCAGCAGCATCGCCATGATCACGGCGACCAGCACCACCGCGATCATCGTGCAGCCGAGCAGGGTCAGATCGAGCACACCCATCAGTACGATCGTGCCGATCAACCCGACCCCCGCGTTGATCAGGCCGACGACGCTGCCGGACGCCTCGTGCAGCAGGCCGGTGTCCGACGTGACCCGGGTGACGAGCTCCCCGGTCGAACGTTTCTGCAGATCGTAGACGCGCGCCTGGAAATATCTGGTGATCACCGAGGTGCGGGCGTCGAGCACGATGCGCTGGGCGAGCCGGCCCATCACGATCCACTGCCAGAGGCTGATCGCGGCCCCGGCGAACAGGAGTCCGATCAGGATCAGCACCGGCCGCTTCAGTTCGACGCCGCCGCCGAAGGAGTCGAGCACCCACTTGGTGACCATCGGGGTGGCGAGGGCGGCGGCGTTGCCGAGCAGGCCGAGGATCAGGCCGAGCAGCATGGTGCGGCGGTGCGGTCGCAGGAAGGCGAGCAGCGTTCTCGTGGTTTCCGGCATGCCCATAGTGGAACATCGGTGTTCCACTATGGGCAAGTGATAATCTGTGCCACGTGATTTCACCGGGACCGCGCGGCCGCACGCGGCAGGCCATCCTCGACGCGGCCATCACGGTCTTCGCGCGCAACCCCGCCGCCCCGCTCGGCGACGTGGCGGTCGCGGCCGGAGTGGGACGCACGACGCTGCACCGGTACTACGCCGATCGCGCCGAACTGATCGTCGCCCTGCGGTCCGAGGCGCTGTCCCGGCTCTCGGCGGCCCGCGAACGCGCCCGGATCGGGGACGACACGGCCGGCGATGCGGTGCGGCGGCTCGGCCAGGAGTACTTCGACCTCGGGGATGTGTTGTCGCTGCTCTTCAACGAGCAGGTCTCGTTCGATTCGCCGGAGGGGTGTGATCCGGAGTTCTCGGCGATGGTGGCGCGGGGACATGCCGACGGGACGATCGATCCGTCGCTGCCGGCGGATTGGGTGCAGAGTCTGTTGTGGGCTCAGCTGTATGCCGGGTGGAGTTACATGGCGGAGCAGCGGGTGTCGCGGCATGAGGCCTTGCGGCTGGTTCTGCACTGTCTGGGTGGAGCGCTGCGGTCTTGAGCCGGGTGTTCGGGTCGCCCATGGCGTCCTAGGAGGCTAGGAAGTGAGACGGGGGTCGGCCGAACCGGTGGGGAGGGATGGCCGGGTGGGGGCGGGATCTGACATACCGAACGCTCTCCTGCGAGCACTCTCCGTGTCAGGGTTGACGAGTGAGTGTGCCGGTGTCGGAGTTCGGGCGGGTCGGGGGCCTGCCCGGAGGTTCCGATGGGCGGCGGCACCTGGTTGCGCTTCCTCGGGGGCGGCCCGGGGGCGGGGTCGCTCCGGAATCTCAGCGGCGGCATCTGGTGGCGGTGCCGCGGGGGCGGCCGGCTCGGATGACGGTTCCGGTGGGGGTGGGGCGGCCTACGGTTCTGCTTCCGGCCGGGGTTCGTCCGGGCGGCGAAAGGGCGCCCGAGGACTTGTTCTCGGGTGACGGCGTGGCGGCGGGGACGGATCGGCGGCCCGTCGTTGCTGTCGTCGTTTCGGTGGTCGTTCTGCTGGCTGTTTGTGGAGGGGCGCTCGCGGTGCTGGCTGCCGCGCTCGGTTGACCGGGCCGGCCGAGATGGCGCGAAGCCCGGGTGACGGAAGCCGGCCCGCTGATCAGGGCTGGGCCACCTGCGCTATGTCCCACTCTCCGTTGTGGACCAGATAACCCCGGCCCACCCCCAGCTTCACCGGCGAACGTCTGGGCAATGTCACGCCCAGCAGGTCGCCGTCCAGGTCGACATTGGGGCGTAGCAGCAGACCCGCCTTGGAGCGGCGCACCGTCTGGGTCCAGTGGCCGTACAGGGTGCGCAGCGCGTCGGATCGGCCCGCCGCTATGACGTGCAGATCGGGGCGGTTCATCGTCAGCAGGCCGGCTATCGCTCCGTCCGCGTCGTCCAGGGACTCGGCGTCGTCGATCAGCAGGACCACCGGGCCCCCGGCCGTGCGGAGGTCGGCCAGGAGGGCGGCCGCGGCGCCGCCGGACTGGGCGAACCGGTCCACCTCGCCGCAGGTTCGCAGGGGGGATCGCCAGGAACCCACCGCCGCCACCAGCGCGCGACCCGATCCCGGACCAGCCGTCGGGCCAGCAGCCGGACCGGCCGCCGAGCCAGCAGGCGGGCCGGCCGCCGAGCCGGCGCCCTTCAGCACGGCCGCCAGCGTCAGCAGCGTCGTGCTCTTGCCGCAGCGGGCCGGGCCGGCGATCAGCGCGTGGTCGCCCTCGTAGAGCACGAGCGCCGCCGCACCCAGATCGGACTCCTGAATCCCGACCGGCAGCCGCCACGGTTCCCCGGCCAGCTCCGGCGGCGGCAGATCCGAAACGGTCACAGCCGACGGCAACACCCCGATCCGCACAGCAAATCCGGATAAATCCGGATTTTTTCGTGCCACCGCCGCCACCAGCGCCACCGACGGCTTCCCCACCTGCGCCTGCAGACCGCCGGGCAGCGCGACGAACCGCCCCGGCACCCGAGCGGGCACGTCCTTCCGCGACAGCCCGGCCTGCACATAGTCGTAGGGATCCGGCAGCCGGAACAGCCACCGCTGCGTCGTCACCGACGTCCACGCCGCCGGCACTGTGCTGAACCGGTCAGCCGTGACGGCGAACCAGATGCCCGCCGCGGTGCCGTCCGCATAGAGCCGGGTGAGCACGTCGACGACCGAGAGCCCCTCCACATCGTCGAAGGCGGCGCGCAGCGCGGACAGGTTGTCGATCAGCACGAGCAGCGGACGCGACGGGGCGGTCCGGCGCCGGTCGAGTTCGGCGCGCAGATGACGGATCAGGCGCACCTGTCGTTCCCGGTCATCCGCGGCGATCACCGAGCCGGTGTGCGGCAGCGCTTCGAGCACCGACAGATCCCCGGTTCCGTAGTCGATCGCGTAGATCTCCAGCTGATCCGGCGCCCGCGCCACCGCGAGACTGAGCGCCAGGGAGATCAGCGTCGTCGTGGTTCCGCTGCCGGTGATGCCGAAGAGCAGCAGATTCCCGTCGGAGGGGTCCCAGCCGATCGGGAGCTGCCGCTGGTTGTCCGGGTCGTCGGCGAGCGCCACGACGGCCTGCGCCTCCGACGGCGGCAGGGTGGCGAGGTCGATGTCTCCACTGATCGGTTCCGGCCACGGTCGATGCGGCGCCGGCATGCCGGCAGCCGCTTCGGCGACCGCGTCGACGAGCCGCGCCAGGTCCGTGCGCCCCGGGCTTCGCACCCCCTCATGGGTACGGGGGGAAGCAGCGCCGAAAACGAACGGCTCCACCGACACCGGGGCGTCGTCCCCTCCCCCGGACGCCGTCGTGACCAGCGCCGTCTGGATCGGCACGACCTCGCCCGGCCCGAGCCGCACGTAGGCCCGGCCCGGCAGCAGGCGGCTGAGCTCGGCCGCGTCCCGTACCCCGATCACGTCGATCGAGTCGGCGGTGTCCTGCACGCGCAGCGCCACCCGCAGGTTCGTGTTGGTGCGGATGTTGTCGTTCACCGCGCCGGACGGCCGCTGCGTGGCGAGGATGAGGTGCACGCCGAGGGTCCGTCCGCGCTGCGCGATGCCGACCAGCGCGGTCAGGAAGTCCGGCAGCTCCTTCGCCATGGTCGCGAACTCGTCGATCACCACGACCAGGCGCGGCATCGGCTCGGCGCCGGCGGCGCCGCTCCGCACGTACTCGATGAGGTTGTCGGCCCGCACCTCCCGCAGCCGCCGCTCGCGCCGCCGCAGTTCCGCCTCGAGGGCGCGCAGCGCCCGCTCACCGAGCTGTTCGTCGAGGTCGGTGACGAGGCCGACGGTGTGCGGCAGGCGCGCGCACTCGTCGAACGCGGCGCCGCCCTTGTAGTCCATCAGCACGAACGTGAGGTGCTGCGGGTCGGCTCCGGCCGCGAGCGCGGCGACCAGGCTGCGCAGCAGCTCGCTCTTGCCGGAGCCGGTGGTGCCGCCGACCAGGCCGTGCGGCCCGTCCCGGATCAGGTCGAGGGTGAAGACGCCGTTATCGGTCATGCCGAGGGGCGCGGAAAGGGCGACCGGGTCGGCCCGGCGCCACCGTTCCCGGATCGCCTCGGCGTCGATCCGGGCCAGGCCGAGCATGGGCAGCAGGCGTACGCCGTCCGGCAGTCCCGCGCCGGTGCGCCGCAGCTCCGGGTCGTCGAAGCGGGCCAGGTGCCGCGCGCACGTGCGGGCCTCGGCGACGGCCAGGCCGGCGAGCAGCACGTTCGGCACCTCGGTGCCCTCGGCGGGCCGGCGTACCGTGGCGTCGCCGTCCGGCCCGGCGATCTCGATGACCGTGTCGCAGGCGGCGGGCAGCCGGTCGGCGGTGGCCGCGAGCACGATCCCGGCGACCCGGACCGCCGGACCGGTATGACCGAATCCTCCGGAGGTGACGACCCGGGCGGCGTTCAGCAGGTCGCGCGCCGGGGAGTGAACACCTTCGGTCAGCACATCCGAGTCGAGCACGACCAGCGCGGTCCCGGCCGCCCCGCCGGCGGCTCCCCCGGCGGCTCCCCCGGTCGCTCCGCCGGCGGCCAGCTGCCGGAGCATGGCGTCGCTGCGGTCGCGGCGATGGGACAGCCACCGGCCGCTGTCGTCGCCGAGCCGGGTGTGCGGCAGCCACTTCGCCCACTCCCACTCCGGCTCGCGGCCGTCGTCGACGAAGACGCCGACGGTCAGGTCGGCCGGACCGTGGTGGACGGCGGCCTGGCAGAGCAGGCTGCGGGCCACCGCGAGCGCGGCCGGCCGGTCGCCGGCGATCCCGACGACGCCGCCCCGGTCCAGGTCGACGGCGATGGGGGCGGCCGGGAGGCGGACGGCGCCGACCCGCTCGGCGACGGTGTCCGGCAGTCTCCCGGTCTCGGCGCGCACCGGCGGCCGCCACGGCAGGTCCGCGATCCCGGCGGTGAGCAGCAGGTGGTCGTCGTGGTGCGGGCGGCGCTCCCAGAGCCGGGTGCTCGGCAGGGCGGCGCGGCGCAGCGTCTCGGCCGGGTCGGCGAGGATGTGCCGCAGCCGGTTCCGCTCGGCCGCGCCGGCCTCCGCCATGCGCTGATCGAGTTCGGTCAGGCCGTCCGCGAACTTCCTCTCCCCCTCGGCCGCCTCCTTCCGGTTGCGCCGCCGCGACTCCACATAGGTGCCGATCCCGATCAGCGGCGACAGCAGCGCGAACAGCCCGAACCGCAGATCCCTGGTGATCGCCACCATGAGCACCGCGATCACCAGCGGCCCGAGCGTCGAGGCCACGCTGAAGTGCGCCTTCGCCGGTTCCTTCGGTTCGGCGGGCGCGGTGATCTCGATCGGTCCGGCCGGGGGCGCCGATCGCGGCGGCCGGTTGAACGACACGGTGCCGCCCCGCCCGAGATGCCGCCGCAGATCCAGCCCGGCCGGTCGGTCCGCGTCGCTCACGAGCCGCACCGCGAGCCCCGCCGCGCCGACCCCGATCACGTCTCCCGGCGAGATCCAGGTGCGTTCCCTTTCGGTCACACCATTGATCTGTACGCCGTTGGCGGCCCCGAGGTCGGCGACCGACACCCCCTGGTTTCCGACCTCCAGCACGCAATGCTCACGGGAGACCGTGTCGTGCTCGAGCCGCACCGCCGCCTGCGGGCCGCGCCCGACCAGCCACCGGCCGGGCGGCAGCGGGAACACCAGCCCGGCCCGCAGCCCGGCGACCGTCACCACTTCCACCCGCGCATTCCCGGCCGGTCCGGCGGCGCCAGGCGGCGCGGCGGCTCCGGTCGCGGGGGCCAGCACAGCGCCCTCGTGCAGACCGGAGTCGGCGATCCTGGTGGCCGTCTCCACGGGGCGGCCGTCGATCGTGGCGACCCCGGGATCGGGTGCTCCGAGCGTACGGAAAAGGTCTTTGATCGTGGCGTCCCGGCTGCGTGGCCGGACCGCGACCTCGACCCCCGGCGGGCCGGAAAGGCCCGATTCGCCCGGCGTGAAGATGATGTGCACGACCACCTCGCCTCGTCCCCTCGGACCAGGCTAGCCGCTGACATCGATCATGCTGGATTTCTTTCGAGGCGGTTCGCCAGCCATTCGACGGCGAGGGGGTAGCGGTAGTCGATGCCGCCGTGCCCGGCCGGGAAGAGCTCGAAGTTGATGCGGTCCTCCGGGAGACCGATTCTGGTCAGGCCGTCCTTGAACGCCTCGGCGCCCAGGTCGAGGAACCACTCGTCGCGCGTGCCGGCGTCGATCCAGACCGCGCGCAGGCCGCGCAGCTCGTCGGCGTAGCGGTCGATCATCCGGATCGGGTCCCAGTCGAGCCAGCGCTCCCAGAGTTCGGGAATCAGCTGCCCGGATCGTGGGTCGAACGGCAGCCGCGGCGTGCCGTCCTCGTCGGCGGAGAACGCGGCCGTGCAGCCGAGCAGCAGCGTGAGGGACATGTCGTGCTCCTTGGTCATGGAGACCCGGGAGTTGAAGTCGTCCCACCAGGTGAGGATGTCGTGGTCATAGTCGCGCAACGCTCGGGCCGACTTGGCGAACTCGTTGAGGTAGCAGTATTCGTAGAGCGCGTCGCCGGCGTGGGTGGCCAGGGCGCCGAAGAGGTCCGGCCGCAGCATCGGGGTGATCATCGCGCCGAACCCGCCCGAGGACTTGCCGGCGATGGCCCGCGAGTCGCGATGCGCGAGTGTCCGATACTGAGCATCGACGTAGGGCACCACCTCGTCGCAGAGGTACGAGTGGTACTTCCCGGTCCCGGGCGAGTCGACGAACTGCGAGCCGCCGTACGCGGTCCACGCGTCGACGAACACGAGGATGCATCCGGGCGCCCGGTTCTCGGCGAACACCCGATCGGCCGTCTCGATGAACGGCCGCCGGAACGCCTGGCGGTTGCCCCACATCTCGACCTGGCCGGAGTAGCCCTGGATCACGTAGATGGTGGGGTAGCGCCCGGTGCCCTCGGCGTACCCGGGCGGGGTGTAGACCCAGAGTGGCCGGACGTGCGGGTCGCCGAGCGGGTTGTCCTTCAGCAGAACCGAGTCGATGGTCCCGCGATGCAGTGTTCCGGCGAGTTCGAACATGCCCCCGAGTCAACCACTGCGGGGCATCTTCGCGGCGGCCCGTTCGACGGCGCGCCGCCCGAACCGGTGCACCAGCGCCAGGTGCACGACGGCCGGCAGGTACGACGTGAGCGTGCCGGCGCGGTGCTCCGCGGCGAGGAACTCGAGGACCGGGCCGATCTGGAACGGCACCATCCTCAGCTCCTCGCTCTCCCACTTGTCCGGCACGCCGCGCGATCGCCGGGCCAGCACCTCGGCGGCCGTGACCGAGCGCAGCGAGCCGACGAAGGCGCTGCCCCACTGCTGCTGCTCGGTGTCGACGAAGAACGCCAGCAGCTCCAGCAGGTATTCGTCCGGCTCGATCGCCAGCTCCTCGCAGATCCCCCGCCGCATCAGCCGGTACAGCTCCGGCGCGGACCGGCCGTCCGAGTCGAGATGCCGGGACAGCGCCTCGTTCGCCGACGGTCCCCACAGGCCCGGCCGGGTCGCGACGCCGGAGCCGCGGCGCGCGAAGATCAGCTGCTCGTCCGCGGTGATCAGGGCGACGTTCGCCCCGAAGCTGCTGCACAGGAACGCCGGCGCGGTGGCCGGGTCGGCGCCGTCGAGGTAGCGCTCGCGCAGCGTGCCGCCGCCGGGCAGCGGCCGGTCGAGCTGCTGCGTCGCCAGGAAGGTGTAGTAGTCGGACTCGAGCAGGCGCAGGCAGATCTCCGGGTGCTCGGCGATCGGCGACCGGCCGATGGAGAGGCCCTCGACGGCGTAGCGGGGGCCGTTCCAGAACGCGGGCTCGCCGCGCTGCCGGCGGGCCTCCTGCTCGGCGGCCACCTCGTCGATCCACGGCCGGATCTCCTCGGGCACCTCGACGGCCCGCGGCGTCACCATGATCCGGATCCGCTGCTCGTCGATGACCTGGGTGCCGTCGCCCTCGACCAGGCGCATCGAGGTGGTGATCGGCCCGAGCGCGAACAGGTCGGAGCGGTCCGGCTCGCCGCGCCGCAGCTTCGACCGCAGCATCCGGGCCCGGCGGGCGGTGCCCCTGCGGATCGTCAGCAGGCGTTCCTCGAACAGCACCGAGGCCACGACGCCGAAAGCGGCGCCGACGAGGATGCCCCACGGCCCGGACGAGGCACTCTCGATCAGCTCTTGCATCGATCTCCACGATAGCGACCGCGTCCACAATGATCGCAGCGCCGGCCCGGGACGGCCGGGCCGGCGCTGCGGAGGAGAGGACGTCAGCGGCCCTGCAGGGCCTTCACGGTGTCGCCGAAGGTCCAGGACTTCGAGCCGTCCCAGTTGATCGACCAGGTCATCAGGCCCTTGATGCCGGGGACGCTGTTCCACGCCTGCGTCACCAGCGACGGGGTCATGTAGCCGCCGCCCGCGCCGGGCTGCGCCGGCAGGCCCGGGACCTGCTTGTCGTACGGAATCCTGATCGTCGTGCCCTGGATCGTCAGGCCGTTGTTGAGGCACTGCGTCTGCACGGTGAAGCCCTGGACGGTGCCGGCCGCGTAGGAGTCACCCGAGCAGCCGTACATCGAGCCGTTGTAATACTGCATGTTCAGCCACCAGAGACGGCCGTTGTCCAGGTACTTCTTGATGATCGGCAGGTACGAGCCCCAGATCGAGCCGTAGGTGACGCTGCCGCCGGTCACGTACGCGGTCTCCGGCGCCATGGTCAGGCCGAAGTTCGACGGCATCGCGGCGAGCACCCCGTCGATGATCCGGATCAGGTTGGCCTGCGACGTCGACAGCGTGCCGATGTTGCCGCTGCCGGAGAGGCCGGTCTCGATGTCGATGTCGATGCCGTCGAAGTTGCCGGCCTTCAGGATCGGCACGATCGTCGCCACGAAACGGTCGGCCACCGCGCTCGAGCTCAGGTCGATGCCGGCGGCCGCGCCACCGATCGACATGAGGACCGTGGCGCCCTGGGCCTTGGCCGCGCAGATCTCGGCCGGCGTCGGGACCTTCACGCCCGCGTCCATGCCGTTCTCCCACAGCACCGTGCCGTCCGAGCGGATCACCGGGAACGCGGCCATCAGCACGTTGTAGCCGTGCTGCGTGATCCGGCTGTCGTTGATCGGGATCCAGCCCATGCCGGGGTGCACGCCGTTCGACGCGCCGTCCCAGTTCTCCCAGTAGCCCTGGAGGACCTTGCCGGCCGGGCGTCCCTTGATCGCGCAGGAGGGCTGGCTCGTGGACGGACTCGCGGACGGTGATTTCGACGGCGACACCGACGGCGAGGCCGACGGTGACTTCGACGGCGATGTGGACGGTGAGGCCGACGGTGACTTCGACGGCGATGACGACGGGGACGCGGGGGTCGACGGGGACGGCGACGTCGTTCCGGAGCAGGCGCCGAGGTCCTTCCAGAGCGTCGGCGTCGCGGCCGGGTTCCAGCCGGTGCCCGCCCAGGCCGTGTGCGTCACCAGGGCCTGGTAGAGCTTGGCCTGATAGGTGACCTGCTGGCCCGCGGTATAGCTCACCCCCTCGGCCCACACCGTCGAGGAGCAGGCCACGGCGGCCTGACCCGCCGGCGAATAGATCATCGTCGCCCCGAGAGCCACCCCCACCCCGGCTACCAGCGCGACAAGACCGCGACGAACACCCATGACGGCTCCCTGACACATGCGGACGTGTGCCACACATAGTGGCGTTCACATCCGTAAATATCAAGGGTTCTTAACTATTAACGGCAGCCCCAGATATGCGGCATAGTCCCCCAGCGCTTCCTCGAAATTCACAAGATCCATGGGTACGTGGGGCAGCACCGTGACGGTGACCGCCCTCTTCCCCACCGTCCGTTTCCAGGTGGCCACCACCTTCCCGTCCTCGACCAGCGTCGATTGAAAGACGCCGTTCCCGCCCGGAATGATTTTCGCCAGCTGGTCGGCGGAGGCCATCAGCGAACGATCCTTGTAGCCCAGCATGTACTCGTCGAACCCGGGCAGAGCCCAGCGCCCGCGGTGATCCCCTCGTGCGCCGGCACCTCGCCTGTCCGCGCCGGCACCGCGTTTGTCCCCGGCGGCGCCGCGTTTGTCCGCGCCGGCGCCTGGCCTGTCCGCGGCGGCGCCGCGGGTTTCCCGGGCGGCGTCGGGATTTCCTGGGGCGGCGTCGAGGGTCTCCGGGTCGGCCCACATCTCCACGCCGTCGACGTCGACCGCGACCAGGCCCGCCGCGGCGATCCCGAGCCGGGCGTCGCGCACGCCGAGAGCGGTCCACCCGGCGAAGTCCTTGACCGTGGCCGGCCCGTGCGATCGGAAGTAGCGCTTCGCGAAGATCGCCAGGCCCTCCTCCCGCGACGACGGCGTGAACCGCGACGGAACCCAGTCGTCGAGGAGGACGAACGTCTGCTCCGCCCCGTCGTTCGGCGCGATCGCGGTGAGTGAGCGCTGTGAGGCGTACCAGAGAAGGTGGTAGCCCCTCTGCCCACCGACGTCGATGCCGCCCTCGCTCAGCGCGGCCATGCAGGCGGATCGCGTGAGGCGGCCGCCGGCGCTCGCCAGCGCGGCGGCGAGGAGCTCCATCGACCGGTTGGCGATCTTCTCGTCGAGGCCGAGGTATTCCCAGCGTCTCGCCACGCCGGTGAGCTGGCGGACGCCGGTGAGATCGAGCATCCAGTGGGCGTCGGCGGAGGGGATGAGGTGGACCGTGCCGCGCATCGGCCAGGTGCGGACGACGTGGCGCTCCTCGGTGGCCGCGACGATCTCGTCGAGCGGCGCGCCGGTGCGCAGGCCCAGCGACCACAGCACGCTGTTCAGGTCTTGAGCCTGCATGGCGCCGAACCATTCGACGACCTCGGTGACCGTCCTGTCCACCGGACCGGTCAGCAGGAGGCTGCGAAGGCGAAGGCTCAGTGCCGTGTTCGATTCCACGGCACTGAGCCTAGAGGCCACCTACGACATTTTTCAGCGGCCGCGGGCCGCGCGGTACCTCTTGATCAGGGCGTTCGTCGACGAGTCGGCGTCGTCGGCCGGCGCGTCCGCCGCTGTCAGCTTCGGGGCGAGCTGGTTCGCCATGACCTTGCCGAGCTCGACACCCCACTGATCGAAGGAGTTGATCTCCCAGACGATGCCCTGGGTGAAGGTGATGTGCTCGTAGAGGGCCACGAGCTGCCCGAACGTCGCCGGCGTGAGGCGCTCGGCGAGGATCGTGGTGGTCGGGTGGTTGCCCTGCATGACCCGGTGCGGCGCGACCTTCTCGTTCGAGCCCTCGGCCTTGACCTGCTCCAGCGTCTTGCCGAACGCGAGCGCGCCGGTCTGCGCCAGGAAGTTCGACATGAACAGGTCGTGCATCTCGCCGATGTCGTGGTTCGGCACGCTGAACCCGATGAAGTCGGCCGGGATCAGCTTCGTGCCCTGGTGGATGAGCTGGTAGAAGGCGTGCTGGCCGTTCGTGCCGGGCTCGCCCCAGAAGACCTCGCCGGTCTGGAACGTCACCGGGTCGCCGTTGAGGCGCACCGACTTGCCGTTGCTCTCCATGGTCAATTGCTGGAGGTACGCGGCGAAGCGGTGCAGATATTGCGCATAAGGCAGGACCGCGTGCGACTGGGCGCCGAGGAACGTGTCGTACCAGACGTTGAGCAGGCCCAGCAGCGCCGGGACGTTGCGCTCGATCGGCGTGGTGCGGAAGTGCTCGTCGACGGCGTGGTAGCCGCCGAGCATCTCGGCGAAGTTCTCCTTGCCGATCGCGATGAGCACGCTCAGGCCGACGGAGGACGGGAGCGAGTACCGGCCGCCCACCCAGTCCCAGAAGCCGAACATGTTGTCGGTGTCGATGCCGAACTCGGCGACCTTCGCGGCGTTGGTGCTGACGGCCACGAAGTGCTTGGCCACGGCGGTGTCGTCGTTCAGTGCCGCGAGGAGCCACTTCCGGGCCTCACGCGCGTTGGTGAGCGTCTCCTGCGTCGTGAACGTCTTCGAGCAGATGATGAACAGCGTCGACGCCGGGTCGAGGTCGCGCGTCTTCTCGTACAGGTCGGTCGGGTCGATGTTGGAGACGAACCGGCACTCGAGGTCGCGCTGGGAGAAGTCCTTCAGCGCCTCGTAGGCCATCACCGGTCCGAGGTCGGACCCGCCGATGCCGATGTTCACGATCGTCTTGATCCGCTGGCCGGTGTGGCCGGTCCACTCCCCCGACCGGATCTTGTCGGCGAACGCGCCCATCCGGTCGAGCACCTCGTGCACGTCCGCGACGACGTCCTGGCCGTCGACGGTCAGCTGCGCGGTACGCGGCAGGCGCAGCGCCGTGTGCAGCACCGCCCGGTCCTCGGTCACGTTGATGTGCTCGCCGGCGAACATCGCCGTGATCTTCTCGCTCAGCTTGGCACGCTGGGCCAGCGCGAACAGGGCGCTCAGCACCTCGTCGGTGACCAGGTTCTTGCTGTAGTCGACGTACAGGTCGGCCACCTCGGCGGCGTAGCGCGTACCACGCTGCGGGTCGCTGCCGAACAGGTCGCGAAGGTGCACCGCCGAGAACTTCTCCGCGAGCCCCTGGAGGCTCTGCCACTCGGTGCTGTCGGAAACGTGTTCGCTCATCTCTCCCACTCCGGACCGTTTATTAGCACAACTCGCCCATCGTGGCACGGAGTTCAAGCTCATGCAGACGATCCGCGCTCATGGCGGACCCACATCTTGATCACATAGCGGCCGGCGAACGTATGGCGGCGTTCGCCCGTATGCCGCCACGGGACCCGGTGACCCGGCCCCATGGCCCGGCCCGGTGACCCGGCGGCCCCGTGACCCGGCCCATGGCCCGGCCCGGTGACCCGACGGCCCCGTGACCCGGCGGCCCCGTGACCCGGCGGCCCCGTGACCCGGCGGCCCCGTGAGCCGGCGGCCCCGTGACCCGGCGGCCCCGTGACCCGGCGGCCCCGTGACCCGGCCCCATGGCCCGGGCCGTGGCCGGCCCGGTGTCCCGGCCCCCGAGGGCCGGGCGCTCCCGCAGTCAGGCGCTGAGTATCGACAGCAGACGCTTCGCCTCCTTGACCACCCGTGTCGTGCCGCCACGCCCGGCGATCTCGGCCAGCCCGGGAACGAGGTCGCCCTTGAGCCGGAGCCCGACCGCCACCTGGCCGGCGAGCTCGAGCAGATCGGGAACCGTCCGGGCGGTCGTCGGGAGCAGCGGGGGCAGAGCGGCCGTCAGCAGTTCCCAGACCGCCACCGACGCACCCGCGCGGTGCATGTCGGCGAGCGCCGGCAGGACTCGCGTCATCTTGATCGTTCCGTCGCTCGCCAGGTCGGCCAGTGCGGCACCCACCAGGGAGGCGAAGCCCGCGCCCTCGCCGGATCTCGCCGGCGGCCCGAAGCCGGCGCCCGCGTCGAGACCCGCTGCCGAACCGGAGCCCGCGTCGAGGCCTCCCGCCGAACCGGAGCCCGGGTCGAAGCCCGCCACCGAACCGGAGCCCGCGTCGAGGCCCGCCGCCGAACCGGAGCCCGCACCCCTCCCCGCGGCCAGCGTCAGGAACGCGTCGGCCGCGGCGGCCCGGTCCGGCTCGTGCTTCGCTGCGAACGCGTAGGCCAGCGCATACGCCATCGCGGGCCCCACCGGACCGGTGCAGTCGGCCAGCAGCGGGAGCAGCCGGCCGGCGCCCCGCCGGTTCTGATCGGCCAGCGAGGCGATGTCGCCCAGGGCCCACGCCGCCGCCACCTCACGGTGATGAGGAAGCACCATGGCGAGGATGTCCTCGATACCGTCGAAGTCGCCGGGCGTGGAGACCGCGTGCTTCGCCGGGGTGAGCGTGAGCAGTTGCCGTTCGAGGCGCAGCCCACCGTCGCGGGCCGGGCGCAGCGAGGCCACGACCCGCCGCGGCACCGGCGCGTCCCGGGTCCGGCCGCCGTCCCGCCCGCGCTCCCCCGGCTGCACCACCGGCTCGCTGATCGGATCGGGCAACCCGCCACCGGCGAGCCACTGCGCGAACTGCCGTCCCGCCGGCGACGTGAGTTTCGCCGCCCGGGCCGTCACGAGATCGCCGGCGTCGCGGGGGATCCGCAGCAGCGCCTGCTCGAAGTCGAACGGCCACGGCTGCCACCCCTCCGCCTCGGCACGGGACAGCCGGGCGAGCAGGACTTCGGCGTCGATGCTGCCGTTCACGTGGGTCGGCGTCGCGACCGTCATCGGCACCATCGTCCCGACCAGGTGAACCGCCACCTCGGCGGCCCGCAGCGCGAGCACCCCGTCGGGCCGCGTCGAGAACGACGAACCGGGCAGCCCTCGCCTGCCCTCCTGCCACGCGATCCGCACCGCGATCGCCAGATCCTGGAGCGCCCGCTCGGCACCACCGCCCGGTTCGGTCGCGACCCGGATGGCGAGACCGAGGCCCACGAACGGCGAGCCGGCGTTCCACCGGTTCGGCTCGAACCAGCCCGCATGGCGGTCGACAACCGGCAGCAGCATCGCCGCCAGAGCCTCCCGTTCACCGGCGGCGTAGAGCGCCACCAGCCCGGCCAGCACCCGCTCCCACCCGACCGCGGACTGCTCGTGAATCAGCCCCGCCACCTCCCCGGCCAGCTCGGCGGCATCAGCGATCGGCCCCGGCATCTCCGCGACAGGCGCAGGCATCCCCACGCCGCCCTCGCGTCCCGGCGCGGCGGCGGAAAAATCAGCAGGCGAAGCGACAGGCGAATCGGCTAGGGAATCGGCAGGCGAATCGGCTGCGGAATCGGCTGGGGAATCGGCAACCGGACCGCCGCCGAAGAGCCGCGCCGCCCGCCCGGGCAGATCGTCGCCGAGCGAGGACGCCGCCGCGGCGACCGCCTCCGCCGCGGACGCGTCGAGCAGTGATCGGTGTTTCGACACCAGGTCGAGCGCCCTCTCCTGCACGTCGAGCGCCCCGTGCCCGAACGCCCCCGCGACCGCCACCAGCACCTCGGCACCCCGGGACGGATCGCGGCGGACGACCCGGTCGAGCCAGGTGAGCTGCGCTCTGACGAGCGTCTTCTCGGTCCGGAGCAGCGTCTCGGCGGCGGCCCGCAGCAGGGTGTCGCGCTCGAGCCGGCCGGCGTCGTCGACGGCCCGGAGACCGCGCTGGGCGAGCGCCGCGACCGGGCCGGACCCGGTCGCCAGCAATCGTGCGTAGTCGAGCGCGTGGGTCGACAGCTCGTCGACGGTGGGCGCGAGCGCGTCGTGGAGCAGGACGAAGCCGCGCAGCGCGTGGGGCCGCCCACCCCGCAGGAGCCGGTCCACGACGGCGGCCAGGATCGTCTTGCGTTCCAGGATTCCCTCGCCGACCAGCGCCGCGACCGCCTCCGGGAGCCGCGGCCGCCCGCCGAGGCCGTCGGCCGCGCCGAATTCCGCGCCGATGGCGTCGATCTCGAAGACGGCCGGCAGCAGCACGTCGCGCCACGGGTCGTCGCGCAACCGCTGCACCAGTGGCGGAACCGGTCGGCCCGGCCGCCACGGCCGGACCAGCGAGCGCACCCAGCCGCGGACCACTCCCTCGGCGATCGGCGGTGTCACGCCGCCGCCCCGCATCAGCGCGGCCGCGAAGAACCAGTCGTCCGGCCACGGATCGCGGGCCGGGAGCCGCTCGGCCAGCCGGTATCCCAGCTCGCCGATCCACGCCAGCTCCAGCGCCGCGGCCAGGGCCAGGAACACGTCGCCGGCCTGCCAGTTCCACGCCGCGAGCGACGGCCGGCGCAGGACCGGGACGGCCTTCGCCGCCGTCGGCGCGGTGCCGACCACGGCCATCGCGTAGATCGTCCGCGCGCCCATCTCGGGTTCGCGGGTCATCGCCTTCACCGCGGCCGCGACCACGGGGAACGCCGCGGCGCGCTCGGCCGGGGTCGCCGACCGGAGCAGCCGGACCATGCCGGGCCGGTCGTTGCGGCGCGCCAACGCGTGGATCTCCTGCCAGGTCAGGCTCATGCCGGAACCCCGGACCTGGTCACGACCATCCGGACGGCGAGCGCGTGCTTGCACGGCCCGCGCTCGCCGCGATGCTTCGCCCACCAGGCGCACGTGCAGGAGAACGCCTCGTGCCGCACGTGGTAGACCTCGTCGCCGCTGCGCACCGCCGACACGTCCGCGCCGGTGGTGACCGCGCCCGCCTCGACCAGCGCCTGCGCTGCGGCGAGCCTCGGGTTCATCTTCGCCACGACGTCGGCCGCATAGGGCAGGGTGCGGTGGAAGTAGCCGGCCTCGGCCACGTCGTATCCCACCCGGCCGGCCGTCCCGAGCTGGGTCAGCGCGTCGCGCACCCGGGCCGCATCGAGCCCGGACTCCGACACCAGCACCGCGACGTCGATGGCCGGGTCCCACGACAGCAGCGCGCTGATCAGCTCGGCGTCGTCCGCCGCCTCGTCGCCGGCCAGGGACTCCAGGACGGCCCCCTCGCCGGAGAACCCGCGGTAGGGCTCCGGGGACAGCGTCAGCGACAACCGCAGCGTCGGCGTGCTCAGCTCCCACGTGCTGGCGACCGGACCGCTCCCCGCGGCGACGGCGGGTCCATGGACGGTGAGCCTCCCCGCGTACCGGAGGAAGGGTCTCAAAGCGACGAGGCGCCCGGCGCCCGGCAGGCAGATGGCGCCCGGCAGAGGCCGGGAGGTGAGCCGCAGCGAGCGCCCGGCCGGAACCGCCCAGAGCACCGACCTGTCCGTGGCCGAGAGGCGTTGCAGCAGCGTGCGCGCGTCGGCGATGCTCAGCTCGGCGCGCGCGTCGAACCGGGACGTGATCACCTGCGCCTCGGCGAACCCGCGCAGCCAGCGCGACGGCAGCGGCACCCTGCGCTCGACCAGCTCACCGCCGAACGTCGTGACGGTCAGATCGTCGGGACCGACCGCGACGTGCAGCGGATCCGTCTTCCCCACCCTGGTCAGCGCGCGCTGCAGAGGAGGATTGACGTCCACGTTGGTGGTGCCGTGCGCGAGGATCTCGCCGTCGAGCCCGCCCGGCAGCACGTCGAGTCGCGCGTAGACACCGCAGCATCCGGAGAACGACTCGAAGCGCAGCCTGTCCGACCCGGCGGTCACCACCGGGTCGAGGCTGGCCGGGCTCACCGGCCGGAAATATCGGGTCCGCGCGACCTCGGCGACGGCGAGCAGGCCGGTCGCCGCGGCGCCCGGATCGGTGAGGAAACCGGTGAAGAAACGGGGGTGCGCCGCCGGACCACCAGAGGTCTGGAGGGTGAGGCCGCCGTCCAGTGTCGACGAGCCGAGGTACGAGTACGCCGCGGAAACCATGCCCGAGAACCTAGGGACGGGGTATGACATTTTTCCTCCGCTCCCCGGGTGGATTTCCGATCATGGGTACGAGGGGTCCCGCCGCCCCCGACCGCAGGATCACCCGTCCCGCATCCACGACGCGGGCGCCTGCCTGCTCGAGGCCGTTGCGCGCCTTTCGCGTCCGGTGCATGGTCACCCCGGGCGCGTCCCGGCTCGTCGCCGCCCTGCTCGATGCTCGCCCCACGACAGATCCTCCCCGCCCTCCGCATGGCGCCCCGCCCCTGCCGCGGATTCGCGCTCGGATCGAAGCAAAGCAGGAAGCACATGACACCAGCCGAACAAAGGCTGTTAGGCCCCTGTCATGCCGCCTCCGCCAAGATGGGCCCCAGCGAAGCAACGCAGGCGGATCACAACGAGGAGGACCGGATGAGCGGGGTCGCGGCAGAGAAGAAGTACGGAGGCCGGCGAGCGGTCACGAGGCCCGTGCGCCTGCTCCGGGGAGCAGGCGGGCGTGTCCCTCCGCGGTGCCGATCAGCTGACGGTCCTCGGGGTGGGCGAGGTAGTGCCGGATCGCCGCGGCGACGAACGCCACATCGGTGCCGGCGAACTCGAGGGTGCGGCGGTTCACCGTCCAGCCGGTGGTCGTCACCAGCTCGGGGCGGGTGAAGGACAGCCGGACCCGCGTGGTGGCCCGGTCCAGGCCGGCCGCCGGGTCCAGCGGCGGGTCGAAGGTGGTGACCGCGGAGAGGGCTCGCCAGGGGATGGTCACGGTGCCCGCGAACTTCTCGTCGTGCAGGCCGTCCGGGGTCAGGGTCAGGCGCACGCCGTGCCAGAGAGCTCGCGGATAGAGGAGGAGGGTGGCCGACAACAACACCAGCAGCACGCCCGATTCGGCGGGGTGGAGGGCTGCCACGCCCAGCCAGGACAGGTGGGCCACGCCGGCGATCACCGGGCCGGCCGAGGGCGGGGTGCGGAAGGAGTGGCCGTCCCGCTCGAACGCGGCCGGGCTGCGGCGCATCGACGGCGCCAGCGGAGCGAGCGCGTAAAGGAGGCCGGCCGCGGTCCCGGCGGTGACCAGCCAGGGCGCCGGCAGATCCGGGTCGGCGCCGAGTGCCGGGGCGAGGACGGCGGCCGCCACCAGAGCGGCCGTGGCCATCAGGATCGGCCGTCGACGGCGGGCCAGAGCCGCGAAGAGGGCGCGGATCACGGTCAGCGGAGGGGGGTTGTGGATTCGCGGGTGACGAGGCGTACCGGGAGGGTTTCGACCCCTGAGGTCAGGGTGCCGTCCATGGCCGCGGAGAGGCGCTGGGCTGCTATCCGGCCGAGTTGTTCGAGGTTGAGGTCCACCGTGGTCAGGGGTGGGCGGGCGTTCGCGGCGAGGACGTTCCAGTTGTCGAAGCCGATGACGGCGACCTTGGAGGGGACGTCGATGCGTTCCTCGTGGAGGACGTCGAGGACGCCCCGGGCGATCTCGTCGGAGCCGGCGAAGATGGCGTCGACGTCGGGGCAGCGGTCGAGGAGCATGCGAGTGGCGCCGCGGCCCCAGGCCTCGGACCACATGCCGAACCAGACCTCGCCGCCGGCCAGGGAGAGTCCCTCCTCGGAGAGGCGGTCGAGGGCGCCGCGGGCACGGTCCTGGGCGGCGCCGTAGCCCGGGTCGCCGGTGATGTGGGCGATCCGGCGGCGGCCGCAGCGGATCAGGTGGTCGACGGCCAGTCGGCCTCCGCCGATGTTGTCGGTGACGAGGGAGAGGTCGGCGGGGTCGTCGGAGGGCGAGTAGGCGTAGATGACCGGTACCGGCAGGTCGCGGCCCAGGGACGGGCGCTGGTCGGGGCGGGCGCCCACCACGATGAGGCCGTCGACGCGGCGGGACAGCAGGGCCCGGAGATGGTGCTTTTCGCGGATCGCGTCACCGCGGGCGTCGCAGAGGAAGACCGAGGTCTGGTCGGAACCGAAGGCGTCCTCGGCTCCCATGAGGATCGGTATCGAGAAGCGACCCTCCAGGTCGGACGTGAGCAGGCCGACCGTGCCGCTACGTTGCGTGATCAGGCCCTGGGCGAGGGTGTTGGGTGAGAACGACAGCTGCTCGGCGGCCTTGACCACCCGGGCCCGCGTCTCGGCCCGCACCTGGGGCTGTCCGTTGAGCGCCTTCGACGCCGTCGCCACGGAGACGCCGGCGAGCCGGGCGACGTCGCGCAGCGTGACGGCACGGTTGGCCGCCGCCCCCATGGTGTCCAAGCCTCGCCTCCGATCCGGACGATTGTCGGCCGGTGCATCGCCCACTGTCGAACCTCTTGACAAGAAAATCTCCACAGCATTACGTTTCTGAAAACCTTTTCGGCAGTCCTGAAAGCCTGCCGACCCAACCGCTTTTACCTGCTGATCTACCGCGTCGGGCAGCAGCCAGCGTAGCCCATATCGCGGCAACTCCGAAACATAAGTCCGAAACGCGGTTTCGAGGAGGACTACAGTGAGGACACGGATAACCCGGGGCTACCGCAGAGCGGTCGCCTCCGTCGCGGCACTCGGCCTGATCGCTGCCATGGCGGCCTGCGGATCGAGCGACGACGATGAGGGCAGCGGCTCGTCCGGAGCGGTCACGGCGACCGGCACCGACGACGGCTCGGAGCTGACGCTCTGGACCCGCGCGCCGCTGGAGTTGCAGGCCAAGGCGCTCGTCGACGCTTACAACAAGTCGCACAAGAACCAGGTCAAGCTCACCATCGTGCCGAACGACGACTACGTCGCGAAGGTGGGCGCGGCGGCCGGCTCCGGCGACCTGCCCGACCTGTTCGCGGCGGACATCGTCTACGTGCCGAACTGGACGAAGGCCGGCCTGTTCGCCGACATGACCGAGCGGATCGGCCTGCTCCCGTACGCCGACCAGATCAACAAGGGGCACATCGACGCCGGCACGTACGAGGACAAGAAATACGTCCTGCCGTTCGTCCTCGACCTCTCGGTGATGTTCTGGAACAAGGAGCTCTACAAGGAGGCGGGCCTCGACCCGGAGAAGGGCCCGACCACCCTCGACGAGTTCAAGACGCAGGCCCTGGCCGTGCAGAAGCTGAACAAGCCGGACACCTACGGCACGTTCTTCGGCGGCAACTGCGGCGGCTGCAACGTCTTCACCTGGTTCCCGATGGTCTGGGCCAGCGGCGAGGAGGTCATGGACGCGGAGGGCACGAAGTCACTGCTCGACGGCGCGGCCGCGCAGAAGGTCTACTCGACGTGGCGGGAGCTGCAGGACGCCGGCGCGGTCGACCCGGGCTCCAAGGACGAGACCGGCGCCACCTGGGTCGCCGCGTTCCAGGAGGGCAAGATCGGCGTGATGCCGTACCCGGCCACCCTGCTGAAGACGGCGGCCGAGACCGTCGACGTCGGCGTGACCGGCATCCCGGGCGTCAGCGGCGGCCAGTCCACCTTCGTCGGCGGCGACGGCATCGGCATCTCCAAGGACTCCAAGCTCAGCGACCAGGCGTGGAACTTCCTGGCCTGGCTCACCTCGGAGGACGCGCAGGTCGGCGTGCTCGCCGCGAACGACAGCACGGTGGCCCGCACCGACCTGGCCGACAACCAGTACTCGGCCAAGGACCCGCGGATCGCCCTGATCAACAAGGTGGCGGGCGAGCCGCAGTCGAAGACGCCGTACGCGGTCAACTTCCAGCAGGCGTTCAACGCCCCGGGCAGCCCCTGGGTGACCCTGTTCCGCAACCAGGTCTACGGCGACGCCGGGGCACTGGCGAACGACAACAGCGCGATCACCGGAGTGTTGGGCCAGTAGAGGCGCTGGTGCGGCGCCGGCACGCAGCCGGCGCCGCTCCGCCCGTACATCGAAGGAAGCGCAAGCGATGGCACCTGCAACGACCCTCACCAAGCCGCCGGAAGGCGCGATAGCGCCACCGGCGCCCCGACCCCGACGACGCAAGCCCCAGATGGCCGGATGGGCCTACGCCGCGCCCACCGCCCTCTTCGTCCTGATCTTCTTCGTGGCGCCGATCCTGCTGGTCGGGCAGATGTCGATCTCCGACTGGGGGCTGTTCGCCGGCAACCGCGGGATCAACGCGCCGGAGAACTTCACCGACGTGCTCGACGACCGGCTGTTCTGGCCGGCGGTGTGGTTCACGGTGAAGTACACGGTCGTCACCACCGTGATCCTGATCGGACTCGCACTGGCGCTGGCGATGCTGGTCCAGGAGTCCAGCCGGTGGACCGGATTCCTGCGCACCTCGTTCCTGATCCCGAGCGCGCTCGGCCTGGCCTCGGCGTCGCTGCTCTTCTACGCGCTCTACTCGCCGCAGAGCACCCCGCTCGGCTTCCTCGGCATCGACTCGTTCCTCGGCACGCCGAACGCGGCACTCTGGTCGACGGTGGCGCTCATCGTGTGGCGCTTCGCCGGCTTCTACATGCTGTTGTTGCTGGTCGGGCTGCAGGGGATCTCCGGTGATGTGTACGAGGCGGCGCGTCTCGACGGCGCCGGCCGCTGGCAGACGTTCCGGTACGTGACACTGCCGCTGCTCAAATCGTCGCTGGCGCTCTGCACGATCCTCTGCGTCACCGGCTCGATGCTCGCCTTCGACCAGTTCTACATCCTGACCAAGGGCGGGCCGGACAACAGCACGGTCACCATCGTGCAGCTCGTCTACAACATGGCCTTCTTCGGTCAGAACAACCTCGGCAAGGCCGCCGCGCTGTCGATCCTCGTGCTCGCCGCGCTGCTCGTGGTCAACGTGATCCAGTTTCGTGGGCTGCGGGAGAAGGAGAGCTGATGTCCTGGGTGAGAATCCCGCAGAACGTCCTGGCCGGCGCGCTCGCGATCATCTTCCTCTTCCCGCTGGCCTGGGCCGCCGTGGCGAGCGTCAGCCCGCAGGCCGGCACCGCGCAGGTCGACGGCTGGGGCTTCGGCAACTACGAGACCCTCGCGAACTACCAGGCCGGCATCGGGCAGTACCTGATCAACTCGACGGTCGTCTCGGTGCTCACGGTCCTGTTCACGCTGATCGTCAGCGTGCTCGGCGGGTACGCGTTCGCGATGTTCACGTTCCCCGGGCGCAACGTGCTGTTCCTGGTGACCCTCGCGATCCTGATGGTGCCGTACGCGACCCTGCTGATCCCGCTCTACGTCCTGCTCAACGACCTCGGGCTGCAGGGCTCGCTGGTCGGTCTCGCGCTCGTGCTCACCATGTTCCAGCTGCCGTTCGCCGTCTTCATGATGCGGATCTCGTTCGAGTCGATCCCGAACGAGCTGCGCGAGGCCGCCCTCATCGACGGCTGCGGATCGTTCCGGGCCCTGCTGCACGTCCTCGTCCCGGCCGTCAAACCCGGCCTCATCACGGTCGGCCTGTTCGCGTTCCTGGCCGCCTGGAACGACTTCATCACGCCGCTCGTGCTGATCAGCGACTCCGACAAGGCGCCGCTCCCGCTCGCCGTCGCCAACATGCGCCAGCAGGTCATGGGCATCGTCGACTACGGCGCGACGGAGGCCGGCGTGGTCGTGCTGGCGCTGCCCTGCGTGCTGCTCTTCCTCGCCCTCCAGCGGCACTACGTCCGCGGGTTCATGTCCGGCGCTCTCAAAGGGTGATCACTCCAGTGACGATCAACGAAGTCATCGATCAGCGGCTCGGCGCTCCGGTCGCTCCCAGCCACGGCAAGCTCCGGCCACTCGGGCTGCGCGAGGTCACCCTCCGGCCCGGGTTCTGGCAGCGCCGCCAGGACGTCAACCGCGCCAACTCGCTCGCGCACATCGAGCACTGGCTGGAGAAGGCCGGCTGGCTGCCGAACTTCGACGGCGCGCCCCGCCGCGGCCGCGAGTTCTCCGACAGCGAGATCTACAAGTTCCTGGAGGCGCTGGCCTGGGAGCTGGGCCGCCGGCCGGACCCGGCCCTGGAGGCCCGCTACCAGGCGGTCGTCGCCCGGGTCGCGGCCGCGCAGGAACCCGACGGCTACCTCAACACCAACTTCGGCCGGCCCGGCCAGCAGCCCCGCTACAGCGATCTCGAGTGGGGGCACGAGCTCTACTGCTACGGCCACCTGATCCAGGCGGCGGTGGCACGGGCCCGGACGTACGGGACGGACCGGCTCGTCGAGGTGGCGATCCGCGCTGCCGACCATCTCTGCGACGTCTTCGGCCCGGACGGCATCGCCTCGGTCTGCGGGCACGCCGAGATCGAGCCGGCGCTGGTCGAGCTCTACCGGGTGACCGGAAACGATCGCTACCTGCAGCAGGCCAGGCTCTTCGTCGAGCGGCGCGGCAACCAGGTTCTCGACGACATCGAGTTCGGGCGGTCCTACTTCCAGGACGACGTCCCGGTCAAGTCGGCCTCCGTCTTCCGCGGGCACGCCGTCCGGGCCATGTACCTCGCGTCCGGCGCCGTCGACGTCGCGGTCGAGACCGGCGACGACGCCCTGCTCGACGCGGTCACCCGGCAGTGGCGGAACACCGTGGCCCGGCGGATCTACATCACCGGCGGCATCGGCTCGCGGCATCAGGACGAGGCGTTCGGCGAGGACTTCGTGCTGCCGCCGGACCGGGCGTACTCCGAGACGTGCGCGGGGGTCGGCTCGGTGATGCTCGCCTGGCGGCTGCTGCTCGCGCAGGGCGACCCGGCCTACGCCGACCTGATCGAGCGGACGCTGTTCAACGTGATCGCGACCTCGCCGTCCGACGACGGGACGCGGTTCTTCTACACGAACACGCTGCACCAGCGGGTCCTCGGAACCGAGCCGCCGGCCGACCAGCTCGTGCCACGGGCCGCGTCGACGCTGCGGGCGCCGTGGTTCTCGGTCTCGTGCTGTCCGACGAACCTGGCGAGAACTTTCGCGGGCCTGGCCGCCTACATCGCCACATGTGACGACTCGGGCGTGCAGATCCACCAATATGCCGCCTCGACGATCCGGGTCGGGGAGATCGCCCTGGAGGTCGACACCGACTATCCGGCGAGCGGGCGGGTCGCCGTCACGATCACCGAGTCGCCGGCCGAGCCGTGGACGCTCACGCTGCGCGTTCCGCACTGGGCGACCGAGGCGACGCTCGACGGCGCCCCCGTCTCCCCCGGCCTGCTGCATCTGCGCCGGCGTTTCACGCCGGGCGACACCGTCGTGCTCGATCTCGCGGTCCGGCCGCGGCTCACCGCCCCGGATTCCAGGATCGATTCCGTACGAGGCTGCGCCGTCGTCGAACGAGGCCCGGTGGTCTACTGCGCCGAGTCGGTCGACCTGCCCCCGGGCGTGGCCGTCGACGCGCTGCGGCTGGACGCCAGGGCGGAGATCGGTGACGTGGCCGGCGGGGTGGGCGTGACCTGCCGCATCGTCGAGCCGCCGGAGTCGCCGTGGCCCTACGGCACCGAGTCCCCGGACGTGATCGCCGCCGAGGGGGTGCCGGTGACGCTGCGGCCGTACCACGACTGGGCGTCGCGGGGACCGTCCACGATGCGGGTCTGGCTGCCCCTGGCCTGATGTAAGGAAGGGGCCGGCCGGACCGGAAGGCACCGGCTTGACCGGTGGAGGAGGCGGGGCGTGCGCTGTCGGGGCAGCGCACGCCCCGTTGTGGTCAACCGGGCGATCGCGAGACAGCGACGGGCTGCAGCCAGGCACAAGACCGCGCAGCACTGGGCTGCAGCCCGCGACACAAGGCCTACACGGAGATGCGCTGCGGCCGGATAAGACGTCGGCTGCAGCGCATGGCTACGGGGTTCATGCTTGCGGCCCGCGCGGCCCTTGCTTGCGGCCGCGATCCCGGGCCGTTGCGCGCCGGCGGCGTCTGCCGGGTCGAGTTGGGGACGCCGGGCGAGGTCCTGCCACACCGGGCCGTAGCGCCGCTTTCGCCGTTCGCGCGCCCCGGGCCGTACGCATCCAGCGGACCACCCTGATGCCATAGCGCGCGTTCGGCCGGGCGCGACAAGGGTCGGCTGCAGCGCAGCGCTGCGGAAAGCATGCGATCACGACAACGTGCTGCAGCCGGGTGGGGCGGGCTGCAGCACGTTGCTGTCTCGTCGGCGTGTCGGCAGCGATGGGCTGCAGCCGGGACACGGATGCCGGTCCGGCTGTACGGCAGGGCTGAGTTCGCGCCCGAAATGTCGCTCTGTGGTACAGCCAGGCCTGACGACGGCGCGGCCTCGCCCGAAATGTCGCCCTGTGGTACAGCCGGACTGAACGGCAGAGCCGGGGGCACGGCCGGCTGTGGCGTATGGCTGACCGAAGACGACGCGCGGACAGCCATGGGCTACAGCCGGCGACGAACGGTGCTGAGACCGGCCGCGACACGATGAGTCACAGCCACGGTGCGGCGCGGTCAGGAGGCCGTTCGGGCGCCCTCGAGGCGGGCCTGGGCCAGCAGCGCCTCCAGGCGACGGCGGCGGAGGCGGTTCACGGCTCGCGCGGCGAGGAGCAGAGCGGCCACGGCCAGGGCCAGGAACAGCTGGGGCCACGGCATCACCCAGGTCGTCACCGTCACCGAGGTGGGGGCTTCGGCGGTGAGGGCGACGGTGGTCGATACCCGGCCGAAGCCCCAGACGCCCTCGACCCGGGCGGTTCCGGCGCGGCTGCCGCCGGGGAGGATGTCGCCGGGAGCGGCCGCGGCGCCGGAGGTGGCGACCGAGCCGGGAGACGAGGCGGAGAGGAGGCCGAACAGCTCCGAGGATCGCACCTCATCCGCCACCGACATACGGATGTTTCCGGTATTGGCCACCTGGTAGGAGACCGTCAGAACGCCCGGCCTCAACGGGTTCCAGGAGCGCGCATACGTGGTCGACACGTCATCGACGGAGACGGCGGGCTGGACGGTTCCGGACGCCCGGAGCAGGACCCGGAAACCGACCCGGCTCTCCACCTGCACGGTCCCCTGCCGGCCGGCCACCGAGGCGGCGATGCCGGCCGGGTGATCGCCGGGGGTGGCGCCGGACGGGACGGTGATGGTGAAGGGGACGACCTCGGTCTCGCCGGCGCCGACGTCCACGGTGGACTGCACGGTGATCCAGGTTCCGCCGTCGGTCGACGGCGTGTCCGAGGGCAGCATGTTGAAGCGGCCCTTGTCGGTGAGGTAGCCGTCGGCCGCTGTCAGCCGGAACGACGCGGGCGCCGCGCCGAAGTTGCGGACGGCCAGGTGCTCGGTGACGGTCTGGCCGGGGTCGAGGGTGCGTTCCACCCAGCGGCGGCCGTCCGGCCCGGCGGCGGTGGCGGGTTGCACCGTCCAGGTGGTGTCCGCAGAGGAGGACGCGGCCACGGCAGGAGTCGCGGGCACGACGACGGCAGCGGCGGCGATGAGCAGGGCGGCGACACGGCGCATGGCGACTCCACAAACGAGGGAAGGCGGGGGCCGCGGAAGGCCCCCGCCACAACGTCATTCGAAAAGGGACAGGGTCAGCGTGGACTTGTAGGAGCCGGCCGCCACGTCCGCCGGCGTGTGCAGGTTGAGGTCGGCGTTCACCGTGTAGGAGCCGCCGGTCACCGCCGACGAGTCGTAGGTGGAGACGAGCAGCTCCTGGTCGACGAGGCCGACGTTGTTGCCGGGCTGCGTCTCCTCGTCGAGCACCGGCACGACCTCCTCACCCTCGGCCACCAGGCCGGTGTCGCCGCCGTCGAGCAGGCGCGGCTTCCAGCCGAGGTGCTCGGCGCTGATCGGGTCGAGGCCGGGCGCCGTGAAGTCGCTCGACGAACCGAGCACGGCCCACGCCGAGCCGGCCGGGATCTCCTCGAGGGTGCGGGTGTCGGTCACGGTGACCGTCGGCAGCGTGCCGGTGAAGCGCCGGACCGTGAGGTCGGAGCCGTTCTCGGTCAGCGAGGCGGCGGTGCCGGCGACGGTGAGGGCGAGCACGCCCGGCTCCTCGATCTCGGTGATGTCGACGGTCACCTCGACCTGGGCCTCACCGGGGGAAGGGTCGGCGAGCGCCGCGGCCGGGAAGGCGGTGGCGCCGGCCAGGACGCAGGCCAGCGCGACGGGAACTCTTGCTTTCATGGAGATCTCCTAGGAGCAGGTGATGGCGGGGTAGGACGCGGTCACGCCGTTGGCCGACGCGGTTCCGGCCGGGATCGACGCGGCCCGGGAGGGGAAGGACTGATAGGCATTGGCGCCGGAGAGGACCCGATCAAAGGCCTTCTTTCCGTACGGGGTGACGAGCCCGACGTCCAGAGAGGAGGCGGATGCGTTGCGCGCGGTCACCGCGACGTAGGCCTTGCCACCGATGCACCGGGACTGCGCCGTGACGGCGAGGGGCGCGGACTCGTCGGCGAAGACCCGCCACTCGGTGACGGCGACGGCCGCATAGGTGCTGCCGTTGCCGTTCGCGGACACCACGGCCCGCAACCGTGAGGTGGTCACGGCCGGGAACTCGACCCGGTTGAAGGCGGTCGTGCTGGTCCCGTACGTGCCGGGGATGTCCTGCCAGGCCGCGCCGTCCCAGGATTGGAGCTTCCAGCCGTCCGGCGCGGCGACACCGTCACCGGTGCCCGGGTTGGCGTCGCGCCAGAACTTCAGCTCGGCGCCGGTGATCCGGATCGGACGGGACCAGTCGTACTGGATCCACTGGGTGGCCGGCCGGGTGCCGGACCAGGTGCCCCAGATCTGTGCCTGCGACGGGTTCGCCGGGTCGCTGTCGTCGTTGAGCGCCGTGACCGCGTTCCAGCCGGCCGTGTACGACGCGGTCGGCACCGCGATCGGCCCGACGTTGCCGGTCAGCGGCGCGGACAGGTCGGCCGGGATGACGATCGTGGCGACCGGCGAGGTGTTGCCGGCCCGGTCCACGGCCCGGTAGCCGACCGTGTGCTTCCCGGCGTCCGGCGCGGCGATCGCCCCGGAGTAGACGGTCCACGCTCCGGTTCCGATCGCGTACTCGATCCGGTCGACGCCGGAGGTGGCGTCGGTGGCCGTGACCGTGACACGCCGGTCGGCCAGGGAGGCGGTGGCGGCCGGGTTCGTGGCGTCGATGTTCACGTCGGCACGGGCCGGCGACGACCTGTTGCCGGCCCGGTCGGTGGCGGTCGCGGTGACCGTGTGCCGGCCGTCCCCCGCCACCGTGGCCGTGGCGGACCGCGTGTCGGTCGTGACCAGCGGCTCCGCGTCGTCGATCGCGATCGCGACAGTCATCCGGCCGCCGCGATCATCGGTGGCTGCCGCCCGTACCGAAATCGGGGAGCGGAACCACCCGGCGGCGCCCGCCGACCCACTCGGGGTGACCACGACGGACGGCGGGGTTTCGTCGCCCTCGGTGTCGCCCGGTGAGATCACCTGGACCGTCGCGTCGATGCGGCCGCCCGCGTAGCCGAGGACGCTGCCGGCGACCGTCACGGAGCCGGGCTGCGCCACGTCGGCCGCCGTGAGCCCGTCCCAGAAGACCGGGATCCGCAGCGTCGACGCGCCGAACGTGACCGGAACCGTCCCGGGCAGATCGGTCTCCCCCACCTCGACCGTGATCGCCGGAGCGGTCACCGCGGCGGGCTGCTCGGCGAGCACCTTCCACTCCTCCACGGCGACCGCGGAGTAGGTGCTGCCGTTCGTCGACGCGTCGAGCACGGCCCGGACCTGCGTGGTCGTCACCGCGTCGAACGTCGTGTCCTGAAAACCCTGGGTGCCGGTGCCGTAGCCGCTCGGGTTCGGGACGTCGCGCCAGGAACCGTCCCAGTACTGGATCCTCCACCTGGCCGGCGCCGCTACCCCGACCCCGGTGCCCTGCGGCTGGTCGTTCCAGAACTCGATCTGCGAACCGGAGATCCGCATCGGCTGGTCCCAGGTGTACTGCACCCACTGCTGCGGCGGGTTGCTGCCGGTCCAGGTGCCCCACATGTCCGGCGGCAGCGGGTTGGGGCGCACGATCTCGTCGTTGAGCGCCTTCACCCAGTACTGCGTCGGGACCGGGTCGTTCGAGACGGTGACCTTCGCGGCCTGGGCGATGTTGGCGCGCGGCGTGCGATCGGCCTGCTTCGCCGGGGTCTGCACGACCTGCTTGATCCGCGGCGGCGTCTGGGTGTCGTCCCACTCCACCTTGTCGATCGCGACCGACCTGCGGAAATGACCACCGCCGGCGGCGTCCGCGGTGTGGTAGGCGAGGTACCACTGCCCGTCGAACTCGACGATGCCCGGGTGGCTCGTCGTCGACGAGACCGGGGTGAGCAGCGTGCCGCGGTAGGTCCACGGTCCACTCGCCGACGTCGCCGTGGCGTAGGCGATGCACGCGTGGTAGTTCGCCGGCGTGCAGGCCGAGGTGGGTCCGGCGTTGTTGCCGGCGTACGCCAGGTAGTAGGTGCCGTTGCGCTGGAACAGCCACGCGCCCTCGAAGAAGCCGGTCAGCCCGGAGACCGCCGCCTGCGTCCCGACCGGGGTCTTCATGTCCGCCCGCAGCTCCAGGAACCGCAGCTGCCCGAACGTTCCCCAGTAGAGGAAGACCCGGTCGCCCTCGACCAGGATGGTCGGGTCGATGTTCTCGATGGTGTTGGCGGTCGGCGTCCGCTGCGAGATCAGCGGGCCGCCGACGTGGTCGGTCCACGGGCCGGTCGGGGTGTCCGAGACGGCCACGCCGATCGCGAACCTGTTGGCCGCGGTCGAGTCACGCTCGCTGACCGGGACGTACCAGTAGTAGCGGCCGTCCGGGCCCTTCACCACCTGCCCGGCGTAGGCGCGGCCGGGGGTCGCCCAGCCGAACACCGCCTCCGGGCGCATGAGGGACGGGTAGTGGGTCCACTGTCCACCGGCGACATCGCTCGTGGTGAACGCGCCCCACTCGTTCATGATGAAGTCGTTGACCGCCGGACCGGCCTCGTCGTGACCGGTATAGATCATCAGCTTGCCGTCCGCGACGAGCGGCGCCGGGTCGGCCGAGTAGTAGGAGCCGTCCTTCAGGATCGGATTGACGGTGTTCGTGAAGGTGTAGGAGTCGGCTGCCCGGGCCGGGGCGGCGGGCGCTGTCACCAGCAGGCCCGCCGCGACCAGCCCTGCGACCGCTGTGCGCAGCAGTCTCAAGGGATTCTCCGTCTATCCGCAGCTGATGGCGTCGTAGGAGGCTTCGATCCCGCCGGCACCGGCCTCGCCGGCCGGGATCGACCCGGTCCGGCTGTTGAAGCTCTGGTATGCCGACTTGCCGGGCGCCACATTCGCGACCGTCCGGGATCCGTAGGGCGTGACCAGCTCGACGGTGACCGGCTCGTCGCCGGTGTTCTTCGCGGTGACCGCCACGTACGCGTTCTTGCCGAGGCACTGCGACTTCGCCGTCACTTCAAGATCAAGAGCGGGCGAGGGTACGTCGTAGACCTCCCACTCCTGGACCCCCGGCGACCCCTTGCCCTCCTCGGTGCCCGCCGCCGTGAGCAGCGCCCGCAGCTTCGTCGTGGTCACCGCGTCGAAGGTCACCGTGTTCCACGCCGTGGCGGAGGTGCCGTAGGCGCTCGCGCCGGTCACGTCCTTCCACGCCGCGCCGTCCCAGTGCTGGATCTTCCAGGCGGACGGCGGCGCGACCCCGGCGCCGGTGTCGTCGAGGTCCTCGGCGAACCAGATCCGGGAACGGTCCACCGTGACCGGGGACGACCAGTCCAGCTGGATCCACTGCTCGCCGACCTGCGGCCAGGTGTTCCAGACGTCGGTGTTCGGGCCGACCGGGCCGGTCGGGGTGACCCCGTCGGCGATGTTGCCGGCGGTGACCCAGCCCGGCGTGTAGGACGCCGAGGCGGTGGCTGTCCGGGCCACGTTCACGGGCGCCTGACCGGCTTCGACCGTCAGCGTGCCGACGGCCGAGGTGTTGCCGGCCCGGTCCACCGAGCGGTACTCGACGGTGGCCGCCGCCGAGCCGACCTGCACCGGGCCGCTCGCCGCGGTCCAGGCGCCCGTGCCGATGCGGTACTCCACCGTGGAGATGCCGGCGAGCGCGTCGGTTCCGGTGATGGTCAGTTCCCGCGAGTCCTCGTCGAAGGCCGCCTTGACCGTGGGGATCGTGCGGTCGATGCCCACGGTCCGCTCGGTCACCGCCGAGACGTTGCCGGCGGCGTCGGTCGCCCTCGCTTGGATCTTCAGCTCGCCCTCGTCGGTGACCGTGATCGGACCCGCGTAGTCGGTCCATCCGGCGTCACCCCTCTTGACAGCGATTTTGGGCGATTTGTCGCTGTTGTCGGTCGCGGACGCCGTCACCGCCACGTTCGTGTTCGTCCAGGGCGCGTCGGGGGAAGCCGTCAGCGTCGTGACCGGCGGCGTCGTGTCCTCCGGTCCGCCCGCTCCGACGGTCACCGTGGCGACCGCCGTCTTGTCGGTGCCGGCCACCTGCCCGGTCACCTCGAACGTGCCCTCCTTCGCGTAGGACGCCGGGTCGATCTGCTGCCAGGTCACCCCGATGCCGCTCTGCCGCGAGCCGTCGTTGTAGCCGACCGTGACGCCGGTGGGCAGGACCGGAGCGACCCCGACCCGGGTGCTGACCGCGACCGGGTCGATCGTGTTGATCTGCACCGGCGCGCTGCCGCGGACCCAGACGTGGGCCCGGGCGCTGATCGACGTGCCGGCCACGAACCCGGTGACCGTGAAGTCGCCGATCTCGGCGACCTGCTCCGGCTCGACGGCGCTCCAGGAGACCGCGACCGGCAGCACCGCGCCGTCGGCGTAGGTCACGTCGACGGTCGCCGGCAGGGCCGGCACCACACCGGTCGGGGTGCGCACGTCCACGGTCCTGATCGAGCTGGCCGGGGCCGCGAAGACCCGCCACTCGGTGACGCCGACCGCCGACCAGCGGTTGCCGGCCGCGTTCGGCAGGGCGTTGAAGGTGGCCCGCAGGCGCGTCGTGGTGACCGGGTCGAACGTGACCACGTTGGTGCGCCCGCGTACGGCCGGGTTGAACCCGGTGCCGCCGGTGGTGTCCTGCCAGGCCGCGCCGTCCCAGTACTGGATCTTCCAGTTCTGCGGGACGGAGACGCCGCTGCCGCCGGTGGTGCTGTCCGACCAGAAGTCGATCGAGGCGCGGTTCACCCGGACCGAGGTCGGGAAGTCGTACTGCAGCCAGCGGGTGGCCGGCTCGTTCCCGGTCCAGGTGGCCCAGATGTCCGGGTTGGACCCGCCGGTGAAGAACGGCGCCTTGTCGTCGTTGACGGCGTTGACGTTGTTCCAGCCGGCCGTGAACGACGCCGACGCGGTAGCCGAGGTGGCGATGTTGATCTCGCCTTCGACCAGTGCCGACGCGTTCACCACGACGTCCTTGGTCGAGGTCTCGTCACCGCTGCGAACGGTCAGCCGCAGCACGTGCCGGCCGGACTCGGTGAACCGGGCGATCGTGGTGGGCGCGTTCGCCTGCTCGAACGCCACCGAGCCGCCGGCCGGCGCGTCCACGACCGACCAGGACGAGGCGATCGCGGTGCCCGGCTTGCCGTCGTCCTGCGCCAGGCCGAGCAGCCGGACCGAGCCGTCCTGCTGGTACGTCGAGTCCACCCACGCGTCGGCGAGCGGCTTCGCGTCCTGCGAGTCCGGCGCGGCCACCCCGCTGTCGAACGCCTGCACCTCCTTGATGCCGGTCTTCGCGCCGGCCGCGTGGTGCACGGTGATCCGCAGCTTCTCCGCGGTGACCTCGGGGAAGCGGACCTGGTTGAGGTTGCCCCGCGGGTATGCCGGGATCCGCGCCTGGGCGGGGACGGTCTTCCAGCCGTCGCCGTCGTCGTACTCCACGGTGAACTGCGCCGGCGGCGCGTAGCCCTGGACCGTGGCGGACGAGGAGGTCCGGTAGAAGTGCACCCGGACGTCGTCGACCTTCCGCTTGCCCTCCAGATCCACGGTGATCGCGTCGGTGGCGTTCGGCGATCCGGCGGTGCCCCAGAACGGCTCGTTCACGGTGGTGCCGTTGACCGCGCCGGCCGGGGCGCGACCGGAGGCGGAGAAGGTGGCGGTGACCGGGCGGCCCTTCGCCACGTTCGCGGCGGCGTTCATGCCGGCCTTGGCCATCACGTCGGTGACCCGCGCGTCCGCCGCGAAGGTGACGTCCTGCGGCGCCTTCACGCTCTTCGGCGACGCGTTCGTCACGGTGATCCCGGCCGCCGCGGTGACCTGACCGGTCGCCGGGTCGTAGATCAGCTTGCCGAGCTTGTCCGCGGTGAACGCGAGCTCGCCGTCGAGGTAGACCGAGTAGCCCTCCGGGGTGTCGCCGTAGTGGCGGGTGCCGCCCGGCGCGTCCCAGACGACCGTGAGGTCCCGGTCCCGGTACTTGATGTTGTTGGCGGTGAAGTGGTCCCAGCCGATGTCGATCGGGTCCAGCTCGATCTTCGCGTCGTCGCGCGGGCGCAGGCCCATCGCGTCCTCGATGACGGTGAAGTTCGTGGCGCCGAGGATCGTGTGGTGGATCCACGAGCGGTAGCCGATGCTCTGGTTCGCGGCCGAGCCGTCCGCCCAGAACTCGTTCTGGTCCGGGTACCGGTTGTCGCCGTTGTTCTGGTAGTGCGCCCAGGCGTTCCAGTACAGCAGCTTCTTGTACCACTCCTTGTCGATGTACTGCGTCGGGTAGTTGCGCAGCACCGACGAGAGCATCCGGAACGTCACCGTCGAGTTGATGATCGAGAAGTTGTTGCTGCCCGGGTCGCCCTGCGCCGCGGCGGCGGCCTTGTCGGCCTGGTTCGCCGTGGTGAACGGGAAGATCGGGTACTGGCTGTCGTCGGCGAACAGCCGCAGCGCCTCCCGGTACTCGGCCGTGTCCGGCATCAGCCCGACCGAGAACGGGTAGTAGTTGTTGATCTCTTTCCACGGCACCAGGGCGTCCGTGGCGACGTGCCGGTGCTTGAGCAGGTTGCCGTGGTGCCCCATCTCGTCCGGCGTCGTGCGGGCCGGCTCCCAGAGGTACTCCAGCACGGCGTCCTTGACCCGGGTCGCGAACGCCTCCATCTCGGCGGCCTTCGCCGTGTCCCCGGCGGTCCGGTAGGCGGCCGCCGAGGCCTTCGCGTTCGAGTACAGGTAGGCGCTCTCGGTCCGGTCCATGTTGCCGGCCCGCCAGTCGAACGACACCGCGTCGGCGTCGTTGCCGGTCATCGCGCCCCAGCTGTACTCGATCAGCCCGTTGTCGTCGAAGTCGTACGCCTCGAGCAGGCCCTTCACGTCGTTCTCGGCGTACTCGGCCAGGTTCCCGGCGATCGCGGCCGGGCCGCCGTGCAGCTGGTAGGAGCGCCAGGCCGCCTCGGAGATGTACTCGGTGTAGCTGTTCGACCAGTTGGCCGGGTCGCCCGGGTTGTCGACGTACTTCGAGCTCTTCGCGACCTCACCGGCGGAGACCCATGATCCGTACGAGTAGGCCGGGTCCCGGAAGTATTTGAGGTCGTCCACGAACATGCCGGTGGTCAGCACGATCGCGTTGTTGTAGCCGAGCACACCCTCCATCGCGGTCGGGAACTGGTAGTCGTTGCCCGGGATGTCCGCGTCGAGGAAGTTGAAGCGCATGAGCCACCAGCGGTAGAACAACGTCTTGTCGATGTTGTTCTCCGGGGTGTCGAGATAGGGCACGTTCTCGGCCCACCACCGGTTGTACGCCGTGACGTGCGCCTGGTAGGCGGCGGCCGGCGCCAGGTCGCGGAACTTCACGTACTCGGTCGTGGCGGCCGGATTCTCCTTGGCGGTGAAGCCGAGCTGCACCTTGGTCCGGACCGTGCCGCTCGCCGGCACCGCGACGGTCCGCCGCAGGGTGCCCTCGACCGGCGCGAAGCCGTCGCCGGAGAACCGCGGGAACAGGTCGGTCAGCTTGTTGAACGAGCGGACCGCGCCGGTCAGCTCGCCGTCGCCGGACTCCACGGTCCGCGCGAACGGCGAGCTCGCGGTGAACAGCACGTCCTTGGCCGCACCGTTGGTGCTGCTCACCTCGAGGTCGGTGACCACCACGTTCTGGTCGGTGATGTACTTCGTCTGCACGACCCGCAGGCCGGAAGCGGTGTTGCCGAAGACGCTCCGCCAGTAGCTCGGCGTCTGCTTGCGCTGCGCCGCGTCCTCGGTGAGCGTCACGTCCGCGCCGCCGATCGAGGCGGTGATCGTGTACGCGCCCTGGCCGCCGGCGATCGACTCGATGTAGGCGACCTCGCCGCCGAACCCGAGCACGCCCGGCTGGTGGGTCTTCATGAAGACCGCGCGGCCGCGGCTGAACAGGTACTGGTTGGCGTCACCGTTGGAGCCGCCCGGCGCGTTGCCGGTCCGGGCCAGCATCCGGTCGATCCAGAAGTCGTTGTCGGTGCTGCTCCCGGCGCCGGCCGCGACGTCGGCGTCGAAGACGGCCTGGAGCTGGTTGCGGGCGTGGTATCCGGTGCGCTGGTCGGGGATCGGGTCGGCGCTGCCGGTGAAGACCGGGTACGGGGTGCCGCTGTTGGGGGCCGCCTCGGCCGGCGACGGGACGGCGGCGAGGCCGGCGAGGAGAAGGCCGGCGGTCAGGGCTGCTCGATGGGATCTCGGTATCGCGGGCGCTGTCACAAGTGGACGCCTTTCGCCTCTTCTGGGCAGGGAAAATCGCCCGGAGCGGTGGCTGCCCCGAGAGATTCACGAAAACCTTTTCGGGAATGCTCGCAGCACGTTGCGATCGTGTCAACGGGTCATTTCCGCTGGCTGAGAGCGCGTCTACTGTGATCCACGGGCAGACCCGGACATCGCCTCCGAAAACGAGAACGGTGCTTCCCCTCGTACCCTTGGGCCTGGCTCTTGATCTTTCAGGCACTTTCCCGGGCACGCAGAAGCGCCGCCCGGCACATGCCGGGCGGCGCTCGCTGTCGGGTGGTTCAGCCGATCTTCACGTTGAAGACGGGGTGGGCGGCCAGCTTCTTGAAGGCGGCGAGGCTCGCCGTGGTGCTGTCGATGCTGATGTCGCGGTCGCCCTGGTCGTCGTGCTTCGTGTCGAAGTGGACGATCGCCTTGATCGCGGGGCGCTTGGCGAGCTCGGGCAGGACGTCGTTGTAGACGGCGGACTTGTCGGTCTTCTTGCCGACCCGGTGGTAGCCACCCCACTCGGCCAGCATGAACGGCTTGCCCGGCGCCTTCGCGACGGCCCAGTCGTAGAACCCGGTGCCACCCTTCGGCGCGCGGTCGAGGATGTCACCGAAGTCGCCGAAGTGGTAGTAGCCCTTCTCGACCGAGACGTAGGAGTCCAGGCCGACCCAGTCGACGACGTCGTTGCCCGGGTAGAGGTCCTTCCACCAGGACTGCGCCATCCACTTCTCGTTGCCCATGTAGGCCATCACGTTGACGACGTTGGTGACGCCCTGCGCGCGGAGACGCAGGATGGTGTGGCGGTACATCGCCGCGAAGTCCTTGGCCTCCCAGCCCGAACCGGCCTTCGCGATGACGTCGTTCTCCGGCTCGTGGTTCAGGACCAGGAAGAACTTCTTTCCGTACGCCTTCGCGCGCTTGGCGAACGCGTCGATGCGGGCGTCCTGCTCCCCCTTCGCGACCTTGGCCCAGTTCGAGCCGTAGGCGATCTTCCAGTTCTCCAGCAGCACCCGCGGCTTGGCCGGGTCCTGGGTCATGGCGATCTCGGCCTTGGTCGGGAACGGCTCGTTGCCCTTGTGGTACTGGTGGAAGATCGTCGCGGTGCGGCCGCTCAGCTTCTCCCAGTCCTTGAGCGCGAGGTCGCGGGGCGCGTCGGTGAAGCCACCCGCGGCGCCACCCCAGAGGATGTTGCAGGAGGGGACGAGCTTCGCGTCGGTGACGCAGTTCGTGCCGGCCTTCGGCGCGCCGGCGCCCTGGTTCCCGGTGTTCGCCGCGGTGTCCGGGATCGTCGTCATGAAGGTCAGCTCCGGGCCGCCCTTCGCCGAGTTCTCCGACGACTGGAACTTCACGGTCGACGTGCCGGTGACGGCGAACGAGTACGTGCCGGCGCCGTAGACCTCGGCGGCCAGGTCGAACCCGATGCGGGTGTCGCCGGCGCCCGGGGTGACGCTCGCGATCGCGAGGCCGGTCTTCGGCGCGGTGGCCGCGGTCAGCTTGGTCTCGGTCCACGAGTTGTCGAGGACGCGGGCGATGGTGATCGTGCCGGTCGGCTTGCCGAGCGGGTGCAGGAAGAGCTTCGCGTCCGACACATCGGTGCCGGCCGGGATCGTGAACTTGATGTAGGAGGTCTTGACGTCCTTGCCCAACCTGCCGGCGACAAGCTTGTCGTCGGCGCCGAAACCGGCGGTCGCGCGGGACGACGAGGTGTAGCTGTCGTCACCGGCCTGGACCGACATCTCCTTGGTGCCCTTGGTCTTCTTGATGGCGACCGCCTGAGCGGCGGCACCCGGCGCCAACGCGGCGGTCGCGCCCGCGAAAACGGCGGTCAGAGCTGTCAGGTGCTTCGGCAGCTTGGCACGTCGCATTCTGAATTCCTCCCCCGTGTGTCCGGCCGTTGTCGGCCGGGCATGGAAAAGAGATTGCCGGTCCTGGGTTGCAGGTCGAGGACCCGAACGGGTGCCGCTGGGTTGCAGAGAAACTTTTTCGCGAATCCTCATGTCCCGGGGGTCGTCCACCGACTGTTCGGGGCGTCGCCGCTCCCTTGCGGTGGTTTCCCCGGACCGCTATGCAAGGGAGATGGCGCTGATCATTGACGGGCACAACGACCTGCCGATGCGGCTGCGTGCCGTGTCCGGTTCGAGCGTCACCGGTCTCGACCAGCCCCGGCCCGGCCTGCACACCGACCTCCCCCGGTTGCGTGCGGGCGGGGTCGGCGGCCAGTTCTGGTCCGTCTACGTCCCCTCCGACCTGCCCGAACCCGTGGCCCTCGCGGCCACCCTCGAACAGATCGACCTCGTGCACCGGATGGTCGCCCTCTACCCCGGCGAACTGGAGATCGCCTACACGGCCGCCGACGTCTCCCGGATCATGGCGGCCGGCCGGATCGCCTCCCTCATCGGCGTCGAGGGCGGCCACTGCCTGGCCGGGTCCACCGGCGTGCTGCGCTCCCTGGCCCGCCTCGGTGTCCGGTATGTCACCCTGACGCACAACCATCACACCGCCTGGGCCGACTCCGCAGCATCGCCTCCGCAGGTGGGCGGCCTGTCGGCCGAAGGGCGGGCGATCGTACGGGAGATGCAGCGCATCGGCGTGCTCGTCGACCTCTCCCACGTGGCGCCGGTGACCATGCACGCCGCCCTCGACGAGGCCGACGCCCCGGTGATCTTCTCGCACTCGGGCGCCCGCGCCGTGACCGACCACGTCCGCAACGTCCCGGACGACGTCCTGACCCGCCTGCCCGCGAACGGCGGCGTGGTCCAGCTGACGTTCGTCTCCTCCTTCGTGTCCGCGGCAGCCCGCGATTGGGCAGCCGCCGCCGACGCCGAGTGGGAACGCCTGGGCTTGTCCCCCGTCGCCGAGCCGTGGCCGCGCTGCCCCCGCCCCGGCGAGCCGTCGTCGTCGGTCCCGGTGGCCACCTCCCCCGACCCGGCCGCCGAGCCGGCCTTCCGCGCGTGGCTGGCCGCCCACCCGAAGCCGGTGGCCACGGTCGCCCAGGTGGCCGACCACGTGGATCACGCCCGGGAGGTGGCAGGGGTCGACCACGTGGGCCTGGGAGGCGATTTCGACGGGACGCCGGAGGTGCCGGCGGGCTTGTCGGACGTGTCCGGATATCCCGCCCTTTTGGGCGAATTAGCGGCGCGGGGTTGGTCCGAGCCTGATCTGCTCAAGCTGGCCTCGGGCAACATCCTCCGGGCCATGAGAGACGCCGAGGAGCAGGCGAGTGACCCCCTATGGCCGACCCGCCCCTGACAACCACCCCGCTTGCGCCGCCCTTCTCCCTTTCGCCGCCGCCTCTCCCTTTCGCTGCGGCTCTCCTTCGCCGCCGCCCTCCTTCGCTGCGGCTCTCCCCCGCCGCCGCCCTCCTTCGCCGCGGCTCTCCCTCGCAGCCGCCCTCCTTCGCCGCGGCTTTCTTCGCCACCCTTCGCCGCCTTTGCTGCCGCCGTCGGGGCCGGGCCGTCACTCCTCGGCGTTTCCGGTATCCGTGGTGCGCGGCCCCTCGGGTCGCTGCCCACGAGGCGAACGCTGTCGCGGAGTCCGCGGACCGCCGGTCTCACCACTCCCCGCAGCCGCGTCGCCCGCTTCATTCCCACTGCTCACGTCGCGCCCCTCCCCGACCGACGAGCCGCCCTCATCACTTTCCCCGCCGGCCAGGCCTTCCGCGCTCGGAGCGCGCCTGGCCCGCGGTACCCGCCCCGGCGACGCACTCCCACCCGGCGCCGCATTGAGCCCTGGCGCCGCACTCCGCCCCGGCGCCGATCCGTTCTCCGAGGGCGCCGCGGCATTCTCGGCGATCACCTGGGAGGCGTCCGCGGCATCGGCGGGCTCGGCAGGTCGCCGGCTCGGACTCGTGCGCTTCCGGGGTGCCGCTTGTCGGGCGGGCGCCGGCCCATCCGCCCCGGACCGCGGTGAGGGCACGCCCGAACCGGAGACAGCCCCGCCCCCGGGATCACCGCCCACCTCACCGCCCACCTCACCGCCCACCTCACCGACCGGCCGCTCCGGCTCGGTCGCCGATGCCGGGGAGGCATCGGCCCGCTCGGCAGACGGCTCCCGCAAGCTCTCAGCTGGCTCGGCAGACGACTGCCGCGAGCTCCCGGACGGCTCGGCAGACGACTGCCGCGAGCTCCCGGACGGCTCGGCAGACGACTCCCGCGAGCTCCCGGACGGCTCGGTGGACGACTCTGGCGAGCTGTCGGCCGGCTGTGCGTCCCGCGGCTCCGTGGCGGCCGGATCGTCGTCGGACTTGTCTGTCGCGGGGACCGGGGACCACTCGGCGGGCGGCTGGCCGGTGCCGATCACGGCGTACACATCGGGGCGGAACCGCCGCAGCTTGCGGCCCCATCGCAGGCCCGCGATGAAGAGGAGCAGGAAGGCCAGCGGCGGCGCCCAGACCTTGAGCGGGTTGGAGGAGTCGAGCAGGATGCCGAAGGACGCGACGGTCAGCAGGAGGATGATCGCCAGGAAGACGGCGGCGATCCACGGGGCGATCGCGCGGCGCCAGCGGGTCTCGCCGTGGCCGTCGCGGCGGAAGTAGCGGACCACCGCCACCGACGCGATCACCATGAGGACCAGGACGCCGAGGCCGCCCGACACCGTGCCGAAGAAGAACAGGTCGGTCGTCGGGTTCCAACCGAAAAGGGCGAAGAGCAAGAGTACGGCGAGAGCGATGCTGGACTGGGCGAACGAGGCGGTGACCGGCACCCCGTCGCGGGTCTCGGCCAGCGATTTGCGCAGCACCCCTTCGCGGGCGACGGTGAGCGCGTAGCGGGCGACCGTGTGGTGGAAGGCCAGCATCGCGGCGAACAGGCTGGTCGCGAAGAAGATCCGGCCGAGGTCGATGATCACTGCCGGCAGGTAGGGGTCGGGCAGGAAGAAGAACAGGTCGTCGAGGTGGTCGCCGGCGATCGCGACGATCTGGTCGTACCCGGCCACCACCGACATCACCCAGGCGGTGCCGCCGTAGAGCACGGCCGCCACCAGCAGGGTCAGCCCGATCGCCCGGGCCACGGTGCGCCGCGGGTCCTTGGCCTCGGCCGCGTAGACGAGCGGCGCCTCGAAACCGACCATCCCGGCCACCGCGGCGACGAGCAGCGCCACCCCGCCGGCGCTGGCGATGAGGCCCGGGTTGAGCGTCCCGAACGAGACCTCGCCGCCCGCCGGATGGGTGACCATCACGTAGTCGAAGATCAGCACGATCAGCACTTCCGCGCAGACCAGGACGGTCAGGATACGAGCGTTCAAATCGATGTTCAGCCGGCCCAGCACGGAGATCAGCGCCCAGCCGAGCAAGGCCCAGATCACCCACGAGACCTGGATGCCGAAGATCGCCATGGCGTTGTGCGCGGCCACGCCGAACGCGCCGTAGAGACCGATCTGCATGGCGTTGTAGGCGAGCAGCGCCACGAACGCGGTGCCGACGCCGGCCGGTTTGGAGATGCCCGACGCCGCGTACGCATAGAAGGCGCCACTGTTCGGAACATGCCGGGCCATCGCGGCCAGCCCGACCGCGAACACCCCCAGCACCGCCGCGACCAGGATGTACGCGACCGGGATACCTTTCTCCTCCACCTGCCCGTAGCCGAGCGGCAGAGCCCCGGCCACGACGGTGAGCGGCGTCATCGCGGAGACCGCGATCACGAAGATCGGCCACGTGCCGAGGCGGCGCTCGGCGACCTGCTCTGGCATTGGCGCCTCCTAAAGAACGGGTTGACCGTCTCCCATCATTGCCTCCACAGCGGATTGACGATATAGAAAGTTCTCGATCTTGGAGGGTCGGGTTTCGGCACCCCGACCGGCGGGTAGGCTCGCCGCATGCCCATCGGACCGCAGCCACACGGACGCCGCGGCACCGTCGAGGAGCCGTACAGCCCGCTGAACCTGCGGCTCGTCCTCGCCGCGTTCGGCCTGGTGGTCTGCACGGTTCTCGCCGTCCTGCTCTTCCGCGCCGGCTGGACCGTGCCGGGCTGGCTGCTCGCCGCCTGGGCCGTGGCCGCCGCGATCGACATCGTGGTGGTGCAGATGCGCAGGCGGGCCCGCAAGCGTGCCGAGGGCGGACGGGACCACTCGCTCTTCGAATAGGCCGGGCTTCTCAGGCCAGACCGGCGTCGTGGACCAGCAGCGCCACCTGGACCCGGTTGTTCATGTCGAGCTTCGTGAGCACCCGGGACACGTGCGCCTTCACCGTCGCGACCGACATGTGCAGGTCGGCGGAGATCTCCGCATTCGATTTGCCCTGCGCGATGAGCAGGGCGACCTCCTTCTCCCGGGCGCTGAGCCGCCCGAGCAGTTCGCCGGCCCGGTCACGGGCCGGAACCGGATCGGCCGCCACGTGGGCGATCAACTGGCGGGTCACGCTCGGCGAGAGCGCGGCCTCGCCCTGCGCCACCCGGAGCACGGCCTCCTTGATCTGGACGGGCGGGGTGTCCTTGAGCAGGAAACCGCTCGCGCCGGCCCGCAACGCCCGCAGCACGAACTCGTCGGCGTCGAACGTCGTCAGCACCAGCACCTGCGGCGCCCCGGGCCGGCGCCGCAGCCGCTCGGTCGCGACCAGCCCGTCGACGCCGGGCATCCGGATGTCCATGAGCACCACGTCGGGTCGGTGCTCGTCGACCGCGGCCGGCACCTCGCCACCGTCACCGGCCTGCCCGACGACCCGCATGTCGGTGTGGCCGGAAAGGATCATCGACAGCCCGGCCCGGACCAGCGGATCGTCATCGACGATCAGCACCCGCACCGGCGATTCCACGCTCATGCCCCCTCCCCCGGCGGCCAGGTTTTCTGCCTCATGACGCCTCCCCAGCTCAGCCGCGGTTCCGGGCTCATGGCGCCTCCCAGCGCAGCCGCGCTTGCGGGCTCATGGCGCCTCCCAACTCAGCCGCGTTTCCGGGCTCATGGCGCCTCCCACGGTAGCCAGGCGGAGAGGACGAACTCGTTGCCGTGCCGGCCGTGCGCCAGCCGGCCGCCGGCCAGGGTGGCCCGCTCGGCGAGACCGATGAGACCCATCCCGGTGCCGGGGATCGGCGCGTCCGGCACGGTGACCGGCAGCGGATTGCGGACCTCGACGGTCAGCCCGTCGCCCGGCCCGCCGCGCACGGCCACCGACACGGCGACCCCGCGCGCGTGCTTGCGCGCGTTCGTCAGGCCCTCCTGGATGATCCGGTACGCCGCCCGCCCGGTGACCGGCGGCACCGCCTCGGGCTCGGCCGTGACGTTGAGCCGGACCTTGACGCCCGCGGACCGGGACTCGTCGGCCAGCGCCGGCAGGGCGCTCAGCGTGGGCTGCGGCCGCTCCGGCGCCGGGTCGTCCGCCGAGTGCGTGGTGCGCAGCACGCCGATCACCGCCCGCAGGTCGTGCAGCGCCTGGTTGGCGCTGGACCGCACCACCGCGGCGGCACCGGCGATCTCGTCGGGCGGGGCGCCGGGCCGGAACTCGAGCGCCCCCGCGTGCAGGCTGAGCAGCGAGATCCGGTGGGCGAGCACGTCGTGCATCTCGCGGGCGATCCGGGTGCGTTCCAGCACGCGGGCCTGCGCGACCCGCAGCTGCTGCTCGGACTCGGCGCGCTCGGCCCGGTCGCGCCAGCTGACGATCAGCTGGCGGCGGGAGCGGACCAGCATGCCCCACAGCGCCGCGATCATCACCATCACGTTGCCCCACCAGAACGTCGGCCAGAAACCGTCGTCCATCTCGGTGCGCAGGAACGAGAAGGACGTGTTGCCGCACCAGACCCCGACGACGTACGCGGCGAGCACGGTGAACCGGCGGTGCACCGCGACGGTGAACACGACGATCACCAGTGTGACGCCGCTCGCGAGCGAGAAGAAGCTGAGGACGAGAAGGTAGAGGGCCAGCGGCGTCAGGAATCGCCGCCGCCACCACAGGGCGATCCCGGCGACGGCGCTGAGCGCCCCGTCGGCCAGCACCACCCAGGTGGGCGCGCGGGTCACCTCCTGCGCCAGGCTGGGGTGCGCGCCGAGCAGGTCCACGGTGAGCCAGACGGTGGCGCCGAAGCCGAGGAGGAAGCAGAGCGTGTCGACCACCCAGTCGCGGGTGGACCGCCGAGCCCGCACCGGCCCGGCCGGATCCGCGGCGAGCGCGGACGGCCACAGCCAGCGGTATTCGACCTGCGATGCCCCCATGCGCTCGACGATACGGCCGCGCCGCACGCCGCCGATACCGACCAAAGTAGTAACCAAAGTATCGACTTCGATTCAGCGCCATCGACTCTTGGCCGACGCGGCCACCGGCCCACCGCCCGCAGGCTGGTCGCATGATTACGGTCGAGAACCTCACCAGGACGTACGGCGCCCAGCGCGCCGTCGACGACGTGTCGTTCACCTGCGAGCCGGGCACCGTGACCGGCTTCCTCGGGCCGAACGGCGCCGGCAAGTCCACCACGCTACGGATGATCTGCGGCCTGACCCCGCCCACCGCCGGCCGCGCCACCGTCGGCGGCGTGCCCTACCGCCAGCTCGGCAACCCGGGCCGGCAGGTCGGGGTGCTGCTCGACGCGTCCGCGCAGCACGCCGGCCGGACCGGCCGGGAGACGCTCGCCCTGGCCGCCATCACGATGGGCCTCGACACGGCCCGGGTGCCGGAGCGCCTGGCCCGGGTCGGGCTCGACCGGACCGCGGCCAAACGGCGGGTTCGCGCCTATTCGCTGGGCATGCGGCAGCGGCTCGGTCTGGCGTACGCAATGATCGGCGACCCTGCCGTGCTCATCCTCGACGAGCCCGCGAACGGTCTCGACCCGGAGGGGATCTTCTGGATGCGCGGCCTGCTCCGGGAGTTCGCGGATCGGGGCGGGACGGTCCTGCTCTCCTCCCATCTGCTGCGTGAAGTGGAGGCGGTCGCCGACCGGCTCGTCGTGATCGGACAGGGGAAGATCCTGGCCCAGGGTGACAAGGATCAGCTGCTCAGCGCCGCCGGCACGGTGGTGCGCGCGACCGATCCGGCGGCGCTCGACGCGCTGCTCGGCCGGATGGGCCTGACCGCGACGAAATCCGCCGACGGCACCACGCTCGTGCCCGCCGACGCGCAGACCATCGCCCAGGCCGCCGCCGGAGCCGGCGTCGTGCTGCTGGAGCTGCGGCCCGCCGGGTCGAACGGGCTCGAGGAGATGTTCCTGCGGCTCACCGCCACCACCACCGGACTCGAGGAGGTCAGCCGATGACCACCGTGCTGAACCAGCGCATCCCCCTGACCCGTCTCACCCTCGTCGAGCTGCGCAAACTCGCCGACACCCGGGCCGGCCTCTGGCTGCTGATCATCATCGGCGTGGCCACCGCCGGCACCTCGGCGATCCTGCTGGGCTGGGCCGAGGACGCCGAGCAGACGTTCGAGGCCTTCTTCACCTTCGGGTTGCTGCCGTCGGCCGTGCTGCTGCCGGTGCTCGGCATCCTCTCGGTCACCAGCGAGTGGTCGCAGCGGACCGCGCTGTCCACGTTCACCCTGGTCCCGGCGCGCAGCCGGGTGATGCTGGCGAAACTCGCCGCCGGCACGCTGGTCGGGATCGCCGCCACGATGGCGACCGGCCTGTTCGCCGCGGTGGCGAATGTGATCGCCGGGCTGCTCGGCGCCGACGCCTCCTGGTCGCTGGACAGCAGCCTGGTCTGGCAGGGCCTGCTGCTCCAGGTGGTCTTCGTGCTGATGGGGATCGGGTTCGGCGCGCTGCTGCTCAGCACGCCCCTCGCCATCGTCATCTACTTCGCGCTGCCGACGGTCTGGACCATCCTCGGCGAGATGATCAGCGGGCTGCGCACCGCCTCGGAGTGGCTCGACCTCAACGTGACCTCGGCGGTCATGACCGAGCCGGACATGACCGGCGGGGAGTGGGCCCGGTTCGGGGTGTCGGTCGCGGTCTGGGTGGTGCTTCCGCTGGTCCTGGGCACGCTGCGGGTGCTCCGGCGGGAGGTTTCCTGATCCACAACGGTGGGTGTTGGCGTCACGATCTCGCGATCGCGGGTAGCGTCGCGAGACGTGACGCGTACCCTATTTGCGAGCTTCGCGACTATTGCCGTTACCATCCCATTCTTCCCGTCTCCGGCGTCCGCCTCGCCGCCGCCCTCGCCGTTCCTCTCCCCCTCCGCGGCCATGATCGGCGCGGACCCCCGGGAGATGCCGCCGCCGACCCGCCTCACGCTCGACGGGGAACCGTTGCCGCCGGCCACCTACCAGCCCCCGCCGTCGGGCCGGCGGGATCCCTCCCCCCGGCGGGCCCGGGTCGACACGCCGCCGGTGGGCACCGTGCGCAGCTGGGCCGGGCTGAACGCGGTGGAGAGCGACGTCTACCGCAAGGACTACGAACTGCGCGCGGTCGGCGAGCACATCGAGGTGTGGGTGGCGAAGGATCTCGCGTTCCCGGCCGGCGACTGCCGTGGCGCCGCCGCCACCGAGGTGACCGACGCGCAGGTCGCCGCGCTGGTGCACGAGTTCGACACGACCATCTACCCGAAGGAGACGGCCGTCTTCTCGACGCCGCCGGACCGCACCGGGGAGAAGGCCGGGATCGACGGCGACTTCACCGGCGCGGGACAGCGGACCGTCACCCTCGTCGACAACGTGCGCGACGACAACTATTTCGACTTCCCGGCGCGGCCGACGTACATCTCGGGTTTCTTCTCCGAGCAGCTCAACGAGCTATTCGACCGGAACGTGATGACCATCGACGCGTTCGACTGGGCGCACCGGATGGGCGCGGATCCGGCGAACGTGCCCACCGACGACCTCTGCACCAGCCGTCCGGCGCGGCCCTGGATGTACGAGTCGACGTTCGCCCACGAGTGGCAGCACCTGCTCAGCTACTACACCGATCCGGAAGAGGAGACCTGGGTCGACGAGGGGCTCAGCGACTACGCGCAGACCCTGACCGGGTACGTCGACTCGCACCTCGGCGTCCACCACCGCGGCTTCGATCTCCACCTCGCCTGCTACCAGGGGTTCGGCAGTGTCAAGACGGCATACAACCCGAATCCGCGGGCGTGTGACGGCCCCTCGAACTCGCTGAACCTCTGGGACGAAGGCACCCCCGACGCGGTCCTCGCCGACTACGGCATCACCTACCAGTTCATGCTCTACCTCCGGGATCGCTTCGGCACGAAGATCCTGTCCGCTCTGCACCGGGACGCGAAGCACCGTGGCCTCGACGCCGTCGCCACGGCGCTGCCCGAGGGCACCGATCTTTACGCCGTGCTGCACGACTTCCAGACGTCTTCGCTGGTGGACAAGGCGACCGACCAGCCGGACAGCGTCCTGAAGGGCGCCACCCGCGGGCAGGTCAGTGCGCCGAGCCTGCGTTCGACGATCAATCTCGGCAGTCCGGGTGCGGCGGGCGCGGCGGGCGCGCCGCCCAATGGAGCGGATTTCGTACGCCTACCGTCCGAGCTCCGCTCGGTGGCCTTCACGGGCGCGACGACGCTTCCGCCACTCCCGCTGGAATGGACCGCCGAGACCGGCCGGCTCTTCTCGGGCAACGAATCGGACACCGACGCCGTGGCGGCGCGGGTGGTCGACGTCCCGGCGAAGGACCCGGAACTGCGGTTCACCACCTCCTACACGATGGAGAAGGACTTCGACTTCGGCTATGTGACAGTGTCGGCGGACGGCGGCCGCACCTATCGCCCGCTCGCCGGCGACACGACGGTGACCGGGCCGCTCGGCGCCGCGCTCACCGGCGAGGCGTCCGGCGCGACGCTGCGGTTCGACCTGTCGGCCTATGCCGGCAAGCAGGTCGTCCTGGGCTTCCGTTACGTCAGCGACAACGCCGTCAACCTGGGCGGCTGGCGCATCTCGGACATCGCGGTGGGCGACCGGGAGATCGGCACCGCATCACTCGAGGGGTGGCGCTCGCCGACCCAGATTCGCCCGACGCCGGTGCACGCCTGGCACGTCACGCTGGTCGGGCTCGGGCGGGCCCGGGCCAAGGTCGTGCCGCTGTCGGATTTCGACCGGCTCCGGAATTATCCGAAGGTGGCGGCGATCGTCGCCTACGACGAGCCGACCGGGACGGTCGAGCAGTACGCGCCCTACGAGCTGGTGGTGAACGGCCGGACCCACTCCTGACACCTCTCTCTTCTCCTCCATCGCCTCTCCTTCTTCACTTCTCCTCCATCGCCCGTCGCGGGTCGCCCGCGGCGGGCGTTCGGCTTTCGAGCTTGACAGTGTCAGCGTGACAGTGTCAAGCTTGCGGCATGTGGACGATGGATCAGCTGGTCGAGCGGGCTCACGCGGCGCTGGCCGCGGAATACCCCGGCGCGCCCAACGGACGCGTCCGTGACCTGCCCGACCGCCGGTCGATCCGGTGGTATGCGACGATCGGCCTGGTCGACCGGCCGATCGGCACCCGCGGGCGCACCGCCCTCTACGGGCCACGTCATCTGCTGCAACTCGTCGCGATCAAGCGGCGGCAGGCGGCCGGGAAGACGCTCGCCGAGATCCAGGCGGAGCTGACCGGCGCCTCCGACGAGATCCTCGCGGCCGCGTCCCGGGTCCCCGCCGACCTGCTGACCGCCGACGGGGAGACCCCGGACACCACACCCCGGGAGCCCTTCTGGAAACAGGCGCCGGCCGTCGAGGTGCGACGGGCGCCGCCGGGTCTCGCCACCTACGACCCCGGCCCGGCCCCGCACGCCCCGCCGCTGCTCACCGGCTTCCCGCTCGGTGACGGCGTGATCCTGCTGGTGCCCGATCCACCCGCCGGCCTCGGCCGCGACGAGATCGCGGCGGCCGCCCGGCCCCTGCTCGAACTGCTCGCGTCCCGTGGGCTGACCGATGGGAGAAGTGAATGATCATCTCAGTCGACCCGATGGGCACGGCGGAGCGGGAGCGGCTCCGGGAGCAGCCCGGCGCCGGCCTCGGCACGCTCCGCACCGATCGCGGCAACCTGCCGCTCGACGTCGTCGACGTCCGCGCCTCGATCAGCGGCCTGCTCGTGCGGACCGAGCTGACCACCGAGTTCGTCAACGCGCACGACACCGCGCTCGAGGCGACCTACGTCTTCCCGCTCCCCGACCGCGCGGCCGTCACCGGCATGACCATGACCGCCGCCGACCGCACCGTCACGGCCGAGCTGCAGGAGCGCGGCGAGGCCCGCGAGCGATACGACACGGCGATCGCCGCCGGGCAGCGCGCGTCCATCGCCGAGGAGGAGCGGCCCGACGTCTTCACCATGCGGGTCGGCAACATCATGCCGGGCGAGCGGGTGACGGTCCGGCTGCGGCTGACCGGCCCGCTGCCCTACGAGGACGGCGCGGCCACCTTCCGGTTCCCGCTCGTGGTGGCGCCGCGCTACATCCCGGGCGCGCCGGTCCCCGGCCCCGCCGCCGGCGACGGCCAGCACCCCGACACCGACGCCGTGCCGGACGCGTCGCGCATCTCCCCGCCGGTGCTGCTGCCCGGCTTCCCCAACCCGCTGAAGCTGTCGATCGGCGTCGGCGTCGACCCGGCCGGCCTCGAGCTCGGCGAGGTGCGCTCCAGCCTGCACACCGTCACCCACGACGACGGGACGCTGCGGATCGAGCCGGGCGAGCGCGCCGACCGCGACTTCGTGCTGCGGCTCGCCTACGCGCCCGGGGCCGAGTCGGCCGTGGCGGTCCCGGACGAGGAGGGGGACGAGGGTACGTACCAGCTCGTGGTCCTCCCGCCGGAGACCGCGGCCCCGCCGAAGCCGAAGGACGTGGTGCTGCTGCTCGACCGCTCCGGCAGCATGGGTGGCTGGAAGATGGTGGCCGCCCGCCGCGCCGCGGCCCGCGTCATCGACACGCTCACCAGCGCCGACCGCTTCGCCGTGCTCACCTTCGACCACCACGTCGAGCGCCCCGCGGGCCTCCCCGACGGCCTGTCCGAGGCGTCCGACCGCAACCGGTACCGCGCGGTCGAGCACCTGACCCGCGCCGACGCCCGCGGCGGCACCGAGCTGCTCTCGCCGCTGACCACCGGCCTGGCGCTGCTCTCCGACAGCACCGGGCGCGACCGGGTCCTGGTGCTGGTCACCGACGGCCAGGTCGGCAACGAGGACCAGATCGTGCGCGAGGTCCGCCCGCTCATCGGGGCGACACGCGTGCACACGGTCGGCATCGACCGCGCCGTGAACGCCGGCTTCCTCGGCCGGCTCGCCGCGCTCGGCGCCGGCCGCTCCGAGCTGGTGGAGAGCGAGGACCGGCTCGACGAGGCGATGGAGCACATCCACCGGCGGATCGGCGCCCCGGTCGTCACCGGGCTCACGATCACCGGCGACGGCATCGCCCTCACCGAGGGCAGCCGCAGCCCGGCCCGGCTGCCGGGCCTCTACCCGGGCGTCCCGCTCGTCGTCACCGGCCGCTTCACCGGCACGCCGGGCGGCACCCTCACGGTGACCGGCCGCACCCGCGACGACCAAGACTTCACCACTGCCGTCGCAGTGCACCAGCGCTCCGAGCCGGCCGTCACGTCGCTCTGGGCACGGGCCCGGCTGCGTGATCTCGAGGACGCCTACGCGGCCGGCGACCACGACGTCGAGCAGGAGATCGTCAGCACGTCGCTGCGGTTCGGGGTGCTGTGCCGGTTCACCGCGTTCGTGGCGGTCGACCAGCGCGTGGTCAACGAGTCCGGCGCCACGAAGCGTGTGACCCAGCCGGTGGAGCTGCCGTCGGGCTGGGAGATGCCGGCCCCCGCCCCGGCGTCACCCGCGTTCCTGGCCGGTGCGGGGCCCGGCTCGCCGTTCGCGGCGCCGGACGCCATGGCGATGCCCGCATCCGCTCCCCCGATGCCGCCCGCGCCTCCCGGCCCGCTGCCCTCCGCCCCGCCGCCGGGTGGCCCGGCCTTCAACCCGGTCCGCGCCAAAACCGGCGACCCGAACGCCAGCGGCCCGAGGGCTGGCGGCCCGAGGGCTGGCGGCTCGAGCATTGGCGGCCCGAGCACTGGCAGCCCGGGGGCCGGCGGCCCGAACACCAGCAGCCCGCGGGCCGGCGGCCCGAACACCGGCGGCGTCATGGGCACCGCTGCGGGCGGCGGACCGCGCGGCTTCGTGTCGCCGATGGCCGCGCGTTCCCGGCGGGCCGGTGGCGCACGAGCCGGTGGAGCACAGTCCTTCGAAGACAACCGGACGACCCTGGCCGAGCTCCGCGACCTGGCCATGGTCGAGGCCGACCGCCTGCGCCAGGCGGCCGCCCTGCCCGTAGCCGACCGCCGCGACATGCTCGACGACCTGGCCAGCCGCCTGGAAGTGCTGATCGCGTCGGTGCACGCCCCCGAAGTGGACGGTCTCCGCAAGCTGGTGGAGTTGCTCGGCGGCAGCGCCTCCCTCGACGAGAAGTGGGAGGCGGCGTTGCGGGCGCTCACCGAGTTCGCAGCAAAGCCGGCTGCCGCAAGAGCGAGCGCCGCCAATCCGGGCAGCGGCGAGGCAGGCCACAGCGAGCCGAGCGGCACCAAGCCGGGCAGCGGCGAGCCAGGCCGCGCCGAGGCGGGCGGCGGCGAGGCCGGCGGCGGCGGCGAGGAGGACAACCGCGAGAAGGGCAACCGGAAGGAGGTGCCGCGGAAGGCCAAGCCTTTCTGGAAGCGCTGACGAGGAGACCGGGCCGGAGACCAGAGCAGCTCCGGCCGGCCCCGGCCCCACCAGGCATCGGCGGGAATGGACGGATGCTCCCCCGCACATCGCGGCCCGGGCGGGTAAGTTGGTTCACCGATGTGCCTGACCGGGGGGTGGCGTAGTCAGTGAGTTCGGTAGGCGGGAACGGCGGCGACGAGCGGGATCCGCTGCTGGTTCGTCCGTTCGTGCTGCAGGACGACGAACCGCGTGAGGATGCCCCGTCCGCGGCCACCTGGCCGGAGGGCCCGAAACACGAGGCGCCGACACAGGTGCTGCCGGCCGTTCCGAGCGCCCCGCCGCAACCGCGGACCCGGGGCCGGAGCCGCCGGCCGCACCGCCCGGCGCTGCTGATCGGGGCGGGGGTCGCCGCGGTGCTGGCCGTGGCGGGCTACACCATCGTGCGCCCGGCGCTGCGGCCCGCGGTGTCGACCTCGCTGCCCGACCAGTCGCTGCCGGTGGTCACCGGCCCGGGCCTGCCGTCGAGCACCCCGGACCCCGGCGACCAAGCCGGCGGGACGGCGAACGGCGGCGCAGCCAGCGGTGGCGACGCGAACGGCGGGGCAGCGAACGGCGGGGCGGCGAACGGCGGCGACGCGCAGGACACGAACGGCGCCGGCGACGGGCCGAGCGCCGGCGCGAGTGGGTCCGCCGGGAGCAGCCCCGGCCGGGAGGAGCGCGCCGCGGCCACGACCACGCCGGCCACCCCGCCGGCGGCCGGTACGGCGACGACCGTTCCGGCCACGAAGACCGCGACGGCACCGGCCGGCCTGGTCCCGCCCTCGCCGCTGGTGAGCCTCGAAGGCGCCCTGGTCAGCGGCAACGGGCTCTGCCTCGACCTGCAGGGCGGCGACGCCGGCGACGGGCGGGAGGTGCACGTCGACGACTGCAACGGCACGAGCCCGCAGCGCTGGCAGCTCAACGGCGACCGGACCCTCGAGGTTCTGGACATGTGCGCCTACATGGTCGGCGACAGCACCGTCGAGCTGATCCGCTGCGACACCCGCAACCCCGCGCAGTGGTCGATCAACCGGGAGAACGGCCAGGTCACCAACGCGGCGAACGGCCAGTGCCTCACCGACCCGTTCTTCGGCGGCCGGCCCGGCAATCGGGTCGTCGTCGCGCGGTGCACCGGCCTCAACAACCAGCGCTGGACGTTCAGATAGCAGCAGCGCCGACCGGCGAGAAGCCGATCGGCGCTGCTGAAGAAGCTGCTGGAAACGCTGCCTGAGAAAGCCGCGTGGGAAGAACAGACCTACTTCGTCCGCCGCTTGTTCAGGAAGTCGAACGCGACGGCGGCGATCAGCACCAGACCCTTGATCGTCTGCTGCCACGCCGGGTCGACGTTCATGATCGACAGGCCCATGTTGAGCACGCCCATGATGAGCGCGCCGAGGATGGCGCCCGTGATCTTGCCGACGCCGCCGTTGACGGCGGTGCCACCGATGAAGGCGGCCGCGATCGCGTCGAGCTCGAAGTTGCTGCCGGCGGCGGCGACCGCGGCGCCGGCCCGGGAGGTGGTGACCACGGCGGCGATACCGGCGAGCAGGCCCATGTTCACGAAGAGCATGAAGTTGACCCGCTTGGTCTTCACACCGCTGAGCATCGCGGCGGGCAGGTTGCCGCCCATCGCGTAGATGTGCCGGCCGAAGATCGTGTTGTTCATGACGAACGTGTAGATCAGGACCAGCGCGCCCACGATGATCAGCACGATCGGGGTGCCGCCGGCGCTCTTGGCGAGCAGGTAGGTGATGTACCCGATCGCCGCGACGGAGAGGACGATCTTGCCGATGAACGCGGCGAAAGGCTCCGTACGCAGATCGTTCTTGACAAGCTCGTGGCGGGTGCGGATCTGGCTGACCGCCAGGCCGACGATCGCGACGATGCCGATCAGCACGGTGAGGCCGTCGAGGTCGGCGAGGAAGCCGAGCGCGTTCGGCAGCGAGCCGTTGCTGATGTCGTTGAAGCCGCTGGGCAGGCCGGAGACCGTGGTGCCGACCAGGACGATCGCCAGACCGCGGAAGATCAGCTGACCGCCGAGCGTCACGATGAACGCGGGGATGCCGACGTAGGCGACCCAGAAGCCCTGCCACATGCCGACGACGCCGCCGACCAGGACCGAGAGGACCACGGCGAGCAGCCACGGCACGTTGTGATCGGTGATCAGCAGGGCGCTGATGCCGCCGATGAAGGCCACCACCGAACCGACCGAGAGGTCGATGTGGCCGGCCACAATGATCATGACCATGCCGATGGTCAGGATGAAGACGTACGCGTTCTGCTGGATCAGCGCGGCGACGTTGTTCGGGTACAGCAGCTTGCCGTCGGTCAGGATCTGGAACAGCGCGACGATCACGACGAGCGCGATCAGGATGCCGTACTGACCGATGTTCTGGCCGAGGTAGGCCTTCAGCGATCCGCTGTCGTTCTTCTTGCTGGGCTCCGGCTGTGCCGTCGGCTGCGCCAGCGTGGTGGAAGCGCTCACCGCGTTGCTCCGCTCTTCTCCTGGGTCATGTAACGCATGAGGCTCTCCTGGGTGGCCTCTGCGCGGGGGATCTGTCCGGTGACTCGACCCTGGCTCATCGCGTAGATCCGGTCACAGATGCCGAGCAGCTCGGGCAGCTCGGAGGAGATCACGATGACGGCCTTGCCGGAGTCGGCAAGCTTGTTGATGATCTCGTAGATCTCGAACTTGGCGCCGACGTCGATGCCCCGGGTGGGCTCGTCGAGAATCAGCACCTCGGGCTCGGTGAAGAGCCACTTGCTGAGGACGACCTTCTGCTGGTTGCCGCCGGACAGCTTGCCGACCACGGCGTCGACGCTGTTCGCCTTGGTCTTCATGTCCTTGCGGAACCGCTCGGCCCAGGTGATCTCCTGCGCGCCGTCGACGACGCCCAGCTTGGAGATCCGCTTGAGGTTGGCCGAGGTGGTGTTGCGCTTGATGTCCTCGATGAGGTTGAGGCCGAAGTGCTTGCGGTCCTCGGTCGCGTACGCGAGGCCGTGCTCGATCGCGGCGTCGACCGTCTTGACCGAGATCTCCTTACCGTGCAGGAAGACCTTGCCGGAGATGTTCGTGCCGTAGCTGCGCCCGAAGATGCTCATCGCGAGCTCGGTGCGGCCGGCGCCCATCAGGCCGGCGATGCCGACGATCTCGCCGGCGCGGACGTCGAGGTTGGCGGCGTCCACCACGACCCGGGACGGGTCGTTCGGGTGGTGCACGGTCCAGTTCTCGACCCGCAGGACCTCGTCGCCGATCGTCGGCGTGTGCTCGGGGTAGCGGTGGGCCAGGTCGCGGCCGACCATCCCGCGGATGATGCGGTCCTCGGTGACCGGCTCCGCCCCGTGCATGTCGAGGGTCTCGATGCTCTGACCGTCGCGGATGATCGTCGTGCTGTCGGCGATCGCCGCGATCTCGTTCAGCTTGTGCGAGATGATGATCGACGTGATGCCCTGGTCCCGCAGGTGCCGGAGCAGGTCGAGCAGGTGCGCGCTGTCCTCGTCGTTGAGCGCCGCGGTGGGCTCGTCGAGGATGAGCAGCTTCACCTTCTTGGAGAGCGCCTTGGCGATCTCGACGAGCTGCTGCTTGCCGACGCCGATGTCCAGGATCTTGGTGTCGGGCGCCTCGTTCAGGCCGACGCGGGCGAGCAGCTCGGCCGCCTGCTTGTTGGTCTGCGCCCAGTTGATGACGCCGCCCTTGGCCCGCTCGTTGCCGAGGAAGATGTTCTCGGCGATCGAAAGGTAGGGGCTCAGCGCCAGTTCCTGGTGGATGATGACGATGCCGAGGTCCTCGGAGTCGCGCACCGTCTTGAAACGGCCGACCTCGCCCTCGAAGACGATGTCGCCCTCGTAGGTGCCGAAGGGGTAGACGCCGCTGAGCACCTTCATCAGCGTCGACTTGCCCGCGCCGTTCTCGCCGCAAATGGCGTGAACCTCCCCGCGCGCCACGCTCAGCGTGACATCCGAGAGCGCCTTGACGCCCGGGAAGGTCTTCGTGATGCCCCTCATCTCCAGGATCGGGGTCTTGTCGTCGTTGGCCATCACAACTCGCTTGCTGTAGGGGGGTCGGACCGGGGCCTTGGCCAGGCCTGCCCCTCGCGGGGCAGACCCGGCCGGTCCCAGCAAGAGCTGAGGGGCGTGCTTACAGGCCGAGCTTGTCGGCGGTGTAGAAGCCGGACTCGACGAGCTTCGTCTTCACGTCGTCCTTGGTGACGACGACCGGCGGGAGGAGGTACGAGGGAACGACCTTGACACCGTTGTTGTAGGTGGTGGTGTCGTTCGTCTCGACGGTCTCGCCCTTGACGATCTGGTCGACCATCTTCGAGACCTGCTCACCCAGGGTGCGGGTGTCCTTCCAGACCGTCATCGACTGCTTGTCGGCCAGGATGTTCTTGACGTTCGCCAGGTCGGCGTCCTGACCGGTGATGATCGGCCAGTCGGTGCCCGGCTTGTAGCCCTGCGACTCGAGCGACTGCTCGATGCCCAGCGCCAGCGAGTCGTTCGGGGAGAGAACGACGTCGACCTTCTTGCCGCCCGTGTAGTACGAGTTCAGGCGGTTGTCCATCTCGGCCTGGGCCTTCTGCGAGGTCCAGCCGTCGATCGACACGTTCTTCCAGTCGTCGTTCGACGCCAGCTTCTTGCCGGACGGGATGACCAGCTTCTTGCTGTCGACGTACGGCTTGAGGACGTCCCACGCGCCGGAGAAGAAGAACTTGGCGTTGTTGTCGTCCGACGAGCCGGAGAAGGGCTCGAGGTTGAACGGGCCCTTGCCGTCCTTGAGGCCCAGCTTGTCCACGATGAACTCACCCTGGAGCTTGCCGACCTGGTAGTTGTCGAAGGTCGCGTAGTAGTCGACGTTCTGCGTCGAGTTGATCAGGCGGTCGTACGCGATGACCTTGATGTTCTGCTGCGCGGCCTTGTCCAGGACCGGGCCGAGCGCGGTGCCGTCGATCGACGCGATCACCAGAACCTTCGGGTTCTGGTTGATCATGTTCTGGATCTGCGTGATCTGCTGGTCGACCTTATTGTCCGCGTACTGCAGCGAGGTCTCGTAGCCGGCCTTCTTGAGCAGCCCGTCAAGGTACGTGCCGTCGTTGTTCCAGCGCTCGAGGCTCTTGGTCGGCATCGCGATGCCGATCAGGTTGCTCGAGCCGCCGCCCGAGCTGGAGCTGTCCTCGTCGCGAGTGCTGCTGCAACCCGACGCCGCGGCCAGAGTCGCGGCCATGGTGACCGCCGCGAGGACCCGGAAGTTCTTGGACACCTCGACGTCTCCTTTCGTATCGGGCCCGCAGCGATGCGGGCCGACTGTGATACCGGCAGGCCGATGACCGCCGGAGTCTGTTTTGTTTGTGCGAACAACATACGCTCAAATGATCATGTTGCGCGCGGGTGACCGTAACGGCTCCGTAACACTCGCTGTGAGCGACGCCTCCAAATGTAGATCCGCGATCACGCTCAATACCTGCGCAAACGGGGACCAACTTATGAGGGCTTCAGCACCTTGACAGCACGGCCCGTCACGGGGTGCGGGCCATAGTATTTGTTGCCGATGCCGACTAATGCGGCGAGGGGTGGTCGGGTACGGACCGCTATCGTGGCGGCACACAGCGCACAAGGAGCGGTGATGAAGGCCGTCAATCCACGAGCCGCGCACCTCGGCCTGGCCATGCGGTGCGTCGCCGAGCAGGCCGGGGCGATCTCCCGCGCCGGCATCTCCGCGGCGACCGGCCTGAACCGCTCGACCGCCTCCTCGCTGATCGACGAGCTGCTGGCCGGCGGCCTGGTCCGCGAGGTCGGCGCGACGACACGGAGCCAGCGGGCCGGCCGCCCCGGCACGGCGCTCGGCCTGCGCGACGACGGCCCGGCCGGGCTCGGCATCGACGTGAACGTCGACTACACCGCGGTCTGCGTGGTCGACCTGACCGGCGCGGTCCGCTACAAGCACGTGGTCGCCGAGGACCAGCGCGGCCAGGGCACCCGCGAGGTGCTCGACCGGATCGCCCGGCTGGCCCGCGGCGCGCAGAACGCGGCGGAGGCCGACGGCCTGGTCCTCTGCGGCAGCGCGGTCGCGGTGCCCGGCATCGTCGACCGGCGCAGCGCCAGCGTCACCCTCGCGCCGAACCTCGGCTGGCACGACCTCGACGTCGCCGAGGTGCTGCCCGCCGACGTGCACGGCGAGCGGGCCATCCTCGACAACGAGGCGAACTTCGCGGCGCTCTCCGAGGAGGAGCTGATCCGCGCCGGCGCGAGCTACCTCTACGTCAGCGGCCAGATCGGCGTCGGCGCCGGCATCGTGCTCGACGGCAGGCTCTACCGCGGCGCGCACGGCTGGAGCGGCGAGATCGGCCACCTCACGATCGACCGCGACGGCCCGGAGTGCCCCTGCGGCCGCCGGGGCTGCCTCGAGCGCTACGCCGGGCACGAGGCGATCCTGCGCGCCGCCAACATCATGTCCGGCGCCGGCACCACGCTGGGCGTCAGCCCGACCGCGGACCTCATCGCCGAGCGCGCCCGATCCGGCGACTCCTGCACCCTCGCCGCACTCGCCAAAGCGGGACAAACCCTTGGTTTCGCCCTCGCCGGCTGCCTCAACCTGCTCGACGTCGGCACGATCGTGCTCGGCGGCATCTACCGCGACCTCGCCCCGTGGATCGGCCCCGAGGTGCAGCGCGAGGTCCGGGCCCAGTTCGTCGGCGCACGCTGGGCACGCCCCGAGGTCCGCGCCTCCACCTACGGCGCCGAGGCCCCCGCGCTGGGAGCCGCACGCTCCGTGGTCCGCGACATCATCAACGACCCGTCCCGCTGGCTCGCCCGCCTCTGACCCGGCTCGCGTCACCAGCAGTTTTCCCAGCTCACAGCGATGTCCCGGCCCACCCTGGGGCCGGGACATCCGCGATGCCGAGACAACCGTCACAGCATGCTATTCGGCAGCTATCCGGCAAATCCGAGTATTTCGGTTATGCCCAAAACCCCCCGGCTTGCCGCCGGCTTCCTGCCGGGTCCTTCCCCTTCCCCTGTACGCCGTCAGCACCGTGGCCGCACCGCCCCCGCAACCGTGCCCCGTCCCGGGCCGGCGCCTCACCCCCGCGCCACCCGGTCAGCGTCCCTCCGGCCAGCGCCCCTCCTGGCAGCACCCCTCCTGGCAGCACCCCTCCTGGCAGCGCTTTCCCGGTCAGCGCTTTCGAGTCAGCGCTTTCCGGTCAGCGATGCAGGGCGGCGCCCTTGACGATCTTGTCGACCGCGACGCGGGGGCCGTGCACGGCCAGTCCCACCAGGTCGAGTTGCGCCGTGGCGACGGCCCGGACGGCGGCCCGGTTGTCGGCGTCGTTGCCGGTCGCGAACAGGTCGGCCGTGAAGATCGAGAGACGGACGTCCCGGGCCAGCGCCCGCTCGTGCGCCGCGGTCAGCGTCTCCTTGCCGCCCTCGAACACCAGCACCGGCTGCCGGAACATCGGCAGATACGTCACGTCACCGCCGTCCACGTACGGCTCCCCGATCACCTCGGGCTCGGCCGTCCCGAGCCCGCTGACCAGGAAGGCGGTGACGTTGAGGCGCTGCCACACCGGCAGGTCGTCGCGGAGCAGAACAGCGATCTTCGTGGCGAAGCGCAGCGGAGTATTCATGCCCCCGATCGTCGGGCACCCCCGGCCACCAGGTCTTGTACGATTTTGACGTGCCCCGGCCCGGCGACCCCCTCCCGGCCGGCCATCGGATCGAGGCCTGGCGCCCGCCGCTCGCCGGCGTCGTCGAGGTGCTGCACGCCCGCTTCGGCGATCACGGCTATCCGATGCACGCCCACGACGCCTGGACCGTCCTGCTCGTCGACGACGGCGCGGTCCGCTACGACCTGGACCGGCACGAGCGCGGCGCCTACGGCGACCTGGTCACGATCCTCCCGCCGAAGGTTCCGCACAACGGCGTCGCGGCCGGCCCGCACGGATTCCGCAAACGCGTCCTCTACCTCGAGCCCGCCCTGCTGCCGGAACGCCTGATCGGCGCCTCGGTGGACACCCCGGCCATCACCGACCGTCACCTCCACGGGCTGATTTCGGAGGTGCACCGCTTCCTTCGTACCCATGACGAAGCCGCCGCCGAAGATCTCCTGGCCCTCGCCGTGGAAAGCCTGCGCACCCACCTGGGCGATCCCGCCGCACCCGGCCCGCCCGGCCGCGACGCCGCGCGCGACCTCCGTGACCTGCTCGAACAGAACATCGTCGACGGCCTGCCGCTGAGCACCGCCGCCGCCGAGCTGCACTTCGCCCCGGCCCACCTGGTCCGCTCGTTCCGCCGCGAGTTCGGCATGACCCCGCACCAGTACGTGATCTCCCGCCGCGTGGACCTGGCCCGCCGCCTGATCCTTTCCGGCCAGCCCTTGCAGGTCGTGGCGACCGACGCCGGCTTCTACGACCAGCCCCACCTGACCCGCCACTTCAAGCGGATCCTGGGCATCCCGCCGAGCCGCTTCCACCGCCCCTGACGAGCACCGTCACCGCCGGCACCCGCGCAAAACCGTCCACCGACCCTTCGCGGCGACTCCCCCGCCCGCCTTCGCGGCGACTCCCCCGTCGGCCTTCGTGGCGGCTCCCGCCTAGCCGGAGCAGCCGCCCACCGGATCCGGCACGGCACCATCCATCACGGCACCATCCAGTCGAGCACCGGCGTGCCCTGCAACGTGACCAGCACGCACATGAACAGCAGCAGCACCAGGCTCCAGCCGACCACCCGCCGGAAGAGATCGCCCTCCTTGCCGGCCATGCCCACGGCCGCCGCCGCGATCGCCAGGTTCTGCGGGCTGATCATCTTGCCGAGTACGCCGCCCGACGAGTTCGCGGCGGCCAGCAGCACCGGGTCGAGCCCGGCCTTGACCGCGGTCTGCACCTGGAGGGCCCCGAACAGCGCGTTGGACGACGTATCCGAACCGGTCACCGCCACACCGATCCACCCGAGGATCGACGACAGGAACAGGAACACCCCGCCCGCCGCCGCGAACAGCTCACCCAGCGTGTTGGTCTGCCCGGACTGGTTCAGCACGTACGCCAGCGCCAGCACCGCCATGACCGTGACGATCGCGTGCCGCAGCTCGACATACGTGCGCACGTAGGCCCGGAACGCCGCCCGCGGCCCGATCCGCAGCACCACGGCCGTCAGGATCCCGGCGAGGATCATCAGGGTGCCGGCCGCCGGCAGCCACCCGAACGTGAACTTCGTCGACGCGAGCGGCTGCCCGTTCGCCCCGAGCACGTCGAGCCCCGGCCACGCGAAGACCACGGTCCACGGCTCCTCGGCGAGCGCCTCCTTGATCGGCCCGAGGTTCGCGATCGAGAAGATGGCGATGATGATCAGATAGGGCGCGTAGGCCCGGATCACCTCCCCCGGCGGATCATGCTGAACCGCCGTGGCGCTGCGGGCGGGCACCCCCTGCCGGCCGTCCGAAGCCGCGCCACCGGGCGAAGCACCGCCGACCGGCGAAGCGCCGCCAACGGACGGAGCCGCGCCACCAGGCGGAGCCCCACCGGCGGACGAGACGGAACTATCGGGCGAACCGGCGGCACCACCCTCCGCTTCGCCCACGGACGCGTGCAGATCCGGTGACTCGGCGGGCCGCCACATCCGCAGCAGCAGAACCACCGCGGCGGCCGAGGCCAGCGAGGCGATGATGTCGGTCAACGGCACCGAGACGTAGTTGGACGCCACGAACTGCCCCAGCCCGAACACCAGGCCCGCGACCACCGCGGCCGGCCAGGTCTGCCGCACCCCGCGCCGGCCGTCGACCACCGCCACCAGCACGAGCGGGACGATCACCGCGAGGATCGGGGTCTGCCGGCCCACCATGGCGCCCAGCGTGTCCGTGGTGAGCCGCGGGTCCGCGACCGCCCCGGACGTGACGGTGCCGAGGGTGACGATCGGCGTGGCGAGCGCGCCGTACGCGACCGGCGCCGTGTTGGCGATCAGCGCCACGGCCGCCGCGCGCATCGGGCGGAACCCGAGCGCCATCAGCATGACCACGGTGACGGCGACCGGCGTGCCGAACCCGGCGAGCGCCTCCAGCAGCGCCCCGAAGCAGAACGCCACGATGATCGCCTGGATCCGCATGTCCGGGCTGACCCGTTCCATCGAGCGCCGCAGCACGTCGAAGTGCCCGCTCACCACGGTCAGGTTGTAGACCCAGATGGCGTTGATGACGATCCACAGGATCGGGAAGAACCCGAACGCCGCACCCTCGGTGGCCGACAGGAGCGCCTGCCCGACCGGCATCGAGTACACCGCGACCGCCACGATCAGCGCCACGGCCAGCGAGATCAGCCCGGCCAGCCAGGCCCGCATCCGGAGCACGCCGAGCAGCAGGAAGAGCGTGAGCAACGAGAGCGACGCGAATATCGCCGAGAGCGCGACCGAGTCGGCCACCGGGTCGGTCACGATCCTGAACTGTTCGAACATGAGAACCATCCAGAGTTATCGATCTCCTAAGCGGCAATCTAGTCCTCTCCGGGTGAAGCGCAACACCGAGCCGTACCGATCAAGCAGGTCACGAGGCCAGGAACCGCACGTCCCGGATCACCTCCGAGAGCCCCACCGGACTCAGGGCGGCCAGTGACCCGTCCGGCGCGATCCGGACCTCCCCCAGCCGCCGGGGAGCATCGGGGTCGTGCCAGTCGTAGCCGGGCTCGAACCCGATCGTCACGCGGCGGCCGCCCGGCCAGTCCCGGACCAGCTCGCCGTGCCCGGCGCCGACCCGCCACCCCCGGGCACCCAGCACGAACAGCCTGCTCCCCGGAACCTCCGCCCCGGCCGGCGGCAGTGGATCGCCCTCGGTGAACAGCTCCCGGCCCACCTGGGCGAACGGCTGGATCACCGCGTGCTCGGCCAGCACCGCGGCCCACGCCTCCCGGTCGGCCGCGAAGTGCCACGGATGAGCCACGCCCACGGTCGCCGCCGGGTCCAGCCTCCACTCCTTGCCGTCCCGGTCGGCGAGATTCCCATCCCGGGCGACCCGGAAGACCGCCGAGCTCCCGTCCTCGCCGAAGGCGACCCACAGCAGACGCCGGGTCAGCGACCCCGTGACCGGATGCCGCACCAGCAACGGCGTGAACTCCTCCGCCGGCCACCGCCGGCCGGTGGCCATCGCCTCCTCCAGGGCTCGGATGCGCTCGGCCGCGACGGCCTTCAGCTCCTTCCGGAACGCCGCGAACCGCGACGAGGCGGTCCCGGGCAGGCGTGACAACCGCTTGCCCGCCGCGTCGGTGATCACCGGCCGGAGCTGGTCGTCGACGGTCACGGAGTATCGGTGCGGGCCGTCGCCGAGCTCGAGCCGCCCGTACTCGTCAAGCCCGAGCGTGGGCACGAGCCGGTCGGCCAGCTGCTCGGGACGCAGGCCGCGTGCCTCGGCCGCCCCGGCCAGCCGCTCCGCCGCGAGCCGCCGGAAACCCTTGGTCCGCGCCGTACGCGACAGCCGCTCCAGACTCGCGAGAGCCCCGCCGGTGCCGATGGCGGCCAGCACGTCCATGCCGGTGCGCACCCGCATGCTGCTGGTCGCCCACTCCGGGAACAGCGCGGTCAGCCGGCCCACGACATCGTCGTCCCCGAGCAGCGCGAGCGCGACCATCCCGAGGCTGCTGCGCGCCGGGTACCCGGCCGCCTTCCACTGCTCGAAGATCGCCCACGCGAACCGGGCCGCCGCCCCCTCCTCCGCGATCTCCCGCACCTCGGCGATCCCGGCCCGCGCCTCCCCGATGGCCGACGCCGCCAGCAGCTCACAGAGCCGCCACACCGCCGCATCCGAGAGCCGCTCCCTCCCCGGCGCCACATCTGAAAGTCGCTCATCCGAAGACGCCGCATCCCGCAACCGGATCGCCGGCAGGGCGGGCACCACCAGCCACTCCGGCAGTTCCCTCGGCTGCCCACCGGCCAGGAACGGCGGCGTCACGCCCTCCCCCGATTCCACCGAACGGCCGCCGGCCCGCGACCTCACCACCACGAGCGCCGCCCGCTGCGCCTCGCCGAGAGTCCCGGGATCGAGCGTGAAGACCACTTCGGGGTACGCCCGTGCGTGCTCCCGCAGCAGCGCATCCACGGTCTCGCCGTCGCCGGCCCGGGCCAGCAGCACCCTCAGCAGCAGCGCCGGGTCACGCTTGCCGGCCCTCAGCAGTTCCGGCCGGACATATCGACGATCGATCCGGTCGGCCAGCAGGCCCAGCGCCTCCTCGGTCGGGATCGCGGCGAGCGCCGCCACCGCCCGTCTCTCGTCGGCGGCGCTGTCGAAGATCCTCCGCTTCGCGGGCGCGTCCAGCATCGCGGCCCACGCCCGGCCGATCCCGGCCCCGCCGCTCGCCACGATCTCCGCACAGCGGGCGCGGACCGCGGGCGGCAGCCGGTCGGCGACGGCGGGCAGCAGCCGGGGCTCGCCGAGCAGCACTCCCCCGAGAAGGTCCTGCCACAGGTCCGACTCCCCGCACGCCGCCAGCTCGGCGAGAACCCGCAGCGACCGCACCGGATAGCGGCTCAGCACTTTGGACGCGAACAGCGCCCCGGGCCGCGAGCGCTCGTCCGTGATCAGCCCCTGGCACAGCACGAGCATCGCGTCGTCGGTCGGGATCACCGGCAGCACGCTCAGCGCCAGCGGCCCGATCCGCCCCTCGAGGCCGTGGCGGGCGCCATGGTCGTGCAGCCCGAGCGCCTCCCGATAGAAGGGCTCGAAGATCATGGGTACGGCGGCCGGCCCCACTCCGTCGAGGACCGTGGCGACCTCGCCGAGCCGTGGATGGGAGAACAGCGCCGGACTCGCCACGTCACGCAGCCGGTCCAGGTGACGGGTCGAGCTCGCGGCGAGCAGCAGGATCCCGCACAGTCTCCGGTGATCGCCCCATTCGAGATCGGGACCGCCGCCGTCGTCGTCCCGCCAGCCGGCGGCGGCCGCGCAGTCCGCGTCCACCCAGTCGGCCCTGGTCGGCATCAGGTAGGACGCGACGATCCTCCCGATCGGGGACGTCCGATATCCGGCGAGAACGCGGCCGGCCCCCTCGTACGCATCATCAGCCGCCGCCGCAAGATGCGGCCGCACCGCTCTGGCCATGGCGTAGAAGGCCGTCAGATCATCCCCGCGCCACCAGCGCTGGTAGGTCTTCTCAGCCTCCGGATCGACCGTCCACAGCGACCGCCCGGCGATCAGAACCGCCATCTCACCGATCACCGCCGCCGCGAACACGACCCCGGCCGAGGCCCACACGCGCGCGTAGAAATGTGCGGTCTCCTCACCGCGCCCGCCGATCAGCGCCGCGACCGCCGCGGCCCGGGCACTGCCACCCACCTGAGGGTCGGCCAGCCACTGCTCCCCCTCACTCAGCAGCCCCGGATCGAAGATCACGTCCCGCTCGGCGATCCGCTGCCGCGACGTGACCGTGCGCGCGTCCTCCTGAATCGCGCACAGCATGGCCACGGCCTCGGCCGGAATCTCCGGAGCCGCGACCCCGGCCCCACCTCGTCGAGGATGCAGGCCGGCGCGCCACGCCTCGGGCAGGACCCAGGCGTCCTCGTCTGCAAGCACGCTCTCTCCTCACCGTCGCGTATGGACGCCCGGAACGCTAAAGCAGGGGTACGACAGAATTCGTCCCCGGTTTTCGCTGAGGCCCACGGCTCGGTCTGTTCGGCATCCTAGGAAGCTAGGTTGATTCATCTCCGGTTTGGGTTTCGCTGAGCGTCCTAGGAGGCTAGGCTGAATTCGCCTGCGGCTCTTCAGCCGCGGACGGACCCGTGCGCAGGTCGCGGCCGCGTCTGCCATGATCCACCGATGACGTACGGGGATCTGACGCTCGACGCCTGGCTCGCCCTCTCCGACGCGGAGGCCGAGCGCACCGCCGCCCGCATCGCCGAGGCCGTCGGTGCGCGGCATGAGGTGCGGGCGCTGCCGGACGGCCGGGCCGGCTTCTTCGAGCGTGAAGGTGTCCGATACGCGTTGGTGCCGGGCGGGACGGTGCGTCTAGGCTTCGATCCGGCCCGTTTCACGCCGTCCGAGCGACAGGTCGCCGGCTTCGCGGAGGCGGCGGCGGAGTTCGGCCTGACCGGTCCGATCGAGCGGTTCATCGCGGGGACCACCTCGCCGGCCCGGCAGGTGACGCTGCCCGCGCTGCTCGTCGCGGTGCACGCCCAGGAGAGCGGGTGGCTGATCCTCGACGACGAAGAGGACGACGGCGACGACGGCCATGACTGGGTGATGGCCGGTCTGCGGCGGCGCGGCCTGCGACCGCCGACGCCGGACGAGTGGGAATACGCGTGCGGCGCCGGCGCCACCACGCTGTTCCGCTGGGGCGACGACCATCCCGAGGGCCAGCCCCTGATCAAGGAACCGAACCGGTTCGGACTGGTGATCGGGCACGACCCGTACCAGTCCGAGTTCACCACGGACCCCGCCGTCTTCTGCGGCGGCGACGGAGGCGCGGCCCTCTGCGGCGGCTCCGGCGAGTTCCTGAGCTGGCTCTCGCTGGCGACCGCCTTCCGCGACCACAACATGGCCGAAGCCGTCTACGACGGTGGCCTCACCGAGGAGACCCCGGTACGCCCGGTCCTGGAACTGCCCTGACGCCCCGAATCCGCCGGTCCGTTTACGCCGGCTCCCGGGTTTCCGCATTCTGAATTACCGGTGGTGGCCTTGGCCGAGGATCTCGGGGGCGAGCAAGAATGACGCATGGCGCAGCTTTCCTTGTTTCCTACAAGACACCTCCGGGATAGGACGCTGCGCCGCAACCATTCACCGGCAGCCGACCGATTCAGGAGCGAACACACCCGCCACCGCGAATGGGGCCTGGCCCAGCGTCACGCGCGACGCCTGCACCAATTGAGCGAGCGCCGCACAGCTCAAGCTCTGAGCCCCGCATCTCCCAACGACGGTCCGGCGCCGCCATCGGTTTCCGGCCGGGGGTCGGCAACTTCCCAGCCGAGACCGGGCGGCCGCCCGACGCGGCCAGCGCGCACCTCCGCACTCCCCAGCGACGGCCTTGCCCCTCCGAGCGACGGCCCGGCGCCTCCAAGCAACGGCCCGGTGCCTCCAAGCGCTGGCCCGGCGGGTCCCAGCGATGGCCCGGCGTCTTCAAGCACTGGCCCGGCGGGTCCCAGCGACGGCCCGGTGACTCTGCAGCCGAGGCCGCGGAGCCACCTGACACGGCGGGCGCGCACAGCCGCACCTCCCGGCGACCGCCCGGCCCCTCCGAGCGACGGCCCGGCGCCTCCAAGCGCTGGCCCGGCGCCTTTGCGGCAGAGACCGGGCGGACCTCGAAATGGCGATTCCATGACCGGTCGTCGACGGGCACCGGCCGAGAGGAATTGCTCAGGAAAGGCGCGCTCCGACGATCGGGGATACCGCCACCACGAACGCGGTCCTCCGTCAAATGGCGCCTTTCTTCTCCTGCAGGGCCAGCCATATGCGGTCGGCCGTGTAGGGGAGATCGGTCATTCTTATTCCCGTGGCGTCCCGGATCGCGTTGGCGAGGGCCGGGGCCACCGGATTGAACGGGCTCTCGCTCATCGACTTGGCGCCGAGCGGGCCGATCGCGTCGGTGGTGTCGGCGAAGTGGACTTCGGTTCGGGGGATGTCGGCGAAGGTGGGGAGGTGGTACTGGCGGAAGGCCGTCGTGGTCACTTCGCCGGTGTCGGAGATGTCGACGTGTTCGGAGAGGGTGGCTCCGATCGCCTGGGCTACGCCGCCTTCGATCTGGCCTCGGAGCTGGGCCGGGTTCATGACGGTGCCGGCGTCGGCGCTGTGGACGCTGCGGAGGATGCGCAGTTCGCCGGTGTCGGGGTCGATCGCTACGCGGAACCACTGGGCGTTGAAGGCCACGGAACGCGGCGTGCCGTCGAAGAAGCCGTGACCGTCGCCGCCGGTGCGCAGGGAGCGGGCGGCGCGCAGGACGGCGCGGCCGGCCACGACCACGCCGGTGGAGGCGAACGCGCCGGTGTCGTGGCTTACCAGGTCGGTGTCGGACTGGCGGATCACCACCTTGTCCGGGGTGGTGGCGAGCTCGTCGGCGACGATCTGGGCGAAGACCGTGGTGCTGCCGTTGCCGAACTCGGCGGTGCCCACCGCGAGCTCGTAACGGCCGCCGCCGAGCGCTTTGACGGTCGCGTCGGCGAAGTGTCCGCCGGGCGGGCCGGACGCGATCATGGCGATCGCCATGCCCTCGCCCACGAGCCAGCCGTCCGGTGCCTCCTCGCCACCGTCCTGCATCGCCGGCACCGGGCCGCCGATCGAGGCCGGGGGCGAAGCGCCGGCGGGAGCGCCGATCGAGGCCGAGGGCGACGCGCCGGCAGGAGCGCCGATCGAGGCCGGGGGCGAAGCGCCGGCGGGAGCGCCGGTTGAGGCCGAGAGCGACGTGCCGGCAGGAGCGCCGGTCAAAGCCGGGGACGACGCCGAAGCCGGGGGCGACGCGGCGGCCGTGGGTTCGGTTGCGGGCAGCGGCGACGCGGCGGGCGGGGCCGGGACCGTGGTTGCGGGCAACGGCGACGCGGCGGGCGGAGCGGCGGGTGCGGACAGTGGCGACGCGGTGGGCGGGACGGTGGGTGAGGAGGGAGGTGAAGTGGTGGCGGAATAGGTCGGGGAGGCTGCTCTGATGTGGGCCAGGCACTGGTCCAGGCCATAGGACGCTATTCCCAGGTCGTCGACGTGGTCGCCGGGGGCTGTCAGGTCGTCGCCTTGGCGGACGACGTTCAGCTCTCGGAAGGTGACCGGGTCGAGGCCGGTCTGGCGGGACAGGTCGTCGAGGACCTGCTCGACGGCGAAGGTGACCTGGCCCAGGCCGTAGCCTCGGAAGGCGCCGGCCGGCACGGTGTTGGTGTAGACCGTCACGGCGTCGGTGCGGATGTTGGCGCATTTGTAGACGGCTACCGTCTCGTGGCAGCCGTGGTGCATCACCGAGGTGCCGTGGTTGCCGTAGGCGCCGGTGTCGACGAGGACGTTGAGTTGGAGGGCGGTCAGTTCGCCGGTGGCGCGGGCGCCGGCCTTGACGGTGACGACGAAGGGGTGCCGGGTGGTGGCGCCGGTGAACTGTTCGGCGCGGGTGTACTCCCACTTCACCGGGCGGCCGGTTCGCAGCACGGCCAGGGCCACCAGGTCCTCGACGAGCATCTCCTGCTTGCCGCCGAAACCGCCGCCCACCCGGCCGGCGATCACCCGGACCCGGTCCTGCGGCAGGTCGTAGAGGCGCGCCACCGCCCGCCGGGTCAGGAACGGCGTCTGCGTGCTCGAGCGCAGCACCAGCCGGCCGTCGTCGTCGAGCCAGCCGACCGCGCCGTGCGTCTCGAGGCTCGCGTGCTGGACGCGGGCCGTCCGGAACGTGCCCGACGACACGAAGTCGGCCTCCGCGAAACCGGCGGCGACATCGCCGAGCGAGGCGTGCAACTCGCCCACGACGTTGTCGGCGGCGCGGGAGATCCCCTCGGGCACTCCCTTGCCGGCGTGGATGACCGGCGCGCCCGCCGCGAGGGCCGCTACCGGGTCGACGACGTGGGGCAGCACCTCGTACTCCACGACCAGCCGGCGGCAACCCTCCTCGGCGGCCGCCTCGGAAGTCGCTACGACAGCGGCCACCCGCTGCCCGACAAATCGCAGTATTTCGTCCAGGACGCGGGTGTCGTAGGGGTCCTCGGCCTCGTTCTCGTGCTGCGCCGTCGAGAAGAGCCGATCCGGAGCGTCTCTGTGCGTCATCACCGCCTCGACACCGGGCACCGCCAGCGCCGCCGCCGCGTCCACCCCGATGATCCGGGCGTGCGCATGAGGAGACCGCAGGACCTTCAAATGCAACAGCCCGGGTACGTCGAGATCGAACGTGTAGCGGGCCACGCCCGTGACGACCTGCGGCCCGGCCGGCGCACCGAGACTCGAGCCGACACTGGACCCGCCGCCGCACGAAGACACAGACGAAGACCCGGCGCCGCAGGAAGACGAGAACGAGGAGGCGTAGGAGGGCACCCCGCACGCTCCTGCGATCGCGTCCGCCACGGCGCGGTATCCCGTACATCTGCAGAGGTTGCCCTTGAGGGCCCTCGGCAGGTCGGCGCGTTGATCGGCGGAGAGCGCGGCCGATGTCATGATCATGCCGGCGGTGCAGAAGCCGCACTGGAATCCCTGCGCGTCGAGGAAGCTCTGCTGGACCGGATGGAGATCGTCGGGTGTGCCGAGCCCCTCGATGGTCGTGACGCGGTGGCCGTCGGCGCGGAATGCCGGATAGACGCAGGAGTGCACCGGCTCGCCGTCGACGTGGACCGTGCAGGCGCCGCAATCGCCCGCGTCGCAGCCCTTCTTCACGCCGAACAGGCCCTCCTCGCGCAGGTAGGTGCGCAGGCACTGGCCGGGTCGCGGCGCGCGGTCGTGGGCCGTCCCGTTGATCTCGATCATGAGAGCTCCGCGAGGATCTGCGCCGCGTAGTGACGGGTGAGGTGCTGCCGCCAGATCGGGCGTCCGTGCACGTCGTCCACGTAGTCGCCGGCCGGGATCGCCGCGAGGTCGTCCGCCGGAAGACGCAGGACATGGGGACGCCGGGTCGCCGCGGTCACGGTCAAGATGACCCCCGCAGAGGAACCCCGCCCGATCAGCAGTGCCGCCGACCGCCCGTGCCGATGCAGCGAGCCCCGGCGACAGGCGTAGCGCGCCGCGAACGACGACGCCGGGATGTGCAGCGACCGCAACAACTCCCCCTCACGCAGCACCGTCGTCCCCTCGCCGGTCACGAACGACGCGGCCGGCACCCGGCGGCCGGCCCCGTCCGGGCCGATCAGCAGCAACGACGCGTCGAGCGCGACGGCCAGCGAGATCATCGGGCCGGCCGGCAGCGCGGCGCAGAGATTCCCGCCGACCGTGGCGACGTTCCAGATCTTGAACGAGGCGAGGAAGGCGTGGCAGCACTGCCGCACGATGGCGTGCCGGCCGAGCCGCTCGTACAGGGCGGCGACCGTGCAGGTGGCGGCGATCTCCACCGAGCCGTCGTCGTGGACGGTGAGCGGTGGCCAGCCCGCGGCGGTGAGGTCGAGCAGACGCCGTACGTCCGGGCGTGGCTCGCCGAACAGCGCGGTCCCGCCGCCCAGCCAGGCGTCGCCGGGCCGCCAGCAGCCGGGAGCGGCCGGGCTGATCACTTCGGTGACGGTGTTCAGATCCACGTTCGTACGCTACGCGCCACGTGTTTCGAATCTTGACGATCCGCGAGCCCGCCCCGGTTACCTGCCGGACACAGTCCCGGGACTTTCGGCCCGGGCCGCGGGCGCCGTTCGCCCCTGATCATCGGGAAGCCGCCGCAGGAGGGTGAGGGGGACTTCGGAAAGGACGCCCGTGGACGCGCTCGATCTCTCGCGGTGGCAGTTCGGCATCACCACCGTGTACCACTATCTCTTCGTACCCCTCACGATCGGGCTGTCCGCCCTGGTCGCCGGCCTGCAGACGGCGTGGGTCCGCACCGGCAAGGAGCACTATCTGCGGGCCACCAGGTTCTGGGGCAAGCTCTTCCTGATCAACTTCGCGATCGGGGTGGTCACCGGCATCGTGCAGGAGTTCCAGTTCGGGATGAACTGGTCGGCGTACTCGCGGTTCGTCGGCGACATCTTCGGCGCCCCGCTCGCCATCGAGGGCCTGCTCGCGTTCTTCCTGGAGTCGACGTTCCTCGGCCTCTGGATCTTCGGCTGGGACAGGCTCCCGAAGAAACTGCACCTCGCGACCATCTGGCTCGCGTCGCTCGGCACCCTGCTGTCGGCCTACTTCATCCTGGCCGCCAACTCCTGGATGCAGCACCCGGTCGGCTGGACCATGGGCGACGGCCGGGCCGAGCTCACCAGCATCGGCGCGGTGCTGACGAACCCGACCACGCTCGTGACGTTCCCGCACACGATCACCGCCTGCTTCCTGACGGCCGGGGCGATGCTGCTCGCGGTGAGCGCCTGGCACCTCAGGAAGGGCGATCAGACCGAGGTCTTCCGGCCCACGATGCGGCTCGGCGCCTGGGTCGTGCTGATCGCCGGCGTCGGCGTGATGATCACCGGTGACATCCAGGCGCGGGTCATGACCGAGCAGCAGCCGATGAAGATGGCCGCGGCCGAGGCGCTCTACGGGACCACCGGAAGCGCCTCGTTCTCGCTCTTCACGGTCGGCTCCCTCGACGGCGGCGAGGAGCTCTACAGCGTCCGCGTCCCGTCGCTGCTCTCCTTCATGGCGACCGGCTCTCCGGACGGCGAGGTCGAGGGCATCGACAACCTTCAGGCAGCGTACGAGGAGAAGTACGGGCCGGGCGACTACCGGCCGATCGTGCCCGTCACCTACTGGTCGTTCCGCTTGATGATCGGGTTCGGCGGGCTGGCGATGCTGATCGCGGCCGCCGCGCTCTGGCTCAACCGGGGCGACCGGCGGCCCCGCGGCCGGTGGTTGTGGATCGCGGCGGTCAGCACGGTCGCGATGCCGCTGCTCGCGAACTCGTTCGGCTGGATCTTCACGGAGATGGGCCGGCAGCCCTGGACCGTCTTCGGGATCTTCAAGACGGCCGAGTCGGGGTCGCCGTCGGTCTCGACCGGGGAGGCCGCCACCGGACTGATCGTGCTGACGGTCCTCTACGGGATCCTCGCGGTGATCGAGTTCGGCCTCTTCGTCAAGTACGCCAAAGCGGGCGCACCGCCGATAGAGCCCGAGCCTCATGAAGAGGACAAACCGCTCGCCTTCGCCTACTGACCTCGGGGCTGGAAATGGAACTCACCACCGTCTGGTTTCTCCTCATCGGCGTCCTCTGGGCCGGCTACTTCCTCCTCGAGGGCTTCGACTTCGGCGTCGGCATCCTGCTCCCGGTGGTCGGCCGGGACGACCGCTCCCGCCGCCTCGCCATCAACACGATCGGCCCGGTCTGGGACGCCAACGAGGTCTGGGTCCTGGTCGCCGGCGGCGCCACCTTCGCGGCCTTCCCCGAGTGGTACGCCACCCTCTTCTCCGGCTTCTTCCTGCCCCTGCTGATCATCCTGGTCGCGCTGATCGTCCGCGGTCTCGCCTTCGAATACCGGGGCAAGCGCCCGGAGGCCTCCTGGAAGCGGCGCTGGGACCTGGCGATCTTCTGGGGCAGCCTGATCCCGGCGTTCCTCTGGGGCGTCGCGTTCGGCAACATCCTGCGCGGCGTTCCGATCGACGCGAACCACGAGTACGCGGGCGGGTTCGTCAACCTGCTCAACCCGTACGCCTTGCTCGGCGGCCTGACCACGCTGTCGCTCTTCACCCTGCACGGCGCGGTCTTCCTGGCGTTGAAGACCGACGGCCCGATGCGCGACCAGGCCGGCCGTCTCGCCGCCCGCCTCGCCCTCGCAGCAGTGCCGATCGCCGCCGCGTTCCTGATCTGGACCGGTCTCACCCACGGGGACGGCGGGGGTGTCGCGCTCTCCGTCCTGGCGGCGCTCGCCCTGGCAGGGGCCGTGGTGGCGACCCGGGCACGCCGGGAGGGCTGGGCCTTCACGGCCACCGGCGCGACGATCCTGCTGGCCGTGGCGGCGCTGTTCGTGACGCTGTTCCCGGACGTGATGCCGTCCACCCTCGACGCCGCCAACAGCCTCACCGTGACGAACGCGGCCTCCACCCCGTACACATTGAAGGTCATGACGTGGGTGGCCGTCTGCTTCACCCCGATCGTGCTGCTCTACCAGGGCTGGACGTACTGGGTGTTCCGCAAGCGCCTCACCCTGAAGGACATCCCGGCGTGAAGCCCCTCGACCCCCGCCTGCTCCGGTACGCCCGGGCCACCCGGGCGTACCTGGCGGCCACCGTCGTCCTCGGCGCCTGCCAGGCCGCGCTGCTGATCGCGCAGGCCGTCCTCCTCGCCGGCGCGATCACGGCGGTGTTCCTGTCCTCCGGCGAGGTGCGGATCATGCCCTTGATCGCCGTCGTGGCGGCCCGCGCGCTGGTCGCCTGGCTGCAGGAGGTCGCGTCGGCCCGCTCGGCGGCCGCCGTCAAGAGCGAGCTGCGCCGCCGCCTGCTCACTCACCTCGCGGCGCTGGGCCCCGGCCACCGCAGGCCAGCCGGCGAGATGGCCGCCCTCGCCGGTCACGGCCTGGACGCGCTCGACGACTACTTCGCCCGCTACCTGCCGCAGCTGGTGCTCGCCGTGCTGGTCCCGGGCCTGCTGCTGCTCCGCCTGCTCCCCGCCGATCTGGTCGCGACCGTCACGATCGCGGTGACGCTGCCGCTCATCCCGCTCTTCATGGCCCTGGTCGGGATGCACACCGAGGCGCAGAACCGCCGCCGGTTCCGGCTGCTCGCCCGCCTCTCCCACCACTTCCTCGACGTGGTGGCCGGCCTGCCCACGCTCAAGCTCTTCGGCCGGGCCCGCGCGCAGGCCGCGATCATCGCGCGGATCAGCGAGGACCAGCGCCGGCAGACCATGCGCACGCTCCGGACGGCCTTCCTGTCCTCGCTGGTCCTGGAGCTGCTCGCCACCCTCTCGGTGGCGCTCGTCGCGGTCGGCATCGGCCTCCGCCTGGTCACCGGCGACCTCGATCTCGCGACCGCGCTGCTCGTGCTGATCCTCGCCCCCGAGGCGTACCGCCCGCTGCGCGAGGTCGGCGCGCACTACCACGCGAGCGCCGAGGGCCTGGCCGCCGCCGAGGAGGTCTTCGCGGTCCTGGAGACGCCCCTGCCCGCGACGGGCTCCTGCGCTCCGGCGACCGGCGTGATCGCGTTCGAGGACGTCGAGGTGCGCTTCCCGGACCGCGCCGAGCCGGCCCTGCGCCTCACCGCGACGATCGCTCCGGGCGAGGTGGTGGCGCTCACCGGCACGTCCGGCTGCGGCAAGTCGACGGCGCTGAACGTCCTGCTCGGCTTCGTCACTCCGACGACGGGTCGCGTCACCGTCGATGGCATCCCGCTGTCCGATTTCGATCCAGCGGCTTGGCGCCGCGGGATCGCGTGGGTCCCGCAGCGCCCGCACCTTTTCGCTGCGTCCGTGTACGAGAACATCGACCTCACCGCCGGATCGGACCCCGTCCTGGTCGAGGCGGCCGCCGAGCGCGCCGGGGCCGCGGCCTTCATCCGGGAACTGCCGGACGGGTTCGGCACCGTGCTCGGCGACGCCGGGACCGGCCTCTCCGCGGGTCAGCGCCAGCGGATCGCGCTCGCCCGGGCCTTCCTGCGGGACGCCCCGATCGTGCTGCTCGACGAGCCGACCGCGAACCTCGACGCCGACACGGCCGCCTCCGTCATGGACGCGATCCGCCGCCTGGCCGCCGGCCGCACCGTGCTGATCGCCGCCCACCGTCCGGAACTGATCGCCCTGGCCGACCGTGCGATCGACCTCTCCCACCCGCGGATCCCGGCAGGTGTGGCATGAGCGGCAGTGCTTTCACCCCGTACACGATCATGAAGCCCGCGGCGGGCCGCCTGGGTCTCGCCCTGCTCGCCGGAGTCGGCGCCGCCGGCGCCGCGATCGCCCTGACCGCCTGCTCGGCCTGGCTGATCTCGCGGGCCGCGCTGCATCCGCCGGTGCTGCACCTCATGGTCGCGATCGTGGCGGTGCGGGCGTGCGGGCTGAGCCGGGGCGTCTTCCGCTACCTGGAACGGCTGATCGGGCACGACGCCGCGTTCCGGATCCTCGGCGACGTGCGGGTGCGGCTCTACACCCGGCTCGAACGGCTCGCCCCGGCCGGACTCGCCGACTTCCGCCGCGCCGACCTGGCACAGCGGCTCGCCGCCGACGTCGACGCGGTCCTCGACCTGGTCACCCGGGTGGTCCTCCCCTACGCCGTCGCGGCGGTGACCGGCCTCGCGTCGGTGCTGGTGGTGGGCGCTCTCGTGCCGGCCGCAGGGGCGGCGCTCGCCCTCGGGCTGACCGTCGTCGCGATCGGGGTGCCGCTGCTGCAGCGTGCGGCGGCGCGGCGTGCCGACGGGCGGCTCGCGCCGCTGCGCGGCGAGCTCACCACCGCGGTGGTCGATCTGCTGCACGGGCTTGCGGACCTTTCCGCGTACGGGGCCACGCGCGCCCGCCTCGCCGGCCTCGCCGGGGTCGACGCCCGGCTCACCGCCGCCGGCCGCCGATCCGCCTTCGCGGCCGGGCTGTCGTCCGCCGTCACGGTGCTGACCAGCGGCCTGTGCGTGATCGCCGGGCTGGTGGCCGGCGCCGTGGCGGTGCGGTCCGGCGCGATGCCCGGGGAACTGCTGGCGCTCGTCGTGCTGACACCGCTCGCCGTGTTCGAGGTGGCAGCGCCGCTGCCGGTGGCGGCCCGGACGTACGCGGCGGCGCGGGCCTCGCTGCGCCGGCTGAACGAGGTGTGTGCCGCGCCGGATCCGCTGACGTCCACGGCCCGATGCGTTCCCGGGAGCGCGCTCTTCCGGGCCGTTCCCGAGATCCGCCTCGAAGGGGTCACCGCCGGGTGGGTGGCCGGGCGGACCGCGGTCCGGGACGTCGACCTCGTGCTGCCGGCCGGCGGCCGGGTCGCCCTGACCGGGCCGAGCGGCTCCGGCAAGAGCACCGTGGCGGCCCTGCTCGTCCGGTTCCTCGACCCGCGCGCCGGCCGGGTCACGATGGACGGCGTCGACCTGCGGGACATCCCCGCCGACCGGGTCCGGGAGGTGGTCGGGTACCTGCCCGAGGACGCCCACCTCTTCGACACCACGATCGGCGGCAACCTCCGGGTGGCCCGCCCGGACGCCACCGGCGACGCGATCCGGGCCGCGCTGCGGGCCGCCCGGCTGCTCGACTGGGTGGAGACCCTCCCGGACGGCCTCGGCACCCTCGTCGGGGAGCACGGGATGGCGCTCTCCGGCGGTCAGCGGCGGCGGCTCGCCCTGGCCCGGATGCTGCTCAGCGACGCGAAGGTGCTCGTCTTCGACGAACCCACCGAGCACCTCGACGACGAGACGGCGGGCGCCCTGACCCGGGACCTGCTCGCGGCGGCAGGCGACCGTACCGTCCTGCTGATCACCCACCGCACCGGCGACCTGGCCGGCCACGCGGTGGTCACCCTCACCGCCCCCTGACCACCTCCCAGCGTGTTGACTTCCGGCGCAATCCGCACCCCAACCCAACACGCAACACTCGACCCCCCATCGCGTGTTGAGTTCCGGCACAATCCGCACCCCAACCCAACACGCAACAGTCGACCCGCCCTCGCGTGTTGAGTTCCGGCGCGATCCGCACCCGAACTCAACACGCGATGAGGGCGTGATGAGCGGACGCGGTCAGCCGACGGTCAGGGCGTCCGGCAGGGCGTCCGGCACCGGGGCGGTCACGGCCGGCAGGGTCAGGGTGAAGGTGCTGCCCCGGCCCACCACGGACTGGACGGCGATCGTCCCGTTGTGGTCGGTCACGATGTCCCGGACGATGGCGAGGCCCAGCCCCGGCCCCTGGACCGCCTGGTCGACCGCGTTGCCGGCCCGGTGGAACGGGGTGAAAAGGCCCGGCACGTCCTCGGCCGGGATGCCGATGCCGGTGTCGGTGACGGCCACCGAGACGCTGTGCTCGCCGGCGCTCAGGGAGCAGCGGACACTGCCGCCGGACGGGGTGAACTTGATGGCGTTCTCCATGAGCTTGCGCAGCGCCCGCTGGAGCTGGATGCGGTCGCCCATGACCCAGCACTCCTCCGCCTCGAAGCTGACCGTCAGCTCCTTGGCCCGCGCCGCGTTCTCCAGCTCGGTGTGCACGGTGCCGGCGATCTCGGCCAGGTCGAGCGGTTCGGTGGAGACCTCGCTGCCCGCCTCCGGCCGGTCCAGCAGGACCAGGTCGGCGATCGTGTCGTGCAGGCGGTGGGCGTTGCGCATGATCGCGCTGAGCGAGCGCTTCCGCATCGGGCTCAGGTCGTCGGCGTCCTCGGTGAGCATCTCGGTGTAGCCGAGGATGCTGGTGAGCGGGGTGCGCAGCTCGTGCGTGACGGTCTGGATGAAGACGTCCTTGCGGTGGTCGAGCATCCGCAGCTCGGTGATCAGGCGGGCCTGGCGGTACTGCAGGGTGAGCTGGCGCAGCACCCGCTCGATCGCACCGCCCACGCCGGTGAGCAGGCGGCGCTCGCCGTCCGACCACTCGGTCGTGCCGGGCCGGCTGACCCGCAGATATCCGGCCTCGCAGTCGGCGTCACCGCCGATGGTGACGCCGAGCGCGCCGTCGCCGAAGTCCTTCACCCGTCCCGGGCCGCCGGTGAGCAGGTCGGACACCATCGCCTCGGGGAGCTCGGGCACGCCGGCCGGCCAGTGCACCTGGACCGGGCCGGTCCCCGGGATGGCGAGCACGCAGTGCACCGTGCCGGAGCCGACGGCCACGCCGATCAGCTCGGCGATGCGCTGGACCGAGACGGTCGGCTCGCGCAGATCCTGCAGCTCCGCCGCGACCGCCTGGCGCAGGCCGGCCCGCGCCGACCGGGCCTGCTCGGCGGCGAGCAGCTCCTCGGTCTGGGCGGCCAGGTCGTTGAGGGCCTCGGCGACGGTCCGCAGCTCCTCGGCGCCGGCCGGCTCGGCGCGCGCCGAGCGGTCGCCCTCGGCCAGATGCCGGATCGTGCGGCCGAGCCGGGCGAGCGGGACGAGCACGTGGCGGCGGGCGGTCCGGACCACGGCGTAGGCGACGGCCACGATGGCGAGAAGGAGCAGGACCGAGACGGTGGTCACGGTACGGGTGGCGCCGGCGCCGGCCTTCTTGTCGGCCCGCAACTCCGCGTTGATCGTCTCGCCGACCGCCTCGTTGACCAGGCGGAGCTCGTCGAACATCTGCTTGCCGCGGGCCGCGGTCTCGTCGGTGACCCCGGTGTCGCCGGCCGTCGCTATCGGCGTGGCGTAGTCGTTGAGCCAGCCGTAGACGACGGTGCGCTCCCGCTCCAGCATCGTGCGCACCGCGTCGTCGCGGGTGCCGGCCGCCACCTCGTCGAGGGCGGCGAGCGCGGCGTTGCGGCCGGTCACGTAGGGCTCGAGGAACGACCGGTCGCCGGTGAGCTGGAAGCCCCGGATACCGGTCTCGGCGTCGGTCATCTGCTGCAGGACGCGCTCGTTCGCGAACCAGGCGCCGGTGATCCGGGCGACCCGGTGCTCGTTGTCGGTGTGGATCCGGCCGCCGACCGCGAACTGCACCACGAGGAACGCCACGAAGAGCAGTACCAGGGCAGCGAAGCCCAGATTGAGACGTCGCTGCACGCTCATGGCCGGCGCTCCTCGCGAGCGTTCATGTAACCCCGATCGGCAGGAAGGTGCCGTCTCCTAAGTAGGTGCGGCAGATCAAATGCCACTCAGCAAGTATTCAGCTTCGTTATCAAGTCGTGACAATCGACCTCTTGCGTACCCGGGGTAACGGGTAACTCGGCCGCCCGAAAGGTTTTGTCGGAAATATCGGACAGATGGGTGGCGCAGATCACCCTCCGTCATGTTGATCAAAGTGATCTGGGTTACTGACTGGTAGCCGGACCTCTTGTCGTGGCCGGTCGTCAGCGGCAACATTTCCGGCACATTACGGCCGCAGCATCGACGTCGCTGACTGGCCGGAAGCCTTTCGAGGAGGTTCCGTGAAGGATGCGCAAAGCGCTCCGGCGTACGGGCGTACCAACTGGCGCCGGTTCGCCGTGGCGGTGGGCGTGCCGGCGGTCGTCGCCGGTGGCCTGGTCCTCGCGCTGGCCAACGGCGCGCTCGCCGCGAACTTCACCATCGCCGGCGAGCAGTTCAAGCTGTCCGCCAGCAAGCTGGTGGGCAACGGCTTCACCCAGTACAGCGGCGAGCTCGAGACCAAGGACGGCACGGTACAGGCCGCGATGTCCGGCATCGAGAGGGCCACGCTGAACGACCTCTGCCAGTCGGTGGCGGTCGGCCCGGTCACCCTGCGGATCGAGGCGGGCGACGACCCCGCGCACCCGGTCAAGGCCGAGAACCTGCTGATCGGCATGTCCTCGCTCGGTGGCGACGCCACGTTCGAGGAGATCCAGATCGGGCTGGACGCCGGCACCCTCGACCGGGCGCAGGACGAGGCCAAGGGTGAGTCCGGCGCGTTCGGCCAGCAGGCGAAGACGGTCACCATCAACAACCTGCGCCAGCAGGCGTACTACACCTCGGCCTCGACCTTCACGTTGAACGGCATGAGCCTCAAGCTCCACGTCGGCGGCAAGCACGAGTGCTACTACGAGTGAGTTCTCCGGGCCTGCGGGGCACTGCCCCGCGGGCTTCCCCCTGCCATCAGTGGAGGATGCGTGTCGGCGGCGAGTTTCCGGAAGTGGCGGCGTGAACGGCCCTTCTGGGGCGGGTTGTTCCTGATCCTGTCCGGCCTGGAGATGTTCCTCAGCGCCAACATGGCCCTGGACAACATCGAGATCCACATCGGGCCGCAGGGCTTCCTGTCGTATCTGATCCCGACGCTGCTGCTGATCAGCGGGGCGCTGGCCTGGTTCAGCCCGGCGCAGCGGCTGTTCTACGGGGTGATCGGGACGCTGACGGCGCTCTACTCGTTCATCGGGCTCAACCTCGGCGGCTGGATCGCCGGGATGATCCTCGGGATCGTCGGCGGCGCGCTGGTGATCGCCTGGACGCCACCGCCGGTCACGCCGGGCTCCCCGGAGGGCGATCCCGGGGCGCCGGTGCACGACAGCGGCGAGCCGACCACCGAGTTCCCGCCGGTCGTCAGCGACCCGGCGATCGTCCCCGGCCTCGACGACGTCCCCGGGCCCGCGGGCGGGGATCACGGGCCGCGGCATCGGTCGATGCGGCGCAGGGCGCTGATCCTGATCGCGCCTCTGCTGCTCGCCGCGGCCGTGGTGGGCGGCGGGGACATGCCCGCCGACGCGGCGCCGGACTGCCCGGAGGGCCTGCCCTCGCGGACCGCCACACCCTCGCCGTCGACAGCCGCCTCCAAGAAGAAGGCCGCCACCGCCGCTCCTGCGAAGAAGAAGGCGTCCGCCTCCCCGTCCGCTTCGTCGCCGCCGTCCGCTTCATCGTCGCCGTCCGCTTCGTCGTCGCCGGCAGCGAGCCCCAGCGCCGAGACCGAGGAGAAGAGCGACACTCCGATCCTCGACGGCATCAACGACGTCATCGAGGGCATCAACGACGGCCTGAACGACCTCTTCGATCCGGACGATCCGCCGTCACCGTCACCGTCCTCCTCGGTGGCGCCGTCGGCGAAACCAGCGCCGTCGGAGAAACCGGCGCCGTCGGAGAAACCGGCGCCATCGGAGAAACCGGCGCCATCGAAGGAACCAGCGCCGTCGGCGAAGCCGGAGGAGATCCCCTGCCTCGGCGCCCGCCAGGAGGGCCTGGTCGCCGACCCCGGCGACATCCCGCGCGCCGGCGTGAAGCCCGGCGTCCTGAAGACGAAGTCGCTAACCATGTACGACTCGACGTACGAGGGCGTGGTCGACGTCCCGACCGCGAACGGGCCGGTCAAGAGCCTTTTCTTCAGCATGGACAAGGCCGTGAACAAGCCGTTCAGCCTCGCGATCGCCGAGCCGAACGGCAGGACCACGCTGATCGAGAGCGGCGAGCTGACCACCGACGGGAACGTCGAGTTCTACTCCCCCCGGTTCCAGGGCAAGCTCTTCGGGCTGATCCCGGTGACCTTCACCCCGGAGCAGCCGCCGCCGCTGACCCTGCCGGTCCTCTGGTTCACCGACGTGACGATCGACCTCGCCTACGTCCAGTGCGACGTGCTCACCGCGAAGCCGATCAGCATCAACGAGGTCTAGCGGCCTTCCACGCGGCGACCACCTCGTCGGCGTCGAAGAGCGGCAGCACCACGGGCGGCCCGTCGATCAGCCCGCGGCGGCACTTGTCGATCCGCTCGTTCAGCTCGGCCACGTGCTGCCGCACGAAAGCCTCCGCGCCCAGCCTGGCGACCGTCTCCGGAAGATCCTCGGCGGCCCGCCGCACGGCCAGGCTCGGCGGGATCACCCCGGCGGTACCGCCCTCGCGGCGCACCCAGTCCTTCACCCACCAGTCCTCGTCGTAGTCCTCGCCGTGACCCGCGAGCGGCTTGCCGGTCCCGGCCAGGTTGTCGAACTCGCCCCGCTCGGTGGCCTCGCGCAGCTGCCGGTCGATCGACGACTCGTACCAGTGCACCATGGGTTCGATGTTAGGCCGGGGTCGCCGAATGCCGGTGGATCGTGCCCTTGCCGGCGGCCTTCGCGGCGTACATGGCGGTGTCCGCCTGCCGCAGCAGCGCGCTGATCCCGACCCGCTCGCCGCGCCGGGTGGTGGCCACCCCGATGCTGCCGCCCACCTTCACCTGGTGGCCCTGGACGATCATCGGCTGGGCGAGCCGGCGCAGCAGCCGGTCGGCGAGCACGGCGGCCCGCGGACCGGCGTCGATCAGCAGGATCGCGAACTCGTCGCCGCCGCACCGGCAGATCAGGTCGGTGCCGCGCAGCTCGCCCCGGAGCCGGTGGGCGATGGTGACCAGCACGTCGTCGCCGGCCGCGTGCCCGAGCGTGTCGTTCACCGGTTTGAAGCCGTCCAGGTCGATGACGATGGCGCAGGCCTCGAGGTATCCGGCGGTGAGCCGCGCGGCCGCCCGGCTGTCGAACGCGGACCGGTTCAGCAGGCCGGTCAGCGGATCGTGGTGGGCCTGATAGGCGAGGGCCTGCCGCTGCTGCTCCAGGGTGACGGTGAGCCGGCCGACCGTGACGAGGGTGAGGAACTGCCGCAGCAGCACCAGGGAGAAGCTGCTGAGCAGCAGCCAGATCAGCACCTCGCCGAGCTCGCCGTCGGTGAGCTGCCGGCCCGCCGCGACCCCGACCGCGGTGGCGACCGGGATGTACGGGAGCAGCGCCCACGGGCTGAACACCAGCTGCTCCACGCCGTCGGTGCCGGGCCGGGAGACGGCGAGCCTGCTGGACACGGCCATCACCCACGCGCCGAGGACGTACCCGGCGCCGACCCCGTTGGCCCACCACGGCTCGCCGGCCACCCCGTTGCGGATCGAGACGAGCAGGGTGATCGCCTGCACCAGGGCCGCGAACGCGAGGAGCTGCTGCGCGCTCGCCTGCCGGCCGCGCTCCGAGGCCGCCAGGGTCACCAGCGCGACCGCCGCCCCGAAACCGAGCACCACCACGATCGTCATGGCGTACCCGGAGAAGGCGGTCTCGGCGCCCGCGACCTGCTGCTCCTCCATCGGCGGCAGGAATTCGCGGACCAGCGCGAGGAACGCTCCGGACACCGCGGCCACGTCGATGATCTGCCGGGCCGCGGCGATGCCGCGCAGGCGCGGGCCTGCGAGAACCATGGCGATGGGTACGAGGACCGCCGCGAGCGTCGACAGCACGACGGCCGGAGCAGCGGCCCATTCGACGCCGAGCACATCCACCAGGAACAGGAAGTTCGACGCCGACCACGACGCGCAGGCCGCCGCCCCGAACCCGAAGGCCAGCTGGATCCGCGGCGGGTTGACGGTGTCCCGGGCCCGGGCCCGGTAGTTGACCGCCGCATAGCCACTGAGGACCGTGATGATCACATCGGAGAGCGCGTATCCGGCGGTCTCCGGCAGGATGAGGTGCAGAGCCTGCACGACGGTCGCGAGCGCGAGACCCGCCAGCAATGCGATACGCAGTGGCATGCTGACCCCGTGATGGTGAAGATCCGCCAGAACGCTGAGTATTACATGGAAACCTATCTGTGATCATCCCGATCTTCAGGGGGAGACGACATGTGCCGGAGCATTCACCAGCTTCACAACTTCGAGCCGCCCGCGACCGAGGACGAGATCCACGCCGCAGCGCTGCAGTATGTCCGGAAGATCGCCGGTTCGACCCGGCCGTCGCAGGCGAACCAGGAGGTGTTCGACCGGGCGGTGGCGGCCGTCCGGGCCGCCACCGCCGAGCTGCTGGCCGGGCTGGTCACCAGCGCGCCGCCGAAGGACCGGGAGGTCGAGGCGGCGAAGGCGCGGGCGCGCGCCGAGAAGCGCTACGCCTCCTGAGCCTCACCGCGGGACTTCCCGGAACCACTGCTCGCGGTCGGCCGGGTCGGGGCCGCGCCGGCGCAGGACGGGCGGGTCCTCGCCGGTGATCGGCGCGTAGTGGTCGAACCGCGCCGTGAGGACGGCCTCGCCGCCGGTGAGGTCCGGCAGGGCGGCGACGACCTCGGGCACCCGGGACGACGGCAGCGTGCCCGCCACCTCGAGGTACCCGCCCGCCGTGTCGGCCTCGTGGATGACCGCGCCGGTCCGGCCGAGCAGCGCCGTCACGGCGTCGGCCAGGTGCTGCGGCACGTTCACGTCGAACCGCTCGAACGGCTGGCACACCCGGGTGCCGGCCTCGCGCAGCGCCGCGGTCACCACGACCTGGGCGAGGTTCCGGAAGTCGGCGGCCACACTGGAGATCGACTTGTCGAACTTCTGGTGCGGTCTGCTCTGCCGCGGCTGGTACTGCGAGGACGTCATGGTGACCACCCCGTCGGTGACCGGCCAGCCGTGCCGGCCCTGCCGCAGCGCCGCCCGCACCCCCTCCTCGGTGGCCGCGATGAACGCCGGGATCAGCCGGCCCGGCTCGATGCCGGGATGGAACGTGACGCCGTGGCCGGCCGGTGCGGCCTCGACGCGCAGGCCGATGCCGGCGAGGTAGGGATTGCCCCGCTCCCGGATCCGGTCCTCGACCGCGCCCGTACCGGCGACCCGCTCGATGCACGCGGTCAGCGTCCCGGAGAAGCGGACCCGGACCCCGTAGCGCTCCTCCAGCAGCGCGGCGATCACCTCCTTCTGCACCTCGCCGTGCAGCCGGATGACGGCCTGCCCCTGGTGCTCGTCGAGCCGCAGGTCCACCAGGGGGTCCTCGTCGGCGAGCTCGGTCAGCCCGGCGAACAGCGCCAGCCGCTGGGCCGGGTCGACCGGCTCGACGAGGGCCTGCCGGGTCGGCGGCGGGAAGCGGTAGAGGTGCCGCCGCGGCGGGTCGCCGACGTGCTGCCCGATCCGGGCCGGCAGCCCGCGCACCGCGACGATCTGCCCGGCCGACGCGAACGGCCGCACCAGGACGCCGCCGGGCTCGCTCACCGCGATCTCGGTGACCGTCTGCGGCCGCCCGCCGCCCAGCCGGACGCGGTCGCGCACGCGGAGCCGGCCGGACCACAGCCGCAGCCAGGCGCGGCGCCCGTGCCCGTCCCGGTCGACGGCGAAGACCGTGCCCACGACCGGTTCGCGCGGCGGCGCCACGGCCGGCTCCCCCGGCCGCGCCACGGCCGGTTTCCCCTGCCGCGCCACGGCCGGTTCTTGCGGCGGCGTTCCGGCCCGGGGCAGCAGGTCGGCCAGGAGGTGGCGCAGCTGCGGGACACCCGCGCCGGTGATGGCCGAGCCGAAGGCGACCGGGGTCAGCACGTTGCCGCGCACGGCACGGCGGATGGCGCGGCGGACGTCCCGGGCCCGGATCGGCTCGTCGGCGAGCCACCGGGCGGCCAGCGCGTCGTCGGCCTCGGCGACCGCCTCGACCACCGGTTCGGCGTCGAGGGAGACGGCGCGGACCCGGGCGTCGGCGCGGCCCTGGCCGGTCACCGTGCTCAGCACCACCGGGCGGGCGGTGAGGCGGCGGCTGATCTGGGCGACCACGCGGCCGACGTCGGCGCCGCCGCGGTCGACCTTGTTGACGAACAGCACGGTCGGCACGCCGATCCGGCGCAGGGCACGCCAGATCGCGACGGTCTGCGGCTGCACGCCCTCCACACCGGACACCACGAGCACCGCGGCGTCGAGCACCGCGAGGGAACGCTCCACCTCCGCGATGAAGTCGGGGTGGCCGGGCGTGTCCAGCAGGTTGACGGTCAGGTCGCCGAGGCCGATCGAGGTGACGGCCGCGCGGATGGTGATGCCGCGCCGGCGTTCGAGATCCATCGAATCGGTACGGGTCGTGCCGTCGTCGACGCTTCCCGGCGCGGCGACCGCGCCCGCCTCGAAGAGCAGGCGCTCGGTCAGGCTGGTCTTGCCGGCGTCAACATGGGCGACGATCCCGAGGTTCAACAATGCCAAAGCAGGTCTCCACGGTGGGACGGAAAAGGGTCCGGAGCGTGGAAGCTGCTCGCATCGTCGTTCTCCTCGGCGCTGGGGATCTGTCGCATTCCAGGTTGCGCCGGTCACGACCTCACCGCCACCGATTTTCGGTGAACGAGGGCCGCCGGAGTCCTAGCCTGGTGGGCATGCCTTACGTCGCCGCCCGTGACGGCCGCAAGAACCGCAGCGCCGCGAGCCGGGCCCCCGCCGTACCCGATCGGATCGAGAACCTGCACGGGAACAGCCTCGGCGTGCTCGAGGTGCCGCATCACATGGCGGCCGGGCATCCCAGCCGCAGGCGCTACGAGCTCGACGACCCCGCCCAGTTGCGTCACGCCTACGAGCAGGTGCTCTGCGAGGCGGCGGACTGCGGCGAGGTCGAAGACCTGATCAACCCGGTGACGCTGCGGCGGGTCTGGCGGGATCTGCACCTCCCGTCGCGGGTGCGGGAGGCCTGGGAGACCCGGCACCCGGGCCTGCGCCGCGTGGTGAACCGGACGAAACCCGGCAATCGGGCCGACGACGACGTCATCGTCGCCCGCACCCGGCCGGCCCCGCCCGGCTCACCCGGATTCACCCGCCGCAGCCGCGTCCAGGCCACCCGGCCGGCCGCGAGGGTCGTCGTCGCCCGCTGACACCTGCATCGACCCGGGTCCTCGCGGTCCAGGATCGATCCAGGACCGCGAGGTACGTGAAGAACGGCCCTGCCCGCCCCGGACATCGACGGGCCTGTACCCTTCGCCGTCGTGCGTGCGATCTTCGTTCTGGCCGTGGCGATCCTCGCCGGCTTCCTCATCAGCCCGCTGGTGCGTGCCGACGCCGGCTGCGTCCCCGCCCCGGCCGCCTCGGCGCCGGCGGCATCGGGCCGCTGGACCGGGGCGCAGATCGAGAACGCGCGGATCATCGTGGCCGTCGGCGCCGAGCGGGGAGTGCCGGAGCAGGCGCTGGTCATCGCGGTCGCCACCGCGATGCAGGAGTCCGGCCTGCGCAACCTGCGCGGCGGCGACCGGGACTCGATCGGGCTGTTCCAGCAGCGGCCGAGCCAGGGGTGGGGCACGCCCGCGCAGCTGCGCGACCCGGCGTACCAGACCGGCAAGTTCTACGACAAGCTGCTGACGGTCGACGGCTGGCAGGCCATGAAGCTCACCGAGGCCGCCCAGGCCGTGCAGGTGTCGGCCTACCCGAAGGCGTACGCGAAGCACACCTCCGCGGCGACCCGGCTCGTCGAGTCGCTGACCGTCCCGGAGTCCTGCGCCGTCACTCCCTGACGATCGGCACGCAGTTGCCGGTCCGGTAGGTGCCCCCGGTGTCCTGGACCAGGCCGTGCCCGGCCAGCGCGATCCGGGCGCAGACCTTCGGCGCGTCGCCGATCGCCGTCCGGAAACGGTCGCTCCCGGTGTCCAGGACCGAGGGGCGGGCGTCCTCGACGTACCAATCTCCTCTCTCGCTTTTCGGCGCGTGCGAACCCATGTCGTGGTCGGCCGGATAGGTGCCGTCACCGCCGTAGATGTGCAGGTGATAGCCGCCGCTGACGTCCGGATCCGACCCCCCGAAGTCGACGTCGTAGTCGATCGTGAGCGTGCCGTCCGCGATCACCGCGGAGGTGAGGCAGACCCAGCGCGGATTGCTCCTGATCCGGTCGGTGCAGACCTCGTCGGCGGGCGCGGCGGCGTTCGTGCCCGGCGCCGCGGAGGCGCCCGCCCCCGCGCCGGTCAGCTGGCCGGCCGGATCGTCGCGGCGGGAGCCGGCATAGGCCAGCCCGGCCGCCACCAGCCCCACCACCAGCGCGATCGCCGCGCCGGCCGGCACCCACCGCCGCCGCGACGGCGCACGTCCGCCACTCGCCCGGCGGACCTTGGCGCTCGCCCGGCCGGCCCCGGCGCTCGCTCGGCGGGAGTCGGCGCTTCCTTGGCGGGCCCCGGCGCTTGCTCGGCGGGCATCGGAGGGCAGCCTCTCGGTCGGCTCGGCCTGCGAGGAGCGCGCTGCCCGCTCGGCCGGCGGGGACTGCGATGGCCGCTCAGGCGGCCGGGCGGCGGGCATTTGCCCCACCTTGGACGTGACCGGTTCGGGAGGCGTCGCCGACGCAGGGAAGACCGTGGTGCGCCGATCACCGACCGGCGCCGACCCGGCCACCGCCGCCCTGGCCGAGGCCGAAGACGGAGACACAGACGCAGACGCAGACGACGGCGACGGCGACGGCGACGGCGTCGAGGAAGGCGACAGCGGCGGCGACGAGGAAGGCGGCGAGGAAGGCGGCGACGACCCCGGACGGCGCGGACCGGGCGCCGGGCGGCGCTGCGCCGGCGTGGCACGGCCCGACACCGGACCCACGGGCGCCGGCTGCGCCCCGCTCGCGAGCCACGCCGCCCCGAGCGCCACCGCGTGCTTGGGATGCGCGTCCACGGCGACCGGCCGGCCGAACTCCGCGGCCACCATCTGCGCCACGATCGGCATCCGGGAGGAGCCGCCGGCCAGCAGGATCGCGTGCAGGTCGTCGACGCCGCAGCCGGCCGAGGCGACGGCACGTTTGAGGGCCTCGACCGAGCCGTACAGGGCCGGTCGCACCATCGCCTCGAACTCCGAGCGCGTCAGGCGTACCTCGGTGGCGAAGCCGGGCAGCAGCACCGGGATGGTCGTGTCGGTGTCCGAGGAGAGCGCCTCCTTCGCCGTCACGCACTCCTCGCGCAGCCGGCCCACCGCGGCGATCACCGAGGAGTCGTCCTCGTCGAGGTCGGCGAGCCGGCCGCCGAGCGCCTGCTGCACGTGGTGGAAGACCGCGGCGTCGAAGTCGATGCCGCCGAGCCGCTCGATGCCCTCCGGACGGCCGAGGATGTCGAACCCGGCGGCGGTCTTGCGCAGCACCGCCGCGTCGAAGGTGCCGCCGCCCAGGTCGTAGACGGCGACGACGGCGCCGGTCTCGAGGCGCTGCTGCCGGGCGTATCCGGCGGCGACGGCCTCCGGCTCGGTGGTGTAGGCGACCGGTCCGCCGAGGCCGGCCATCCGCACCGCCTGGCGCATCAGGTCGATCTTGTAGGGACCCCAGTTCGCCGGGTACGACACGCACGTCGCCGCCGGGACACCGCCCTCCCGGTCGTAGACCTGGCCGGCCGCGGCGTGCAGCATCCGGGCGGCGAGCGCCTCGGCCGACTGCGGCACGCCGCCGAGCAGGATCGGCGTGGTGTCGCCCATCCGGCGCTTGAACTCGCGGGCCACCCGGTGCGGCTCGGTCAGCCCGCGCCGGCTCGCCGCCTCCCCGGTCAGGAACGTCTCGTCGGCGCGGAGCAGCACCACCGACGGGACGACGGCGCTCCGGCTGCCCAGCGGGACGATCTCGGCGTGCCCGTCGCGCCAGGTCGCGGCTGCGGTGTAGGTGGTGCCGAGGTCGAGGCCTAGTGCGTACATCGCCGGTCGCTCCGAATCGTGTGTTGGGGGGCGGGGCGGGGGTTTTCCCCGGGACGTGCGGGCCCCCGCCGCTCATAAGGTGGATGCATGGATGCCGCCCGCCCCCTCCGCGACGAGTTCGCCGACCCCTCCGGTGAGCCGGGCGGTCTGCTGCGGGATCTGCCGGACGATCTGATCGCCGAGGCGGTGGTCAGTTACGCGGACACCGCGCCGGCCGAGGTGGCCGAGCATCTGGCGCCGTTCGTGGGCGCGCACTCGGTGGTCGGCGCGCACGACACCGCCGCCGATCCGCCGGACTGGCAGGATCTCCTGGCGACGGTTCCCGCCGGGATCCCGGACGAGGCCGAGATGCAAGATCTGAGCTTCGGTACGGGGGCCGAGCCGTGGCCCGCGGCGGAACACGACGACGGGGCGGGCGAGGAGGAACCGGAGGAGGCCGGCGTCACCGCGGACGACGACGTGTTCGGCTTCGACCTGCCGGCCGACCCGCTGGCCCTCGACGAGATCCCCGCTGACACGACCGACGACGGCCCGCTCGAGGATTGGCCCGGCGATCCCGATCCGCTCGCCTAGGGCGCTCATCGCCGCCGCTCCAGTCCGGCCAGCATCCCCTCGCAGGACCGCACCGCCACCCGGGCGGCCACCGTCATCTCGTACGAGGTCAGCGGGTTCTCGGCCCGCCGCTGCCAGCGCGCCAGCGCCTCCAGGGCGGTGGCGGACTGCTCGGCGGCCGGCGCGTCCGGTGGCAGGCGCAGCCGGTCGCTGACGGCGTTGCCCGAGCCGCCGATCAGGCGTTCCAGGTCGGCGATCGCCTCCGGCTTCCCGGTGATCCAGCCGGCCCGCAGGCTGGACAGCACCCGCAGCTCGTTGAACGGGTGCGCGGACGCCATGATCTCCTCGACCGCGGCGGACACCGCCTCGCCGCCCGGCCGCGGGCGGGACCGGGTCAGCTCGGCCACCGCGAGCAGCGCCGACCGGCTCTTGAGCACGTCCCGGCGTTCCAGGAACAGCGATCCGACGATCTCCCGGAGCCGGGTCAGGCCGCTGCGCTCGGCGAGCTCCCTCGCCAGCCCGGTCGCCGTGGTGGCCACCTCCCGGCGCAGCAGCGTGCTGGTCAGACGTACCCCGAAGAGGCCGAACCGGGCCAGCAGCGCCTCCCGCTCGATCGACGTCAGTCCCAGCTCCGGCATGGTGTTCACGAAGCGGTCGGCGGAGAGCAGCAGCTCCTCGGCCGGTTTGACCGGCAGCCCGGCGACCCGGCGCAGCCAGGCCACCTCGGTCTCGGTCAGGGTCACCGCGGTCTCGGCGAGAAGACCCGCCACGGGTACGACGGACTGCACCAGCCGCCGCACGGTGGTGTCCCCGCCCAGCCGGCCGGCGATCCGGCGCGCCGACGCCATCGAGTCGAGCCGCCCGGCGCCGATCTCGTCGGCCCGGGACAGCACGCCGATCGCGTTCACCGGGCTGGGCCGGGACACCTCGGTGTCGTGGAAGGCCCGCAGGAACTCGGCGTCGCCCGGATGCAGGTGCCGCAGCAGGTAGACGACCGCGTCGGCGGGGGTCTCCTCGTCGTCCGGGACGAGCAGGTCCCAGGTGCGCCGGGCGGTCTGGTCGGACAGCGAGCCGATGCCCGGCGTGTCGATCAGGGTCAGGGTGCTCAGCGCCCGCGACGGCCAGGTCACGGTGAGCCGCTCGACGGCGGCGCTGTCCAGCCCGCCCAGGTCGACCTCGATGGCGCCGTCGTCCCGGGTGAACCGCAGCACCCGGTCCGGCCCGTCCTTCGGGGTGGCCCGCACCTCGTAGCCGGGACCGTCCCGGTACCAGGTGACGATCCGGGTGCACTCGCCCGCGTCGGTCGGCGCCAGCCGCTCCCCCACCAGGGCGTTGAGCAGCGTCGACTTGCCGGCCTTGACCCGGCCGGCCACGGCGACCCGCAGCGGCGCGTCCAGCCGGTCGCGGACGCCGGCCAGCACGGCGGCGTCGGCGGTGCCCCGGTAGACGGCGATCGCCTGCCCGAGGACGGCGCGGGTGCTCTCGACGAGGGTCATGGGTTCACCGACGCTGCCTGCTGCCGGAGCCGGTTCACCCGGGCCAGCTCGGCGTCGACGTCCTTGAGCCGCCGGTCGCGGTCCTGCTGGGTGCGCTTCGCCGCGTCCGAGGCGCCGGCCAGGGCCAGGGCGTTGGCCCGGTTGAGCTCCTCGGCGAGGCCGCTGTAGTGGTCGCGGAGCTGCCGCTGCACCCGGCGCAGGGTGTCCCGGGAGTCCTTGCCGGCCACGAAGCTGACCTCGTCGCAGTAGCGGCGGATCGCGTTGCGGGCCTCCCCGCGGCGGCGCTGGAGCTGCCGTTTCTTCTCGTCGCGCAGGCCGCGGTGACCCATCACCAGGCCGATGCCGATGCCGATCGGGCCGAGCGAGACGCCGACCAGGCTGCCCAGGATGATGAACATCAGCGCGCCGCCGTACGCGCTCTTGAGCGCCACCATCGCCTGTTTCGTGAGCCGCATCCGCTGCAGGTCGATCTTGTGCTGGAAGTCGGCGACGCTGGCGAGCGGCGTCGGATCGGTCACCGCGGGCCGGCGCCACAGCATGGTCGACGCCTCGTGGAAGTGGTCGCCGACCCGCATGCCGAGCTCCCCGGCCCGGCGGCGCAGCAGCTCGTAGTTGCCCAGCAGCTCGGAGGCCATCCGGGACTGCAACCACGCCTCCATCTCCGGCCAGGTGTCGGCCGGGTCGGCGGCGTCGATCGCCAGATCCGCCTCGGCGATCACCACCCGGACCCGGGACCGCAGGTCGTGGTCGACGTCCGAGGTCAGGTCGGCGACCCCGTCGCCGAGCGTCTGGTTCCACCGGGCGGCGGCGCTCTTCAGGGCCTCGACCCGCTCCTTCACGGCGGTGAGCTCGCGGACGATCCGGGCGGCCGCCTCCGGGTCGGCGAGGACCTCACGTTCGGCCTGGAAGTGCGCGTCGAGCTGGTCGCAGAGTGCGGCCACCTCGGCGGCGGCCTCGCCGGCGAGCCGGTCCACGGCGGAGCCGCCGATCCGGCCGGTGAGGAACCCGACCAGGTCGGTGAACCCGGACTCGGCGTTCAGAGCGGTGTCGTTGGTCCTGACGGCCCGGGACCGCAGCGTCGACGACACGGGCAGCAGCGGCATCGGGCAGTGCCGGTCCAGGTGCTGCTCGTCGAGTTCCCGGATCCGGCGCCAGGCCGGGTAGAAGTCGGTCTTGGTGAGCACGCAGACGATCACCGGGCAGAGCGCGCGGGCCCGCTGCAGGAAGTCGGCCTCGCTGCGGGTCAGCTCCTGTGCGGCGCCGGTCACGAAGACGACCGCGTCGGCCATCGCCACGGCGGACAGGCTCGCGGCGGCGTGCGGCGAGTTCAGCCCGCCGACTCCGGGCGTGTCCACCAGGACCAGGCCGCCGGCCAGGAGTTTCCGGGGAATCCGGATCTCCACGCCGGTCGGCCGTTCGGCGGCGCCGCTGTTCTCCAGGACGTGCTCGCGGACGTCGGCGACCGGGATCGGCTCGCGGCGGTCCGGCCCGAACAGCAGCGCCGCCTCGGGCTTGCCGCCGTGCCGCACATAGGTCGGCACGGCGGTGGCCAGGTCGTCGTCGACGGTGCACACGGCCGCCCCGACCAGCGCGTTGACCAGCGAGCTCTTGCCCTGCTTGAACTCGCCGGCCACGACCACGTGCGACACCGGGTCGGCCAGCGCGGTCCTCAGCGCGGTCAGCCGGGCCGCCGTGTCGGGGCGGTCGTACGCCTCGCAGGCGCGCAGTCCCAGGTCGACCACGGCGATCGCCTTCGCGGCCTCTGCCACGGCTCCTCCCGTCCTCGCCGGTCCCGCGGCCGGGGCCGTGGCCCCGGGCGCTCCGGATTCAGGCGCCGACCACGGTGGTGTCGTCGCCGCTCTCGATCGTGTCGTCGTCCGAGCTCACCGTCGTCGACGTGGTGTCGATGTCGGTGATGCTGGTGTCGTCGTCGGAGACGGTGGTGTCGTCGTCGCTGATGGTCGTGTCGTCGTCGGACACCGTCGTGACGTCGTCGTCGGAGATGGACGTGACGGTCGTGTCGTTGTCCTCGTTGTTGCCGCTCGCGTTGCCGCCGACCGCGACCGCCGACCCGTCGTCGGCCGTGATGCCGGAGGCGTTGGAGGCGTCGCCGCCACCGAACGACACCGCGCTGTCCTCGATCTCGGCGTCCGGCAGGTTCGCCACGTCGCCGTCGCCGAAGTTGAAGACCGACTCGTCGGCGCCGCCGTCGACCTGCGCGGTCTGGTTGCCGTCGCCGATCACCGCGTCGTCCGCCTCGCCGACGACGCCGGTGTTGACGCCGGTGTTGACCGCGCCGGAGATGTCGTCGCCGGCCTGCACCGCGCCGTCGCCGGTGTTCGCCTGGCCGAAGTTGTCGCCGTCGACGAGCAGGCCGCCGTCGCCGCTGACCGAGTTGACGTCGCCGTCGATCAGGGTGGAGAAGTCCCCGGTGGCCGCGTTCACGTCGCCGTCGCCGGTGTTCGCGACCGCGCCGTCCCCGGTCGCGGCCGTGACGTCGTCGCCGCCGGCCACCGCGCCGGCCCCGGTCGCGGCGTTGACGTCGTCCCCGCCGGCCACCGCGCCGTCGCCGGAGGCGCTGACGTTGCTCGCGTCGATGTCGCCGAAGACGTTGCCGTCCACGTCCAGGTCGAAGCTGTTGTCGGTGACCGACGTGACGCTCAGGTCCAGGCTCTGGGTGATCGTCTCGTCGCCCTCGTAGGTGGCGTAGGTGACGTAGTTGAGGTGCTGCACCACCTGCTCGACCGACTGGGTGCCGGAGGTGTGCGCGGGCGGGGCGCCGCCTCCGCCGCCCGATCCGCCGGTGTAGGTGCTCAGCGCCGACCGGGCCTCGGCCGGCACCGCCGGCTCGCCGGCCGCGTCGCCGACGACCGCGGGAACGTCCACGGACGACAGGTCCACGTCGGTGACCCCCTCGGCGGTCAGGGTGCCGTTCGGGTCGTCCGCGTACCGGGCCGCGAACTCGCGGTCGGTCAGCAGGTTGAGAATGAAGTCCTTGAGCAGGTCGGTGGCGTCGGTGGTCATGGGGCTCTCCTCGCTCGACAGGTGTCCCGTTCCTTCATCCGGGCACGGCACCAGCGTGCGGCCCGCAACCCGGTGGGGGCATCGGGGTGTTCCCCGTGGTATAGGGGCCCGGCAGGGGGATCCCTAGCCTCGTGTCCGAGATCCAACGCAAATCAGCCGCCGAGCATCTCCCGGAGCATCGCCAGCAGCTCGGCCCGGGTGCTCGCGCCGAGCTTCGCCCGGATCCGCGCCACATGGTGTTCCACCGTCTTCGGGGCGATGAAGAGCTGCGCCCCGATCTCCCGGTGCGTGCTCCCGGCGAGCACGAGCCGGCCCACCGTCACCTCCCGCTCGGACAGCCCACTCGCCCCGGTGGCGTCCGGCTTCGGCTCGGACAGCTCCCGGGCCCGCTCCAGCAGCCGCCGCGCCGCGACCGGGTCCCCGGTACGGATCGCCGCCTGCCCGGCCAGCCGCGCCGCCTCCCACGGCAGCTCCGCCGCCAGCAGCCCGTCGACGGCCGCGAGCACGGCGTCCGCGTCCACCCGCCCACCCAGCGCCGCAGCCCACTCCCACCCCGCCCGGCACTGCGCCCCGGGCCGGACCTCCTCCGGCTCCATCCGCGTCATGCCGCGGGCGATCTCCTCGGCGGCCGGCACGTCCTCGGTCACGATCGCGGTCTGGAGGCGCAGCCAGTACAGCGACACCTGCCAGGTCACCGGCCGGCCCAGCGCGGCGAGGATGTCGTCGAGGAGTGCGAGCACCGGCGCCACCCGGGCCGGCCTGCGCAGCCGGGCCGCCGCCACGGCCAGTTCCTCGACCACTTCGAGATGCCACAGGTCCGCGGTCCGGCGTGCCAGCAGCGGCTCGGCCGAGCCCCAGGCATCCCGGAGCCCCGCGATGTCCCCGCGCCGCCGCGCGATCCCCGCCGTCAGCGCCGCCCGCAACAGCCGATCCCGCCCAGCAGGCTCCACACCCGCCGGCGAGCCCCAGCCCGGCGAGTCGAAGCCGGGCGAGCCGGACCCGCGCGAGCCGGTGGGAGGCGGGCCGGTGGGAGGCGGGCCGGTGGGAGGCGGGCCGGTGGGAGGCGGGCCGGTGGGAGGCGGGCCGGTGGGAGGCGGGCCGGTGGGCGGCGGGCCTGAAGGCGACGGGCCTGAAGGCGGCGGGCCTTCTCCGGACAGACGGCGCAACTCATGCAGGGCGGTGTCGTAGCGGCCCGCCCTCATCCTGGCCCAGGCCAGCAGGAGGCGGTGGCGCTCGTCGGCGGCGGGGCCTCCGACGACGGCGGTCCGGGCCCGGGTGAGCAGGTGTTCGGCGGAGGACACGTCGCCGGCGGCGACCGCTACGAGGGCGGCCAGCGCGTGCGGGGTGTCGGGGAGGATCAGGGCGGGCGCGGCGCGTTCGGTGAGTTCGGCCGCCTCGATGAGCAGCGGCAACGCGGTGGCCGGGCGGCCCGCTTCGAGGACGGCCTCGGCGAGCCGGGTCACCGCGAGCGGCGCGGGGGTCGCCGCCGACTGCCGCGCCTCCCGCTCCCTGCCGGTTCCGAGCAGCGAGGGTACGGCCAGAGCCGGTCCCGGCACGGGCGCCGACGCCAGCAGGCCCGCGGCCCTCGCCGCCCTCCCGTCGTGGGCGGCCGACGCTCCGGTGACCAGCAGCAGACGAGCTCCCGGCGTACCCCCGAGGTCTTGATCTTGAAGGTCGAGGGGTAGTCCCAGGAGCGCGCTCGCCTCGGCCCGGCCCGGCGCCGGATCGGCCGGATCGGCACCCGCGTCGGCCGCGTCGTCGAACCAGCCGAGCGCCGCCTCCGGATCGGTGAAGCGCAGCCGCTCCCCCGCCGCGAGATAGACGCGCGCCGCCGTCGTGGTGGTCGCGCCGGCGGCCCTCAGCTGCTTCGCCGCGAGCACCGGATCGGCGCCCGCCTCGATCAGCGCTCCGGCCACCGCGTCGTGCAGGCGCCGCCGGCCGGCCGCCGGCATCTCGGCGAGAACGGCGTCCGCGATCGCCGGGATCAGATGTTCGGCGCCGGGCGCCAGCAGGCCCTCGTCACGAAGAACGCGCAGCGCCGCGGCCAGGCCCGCCGGATCGGTCGCGCACGCGGCGGCCAGCACCCGATCGTCCAGCACCCGATCGTCCAGCATCCGATCACCCGGCACCCGATCGCCCAGCACCCGGTCGCCCAGCACCCGATCGGCCGGGCCGAGGCGGAGGGCGAGGACGCGCGCGACCGTGACGACCGCGGGGTCCAGGAGCGCGAAACGCCGCTGCACCCGGGCCAGCAGAGCCGGCGGCGGTGTCGCGGTCGCCGTTGCGATCGCCACCGCGATCAGCGGCATTCCGGCCGAGGTTTCGAAGACGGCGGCGGCGACCTCGGGTGAGACCGGGCGGCCGGTCGTCGTGGCTACGAGGGTGGCCACCTCATCCGGGCTCAGCGGGGCGAGGAACTCCACGCCGCCGGCGGCGGCCACCTCGTCGAGCTCGGCGAGCTCCGGGCGGTCGATGGTGGGGCGGCGGGCGATCGCCATCGGCACGCCGTCGCGGCCGGCCGCCGCCAGCAGCTTCAGCGACGCGGGGTCGAGGCGGTGGGCGTCGTCGACGACGATCAGGCCGTGCCCGGTCAGATCAGTCCCGGCCGGGTCGGTCCCGGTCGGATCAGCATCGGCCGGATCAGGCCCGGTCAGGCCGCCGGGGCCGGCGGGCGTCCACCAGATCGGGGCGGTCGCGGCCGCGGCGAGGTGGCGGAGCCGATGGGTACGCCCCGAGCCGTCCACGCCGACCACGACCGTCATCGCCGGCCACCGCCGTCCACACGCGCGACTCTACGCGCGTCGATGGGTCAGGCGTCGCGCCCGTACTTGTCGAACGAGACGGTCCAGTCGCCGAGACCGTTCCAGATCGGCAGCTCGCGCGGGGTGTTCTTGACGTCGACGATGTCGCCGACCCGGAAGTTGTTGTAGACCCACTTGGCGTCGGCGGTGCTCAGGTTGATGCACCCGTGCGACAGGTTCGCCCGGCCCAGCGAGCCGTTCCACGGCGCCGCGTGCAGGTACTCACCGGAGTAGCTGATCCGGGTGCAGAACTCGATGTTCTCCGACACGTAGTAGTTCGGATCGTTCTTGTCGGTGACGCCGTAGCTGGCCGAGCTCATCGTGTGCTTGCGCTTCTTGCCGAGCACCACGTGCGGGCCGCCGGCCGTCCAGTAGCTGACGTGCTGGCCGTTCGCGCCGGTGGTGCCGCCGCCCTTGCCGAGGCTGCTCTTCATGGTGCGGACGAGCTTGCCGTCGATGTAGACCTTCGTCAGGTGGGTGCGGTTGTCGCTGATCGCGATCAGCTCGCGCCCGATCTTGAAGCTGGTCGAGGCGTTCTTCCCGCCGTACGTCTTCTTGCCCAGCTTCTGGCCGAAGACGTTGACGCTCACCTTGATCGTGGTGCCGGCGGCCCAGTACTTGGCCGGCCGCCAGTGCACGGTCCGGTCGTCCTTCCAGTAGAACTTCCCGTCGACCGACGGCGACGTCTTGATCTCGATGGCCTTCTCGGCGGCCTTCTTGTCGACGGCGCGGCTGAACGCGACGATCACCGGCTGACCCACGCCGTACGTGCTGCCTTCCTTGAGCAGCAGCATCGCGTTGGCCTGGAAGTTCACCTTCGCGGTGGCCTCCGGCTTGAGGGTGCTGAAAGTGTGGTCCTTCGTCGTCTCGGCGCCGGCGCTGTCGGTGGCCGTGACGGTGACCTTGTACTTCTTGCCGTACGCGAGGTCCCCTGTCGACTTCCAGGTGCCGTCGGACTGGATCTCGCCCTCGACCGTGGTCTTGCCGGCCGTGACGGTGACCGACTTGAGGGTGCCGTCCTCGGCGCTCACCAGGATCGGCTTGATCGGCGACACCCCGGTGGCCCCGGACTCCGGGGTGAGGGTCAGCCGGACGGGCGCGGCGGTGGGGACGGGCTCGACGTTCGCGACCGGGTCGACCCAGGTGGTGGACCCACCGCCGGCGGCCTTGCCTCCGCCGGACGAGGAGCACCCGGCCGCTGTGGCGGCAGCGGCCACGCCGACAGCACCGATGATCACTCTACGTCGTCGAATCATGACTCTCACAATCGAGGGGTCCCGGCGCCATCCATGGCCCTGCAAAGAACAAGACGTGACTCGGACTCGAAATCGTTGCCTGAAGAGTCAATCAATCTTTGAGGAGGGGGTCATCTTGACAGATCTTGATCTCGCGCGGTACCCCGCATCGACCGTGAGGGTGCTCGTTCCCTCGTACCCATGAGGGTTTTGCGCCATGATCGGCCGCAACCGGACGACGGCGCGCGCACCATCGCCCGATATCATGCGGTTTTCGCTGAGAAGGAGATCACGTGGCATCGGACGACATCCCACGCCGTGAGGCGGAGCGCATGCGCGGGCTCGACGAGACGGCCCGGGTGGCGCTGACGTTCGAGGCCATCGCCGACCGGGGCGCGCTCTGGGTGTGGGGCGACGAGGGCGACATCCTCTTCACCGAGGACGCCCGGCGCCGCAACCTGCTGCCGATCTGGCCGTTCGCGACAGTGGCCCGGCTGGAGAACGAGGGCGACGTGGACGGCGAGCACGCCATCCGCATCCCGGTCGGCGTGTTCCTGAAGGAGTGGCTGCCGCAGCTCGACGAGGACGACGCGGACATCGCGATCTTCCCGGTCGAGGAGCGGAACGCGGCGGTTCTGAGTCTCGCCGAGTTCCGCTCCCGGATTTAAACGGACTTATCCGTTTTTTGCGGCCGTTAGGGCCTCGGCCGCGTGCTGGTTCATGTCCAGCTCGCTGTGGATCACGTCGATGACCCGCCGGTCGGTGCCGATCACGAAGGTCATCCGCTTCGTGGAGAGCGGGCCGAGCGCCAGCTTGCGCTTAACGCCGTAGGCCGCGATCGTCACCGAGTCCGGGTCGGAGAGCAGCGGGTAGTCGAAGGTGTAGGTCTCCGCGAACTGCTTCTGCTTCTCGACGGGGTCCTTGCTGATGCCCACCCGCTGCACGCCGGCCGCCCGGTATTCCGCCGACAGGTCGCGGAAGTGGCAGGCCTCGGCGGTGCAGCCCTTGGTCATCGCGCCGGGGTAGAAGAAGAGGACGACGGGGCCGCCGGCGAGGAGATCGGTCAGCCGTCGCGGCGTGCCGTCCTGGTCGGGCAGTTCGAAGTCGGGCGCGAGGTCGCCCTTGCCGATGGTCACCCGAAGCAGGGTACTGCCGGATCTTCGGGGCGGCCCCGCACAGGATCGTGTCGTATTGTCGGCCCGTGCCTGATCCCGTAGCCAGCAGATCCCCGTCTTTGGGGAAGCCTTTGAAGACCAAGGCGGAGAAGCGCGCCGAGGCCAAGGCCGCCAAGGCCCGCGCCCGCGCCGCCGAGAAACGCCGCCGCGCGCTGACCGTCGCCGGCGCCGCGGTGGTCGTGATCGCCCTCGTGGTCGGCCTCATCGTGTGGATCGGCAACTCGACGTCGTCCACCCCGGCGGCGTCCCCGGCCGCCACCGCCACGGCCGACGCCCCCACCGCTTCCGCCGCCGAGGCGACGAGCGCTGCCTTCCCGCCCGTCCCGGAGGGCGCCGACCCGGCCCTGTCCACCAAGCCGGAGGCGAAGGCGGGCAGCGGCGAGGTCACCGAACTCACGACGACCACCCTGATCGAGGGCACCGGCCCGGCCGTCGAGTCCGGCCAGACCGTCACCGTCAACTACGTGGGCGTCACCTACGCCGACGGCGAGGAGTTCGACTCGTCCTGGAGCCGCTCCGAGACGTTCGACTTCCAGGTCGGCGCCGGCAACGTGATCCAGGGCTGGGACAAGGGCCTCGCCGGCGTCAAGGTGGGCAGCCGGGTCCAGCTCGACATCCCCGCCGACCAGGCCTACGGCGAGAACCCGACCGGCGGCCAGCCGGCCGGAGCGCTTCGCTTCATCGTCGACGTGCTGGCGGCTTCCTGAGCAGGCGGCGCTACGTGGCCCGTGGAGTCCCAGGCGGCTATCGCGTCTGGGACAACAGGGGTCGCCGCTGGTGGGGCGACCTCTACGAGGTGTGCCCGGACGACCTGCTGACAGAGCTCAACGGCGCCGCCGATCCCGCCCGGATCACGGCTTTGCTGCGGCGATACCGGGCGCAGAGGCGCTAGGAGTGTGGGGAACGAGAACGCCCTCGGGCGGCGGGCCGGGGCATCGGGCATTCGGTGGTGACGCACGACCTGCGCCGGCGCCGTTCCGGGCACGCTGCCCGCCTCACCCCGGCCGGCCTGACCGCCGGTGATGTTCGCTGGGAGTGAACGGGGGAAGATCGGCGGACCCGCCGAGGTTGAGCCGCCTGTACTCAACTCCTCGGAGGTACCGGTGACCAGCAAACGACTCCCCGTACTGTTCCTCGACGACATCGTGCTGCTCCCCGGCATGGTGGTGCCCGTCGAGCTGGATGAGAAGGCCCAGGCCGCCGTGGACGCGGCCCGCACGTCGGCCGGCTCCGAACTGCTCATCGCCCCGAGGCTGGAGGACCGGTACGCGTCCTACGGCGTGGTCGCGAGCGTCGAACAGGTCGGCAAGTTCCGGGGCGGCACGCCTGCCGCCGTACTCAGAACGGGTGTTCGCGCCCGCATCGGCAGCGGTGTGACGGGACCGGGCGCCGCGCTCTGGGTCGAGGCCGAGCCGGTCGAGACCAAGCTCACCAAGGGTCTGGACGAGCTGGCCGCCGAATACAAGAAGCTCGTCGTCTCGGTGCTCCAGCGCCGCGAGGCCTGGCAGGTCATCGACTCGGTCAGCGCCATCGACGACCCCGGCGACCTGGCCGACACCGCGGGATGGGCGCCCTACCTGTCCAACGACCGCAAGCGGGAGCTGCTCGAGACGCCCGACGTCGAGGCGCGGCTGCGGCTGCTGATCGAGTGGACGCGGGACTTCCTGGCCGAGTCCGAGGTCAGCGAGAAGATCGAGCACGACGTCCGGGAATCGGTCGAGAAGCGGAACCGCGAATACCTGCTCCGCGAGCAGTTGAAGGCGATCCGCAAGGAGCTCGGCGAGGGCGAGGCCGGCGAGGACGACGACTACCGGGCTCGGGTGGAGAGCGCGGAGCTGCCTGATCCGGTACGCGAGGCAGCGCTGCGCGAGGTGGACAAACTGGAGCGGACGGGCGACCAGAATCCGGAGTCGGGGTGGATCCGCAGCTGGCTCGACACCGTGCTGGACCTGCCGTGGAACGTCCGCACGACGGACAACACCGACCTCGGCGCCGCCCGCGCGGTGCTCGACACCGACCACCACGGCCTCGACGAGGTCAAGGAGCGGATCGTCGAGTACCTGGGCGTGCGGGCCCGCCGGGAGTCCCGCGGCCTCTCCGTCGTCGGCGGCCGGGGATCCGGAGCGGTGATCCTGCTGGCCGGCCCGCCCGGGGTCGGCAAGACGTCGCTCGGCGAGTCGGTGGCGAGGACGCTCGGCCGGAAGTTCGTCCGGGTGGCGCTCGGCGGCGTCCGCGACGAGGCCGAGATCCGCGGCCACCGTCGTACGTATGTCGGTGCTCTTCCCGGTCGCATCGTGCGCGCCGTCCGGGAAGCGGGCTCGATGAACCCGGTCGTGCTCCTGGACGAGGTGGACAAGGTCGGCAGCGACTATCGGGGCGACCCCGCCGCGGCGCTGCTGGAGGTGCTGGACCCGGCGCAGAACCACACGTTCCGCGACCACTACCTCGACCTCGATCTCGACCTGTCGGACGTGCTGTTCATCGCGACCGCGAACACCCTGGAGACGATCCCGCAGGCGCTGTTCGACCGGATGGAGCTCATCACGATCGACGGCTACACGGAGAACGACAAGGTCGCCATCGCCCGCGACTTCCTGCTGCCCCGCCAGATCGAACGCGCCGCGCTGTCCCCTGGCGAGGTGACCGTCACCGACGACGCCCTGCGCCTCATCGCCGCCGATTACACCCGAGAGGCGGGGGTACGGTCCTTCGAACGCCTCCTCGCCAAGGCGCTGCGCAAGGCCGCCCTCGGCACGCTGCCCGCCACCGTCGGCGCCGCCGATCTGAAGGACCTGATCGGACGGCCGAGGTTCACCCCGGACTCGGCGGAGCGCACCGCCGTCCCCGGCGTGGCCACCGGCCTGGCGGTCACCGGCATGGGCGGCGACGTGCTCTACATCGAGGCGTCGCTGCTCCCCGGCGACAAGGGCGGCCTGTCCGTCACCGGCCAGCTCGGCGACGTCATGAAGGAGTCCGCGCAGATCGCGCTCTCCTACGTCCGGGCGCACGCCGGCGAGCTCGGCATCTCGCCGGAGCAGCTCGACCACCCGATCCACCTGCACGTGCCGGCCGGCGCGGTGCCGAAGGACGGGCCGTCGGCGGGCGTCACGATGACGACGGCGCTGGTCTCGCTGCTGCTCGGCCGCAGCGTGCGCGCCGACGTCGGGATGACCGGCGAGGTGTCGCTGACCGGCCGGGTCCTGCCGATCGGCGGCGTGAAGCAGAAGCTGCTCGCCGCCCAGCGGGCCGGGCTCACCGAGGTGTACCTGCCGCAGCGCAACGAGCCCGACCTCGACGACGTCCCGGCCGACGTGCTCGACGCGCTGACCGTGCACATCGTCTCGGACGTCCGGGAGATCCTGGACACCGCCCTCGACGAGGTGCTGGTCCCCGCCGCGTGATGTTCGGAGAGGACGCCCGGCCCGCGGGCCGGGCGTCCTTGAATATCAACTACAGGTGGCGCCGTTCAGCGTGAAGCCGGTGGGAGCCGCCGCGTTCCCGGTGTGCGTGGCCTGGTAGCCGATGCTGACCGAGCCGCCCGCCGGGATGGAGCCGTTGTAGCTCACGTTCGTGGCGGTCACCGCCCCGCTCGCAGGCGCGTAGGTCGCGCTCCAGCCGGAGGTGATGGCCTGCCCGCTCGCCAGCGTGAACGTCAGCTTCCAGCCGTTGATCGCGGTGGCGCCGGTGTTGGCGATCGTGACGCTGTTGGTCAGGCCGCTGTTCCACGCGTTGACCGCGTTGGTGACCTTGCAGGCCCCGGTCCCGGTCGACGGCGACGCTGACGGGGAGACGGACGGCGAGACGGACGGCGAGGCGGACGGCGACGAGGACGGCTGCGTTCCGATCCCACTCATGATCGCGTCGATGATGCCCTGCTGGGTGACCGCGCCGGAGTTCCGATCGAACAGCCCGAAGCCGTGCTGCCCGTTCCAGCCGTTGTCCCAGTACGCGGTCGCCGCCCCGTACTTCTTGGCGGTGGCCACCAGGGTGCGCGCGTAGTCCGCCCGGTACCGGTTGTTCGTGGAGTCGTACGTCGTCTTGTCGATCGAACCGTACTCACCGACGAAGACCGGGTACCCGCGCGTCACGAAGGTGTCGCGCATCTTCTTCAGCTGACCGTCCATGAAGTCCTCCTGGCCCCAGACCGACTTCTTCGCCGGGTTGGTGGCGTTCGGGCCCCACTGGGTGATCGTGCCGTCCTCGGTGCCCGCGAAGTCCCACGGGTCGTAGTAGTGCACCGAGATCATCAACCGCTGCTCGCCGGCCGGGATCGTCGAGGACCGGTACTGGTCGGTCGGGATGACGAAACCGTAGTTGCCGGCCGTGTAGTCGATGTTGGTGTTCCAGCCGGGCACCAGCAGCCACCGGGAGGCGTTCGTCCCTCCGGTGCGGCGCACGGTGTCCACGAAGATCTGGTTGTAGGCGTTGATGTTCGAGTAGCACGGCTGGGTCGGGTTGCCGTACTGCCCGTCGAAGTTCTCGTTCATCGACTCGAAGATCAGGTGGTCGTTGTAGCCCGCGAACTTCGTGGCGACCTGCTGCCACACCTTCTGGTACTTCTCCCGGATCGCGGTCTGCGAGGCGGCGTCGCAGATCAGCCAGGAGCCGGACACCGACTTGTAGCCGTCGCCGTGCATGTTGATCAGCACATAGAGGCCCCGGCCGTGCGCGTAGTCGACGACCTCCTTGATCCGGTTCAGCCACGCGGCGTTCACGGTGTAGTCGGGGGCCGCACCGATGTGCCCGAGGTAGGAGACCGGGATCCGGATCGTCTTGAATCCGGCGGCCCGCACCTTGTCGATGAAGGCCTGTGTCACGACCGGGTTGCCCCAGGCCGTCTCGCTCGGGACGCCGTTGACGTTGGCTTCGAGCGTGTTGCCCAGGTTCCAGCCGGCGCCCATGTCGGCGACCAGCTGCGGGCCGTTCAGCTGAGCCACGACGTCGGCCGCCGCGGGCCTCGTCACGCCGTAGGCGGCTCCGGCGAGGGCCATCGTGGCCGCGATGAACGCGAGCCCGGCCCTCCTCATTCTCGTACTCATGGTGTCGTACCTCTCGTCGGCCCCATGGGGGATTCGGCCAGACGTGCTGGGAGCGCTCCCAATCATGGCAAACCATCGATCCCTTGTCACCACGTTGAAGACCTTCATGGGTACGTTGTGAGCGTGCGTTTACGAGAAGCGGATGCCCGGGATCTGCCGTTCCTGGAGCGGGTGTTGCTGACGGCCTACAACTGGTCGGAGGATCGCTTCACCCCGGACTGGATCCGCACCGACGAGATGGCCCGCCGCTACCTGGACGGCTTCCCCGGCGACGGCGACGTCGGCCTGATCGCCCTGATCGGCGGCGCCCCGGCCGGCGCCGCCTGGGGCCGGGCCCTCCCGGCCGGCCGGGCCGGCTACGGCTTCGTGGCCCCCGACGTCCCCGAGCTGACCCTCGGCGTCCTGCCCGAGGCCCGCGGCCAGGGCGTGGCGTCGTGCCTCATGGCCGCCCTCATCAACATGTCCCGGCAGCGCGGCCTGCCCGGCCTGAGCCTCAGCGTCGAGGACGGCAACACCGCCCGCCACCTCTACGAACGCTGCGGTTTCACGGTCGTCGGCCGCACCGGCAACGCGGACACCATGCTCCTCCGCACCGGCCGCTGAGTTCCGGCCCGCCGGCATGCATGCCGGCGGGCCGATCACGCCGTCGACCTCGAGTTTCTTTCCCGGTGGAACTGCACGCAGACCTGTTCGGCGTCCTTGTCGAAGACGCCGTCGGTGCGGAGGCGCCACCCGCGGTCCTTCATCTTGAGCTGCCAGGTGCGCACGTCGCTCTTCAGTCCCATGAGATGTGTCAGTACTGAAGTCCCGATACATGTGTCAGCCGTTTCAGCGTGTCGTGCCTGCGGCGGTGCTGGACCTGGAGCCAGGAGCCGTCCGGCATCCTCGGCTCGATCCCGCATCGGCCGCATCCCCACTCCTTGATGTCGTCGGGTCCGCGGCGAGGTGCACCCTGGTGGCCTGGCCGCGCTCCGGCGGGTCGTTCTCAGCCTGTCGCCCTCGGCCAGGCGCTCTCGGTCAGGCGCTCTCGGCCAGGCGCTTGATGTGGGCGGCGCGCGCGGTCAGCAGCTTTTCGAGGTACGGCACGAGCACGATCCGGGCCACCACCGCCCCCAGCGGCCCGAACGGCGCGCGGATCGTCATGCGATCGGTCATCCGTGTGCGTCCGGCTCCGAGCCCTTCGAAGAGGTGCTCGTGACGCATCGCCCGGAACGGACCACGGGTCTGCTCGTCGACGAACCGATGCGGCGGGTCGTACGCGCTGATCCGGCTCGTCATCCGCCAGCGCAGCCCGAAATGCCGGGCCCGGAACGTCACCTCGTCACCGGCACCGAGCCGCCGCCGGCCCGTGCTCGTCGTCGCGGTCTCCCCGCTCCCGGCCAGAGACCCGGCGTGAACGTCGACGTCGAGTTCCAGATCGAAAACCGTCACCGGCGCCGCGTCGATGAACGAGACGACTTCGATCACCGCGAGCACGCCCGCAGCCTAGCCGAGGCCGCCCGGCGCCGTCCCAGACCGTGCCGTCGTGCCTGGTCAGCGCCCGGATTCCATCCCTTCGTCCCAGGGATGCCCGGGGCCGTTGCCGGGCCGACGGGCGGGCGCCGACGCTGACACCGGCCGAACCCCGCAAAGGAAGGAATCACTTCTGTGAGGAATCCTCGGATCAAGATGTCCGGTGCCGTTCTCGGGGCACTGTTCTGCGTGGTGTCACTCGTGCTCGGCGCGTCACCGGCCGCGGCCGCACCCGTAGCGCCCGCCGGCGACGTCCCGCCGGGCAAGTACCTCGTCGTGAAGGACGTGACGGGCAGCGAGCGCGGCAACGTCGTGGCGCCCAGCGGCACGGACTGCACCTACCCGGCCTGCGGTGAGGTGCACAACCGCAGCGGGCACATGCTGATGGTGAGCCGGGACGCCAACTCCCATCTGTCGTGCGGCGCCGTCGGGCCGTACGCGGTGCTCAGCAACGGCCAGGACAGCAACGGCGCGCCGCGCTACTGGAAGGACACCGACTGCTTCGCCGGCACCGACTGCTCGGTGTTCTACGGCGGTCTGCTCTATAGACCGTACGAGTACATCCGCATCTACAACCCGGTCTGGATCTACAACGTCAACTGCTGAACCGATCGAACCCTGACAGTGGCCGAGGGGGGCACTGTCAGGGCCTCGGAGCCCCGGGTCGAAGCCCGAACATGGAACGACGACCGAAAGCCCCGGCGGGCGCGGGTCGAGGAGCCGGAGGACGGCGCCGATCACGACGACCGCACCCAGGTTGATCAGCCCGGTGGGATAGCCCAGCTCCGTCGCCCGTGAACTCCGGCTTCATACTTACTTTCGCCCTCGTCGCAGGCTGCGGAAGCCGTCGACGAGAAGTCCGGCTCCGAACATGGTCAACAAGGTCTGAAGACCGAGCCTCCAACCTGTTCCTTGAGGTTGGTAGAGCAACGCTACGACAATCATCGCGGCTCCGCCGACGAGGACAGCGACCGGACGCCATGGCGTGGTCGCCCGCTGCCGTTCGTCGATCACGTACGCATGTTAGACCGACCGCCCCACGGCGGGGTACGCGACGATCAGCGGCAGAGTGCAGCGAGGACCCATGCGTCCGAGGTGAGGCCCGCGAGGATGGGCACGGTTCCAGTGTTGTGGACGTGCACCTCGAAGAAACCAACCGCTCGCTCGGATCGCCGAGTGAGGTTTGCTCGAGGTTCGGCTTGGCGCCGGCTACCTCTGACGGTCGGCGCTGGTCTCCACCTCGGTGCTGCTGTCCGCGCTGGGACGCGGCTGCGGCACCGCCGGCGTCTCGGCGGCCGGAACAGCGGGCGAGCCACCCGGCAGGCGCGGATCCAGCAGCCGCAGGATCGCGCCGATCACGACGGCGATCACGACGACCGCGCCCAGGTTGACCAGCACGGCCGGGTAGCCCAATGCGACGACGTCCGAGAACGGGTACGGGTACCAGTCCGTCACCGCGCCGTGGGCCAGGGTGTAGCCGATCCACAGGGCGGGCCAGACCGCGGCCCACGCGAGCGTCCGGCCGTCGATGCGCGGGCGCGGGCCGAAGAGGAGCCAGCCGAGCAGGGCGGCCCACGGCGCGAAGTAGTGGAAACCGAAGTTGGACAGCCGGGCGGCGCCGGTCAGCTCCACCTGGCCGGCCAGGATGGTGGCGTAGACGATGCCTGTGATGACGATGCCGAGCAGCGCGTCCAGGCGGATCACGCGCCAGAGCCGGCCGTCGCGGTGCGGGTCGAGGGCGAGGCCGGTCACGGCGACGAGCAGTAGCAGGTTGCTCTGGATCGTGAAGTAGCTGAACAGGTTCACGAAGCGGGTGACGGCCGGGCCGGCGTCCGGGGCCGGGTCCGTCGCGGTCAGCGTCAGCTGGATGATCAGGGATGCCAGGACGATGCCCGCCAGCGTGCCGTGCCAGATCCGAGACTTCACGCCGGACTCCGATCGAGAGTGATCCCTTGCAGCCCGGGAGCGTAGCTCAGGAAGAAGCGCCGCTACCGGCGGGTAGGCGCATCGAAAGGCGGAGCGCCGCTGCCGGCGGGCAGGTGGATCGAGACCCGCAGGCCCGGGCCGGCGTCGCCGAGGGTCACCGTCCCGCCGTGCCGGCGCACCAGCTCGCGGACGATCGCGAGACCCAGCCCCGAGCCGCCGGCGTCGCGGGCCCGGCCGTCGTCGAGGCGGGTGAAGCGCTGGAAGACCCGGTCGCGGTCGGCCGCCGGGATGCCCGGGCCGTCGTCGGTCACCACCACCGACAGGTGGTCGTCGGAGCGGGAGGCGCTGACCGTCACCTTCGACGCCCGATGGCGCACCGCGTTGTCGAGCAGGTTCGCCACGACCCGGGCCAGCGCGTCCGGCTCCCCCACCAGCGGCAGCGGCTCGCCCGGCTCGATCACCTCGATGTCCGGGTAGCGCTCGGCGGTCTGGGCGACCAGCTCGCCGAGGTCGAGCGTCTCCACGCCCCGGCCGGTGGCCCGCACGCCCTCGTCCGAGCGGGCCAGCAGGAGCAGGTCGTCGACGAGGCGGGAGAGCCGCTGCACGTCGGCGAGCAGGTCGTCGGAGAGGGCCGGCCAGTCGGTGTCGTCCGGCAGGTGCTGCGCCACCTCGAGTTCGGTGCGCATGTTCGTGAGCGGGCTGCGCAGCTCGTGGGCGGCGTCCGCGACGAACGCCCGCTGCCGGGCCCGGCCGGCGTCGAGCCGGTGCAGCATGTCGTTGAGGGTGACCGCGAGGCGATGCACCTCGTCCCGCGAGTCCGGCACCGGCAGCCGGCCGGCCCGGGATCCGCCGGTGATCTCCTCGGCGCCGGCACGCAGCGCGTCGACCGGGCGCAGAGCGGCCCCGAGGGCCCGCCACAACCCCGCCGCGAGCAGCCCCACGATCAGCGGAAAGAGGATCAGGAGGGTGATGCGGAGCAGATGTACGCTCTGCCGCAGCTCATCGGTCGACCGGGCGACCAGGACGGTCAGCGGGTCGGTCGGTGGCCCGGCGCTGAGCTTCACGACGCGCGCCTCGCCGTCGAACCCGATCCGATTGCCGGGGATCCGCATGCCCTCGCCGTCCGCCAGGTCACCGATCTCGTCGGGATACAGGATGGGTACGAGGCGGTCGGCCGTCGCGGACACCGCGCGTACCCGTCCCTCATCATCGATGACCTGGACCTGCACGCCCGGCGTGACCGGAATCGGGTTTGTCAGCGAACCCTGGTCCACCAGGCGTTTCACGCCGCGCGCGGTCTCCAGGGTCTCGGTCTGGACGGCCCGGTTCTGGGCGAAGCCGAGCGCCGCGACCAGCAGCACGCCCCCGGCCACGAGACCGAGCGCCAGGCCCGCAACCGAGACCAGCAGGAGCCGGGCCCGCAGGCTCAGCTCAGCCGGCCGGCGCATTGCTGCCCTGGGAGAGCCGGTATCCCGCGCCCCGCACCGTCTCCAGCCGCTCCCGGCCGATCTTGCGGCGCAGGTAGCCGACGTAGACCTCGACCGCGTTCGGGGCGGTCTCCATCGACGCGTCCCAGACGTGGTCGAGCAGCTCGGTCTTGGAGACGACCTGGCCGGGCCGGCGCATCAGGTATTCGAGGAGCGCGAACTCGCGCGCCGTCAGGGTCACCTCGTCGCCGGCGACCAGGACGCGGCGCTCGGCCGGATCGAGCTCGACGTCGCCGAAGGTGAGGTTCACCGGGCGCGCCTGCGCGCCGCGTCGCAGCAGCGCCCGGAGACGGGCCAGGAGCACGACGTACGAGAAGGGCTTCGTCAGGTAGTCGTCGGCGCCGCAGTCGAGGCCGTCGGCCTGGTCGTACTCGCCGTCCTTCGCGGACAGCATGAGCACCGGCAGCCAGTGCCGTTCCTCGCGCAGCTGCCGCACCACCCGGTAGCCGGAGAGGCGCGGCAGCATCACGTCCAGGATCATCGCGTCGTACCCGCCGTGGCGGGCCATCTCGAGGCCGTCCTGCCCGTCGCTCGCCACGTCGACCGCGAACCCCTCGGCCTGCAGGCCCCGCCGCAGCGCGGCAGCGAGCCGGGCCTCGTCCTCCACCACCAGCAACCGCACCCCCACACCTTGGCACGCCGCCGCCAGAACATGTGAGCGCCTCTCAGCACGCTCACAGTGACGAGTCAGGGACCGGAGGGCGGCGGCCCCGACGGCCGGGGACCGGACGGCGGCGCTCCCCCGGGCCCGCCACCACTGGGCCCGCCGCCGGGCCCACCACCGGGCGGCGCCCCGCTCGGCGCACCGTCCCCGCTCAGCTGCCCGCCCGTCGGCGTCGTCGTGGTGTCCACCCCGACCACCAGCGACACCGCGAACCCGGCGGTCACGTCCCCGCTCACCGTCGCGAGCTGGCTCGCGCCGGAGTCCTCGCCGAACACGTTGTCGCCGTCCAGCGAGACCTGCGCCAGGTGGGTGATCGAGTCCTCGTAGCCGCTCGTCGCGTAGACCGTGTCGCAGGCCGCCTTCGGCAATGCCACCTGCGAGGTGGCGATCGCGTTCCCGGCGTCGGCGATGTCGGCCCGGCCCGGGTAGACCTCGAAGTGGACGTGCGGCCACCGGCCGGAGTAGCAGGCCGGGAAGATGCTGGTGAAGGTGACCCGCCCGGCGCCGTCGGCGATCTGCACGCCGCGCAGGTAGTTCTCGTTCGTGATCCCCTCGGAGTAGAGCGAGTACCGGCCGGCCCGGTCGCAGTGCCAGACGTAGACGGCCACGTCCGCGAAGGCCGCGCCGCCGTTCGCCAGGTCCTTGAGGTCCAGGGTGAGCGTCATCGGCACGCCCTCGGCCGTGGTGGTCGAGTCGCCGAAGCTGGACCGGATGTCGCTGCGCACCACGCCGCTCTCGGTCAGCACGTTCGGCCCGTTCGAGCCGTCGCCGGGGTAGGGGCCGGCCGTCTCGTCCGGGATCTCGCTCACGGTGTTCGTCTCCGAGGTCGCCACCGAGGGGGTGTCGTCGTCGCCGTCCCCGCAGGCGCCGAGCCCGAGCGCCACCGCCCCGAGCCCGAACGCTCTCAGCACCTGCCGCCGCCGGGCCATCGTCCCGAGGTCGAAGATCAAACCCTGATCCACCAGGTCTTCCTCTGGTCGTGGCAGCGCGCGCCCTTCATACGTACCCATGAAAGCCCTTCGTCTTTTGTCCTTTTAAGTCCGATTTCACGCTAACCGACCGACCAGCAGGGGGCGTCCCTTACGGGGCTTTCTCAGCCTCGTCACAGCGGTGGCAGAGCACCATGGTTGACAGAGAAGGGGAGGTGGACATCGTGTCCGTGTTCAGGTCAAGGCCGGCGTTGCGCTGGCTCGTTCCGTCGGCCGCCGCGGTGGCGGTCATCGGGGGCGGCGCGGCGGCCGGGACAATCGTGGCGAGCGCCGACCCGGCCCTGCCCGAGCGCTCCGCCGAGCAGCTGCTGGTCGATCTTCAGAACGCGAATCCGGAAGGCTTCTCCGGCACCGTCGTACAGAGCACCGACCTCGGGCTCCCCGGCGTCGCCGGGCTGCTGAAGAACATCGAGGGCGGCGGGCTCACCAGCCTGGTGTCCGGCAGCAACACGGCCCGTCTCTGGTACGCCGGCGAGGACAAGCAGCGGTTCGCCCTGCTCGGCACCGACGGCCAGACCGACGTCATCCACAACGGCAACGACGTGTGGATCTGGAAGAGCAGCGACAACACGGGTACGCACGTGACGCTCCCCAAGGACGTCACCGACGCCCGGAAGGAGGCGCTGCCGAGCAGCGTCCCGTCCACGCCGCAGGACGCCGCCGACGCCGCACTCAAGGCGATCGACGGCAGCACCAAGGTGACCACGACCGGCGCCGCCGAGGTGGCCGGCCGGGACGCCTACGAGCTGGTGCTCAGCCCCAAGGACACGAACTCGCTGGTCGGCCAGGTCCGGCTCGCGATCGACGCCGTGGAGCACATCCCGCTGCGGGTCGACGTCTACGCGACGAACGCCACGAAGCCCGCCGTGCGGGTGGCGTTCGAGCAGGTCAGCTTCACCGTCCCGGACGCGCAGCAGTTCACGTTCAACCCGCCGCCCGGCGCCGCGATCGAGCAGGTCACGCCGTCCGCCGGCAAGGTCGAGCAGCACGCGAAGGAAGCCGAGAAGGAGGCGCGGAAGCAGGCCGAGGCCGAGGGGACGAACCCCGAGGACTTCAAGGTGGTCGGCGAGGGCTGGACGACGATCTTCACGGGCAAGCTGCCGGCTTCACTCGACGAGATCACCAAGGAAGCGCAGAGGGAGTCGGCCGGCAACGCCGACGCCAGTCAGATGGTCGAGGGCCTGCTCGGCACGCTGGAGCCGGTCAGCGGCACGTGGGGCAGCGGCCGGCTGCTCAGCGGCTCGCTCTTCACCGTCCTGATCACCGACGACGGCCGGGTCTTCGCGGGCGCGGTCACGCCGGAGGCGCTCTACGCGGTCGCCTGATCCGATCTGAAGCAACGGGCCCCGCCGGAATGGCGGGGCCCGTTGCTCATTGCCGCAGCCGCTCTTCTCGCTGTTCTCGCCATTCTCGCTTTTTTCAAGCCAGCAACCGCTGCCGGATCGCCGCCAGCTCCTCGCCGGACACGCCGGCTTCCCGCAGATAGGCCTCGACGCCACCATGGCGGCGGTCGGCGTGCGTCAGCGTCGCACGCATGGCGTCGGCTTCACACCCCTGCGTACGGGCGTAGTCGGCGGCGATCAGGTCCCCGCCGACCCCGGCCAGCGCCAGCAGCAGCGCGACGACCACGCCGGTCCGATCCCGGCCGCCGTGACAGTGCACGACCACCCCGCCGGCCGGCGCCGCCGCGATGACCCGGAACGCCCGCCCGATCCGCTCGGCGTTGTGGTCGAGCATCGGCGCGTACGTGTCCTCGGGCGGCTCATAGCCGAGCGGGTCGTCGAGCAGCGGCACGTTACGGTAGGCCGGATCGCCGGCGAACGGGCTCGGATCTTTATCGCACTCCCGCGGCCAGCGCAGGTCCAGGATGAGCGCGAGGCCGAGCTCGCGCAGCGCGGCCACCGAGGCCGGGGTGAGCAGCCCGAGACTGTCCGAACGGATCAGGGCGCCGGGGCGGATGGCGCCGCCGCCGAGCGTCGGGGTACCGCCGAGATCACGGGCGTTGACGCAGTCCGGCCACTCGAGACTCACAGCGGCAGTCTAGTGCCGGCGCCGCCCCCGCCTCCCCCGCGCAATCTCGTGCCGCACCCGCCTCCCTCCCGATCTTGTTGATCCGCCCAGGAACGGGGCGTCGCGCATCAACAAGATCGCCCGCCTTCCCCGCGATCTTGTTGACCCATGCAGGAACGGCGCGTCCCCAATCAACAAGATCGGGAGGGAGGGGGAAGGAGGGAGGGGGGATTCAGCGGGAGGGAGCGGCGGGAGGGGTGGCGCGCTGCCGGGGGATCGACGTGGTGGCGGGCGGCGCCTCGATCTCCGCCGGACGGTGCTGGCGGAGCAGAACATAGGCGGCGGCCGTGAGGAGGGCGGCCGCTATCGCGTCGAGCCAGTAGTGGTTGCCGGTCGCCACGATCACCAGCAGCGTCGCCGCCGGGTGCAGCAGCCAGAGCGCGCGGTGCCGGCCGCCGATCGCCGCCATCAGGGCGACCGCGACGACCAGGGCCCAGCCGAAGTGCAGGGAGGGCATGGCGGCGTACTGGTTGGAGAGGTGGTCGGTCTGCGGGTTGCCGTAGACGGCCGGGCCGTAGAGGTGGCCCAGGTCGAGCATGCCGGTCTCGGTGAGCATCCGCGGCGGGGCCAGCGGGATCACGAAGTGGACGAGCAGGGCGGTCCCGGTCAGCAGGGTCAGGACGTTGCGGGTCCAGCGGTAGTGCGCCGGGCGATAGAGGTAGAGCCAGATGAGGCAGGCCGCCGTGGCCGGGAAGTGGACGTACGCGTAGTAGGTGTTCGCCACCTCGATGAGCGTCCGCCAGCCGAGCAGCGAGTGCTGGATCGTCAGCTCGCTCGGCAGCCGGAGCAGGCGCTCGACGTCCCAGACCGTCCGGGCGTTCCGGAACGCCTCGTCGACGTGACCGTCGGCGGCGACCCGGCCCACCTTGTAGACCAGGAACAGCGCCGCCACCAGGGCGAGTTCGCGGAGTGCCGACAACAGTCCCGGCCTGGCCGCCTCCGGGGATCGCTCAGCAACCGTCACAGCAACTCCCCCGTCGATCAACGCAGGGGGAAAGCATCCGGCGAACTTGCGTGTTGTGCAAGATTTAACCGGCCTTTAGTGATGTAACGCGCATCGGTAACATTCCCGTTACCTGTGTTCGGCACGGCCCGCCATGAGCAGTGCGCCGAGACCGGCGAAGCCGGTGGTGAGGGCCAGCCAGTGGCCTGTCCCGGCGTACCCGAGAAGAAGCGCGACCGTCGCGACCGCCGCAACCCACCCGGCGCGGACGGCGCGACGCTGTCGCGACGGCAGCAGGGTGAGGCAGCGCCACGGCAGCAGGCCCGCCGGGATGAGGACGCGGAGACCGAAACCGATCATCACGATGACCACCGTGAGGGCGGCCGCGCGGGCGGCGACCTGCCAGGACGGCCAGAGCAGGGCGGCGGCGGCGAGGACGGCGGTCAGGGGTACGCCGGCCGCGAGACCGCGCCGGAGACCGCCCAGCAGGCCCCGGACCGGCCAGGCCAGGGCGGCGCTGTTGAGCTTGGCCGGATGGTCGGCGGCCAGGTCACGCAGGCCGCGCAGGGAGGAGCGGACGCGCAGCCGCTCGGCATCCAGCAGGGCGATCAGCCAGCGGCCGTCCGGATGTCCGGGATCCTGGGCGAGCGCGGCGGTGACGGCTTTCCGGGCGGCCCCGCGGTTGCCGGCGTGACGTTCGATCTCGCCGAGCGTCAGCAGGTCGGTGACCGAATGTGGATGCAGTTCCAGGGCCCGCTCGACAGCGGCGCGCGCCCCGCCGAAATCCTTGCGCAGCGCCAGCACCCGGGCGAGAACCCGATGGGCCGGCGCATGCGCCGGATCGAGTCGCACCGCTTCCTCGGCTTCGCGGAGAGCTTCCGCCGTCCGCGGGTCGTCCGCCGCCCCGTCGTCGAGCATGAGGCATTCGGCACGCTCGATATGAACGCCGGGGAGGTGCGGGTCCGCGGCCACCGCCGCCGACGCCGCGTCCAGGGCGTCGGCGCGCCTCCCCTGCAGGCGCAGCAGGCCGGCGAGCAGGGAGAGCAGCTCCGGGTCGGCGGGAGACTCGATCAGGCCGGCCCGGACCTCCTTCTCCGCCTCGGCGAGCCGGCCCACGTCGGCGAGGGCGCGCGCCCGGTACGCCGGGGCGGTCACCGAACCTTGCGCTTCTTCAGGTAGGCGGCCAGGTCGTCGTATTCGCCGCTCTCGTTCGCGAACATCGCGACGTTGCGGGCCGTGCCGAACCAGGCGTCGGTGGACGGGCGCACCTCGCGGGCCGCGGCCAGCATGTCGGCCTGCCCGATCATGCGGATCTCGCCGGACGCGATCGAGTCGCGCATCGCGTACTCCGCGGCGGTCTCGCAGAGGTGGGCCAGGTCGGCGCCGGAATAGTGCTCGGTCGCGGCGGCCACGGCGTCCAGGTCGATGCCCGCGACCGGGCGGTCCCGCAGGTGATATTCCAGAATCGCGGCGCGGGCCGGGCGGTCCGGTGGCAGCACCAGCACGGTACGGTCCAGCCGGCCCGGACGCCGGAGCGCCGCGTCGACATCCCACGGCGCGTTCGTGGCCGCCAGCACGAAGACGCCGTCGTTGCCGCCCTCGACACCGTCCAGTTCGGTCAGCAGCTGGTTCACCACGGTACGCATGGACGACTGCAACTGGCTGCGCTTGTGGCCGAGCGCGTCGATCTCGTCGAGGAACAGCACGCACGGCGCGTGGCCGCGGGCCGACTCGAACAGGTCGTGCAGGTTGCGCTCGGAGCTGCCGATCCACATGTTCAGCACGTCGGTGATGCTCAGCGAGATGAACGCGGCGCCCATCTCCCCCGCGACGGCGCGGGCCAGGAACGTCTTGCCGCAGCCGGGCGGGCCGTAGAGCAGCAGGCCACCGCGCAGGCTTTTGCCGAACAGCGAGCGCAGCTTCGGGTTGCGCAGCGGGCCGAGGAAGCTGACCTCGAGGCGCTTCTTCACGTCGGCCATGCCACCGACGTCGGCCAGGGTGACGGTGGAGCGCTCGACGTCGAAGACCCGGTCCTGGTGGCCGCGCACCGGGTCGGGCTCGCCGTCGCTGGTGAACCGCGGCGGGACGACGTCGCCGAACTGCTGCTCCATGGCCGCCCAGTCGAACCCGGCAGGAGCGGGCGCGGGCGGGGCGGCTGGAGGCGAGGCGGGCGCGGGCGAGGCGGGCTCGGGCGGGTTTCCGAGAGCTCGTGCCATCAACTGCTGCGCGGCCTGGTTGGCGGGCTCCCGGGTGAGGACCTGAGCGGCGTGTGCGATCGCCTCGGCGCCGCGGCCCGCGGCGACCAGCAGCTCGGCCAGGTGCAGGCGCAGCGGGAGGTCGTCGGGGCGGGCCTCCACCGCGGCGGAGAGGCTCTCGATCAAGGCGTCGCTCATGACAGGCGATTATGCCCCTGCCGGTCACGAGCGAGTCGCCGGATGGGAACGGCCCTGTGGTCACCGTCACACACAGTGTTCCCCGTACAAAAGAAAAGGCCGCACCGCACGGAGCGGAGCGGCCTTTCCGGCGAATCGGCTACGCCGGCCGGCGATATCCCGCGATGGGACCGCGGTCGATCGTCGCCATCCGCACATGGTCGCCCGTATGCGGCGCGTGCACCACCATTCCGCCACCGATGTAGATGGCGACGTGGTGCACGTCGGAGTAGTAGAAGACGAGGTCACCCGGCTTCAATTCGCCCCGGCTGACCGACTTGGTCGAACCGTACTGGTCCTTCGTGTAATGCTCGAGAGAGACGCCGACCGACGCCCATGCCTTCTGCGTCAGACCCGAGCAGTCATAACTGTTCGGGCCGTTGGAGCCGAAGACATAGGGCTTGCCGATCAGATCGCACGCTTTCTGAGCCGCGCGACCGCCCTTGTCGTTGGTGTAGGTGACCGGGCAGGGGCCGGTGCGCAGCGGGCCGTCGTCGACGTCCGCCGTGCCGTAGGCCGCGATCCGCGCCTTCTGAAGCTTGTCGATCTCTTTCTCGATCGCCTTCTTCTTGCTGGCGAGATCCTTGTCCCGGGCCGCGATCTCGGTCGCGAGCTGGTCCACCGTCGCCTTGTCCCCGGCGTACTTGTCGCGGAGCTTGGCCACGTTCTCGATCGACGCCGTCTGGTTCTGAGCGAGCTGGTCGAGGAGCGAGAGCTTCTCGGTCAGCCCGGTCGGGGAACCGCTCATCAGCATCGCGTTGAACGCGTTCGGCGGGCCTTGCATGTACGCGTCGACGGCCAGGCCCCGGACCTGCGCCATCGCGACGTCCACCTTCACCTGCAGCGGCGTCAGCGTCTTCGCCAGCGAGGACTGCTGCTTGCGCAGCTTCTTCAGCTTGGTGTGCACCGAGTTGTATTCCTCGATGACGGGCTCGAGCTTGTTCCACTGTTCGTCGATCTGCTTCTCGACGCTTGCCGGCGTGGGCTCGGCGTGGGCGACAGCGGGACCGGTGAGAATGATTCCGGCTGCGGCCATCACGCAGATCAGACCGCGCAAGACGCCTTTCCGTTTCACCTCGGTGCGTTGTCCTTTCTTCCCATCCAACCGCCGACCGGGTTAGCTGACGGGTTCGGGCGGGAAGCTGCCCGGCCGCTCGGGGGGAGCGGCTTCACCCCGGACTACCTGGGTCCCCGGCTCGCTTTTTCAGCGATTAGGCGGCGGTTCGGCAGATCGGCCGGGTGGTCGAATGGGGGGCTGCCGGACCGGGCACCACCGTACCGGTCTCGGTTCGGTATACGAAAGGTCGCCCGCGTGGCGAAACCGTGCGCACCATTTCCATTACCCAGGGTGATCAGAATGGCCAGGCGTGCAGGGCGCGCGCGAGCCACGGCACCACCAGGATCACTGTCGGTAGCACCAGCAGGCCGAGCGCCGCGACGCCGGCGGCCACCGCGAAGGGCGTGCTGTCCGGGAGGTCCAGACGAGCCAGCCGCCGCCGTCGCGTCTCCCCCGTGGCCTCCTCGGCCAGCGGCATCGCATCGGCGAGCCGCTCCAGCGCGGCCCGCAGCGGCTCGGGCCCGGTGCGGCGCCTTGCGGCATCGTCCGCCACCATCTCCAACAGCAGATGTACGGCGTCCAGCGGCGCCCGGCTCCGCAGCGGCCCCGGGACGGCCTGGTAGAAGGCCGTGAACGACTCCATCACGAGTTCGTGCCGGTGCCGCAGGTGGGCCCGCTCGTGATCGAGGACGGCGTCGACCTGGTCCCGGTCGAGCACCTGGAGGACCGCGTCGCTGAGCACCACCCGCGGATCCCGGCCGGGCACGCAGTACGCCATCGGCAGCGCCCCGTCGAGGACCCGCACCTCGCCGCCGGGGATCTCCTCGCGGCGCTCCACCCGGTCCAGCAGGTCGACGAGCATCCGGTGCCGGTCGCGGCGGGCGCGGGCCCGGGACATCACCTTGGCCAGCGAGATCAGCAGCCGGATCACGATGGTGGCGGCCACCGCGAGCGAGAAGATCAGCGCGGCCGCGGTCTCCGGGTGCCGGGTGCCGGCGGCGCGGGTCAGCTCCTCGGGGGCGGCCAGCACCACGCCGAGGGCGCAGAGCACCGCGGTCAGGGTGAGGGCCTGCCAGAGCACGACGGCGGCGACCGGCGCGCGGTCGGGCCAGCGCGCCTTCGCCAGGATGCCGGGCGCGACCAGCGACAGCGTCAGTCCGAGAGCGCCCAGCAGGAGCGCGGTCACCGCTTGCGGGCTGCTTCGATCGCTGCCTGCAGGGCCTCGGGCGGCAGCTGCCCCATGAAGTAGGCGAGCGCCGCGTCCCGGTCGGGGGTGGCGCTGAGCGCGTCGAGCATCACGCCCGCGGTCATCTCCTCGCGGGTCTGCGCGGGCACGTAGCGGTAGGCGCGGTCGGCCTTCTGCTGGATGACCAGCTTCTTCTTCGCGAGGCGGTCGAGGACGGTCATGACCGTGGTGTACGCCAGGTCGCGGTCCCGGCTGAGCAGCTCGTGGACCTGGCGGACGGTCAGCGGCTCCCCGGCGTCCCACAGTTTCGCCATGACGTCGCGCTCGAGGTCCCCCATTGCCATGTGTCCCATCCTACTGCACGGCGTCGTACTACACGTCGTAGTATCTACTACGAAGCGTCGTAGGGGGACTTGAAGATGGACGTGCTCGATCTGACCCGGCTTCAGTTCGCGGTCGTGACGATCTACCACTACCTGTTCGTGCCGTTGTCGATCACCTTGGCGGCGACGGCCGCGGGGCTGCACCTCGCGTGGATGCGCACGGATTCGGAGAAATACCTTCATCTCACGAAGTTCGTGGGCAAGCTGCTGATCGCCACCTTCGCGGTCGGGGTCGTCACCGGGCTCGTCCAGGAGTTCCAGTTCGGGCTCGGCTGGAGCGCGTTCGCCCGGTTCTACGGCGACGTCTTCGGGCCGACCCTCGCGATCGAGGGGATGCTCGCCTTCTTCCTGGAGGCCACATTCCTGGCGCTCTGGTACTTCGGCTGGGATCGGCTGCCCCGGAAGGTGCACGCGGCCACCATCGTGATCGTCGCGGTGGGCACGCTGCTGTCGGCATACATCATCCTGGCGGCCAACTCGTTCATGCAGAACCCGGTGGCGTACGCCCTCGACCCGGAGACCGGCCGGGCGCACCTCACGAGCTTCACCGAGCTGCTGACCAACGAGGTGGTGCTCGCGGCCTTCCCGCACACCATCGCGGGCGCGGCGATGGCCGGCGGCGGCCTGCTGCTCGCCATCGGGGTGTGGCGCGCCTCGGCGCACGCGGCGTTCACGACGCTGTCCCGGGCAGGCGCCTGGACCATGCTCGTGGGCGGGCTCGGCACGGTCATCAGCGGCGACCACCTCGGCAAGGTCATGACGGCCGTGCAGCCGATGAAGATGGCGGCCGCCGAGGCGCTCTACGAGACCACCACGGGCGCCCCCTTCTCCATCTTCGCGATCGGCGAGCTCGGGCACGACCGGCCGTTCTTCAGCATCGAGGTGCCGAAGCTGCTGTCGTTCCTCGGCACCGGCTCGTTCGACGGAACGGTCCAGGGCATCGACGACCTTCAGGCCGCGTACGTGGCGCAGTACGGGCCGGGCAGCTACGTGCCGATGATCCCGGTGGCGTTCTGGACCTTCCGGCTCATGATGGGCGCCGGGATCCTCGCGATGGCCGTCGCGGCGTTCCACCTGTGGTCGTCGTACGCGTTCCGGGTGCGGTTCCTCCCCCGCCTGCTCCAGCCGGGCCGGGGCACGCCGGCGCTGTTCCGCCGCGTCATCTGGATCGCCCCGCTGCTGCCGGCGGCCGCCAACACGTTCGGCTGGGTCTTCACCGAGACGGCGCGGCAGCCGTGGCTCGCGTTCGGCATCTCGAAGGTGTCCGACGGGATCTCGCCCGGCCTCACCAGCGCCGAGGTGATCGCGTCGCTGGCCGGCTTCACGATCGTCTACGGCCTGCTCGCGGTGGTGTGGTGGCGCCTGGTCGTACACCTGTCGCTCAAGCCGCTCGCCCCCGACATCTCGGAAGAATCAGCGCCCGAGCCGGTTCCGGCCTACTAGGAGACCCTCATGATCACCTTCTGGTTCGCGGTCCTCGTCCTCGCCTGGGTGCTCTACTTCGTCCTCGAGGGCTTCGACTTCGGCGTCGGCATGCTCACCCCGCTGCTCGGCCGGGACGAACACGAGCGCGGTGCGGTCATCCGTACCGTCGGGCCCTTCTGGGACGGCAACGAGGTCTGGCTGGTCGCCGCGATCGGCGTGACCTTCGCGGCCTTCCCGGACTGGTACGCCGCCCTGCTCTCCGCGCTCTACCTGCCGATGGTGCTGATCCTGCTGCTCCTGGCGGTCCGCGGCGTCGCGCTGGAGTTCCGCGGCAAGCACTCCGGCCCGACCTGGCGCCGCCGCGCCGACCTGCTGCTCTCCGTCTCGTCGACGGGCATCGTGCTGCTGTGGGGCGCCGTCCTCGGCGTCTTCGTGCACGGCCTCGCACTCGGCGCCGACGGCGAGGTCACCGGCACCGGCCTCGGCCGCAGCCTCGATCCACTCCTCACTCCGGCGGCCGGGCTCGGCGCGCTGGGCGCGCTCCTCGCCGCGATCCTGCTGGGTGCGACCTTCCTCTCGCTGCGCACGACCGGGCCGGTGCGCCGCCGGGCACGCGACCTGGCACGCCACGCGGGCATCGGCGGGGCGGTCGCCCTTTTGATCGCCGGCATCGGTACGGGGTCCCGCGTCGCCCTCCTGGCCGCCGTCCTCAGCTTCGGCGCCGGCGTGCTGGCCCGCCGGGCCCGCGAGGCCTCCTCCTTCGTGGCGGTGGCCGGCGGCGTGGCGGCCGCCGTGGTCGCGGTGTTCCTGGCCCACGGCGACGTGGTCCTGCGCAGCACCCTGTCCGACGCGTGGTCGCTGACCCGCACCGGCGCCGCCGCGGGCCCCGAGGCCCTCGAACTGATCACCATCGCCGGCGTGATCGTCCTGCCCGGCGTACTGGCCTACCAGGCCTGGTCCTACTGGGTCTTCCGCCGCCGCATCGCCAGCGAACGAGTCGCCTCATGACCGCCCCGGCCTCCCCGTCAGCCTCGCGCCCGTCAGCCTCGCGCCCGGCCTCGCCCTCCGGCTCTCCCCCAGCGGATCTTGAACGCTTCCCCACCCCGAACGGTGGTGAAGCGTCCAAGATCGCGGTCGGCGCGGTCGGCGCGGTCGGCGCGGTCGGCGCGGTCGGCGCGGTCGGCGCGGTCGGCGCGGTCGGCGCGGTCGGCGCGGTGGGCACGGTGGGCGCGGCGGGACAGCGGCGGGTGGCTCGGGGGCCGGTCGATCCCCGGTTGCTGCGGCACGCCAGGGGCAGCCGCGCCGGCATCGCCCTGCTCACCCTCATCGGCGCCGGCCAGGCCGCGGCCACGATCGCCCTCGCGGTGGCGCTCTGCTGGATCGTCACCGGCGACCGTACGACCGGTGTCGTCCTGCTGGCCGGCGCCTTCACGGCACGGGCCGCCCTGGCCTGGGCCGAGCAGGTCACCGCCCGGCGCACCGCGGCCCGCGTGACCGACGAGCTCCGCCGCTCCATCCTGGACACGGTGGTGCGGCGCGGCCCCGCGTGGGTGGCGTCCTACGGCTCGGGCCGGCTCACCACCGTCCTGGGCACCGGTCTGGACGCGCTGAAGCCGTGGTTCTCCGGATATCTTCCCTCGCTGGCCCTCGGCGTGAGCCTCCCGCCACTGGTCATCCTCGTGATGGCCTCGATCGATCCGATGTCGGCGATCGTGGCCCTGCTGACCCTGCCGCTGATCCCGGTGCTCGGCGCCCTGATCGGCTGGGCCACCCAGGCACGGGCGAACCAGCGCTGGGCCGCCGACGCCCGCCTGGCCGGCCACTTCCTGGACGTGGTCCGGGGCCTGGCCACCCTGAAGGTCTTCGGCCGGGCCGAACGCCAGATCCAGGTGATCGCCGACCTCACCGACCAGCATCGGAAGGCCACCATGCGGGTGCTGCGCGTGGCCTTCCTCTCCTCCACGGCGCTGGACCTCGTGGGCACCCTCTCGGTGGGCCTGATCGCCGTGGAGGTGGGCCTCCGGGTAGCCGCCGGTTCCCTGGATCTCGCCCCGGCGCTGCTGGTGATCCTGCTGGCGCCGGAGGCGTACCGCCCGCTGCGCGAGATGGCAGCCCGCTACCACGCCGCCACCGACGCCACAGCGGTGATCGCCGACGTCGACGAGATCCTGACGACGACCCCCCGATCCGGCGCGGCCCCGCGCGAGGAGCCGGCGGCCACGCGGGAGGAGCCGGCAGCCACGCGGGAGGAGCCGGCAGCCACGCGCGAGGAGCCGGCGACCACGGACCGGGGAACGGCGAGCCCGGGGACGGTCCGGCCGGCGATGGGTGCCCTCGCCGCCGGGCGGTGGGGGGTCCGGGCGGCCGGTATCCGGGCCCGCTATCCCGGGGCGGCGACCGACGCCCTGGTACTGCCGGAACTCGCGGTCCGGGCCGGCGAGACGGTCGCTCTGCGGGGACCCTCCGGGGCCGGCAAGACCACGGCGCTGCGCGTGCTCGCCGGGCTGCATCCGGCGGAGTCGGGTGCCCTGGCCGTCGGGCGTACCTTCTATCTCTCGCAACGTCCCTCTCTCCCGCACGCTCGCACGGTCGCCGACGTCTTCCCGGCCGGCACCTCCCCGGCCGCGATCGCGGCGGCGCTGCGGACCACCGGCCTGGACGGCGAGGTCACGGCCGCCACGCCGCTGAGCGAGCACGGCGCCGGCATCTCGTCCGGGCAGCGGCAGCGGCTCGCGCTGGCCGCCCTGCTGCACCGCGCCTCCGTGGCCGTCACCGAGAACGCGGTGGCCGCCATCCTGGAGGAGGCAGCCGATACCGTCGCGCACGAGGCGGCGACGAACACCGGTACCGGGCTCGGCCGGGCGTCGGCGCGAACCCGCGGACGGTCCGTGGTGACGCTTCTGCTCGACGAACCGACCGCCCACCTCGACGCCGCCGCCGAGAGGTCGGTGATCGAGCGGCTCGCCGAGTTCGCCGCCCGGGGCTGCGCCGTCCTGGTCGTGGCGCACCGTCCCGCGCTGCTGGCCGCCGCCGACCGCGTGGTCGATCTGGCGCCGCCCGGCATCCAGCAGCCCCGGCTCGGCGCCCAGGAACAACAGCCCCGTGCCCAGGAACAGCAGCCCCGTGCCCAGGAACAGCAACCGCGTGCCCAGGAACGGGCCGCTACCCAGGACCTGGACCACACCCCGGAAACCCGGGGGCTGCTCCGCCGGCCCGCCGTCGCCGTCGCGCTCGGGGCCGCCGCCACGCTGGCCGGCATCCTGCTGACCGGCGCCGCCGCCTGGCTGCTGGTCCGCGCCTCGACGCTGCCGCCCGTCCTCACCCTCTCCGGTGCGGTGGTCCTGGTCCGGGGCAGTGCCGTGGCCCGGCCGCTGCTGCGCTACCTCGAGCGCCTCGTCGCGCACGATCTGGCGTTCGCGCGGCTCGGGCGGCAGCGGGCACGGGTCTACGCCGAGCTGATCCCGCGCGTGCCGGGACGGCGCGAGCATCGGCGCGGCGACCTGCTCACCAAGCTTGTGGACGACGTCGACGCCCAGGTGGACGGGCTGCTGCGGGGACGGCTGCCGGCCCTCGCCACGGCCGCCACGATCGTGGTGGCCGGGCTGGTGATCGCCGGGGTCGCACCCGTCATGCTCATTCCGCTCGCGATCGGCGTCCTCGTCGCCGGCGTGGGCGCGCCGCTGGTGGCGGCCTGGCAGGCGAACCGGCTCGACGCCGCGACGGGCACGGCCCGGGCCGCGCTCCGCGACGCCGTGGTGGAGACCGTCGACGGCATCGAGGAGATCAGCACCGGGGCGGCGGCTCCCGCCGTACCCATGGATCGCAGCCGGACCCTCGCGAAGCTGGAGGCGCACGCGGCGCGCGAGGCGGGTCTCGCCTCGGCGGCGGCGCATCTCGGGTGGGGTGCCGCGGCGACGGCGACCGCGCTCCTGCTCGCCGGCGCTGGACTTCCGGCCGAATGGAGCGCGGTGTTCCTGCTCGGCATGATCGTGCTGGGCGAGACCGTCGTGACGCTGCCGGAAACGGCGATCGCGCGCCGCCAGGCCGCCGGAGCCGCCCGGCGCGTGTCCACGCTGACCGCCGAGGAACCCACCAACGCCACGACGGGTCGGCCTGAGCGGCCCGCTTGCGCTTCCTTGAGGGTACGAGGACTCGTCGCCGGCTGGGACCGCACCCGCGACCCGGTCCTCGACGGATTCGACCTCACGCTGCCGGCCGGTTCGCGGACGGCGGTCACGGGCCGTTCCGGATCGGGCAAGTCCACCCTCGCGGCCGTGCTCGGCGGCCTGCTCGACCCCTGGGAGGGCACCCTCGAGCAGGGCGGCAGGACGGTCCTCGTCGGCGACGAGACCGCCCACGTGTTCGCGTCGACCGTACGCGAGAACCTGCGTCTCGCGGCACCCGCCGCAACCGACCCCCAGCTCCTCGCGGCCCTGACGCGGGTGGGTCTCGGCGGGTGGATCGCCGGGCTGCCGGAGGGGCTGGACACCTGGCTCGGCACCGGCGGCAGCACCGTCTCCGGCGGGCAGCGTCGCCGGCTCGCGACCGCGCGGGCCCTGCTCGCCGACCCGGACGTGCTGATCCTGGACGAGCCGACCGAGGGCATCGACGAGGAGGGCGCGCGGGCCCTGATGGCCGACCTGCTGGACGCGGCGTCCGGGCGGACCGTGCTGGTGTTCGCGCACCGTACGGAAGGCCTGGATCTGGTGGATCGGGTCGTCAAGCTCTGACCTTTATGTCCGTTAGATCCTTCTAAACTGGGCGTCATGGCACGAACACCCGCGCCGGGCACCCGCGACACGATCCTGACGGCCGCCGCCGGGCTCTTCTACGAGCACGGCGTGCGGGCCGTCGGCATGGCGCAGGTCGTCGAGGTGGCCGGGTGCGGCAAGAACCTGCTGTACCGGCACTTCCCCAGCAAGGCCGGGCTCGCCGCCGCCTACCTCGACCTGGTGCGCCGCGAACGCGCCCAGTCGGCCGGCGAGGCGCTGCGCTGGGCCACCACCCCACCCGACCGGCTCATCGCCCTGGTCGCCGAGATCGCCGACTGGGTGCGGAGGCCCGGCTACCGCGGATGCGCCTTCCGCAACTACCTCACCGAGTTCCCCGGAGACGACGACGAGCCGGCCAGGGTGGCCCGCGCCTATCTGGCCGAGGCCCGCGCCGAGGTGGACCGGCTGGTGGGGCAATTGGGCCCGGTGCCGCCCTCCTTCGCCGACCGGATCTGGCTGATCGTGAACGGGCTGTACGCGAGCACGCCGGAGGAGGCCCCGACCGCCGTCGACTGGGTCACCGACCTGGTAACTCCGTTTCGCTGACCGGGGCGTCTTTGTAGCCTCGGGCGATGACCGCCCTCCCCGAGCTCTACGTCGCCGTCGATGTCGAGGCCGACGGGCCCATTCCCGGGCCGTACAGCATGTTGTCGCTCGGGATGGCCGTCGCCGGACGACCGGATCTCACGTTCTACACCGAGCTGCGGCCGATCTCCGAGGAGTTCGTGCCGCAGGCGCTCGCCGTCTCCGGGCTCGACCGGGAGCGGCTGGTGCGGGAAGCCCCGGATGCGGCTGAGGCCATGAAGGCGGCCGCCGCCTGGGTCAACGGGCTGCGGAAGATCGGGCGGCCGGTGTTCCTGGCGGCGCCGGCCGTGTGGGACGGGATGTTCGTGCACTGGTACTTCGTGCGGTTCGTCGGACACAGCCCCTTCGGCTCGACCGGGTCCGGGGTGGATCTGCGCAGCTACTGGATGGGCGCGACCGGGTGTGAGTGGGTGGCGAGCCGCAAAGGGCGGATCAAGCACGAGCTCGGCCTGACCGACTTGCCGCACACCCACCACGCCGGCGACGACGCGGCCGAGCTGGCCCAGGTCTTCGCCGCGGTCCGGCGCAGGCCCAGAGCGTTAGGCCACCGGACGGCATCGGCTCGCGCAACGGCACCGCCGAGGCCCACGTCTTCGGCGGGCCACGATGAAGGTGCTGACGCTCAGTGACGTTCGCAAGAACCAAGCCCGTGTATTTCTGCAGGTGGGCCGGAGGTGGCACCATGCGAACCGCCGTGCGGTGGGAGCCGGTCATCCGATGCCGGGCTGCCTCGCGACGTCGCGCGTTGGAAGACGCAATCCTGCGGCCAGTACACAAAATGGTTAGCGCGACCCTCATCCCGGACCTCGATGGCCATGATGAGAGCATGCGAAATCGGATGCCGGGCGACTGACGTCTTCATCGGCTACGACGGCGGCTGGGACCACAATGCCCCGTACGTCATCGTGCTGGCACCGGGTGGCCCCACCCTCGCCTACCGCATCACATCGCGCACACGTCTGGACCCAGGTGTGGATTACTACCTCTGCCCCGACGGCCACACTCTTTGCCGGCGACCACGCTGACCGCCGCCTGACGCTGCCAGGCGCCCGCGAAGGTCGACCGCGCAGCAGCGTGTCATCGACCGGCGCGAACGTGCTCGCTGTCCCGGACATCCACCGCTCGCCACGGCCGAACCGGCTCGAAGACAGGCGCCTCGAACCATGGCGGCGCGGGTTGACTCTCCGACAAGATCTCCGGGTGCCGTCCATCATCGGCCATTCGCCAGGAGCGCCGACACGGCGCACCGAGCCACCCGCTGGACCAGGCACGAACAGGGCCGGACGTGGCAGCCATCCGGAGCCACCGACAGTCGGAACCATGGCGACGTAGAACATAGCGTTCTACCATTGCCGCATGGAGCGCATCGGTGTCCGAGAGTTGAACCAGAACACCAGTCAAGTGCTGGCCCGAGTCAGCGGCGGTGAAACCGTCGAGATCACGGACCGAGGGCATCCAGTCGCCCGGCTCGTGCCGGTGGGCGAGGACCGATCCGCCCTCGCAAGACTGGTAGCCGCAGGACGGGCACTTCCCCCTGTCGGCGGAGGTCCGGTTCCTCTGCCACCGAAGTTCGGCGACGATGACATCGACGCCGCCGCAACACTCGCCGAGATGCGCGATGAGGAGCGCTGGTGATCTATCTCGACTCCGCCGCCGTCGTCAAACTCGTCCGCCAGGAGGTACACAGCGCCGCACTCGTCGCCTGGCTCAACGCCCACAGCGATGCACCCCTCGTCTCATCGGCTCTCGTGGAGGTCGAAGTGCCCAGGGCGTTGCGCCGGTCGGCCCCCCAGGCACTTGTCGGCGTACCGGCCGCAGTCGGGCGGCTGTTCCGGCTGGAGATCGACAACACGATCCGCGCGACAGCGGCCGCCTTTGCCGAACCGACACTGCGCAGCCTCGACGCCATCCATCTCGCCACCGCACAGGTCCTGACCAACGAGTCCGGGTCGGAGTTGCTGGCCTTCGTCACCTACGACCGGCGACTACTCGACAGCGCCAAGGCAGCAGGGCTACCCACGGCGAGTCCCGGCCAGGACTGAACCTATCTGCCCGCGGCCGGCAGACAGCCATCTCCCCGCTCGGCGGCCTCACTCGCGAGCGCGCCGGCCAGTCGGAACAGCCATGCTCGACCTCGCGCGTCACCGCCTCGCCGTTCCGGCTCCGCCACCACCGACGCTCGGTATCGCTGCGAAGACACCCGCGCAGGATGGAGAACCGCCGCCGGCGCTTCGCCGGCAGCCGACGACAGCGAACCACCCGGCTGTGGTTCGCATGCAAGATCAACGTGGGCCGGACGTTGCACCATGCGAACCGCCCGATCATTGTCGCCGGCGATCCACTGCCGAGACGTTTGATCAGTTCAAGAGCTGTTCGCTCGAACCGGTAGCTGCAGATTCTACGGGCATCCGCAAACCTGACGTACCATGAGACGTACGTCCAAAAGTACGCTATACCCGTGGGGGCCTCGATGAAGGTGCTGACAATCAGCGATGTTCGCAAGAACCTCGCCGCCGTGGTGGACGCCGTGATCGATGATGCCGAGGAGTGCATCATCCCCCGCGGCGGCGGGAAGGCCGTCGTCATCGTTTCGCTCGACGAGTGGAACGCCATGAACGAGACGCTGCATGTTCTCGGTTCCGCCTCGAACGCCCGCCGACTTCTGGAGAGCATCGCCCAGGCCGACGCCGGCCTACTCGAGGAGCACCCACTCGACACGAAAATCGCCTCTCCGGCACCTGGCAAGGAAGCGGCGTGAGCTTACGCATCGTTTTCACTCCCCATGCCTGGGATGACTACGACGGATGGTTACGCCGGGACGTGAAGATGGCCCGCCGGATCAGCAAACTAATCCTCGATGTTCAACGGGATCCACACGGAGCCGGTCTCGGCAAGCCCGAACTGCTCAAAGGACCACTCTCTGGGTGGTCGTCCCGCCGCATCAACGACGAACACCGGCTCATCTACCGTGTCCGCGGCGGCGATCTGGAAATCGCTGCCTGCCACGGCCACTACATCGACAAGTAACAGCGGTCAACCCAGCATGCCGCCCTCGTCGACGATCTGAGATCGGTGCACGGCCGCCAGCACAGCGCACCATCAACGCCCCGGATCGGGATCCACGGAGCGTCTCAAAGGAGCGCCTACCCGCCCTTCCAGGCGGCAACCCCGCATCGCGGGGTCCAAAGTAGACACGCCAGGAACGCCCCACCCTCTGGACCGGCCCACCCAGAGCGCCCACCGCAATGTGGGGTCTGGGGGTCGCCCTCAGGCAGATTCGAGTGGACCGGACGATGCACCATGCGAACCGCCGCGCTGTCGTTCCCGGTGACCCGCTGCCGGATCGTTTCACCAGATCACGCCGCATTGGCCGAGCCGAGAGCCATCTCACGACCGATCGCCCGCTCGCGCCGTGGTGGGTTCGTGGCGAGTCTCGCACGGTAACTGCGCCCGTCGTCGGCGAGGGCGACATGAGCAAGCAGTGTTGGATGACCTCCGCGAGGCACTGACCGGCCTCATCGAGGAGTTCGGCGCTCCCCGGGAGCTCTCGATCACCGCGCCGCCTGATGCCTCCGCTCACAGACCACAGAATTCTGTGCGGAAGGCTTTGTATGCCCTCGCCCGATGCATGCGCCGACGGCCAGGACCACTCGCGCGGCCACGGAACTTCTACGGCTGTCCGCCGAGGAGCCGTAGCAGCAATCGGCCGGACGAATCCGAAGCCCAGCCAGAAAGGCGACACATCAATCCTCGCCGTTCTTACTATCCGTAGCGTTGCGGATGCGGCTGTGATGTGGCTCAGCGGGAGGTACGGGTGTCCGAGGTCGTCGTCGAGGTCAGCTTTACGTCTCTGCCAGGGGACGATGATTTCGCCCTCGACCTGATGACCGACGAGCTTGCCGAGGACCTGAGTGACCTTGGCGAGGTTCGTCGGCTCGACCTCGATGCTGAGCCCGGCAGCAAGGGCGTCGGTGAAGTGGTGCTGGGGACGCTGACGGTCGTTGCGACCGCTGATCCCGGTTACGCGCAGGCTCTCGTCGACTTGGTTTTGGGCTTCCTCGGCCGTAATCGGGGTCGCAAGGCGCATCTGAAGGTCGGCGACATCGAGCTCACGATCGATCAGCCGACCAAGGCTCAGGCTTCGGAGATGATCGACATCATTCGGAACGCGATCGAGCGTGCGTACTGATGGGTCGGCACGTGTTGGTGCTGGGCACCGCAACGTATCCCGCGGACCCAAAGCTCGCAGCGTTGCCCGGCGTCCGCCGCGATGTCGAAGAGCTGAGAACGGTGTTGGACACCGAGGGTGACTTCGACAGCGTCGAACACCATCTTGATCTGCCGGCCGCGCACATGATGCAGGTCGTCGAGGAGTTCTACGGCGCCCGGCGCACCGGCGACCTTGCTGTTTTCTACTACTCCGGCCACGGCATCCTGTACGACGACCGGCAGTCGCTGTTCTTCGGGACCATCGACACCGACACGGCCTTGCTGCACACCACCGCGTTCGATGTCGAGGGAAGACTGCGCCATCTGCTCAACCACACCAAGGCCAGTCAGAAGGTAGTCATTCTGGACTGCTGCTTCTCGGGCTCGTTCACCGCGCGTCACCGGCTCGGCAACGGCATACGGCAAGAGCCCCGTCGGCTCAAGCGCGAGCGCGGCACGTTCATGCTCCAGTCGAGCGACCACCTGAAGGCGTCCAAGGCTCAGGGCCCGGATCGGCCGTCGGTGTTCACCGAGGTGCTGCTCGCCGGGCTGCGCGGGGCGGCTCAGTCGACCGCCGAGGACGGCTGGATCACCGCGAGCGACCTTTCCCGATACGCCATGACCGAGATGGCACGCCGCCGCCAGGATAAGCCGGTCGAGTCGAGCGAAGGTGTCACCGACCCCATCCCGCTGGTGGCTGGGCCGGGCGAGCGCGTGCAGCGGCCGCCGAGCGTCCGGACCGAGGAGCCGGACGACGCACCGTTCGACACCGACCGGTGGCGGCAGTTACTCACCTACTACGTCGGCTGCCTACAACGTTCGGCCGTTCTGCAGTTCTTCGTGAATCCAGGGGATAGGGATGCCTACCTCGCCGCGCCCGCAGGCCAGGAAGTCATCTTCTCTGCCACCGGGGCAATCCCGCTGAAGGGGAGTGGGCGGCAGCTTGCGAAACTCGCCGAGGACAGCGGACGCTCCCTGCAGTACGGCTACCCCGTCGTCGCCTTGCAGCAGAAGGGCAAGCAGCGAGTACGTCTGGCGCCTCTGCTCGTCGCCGACTTGACCGTCGGAGACGACGGGGCGGCGCACCCGGCACCACCGCAGCCGAGCCCCGCTCTGATCGACCACTTCCAGCTGGCGGCGGTAGAGGCGGACGAACTGCGCCAGGCTGTGGCCGAACTGATCGAGCCCGGCGATCGCGGATCCCTCGCCAAGGCCGTCGACCTGGTGGCGAACACGTTCGGCGTGAAGCCGGTGTCCGCCCTCGACCCGGAGAACCTGGTTGGAAAGGTCAACGCAGGGCCGATCAACCGGGCGCAGAACGCCGGGATGCTCTTCGCCGCCGGCAGCACGGAGTCCCCGGAGCAGCAGCTGATCGAGGACCTGCGGGACATCACCAAGAACGCGGGAAAGATCGCATCGACCGCCCTTGGTGCCCTGTCGAGCGGGGCGGACGATGAGGACAAGCCGGACAGCGCCGCGCTGACGGTGGCGCTGAGTCCGGTCAACGAAACGCAGGAGGAGATCATCCGAGCGGCGATGAGCCGCCCGCTGACCGTTTCACAGGGGCCGCCCGGCACCGGCAAGAGCCAACTGGTCACCGCGTTGCTGGCTACCGCGACAGCGGCCGGGCAGAGCGTGCTTATCGGCTCCACCAACAATCGCGCGGTCAACGAGGTCGTCGAGCGGGTCACCGGCATGATCGGTCCCGGATTGGTGCTACGCACCGGAAACAAGGATTATCGGCAGCGGGAACCGCAGTACCTCGCCGATGTGTTGCAGGCGTGGTCACCGCCGATGCCGGACGTTCGCGGCCCATGGAACGAGTTGCGGCTCGCGGCGCAGCAGATCAGCCAACTGCGCGACGATCTCGACAAACACCGTCTCCTCGAACGCGATCTCGCCGACCTCGCCCTCGAGCGGGACCTCACGCTGGCCGACGCTGACGATGCCTCCTTGACCCGGCTGGTCGACCTCACCGACCGGGCGCTGGGGAGCTGGTGGTTCGGGTGGTGGTACCGCTGGCGGCTGCGGTCCCGAGGGGTGTCCGGCCCTGCGTCGATCGCCACCCTCGGTGAGCAGGCAGTCATAGAGCAGTGCTGGCGCGAGCGACGGCAACAACTCGCGTCCCTGCCGCGCACCGCCGGACAATCCTGGAAGCGGCTACGAACTCTGCAACGAGACACCCGACCCGAGCACAGCGATCAGCTGCTGCGCGCACAGATCGCCGCCCGGGTCACCGCCGGCGCGACCGTGCTGCAGAACCGGGCCGACGAGATGGCGAAGCCGGACGGGAAAAGCTGGTCCTCCATGCCGGCGATCCTCGCCGTGCTTCCCAGCTGGGCGACCACCGCGATGTCGGCTCGCCGGCTGCGGCCCGATGCCGGACTGTTCGACCTGGTCGTCATCGACGAGGCCGCCCAATGCACCCCCGCGGCCATCCTCCCCATGCTCTACCGAGCCAAGCGTGCCCTGATCATCGGCGACCCACGGCAACTCGCCCCCGTGGTGGAACTCTCCGACGCTGACGACCAGGGCGAACAGGCGCGCAACGGGCTGGGGCACGAGTGGCTGACGAATCGCCGGCTGACCCACCGCGGCCATTCGGCGTACGAGGCGTTCGCCACCGCGGCCGGGAAAACGATCCTGCTCGACGAGCACTACCGCTGCCACCCGGAGATCATCGACGCACCGAACCAGGTCGTCTACCAGAACCAGCTGGTCGTACTCACCGACCCGGCCCGGCTGACCGCACCGGCCGAACCGGCCACCCGCTGGGTGGACGTGCCGGGCCGTTTCAGCCGCGGCGCCACCGGGTCCGGTCGCAACTTCGACGAGGTGCAGGCAGTCGTGGGCGAGGTGCAGCAACTACGGAAGGAGTACCCGGACGCCTCCATCGGTGTGGTGACGCCACTTGCCGAGCAGCAGCGCGCCCTGGACCGGGACCTCAAGGAAGCTGGCCTCGGCGACAACTTGCTGTGCGCGACCATTCACAAGTTTCAGGGCAGCGAGAGGGACATCATGGTCATCTCGCCGGTCGGTGCGCAGGGCATCAGTGAGCAAACCCGGGGCTGGCTCGTCAACCAGACCAACCTGTGGAACGTCGCGATCACCCGGGCCAAGTCCCAGCTGTTCGTCGTGGGCAATAGATCGTGGTGGTCCGCGCAACGCGGCCTGCTCGCCGCGCTCGCCACACCGTCAGCACCAGCGGCCGACAACCCCGACGTCAACCCGCGCCCGGTCGACAAGCTGATCCCCGGACTGCGCGACGCCGGGCTGACCGTGTGCTGGGGCACACCACTCCCGGGGTATCCGGTCGACTTCACGCTCAGCCTCGGCGACAAGACCCTGGCGGTACTCGTCGACGATCCCGAGGGTGATCCGGACGGGCGAGCTCTTCGTCGGGTCCTGGGTCGACTCGACATCATCGCCGCAGTCACGGAAGTGCGGCGCGTGCCGGCCTGGCGCTGTCTCGCCGAGCCGGGCCAGGTCGTTGCCGAACTGCGCGAGGCGCTCAATGTCAGGTCTGTGGAGTGACGGGGCGTTGGCCTTGATGAACCGTTCGGCAGGCTGACGACGGTGACTGGCCGTCAAATTCGCGGCGGGCGAGCTGCCGCACGGCCGTGACCGGACCACCTGGGCGCGACCACCAGACAGGGGGTCTGGAGGCCGTCCTCAGGCCAGTACCGTGGGCCGGACGGGACTCGAACCCACAACCGATCGGTCGGTGCCGGCGCGGGCGATGGGCCGATCGAGGCGCCGCCCCCACCCCACCCACCCCCTGACCGGTCAGTCGGGGGAATCGCCGAGGAGGTCCAGCACCTCCTCCTCCGCCTTCTCGCGCGGCTCCCCCGGCTCCACATCCGCCACCACGCCCTTCTCGTAGTGCTCGATCACCCGCGGATCGACATAGGACTGGCGGGCCACCGTAGGGGTGTTGCCGAGCATGTCGGCGACCTCGCGGAGCGCCTGCGCCACGGCCTTGCGGCGCTTCGTCACGGTGGGCTGGGGGCCGGCGGCGGCCAGTTCGGCGGCGGCCTTGACGGTGCCGTGCCAGGTGCGGAAGTCCTTCGCCGTCATCTGTTCGCCGCTGATCTCGCGCAGGTAGTCGTTGATGGCGTCGGCGCGGATCTCGCGCCAGGTGCGGCGGCTCGGGTCCCAGAAGGCGAAGAGGCGCTCCTCGCCGCGGCGGCGGCGTTTCAGGTCGCGGAGGACGGCGCAGACCTCGCCGTCGCCGACGGTCTTGGCGTGCTCGACGCCGGACTTGCCGGTGAACTCCAGCAGCACGCAGCCGCCCTTCGTCCGCACGTGGTCGGGGCGCAGCGTGGAGAGGCCGTAGGACGGGTCCTCCTCGCGGGCCGCCGACTCGGCGCCGCCGATCCGGAACATGCCCATGTCGAGCAGCCGGACGATCGCGGCGAGGACGCGGGCCCGGGACAGGCCGCCGCCGGTCAGGTCGTCCTGGAGGCGGTCCCGGACCTCGGGCAGCCGGGACGCCACCTCCAGCGCGTGGTCGAACTTCACCCGATCCTGCTGCTCCCGCCACTGCGGGTGGTAGAGGTACTGCTTGCGCCCGGCCGCGTCGACGCCGGTGGCCTGGATGTGCCCGCGGGGGTCCGGGGAGATCCAGACGTCCTGCCAGGCGGGCGGGATCACCAGGGCCTTGATCCGTTCGACGTCCTCGGCGGAGGTGAGCCGGCCGCCGTCCCGGTCGAGATAGGTGAAGCCCTTGCCGGACCGGCGACGGCCGAATCCGGGCTTGCTCAGTTCACTTCGACGCAGCCGCATGCAGCACTTGATTCCCCGCCGCGAGCACCTCATCCACCGAGATCTCCAGCAGTGCGGGATGGACCGGGCCGGGCAGGTCGCCGCGTTCGCTGCGGGTGCCGTGCCAGATCGCGCGGTGCCATGGCCGATCCGCCGGCGGTCCCCAGCGGGCCGGGGAGACGGGACCGAAAAGGGTCACCGAGGGCGTTCGGTAGCCGGTCGCCAGGTGGGCGATGCCGGTGTCCCCGCTGATCACGAGGCGGGCGGTCGCGACGAGGCCCAGCAGTTCGGCCAGCCCGGTGCGGGGCACCGCCTCCGGACCCAGGCCGGCCAGTTCGCTCACCCGTACACAAAGCTCTTGCTCGGAATCGGAACCGGTGATCAGCACGCGGTGGCCCGCCGAGCGCAAGTGCCGGGCGACGGCCGCGTAGCGCTCTGCGGGCCAGCGGCGCGCCGTCGATTTGGCTCCCGGGTGGATGATCGTCACGTCCTCGGCGACGTCCACGTCCGGCCGATTCAGATCAAGATCAAATTCATTGCAGGGTACGCCGTAGTAGCGCATCAACCGGCACCATCGCCGGACCTCGTGCTCCTCGTCCAACCAGCCGGGGCCGTCCTGATGCCCGGCCGCACGATTCGCGAACGCCCAGAGCTTGCCGGGTTCCAGGTCCAGCAGCCGGCGGTGCGACTCCGGTCCGGAGCCGTGCAGATTCACCGCGATCTGCGGGTTCATCGGCGCCCCGGACAGCGGCTCCAGCTCCCGCGCCGGGACGAGATGGTCGATGCCGCCGATCGCGTCCACCAGCGGCCCGAGCCACGCGGGCGCGGCCAGGCTGAGATCCTCGCCGGGGAAGGCGCCGCGGAGCCCGCGCAGGGCGGGCGCCGCGGTCGCGAGATCTCCCACGCCGAGAGCGCGCAAGATCAAAATCACGGGTACGAGGTCTCCGTCTCGGCCGCCACGACCAGCTCACGGACCGCGCAGCCGGCGGGCTGGCTGAGCGCGAACATCACCGCGGCGGCGACGTTGGCCGGGTCGTTGAGGATCGCGTCCGGGCCGGGCTTGTAGCGGTCGTCGCGCTCGTCGAAGAACTTCGTCCGCATCCCGCCCGGGATGAGCAGCGTGACATTGACCTCGCCGGCCAGCTCGGCGGCGAGCGCCCGGGTGAAGCCGACCACGCCGAACTTGGCGGCGCAGTACGCGGTCGCGTCACCGACCGCCTTGACCCCCAGCGTCGACGAGATCGTCACGACCCCGCCGTGCGACCGCTTGAGCTCGGGCAGCGCGGCCCGGATCACCGCGGCCGTGGCGAGCAGGTCGATCGCGACGATCCGGTCCCAGGTCTCCCCCGGCACGTCGGCGAGCGCGCCCGGCACGTCCATGCCGGCCGCGGTCACCACGCCGTCGATCGTGCCGCCCGCCCGCTCGATCAGCTCCCGGGTGGCACGTTCGGCCGCGCGGGTGTCGGCGAGGTCGCACTCGATCCACTCGACGCCCTCCTTCGGCGCCTGCCTGTCGATCACGAAGGGCCGTCCGCCCGCCTTGATCACGGCGTCGACGACCGCCGCGCCGAGACCGCTCGAACCACCGGTGACGATGACTGCGTCCACTTCACTGTCCTCCTGCTCGGGCTGCTGCAATTGTCTTCGTGGTGGAACGGCCGTTGAGATAGGGGACGATCACGGTCTGGCCGCCCCAGCGCTTCATCAGTTCCGCCTCGGGCAGCTCCGGGCCGCCGTCGGCGTAGTCGCCGCCCTTCACCCAGATGTCCGGCCGTAGCCAGGCCAGCACCGGCTCCGGGGTCGGCTCGTCGAAGATCACGACGGCGTCCACGCAGTCCAGGGCGGCGAGCAGCCGGGCCCGGTCGGCCTGGCTGTTCAGCGGGCGATCCGGCCCCTTGAGGCGGCTCACCGAGTCGTCGCTGTTCAGGCAGACGATCAGGCAGTCGCCGAGGCTGCGCGCGGCCCGCAGCGTGGCGAGATGCCCGGTGTGCAGCAGATCGAAGCACCCGCCGGTGGCCACCACGGTCCCGCCGGCCGCCCGCACCCGCCCGACGAGCTCCCCGGCCTCCCCCGCGCCGACGCCGGCGGAGTCGCCGACGCCGGCGGAGTCGCGGTCGCCGGTGCCCCAGGTGCCCTCACGCCCGGCGCCGCCCGAGAACCCGCTCGCCGCCGCCCTCTCACCCGACATTCCCGATTTATCGCTTTTGTCGGGCGAGGTGAAGCCGGCGCTTGAGCTACGGCCGTCGCTTGAGCTGCGGCCGCCGCCTGGGCTGCGGCCGTCGCTTGAGCTGCGGCCGCCGCTTGAACTGCGAGCGAGGGCCGGGCGGGCGCCGGGGGTCAGCACGCGCGCGGCCAGTGCGCCGGAAGCCACGTAGTCGCTCGCCGCCTCGACGGCCTGCTGGACCGCCTCGGAGACCAGGGCGCCGCCGGCCAGTGCCACCGCCGCGGCGGCCGCGAAGCTGTCGCCCGCGCCGCAGGTGTCGCCGGTGCCGACCCGGGAGGGCGGGACGACGAGGGGTGTTGGCCCGGAGTGGCAGAGCACCGCCCCGTGCGCGCCCCGGGTCACCACGACCGCGCCGGCCCGCCAGCGCTGCCGCAGCTGATGGCCGGCCCGCTGGGCGGACGACAGGCCGGAGCCCTTGCCCGCGTCGCCGGAGAGCCGGAGGGCCTCGGCCTCGTTCGGGGTCACGAGGCGCACGTTCGGGACCGGCGGCGGGCCGTTCGGGTGCGGATCCCAGACCACCGGCGCCTTGGCCTCCTCGAGGGCGGCCCGCAGCGCCGGGTGCCGGGCCATCCCCCGGCCGTAGTCGCTGACCAGGATCGCGTCGGCGTCGCGCAGCACGTCGAGGACGGCGATCGGCGCGTCGCCGGGCGGCTCGGGCGGGCCTCCCCGGTCGAGCCGGAGCAGCACCTGGCCGGCCGCGCGCATCCGGATCTTCTCCGGGGTGGCGCCGGCCAGCGGCAGCGGGTAGACGACGACGCCCGCGTCGGTGAGCAGCTTCGTGAGCCGGGCGCCGGCCTCGTCCGCCGCGACGGCGGTCACGAGGCTCACCTCGTACCCATGATCAAGCGCGAGAAGGGCCGCGAGGCCCGCACCGCCGGGACGCTCCCGGGAACTCTCCTCGTCGAGGACGGGCGCCGGCGCGTCGGGCGCGATCCGGTGCACGCTGCCGTCGACGTCGCGGTCGAGCAGCGTGTCGCCGACGATCACGAGTCTCATACCGTGACCATCTCCTTCTCCCGGCCCGCCCGCACGAAAGGGAGCAGGTGCCGATCGATGTACTCGCACATCACGTGCACCGAGACGAGGTGCAGCTCCTGCACCACCTGGCTGTCCGGGGAGGGGCAGCGCAGGACCTCGTCGCAGGCGTCGGCGAGCGGGTTCGGCTGCTGGCCGACCATGGCCCAGGTGTGCATGCCCATCTCCCGCGCCGCCTCGGCGGCGGCGACCAGGTTCGGGCTGCGGCCGCTCGTCGAGAGCAGCAGGAGCACGTCGTCGCGGCGGCCGTGCGCCCGGACCTGCCGGGCGAAGACCTCCTCGAAGCCGTAGTCGTTGCTGATCGCGGTGACCGCCGAGGAGTCCGGGGTCAGCGCGATCGCGGAGAGCGGCATCCGCTCGTCCCGCAGGCGCCCGACCAGTTCGGCGGCGAGGTGCTGGGCCTCGGCCGCGCTGCCGCCGTTGCCGGCCACCAGCAGGCGGCCACCGCGGCCCAGGTGGCGGGCGAGCCGGGCGCCCCACTCCTCGAGAAGGCCGGCCCGCTCCCGGAACGGCTCGAGCGCCGCCGCGAGGCCGGCCAGATGATCTTCCAGGGGGTTCACGCGAGGACCTCCAGGTCTGCGACTGACGAATAGACGGCGGACAGGCGTTCGGCGATACGGGGCCAGGAGTAGGAGGCGGCGGCCCGGTCCTCGGCGGCGGCCGCGTAGGCGAACCGGCGCACCTCCTCGTTGACCAGGCGGCGCAGCGCGGCGGCCAGCCCTCGCGGATCGCGCGGCTGCACCAGGTCGCCGGTCACCCCGTCGACGACGGTGTCGGTGAGGCCGCCGACCGCGGTGGCGACCACCGGCACGCCGCACGCCATCGCCTCGAGCGGGGTGAGGCCGAACGGCTCGTACCAGGGGGTCGCCGCGACCACGTCGGCCGAGCGGTACCAGCGCGGCATCTCGTGGGCGGGCACCGCGCCGGCGAAGCGCACCCGGTCGGCGACCCGGCAGCGCTCGGCCAGGGCGCGCAGGCGGCGGGCGTACGGCTCGGCGTCCAGCCGGTCCGCGGGCGGGCCGCCGACCACGACGAGCTCGGCGCCCGGCACCGCCGCGAGCGCCCGGATCGAGTCCTCGATCCCCTTGCGCTCGACCAGGCGGGCCACCGTGAGGATGCGGGCGAGGCCGGGCGTACGAGGCTCGGCCGGCCCCCGCGAGCAGAACCGGTCGGTGTTCACCCCGGACGGGACCAGCTCCATCTTCGAGCGCGGCACCCCGAGGCGCAGCAGCTCACCGATCTCGTCGCGGCACTGCACGATCACCCGGTCCGCGGTACGCCCGATGTGCCGCTCGTAGGAGATGCGCCCCTCCGGGCTGGTGTCCGCCTCGCCCTGGTGGCGCCGCTTCACCGAGCCGAGCGCGTGGAACGTCTGCAGCACCGGCACCCCGCAGGCCCGGCCCGCGTCGAGGGTGGCGAGGCCGCTCATCCAGAAGTGCGCGTGCGCCACGTCCGGGCGCCACCGGTCCCGCCAGTCGTCCGCCATCCACTCGGCGAACCTCCCCATGTAGGGCAGCAGCTCGTCCTTCGGGAGCACCTCGACCGGCCCGGCCGGCACGTGCACGACGTCGACACCGTCCGCCATCGGCACCACGACCGGCAGGTCCGGGTTGTCCCGGCGGGTGTAGACGCGTACCTCGTGGCCGTGACCGGCGAGCGCGGCGGCGAGCTCGGCGACGTGCGAGTTCTGCCCACCGGCGTCGACCCCGCCGAGCGCCGCCAGCGGGCTCGCGTGTTCCGAGATCATCGCGATGCGCATGTTTCCTCCTCCAGCAGCCGGTCCCAGTCGGCCAGGAACCGGTCCAGCCCGTATTTGGCGAGTGCCACCTGTCGTGCCCGTTCCCCCATCCGGGCCGCCGCGTCCGGCTCGTCGATCAGCCACTGCGCGGCCTCGACGAGGGTGTCCACCCGGGTGGCGATCACGCCGGCGTCCGGGGGCACCGCGGCGACCGCCTCGGTGGTGGCGAGCGCGAGGACCGGCATGCCCATCTGCATCGCCTCGATCAGGCTCAGGCCGAGCGAGGTCCAGCGGCAGAGGTGCAGGTACGCGCGGCGGCGGGCGACCTCGGCGTGCATCTCGTGCTGCGGCGGGTCGTCGAAGACGGTGACCCCCTCCAGCCCGGTCACGCCCATCCCGAACACGTCGACCGGCGCCACCGTCGTGAACCGTCCGAAGAGATCGGTGCCGGTCACCCGGCCCCGGCGGACCGGCTCGTTCGTGACGATCGCGAGCCGCTCCAGGTCACCGGTCCAGCGCGCCTTCGGCTCCACGATGCCGTGGTCGATCACCGTGGTCCGGGTGCCGCCGGTGTCCCAGAAGAGGTCGTTGAAGTCGGTGACGTGCGCGATGACGAGGTCGTCCCGGTCGGCCAGCGGGTGCCTGCTGTGCGGGACGTCCCCGTCCTTCGGGGTGTTGTGCTCCACGTAGATCACCGGCACGTGCGGCGGGATCAGGTCGAGCTCCTCGGGACGCTGGGCGATCGCCACGTCGATGTCCCTGATGTCCTCGAGCGGGTGCTCCTCGACCGAATCCGGCCAGTCGAAGGTGCGGGCACGGCCACGGCCCCACGCGTCCCGGTCGTCGTTCACCGGGACCAGGTAGCGATGCTTCCCCTGGACGAACGACGTCGTCCAGGAGCCGTGCACGTGCCAGAGCAGGATGTTCACGCGGCCACCTCGCCGGTCTCGTTGATGGGTTTCTGGCCCTGAAGGACCGCATGCCGGCCGGCCGGCGCGGTATGCGGGTGCTCGGAGGAGTCCGGCCGCACGCCGAGCCGGCGCAGCGCGTCGAGGACGTCCGCCGGCGCGATCGACGTGAGGCAGGGGTGGCCCGGCACCGGGCAGCGCGTCGCCCGGGTGTCCCGGCAGGCCGCGGCGGGGTCGCCGAGCCGCACGGCGGGCACCCGGTAGGGTCCCCAGCGCCCGTACGGGACGGTCGGCGCGTACAGGCTGATCACCGGGGTGCCGGTGGCCGCCGCCAGGTGCGCCGGGCCGGTGTTGCCGACGATCACGCACGCCGCGCCGGCGATCAGGTCGGTGAGGCCGGCCATCGAGGTCGGTCCGGCGTCGATGCCGTGCTCCCCCGCGACGTAGGCGGCCAGCTCGCGCTCGCCCGGTCCTCCGGTGACTCTGACCTCGTGACCGCTTTCGACCAGGGCGGCGACGATCCGGCGCATGTTCTCGGGCGGGCAGGCGCGGGCTTCGACGCTGGCGCCGGGATGCACGACGAGGTAACCCGATTTTTCCGGTTTTTTCGTGACTTTTACGTGCAGGCGTCCGTCGTCGCCACCGGGCAGCGAGAACCCTGCCGCTGCCGCGACGCTGCGGGCACGTTCCGGTTCGGGCAGATCATCGGGTACGCGGTGACGAACGTCCAGCAGCGAGCCGGGATAGTCCTCGCTGATCGCGGTGATCCGGCCCACCCCGGCCATCCGCAGCAGCAGTGCGAGCGGCAGCGCCGACTGGTGGAAGGACGTGAAGACCACCGCCTCCCCGGCGCCGGTCTCGCGCAGTCGCTCGGTGAGCGCGCGGACGTCCTCCGGGTCGACCGGCCCGGGCTCCGGGTCGATCCACGGCAGCCGCCACTCGACGATCTCGTCGACGCCCGGCAGCAGCTCGGCGGCGGCCCGGCCGCGCGGCCCGCACAGCAGCACGACCCGCTCGGCGCCGGCCGCGAGAGCACGGATGGCCGGCCCGGTGACCAGCACGTCCCCGGCCGAGTCGGACCGCACCGCGAGAACCGTCCCGGCCCGCTCGGAGGACCCCGGCGCGCCGGTCCTTTCCGGCCCGTCCGCGGAGGGTCGCGGCGCGGGGGTGAGGAGGTCCTGGCGCTCGAGGATCAGGTCGGTGACGGCGGCCAGGTCGGCGGCGCGGTGGGGCGCGGCGGCCACCTCGGCCGGGAGCGTGACGTCGGTGGGCACCAGGAAGCCGGTCGCGCCGGCGGCGAGGGCCGCGTCCATGTCCCGGCCGATGTCGCCGACCATGGCGCAGCGCACCGGCGTGGTGCCGAGCGCCTCCGCGGCCGCCTCGATCATGCCGGGCGCCGGCTTGCGGCACCAGCAGCCGGCCACGTCGTCGTGCGGGCAGATCTGCCAGGTGTCGAACGGGCCGAGCAGGTCCTCGATCCGGCGGTTCACGGCCGCCATCTGGTCCTCGTCGAAGTGCCCGCGGGCCAGCCCGGACTGGTTGGTCACCACCCCGACGCGCAGGCCGGCCGCGCGCAGCCGGTCGAGCGCGGCCCGGGCGCCGGGCATCGGCTGGACCAGTTCCGGGTCGCCGTTGTACGGCACGTCCACGACCAGGGTGCCGTCCCGGTCGAAGAGGACGGCGTCGAAGAGCACCGCGTCGGAGAGGGGACCGCTCACCGGAGCGCCTCCGCCCGTTCCGGCTCGGTGCGCCGCGCGACGGGGCTCATCGGCTCGGCGCCGCGCCAGCGCAGCCAGCCGCGCACCCACTGGGTCACCGCCACCGGCGGGATGGCCGCGCTGGTCAGCAGCATCGTGGTGACCTCGCGGCGGTCGCGCGGGCCGGGAGCGATCCGGGCCCAGGCGAACTCGGCGGTCCCGGCGGCCCAGACCAGCCCGCCGATCGCGGCGGCGGCCATGAGCGTGCGGCGGCCACGAGCCCCGCGGCCCGCGGGGCGTCCGGCGGAGGCGCGGAGAGCGGTGGAGGCGCGGAGAGCGGTGGAGGCACGACGGCCGGCAGGGAGAGCTGTGGAGGCGCGGCGGGCGGCGAGGAGAGCGGCGGCGGTGAGGGCGGTGGCGCCGGCGGCGGTGACCGCGGCGTGGCGGTGGCGGCGGCCGGGTGGGACCTGGAGGACCGAGCGCCATCGCGGGCCGTAGAGGTGGCGCAGCAGGGCGTCGTCCGCGTTGCCCCGCTGGGTGCGGAGGCTGATCCAGCGGTGCTCCGGCCGTACCGGATGGGTTGTCGAACGAAGGCCGCGCCGGAGCACCCAGCCCGCCCCCCGCACCCGGTGCGCCAGCTCGGCGTCCTCGCGGAAAGCGCGCGGGAGACGCTCGTCGAAACCCCCGGTGGCCTGCAGCGCGGCGCGGCGGTAGGCCATGTCCGCGGTGATCCACTCGCCGTCCGCGAGACCCGCCGTGACGCGCTCCCAGTCGGTCGGGCGGCGGTCCGGCGGCAGCGGCACGCGGAGCACGGCCTGCACTCCCCCGACGTCGGGACCGGCGTCGCGCAGATCCTCGTCGAGGCGAGTGGCCCAGTCACTGCCGGGCATCACGTCGTCGTCGAGGAACACCACCCAGTCGGTGGTGGCGGCCCGCCAGCCGGTGTTGCGCGCGGCCGCCGGACCGGCCGACCGCCCGGGCAGGACGCGCACGTGCGGTGGCAGCTTCAGCGGGGCATCCCGATCCGGCCGGTCGTCGACGACCAGGGTCGGGATCGGAGGGAGCGCGTCCACCAGCTCGAACAGGCTCGGCCGGCCGAGTGTGGGGATGACGACGGTGACGTCCGCCATCAGGCGCGCTCCCCGAAGACGGAGGCGCGGTGCACGGCGAACGGGCCGATCGCGAGCAGGTCGACCGGCGCCGAGCCGAACAGCTCGAGGGCCTCCCGCGGGGTGTCCACCATGGGGCGGCCCGCGGTGTTGAGGGACGTGTTGACGACCACCGGGAGGCCGGTCTGCCGCTCGAACTCGGCGAGCATCTCGGCGACCAGCGGCTCGGTGTCGGTGTGCACGGTCTGCACCCGGGCGGTGCCGTCGACGTGCGTGACGGCCGGGATCCGGTCCCGCCAGTCCGGCTTCACCTTGTGGACGAAGAGCATGTACGGGCTCGGGAAGACGCCCTCGAAGAGGTCGTGGAACCGTTCCGCGCGCACCATCGGGGCGATCGGCCGGAACTGCTCGCGGCCCTTCACGTCGTTCATCCGGGTCTGGGTGTGCTGGTCGCCGGGGTGGGCGAGCAGCGAGCGGTGGCCGAGGGCGCGCGGGCCGTACTCGCTGCGGCCCTGGTACCAGGCGACGATGCCGTTGCGGGCCAGCACCGTGGCGGCCTCGTGGGCGATCGACTGCGGCCGGGTGTACGGCACGGCGGCGCGCTTCAGCTCGGCCTCCAGCTCGTCGTCGCTCCAGCCCCGGCCGAGCGCCGCGGTGCCGAACGGGACGTGCTCGGCGCCGATCGCGAGGGCCGCGCCGAGGGCGGTGCCCGCGTCGCCGGCGGCCGGCTGCACCCAGACCCGCTCGAACGGGCCCTCGGCGGCGATCCGGGCGTTCGCGACGCAGTTCAGCGCGGTGCCGCCGGCCATCGTGAGCGTGCTGAGCCCGCCCGAGGCCTGGTACGTCCACCGGGCCAGGTCGAGCAGCACCTCCTCGAGCCGGACCTGCACGCTGGAGGCCAGGTCGGCGTGCGCCTCGGTCATCTCGCCGTCGGCGGAGCGCGCCTTCGCGAGGGCGTCCCAGTCGATCCGCTCGACGACGAAGCCGCCGTCCTCGGTGGCGTGGACCAGCTCGCGGAGCAGGCCGAGGAACTTCGGCCGGCCGTACGAGGCGAGGGCCATCACCTTGTACTCGTCGCTGGAGTGCAGGAAGCCGAGGTGCCGGGTGAGGTCCTCGTAGAGCAGGCCGAGCGAGTGCGGCAGCTCCTGGCTCTTGAAGATCTCCAGTTGCCCGTCCCGGTACGCCCCGGCCAGGTGGCTGGCGGACTCGCCGCGCCCGTCCAGGACCAGGACGGCGTTCTGCTCGGGGACGCTCAGGCCGGCCGACGCCGCGTGCGCGACGTGGTGCGGCACGAACCGGACCTGCTCCGGGTCGAGCCCGGGCAGCGCGGTGGCGAGGAACTGCGGCGCCCGCCGGGCGTAGTCGACGCGCATGTGGTCCCACGGGTCGCTGGCCGACATGTCGCCGCAGAGCGCCGGGTCGAACGAGTAGGCGACCGCGTCCAGGTCGCCGGGAGTGAGGCCGGCCGCCTCGAGGCACCAGGCCGCGGAGAGCTCCGGAAGCTCCCAGGCGGAGAACGGGACCGGCCGCTTGCCGTGCTTGCGCCGGCTGAAGCGCTCCTCCTCCGCGGCGGCCACCACGCGTCCGTCGATGACCAGCGCGGCCGAAGGATCGTGGAAGATCGCGTTGACGCCAAGAACTCGCATAGCGCGGCGGATACCCGGGATTCACACGTCTACTCGCATGATCACTAACTTCTCCCCGAAAGATCAGTCCTTTGAGGAAAAGCGGCACCACCTGCACTGATAGGTGCGACTATTTGCCGCTCATCAAGTTTTTATGCGATGCAACGGGGAAGACACGCGCCCATGTACGACGTCGAGCAATTGATCGCCGGAACCTGGACGCCGGGCTCCGCAGACCGCATCCTGACCGTTCTCGACCCCCGCGACGACAGCCCGGTGACCCGGGTGCCGGTCTCCTCCGAGGCCGATGTCGCCGACGCCGTGAAGGCGGCCCGCGACGCCGCCGCCGGATGGGCCCGGACCGCGCCGGCCGCCCGGGCCGCCGCCCTGCACGCCGCCGCGGACGCCGTCGAGGCCGCCGCCGCCGAGCTCGCCACGATCATGTCGGCCGAGATGGGCAAGCCGGTGGACGAGGCCCGGGACTCCATCATGGCCGGTGTCGGCACCCTCCGGCAGTACGCCGAGCTCGGCCCGACCCACCGCGGCCGCGCCCTGGCCGGCAACGACGAGGCGATCGACCTGATGGCGTACGCGCCCCGCGGCGTGGTCGCCGTGATCACCCCGTGGAACGACCCGGTCGCCGTCTCCTGCGGCCTGCTCGGCGCGGCGCTGGTCACCGGCAACGCCGTGGTGCACAAGCCGAGCGAGCGCACCCCGGCCACCGGTCACCGGCTCGCCCGGATCCTCGCCCCGCACTTCCCGGACGGCGTGCTCGGTCTGGTCAACGGCGACGGCCCGGTCGGGGCCGCGCTGGCCGCGAGCGACGTCGACGTGGTGGCGCACGTCGGGTCCACGGCGACCGGGCGGGCGATCGCCACGGCCTGCGCCCGGACCGGCGCGAAGGCGCTGCTGGAGAACGGCGGCAGCGACCCGCTGATCGTGGACTCCGGCGTCGACCCGGTGTGGGCCGCGCAGCAGGCGGCGCTCGGCGCGTTCGCGAACTCCGGGCAGATCTGCGTCGCGGTCGAGCGCGTCTACGTGCACCGCGACGTGGCCCAGCCGTTCCTCTCGGCGCTCACCGACGAGGCGGCTTCCTGGGCCACGAGGATCGGCCCGCTGGTGGACACCCGGCTGCGCGAGGGCGTCGACGAGCAGGTGGGGGCCGCCGTGCGGGACGGCGCCCGGGTGCTCGCCGGCGGCACGGTCCCGGACGGACCGGGCGCGTTCTACCCGCCGACCGTGCTCGCCGACTGCACCGACGACATGGCCGTGGTGCGCGAGGAGACGTTCGGCCCGGTGGCGCCGGTGGTGGTCGTCGACTCGTTCGCCACCGCGCTGGCCCGGGCCGCCGAGTCGCCGTACGGGCTGGCCGCGACCGTGCTGACCGCCTCGATGAGCCACGCGCAGCAGGCCTGGCGGGAGCTCCCGGCGGGAACCGTGAAGGTCAACGCGGTCTTCGGCGGGGCGCCGGGCGGTGCCGCGCATCCACGCCGCGGGAGCGGGCAGGGCTTCGGGTACGGGCCGGAGCTCCTCGACGAGATGACGGTGATGAAGGCCGTCCACATCGAAGCGCCGCCGGCCGGCTGGTGACGATCTCACCCGTCCGGGGTGAGGCGCGGTTCGTGCCGCCGGGGCAGGCTCGGCGGCATGAACGGCTATCTGATGTGGGGACTCATCCTGCCCGTGCTGCTGGTCGTCGCCGGGATCGTTCAATACCGGCGTAACAAGCGGCGCTGAGCTTCTCCAGGTCCGTCTCCACCTCGGGTGGCAGCGGCCGCCGGTGACGAAGCGCCCACGGAAGGTGCCGTGCCACGTCCACGAGAGCGGCCGGCGACTGCCCCGCCGCGGTGGCGATCGTGCGCGCCGCGACGCCGGCCGGCCTCCTGAGCAGGGCGGTCAGCATCCGGTTGCGGGCCTCGATGCGCCGCCGCGCGCCCCGGTTCCGGCCGGCCGGCAGCGGGAAGTGGCGCACCACCAGCTCCGGCGCGTAGCAGAGCTGCCAGCCCGCGGCCGCCATGTCCATGGCGAGGAGCGCCTCCTCCCCGTACACGAAAAGGCGCGGCTCGAAGCCGCCCACCGCGAGAAACGCCTCCCGCCGGACCACGACGGCGCAGGAGAGGAAGCCCAGGATCGCGGGCCCCGGCGCGCCCCCGGGCGTGCCGATCGGCGCGGCGGCCATGGCCGCCGAGACCGGGTCGAGCCGGCCCTCCGGGCCGATCAGCACGCGGGCCGAGAGCAGGCCGAGCCGCGGATGCGCGTCCATCAGGGCGGCGGCGCGCTCCAGAGAGCCGGGAGACCAGTACGAGTCGTCGTCGGCGAACGCCACGTACGGCGTGCCGGCGCGGCGGACCCCCTCGTTGCGGGCCGCCGCGCCGATGTTCTCGCCGAGCCGCACCACCTCGACGGCCGGGAACGCCGTGGCGATCTCGTCGGGCCCGCCGTCGTCGGAGGCGTTGTCGACGAGGATCACCGGGGCCTGGTGCTCGGGGAGCGTCTCGAAGAGCCGGTCACGGCGGTTGCGGGTGGCCACCACCACCGTGACGTCATTGCTGGTCACAGGCTTCCACGCAGCTCTTTCTCGAAGAAGTTCAGGAAGCCGTCCGGGTCCGGGCCGCAGTTCATCAGGACGATGTGGTCGAAGCCGGCGTCCCGGTACTCGCCGATCCGGTCCAGGTAGCCGGCCGGGTCCGGGCCGACCACGAAGTTCTGCCGCACGTCGTCCTCGGTGACGGTGGCCGAGGCCGCCTCGAAGTTCACCGGGTTCGGCAGCTCCGACATCACCTTCCAGCCGGTCACCGCCCAGCGGGTGGTCCGGTGCGCCTCCTTCACCGCCTCGTCCTCGGTGGGCGCCCACGCGACCGACGCCTCGGCGTAGCGCGGGCCCGTGCCGCCGGCCGCCGTGAACGTCTCGACCAGGTCCTTGCGCGGCTCGGTCGCGAACAACCCGCTGCCGTGCGTGGCGGCCAGCTCGGCCGCGACCTTGCCACCGGCCGCCACGGCGATCGCCGGCAGGGTCTCCGGGAGGTCGAACACCCGCGCGTCCTCGAGGCGCAGGTGCTTCCCCTCGTACGATTGATATCCGCCCTGCCAGAGCAGATTGATGATGTCGAGCGCCTCGGTCAGCCGCTCGTGCCGCTCCCGGACGCTGCCGAACCCCTGGCCGACCACGTGCTCGTTGAGCCGCTCGCCGGAGCCGACACCGAGCGTGAACCGGCCGTCCGCGATGATCTGCAGGGTGGCCGCGGCCTGCGCCACGATCGCCGGGTGGTACCGCACCGACGGGCAGGTCACGCCGGTCGCGAGCCCGAGCGTGCGGGTCTGCACCGCGATGGCGCTGAGCACGTTCCAGGCGAACGGCGAGTGGCCCTGCACGTCCAGCCACGGGTGGTAGTGGTCGCTGATCTCGACGAAGTCGAAGCCGGCCTGCTCGGCCCGGATCGCCTGGCGGATGAGTTCCCTGGGGCCGAACGCCTCGGCCGCGAGCTTGTAACCGATCTTCATGGTGGTTGCCGATTCCCCTCATCTGGCTGCACAAACACCAAGGGCGGGCTGGTGCTCACCAGCCCGCCCTTTCAGGGTGCCTGCGTTACGCGGTGGCCGCGTTCTTCGTCTCGTCGCGGACGTCACGCGCGTCGGACGCGGCGGTCTCCTTGGTGGTCTGCGCCGCGTCGCGAGCGGTCTCCTTGATCTCGCCGGCGGCCTGCTGCACGGTGCCGCCCAGCTCGTCCTTGAGGTCGCTCGCCACGTCCTTGACCTTGTCGGTCAGGTCGCCGCTGTGGTCCTTGAGCTGCTGGCCGGCGCGCTTCTCGGCGTCGGTGACCGGGATCAGCGACGCGCTGAGCAGGCCGACGCCGAAGGCGATGATGCCGGCCGCGAGCGGGTTGCCCTGCGTCTGGCTCGCGACCGCGCGGGGTGCGGCCTTCACGGCGCCGGCGGCGTCGTGCGCCTTGTCGCTCGCCTTGCTGCTCAGCTCGGAGGCCTTGTCACCGGCCCGCCCGGAGAGCTCACTCGCCTTGTCGGACATTTCGCCCACCTTGCCCCTGGTGTCCTCCGTGGTGCCCATGACCTTCTCCTTAACCGCGGTCCAGCGCCGCCGCGCGACCTGGCGCGGGCTCGTCTTCTCGGCCAGCAGATCGACGTCACGGGTCAGGGACGCCCGCGTACGCTCGATGTCCTGCCTCAGCCGGTCGGGTTCTTCAGCCATTGGGCGTCCTCCTTCAGCGTTTCCGCGGTGCGGCGCGGCACCGGGTCGACGGTCTTGAGCTTCTTGCGGCCGTTCACGAAGAGGACGGCGCCGATGACGGCCCAGACGAGCCCCACGATGAGGAACGCCCAGCCGTAGTCGATGACGTTGCCGAGTCCGAAGACGATCGCGAAGCTGAGCAGCAGCACCGCGAGGTATCCGGCGAACCCGGCGCCGCCGAGCATCCCGGCGGCCTTGCCGGCCTTGGTCGCCTCCTGGCGGATCTCCGCCTTGGCGAGCTCGACCTCCTGCCGGAAAAGCTGCGACAGATCGTTGCTGATGTTGCCGATGATCTCGCCGATCGACGTGCCGGCGACCTCGTCGGTCTCGTGGTCGCGGTAGGGGGTCGTCATGACCGCCGCTCCGGGTACGTCTCGTCGACGACGGCCGGGATGCCGGTGCCGGTCGCGGTGTACTCGGTGGCGGGGTACTCGGTGGCGGGGTACTCGGTGGTGGCCGGCGTGACCGGGACCGGGTCCGCGTATCCGGCGGCCGGCGTCGCGGGCACGACCGGCACGGTCTCGTCGTAGGCCGTGCTGTAGGTGTCGGTCGCGGGCTTCGACTCACTCACCCCGGTGCCCGCCGTGCCGTCCGCCTTCGCCACGCTCTTGCCGAGCCGGCCCACCACGAATCCGGCCGCGAGAGCCGTGGCCAGGAACGCGCCGGGGCGGCGCCGGGCGAAGTCCTCGACCTCGCGCAGCACGCCGTCGGGGCCGTTGCGGTCCAGGTAGTCGGCGAACTGCCGGCCGCCCTCGGCCACTCGCGCGACCACGGCCGCGGCCGGCGAGTCCTGCCGGGCGCCGCGCATCTCGTCGAGGTGGTCGGCGGTCTCCCGGATGCTGCCGACGAGGCGGCTGTTCTGGGTGCGCGCCTGCTCGTCGATCTTGCCCCGGACCTCCGAGGCCACGCTGCGCGCCTGGGCCTTGGCCTCCTGGCCGACCCGCTGCGCCTGCTCCTTGGCGGTCGCGGTGACGTCGGCCGCGGCGTTGCCGGCGGACTCCCGGGCCTGCTGGGCGACCTGTTTCGGCTTCGACTGTTCCTCGTGCTCTCCGTGTCGCGGCTCGACGACCGGGTATGCGGTGGTGGTCTCGTATTCGGGCGCCGCGTAACCGGGCGTCGGCGGGACGCGGCCACCGGGGGAAACGTCGCTCATCATTCCTCCGAGGGGGGTTGAGAGGGTCACTTGCTTCCACGCAACTACCTACCCCGCCCACAACAGTCGATTCAGTTTCCTTAGTGATGAATAGCGCAAAACCGGATACCCATAAAACCCCAGATCAGGGGTACGAGGGCCGGTTGCTCCGCGGCTGTTAGGGTCGGCGACCGTGAGCGAAACCAGCGGCGTGCGCGTCATCGGCGGCCGGACCTACGACTTCTCCCGCCGCGTCGTCGTGATGGCGATCGTGAACCGCACGCCCGACTCGTTCCACGATCGGGGCCGCACGTTCGCGCTGGAGAAGGCGACCGAGGCCGTGAAGACGGCGGCCGCCGACGGCGCCGACTGGATCGACATCGGCGGCGTGCCGTTCGCCCCCGGCCCGGAGGTGACGGTCGCCGAGGAGCTGGACCGGGTGCTGCCGGTCGTCGAGGCGGCCCGCGACCTCGCCGTGGTCTCGGTCGACACCTTCCGCCCCGAGGTGGCCCGCGAGGTGATCGCCGCGGGCGCCGGGGTCGTCAACGACACGTCCGGCCTGCGCGACCCGGCGATGGCCGACGCGGTCGCCGGCACCGACGCCCAGCTGGTGATCTGCCACAGCCTGGCGGCGCCGCGCACCCTCCACCCGCGACCCGAGTACGGCGACGTCACCGCCGAGGTGGCCGCGTTCCTGCGGGCGAAGGTGGAGCTCGCGCTCTCCCGCGGCGTCCGCCCCGACCAGATCATCATCGACCCGGGTCACGACCTCAACAAGAACACCCTGCACTCGCTGGAGATCACCCGCCGGCTCGAGGAGATCACCGCGATCGGCTACCCCACCCTCGCGGCGCTGAGCAACAAGGACTTCATCGGCGAGACCCTGGACCGCCCGCAGCAGGAGCGGCTCGCCGGAACCCTCGCCACCGTCGTCTTCTGCGTCCTGCGCGGCGCCCGGATCATGCGGGTGCACGACGTGCGCGCGGCGGCCGACGCGATCCGGATGACCGAGGCGATGCTGGGCTGGCGGGAGCCCGCCTACCTGCGCCACAACATGGACTAGTCCTGTGCTGCCCTAATCCGGGGGTGGCATGACCGACATGAGGTCGGCCATCCACGGCTGCTGATCGACCGCGTCCGGGCCGAGGACCCGCATGGCGCCGAGCACGGTGATCAGCATCCCCATGGCGAAGAAGTCGCGCGTCTCCTCCGCGGTCGCCCCGGTCAGCTCGCGCACCACCGTGTAGAGGTTGCCGTAACAGGCCCGCACCGCCTCGCCGATCACCGGGTCGGCCGCGGCGCCGAAGCCGTGCAGCAGCACGAACAGCAGCTCCCGCTCGGCCAGCAGATCCTTGTAGGCATGGCCGAGCCCGGCCAGGGTCGGGTCCTCCCGGGCGGCGGCCCGCCACTTCTGTTCGATCCGATCTCCCGCATATCTCGTCGTCGCCAGGAAGAGCTCCTGCTTCGAGCCGAAGAGCCTGATCACGTACGGCTGGGAGACGCCCGCGATCCGCGCCACCTGATCGGTGGTCGTGCCGGCGTATCCGCTCCCGGCGAACGCCTGGAGGGCGGCCGCCACGATCTGGACGTGGCGTTCCTGAGCGGTGAGACGGGTCCGGGTCACGTTGACATGTTATCAGTCAATGCATACGGTGCTTAGTTATCAGTGGATAACAACTTCAGGGGGAACACGTGTCCACGCTCGCTCCCGCCCGGCCCGCAACCCGCTCCTTGGGGTTGGTGCTGGCGGCCGTCGGCATCCCGACGTTCATGGTGTCGCTCGACAACCTGGTGGTCAGCACGGCGCTGCCGGTCATCCGCACCGAGCTGAACGCCTCCATCACCGACCTGCAGTGGTTCGTCAACGCGTACACGCTGCCGTTCGCGGCGTTCCTGCTCACCGCGGCCGCGCTCGGCGACCGGATCGGGCGGCGGCGGATGTTCCTGGTCGGCATCGCGATCTTCACCCTGGCGTCCGCCGGCGCGGCGCTCTCCGCCGAGCCGTGGCAGCTCACCGCCACCCGCGCGCTCCAAGGGCTGGGCGGGGCGGCCATCGCCCCGCTGTCCCTGACGCTGCTCGCTCAGGCCGTACCCGATCGCCTCCGCACCATGGCGGTCGGCATCTGGGGCGGCATCACCGGCCTGGGCGTCGCCCTCGGCCCGGTCATCGGCGGCGCCGTCGTCGACGGCCTCACCTGGAACTGGATCTTCTGGGTCAACGTGCCGATCGGCGTCGTCGCCGTGGTCCTGGCACTCACCGTCCTCGACGAGTCCCGCGGCGGCGCGCGCCGCCTCGACCCGCTCGGCCTCGTACTCTCGGCGAGCGGCATGCTGCTGCTGATCTGGGGTGTCGTCGACGGTCCCGAGCGCGGGTGGACCACCGGCCGGGTGCCGGTCATGCTGGGTGCGGGCGTCGCGCTGATCGCCGGGTTCCTCTTCTGGCAGAGCCGCAACCGTACGCCGATGCTCCCGCTCTCACTGTTCCGCTCGCGCGGGTTCAGCCTCGTCAACGTCGTCACCCTGACGTTCTCGGCCGGCGCGTTCGGCGCGGTCTTCCTGCTCGCCCAGTTCTTCCAGGTGGTGCAGGGCCTCAGCCCGCTCGAGTCGGGTCTGCGCACCCTGCCGTGGACGGCCGCCCCGATGGTGGTGGCGCCGCTGGCCGGCATCTTCGGCGCCCGCGTCGGCGTCCGCAACCTGATCGTCGCGGGCCAGGTATTCCTCGCCGCCGGCATCCTCTGGATCGGCCTCGCCACCACGACCGACGTCACCTACGGCAAGCTCGTCGTGGCGTTCGCGCTGGCCGGCGTCGGCATGGGCCTCACCTTCGCCCCGATCAGCACGATGACCCTGGCCAGCGTCTCCGAACAGCAGCGCGGCGTGGCCTCCGGCACCAACAACACGATCCGCGAGTTCGGCGTCGCGGCCGGCGTGGCAGCCCTCTCCTCCGTCTTCAGCACCCACGGCGGTTTCACCAGCCACCAGGACTTCGTCGACGGCCTGGTACCCGCCGTCCTCACCGGAGCAGCGATCATCGCCGTCGGCGCCGTGGTGGCCACCCGCCTCCCCCGCCGAACCCCCTGACCGGCTGTACCACAGGGCGACATTCCGGGCGCCGACCCAGCCCTCCCGTGCAGCCACTCCCGGTGGCTGCACGGGAGAGCGACAATTCGGGCGCGAGGTGGGCCCTGGCGTACAGCCGGCCCGGCGGCGGCCCGGCGACCCGGCGACCCGGCGGCCCGGCGCCCCGGCGGCGGCCCGGCGGCCTGGCGGCGGCCCGGCGACCCGGCGGCGGCCCAGCGACCCGGCGGCGGCCCAGCGACCCGGCGGCGGCCCAGTGGCCCGGCAGCGGCCCGGCGGCCTGGCGGCGGCCCGGCGGCCAGCCGCGCGGGGTCGCCAGCGCGGGCCGGCTGCAGCACATCGCTCCTGACACGCCGCAGACACAGCAACACGCTGCGGCCGGACGGGGCGGCCCGACCGCCTCATGGCCGCCGTGCGCGAGGGTGAGCCGGGGTGCGCAACATCGATGAACGGAACGCGTCGGGGCTGTTGCACTTCCGCAACATGGCTGCAACGATGACCTTCGATTCCGAGCTGTCGGGTCACCGCGAGGAGACCGGCTACCGTCCTCGCCGGTCCGATCCCGCCACGCGGTGCCCCCGTTCCCCAACGGCCGCGGAATCAGGCCGCCGGCCCGCCGGCGGTGCGCGAAGCTGTGTGTGCCGGACCTCCGACCGGCACACACATTCCGCCCCGGCGGCCCGCCGCCGTCCGCGCCGGCTGCCGGGGCATCACACCACCGGCGGCCTCAACAAGTGCCACCGACGTTCCACTCCTCCGGCAGCGGGCCCTCGCACACCGCGCAGGTGAGGTCGCCCTCCTTGACCAGGTTCAGCGTCCCGCACCCCGGGCACCGCCGGAACTCGAACTCCGCCGTGAACCCGCCCGGATGCCGCACCCCGGCCCGGTCGAGCGCCGCGGCCACGGCCGGCCAGCACGACGGCTGCGGGCAGTACCCGGTCGACTGGTTGCTGACCTCGTCCACCATCCAGCCGCCGCGCGGGTCCGGCGCGAAGGAGATCTCTCCCGCCGCGAGCACGTCCCGGCCGGAGGCGCAGGCGACGTGCTCGGTCTGCCGGGGAGCCAGCAGCAGCGAGCCTTCGAGATCGACCACATACGTGTACGGGCCGGGGCCGCCCGCGGGGAGCGGCGACCCCGGCCCGGTGCCGGCGGCGAGCCTGACCTGCTCCGGGCCGACGTAGCGGTACCTCATCCGCGGCAGGCTAGCCGATCTGCACCCAGAGGTCGTCGAGGGTTCCGTGGAACTGGTCGTTGTTCGGGCCGACGCCCTTGCCGCCGACCGTGAACGGGTGGTCGGTCTCGACGGCGAGGTCGGCCGGGACCGCGACGCTGGCTTCCAGGCGGTCGTCGACCAGGATGGCGAGGGTGGGGCCGGTACGCCGGCACTCCAGGGTGTGCCAGTTGCCGTCGGCCACCGAGGTACGGCTGCGGGCCACGTGGACGACGGTGCCCACCTTGTCGCCGATGCCGCAGCTCGGCTTGCCGGAGAGCCCGTCGACCTGGAGCTTGTACTGGCCGCCGCCGGTCGAGTAGCCCTTCTGCAGGATGTTCTCGCCGCGCCCGGTCTCGGCCGGGGAGAGCAGGACGCCGGCGCCGTAGCGCAGCGGGCGGGTTCCCGGGTTGAGGTCGCCGGTGTCGCCGGCCTGCAGGATCAGCCGCGGGCAGGTGTCGCCGCCGCACTTGGCCGGGAAGTTCATGGCCTGCCCGGCGCCGTGCGGGACCAGCTTCAGCGCGCCGCCGTTCCGGGAGACCACCCGGAGCAGGTGCCCGTGCCCGGAGCCGTCGTCGAAGGTGCCGTCCGCGATGGTGGTGTCGAAGTTGTAAGACGCGACGGCCGCCGCGGTGGCCGACTCGACGAACGCCCGCGCCGACGTGGCGGGCTCCGCGGACGCCTGCGCCGGCGTGGCGGGCCCCGCGGACGCCTGCGCCGGCGTGGCGGGCTCCGCGGACGTGGGGGACTCGACGAAGGCCCGGGCCGACGTGCCGGTGAACTCGGCGTACCGCTTGCGGGTCGCGCCGCCGACGATGGTGAAGTCGCCGACCGCGCTGATCGCGCCGAGCGGCGCGCTCGCCGCCAGCTGGCGGGTGCCGGCGACGCCGTTGGCCTGCGGCGCCCATGCGAGCAGGTTGCCCTCCCGGTCGGCGGCGGCGAGCTTGCCGCGCACCACGGCGCCGTCGGTGCAGATGCCCTTGGCGCCGTTGTTCGTGGTGGTGCACGCCTTGTCGAAGTGCCCGCCCACATAGACGACACCGCCGAGGTACGTGATCGCCTGGGCGTCGCCGTCGAAGACGCGGGTCCACCGGGTCTCCCCGGTCCGGGTGTAGGAGACCGCCCGCCCGCCCTGCCCGCCGAGTGCCGCGAACACCCCGTCCGGGTGCGCGGCCAGCGCGAACACCTGCGACACCGGCTTGGCCCGGAACGTCCGGTCGAGCGCGCCGCTGACCGGGTCGACGGCGGTGAGCCGGAGTGTGGTGCTCACGTTGTTGGTGCGGTGGAACCGGCCGCCGACGTACACCCGGTCGCTCGTGACGGCGAGGGCGTTGACCATGTCGTCGGTGGTCGGCGCCCACGCGTCGAGGGCCCCGGTGGCGAGGTCGAACGCGGCGAGGTTGGCGCGGGTCACCCCGTCCACCGCGGTGATCCGGCCGCCGAGGTAGAGCCGCCCGTTGCCGGCCGCGAGCGCGTTGGGCTGGCCGAGGACGGTGTGCCGGAGCGGGGTGAGCAGGCCGCTGACCGCGCCGATGCCGGCCACCGCGTCGCGCGGCTGGCCGTTGACGTTGTCGAAGTCGCCGGCCGCGTAGACGGTGTCACCGTCCACGGCGAGCGCGCGGACGTTGGCGTCGGCCGCCGGCTTCCAGTCGAGCAGGGCGCCGGTACGGGCGTCGAACGCGGCGAGCCGGGTCCGGGGCGTGCTCCGGCCGGCCACCACGGCGCTGGTGAAGTTGCCACCGACGTAGACGGTGTCGCCGCGGTAGGCGACCGCGTACACCGAGCCGTTGAAGGACGGTGAGGTCACCGGGTCGGAGGAGACGATCTCGGCGAACGCGGTGCCACCGGCCGCGACGAGGACGGTCGCGACGACAGTGATCATGGCCCGCCGGACCACCGATTTACCTTTTTTCAGCTTATAGGCCACGTTGGGGGCTAACTGCCTACCGCCTCGAAAGTGGCGGACCGGGCGTGCGGCGCTATGCTCCGCCCGTACCCAAGCGATCGAAGAAGGGGAATGTCGTGCCGCAGCGTCGCCGCACCGCCGTGCCCACCGCGATGATCGCGGCTCTGATCACTCTCGGCGCCTGCGAGGTGGACGTCACCCCGGCCTCGATCCCGGCGCCGTTCAGCGTCGCGCCGGTGCCCTCGGCCTCGGCGGGCAGGCCCGCCTACGTCTGCACGGCGGTCTACAAGATCCTCACCGACGGCGCCGTGAAGCTGGCCACCGGCGGCGAGGACCGGATGCGGGACACCTTCGCCGCGATGGCCGCCGACGTGAAGGAGGCCGGCGCGACGAGCCTCGACACCGCCCAGCGCGCCAAGGTCGAGACCATCGCCGCCTCGCTGGAGCGGGGCGCGGAGGCCGCCGATCCGAAGGCCTACCTCGCCGCCGACTTCCCGACCATCGGACGGGAACTGGACGGCACCTGCACGTAGGCTCGGAGCATGATCGATAGGCCGGTTCGGATCGGGCTGCAGTTGCAGCCGCAGCACATGGACTACGCCACCATCCGCCGCGTCGCGTCGGAGGCCGAGGATCTCGGCGCGGACGTCCTCTTCAACTGGGACCATTTCTATCCTTTGAGTGGCGAACCGGACGGATTGCACTTCGAGTGCTGGACCATGCTCGCCGCCTGGGCCGAGTCCACCTCGCGCGTCGAGATCGGCGCCCTCGTCACCTGCAACAGCTACCGCAACCCCGAACTGCTCGCCGACATGGCGCGCACGGTCGACCACATCAGCGACGGGCGTCTGATCCTCGGCATCGGCTCGGGCTGGTTCGAGCGCGACTACACCGAGTACGGCTACGAGTTCGGCACCGCCGGCGGCCGCCTCGACGACCTCGCCGAGTCGCTGCCGCGCATCGAGTCCCGCTGGGGCAGGCTCAACCCGCCGCCCACCCGGAAGATCCCGGTGCTGATCGGCGGCGGCGGCGAGAAGAAGACGCTGCGCCTGGTCGCGAAGCACGCCGACATCTGGCACAGCTTCGCCGACGCCGAGACCCTGGAGCACAAGCTCGGCGTGCTGCGCGGGCACTGCGAGACGGCGGGCCGCGACCCGTCCGAGATCGAGGTGTCGGTCGCCTACAAGGCGGACAGCCGGGAGCGCCTGCACGAGCTCGGCGCCCGGCTGTTCACCGTCGGCGTCGGCGGGCCGGAACCCGACCTCGCCGAACTCCGCCAGGCGTTGACCTGGCGCAACGACGTCAACAAGTGAGCCCGGGGGCCGGCTTCGAGGAAGCCGGCCCTCACACGAACAGACTCAGCACCATCACGCAGGCGAAGCCCACCACCGAGATGATCGTCTCCATCACCGACCAGGTCTTGATGGTCTGCCCCACGGTCATCCCGAAGTATTCCTTGACCAGCCAGAACCCGGCGTCGTTGACGTGCGAGAAGAACAGCGAGCCGGAGCCGATCGCGAGGGCCAGCAGCGCCACCGTCGGCGAGTCGAGGGTGGTCGCCAGCGGCGCCACGATGCCGGCCGCGGTGATCGTCGCGACGGTCGCCGAACCGGTCGCCACCCGGATGCCGACCGCCACGAGCCAGCCGAGCAGCAGCGCGTTGATGTTGGCGTCCGTGGCGGCGTCGGCGATCACGTTGCCCACCCCGGCGTCCACGAGGACCTGCTTGAAGCCACCGCCGGCCGCCACGATCAGCAGGATGCCGGCGATCGGGGGCAGCGCGCCGCCCAGCACCGCCGAGGTCTCCTTGCGGTCGAACCCGGCTCGGTAGCCGAGCGCCCACATCGCCACGAACACGCCCGCGAGCAGCGCCACGACCGGCTCGCCGATCACCTCGAAGGCGTTGCGGACGGCATCCCCCTCGGGAAGGACGATCTCGGCGATGCCACGAGCGAGCATGAGTACGACGGGCAGCAGGACGGTGAGGACCGCGGCCCAGAAGCCGGGGTTGCGCCGCCGGCCGAGCTGATCGTCGACGGGCTCGCCGGGGTCGCTGGGGTTGGTGAGGTCGGTGCGGTCGACGAAGTCGGGCGCGCCGCTCTTGTCCGCGCCGCTCTGGCCTGCGCCACCGCCCACCGCCGCGGTCGCCAGGATCGGCGGCGCCGGCAGCGGCATCCGCTTCGCGATGAAGTTGCCGAAGATCGGACCCGCGACGATCACCGTCGGGATGGCGCAGATGAGGCCGAAGAGCAGGGTGAGGCCGAGGTCCGCGTTCAGGCTGGAGATCGCGACGAGCGGGCCGGGGTGCGGCGGCACCAGGCCGTGCAGCACGGACAGGCCGGCCAGGGCCGGGATGCCGAGCCGGAGCAGCCCGATGTCGGTCCGCTGCACCACCAGCACCACGATCGGCACCAGCAGCACCACGCCGACCTCGAAGAACAGCGGCAGGCCGATCAGCGACGCGACGCCGGCCATGGCCCACGGCAGGGCCGCGCCGGACACGCCGTTGACGATCCGGTTCACGATGCCGTCGGCGCCGCCGGACTCGGCCAGCAGCGCCCCGATCATCGAGCCGAGCGCGATCAGCACGCCCACGCTGCCGACCGTGTTGCCCAGCCCGGTGGTGAACGAGTCGATGGTGGCGCCCGGGGCCGCGCCGGCCACCAGCCCGAGAACCCCGGAGCCGGTGATCAGCGCCAGGAACGGATGCCACTTCGCCCAGGCGATGAGGAGGACGACGGCGGCGATGCCGAGCACCGCCGCGAGTATGAGCTGGCCGGTACCGGCATCGGTGATGGCCTCGGCGGCAAGGGGCGTCATGGACCGGCGTTACCCCTCCCCGACGCCTTTCAATCTCCTCACTTCGACAGCCCCGCCTTCACCTGACGGGTCAGGTCGTCGCCCAGGATCTCGCGGTCGCCCCGCTCGAGCGCGTCCAGCGCGAGCTTCGCGACCACGGCCGGGTCGGTCTTCTGCTCCGGCGGGACGGACGAGGCCATGTCGGTGTCCATGTACGCGACGTGCAGCGCGGTCACGCTGATCCCCTTCGGCTCGAGCAGCTCCCGGGTGGCACCGGTGAGCGCCCACGCCGCCGCCTTGGCCGCCGCGTACGACCCGAGCGGTCCCGGGTGCACCCAGGACAGGATGGACAGCACGTTGAGGATCGCTCCCCCGCCGTTCGCCTCGATCACCGGCGCGAACTGCCGGGTGACCGCGAGCGTGCCGAAGTAGTTGGTCTCCATGTCGAGCCGGATCCCCTCCAACTCGCCGCCGATCAGCGGCTGACCGGCCGAGACGCCGGCGTTGTTGACGAGCAGCGTGGCGTCGCCGGCGAGCTCGGCGGCCCGGGCCACGGACGCCGGGTCGGTGACGTCGAGCCGGAGCGGGATCGCGCCCGGCAGGCCGGCGCCGCGCGGATCGCGGGCGGCCGCGTAGACCTTGGCGCCGCGGCCGAGCAGCTGGGAGGCGAGGTGACGGCCGAATCCGCGGTTGGCTCCGGTGACGACGGCGACGGCGCTGGTGAGTTCCATGCCATTTAGATTATGACTGTCATCTAAGAGCGGCAAGGTAATAGATGACACACCTCATCTATAGTTGCCGGCATGGGACGGGTATCGCAGGCACAGGCCAGGCAGAACCGCGAGCGGATCGTCGCGACGGCGGCCCGGCTCTTCCGCGAGCGCGGCATAGCCGGGGTGAGCGTCGCCGACGTCATGGCCGAGGCGGGGCTGACCCACGGCGGGTTCTACAAGCACTTCGCCTCGAAGGACGCGCTGGTCGCGGAGGCGGTGACGCGGGCCTTCACCGATCAGGCGGCGGCGATCCCCGGCGATCGCGGCGGGCTGCTCGACGCCTACCTCTCCCCCGGCCACCGCGACGACGCCGGCACGGGCTGCCCGTCCGCGGGTTTCGGCGGCGACGTGGCGCACGCGTCCGGCGGCGACGAGACGCGCCGGGCGTACGCCAGGGGTGTCGAAGCCTTCGCCACCCACCTCGGCCGGCCGGGCGAACCGGACCTGGCCGCCCTCAGCACCATGGTCGGCGCGCTGATCCTGGCCCGCGCGACGGCCGGCACCGACCTGTCCGACCGGATCCTGGCCGCCGCCCGCGACGCCCTCGCGCGATGAACCCCGGCGCGCCGACGGGACAGGCTTGCGAACCTGTGTCACGATCTTGCGTGGCTGATGTCTGGAGGCGGAGGGCGCGATGAAGAAGATCCTCGGCTGGATCCTTCTCTTCCTGCTGGTCTTCTGGATCGGCACGAACCCCGGCCCGGCCGCCGACGTGGCCCGGAGCATCGGCGACGGCATCGCCGAGATCTTCAGCAACATCGGCACGTTCTTCGTCGAGCTGTCCAACGGCTGACGCGTCCGGGGCGCTGCGGTGCGGATCCTGTGCGTCGGCCTCGCCACCGTCGACCTCATCCAGCGGGTGGACCGCCTGCCCGGCGTCGACGAGAAGATCCAGTCGGAGTCGGTCGAGGTGGCGGCCGGCGGGCCCGCCACGAACGCCGCCGTCACGGCCGCCGTGCTGGGTGCCTCCTCCGGCATCGAGGTGGTCCTGCTCAGCGCGGTGGGCAGCCATCCGCTCGGCGCCCTGATCCGCGCCGACCTCGCCGCCTACGGCGTCACCCTGATCGACGCGGCCCCGGACAGCACCGAGCCGCCCCCGGTCTCCGCCGTCACGGTCCTCGCGGGTACGGGCGAGCGCACGATCGTCAGCCGCAACGCCGGAACCCGTGCCGTCCCCGTTCCCGCCGCGGGGCTCCCCGACGCCGACCTGACCCTGGTGGACGGCCATCACCCGGTCCTGGCCGTGGCCGCCGCCCGCGCCGCGAACCGCCTCGTGGTCGACGCCGGAAGCCGGCGCCCGGTCTTCACCGACATCTTCCCGTACGCCGAGGTCGTGGCCTGCTCGGCCGACTTCCACCCCGGCCCTTCGAACGCGACCGGACCCGGCCCGCACCGGACCGCCGGCGAGCGCGACGCCGTCACGGCGGCCGCCATCCCCGCCCCGGCCGTGATCATCACCCACGGCCCCGGCCCGGTGCGCTGGTTCACCGCCTCCGGTCGGGGCGAGATCCCGGTCCCCCCGGTCGACGCCGTGGACACCTCGGGAGCCGGCGACGCCTTCCACGGCGCCCTCGCCACGGCCCTGGCCCGCCGCGACGACCTGGAGACCGCGGTCCGCTCCGCGATCCGGGTGGCCGGGACACGCGTGGCGCATCCCGGCCCCCGGGCCTGGCTGTCACATCTCTAGACGGTCCGGGCGAGCCGATCCGCCAGCAGCTTCGCGAACCGGGCCGGGTCGTCGAGGTCGCCACCCTCGGCGAGCAGCGCCGTCCCGTACAGAAGCTCGGCGGTTTCCTCGAGACCCGAAGCGTCCCTCTCGTGCGACGCGCGCAGGCCCGCCACCAGCGGGTGGTTCGGGTTGAGCTCGAGGATCCGCTTGACCCGCGGCCCCTCCTGGCCCATCGCGCGGTACATCTTCTCCAGCGCCGGCGTGATGTCGTCGGCGTCGCTGACCAGGCAGGCCGCCGAGGTGGTCAGCCGGTGCGACAGCCGGACCTCCTTGACCTGCTCGTCCAGCTTCTCCTTGAGGAATCCGAGCAGCGGGCCGAAGTCGCCCTCCGGCTCCTTCTCCTGCTCGTCCTTCTTCAGGTCGACCGAGCCGCGGGCGATCGAACGCAGTTTCCGGCCGTCGAACTCGGTCACCGCGTCGACCCAGATCTCGTCGACCGGGTCGGTGAGGATCAGCACCTCGTAGCCCTGCTCGCTGAACGCCTCCATGTGCGGCGAGTTGACCACCTGCGAGCGGCTCTCCCCGGTCAGGAAGTAGATCTCCTCCTGGCCCTCCTTCATCCGCTCGACGTAGGCGGCGAGGGTGGTCGGCTCGTCGCCGGCGGTCGTCGCGAACGACGCGATCTCCAGGATCGGCTTGTGGTTGTCGGGCTCGCCGAGCAGGCCCTCCTTGATCGCCCGGCCGAACTCACGCCAGAACGTCGCGTACTTCTCCGGGTTCTCCCGCATCATGTCCTTGATGGTGGAGAGCACCTTCTTGGTGAGCCGGCGCCGGATCATCTGGATGTGCCGGTCCTGCTGCAGGATCTCGCGGGAGATGTTCAGCGACAGGTCGGCCGCGTCCACCACGCCCTTGACGAAGCGCAGGTAGTCGGGGATGAGCTCCTTGCTGTCGTCCATGATGAAGACGCGCTTCACATAGAGCTGCAGGCCCCGGCGGGCGTCCCGCTGGAACAGGTCGAACGGCGCCCGGGACGGGATGAAGAGCAGGGCTTCGTACTCGAAGGTGCCCTCCGCCTTCATGTTGATGATCTCGAGCGGGTCGGTCCAGTCGTGGCTGATGTGCCGGTAGAACTGGTGGTATTCCTCGTCGGTGACCTCGCTGCGCGGCCGGGCCCACAGCGCCTTCATCGAGTTGAGCGTCTCGTCCCCGAACTTGATCGGGAACGCGATGAAGTCCGAGTACCGCTTGACGATCTCCTTGATCTTCCACGTGTCCGCGTAGTCGTAGAGGGCGTCGTCCTCGTCCTTGGGCCGCAGGTGCAGCGTCACCGTGGTCCCGACCGGCGCGTCCTCGGCGTCCTCGAGCGTGAAGGTGCCCTCGCCCGCCGACTCCCAGCGCGTGCCGTGCCCCTCGGTCCCGGCCTTGCGCGTCACCAGCGTGACCTTGTCGGCCACCATGAACGTCGAGTAGAAGCCGACGCCGAACTGGCCGATCAGCTCGGGGCTCTCCTTCGCCTCCTTGAGCTTGGTCAGCAGCTCGGCCGTGCCGGACTTGGCGATCGTGCCGATCAGATCGACGACCTCTTCGCGGGTCATGCCGATGCCGTTGTCACGAACCGTCAGCGTCCGCGCCTCAGGGTCCGCCTCGATCTCGATGTGCAGGTCGGAGGTGTCCGCTTCCAGGCCGTCCTGCAGCTTGGCGAGGCGAAGCTTGTCCAGCGCATCGGACGCATTGGAGATCAGCTCACGCAGGAAGATGTCCTTGTTCGAATAGATCGAGTGGACCATCAGCTGCAGCAGCTGGCGCGCCTCCGCTTGGAACTCCAACGTCTCCATCGTCACCCGTTTCCGTCATGTCCGAAGGTGTTTCCGCGCCGATCGTATGACGTCCCCTTTCGAGAGGGCGCTCAGGAGGCGTCGAACCACCCCCGGCCGGTGGCCCAATGCCGCACCCATCCCGCGAATCCGGGCTCCCCGGTATCCCTGCCGAACGCGGACCCGAACGGCACGGCGCCCTCCCCGGACACCATCCAGACGTGCCCCCGATGCGGTCCGGACACGACGAGATGCCAGTACATCCCGCAGCCGTCGGTGCCGAGCACGATCGACCCGTCGTTGAACACCCGCTCGACGCGATCCTCGTCGGCGTCCTCTTCCTCCTCCCACAGCCACTCCGCCGTGAGCGGGAACGGCCGCGCGAGGTCACGCTCCGGACGCCCGGCACCCCAGTCGTCCGGCAGGTCGGCGAGCGCGACCAGGCCGTAGTCGGGCGGCCCCGCGAACGAGCCGTCCGACACCTCCGCCACGAACGTCCGATAGGGCTCCGGAACGGTCACCCCGTGCGCCGCCTCGAAGGCATGCACGCCGGCCCACCCCAGCGCGGATTCCCCCTGGTCGTCCGCATGCAGAGCCTCCCGCAGCGCGGCGATGACGTCGGGGTCGGGGCGGCTGTCGATGTCCATGCCGACAGTGATACCAGCCGGGTCCGACAATTTCCGATCAAGATCAAATTCCGGTCGCAGCGGGGTGGGTGGCGCAGACCGTCGCTCATTGGTGGACCCTTGTTGTTGCCCGGCCCGTCGGGGGCCGGGTGGCATCTGGGCCGTCGGGTCACCGCCCACCGTTGCTGCCCCCTGGTGT
>NZ_JBFAAR010000014.1:0-211603 GCF_040639855.1 Actinoplanes sp. NPDC023714
GCGAGGTCACCCGCAGTCTCAAACGCTACATAACCCGCCAAATCTGGCGCATCCTCGAAGCCACCGCTTGACACCAAACCTCACAGATCTTGTGAAACCCCAGAGGACCGGGTCCGCGGAACTTCACAAGATCGCGGGGAGAGCGAGGGCAGAGGGCCGCGAATCAACAAGATCGCGGGAAGAGGGCGCCGCGAAATCACTTCACGCAGGCGCTGCGCTTCAGGCCGGGGACCTCGATCGGCGACCTGCCCGGCGCCTTGGCCTTGCCGGCGATCACCGCGGCGAGGGCGGTGAGCGAGAGTTTGCTCGACGAGTACGTCGCGATCAGCGTAGGCGACCGGGACAGGCCGAGCAGCGACGGCGCGTCCATCATCACGGTGATCGCCGCGGAGTCGTCCAGGTCGACCTGCGAGTCCCCGTACCCGACGAGTCTGATCTTGGCGCCGTTGTCGGCCTGCACCTTCACGCCGGCGTCCTGCAGGGCCCGGACCAGGTTCACCCGGGCGAGCTCGCGCGAGGCGGGCGCCGTGACGGTGACCCCACCGTTGATCAGCGGACCGGAGCACTTGCCGCGGAGCACCGTGATGGAGGCGGCGTCCAGCGCGCCCACCGACCGGGCGTGCGCGGCCGAACCGATCACGTCGAGGCCCGGCTGGTTGCGGATCTCCGTACGGAACTTGAGGGTGAGGATCCGGGTGACCGCCTCGACGAGGCGTTCCCGCTTGAGGCTGCCGCTCTTCAGGCCGGCGACGATGCCGTCCCGGGCGCCCGCGATGTCCGGCGGCATCAGCAGCATGTCGTTGCCGGCGTTCAGCGCCCGCACCGCGGCCTCCCCGGCCGGCCACTTCTTCGCCGGGGCCATGTTCATGGCGTCGCTGATCGCGACGCCGGTGAACTTGAGCTGCTTGCGCAGCACGTCCGTCATGATCTTGTGGGAGAACGTGGCGGCCGTGCCCTTGTCGACCGCCTCGAGGTCGAGGTGCCCGGACATCACCACGCCGGCGCCGGCCTCGATCCCGGACCGGAACGGCGGCAGGTCCTGCGACTCCCAGTCCTTCCGGCTCTGCTTGATCACCGGAAGCTCGTCGTGGCTGTCCCCGCTGGTGTGCCCGTGCCCCGGGAAGTGCTTGAGGGTGGCCGTCACGCCGGCGCCCTGCAGGCCGCGCACCGCGGCGGTGACCTGGGTGGCGTTCGCCTTCGCGTCGGAGCCGAACGAGCGCGAGCCGATCAGCCCGCCGCCCTTGGCCGACAGCGTGTCGGCGACCGGGGCGAAGTCGACGGTGATGCCCATGGCGGCCAGTTCCTCGCCGGCCGCGCGCCAGGCCACCTCGGTGAGGCTGGGCTGGCCGGCCGCGCCCGCCGCCATCGCCGACGGCAGCAGCGTGACGCCCTCGGTGATCCGGGTGACCACGCCGTACTCCTGGTCGGTGCCGATCATCAGCGGCGCCGCGGCGGGCAGTTTGAGGGCGGCCTGCTGGAGGCCGCGGGTGAGCTCGCGGACCTGCTTCGGGTTCTCCACGTTGGTCGTGGGGTTGGTGTCGCCGGTCGGGTCGTCCGGGGTGAAGCCGACCAGGATGAGGCCGCCCAGCCGGTACTTCTCGATCATCTCGGCCGGGGTGTTCACGCCGGCGAGGGTCTGGTTGCCGGACGCGGCGGCCTTGTCCACCGAGGTGGCGTAGCTGCCGTAGGCGTAGGGCATGAGCACCTGCCCGGCCAGGTCCTCGTCGCTGAGCCGGGTCACCACCTCGGCCGCGCGCGCCTCCGGATCGGCGTTGATCACCAGACCGGCACTGGCCGACGGCTCGGCGAGCGAGGGCGACGCCGCGGGCGCCGACGTCGCGGTGGTTGCCGTCGGCGCCGGCTCATCGTTCCCGCACGCTCCGGTCAAGAGCAGCAAGGGTACGGCCACAGCGGCGCGGAGCAGGTTTTTCACGCCCGCCATCGAACCAGCTCATGGCGAGCGTCGCCACTTTATCCCCGAGAACCACCGGTAGCCGGTGTGTCACCAGTCGCGGTATTCGCCCGTTTACCCAGATCGCAGCGCGGGTCCGGCCCGCCCGGGCCGTCCCAGATCGCGGCGGGGTCCGGCCCGCTCGGGCCGTCCCAGATCGCAGCGCGGGTCCGGCCCGCCCGGGCCGTCCCGCGGGCCGCGGTCAGCCGACCCGGGTGAGCAGTGTCACTGGGGCACCGTCGCCGGCGTAGCGGTAGGGCTCGAGCTCGGCGTCCCACGCCGTGCCGAGCGCCTTGTCCAGGGCATGCGCCAGCGCCTCGGGCGCCCGCACCGAGGTCATGATGGAGCGCAGCCGGTCCTCGCCGATCTGGATGTCTCCGGAAGCGCCCATCACCCCATGGAAGAGGCCACGGCCGGGGACGTGCATGAACCGCTCGCCGTCGACGCCCGCGCTGGGCTCCTCGGTGACCTCGAAACGGATCATTGGCCACTGCCGGAGGGCAGCAGCCAGCTCGGCGCCAGTACCGGCCCGACCGGTCCAGCTGCACTCGGCTCGGCGCATGCTCGGATCGACCGGTTGCACGGTCCATTGCAGGTTGACCGGCGCGGTCAGGACGCGCGCGATCGCCCACTCGACATGCTGGCACACGGCGAGTGGAGTCGAGTGGACGTATACGACGCCACACGTTGGCACGGTGACCTCCCGGAGACCGAGGTGCGTCTTCCCCTACGACCTCGACCGCGGTTGATCGTGTCCCATGATGCCGGGTGGTACGGATGGTGCGCCAGAGAATCCGCAACATCGACTATGGGACTCGCCGTAGTGGCATACCCAGTGCAACGCCCGTACCTGCTCTGACGGTATGGTCCACCAGCCGTCGTGTAGAGTTGCCACGGCATTTTTTCTGCTCTTTCAGCTTTCCTCCAAGGAGTTCCGCCGTGGCGAGCAACACCTCAAAGACCGCCCGCGCATCAGTCCGCGCCGGCCAGGGATCGGGCGGCGCCCTCAGCGTTCTCGGTGAGTACAAGTACCTCATCCCGCTCGCCGGCGGCCGCTTCGCGTACGTGCGCAACCTGACCAACGGCAAGACCACCCACCTCGCGACCGACTCCGACGCCTTCGTCGAGGAGATCCGGGTGCTGGCCGCCGCGGGTCACGGCGCCAAGATCCGTGCCGAGATCAACTCGCTGCACGCCGTCAGCCCGGAGCACGGCTGGGACGCCACCGAGAAGCGTCTCGCCGACGCCGGCGTCTTCGAGGGCTGAGCACCACACGCTGAAAGGCGCCTCCCGGTTTCGACCGGGAGGCGCCTTTTCGCACTTACTGAAGATCGGGACAGGCTGATTCAGGACAGGCTGAGCCTCCCGAAGATCAGGACAAGAATTCCACCCAGCCACTGTCAAGGTCGTAGATCGCGCCGACCACGTTGAGCTTGCCGGCCGCGATCGGCTCGGCGATCGTCTCCACCTTCCGCAGCCGCTCGGTGGTCCGGATCACGTGGGCGCGGATCGCCTTCTCGGCGGCGTCCTCGTCGTCCAGCCCGACCTCGCGGACCGCCGGCGCCAGCTGCTCGACCAGGTATCCCACCTCGTCGTCGGAGACGGTCCCCTCGCGCAGGGCCTGCACGGTGGCGTTCACGGCCCCGCAGCGCTTGTGCCCCACCACGACCACCAGCGAGACGCCGAGCGACGCCACGGCGAAGCCGGCCGAGCCGATCAGCGAGCGGTCCAGCACGTGCGCGCCGGAGCGGGCCACGCAGATCGAGCCGAACGACTGGTCGAAGATCGCCTCGAGCGGCACCCGGGAGTCGATGCAGCCGAGAACCAGCGAGTGCGGCTGCTGTCCGCTCGCGGTCGCCGCCGCCAGGTTCACATCGTGACCGTAGCGGGGGTTCCCGTACACGAAACGCTTGTTGCCGGTGATGAGCTTGCTGTAAGCCTCGGCGGGGGTGATGACCTGGGCTTCTCGGATCGCAGCCATGTACAGATTTTCGCTGTTGACGGCCGCCGGGAAAGTGATTGCGAGGTAACTCACTGTCCAGCCGGGAAGAGCCGAAAGTCTTGACGAAACATGCTGGTAATACCCGTGATCGGGGGTGATGATTATTACCCGTGGGTACTACGGGGCCGTGACATCCACGGAGGTGCCCATGTCCGAGCGCTCGGAGATCACCCTCGCCGACGGCGTCAGGTTGCACGTGACCGTTTCCGGCCCTGCCGACGCGGCGGTTACCGTCGTGCTGCTGCACGGCTGGTGCCTGGACCGCCGGATCTGGCGTGACCAGATCGCGGCGCTCGGCGAGATGGGCCACAAGGCTCCCCGGGTGATCGCCTACGACACCCGCGGGCACGGCCGCTCCGGCCACACCCGGCTCGACTCGGCCACCCTCGACCAGCTCGGCGACGACCTCGCCGAGGTGCTGCGGCGGTTCGCGCCGACCGGCCCGGTGGTCCTCGCCGGTCACTCCATGGGCGGCATGACGATCATGGAGTACGCCCACCGGCACCCGGACGACTTCGCCTCCCGGGTGGCCGGCCTGCTCTTCGTCTCCACCACGGCGGAGGGCCACACCCACACCCGGTACGGCCTGCCCGATCGCGTCGCCACGCTGCTGCGCGCCGGGGAGACGATCGGCGCCGGGGTGCTGGCCCGCTCCGGCGCGTGGCGCCCGCACCGGGTGATGCTGCCCGCCCTGCGCCCGGCCATCCAGTGGCTGCTCTTCGGCGACGACTGCGCCGGCGAGGCGCTCCAGGTGACGCTCGGCGGCATCGGCCGGGCTTCGCTGCGCTCGATCGGCGGCTTCCGCGAGTCGGTCGGCGCCCAGCAGCGCCTGGACACGCTCGCGGCCCTCCCCGACGTGCCGACCACGATCCTGGTCGGCGACCGGGACCGGCTCACCCCGGCGGCCTGCGCCGAGTCGATCGCCGGCGCGCTGCCCGGCGCCCGGCTGGAGGTGCTGCCCGGCGCCGGCCACATGCTGCCGCTGGAGCGGCCGGATCAGGTCTCCGGCGCGCTCGTCACGATCGTCCGGCGGGCCGCCCGGGAGGCGAAGCGGGCGCAGCGCGCCGTGCGGAAGACCACAGCCCGCTGCCGCGAGGCGGCTTAGTCGTTTCCCGTTTCGGCCGAAATGCCTGCCCGGCGACGCTCCGGCGGCAATCCTGGGAGATTCGGTGCCCGGGGCCGTTCGACGCGATCCGGCGCGCAGGAGTAAGTTCGATTGCCCCCTTCGCGCGAGCGCTGGTGGTGCGCGGAGGTTTGCCCCTTGGCGCGGGCATGAGAGGGAGAACAGCCGACTTGAGCGACGCCACCGTCCTGCAACAGGAGATCGCGGTCGAGCAGCAGCACGTCGACCGGGTCTACGCCCGGCTCGGCGAGCTGCGCCGGGACGCCTCCCGGGCCGAGAAGGAGGGCTACCAGCTGGCCGGCGTGGGCACCTTCGGCGCCCTCGTCGAGCGCGACGCGATGGTCTTCCACGCGGCCCGGCGCCGGCACGCCCTCGACACCGAGTACGAGGGGCTCGTCTTCGGCCGGCTCGACCTGAAGACCGAGGCGACCCACTACGTCGGCCGGATGGGCATCCGCGACGCCGACTCGAAGCCGCTCGTCGTGGACTGGCGCGCCCCGGCCGCCGCGGCGTTCTACCGGGCCACCCCGGCCGACCCGCTCGGCGTGGTCCGCCGCCGCATGATCCAGTCGAGCCGCGAGCGGGTCACCGGGATCGAGGACGACCTGCTCGACCCGGACGCCGCGCCGGACGGCATGCGGGTGGTCGGCGACGGCGCGCTGATGGCGAGCCTCGCGAAGGCGACCGGCCGAGGCATGCGCGACATCGTCGCCACCATCCAGCGCGAGCAGGACGAGGCGATCCGCTCCCCCGCCTCCGGCATCACGATCGTCACCGGCGGCCCGGGCACCGGCAAGACCGCGGTGGCGCTGCACCGGGCGGCCTACCTGCTCTACTCGGACCGCAGCCGGTTCGCCGGCGGCGGCATCCTGGTGATCGGCCCGTCCGGCGTCTTCGTGGACTACATCGCGACCGTGCTGCCCTCGCTCGGCGAGGACACCGCGACGCTGCGCTCGCTCGGCTCGCTGGTGCCCGGCTACGACGCCACCCGCGTCGACCCCGGCGAGGTCGCCGCGGTCAAGGGCTCGCTGCGGATGCGGCGGGTGCTGGAGCGCGCCTCGCACGACGCGGTGCCCGGAGCGCCCACCGAGCTGCGCCTGCTCTACCGCGGCACCCTGCTGCGGCTCGACGCCGCGGCGCTCGACAAGATCCGCCGGCAGGCGCTGCCCCGGGGCGCGCGCCGCAACGAGGTCCGCGGCACCGGCTTCGACCGGATCTTCGACGCGCTCTGGGCCCAAGCCCGCGACCACAAGGTGACCGGGCTGCCGGAGAAGCGCGAGTTCGAGGCCGAGCTGGCCGACCGCACCGACTTCCGCGAGTTCCTGAAGGCCTGGTGGCCGCGCTTCACCCCGATGCGGGTGCTGCGCTGGCTCGCCGACCGGGGACGGCTCCGGGCGTACGCGAACGGCCTCCTCTCCCGGGACGAGATCGCCACTCTCCAGGGGTCGTTCGACGCCCTGGAGGCCGAGGGCCCGACCATCGCCGACGTGGCGCTCCTGGACGAGCTGGACGACCTGATGGGCCGCCCCCGCAAGCCGGCCCGGAAGACCAAGAACCCGTTCCACGTCCGGGACGGGATCCAGGAGGTCAGCACGTACGCGGACCGGCAGGCGGCGGCCCGCGCTCAGCAGGTCCAGCGCGAGGAGGACTACCGGGAATACGCGCACATCGTCGTGGACGAGTCGCAGGACGTGTCCCCGATGCAGTGGCGGATGATCGGTCGCCGGGGTCAGTACGCGTCCTGGACCATCGTCGGCGACCCGGCACAGACCGCGTGGGCCGGCGACCCGGCCGAGCTGGACCGCTCCCGCGACCGCGCGCTCGGCACCCGCAAGCGCAACAGCTACGCGCTGACCACGAACTACCGGAACTCGTCGGAGATCTTCGCGGTGGCCGCCTCGGTGATCCGCACGATCATGCCGGACCTGCCGCTGCCCTCGGCCGTACGCAGCACCGGCGTCGAACCGGCCGACGTGGTGACCTCCGCCGCGGCGCTGCCGGAGGCGGTCCGCGAACTGGCCGAAAAGCAGCTCGCCGAGGTGGACGGCACGATCGGCGTGATCATGCCGGTACCCCGGCAGCCCGAGGTGGCCGGCTGGGTGGCCGGCCTGCCCGAGCGGGTCCAGGTGGTGACCGCGCTGGAGGCCAAGGGCATGGAGTACGACGCCGTCGTCCTGGTGGAGCCGGCCCAGATCGCGATCGACCCGGCCGGCGTCCGGACCCTCTACGTGGCGCTCTCCCGAGCAACCCAACGCCTCACCACGGTAGGCACCACCCCCGACTGGCTGTAGCCGCCCAGCCCCTCCCCCGCGATCTTGTGAAGTTCCGCAGGCCCGTTCCTGCCGAACTCCACAAGATCGCCGCAAGGAGGGCGCCGCAAACCGGGGCGCCGCAAGCCCCTGCCGGCTGGAGCCGCGCGCCCCTCGCCGCGATCTTGTGAAGTTGTGCAGGACCGTTCCCGCGGAAATCCACAAGATCGCGGAACAAGTGGGGCGGCAGACGAGTGGGGCGGCAGACGAGCGGTGCGGGGTGCGGGCTGAGGCCGGTTACGGGATGGGGACGGCCACCGCGTTGTAGGGCGTCTCCGGCGTCGGCGGGGTGGTGAAGCGGGCGTTCGGCAGGTAGAAGCGCTTGCCGTACTCGGCGATCGTGGTCGGCACGTCGAAAGCGGGGTTGCCGGTCCGGGACACCACGGTGCCCGCGGTCCCTGCGCGGTCCAGCTCGACCTTGGCGATCACGTTGGCACGGTTCTGCACGGCGTACAGAATCCTGCCCTTGATCCATAGCCCGTCGCCGTTCACGAGCGTCTCGGTGGCGCCCAGATCGATCTTGCGGGCCACCCCGGAGTACGACACCCGGAACAGCGAGCCGGTGTTGGACTGCACGATGATGAGCGCTCGTCCGTCCGGCGTCGTGGTGATGCCGTTGGCGTTGTTCCCCTCGGCCAGCGTGAAGTCGCCGGTGAGCGGCACCGCGACCGCCCGCTCGGGGAGTTTGCCGTGCCGGCCGAACGGCAGCTTGAAGAGCACCGCGTTGCGCGAGTCGGTGAACCAGGCCGCGTCCCGGGTGACGATCACGTCGTTGATGAAGGCCGTCGTCCCGGCCGGCTGGAGCTGGTAGGACTTCAGCACCTCACCGGTGCGCAGGTCCAGGACGCGGGCGTCGCCGCCGGCGCCACCGGCCACGAAGAGCCGGTCGCCGGCGACCTTGAGGCCGAGCGACGCGGTCCCCGGGCCCTCGCTGAACGTGCGGCCCTTCCCGGTGCGCAGGTCGACCCGGTAGATGTCGCCGTCGACGCGGGAGCCGAAGTACGCGAACGGCTTCGAGCCGATCGCGATGCCCTCCGGCTGGAAACCGCTCGGCAGGGTGATTGTGCTGGGAAACGGGTGGTGCGATGGCTTGGAGTGGGCCGCCGCGGCGGGCGTGGCGGCTACGGTCACCGCGAGAGCGGTGCCGAGGAGGGCGTTCGCAAAGGTACGGCGAAGCACGAAACTTCCTTTCCGTTGCGGACGGAGTCATAGAGATTCCAACCCGGCGAACCGGCGGGCACAACCGGTTGCAGTCAGTTGCAATGTGAACATCTTTTAGCGACGGGCCGCCGGACGACGGAAGGTGAACGACATGGGAGCCGGTCACGACCACGGCGCCCGGGCCCGGCACAGCGGCGCCCGGCACCGCCGATCCCTGTGGTGGGCGGCGGTCGTGCTGACCGCCGTCATGATCGTCGAGGCGGTCGCGGCCGGGCTCACCGGTTCCCTGGCGCTGCTCTCCGACGCCGGGCACATGTTCACCGACGTCCTCGCCATCGCCATGACGCTCGCCGCGATCACCGCGGCCGGCCGGGCCGGCCGGCACTCGGGCCGGACGTTCGGCCTCTACCGCCTCGAGGTGCTCGCCGCGCTCGCCAACGCGGCGCTGCTCACCCTGGTCGCCGGGTACGTGCTGGTGCAGGCGGCGCGCCGGTTCACCGACCCGCCCGAGGTGCCCGGCGGCTGGATGCTGCTGGTCGCGGCCGGTGGCCTGGTCGCGAACCTGGCCGCGTTCCGGCTGCTGCACGCGGGCGCCCGGGAGAACATCGGGGTGCGTGGCGCATACCTGGAGGTGCTCGGCGACCTGCTCGGCTCGGCCGGCGTCATCGTGGCGGCGCTGGTCATCTGGCTCACCGGCTGGCAGTACGCGGACCCGATCGTCGCCGTGATCGTGGCCCTGATGATCCTGCCGCGCACGTTCGCCCTCGGCCGGTCGGCGATCCGGATCCTGGTCCAGGCCGCCCCGGAGCACGTGGACGTCGGCGCGGTCCGCGAGCGGCTCGCCTCGCTGCCCGGCGTCACCGACGTGCACGACCTGCACGTCTGGACGCTCACCTCGGGCATGGACGTCGCCTCCGCGCACCTGCGGCTGGAACCGGCCGCCGAACTCGGCACGGTGCTGAACGTGGCCCGGGAGGCGCTGCACGAGGACTTCGCCATCGACCACGCCACGCTCCAGATCGAGCCGGCCGGCGTGGGCGGGCACTGTACCCCGACCGGCTGGTGAGGGGTGGCGATCATCACACCCGGCGCGCGATGATCGACGTATGTCAACGACGGTCGTCCACCAGCCCCGCGTGATCTGGGATGCCGCCCGGGCCTTCGTCCAGGCCGCCGCCGGTCCGCGCCACCACGAGTTCGCCTCCGAGGTCCACCACCTGCTCGGCCCGGAGCTCTACGACCCCCTGATGCGGACCCACGACGTCCTGGCCGGCCAGCTCGACCGGACGCCGTACGACCTCGAGGCGGGCAAGTGGCGGGTCCGGCTCGAGGAGTTCCTCCGCGTGCATCCCGAGCTGACCGATCGGGTCCGGGATCTGACCAGCCGGAGCCTGGAGTCGTAAAGCGGGACAACTGTTTCTTTTGCGATCAGCCACGGCGGATGCGCAAAAAGATAACAATGCGAGACATGAGTGACGGCCGGGTCATGGTCTTCGCGCCGGCCCCCCAGCTGACGGTGACCATCGAACAACACCACGATGAGCCCGAACTGCACGTCCATCCGGGTGGCCAGGGCATCTGGCAGACCCGGATGATCACGTCGCTGGGCGCGCACGTGACGCTCTGCGCCGCCGCCGGCGGCGAGGTCGGCCGCGTGCTCAGTCCCCTGCTCGCGGAACTGCCCGGCGTGACCCTGCGCCTGGTGATGCGCGAGCACGGCAGCGGCTGGTACGTGCACGACCGCCGCGGCGGCACGCGTCAGGAGATCGCCGAGCGGCCGGGCACCCCGCTGTCCCGGCACGAGCTCGACGAGCTCTACAACCTGACGCTCGCCGAGGGCCTGCGCGCCGGGATCGCGATCCTGAGCGGGCCGGCACACCCCTCGGTGATCAAGCCGGAGGTCTACGGGCGGCTCGCGGCCGACCTGCGGGCCAACGGCTGCCGGGTGATCGCCGACCTGTGCAGCAACCACCTCGCCGCGGTCCTGAAGGCCGGCATCTCGGTCCTGAAGATCAGCCATGAGGAGCTGATCGCGGACGGGACCGCGCCGGACGGGTCCACCGCCTCGCTGGTCAAGGCGCTCCAGCACCTGCACGACGAGGGCGCCGAGACGGTGCTGGTCTCCCGGGCCGACGAGGGCGCGCTCGCGCTGATCGAGGGCGAGATCTACTCGGTGGCGCTGCCCCGGCTCACCCCGGCCGAGCACCGGGGGGCCGGCGACTCGATGACGGCCGGCGTCGCTGCGACCCTCGCCAACGGCGGCCCGATGGAGGAGGCGGTGCGCACCGGCGCGGCGGCGGGCGCCCTGAACGTCACCCGGCACGGGCTCGGCACCGGGCACGTCGACGCGGTACGGGTCCTCACCGAACGAGTCGAACTGACTCCGATGAAGAAGGCATCATGAGCTCGAACCCGGGTAGGCAGCCCTCGATGAGAATTCTGATCACCAACGACGACGGCATCGAGGCGCCGGGCATCCGCTGGCTGGCCCGCGCCGTCGCCCACGAGGGCTACGACGTGGTCGTGGCGGCCCCGCTCAGCGAGGCGAGCGGCAGCAGCGCCGCGATGACCGCGGTCGTGCACGAGGGCAAGATCGTGTCCGAGCCGCGCGAGCTCAACGGGGCGAAGCACGTCCCGGCGTACGGCGTGGCCGCGTCCCCGGCCTACATCGTGCTGCTCGCGCTCCGGGAGGCCTTCGGCCCGCCGCCGGACCTGGTCATCTCCGGCATCAACCGGGGCGCCAACGCCGGCGCCGCGGTGGTGCACTCCGGCACCGTGGGCGCCACGCTCACGGCCTCGCACGCCGGGCTGCGCGGGCTGGCCGTCTCGCTGGACGTGCTCACCCCGGCGGCCGCGTCGGCGGAGAGCGGCGGCGCGGCCATCGCGGCGCTCGACCGGATCGACGACGAGCAGCACCACTGGGGCAGCGGGGCCGACCTCGCGGTGCGGATGATCCCGTCGCTGCTGCACACCCCGCCCGGGACGGTCTTCAACCTGAACGTGCCGGACCTGCACGTGGACGGCATCCGAGGGCTGCGGCAGGCGCACCTGGCGCGGTTCGGCCAGGTGCAGATGAGCATCGCCGAGGCCGGCGAGGGGTTCGTCCGGACGGCCGTGCAGGCCGCCGAGGAGGAGTTGGAACCGGGCAGTGACCTGGCCGCTCTCGCCGAGAACTTCGCCGTGGTCACGCCCATCCGGGCCCCGCACGAGGACACCGACATCAGGATCAACGTCGATTCGGTCCGCGTGCACGGCCCGGCCATCTGATCGGCGGGGGCGTCACGCCCCCGCGGCGGTCACCGCGTCTTCGTGGGGCTGCGGGTTGCCGAAGAGGCCCAGCAGGCCGGTGACCCACAGCTGCCGGTGCGCGAAGCGGCTGGGCCGCGTGACGACGAGCTTGACGCCACTGACCCCGGCGAGCTGGAACGCGGCCACCAGGGCGCTGATCCCCACGGAGTCGATGAAGGTCACATGCTGCATGTTGAGTTCGATCCGGCCCGGGCTGGCGTCGGCGAGTTGCGCGCCCACCGCCTCACGGATCTCGTACGCGTTCTCGACGTCGATCTCGCCGCGCGGCGAGACCTCAACGGCACCGTCGGCCAGCGTCGACGTCGTTATCGACAGCGTCACGCCTCTTCCCTCCACCCGCCCGGCTCCTCCGGGCGTTGTTCCTCTGTTCGCAGGTCATCCAGGCCGGTTGACGAGAACCGCAGGACTTCCCCCGGAAGGTTCGGTGAATCCGAACGAAAGGTTAGGCCCCGAACCTGTCAGTCGCCTGAGTGGCCCGTGTGAACGTGGTCAACAGTACTGCGCCCCGTCAAATCGTTTTCGAACCGTGATGACGTCCACACCGGACGTTTGTCCCGCCCCGACCTGGGGCACCATGGCCCTCAGGCCGACGCAGGAGGTTACCGATGTCGTGGAACAGGAAGAATCGGGCGGAACGTACCGCCGAGCAGGCCTGGGAGTACCTCACCTCGGCGATGACCGCCGCCGAGTCGGGCGCCGGGAAGGCCGGGCGCAAGGGCCGCAAGCTGGCCGGACGCGCCGCGAGCCAGGCGGGTGACCGGGTGAGCTCGGTCACAGACGAGGCCTGGGCCCGGGCGAACGCCGCCGCGAGCGCGCTGGCCGGCAACAGGCCGTCCCGGCCGTGGGGGCTGATCGTCGCGGTCGGCCTCGCCGGCCTCGCCGCAGGCTGGGCAGCCGCGAGCACGGCGCGGGCCGCCCAGGAGCGGCAGGCCGAGAACGAGGAGCTCGAACTGGCCGAGACGGCAGTCGTCGTCACCCCTACGTACGACGAGCGCTGACCAGCGGAAGTGTCCTCCGGCACACGGGCGCGAAGCCGACTGTCGCCACCTCCCACGAAGTGGCGTTGATCTGTACAGTTGAGCGGCATTCGGCTTCCTCCCGCGGCACCCTGGCTGGGCCGCCCGATCAGATAAGGTCCCACTGGTGCTCAGTGCCGGAGATCTCCTGGACAACCGGTACCGGTTGGACGATCGCATCGCGACCGGCGGGATGGGTGACGTCTGGCGCGGCACCGACGTGGTGCTCGGCCGCACGGTCGCCGTGAAGGTGCTCCGCACCGCGATGCTCGAGGACCCGGAGTTCGCCACCCGGTTCTACGGCGAGGCCCGGATGATGGCCACCTTCCGGCACCCGGGCGTCGTCGAGGTCTACGACTACGCGAGCGACGGCGACTACGCCGGCCCGGAGAAGGTCGCCTACCTCGTGATGGCGTTCGTCGAGGGCGAGCCGCTGTCGAGCCGGGTGAAAGAGGGGCCGATCCCGGTCACCGAGACCCTGTCGATCGTGGCGCAGGCCGCCGACGCGCTGCACGCCGCGCACGAGGCCGGGATCGTCCACCGCGACATCAAGCCCGGCAACCTGATCGTGAAGCCGACCGGCGCGGTCATCCTGATCGACTTCGGGGTCGCCCGGTCCAACGCCCTGACCAGCGTCACCGGCCTCAACGCGATCGTCGGCACCGCCCTCTACATGGCTCCCGAGCAGGTCGCCAAGGGTGACCTCACGCCGGCCACCGACGTCTACGCGCTGGGCGCCGTGGCCTACCACTGCATCGCCGGGCACCCGCCGTTCGACGGGGAGAACGCTCTTCAGGTCGCCCTGCGCCACCTGGAGGACGAGCCGCCGCCGCTGCCCGAGCACGTGCCGGTCGAGGTGCGTCACCTGATCGCCCGGGCCATGGCGAAGCAGCCGGCCGACCGGTTCCAGAGCGCCGCCGAGTTCGCCGAGGCGGCGTTCGCGGCGGCCGGCCCGATGGACTGGAAACGGCTCACCGGCACCGCCATGGTGGCGCCGCTCAGCCCGGCCGCGCCGACCCGGCAGGTGCCGAGGCCGCGCAACTTCCCGCCGCAGATGCCGGTCTCCCCGGCGCCCGCCCCGGTTCCGATGACCGCGGCCCGGTCGTCGCAGCCGCTCGCCCAGCGCGGGCTGATGTTCGCGATCCTGGCGCTGTTCGCGCTGGCCGGCACGCTCGGCGTGGTCTTCCTGCTCAACCAGGGCGACGACAAGTCGCCGGTGACCTCGCCGACGAAGCAGAACGAGAACGTGATCGAGGAGACCCTGCCGCCGGAGGCGAGCGAGGAGGCCGAGCCGTCCGAGGTGGCCACCAGCTACCGGCCGTCGCGGCGGCCGCAGCGGTCCGCGTCGGCGAGCCCGTCGCCGTCCCCGTCGTCCGCGTCCCCCTCGCCGGAGCCGAGCGAGGCCGAGACGACCAAGCCCACCACGGCGCCGACCACGACGCCCGCGACGCCGACCACGACGCCGGCGACGCAGCCGACCACCGACGACCCGGAAGAGCCGGAAGAGCCGGAGCCCACGAACACCACCACTACGCCGCCCGGCGGGGCCGAGCCGACGTCGTAATCCTCATGTCGTGAGGGCCCGGGCCGATGGATCGGGGCGCGGCTGCAACCGTGCCGCTACCGGGGAAGGCCTTCACATGACAGAAGCTCCACCGTGGGCTCAGCATCATCCCGCCGACGCGCGGCCACCGGAGGTGCGGCAGCCCTTCGACGGCCTGGTCCCGCCCTACGGCTCGCCCGCGAACAAGCACGGCCAGCTGCTGGTCCGGTTCCCCGGTGAGGTGCACCTCTCCGGCCGGCCGCCGGCGCCCTCCTGGCGTCCCGTGGCGGCCTGGACGTTCTTCCTGAGCGTGCTCGGCGTCATCCCGGCGATGCGCCGAGCCGGCCGGGCCCGCCGGTTCGGCCACGAGCGGTCCCGCTACTGGATCGCGTTCGGCGCCACCCTGGTGATCGGGGCGGCGTTCTGGTCGGCGGTGGCCTACGGCGTGGCGTGGCCAGCCTACCGGCACTTCGAGGAGAAGTCGCTGACCGCCTCCCTGGAGGAGACGATCCTCGGCGACGGGCGGATCGCGAAGTCGGTGGGCGCCACCGTGGCCGACCCGTCGTGCACGCCCGAGGGCGACCGGAACGCCGACGGGCTGCGCACCTACGTCTGCTCGTTCACGAAGGTCGACGGAGCGAAGACTTCCGTCTTCGTCTCCGCCGACACGAACGGGAACTGGGAGCTGGACGACTGAGCTGGACGACTGAGCTGGACGACCGAGCGTCAGAACGTGATCGGCACGCCGTTCCGGACGAGCTGCCAGTTCTTGACGAAGAAGTCGGCCGGGTCGATCGAACCCTTCGCCTGCGCCCAGTCGATCAGGAGCTGGCGGATCTCCTGCTGCGCGTTGTAGACCTGGGTCTTCACGATGCCGGGGAAGCTGCCGCCGCCGGAGCGCCGGTAGTTGTTCACCGCCACCACGAACTGGGCGTCGGCCGCCACGTCGGCGCCGCCGATCTGCAGGCGGGTGATCCGGCTGCCGACCGGCCTGCTGATGTCGATGTCGTAGTCGACGCCGGAGAACACGTCGTAGTTGTAGTCCGGCACCGCCGGGTCGCTGATCGTCTCGGTGTTCACCGGGGCGTCCGGCGCCAGCGTCACGAAGAACTTGGCCGAGTACTCCAGGTAGGCCTTCACCTCGGCGCCGGTCATCACGACGGCTTCCAGGGTGTTGTCGTAGATGTAGAGCCCGGCCACGTCCTTGATCTTGACGTCGCCCTGTGGGAAGACCGCGGTCCGGCTGAACGGCGCGGCGATCGACAGGACCGGCAGGTTCGCGTACTGGCCGCCCGCGAGCGCCGCCGTGACGGTGTCGGTCTGCACCTTGTTGATGTAGTCGAGGATCGGGGTGTCCTCGTACCGGGAGGAGGCCGCGGAGAGCGTCTCGGTCGAGGTGGCGACGACCTGGTTGACGTACTTCACGGTCTTCTCGTGCTGCTTGCGCACGGCCGCGAGCACCTTCGGGTCGGCCTCGACCGTGTTGGTGTTCAGCGACGCGGCCGCGGCCTTGGTGATCTTCCACCCGCCGCGGTCGCGGACCAGGTCGAAGTCCATCCTGGTGAGGCGCTGGCCCCACTTCGACGGCTCGGAGAGCAGCACCTGCTTGCCGGTCTTCAGGTTGGTGACGAACCGCTCCGGCACCTCGCGGTGGGCGTGCCCGAAGAGGATCGCGTCGATGCCTGGGACCTGCTCGGCGATGAGCGCGGTCGGGTTCTCGTTGGGCAGCTCGTCGCCGTAGCTCGAGGTGCCGCTGTCGCCGCCGTGCGCCGAGATCAGCACGATGTCCGCGCCGCGGGCCCGCATGATCGGCACCCACTTCGCCGCCGTGGCGATCATGTCGAGGAACTCGATCTTCCCCTCGACGTTGGCCCGGTCCCAGATGGCCGAGCCCGGGTTGGTCAGGCCCAGGATGCCGACGCGCAGGGTCGGCGCGTGCCGGCCGAGCGAGACCTTCTTGATCACGTACGGGGTGAAGGCCGGCCGGCCGGACTTCGCGCTGACCGCGTTCGCGGCGAGGGCCGGGAAGCCGAGCTGGCGGATCCAGAGGTTCAGCAGCGGCAGGCCGTAGTTGAACTCGTGGTTGCCGAGCGTCACGGCGTCGTAGTGCAGGACGTTCATGGCGCGGGCCATCGGGTGCTTCTCACCGGTCGTGGTGATCGGCTCCTGCTTGGCGTAGTAGGTCGCGAGCGGCGTGCCCTGGATCGTGTCGCCGGCGTCGAGGACCAGGACCGGGCCGGTCGCCTCGTCGCGCAGTTTGTTCACGAGCGCGGCGAGCTTCGCCACGCCGACGTCGTTGTGGGCGCTGTCGTCGTACTCCTTATCGGAGTAGTAGTCCCAGTTGTAGACGTTGCCGTGGGTGTCGGAGGTGCCGAGCACGGTGAGCCGGAACGTCGGCGACGCGGGGGGCTTGCGTCCACCGGCCTGTGCCGCGTCGGAGAAGACGAGCGGCGCGGCGACGGACGCCGCCGAGGCGGCGAGCACGCTACGGCGCGATACGCCGGAGAGAAGGGTCATTCCCCGGACCCTAAACGTTCGATAGGGCTCCGGTCGATCGATGCCGTGTTGCATGAAGATCAAATCTGCTCCAACGACGGGATACCGAGCAGGGACATGCCGATGTGGAGCGCCCGGGCGGTCCGGTCGGCGAGCGCGAGCCGGCTCGCCCGCACGGCCGGCTCCGCCCTCAGCACCGGGCACCTCTCGTAGAAGACCGAGAACGTCGCGGCGAGGTCGTGCAGCCAGGACGCGAGGCGATGGGGTTCCCGCAGCTCCGCCGCGCTGCGCACGGCGGGTTCCAGCCCGAGCAGCGCGAGACCGAGGGCACGTTCCGCCGGGTGCGAGATCAAGACCTTTCCGGGTACGTCGTCCGTCCGCTTGAAGATCGACCTCACCCGGGCGTACGCGTACTGGAGGTAGGGCCCGGTGTTGCCGCTGGACGCCAGCATCCGGTCCACGTCGTACACATAATCGCCGCGCCGGTCGCCGGAGAGGTCGGCGTACTTGATCGCGGCGAGGCCGATCTCCGGCGCCGAGGCCCGCGCCACCGCCTCGTCGAGCAGGCCGGCCAGCTTGATCGTCTCGCCGGACCGGCTCTTCAGCATCTTCCCGTCGGCGCCGAGCACCGACCCGAACCCGATGTGCTCGGCGCTGACCGATTCCGGCAGCCAGCCGGCCATCCGGGCCACCGCGAACACCATCCGGAAGTGCTCCCGCTGCGGCGCGCCGACGACGTAGAGCAGGTCGGTCGCGCCGAGGTCCCGGACCCGATGCCGGATCGCGGCCAGGTCGGTCGCCGCGTAGCCGTAGCCGCCGTCGGACTTCCGTACGATCAAGGGGGTTGACCCTCCCGGCGGGAAGACGCAGAGCGCGCCGCCGCTCTCCACCAGCAGACCCCGGGCGCGGAGATCGGCGACCACCCCGGCCAGGGCGTCCTGATAGCCGCTCTCACCCGCGAAGTCGTCCGGCCCCAGGGTGATCCCGAGCCGGTCGTAGACGGCCAGGAACGCCCGCTCGGACCGCTCGACCAGCCGCCGCCACAGCTCCCGGGTCCGCGGATCGCCGGACTGCAGCGCGACCACCCGCAGCCGGGCCCGGTTCCGGAACTCCTCACTCGCGTCGAACTTCGCCCGCGCCCGCTGATAGAAAGCGGTCAGGTCGTAGTCGTCCTCCCCCTCGCCGACGAGGTGCTCGATCAGCATGCCCATCGGCGTGCCCCAGTCGCCGAGGTGGTTGACCCGCAGCACCTCGTGCCCCTGCCACTCGAGGATCCGGGCCAGGGCGTCGCCGATGACCGTGGAGCGCAGGTGCCCGACGTGCATCTCCTTCGCGACGTTCGGGCCGGAGTAGTCGACGACGATCCTCTTCGGAGCGCCCACCGGCTGGACGCCCATCCGCTCGTCGTCGATCGCGTCGAGCGCCTCGGTGAGAGCCTGATCGGAAACGGTCAGGTTGAGGAATCCCGGCCCGGAGACGACGATCTCGGCCAGGTCGGCGAGATCCGCTTTGGCGGCCACCTCGGCGGCGATCTCCCGGGGCGGCCGGCCCAGGGTCAGGGTGCCAGGCGTGCGGGCCAGCGCGAGCGGCGCCCCGGACTGGAAGTCGGCGTGCGGGGAGGCCCGGACGGCCGGGTCCACGGGGGTACCGGCGACCGCTTCGAGGGCGGGCGCCAGCCGGTCGGACAGGAGTTGTTCGAGATTCACGGTCGGCCTCATCGGTTCGCGGGAACGAGGAGGCGGGTCGATCGACCGGCGCGCGGACTCCCACCGGCGGGATGACCCGCCGGGGAATGCGCATGGCTTCAGCGGCGGTCCGGGGAACGCCGGCGTCGCACGCTGAAGCAGAACATGCGGCGACTATAACGACTGCCCGCCGAGCCCGCCCGCGAGTTCCCGCCACCCGAATCGCGTGTTGACTTCAGGTCCGCATCGCACCCCCACTCAACACGCGTTGGCGGCACCCCCGGTGCGTGTTGAGTTCGGGTCCGGATCACACCCCAACTCAACACACAGCGGCCGCCCAGACCTCGCGTGTTGAGTTGAGGTTCGATTCGCACCCGAACTCAACACACAGCGACCGCCCAGACCTCGCGTGTTGAGTTGAGGTTCGATTCGCACCCGAACTCAACACGCACGGACGCCCCAGACCTCGCGTGTTGAGTTGAGGTTCGAATCGCGCCCGGACCTAACACGCAACGGCGGCACCCCGGGTGCGTGTTGAGTGGGGGTTCGGATTGCACCTGAAGTCAACACGCGGGAGGGGGCGTCAGTGGTCCTGGTGGGCGATACGGGTTAACTGCGGCCACAGCAGGATCAGGAAGACGATCGAGCCGGCGAAGGCCACCCAGAACGGCGCGGCGATGCCGTAGTGGGTGGCCAGCACGCCGCCGAAGGCCGAGCCGATCACCAGGCCGCCGTAGACGCAGATGGTGTTCACGCTGCCGACCCGGCCCTGGAGGTGGGACGGGACGGCCCGCTGGCGGACCGTGGTGGAGGTGGTCCCCCAGACGAACGCGTGCGCGCCGAAGACGAAGAAGACCGGCAGCGCCACCCAGGGCGACGTGGTGAGGGCCAGCGCCAGGTGCACAAGCGTCTCGATGGTGAGGCCGATGCGCATCAGGTTGCCGAGGCTGATCCGGGCGGTCAGCCAGCCGTAGCAGGCCGTGCCGAGCATGCCGCCGACCGCGCCGACCGTGGTGATCAGGCCGAACCCGACAGCGCCGAGTCCCAGCCGCTCACTCGCGTAGAGCACCAGCACCGACCAGGCCGCCCCGAACGTCAGGTTGAAGATCAAGATCGTGAGGCAGAGGGTACGGACGGCCGGATGCCGGACCACCCAGCGGACGCCCTCGGCGATCTCGTGGCGGACGCTCCCGACGGTCCCGGCGGCGTCCGCGTGCCGGCCGTGCGGCGGCAGCGCGACCCGGGACACCAGCAGCATCCCGGCCATGACCAGCACCACCTCGGTGACCAGCGGCCAGACCCGGCCGGCCGCGAAGAGCGCCGCGCCGATCGGCGGGCCGGCCAGCTGGTTGAGCGTGATGAAACCGGTCTGCAGCCGGGCGTTGGCGATCACCAGGTCGTCGCGGCGGACCAGCATCGGGGTGAGCGTCGAGGTGGTGTTGTCGGCGAAGACCTCGGCCGTCGAGATGAGACCGAGACCGATCAGCGCGCCCGGCACCGTGAGCTGCCCGGCGCCGAGCAGGGCGATCAGTGCCGCCAGCACGACGAGCCGCAGCGCGTTGGCGGTCAGCACGATCCGGCGGCGGTTGTGCCGGTCCGAGAGCACCCCGGCGTACAGGCCGAAGAGGAGCGGCGGCGCCCAGTTCAGCAGCGCGGCCATCGAGATCAGGATCGGGTCGGCGGTGAGCGACGCGACGAGCAGCGGGCCGGCCGCCGCGGCTATGCCGTCGCCCAGGTTGGTGGTCCAGGAGGACGCGAGGAGCCACCGGAATCCGATGCCGAGCCGGGCGGGGAGGAAGGTCTGGACGAGCGTGCTCACAAGGGGAGCACCTTACGTGCCGGGAGGCGTGACTACGATCGAGATATGTGGGACCTGACCGGCGCCGGGGTGCTGCGGCTGCCGTCGGGGCGGCTCGTCCGGGGCCGTGGCCTGCGCGACGCCATGCCGTCCGGGCATCCGCCCCAGCTCGGAATCTATCTGCTCGGCGCGGCGCCGCCCGAGTTCGGCTGGGAGAGCCACTGGGTGCGATGGCCCGACTTCCGGTTGCCGGCCGATCCCTCGTACCTGAGAGAGGTTTTGATCGAAAGCCTGCGCCGCAGTGAGGATGAGCGGGTCGAGGTGGCCTGCGGCGGCGGCCGGGGACGGACCGGGACCGCGCTGGCCTGCCTCGCGGTGCTGGACGGAATCCAGCCCCGCGAGGCGGTGACGTTCGTGCGGGGCAACTACCATCCCCGCGCCGTCGAGACGCCCTGGCAGCGGAGATTCGTCGAGCGCTTCGGCTAGGGGTGGGGTCAGCCCTCCTCGGAGAGGACCTTCTGGACCTCGGTTCGGAGGTCCTCCACCTCATCGAGGATGTTGTGGTGCTCGCTCGAGGTGTACCGCAGGATCGATCCGGCCTCCTGCAGGCTCGGCTTCGCGCCCGGCTGCACGGCGATGTTCAGCTTCGTCTTCCACACCCGCTCGGCGGCCTTGGTGGCCGCCGCGTCGATCTGGGCGGAGAGCCACTTCTTGTCGGCGTCGGTGAGTGCCACGGGGATGTCCTCCAGATGCCAGGAAGCCGTCGAGGCTTCGTGCTTGGTCTCGTACGAGGCGCTGAAGTGCGCGTGCTCGGTGTGCGGGCTGGCGCCGGAGTACGAACGCTGCCGCCAGCCGTTCGACGCCTCCCAGATCCGGCGGTTGTAGATGATGTAGCGCAGCCGCTTCTCGGCGCCGCTGCGGCAACGGCGCAGGATGTGCTGGACGACCATCTCCATGGTCAGATTCGGCGTACGCAGATCATCGTCCGCGTCGAACGCGTGCACCTCGTGCTTGGCGTCCGCGTCCCGGATCGGCACCCGGCCGACCTCGTCGTCGTTGTGATCGGACACGCTGGCCTGATGTGCCCGGTCGCCGATGGTGCCGTCGCTGGTCTTGTCCCGGCCGGGGGCTATCTCGTTCAGCTCGGTGCGCAACCGCACCAGGCAGGGCACCAGAACCCAATCAGCCATCGGGGGGTCCTCTCTCCTCAGTGACCGATCCCCCGCGTGCGCACCCATACTTACCGCTGGAACGCCCTCGCAAAACGCTCTAATAGGTGAATCGGCCCGGATACACCACGTCGGCGAGCTCGTTCTGGCCCTCGGCGTTCGGGTGGAAGTAGTCGATCTCGTTCACCAGGTCGAGGGTGAATCGCACCTCGTGCGCCCGGCCGCCGTCCCAGCGGCACCGTTTCCCGTACGCCTTGCAGGCCTTGCGCAACTGCTCGTTGTAGGCGTCGATCCGGTCCCGGACGGCCCGCCGGCGCTCCTCGTCGGCGGCCGCCTTCGAGGTGGGGGCGGCGAGCATGGACGGGCAGATCCGGCCGTCGCTCCAGACCCGCGCGGCGTCCTCGTCCCGGCTGCCGACCTCCCAGAGCCGGTAGAGGTCCGGGATGCTGACCATCAGCACCCGGCTCTTCGGCAGGCCCTTCTTCAGCCTGCTGAGCCCCCGGTCGATCTCCTGGCGGAACGTGCGGACCGCCGTCATGTTCTCCACCCGGCCGGCGCAGGCGTCGTTCGCTCCGATCAGGATCGTCACGTACTGCGCCTTCGCGTCCACGGCCCGGTCGGCCTGCCCGGCCAGGGCGTCCGCCTCGGCCCCCGGCTCGGCGAAGTTGTCCGCATTCCCCTTGATCTTCGGGTTCTCGTCGAGGATCCGCCGGTAGTGGCTCTCCACGGCCCTGCCCGCGCCGGTCGACCAGGAGTTGCGGCCGCAGGCCACGAAGGCGAGACAACTGCCGAGCCCCGCGGTGATCGAGTCGCCGAGAGCGGCCATCGAGGACGGATAGCGGCTGCTCGCCGGCGAGGACCGGGCGCTCTTCGAGGGCTCCGGGGCGGCCTCGCCCGCGCCCTCACAGGCGATCGCGACGGCGGCGAGAACCGCCAGGACCGGGACCTGCCAGCGACGAAGCATAGTTCCCGAACGATATGACAGCCCTGCCGCCGATGCCCAGATCCCACCGATTTATGGCACGACGCCGGGAGCGATGCAACAAAGACGCACATCGCCCTTTCAACCGGCCTGAGCCGGACAAAATCAAGTTGTTGACATCGACGCTGAATGTTGCGAGTGTGCGAACACCACGTTTCGTGTGTGTTCTTGTGAACAAAGCTTCCAGGAGAGGCTCGATGTCACCATCCGCGCACCGTTCCCGTCGTTCGTTCACCGCCCTGCTGGGCACCCTAGTCCTTTCGCTGACGTGTGTGAACGTTCCCACATCGGCCTCAGCAGGCCCTAAGCACTCCCCCGACACCTCCTGCGCGACCACCGGCTCGGTCGACTTCGGCGTGGATCTGGCCGGCTCCGGCTGGAAGTTCACGACCGGCGACGACACGGCCTGGTCGGATCCGGCGTTCGCCGACTCCGGCTGGCGGGACTGGAGCGTCCCGGACAACTGGGGCGACCACACCGACCTGTCCGGGTACGACGGATTCGCCTGGTACCGCAAGACCTTCACGCTGCCGGCCCGCCCGACCGGCGTCGCCGACGCGAACATCATCGCGGCGCTCGGCAAGATCGACGACGCCGACCAGGTGTTCCTGAACGGCACCGAGATCGGCCGGACCGGCGGCTTCCCGCCCAAGTTCGACTCGACGTGGGAGGTGCCGCGGGAGTACTACCCGGCGGACGGCCTGCTGCGCTGGGGCACGACGAACACCATCGCGGTCCGGGTCTACGACGGCACCGGTGGCGGCGGCTTCTACCAGGGACCGGTCGGCCTCTACTCGAAGGCGCGGCTGCGCACGCTCGCCGGCATCACCGGGACGGCTGCCACCCGTACCCAATTGGCCCATGCATGCGCCGTGCTGAACAAACAGCACCGCGCCGTCGCCGCAGGCGACTGGCGCGCCTACTCCTCGACGCTGGCGTCCGGATTCTTCCACCAGGGCGACACCGCCGACCGCCGGATCACCGAGCTGAAGGCGCTGCTCAAGAACGGCAGGGTCACGCTCACCGACAGCCAGGCCGAGGTGTTCGTGGACGGTCAGGGCCGGCTCGTGGTCGACACGATCCGCACCTGGACCGGCCTGCCCACCACCCGTGAGCTGCTCTACCTCGACCCCCGCAAGGACGTCGAGCTGGGCGACCACGCCCGGTTCTTCCGGGACGACTACGCCTCCGCGGCGATGCAGCGGCGCGTGCAGTTCAACGTCTACCTGCCGAAGAACTACACCCGAACCACGGCCGAGCGGTTCCCGGTCGTCTACATGCTGAACGGCTTCAACGGCAGCAACATCGAATGGGAGGCCCGGGACATCGACGCCGTCCTGGACAAGCTCGGCGTCAACGCCATCGTGGTCTTCCCGGACGGGCAGAGCGGCTGGTACGTCGACACCTCCGAGGGCAACTTCAAGTCGATGATCGTCAAGGAGATCGTGCCGATGGTCGACCGGGTCTACCGGACGATCCCGGACCGCGAGCACCGCGGCATCAGCGGCGTCTCGATGGGCGGGCAGGGCGCGTTCACGATCGGCCTCACCAACCCCGGCCTGTTCAGCTCGATCGCCAGCCACATGGGCGCGCTCAGCTTCGCACCGCTCATCGGCACCACCGAGGAGCGGGCCGCGAACGCCGGCCTGCGCCCGCTGACCCTGGTCGCCGGGATGTCCGCGGCCGACCTCAACCGGCACCGGTTCTACCTCGACGGCGGCGACTCCGACGAGTACCGGTTCGGCGTGGCCGCCCAGCAGATGAGCACGCTGCTGGCGGGCAAGGGCGTGAAGCACGACTACCAGCTCGGCGCCGGCAACCACAGCGACGCCTACTGGATGCCGAAGCTGGACCGGTCGTTCGGGCTGCACGCCGAGCAGTTCGCGGCCCACCCGGTGAAGCAGCCGAAGGAGCCGAAGAAGCACAGGGACGCCTACCGCTGGCCGTGACGGCCGCGCTCGCCCCGCCCTCCCCGCCCTCCCCGCTCTCCCCCGATCTTGTGGATCCGCACAGCACCGGGCCTGCCGGAATCAACAAGATCGGGGAGGAGAGGGCCCAGCGACGCAGCGGACCGCCCCTCCACCCCCGATCTTGTGAATCCGCACAGCACCGGGCCTGCCCGAATCAACAAGATCGGGGACGAGAGAGCCCAGCAACCCAGCCAACCGCTCCCCCACCCCCGATCTTGTAAAACCACACAACACCGGGCCTGCCGGAATCAACAAGATCGGGGAGCAGGAGAGGGAGAGGGAGGGGATGGGGGCTCAGCGGTGCAGGAGGTCGTGGGTCGCGGAGATCGTGGCCCACGACTTCGGCGCTACCGGTGCTCCGCGAAGAGCCGCGACCGACGCGATCACCGGCTTCGACGGGGTGTAGAGCCACGCCGAGAAGAGCGCGTCCAGATCCTGCCCCGAGATCTTCTCGGCGAGGGCGGTGAACTCCGGGGTGGTGGCGTTGCCGTACCGATGGGTCGCCGCCCAGGTCCGCAGGATCTCGAAGAAGTCGTCGTCGCCGACAGCGACCCGCAGCTGGTGCAGGGTCATCGCGCCGCGGTCGTAGACGGCGTCGCCGAACAGCTGGGCCGTTCCCGGGTCGGCCGGCGCGGTGGTCCAGATGTCGGCGTCGGCGGGGTAGGTCGCGTACAGATAATCGAAGATCTCCTGCGCGGTGCCTTCGTCGTTCTTCTCGGACCAGAGCCATTCGGCGTAGCTCGCGAAGCCCTCGTTGAGCCAGATGTGCTTCCACTCCTCGACGGACACCGAGTCACCGAACCACTGGTGGGCGTTCTCGTGCACCACGACCGAGGTGTTGGAGCCGCGGCGGAAGAAGGCCGACGAGTAGTTCGGCCGGGTCTGGGTCTCCAGGGCGAAGCCCAGCGTGCCGGGCGGCGTGACGACGCCGCCGCGCGCCTCGAAGGGGTACGGCCCGAACACCTCGCTCTCCCAGTCGGTGATCTCGGCGGTGCGTTCCACACTGGCCTGTGCCGCGTTCCGGAAGTCGGGTTCGAGCAGCTGCGAGTAGGCGTTGTAGATCAGCTGGCCGGACGAGGTGGTGTCGGTCGTGATGTCGTACTGGCCGACCGCGAGGAACGTCAGGTAGGTGGCCTGCGGCTTGAGCGACCGCCAGCTCCACCGGGTGTAGCCGAGCGTCTCGCGTACGGGCGGGCGCGGCTGGACGCCGTTGCTGATCGCTTCGAGGCCGTCCGGCACCGAGACCGAGACGTCGAAGGTCGCCTTGTCCGACGGGTGGTCGTTGCTCGGGTACCACCACCAGGCGATCTCCGGCTCACCGACGGCGAGGGCGCCGTCCGGGGTCCGGATCCAGGCGGTGTACCCGGCGCCGACCTCGGTGGACGGGACGCCGGCGTACTGCACGACGATCGTGAGGTCGCCGCCGTTGGCGACCGGGCGGGCCGGGGTGACGACGAGTTCGTGCTCGCCCTGTGTCGTGAACGCGGCGGGCCGGTTGTTGACCCGCACCGACGAGACGTCGAGCAGGAAGTCGAGGTTGAACCGGCTCAGATCCTGGGTGGCCTTCGCCAGGATCGTGGTGGTGCCGGTCAGCCGGTCGGTGGATGGGGTGTAGCGGAGCCGGATGTCGTAGTGGGAGACGTCGTATCCGCTGTTGCCGTAGTCGGGGTAGTAGTCGTCTCCGAGGCCGGGGCCGCCCGGCGCCTTGGCGTGGGCCGCCGCCGGGGCGCCCACGAAGATGATCATGGTGGCGACGAAAGCCGCAAACAGTCTTCGCATCCCGCCAACGTATCGAAGAATGTTTATCTACTGAACAGCACGGCGCACTCCACGGCCCGGCGCCAGTTCGCGTACTCGCGGGCGCGCGGCTCCGGGTCCATCCGCGGCGCCCACCTGCCGGCCCGGTGCCGGTTCGCCCGGAGATCACGCAGGTCGGACCAGTAGCCGACGGCGAGACCGGCCGCGTACGCCGCGCCGAGCGAGACCGTCTCGGCCACCATCGGCCGGTCCACCGGGACGCCGAGGACGTCCGCGACGAACTGCATGAGCAGGTTGTCGGCGGTCATGCCGCCGTCGACGCTGAGCGCCGTGAGCGCGAGCCCGGAGTCGGCGTTCATGGCGTCGACCACCTCGCGGGTCTGCCACCCGGTCGCTTCGAGCACCGCCCGCGCCAGGTGACCCTTGGTGATGTACGAGGTCAGCCCGACGATCACGCCGCGCGCCTCGCTCCGCCAGTAGGGGGCGAACAGCCCCGAGAACGCCGGCACGATGTAGCACCCGCCGTTGTCCTCGACGGTCGCGGCCAGCGTCTCGATCTCCGACGCCGTGCTGATCAGCCCGAGGCCGTCGCGGACCCACTGGACGAGCGAGCCGGCCGTGGCGATCGACCCCTCCAGCGCGTACGTGACGGGTTCCGTGCCGATCCGGTATCCCACCGTCGTGATCAGCCCGTGGCTCGACCGGATCGGCGTCGTGCCGGTGTTCATCAGGAGGAAGCCGCCGGTTCCGTACGTGCACTTGGCCTCGCCCGGCGCGAAACAGGTCTGCCCGAAGAGCGCGGCCTGCTGGTCACCGACGGCGGCCGCGATCGGCACCCCGGGCAGCACGGCGTCCGCCGTTCCGTACACCGAAGCGGACGACCGGATCTCCGGCAGCATGGCCCGCGGGATCCCGAACAGCGCGAGCAACCCGGGGTCCCAATCCAGAGATTCAAGATCCATGAGCATCGTACGACTGGCGTTCGTCACGTCGGTCAGATGCCGCCCACCGGTCAGGTTCCAGATCAGCCAGCTGTCCATCGTCCCGAACAGGACCTCACCCCGCGCCGCCCGGGCGGCCAGGCCGTGTTTCCGCAGCAGCCACTGGATCTTGGTGGCGGAGAAGTAGGTGGCGGGCGGCAGGCCGGTCCGCTGCCGGACGAGGTCCGCGTCGAGCCCGGCCACGAGACTCTCGGTCCGGGTGTCCTGCCAGGAGATCGCCGGCGCGACGGGCTGCCCGGTCGCCCGGTCCCAGAGCACCACGGTCTCCCGCTGGTTGGCGATCCCGACGGCCGCCACCTGCTCCGTCCCGATCCCGCTCTCGCGCAGCGCCTTCGCGATGAGCCGCTGCACGTCCCGCCAGATCCGCGCGGCGTCGTGCTCCACCCAGCCCGGCTTCGGGTACGACGGCGGGTGCTCGCCGCGCACGGCCGCCACGACCGTCGCCTTCCGGTCGAACAGGATGCACCGCGTCGACGTGCTCCCCTGATCGATGGCCATCACATACCGCTCGCTCATGCCCCCGCCAGGTCTCTCGAGATCGACCGCGCGCTCGCCACCACGTGCTCGACCAGCGCCGGCCGCGCCTCCCGCCGGGTGTCGCAGAGCGTCTCCACCGGCCCGGAGATCCCGATCGCGCCCACCACCAGCCCGCCGCTCGTCCGCAGCGGCGCCGCGATCGCCGCCTCGCCGGCGCGCCATTCCTCGACCGCGAGACCCCACCCCCGCGCGCGGGTCTCACCCCACTGCCGGGCCAGATCTCGGCGGTCGGTCGAGGTCCTTCTCGTGTACGCGTCGAAGCCGCCCGCGGCCACGTCCCGCGCTTCGACGGGGTGGTAGGCCAGCAGCACCTTGCCGAGGGCCGTGGCGTGCGGCGGCAGGAGCAGGCCGGTGTCCATCGACTGCGCCGAGTCGTCCGGCCGGAACACGTGGTGCACGACGAGCACCCGGCGGTCCCGCAGCACCCCGATCCGCACCTCCTGGCCGCTGCGCGCCGCGAGCGCGTCCGCCCAGTTCAGCGACCGGGCCCGGAGCTCGTTCACGTCGAGGCCGGCCGACCCGAGCTCCAGCACGCCCCGGCCGAGCCGGTAGCGCGCGGTCCTCGGGTCCTGCTCGACGAACCCGACGTGTTCCAGCGTCCGCAGGATGCTGTGCGCCGTCGACTTCGGCAGATCGAGCGCCAGGGCCACCTCACCGACCCGCAGAGGGTCGGCGGCCAGCAACCGGAGCACGGCGGAGGACCTCTCGATCGACTGGATGAGCCCCGGCACGTGCGACATTGTCGCACGCGGTGCGTTGCCGGACCTCCGGGCTCTCCCTAGCGTCGCAGCTCGGGACGTCGATTCAGGAGGTAACGTGGCGCACTTCGTCGGCGCGATCGATCAAGGCACCACCAGCACCCGTTTCATGATCTTCGACCGGGCGGGCCGGGAGATCGCGCGCCACCAGCTGGAGCACCGGCAGATCCTGCCGGCCGCCGGATGGGTCGAGCACGACGCCACCGAGATCTGGGAGAACACCCTCAAGACGATCGCCGTGGCGCTGGCCGGCGCCGGACTCGGGCCCGGCGACCTGGCCGCGATCGGCATCACCAACCAGCGGGAGAGCGTGCTGGTCTGGGACCGGGCCACCGGCGAGCCCTGCCACAACGTGATCGTCTGGCAGGACACCCGCACGGACGCGCTGGTCGCGCGCCTCGACGCCGGCCTGATCCGGGAGCGGACCGGGCTGCCGCCGGCCACCTACTTCTCGGCGACCAAGGTGCAGTGGCTGCTGGAGAACGTCGACGGGCTGCGCGAGCGCGCCCAGAACGGCGACGTGCTGTTCGGGACGATGGACAGCTGGCTGATCTGGAACCTGACCGGTGGGCGGCATCTGACCGACGTGACGAACGCCAGTCGTACGATGCTCATGGATCTTGAATCTCTGGACTGGGATCCGGAGCTCCTGCGATTGTTCGGGATCCCGCGGGCCATGCTGCCGGAGATCCGGTCGTCCGCTTCGGTGTACGGAACGGCGGACGCCGTGCTGCCCGGGGTGCCGATCGCGGCCGCCATCGGTGACCAGCAGGCCGCGCTCTTCGGGCAGACCTGTTTCGCGCCGGGCGAGGCCAAGTGCACGTACGGAACCGGCGGCTTCCTCCTGATGAACACCGGCACGACCCCGGTCCGATCGAGCCACGGGCTGATCACCACGGTCGGCTACCGATTCGGCACGGACGCGCCCGCCTACGCGCTGGAGGGGTCGATCGCCGTGGCCGGCGCGGCCATCCAGTGGCTGCGCGACCAGCTCGGCGTGCTCGACTCGGCGGCGGAGAGCGAGGCCCTCGCGGCGTCGGTGGAGGACAGCGCCGGCGTCTGCTTCGTCCCGGCGTTCTCCGGGCTGTTCGCGCCCTACTGGCGGCCGGACGCGCGCGCCGCGATCGTCGGCCTGTCCCGCTACCACACCGCCGCGCACATCACCCGGGCCGCGCTCGAGGCGATCTGCTACCAGACCCGGGACGTGGTCGAGGCGATGGCGCAGGACTCCGGCACCACCCTGGACTGTCTCCAGGTCGACGGCGGCGTCACCGGCAACGCGCTCTGCATGCAGTTGCAGGCCGACATCCTCGGCGTCCCGGTGAGCCGTCCCGCCGTCGCCGAGACCACCGCGCTGGGCGCCGCCTACGCGGCCGGGCTCGCCGTCGGGTTCTGGAACTCCGTCGACGACCTGCGCGAGAACTGGCACGAGGACCGGCGCTGGCAGCCGTCCTGGTCGCCGGAACGACGCGAACAAGGCATCACCCGCTGGAAGGCGGCCATCGACCGCACCCTCGGCTGGAATGTGGGGAATCTTTGATGAACACCGGAACGATGTCGCCGCAGGCGCGTACCAAAGCCCTGGCCACCCTCGCCTCGGAAGAGCTGGACGTGCTCGTCGTCGGCGCCGGCGTGGTCGGCGCGGGCGCCGCCCTCGACGCCGCCACCCGCGGGCTCTCGGTCGGGCTGCTGGAGGCCCGCGACTTCGCGAGCGGCACCTCCAGCCGATCCAGCAAACTGATCCACGGCGGCCTGCGCTACCTGGAGATGCTGGACTTCTCGCTGGTCCGCGAGGCCCTGCGGGAGCGCGGCCTGCTCATCCAGAAGCTGGCGCCGCACCTGGTACGCCCGGTGCCGTTCCTCTACCCGCTGCAGAAGCGCGCCTGGGAGCGGCTCTACGTCGGCGCCGGCATCGCGCTCTACGACACCCTCGCACTCTCCGGCGGCGCCGCCGGCCTGCCCATGCACCGGCACCTGTCCCGCAACGAGGCGCTCAAGGCGTTCCCGTCGCTGCGCCCGGAGTCGCTGATCGGCGCGATCCGCTACTACGACGCGCAGGTCGACGACGCGCGGCACACCATGTTCCTGGCCCGGACCGCCGCCGCGCACGGCGCCCACGTCGCCACCCGCACCGAGGTGACCGGGTTCCTCCGCGAGGGTCGCCGCGTCGCCGGCGTCCGCGCCCGCGACCTGGAGACCGGCGCCGAGCTCGAGATCCGCGCCCGCACCGTGATCAACGCGACCGGCGTGTGGACCGGCGACAGCCAGGAGATGCTCACCGGCGAGCGGGGGCAGTTCAAAATCACCGCCAGCAAGGGGATCCACCTGGTGGTGCCGCGCGACCGGATCTCCGCCAAGAGCGGCATGATCCTGCGTACGGCTTCCAGCGTGCTCTTCGTGATCCCATGGGACCGGCACTGGATCATCGGGACCACGGACACCCCGTGGACGCTCGACAAGGCCGAGCCCGCCGCGTCCTCCCGGGACGTCGACTACCTGCTCGACGAGGTCAACAAGGCCCTCGTCACGCCGCTGACCCGCGACGACGTGCAGGGTGTCTACGCCGGCCTGCGCCCGCTGCTCTCCGCCGACGCCTCCAGCACCGCGAAGCTGTCCCGCGAGCACGCGGTCGGCAACCCGGTCCCGGGCCTGGTCGTGGTGGCCGGCGGCAAGTACACGACGTACCGGGTGATGGCGAAGGACGCGGTCGACGCCGCGGTCGGCGACCTCCCCACCCGCGTGCCGGCGTCCTGCACCGACCAGGTGCCGCTGCTCGGCGCCGACGGCTACCGGGCCGCCTGGAACCGCCGCGGCCAGCTGGCCCGCCGCGCCGGCCTGCACGTGTCCCGCGTCGAGCACCTGCTCCGCCGCTACGGCACCCTCGCCGACGAGCTGCTCGCCCTGATCGAGGCCGACCCGGCACTCGGCGAGCCCCTCACCGGCGCCACCGACTACCTGGCCGCCGAAGTCGTCTACGCGGTCACCCACGAGGGCGCGCGCCACCTCGAGGACGTCCTCACCCGCCGTACCCGGATCTCCATCGAAACCGCGGACCGCGGCGTCGCCGCGGCCCGGACCACCGCCGAGCTGATCGCCCCCCACCTCGGCTGGACCGCCGACGAGACCGAGCGCGAAATTACCCGCTACGAGGCCGTCATCGTCGCCGAACTCGCAGCCCAGCAGGAGCTGGACGACGAGAGCGCCGACGCCCGGCGCCGCGACGTCCCCCTCGCCACCACGGCCGCCTGACAATGGCCCTTCGCCGGGCGGTGAGCGTCTCCGATCAGGTCCGCGACCACACGGAGAGCTCACCGCCCGGTGTGGACACCACCTTGAGCCCGTCCGGCCCGGCCAGGGTCCACGCCTCGAACTCCGCGTCGGCGGGGACCGTCAGGCGCGACTCCCCGACGAAGTCGATCAGCAGCCCACCGAGTTCGTCACCGGTGGCCGACGTGACCACCCGGCCGACGAGCGCGACCTCATCCTCCCCACCCGGCGTGATCTCAAGGGTCCGATCCGCGTCGGCGAGCGTGAAAGCCGTCTCGATACGAATCTCGTAGCCGCCGCTGAACGTCAGTGCCACGGTGTATCCGAAATCCTGGGCGACGACCATCTGCCCTGCGAATCCCAAATCCATGATCACCATCCTTGGGGTATGGGATAGGACCCGTCGGGCCGGATCGGAATGTGCGTGGCCGAGTTCGGCCCGGATTCTCCTGATCCTTACAGAAACATACGTATCCGTCGAGATTCTTGGATTATCACCCGGCCGATATCAGCGTTACCGGCCGACCCCGGCTTTTGATGGACGGTGCCCTGCCCGTTGTCGGCGGTCCGCGACGACCAGCCGGGCTTCACACCGGCCGGATTTCCGGCCGTCGAGTCGGCGGCGCCGGACGCGGCCGCGTCGCCCCGCGTCTCCATCGGAGCAACCCGGTCGTCTCCGGACGCCCGGACCGCGAGGTTGCCGACCGCCGCCGTGGCCAGGCCGACGCCGGTCACCACACCGGCGGCCGAGACCGCGGTCAGCGGCACCCCGGCGATCGCGCCGACGCCGGTCGAGCTCAGGGCCACACCGGTGCCTCCGCCACCGGCGCTGATCACCGCGAGGCCGACGCCGGCGGCCGCAAGGACCACCGATCCCGGATTGCTGATGATCGCGTTCCCGATCGAGGCGGCGCCGTTGACGACGTGCGCCGCGGCATCGTGCACGACATCGCCGAATTCGTCGAGCCAGCCGGACTTCTCCGGGGCCAGGCTCGCCTTGTCCCGCAGCGTCCGGGCCGTCATCGCCGCGGCCGACCGGACCTGAATCCGCGCGTTATCCAACGTACTCACGGCCGACACCCGGAAGGCGTCATCGCATAGTCGTCCAGCGCACCGGCTCCAGCTTGCAGGGCGTCGGCCGCCGTGAACCACCGTCCCGGCTCGGAGGCGAACCTCTCCCGGAACCGGTCGGCGGCCACCCCGGTCCAGGCCCCGATGTCGATCAGCCGGAGACCGTCGCCCGCCTCGCCGGCGCTCTTCGCCCGTCCCCGCAAGGTCACGGCGTCGGCGGCGACCGCGTCCGGATCTCCGGGCACCAGCGACCGGGGATCGGACGTCCCGCCCAGCTCACTCATCCACCGCCTCCAGTGCCGGGTCGGTGGTCAAGGTCCGGGCCGCGGCCTCGTCCGTGGCACGATAGACGGCCGCGGCCCGGGTCAGCACGTCGCTGATCAGCCGGGCGTCCTCGACGAGCAGGTCCAGCCCGTCGTCCCATCGGCCGCAGTAGTCGCGGACGGCGCCGGACAGTTCTTCGTCGCCGTACCGAGCCGCCGAGCGCTGGAGATCCTCGAGGCCGGTCCGATCGTGAGCGGCGGCGGTCTGCGCGATTCCGGCAGCGGCCTCGTCGATCGCGGCGAGGTCCACATGGAACACCGGTCCGTCCATGTCTTCTCCTCGCGTCTCTTCTCCTCGCGTCCCGAACGCGTGCTCGGTGGAATACCGCATCGGCACCGGCGGGGTTCAATGTCTCGGTTCTTCCGGCACATCTGAACTCGCTGCTTCACCAGGGGGTTCTCTTCGGGCAGGGATGCACTTCACCTTCGCCTTCTTCGGAGAGAGGCCGTCATGTACGAGCAGCAGTGGCAGCCGTATACGCCCGTCAGCTCAACTCCTCCGCCCTCGCCCCCGCCGGCTTCCTGGTCGTTCGAGGGGGCGGCTCTGCAGCAGACCTCGGAGTGGCCCCGGCCCGGATCGGGGTGGGTCAGTCATCAGGAGCACGCGGCGATCGCGGTGACGCTGCGGTACTCGCCGCTCACGCTGCTGCTCGGGCTCTTCACGCCGGTGCTGGCCGTGGACGGGCAGCCGGTGGCGGCGGGCTGGAAGCGGCCGATCGTGGTGCCCGTGGTTCCGGGGCGCCATCACCTGCACGTGCACGTGCCGTACCTGATCCCCCGCCGGATCGGCAAAGCCGATCTGGACGTGGCCGTCCTGCCGGGGCAGACCGCCGCGCTGGAGTACCGGGCTCCGACCATCGCCTGGATGCGTGGTGCGCTGGGCGGGCCGCCGCAGAAGTATCCCGGCACGGTCGCCACGATCGTGCTGCTGGTGTTCACGATGTTGATGGCGTTCTGCGCGGTCGGCAACGCGATCGTGGCGGCGTCGGCCGAGACCCGGTCGGTTCCGGCCTGGGCGCCGACACCCGGGCGGACGATTCCGTCGCTGCCGCCGGTCTCCTCGTCCTCGTCCTCCTCGTCGTCCTCTGGAGGGCCCGCGCTTCCCTCGTTCGCCGCCGCGGACGAGACCTCGGCGGTGCGGTTCGAGGGGTGGCCGTTCGGCTTCCGTACCCCGGCCGGCTGGGACTGTGTGGACGCGAAGGTCGAGGTCGACGACGCCGAGGCGTTCATCTGCTCCGGCTCCGGCGGCGACGAGCGCGTCGGCGTGATGCTCCGGTCGTGTGCCCCGCCGTGTGATGAGGCGAGCACCGCGCGGATGACGAAGGACTGGTTCACCGCCGTACCGGAGCGGGTCGACGATTCGACCCATTTCCTGGAGTCCGAAGAGGGCGACCGCTATCAGCTGGAATTGGACCACTTCTTCGGTGGGCCGAAATGGCAGGTCGGAGTGGTCGGGACGGCGCCGGCCGAGTCCCGTGACGCGGTGCGCAAGGTCGCGGACGACATCCTGCGCCAGGCCTCCTGACATGTCGTCCTTTTCAGCTTTTTCCGCTTCTTCCGCCGATGGGCCGGATGGATGGGTCGACGACTGGCAGGACTCGCTCGAGGAACGCCTCGCCCGCACCCGCGCGCTCGCCGCGAAACTGCACGCGCTCACCGGCCGGGCGGCAGCGGCGGGCGGCATGGTCGAGGTCGCCGTCGACAGCGCCGGCGCGCTCGTCGATCTGTATCTGTCCGAGGAGGTCCGCCGGCACTCCGCCCGATGGATCGCCGAACAGGTGCTGGCCGCGTCCGACGCGGCGCGGGCCGACCTGGCGCGGCGGGCGGTCGCGGCCGCCCGCGAGGACGGCGACGACGAGACGCCGGAGGGGCGGGTGCTGCTGACCGCCTTCACCGATCGGCTGGGCAGCCGATGAGAACCGATCGGCTGGGCAGCCGATGAGAGCCGATCGGCTCGGCGGCCGATGAGAGCCGACCCGGATGATCTGCGGCGGCACGCGTCTCATCTGGACGGCGTGCTCGCCCGCGCCCGATTCGCCGGAGATGACACCCGGATGACGGCCGACGCCTACGGTCACCTCTGCGTCATAGTGCCCATTCTTCTCGAACAGGTCAGAACCCCGCTCATCGAAGCCATCGAGACGGCGGCGCGGGCGGTGGGTGACAGCGCCGAGGCGGTCCGGCGGGCGGCGGACGACTACGAGCACACCGACGGGACGAACGCCACCGACCTGAGCGGCCGGGTGCCATGACATCGCCGGGTGCCATGACGTCGCCGGGTGCCATGACGTCGCCGGTGACCGGGATCGGCATCGCCGAGGACATCGAACTGATCGCGGACGGCGTACGGAACGGCAGCTGGATCGACGGCACGCTCGGTGTCACCGGCGCCGGCCTGGACGCGCTCGCGTACGTCGCCGACCCGATCGGCATGCTGCTCCAATCCGGGGTGGCCTGGCTCATCGAGCACGTCCGTCCCCTCACCACGGCGCTGGATCAGCTCGCGGGTGACCCCGTACAGATCCAGGGAAACGCACAGAGCTGGCGCCGGACCGCCGAAGATCTCCGCCTGCGGGCCGATGAAATCGGCTGGTCCACCCGGCTGCATCTGTCCGATTGGGATGGTGTGGCGGCCGACGCCTGCCGCCGGCGCGCGGAGCGGGAGCAGCACGCGACATCGGCCCTGGCAGCCGCCGCCGACACCCTCGCCGCGGTGATCGAAGGCGCGGGCGCGCTTATAGCCGCCGTCCGCCTGCTCGTCCGCGACGCGATCGCGTTCCTGGTGTCGAGGCTGGTCGTCTACGCCGCCGAGGCGATGTTCTCCCTCGGCCTGGCGACGCCGCTGGTGGTGGGGCAGGTGACCGCGGCGATCAGTTCATGGGGCGCCCGGATCGCCGAATTCCTGCGCGGCCTGCTCCGCAGCCTCGCCAACCTGACCCCGATCACGCACGGCCTCGCCGAGCGCATCGCGGAGATCAGGAGACTCTTCACGCCGGCGCATGCCGACACGACCGCCGCGGACGCTCTCAACCGGGTCCGGCGGCGCGGTGCGGGCCCACGGCTCTTCCGCCGGATGGACGTGGCCTACGAGATAGCCGCCAAATACGACATCGACATTTCCGGTCTGCGCATTTCGCTGGGCACCGTGCAGGAGCGGGTCGCCTGTGGTGAGACATTCCGTGACGGGTCCATCCAGCTCTATCCGCCCGGTTTCCGCAGCGAGGAGGACCTGGCCAGAACCCTGGTCCACGAGAAGTTCCACCACGACGAGCTCGCTGCGGGAAGGCCTTTCCCCGAGAATCGGGAAGAGAAGGACGCCTTCGAAGACCGAGCTTATGCGTACGAGGATGAATGGTGGGACAATCAGCCAATCCGCCCGGAGCCGAGGACCCGATGACCGCCACACACGATCAATGGCTCGACGCGTTCGACATCGCCTATCGAGCGGTGCCCGGCCCGTACGATCTCGCCTGCCCCAACTGCGGACATCATCGCCTCAATGTCGTCTTCACCGGTGACCGGGATCGGCTGATCGGCTATGCGGCCTTCTGGTGCGACCACTGCCTCCAGGGGATCGTCACCAGCCGCACGCACATCCCCGAGGAAGCCGTCATCAGGGACATCCACCTCCCCGCCGAGGAGCGGGAGCCGAAGATCCCGAACTTTCGGCTCGCCACCTGAACCACCGCCCGCGCGGCGGGGTTCCTCCGGTTAGGACGTTCACCGGAGGCGAGGGGCAGGACATGGTGATCGCGCACGGCGGCGGGTCCCGATGAGCGCCGGCCCTCTGGTGGCGGAGGCCCACGATTCGACGCGGTGGCACACCGGGCTCGGCCTGGTCGGGGACGTCGCCGACATCGCCGAGGGGATTCGCAACGACAGCTGGGTGGATCCGATCCTCGGCGGCGTCGGCGCGAGCCTGGACCTGCTCACCCTCGCCATCGATCCGCTCGGCGGGCTCATGGCCTGGGGTGTCGCCTGGCTCATGGAGCACGTCCAGCCCCTCAGGGAAGCCCTCGACCACCTGGCCGGCAACGCCGACGAGGTCGCCGCGCACGCCGCCACCTGGGCGAACGTCGCCGCCTTCACCGCCTCCACCCGCGAGGACTACGCCGGCCACCTGAGCGCCGAGGTGTCCGGCTGGTTCGGGGCGGCGGGTGACGCGTACCGCGACCACGCCCGCCTGCACCTGGAAACCCTCGACACCCTGTCCACCGCGGCGCGGGGCATCTCCTACGCCGTCGAAGGCGCCGGCCTGCTCGTGGCCCTCGTACGCGGCATCGTCCGCGACCTGATCGCCGAGTTCGTCGCCACCCTCGCCGTCCGCCTGCCACAGTGGCTCGCCATGGAGGGCCTCACCCTCGGCATCGCCACGCCGGCGGTGGCGAGCCAGGTGTCCGCCCTGGTCCTCAAGTGGTCGAACCGCATCCAGCACTTCATCCGGGGCCTGCTGAACAGCCTCCGCCGGCTGCACCCGAAGCTCGACAACCTCACCGAAGCCATGACCGCCCTGATCACTCGCTCGGCGAGGCAAGCGCGATCCGATCCTTTGCGACCGCTGGGTCCGAGTGAGTTCCGGGCCGACTTCCCGCGCGGCTCGCACTTCATCGACGACGGCCACGAAATCTCCGAGCGTGCCGCGGACGCGTACCGGCGGATCCGCCACAGCCCGGAGGACACACCTCAGGTCGCCGCGAACACCGGCATCGACCCGCGCATCATCGAAGGGATGCGCCAAAACCTGTTCGTCCAGCAGCATGACGTCGCCCTCGGCCCGAATCGGGTCGAACGTGGATTCTTCACGCCGGATGAGCGCACCGCCGCGCTGTGGGACGGCGCTCGAAACGGGACGCTCGACGCGGACGACCTGTCGGCGTTCCGGAGTCTCGCTGCTCATGAGTACGTCGAGAACCGGCTGATGGAGGCGGGGCTCCCGTATCTTTCGGCACATCCGGGCGCCTTCGACGCCGACGGTGACCGCATCTTGAGTCGCGACCATCCCTCGGCACACGATCTGGCACCCAACGCCTGGCGGACCGACGGGCCGCTGCGGCATTGGCGACTCTTCGGCATCGACAGCTCAGGGATCCACATGGCCGACGACCTCTCTAATCTGGACGAGATCGTCGACACGGTTCTGCGAGGATTGGGACGATGACACCTGACGAAGCCGTGGACGCGATGGCCGCTCGACTGAGCACCATCGATTGGGAACGTCATGGCGACAAAGCCTGGTCGAAAGCCGCCCTGCTCAAGGAATACTTCCGCCGCGCGTCGCTCTGGGCCGCCGCGTTCCACTACGACACGGGTGGCCCGTTCTTCGACATCGCCGCGCAGGTCGACCCGGCTATCCGGGCCGACCAGCAAGTCATCGACGCGCTCGTCGAGAAGATCGCCGCCGGGCGGGGCGGCTGGAACGTCAAACAACTGACACCGTTCCTCCTGCACTGGGCCGCCTTGCGCGCCACGCCGGGTGTTGCCCTCCCCCCGGACCTGGAAGATCCGTTCGAGCCGCTGATCCTGCTGTTCGAACGTGGCGGCGGCTTCCATACCGAGCACGGCGAGGTCAACCTGGAGTGGAAATCCGTGTCCATGTCCGGCTGGCGCGACCGGGCCGGAAGCCCGCCGCTGCGGAGCCTCACCCGCGAGGCGCTCGACGAGATCGACCGCAAGGGTTCGATCGCCCAGTTCGGCCGCGTCATCGGCCCACTCGACTAGCCCTCACGATCTCGAGACCGGCGCGCGGTGATGTCGGCCTCGACGCCGTAGTGGTCGGACAGGAAGGTTTGGCGACCGTCGGGCAGGTGGATCGGGTCCTGGAGGACTATCCGGGCTTGGGCTGTGATGCCGCCCCTGGTCAGGATGTGGTCGAAAGCGGGCGGGGACGGGAACTCCGGGGTCGGGCGGTAGGTCGGGCGCGCATCACCGGCCAGCGGGTCAATAAGTCCGGAAATATCCAGAAACTTCTGGAGCCGCCGCCGTGACACGTTGAGGTCCCCCACGACCACGAGCGGACCCTCCAACCCGGACGCCACGCCGGCCAGGAACTCCAGCTCACGGTCTTGGATCCGGGCGGCGTGGGCGGACAGGTGGGTATTCACCACGGTCACCCCGTCGACCGAGGCGATCTGCACACCCTTCCGCATGATGAGTTCCGGTCGCAGCGGGGCGCTGAAGGGATAGCGCACGAACCGGCTACCGACGATCGGCCGCTGGGAGAGCATCACGAGCCCACCCCGCAGCAGAACACCACCAAAACCCGAGAAATGCGCAAATGTACGGCTCAACAGCCTCGCATTGCGCCGGAACATGACCTCCTGCAAACACACCACGTCATAGCAATCCAGAAGCGGAGCGAGCGCCCGCAACCGCGCCCGCACATCACCCCTGAACAACGTGTTGAAGGTCAGCAGCCTCACTTCTTGATCGAGGATCCACTCACGATCGGCTCGCCCGATCCGAGATAAAAAATCCCGGGATATCCGGACGTCTCGAAGCCCTTATTCGGATTTTTCCGAAGCGTCGAATTCTTCACGCTCATCCTGCCCGACCGGTCGTTGCTCACGAAGAATACCGCTCCCCCACCCTCGACAGCGGTGTTCCTCTCGATGACCGTCCCGTTCAGGGTCAGCGCCATCGTGAGCCCATCCATGTAGATGGCGCCGCCACTGCCACCGCCCGGTGTTCCCGCCTTGGCCGGATTCTGCCCGTGACCGATTGCGGCATTTCCCGAGAAGTGGCTGTTGAGGATCGTCCAGGACACTCCGATGCTGCTGAGCGCCGCCCCGTTCGAGCATTTCCCGCCGGTGAAGGTGCTGCCCACGACGTAGACCGGATCGTCGCCGCCCTGGTCGAGAACGCGCATGGCGGCGCCACCGAGATCGGGGCCGGTGGAATCGCAGCGGTTGTCGGTGAAGCGCGAGTTCACGACCTTGACGTGGCCGCCGCGTACGAAGACCGCGCCGCCGCCCCCGCCCTCGGTGTCGTCGCCGGTGCTGTTCCCCCTGGTGAACGCCATGTTCTGGATGGTCAGGCGGGGCGTGTCCTGGTCGTTGCAGTGCGAGGTGGTCCAGACCTGGGCCTCGTCGCAGGTGTTCATGTAGAGGATCCGGCGCTTGCCGGCGCCGCTCAGCGTGACCTTGCCGCCGCCGTCGAGGACCACCTTCGCGCTGGTGTTCCGTACCTTCGCGGTCTTCGTCATGGTGATCGTCACGGGCGCCGGGCCGCAGTCGAACGCGATGATCCCGCCGGCCGCGACGGCCTTCACGACGGCGGCCGAGGTGCAGCTCTCCGGGGTGCCGTCGCCCACCGTGCGGTCCGGTTCGCCGCTGTCCACCGCCTTCGCCGCGGCCGGAATGGAGGCTTTCCCCTTCGGATTCCCCGGTTTCGGCAATTGCCTGGAAGCAGAAGCAGAAGCCGAAGCCGACGGAGAGGCGGAAGGAGAAGCCGACGGAGAAGGAGAAGCCGGCGACGACGACGCGGAGGAGGAAGAAGAAGAAGCGGGCGAGGGAAGAGAACGAGCCACCGGCCCACCACTCTGGCAGCCACTCAGCAGACCGAGACTGATCAGACCAGCCAGAACCCCTCGTCGCATCACCGGCCGATAGTACGGTTCAGCTCGCGCCACAGGAATTCCAGCGTGAGCGCCTCCTTCGTCGCGGCCTGCTCGTTGTCCGCCGCGGCACCGTGACCGCCTTCGACGTTCTCGTACAGAAATGTCTCGTGCTTTTGATCCCGCAGCAGGGCCAGCATCTTCCGCGCGTGCCCGGGATGCACCCGATCGTCACGGGTCGAGGTGATGAACAGAATGGGCGGATAGGTGCGGTCGGGCCGGACGTTCTGATAGGGCGAATACTCCCGGATGAACGCCCAGTCGTCCTCGACGTCCGGATCCCCGTACTCGGCGATCCAGGACTTTCCGGCGAGCAGTTTCGTGTAGCGGCGCATGTCGAGGAGCGGCACGCCGGCCACGACCGCGCCGAACAGATCCGGATAGCGGGTGAGCATGACGCCCATGAGCAGGCCGCCGTTGCTGCCGCCGGTGACGCCGAGGCGTCCGGGGGTGGCGATCCCGCGGCTGACCAGGTCACGGGCGACCGCCGCGAAATCCTCGTACGCCCGGGGCCGGTTCTCCCGCAGAGCCGCCTGATGCCACGCCGGGCCGTATTCGCCGCCGCCGCGGATGTTCGCGAGCACGAACGTACCGCCGCGGGCGAGCCATCCCCGCCCACGGACGCCGCCGTAGTTCGGCGTCATCGGGATCTCGAACCCGCCGTATCCGGTGAGCCAGACCGGCCCGCTGTCGTCCGGCCGGCCGACCACGAAGTACGGCACCCGCGTCCCGTCGTCGGAGACCGCGAAGAACTGCCGGACCGTCATGCCGTCCGTCGCGAAGAACGACGGCGCCCGTTTCAGGACCGTCACGTCGCCGCCCACGCTCCCGAGGCTCAGCGTGGCCGGCTGCAGGAAGCCCTCCGACGCGATCAGGTAGGCGTCGCTGTGGTCCGGATCCGTGTCGACGATCCAGGTGGTCCCGAACTCGGCGGAACTGGGCAGCGGCTGCTCGCTCCACCCGGACCCGCCCGGCGTGAGCGCCTGCACCCGCGTCACCACGTCGGTCATCGTGACGAGCAGGAGATGGTTCAAGGTCCAATGGTACGAGGTGAGCGACGTGTGCTCGTCCGGCTGGAAGAGGACGGTGAAGTCCTGCCCGCCGGCGAGGAAGTCGTCGAAGTTCGTGGCGATCAGGGCGCCGGCCGGGAATCCGAGCCACGGTGACCGGAGCCGGACCACCATCCACTCCCGGTGAACGTCGAAGCCGGCGTCCTCGGGGATCGGGATGCGCACGAGACGGTCCCCCGTACGCAAGAAGTATCTCGTGCTGAAGAACTCGACCCTCTGAACCACGAAGTCGCGCACGAACCCCTCGGCCGGGTCACGCACCGCGGTGATCAGCACGTCGTCGGGGTCGCCCTCGAACACGGTCTCGGCCTCGGACAGCGGTGTCCCGCGCCGCCACGCCTTCGCGATCCGCGCGTAACCCGACGAGGTCAGCGAGCCGGGCCCGAAGTCGGTGGCCACGAAGATGTGGTCGGCGTCGATCCAGCCGACGTCGGTCTTCGCCTCGGGCAGCACGAACCCGTCCTCGACGAACACCCGGTTCACCATGTCGAACTCGCGCACCACCGCCGCGTCCGATCCGCCGCGGGCCAGCGAGACGAGGCACCTGTCGTAGCCGGGCCGCAGCACCGTGGCGCTCTGCCAGGTCCAGTTCTCGCCCTCGGCCTCGTTCAGCGCGCCGACGTCGAGCAGCACGTCCCACTCCGGCTCGTCCCGCCGGAACTGCTCCAGCGTGGTCCGCCGCCACACCCCGCGCGGGTGGTCGGCGTCCTTCCAGAAGTCGTAGTAGTACCCATCCCCGCGCCAGGCCGGGAAACTGATCCGCTCCTTGCTGTCCAGCACCTCCCGGACGGCATCCTTGAGCCGCGCGAACTCCTCACCACCCAGCGAGGCGAGCGTCTCCGCGTTCCGCTCGGCCACCCAGCGGGAGGCCTCCGGAGATTCAAGATCTTCAAGCCAGAGGTACGGGTCGATCACCGCTCGACCTTCGCACCTCAGCCGGGGTGCTGCCAAGGCCAGGAGAGAGCCAGAACGGCTGGGGCACTTGGAGAGGATCACTTCTGATCATCCGTACGATCATCGTCCTTTCGGAGGATAACGATCAAGGAAACGACTGCGGTAGCTACGGAGAGAAATTGGTCGAGAGCTTGGACAATAACCAACCATTGGTTCACAACGACCCCTTGCAGCTTTTCTCGGCCACCGACCCCCGGTCGCCCGAGAAACAATGTTGAGCTGCGAAAACGTCGAGGTCGAGCGTCCGGGAAGGTCCAGGAAGAGACGGGAGGAGGCGGAACGTGAAGAGGAATGAAAAGGAGGCTATGGCGTCGCGGCGAACCTATTCGTAGGCTGTCCCGGAACACCCAACGCCGGAAGTGGGAGGTCGATAGCACTGACCGCTACTGCCATTCCTGATCTTTCCGGCGTTCGCTCATGGCGAGATTTCGCCAAGTACCTCGACTTCTTGAAGACCCGATCAGGGCTATCCCTGGCGGAGATCCAGAAGCGGACGCGCCCCGGAACATCAGCGGAGCGGGAACTGACCCGCAGCACGATCAGCTCCGTGCTACGTGGCGACCGGAAGCCGCAGAGACCTGTTCTCGAAAGCCTGCTCATCGCCTTGGATGAGCCTCCTGAGCAGCGCGAACAAATCTTGGAGATGTGGGAAGCACTCAGTGCGGTCTCACAGGATCAAGACAGCGCGCTGCCCTGTTTCGCCGACATGTCGCCTCGTGAACTCGGCGTTCACGCCGCAATCCAGTCGGGCGACTCACCCGACGAGCTGCCCGGTTATGTGCCGCGGCACTTCGACCCGGATCTGCGCTCCTTCATCAGAAACGGCGTAGACCGCGGGTGCTTCGTAGTGCTCATCGGACGGTCCTCGACGGGCAAGACGCGGTCGTTGTACGAGGCGGTGCGGGCGGTGGTTCCGCAGTGGTGGCTGGTCCAGCCCTCCACCACCGAGGAGATCTATCGGCTGCTCGAGGAACGGACCGAGCGCACGGTGGTCTGGCTGGATGAGATGTACCGGTTCTTCGACTCGTCACCGCCCCTGACCAAGGCGCTGATAGTGAAGCTGAGGAATGCCGGTCTCATCGTGGTGGGCACCATCTGGTTCGACGACTTCAGAGCTCGCACCACCGGCATGGCAGCTCGCCATGCGCCCGAAAGCGGCCTGCTCGAGTGCGCCGATCAGATCGACGTCGCACAGACTCTCCGCGACGTGGAACGACGAGCCGCCGAGACACTCGCCTCCACGGACAGCCGAATTCGTGCCGCCCTCCAGGTCAAGGACGCTGAGCTGACTCAGGCGCTCGCAGCAGGACCGGAGTTGATACGCAGCTGGAGCCATGCGCCGCCGTATGCCCGGGCCGCGATGACCGCGGCGGCCGATGCCCGGCGCCTCGGGATTTTGACTCCGTTGCCGTCGGATCTGCTGGTCGACGCCATGGCCGGATACCTCACTCCGGCCGAACGCGTCGCTCCGCCCAGCTACTGGCTTCGGGAGGTCGAGTCCTACGCCGAGCCGCCCGTTCACGAGACCGTGGCGGCCCTCTCAAAAGTGGCGGGCCGGCGGGCCGGGACTTCGGCCGGATACGTCGCCGCCGACTACCTGGCACAGCATCTCCACCATGAGCGACGTACCGAATGTCCACCGGGCGCTCTGTGGGAAGCATTGATCGATCGTCTGGAGAACGCCGAGGACATCCGCCGGCTTCGGGACGCGGCTGCATCACGGATGCGCTACCGGCTCCAGGAGCGGGCCCTCCGGCGGCTGTCCGAAGCCGGAGACGAGCAGGCCTCCGCCGAGCTGGCATGGCTGCTTGCCCGCCAGGACCGGCTCGACGCCGCAGTAGCGGTCCTGGTCGGATGGGCGGAGAAGAGGCCTACCGACGAGGAGGCCGCCGCGGCGCTGGACGACATGCGCTCTCTGCTCGCCCGAGCGAGACCCCTTCGCAACACCGATCGACGCTCCCGGCTGCGACTGGCCGAGCTGCTATACGACCGCGGGGAAAGCGAGGATCTGCGTACGAAGGCCGAGCAGGGTGATGCCACCGCCGCTGATGAGCTGGCGCTGCTCATGGCCGATCGGGGCATGCTGACGGAGTTGCGCGAGCGTGCTGACGGCGGCCATCGCCTCGCGCTGGATCTGCTGGCCGAGTTGCTCGCCGGTCACCGACGCACCGACGAGCTCGCCGCACGGGCCGCGGCCGGCGATCACGCGGCGGAGTTGTGGCTCGGCAAGCTCCAGAACAGTGATCAGGAATCCGTTGACGCCGTGGAAGCGATCCGCGAGTCGCGGGAGTCCCTGGCGGCGCGTGAGCCGCACGCCGCCGAGCGCCTGACCTCTCTACTTTTCGACCTGCGCCACGAGGAGGCGCTGCGCGTCGAGGTCGACGCCGGAACACAGTTCGCGGCCGATCGACTGCTTGCACTTCTGATGGCCGCCCGGAGCGACGACGAGGCGGCAACCGATGACGTCCTGCGGCTGCGCGCTTTCGGAATGCATGCCGACGGAACCTTGGCCTCCACGGAAGGACACGACCATGGCTGACGGCCTGACCGCCACTGAGAGCGCCATCCTCATCGTGCTGATGGCCGAGGCTCGCGAAGTCCTCAACACCGAACTTAGGGATTTGTACGGGCTGGATGTGCGTAAGCCACAACGAGAGAGACTGAAGAGGCTCAAATACATCACGAGCACACCGAGCGGACGCACGAATGCACTGGCGCTGTCCGAGGACGGCTGGGCACTGATCAAGGAAAGTGATCTGGGCTTTCCCGGTGCCGGGGCGCCGGGCGCGGCTCTCGCGGCACTGCAGCACCATCTTCGTGACCGTGTCCTGGATCGCGCCGGCTGCGCCAACTTCGTCGAACTGTTCGCGCTGAGCGACATCCGATCGGGCCGGGCGGATCGCGGATCCGCCGAAGCACTCCGCCTCCGCATCGTCGGCTCCTACAATGCCCTCGCTGACGAGCCGCAGGCCTGGGTCAGCCTGCGCCGCCTCCGGCCGTTCTTCCCGGACCTGAGCAAGTCCGATCTGGATGACGGTCTCCGCCGGCTTCACAAGGAGGGCGGCGTCAATTTCATCCCTGAGCCGGATCGAAGGGTTCTCACCGAGGCCGATGCCGAGGCGTCCCTCCGGCTCGGTAATCAGGACACTCACCTGCTGGCGATCGGCGTGTGATGGATGACCAGGAACGTAAGACGCTCGCCGCGCTCAGGCTGGATTGGGCGCCGACTCCCGACGACCTTTGGCGGCCCTTGCCTTTCCACGTAGAAGGGCTTCACGAACCGGCGGTCCGCGAGGTGCTGGCGGGATTCGCGGAGGCCGCGAAGAGCCCGGCGGGCAGCCCCATCGGTCTCGTTCTCCAGGGCCAGGGTGGATCCGGCAAGACTCATCTCCTCGGTCCCATCCGACAACACGTGCAGGAGGAGGGTGGCTACTTCTTCCTGACGAGCACGCTCGACGCCGACACTTTCTGGGACAGCGTCCTCGAAGCGATGCTGGATGGTTTGTCTCGGCGCGTTCCCGGTAGCCGTCAGACACAACTCAGCCTTCTGTTGCGGCGTCTGTCGGCACTCGTCGGCGCGCCACGGTCCGCCCGCCGCGCCGTCATGGGCGAGACCGATCTCAGCCGTCGAGCTCTCGATGCGTTCATCGTCGGGCTCGGCGAATTCGACCGTCAGGTCGCGCGCAGAAGTCAGGAGACAGCACGCGCTCTGGCTCTGAGCGCCTCTCCGGACATCGGTCATCGGGCCATTGCGGACGACTACTTCACGGGCCAGGGAGAGATTGAGCCCGGCGAACGAGCGGCATGGGGTTTACGTCGGGATCCCCGTTCGGCACAACTAATCGTTCAGGATCTGTCCTGGTTGCTGGCCCTCACCGGACCTTCGGTCATCGCTATCGACCAGATCGACACTCTGATCGCCCAGTACTCCCGCGAAACCGACCCGGCCCTCGCCAAGCTGATGAAGCTGAAGCCCGACGAGGCCATGAGGTTGGCGAAACTGGCCGACGGTCTGATGACGCTCCGCCAGATCACACGCCGCACCCTCACCGTGATCGCCAGCCTGCCCAGCACCTGGGCTCTGATCACGTCCAACTCCGCGGATACCGTGGCCGACCGTTTCCGCTACACCCCACAGCTCACCAGACTCAAGGATGACGATCTCGCCCGGGCGATCGTCGAGAAGCGCTTCCGGCCCAAGTTCGACGAGATCGGCTTCGAAGTGCCCTTCGACTCATGGCCAGTCCACCCGGAAGCGTTCCTGGACGCCGGCCAGTTCACGCCACGGGAACTACTCAAACGAATCGACGATCACATCCGTCAATGCATTGACAACGACGAGGTCGATCTTCTAGAGCGCCTGGACGACTCGGCCGCCCCAACTCGGAATGGCTCCCGGGCGACGCCGGCGCCCGCATCCGATGCCGACCTTGCGCACTTCGACGCGCGTTTCATCGAGCTCAAGCACGCGGCGGACGACGTCACTCCGCTCGAACGCGACTTCGAGGATGAGAAGATGCCCGCCCTTCTCGCCGCAGGATTGACCGCCTGGATCCTGGAGCGTGGCGACGGTGGAGCATTCAGCGTCGATCCGCCACCGAGCCCCAACGCCCCACTGCACGCACGACTCAGCCTGACGCTGGACGAGGCCACCGACGACCAGGTCCACTGGTGCTTCCGTGGAATCAGTGACGAACACCATCACGTAGCCGCCCTCAGCCGCATCCGCAAAGCGACGGTAACGGCGGCGGCGAGTCCCGGTAACGAACGACGTCGCCTCTTCCTTCTGCGGAACACCGAGTGGAATCGCGGCGTGAGGACCCAGGAAGCGCTCAGCCGGGTCACCGCGACTCTCTCCATGGACAGCGAGGACCTGAGCATCCTGTACGCGCTTCAGGTCATGCTGGCCGAGACCACCATGGAGCTCCAGGACTGGCTGGTCCGGCGACGGCCGACCCGCGACGTGAAGTTCCTGGAGAAGGCACTGGCCGGGGTCGATAAGTGGGTACTGAAGGAGATCGCTCCCCCCGCTGGCGACCCCGAGGGACCGACCTTCATCGTGGGCCACGACTACGAGGACGAACATCCCGTCCGCCTCCCCTTGGAGGCGTTGCGAAAGCACACCACCATCTTCGCGGGCTCCGGGTCGGGCAAGACGGTGCTCATCCGGCGCGTAGTGGAGGAATGCGCGCTCCAGGGTGTCTCCGCCATCGTGCTGGATCCGAACAACGACCTTGCCCGGCTGGGCGACGGCTGGCCGCAACCACCGAGTGAATGGCTGCCCGGGGATGCCGAGAAGGCAGCGGACTACCTCGCCGGCACCGATGTCGTCGTCTGGACGCCACGGCGCACGTCGGGCCGGCCGCTGAGCTTTCAGCCGCTGCCCGACTTCGCCGGCGTGCTCGACGACGATGACGAGTTCAACGAGGCGGTCGAAGCAGCCGTCGCGTCGCTCGAGCCGAGGGCCATGCTCACCGGCCGTGCGAGCAAGGCCCATCTGGGCCGGGCCGTCCTGCGCAAAGCCGTCGAGCATTACGGCAGACGTGGAGGAACCCGGCTGCAGGGACTGATCGACACCTTGGCCGACCTACCGGACGGTCTCACCGACCTCAACGACGCCGACAAGATCGCAGCGGGACTCGCACAGACCTTGACCGCCGCAATGATCAATGACCGCCTCTTCGGCGGCGAGGGAACACCGATGGATCCGGGTGTCCTGCTCACCCCGCCGGAAGGCAAGCGTGCCCGGATCTCGGTCATCAGCCTGATCGGCCTGCCGTCGGACGACTCGCGGCAAAGCTTCGTGAATCAACTCCAGATGGCCCTGTTCGCTTGGATCAAGCGGAATCCCGCGGGCGACCGTCCGCTGCTGGGCCTGTTCGTGATGGACGAGGCACAGACGCTGGCGCCATCGGGCGCAATGACCGCGTGTACCCAGAGCACGCTGGTACTCACGGCCCAGGCCCGCAAGTACGGGCTCGGGCTGATCTTCGCCACCCAGGCGCCGAAAGGCCTGCACAACCGTATCCCCGGCAACTCGGCGACACAGCTCTATGGGCTGTTGAACAGTCCGATCCAGATCGAGGCGGTCCGCGAGATGGCGAAGGCCAAAGGCGGCGATGTCCCCGACATCTCGCGGCTCAGCGCCGGCCAGTTCTACGTCGCCTCCGAGGGCTATGCACCCCGCAAGATCAAAGCTCCGATGTCCTTGAGCCATCATCCACGCAGCCCGCTTACTGGCGAGGAGGTACTTGCCCGCGCCCGGGCCTGAACCGTACCGAAGGCTGCTGACGCGGGATACCGAGGCCCGGACGTCGGCGGTAGCTTGTCTCGATGAGAGCAGTGCAGATAGCTCAACACGCGGCCGACCTGACCCGGGCCACCGCGTTCTACAGCGCACTTCTCGGCGCCGAGCCGGTCGCCTCGTTCGATCCGCCGGGGCTGGTCTTCTTCGACCTGGACGGGCAGCGGCTCCTGCTCGACGCCGGCGCGCCGTCGGCCCTGCACTACTACCAGGTCGACGACCTCGACGCCGTGATCGAGCGCCTGCGGGCGGCCGGCGCCACGGTCGAGAGCCCACCGCACGTGATCTTCACGCATCGGGACGGCTCGCTGGGGCCGGCCGGGACCGAGGAGATGCAGGCGTTCGTGCGGGACACCGAGGGCAACATCGTCGGGCTGATCGCCTTCCGCCTGAACCGAAGTCAGCCCGCCTGAGCCGGCCTCTCGATCGCGGCGATGTTCGCCGCCTCATCCGGGTCCGGCTCGGTCGTCTCGAGGAAAGCCTGCAGAACCTCCACCGCCACGTCCGGCGCCAGCCGTTTCAGGCTCATCGCGAGCACGTTGGCGTCGTTCCACAGCCGCGCGCCCCGGGCGATCCACGGCTCCCACGCCAGCGCCGCCCGGACGCCGGGCACCTTGTTGGCCGCGATCGCCGTCCCGGTGCCGGTCCAGCACATCACCACACCGAGGTCCGCCCGCCCGTCGACGACCGCCTGCCCGACGAAGCGCCCCAGATCGGGCCAGCTCTCCGAACCCTCCGGCGTGACGACCTCATGCCCGGACAGGGCCGTGAGAACGGCGTCGACAGTGGCGTTCGCATCATCGGCGGCGAAGGCTATGCGCATACCCGCCACTCTGCCAGCTTCCGGTCGATGGCCGCCCGGATCCGCTCCCGCGCCTCGTCCCGGGCCACCCCGGACATCAGCAGATCGTCGTAGGGCGTGTCCTCGTGCCGGATCAAGGCGACCACGGCCCGGGTGACCGCGTCCGGATCGAGGGCCTGTCCGGCCGCGCTCCGCCCCACCCGGCCACTCCCCCGCACACTGGCGTGCCGGCTGATCTCCACCGCACGATCCGGCGGGCATCCCGGGAACAGCCGCCCGATCTCCTCGGCGAGTTTCACCTGGAACACCTCGTCGGCAGCGGACCGCCGTTCCCGATCCCGTTCGCGGCGGCGGGCCCGGGCCTCCTCGTCGGTGAGGCACTCCTGCTCGGCCCGTTCCAGCGCGGCCCGCTCGACGAGGAGGCCGCGCCGCTCGTCACGCCGGCGCGAGCGGTTGAAGCGCACCACGACAGCCGACAGACGGCTGGCCTTCTTGGCCCGGCGGGTCAGCGCCGCGTCCCCGGCGGGCAGGAAGACCAGATGGTCCATGTCGGCGCAGAACAGGCATATCGGGCCGCCGCTCTCCACCACCTGCATGCCGGTGACCTGGCCACAGCCGGTACAGGTGGAGTCCTGGAGCATGACGACCAGGTCCGGCGGCTTGTTCAGGCGCGTCAACTGCGCGTCCGTGAGGCCGGAACCCGTCCAGTTCGTCCGGTAGGCCCGTTCCAGCGCCGGTGATCCGGACGCGGTGAAACGCAGCGGGTGACGGTCCCGGGCGGCCGCCACGTAGTCGATCTCGACGGGGTTCAGGTTCTCCGCTCGTACCCATCGATGGAAAATCTCGAGCGCGTCGGCCAATCGATCCGGGGAGACGGCCGCGATCGCTTCGAGGTGTGGCGCGCGCCCCTGCCGCCAATCAGTCAGGAGTCCCGGCGGAAGCCAGCCCATCGCGGTGAGCACGTCGAGCGGGCCCACCGATCGCCGCTTCGCCAAGGTCTGCTCCGCCGCGGTCACCACGCGTCGTTCCAGCTTGGTCATGGGCTGCACGGGGCGATGCTACGCGGCGCAGGTCTACAGCACACTCGTCATCAACCGCCAGAAGCCGGCCACCTCCAGCCCCACCGCCACATCCACGTTCGCCGGCAGCCCGGTGCGCCCGTGCAGATCCACCACTGTCGCCCCGCGCGTGTGCACGCCGGCCAACTCCACCACCACCGGAGCCGGGATGAGAGTCACCAGCGACGGGTCGATCACCGCGGCCACCGCCACCGGATCGTGCACCGGCGGATCCTCGAAGCCGAACACCCGGAGATACGTTCCGGCGAAGAACGTCATCAATTCCGCACAGATCGCCCCGATCCGGCTGCCCTTATCGCGGAACCCGGCGATCACCGAGGGCGTCGCTCGCGCCTGATGCGTCACGTTCAGGCCGATCATCGTGATCGGGAGCCCGGATCGCAGCACGATGTCGGCCGCCTCCGGATCGGTCACGATGTTGAACTCGCCGTAGGGCGTCGTGTTCCCGCGCTCCGTCGATCCGCCCATGAAGACGATGCGCTTGATCAAAGGCAAGACCGAGGCATGGGTACGAAGGAGCATCGCCACATTCGTGAGAGGGCCGGTCGCGATGAGTGTCACCGGTTCAGGAGAGCCGGTCACCAGCCGGCGCATCAGTTCCACCGCATGGACATCGGCGGAGGGAGGCATCGGGACGTCGAGTTCCGGTCCATCCAGGCCGGTGGAACCGTGGATGTCGGCGGCCACCTCGAGATCGCCGACCAGCGGCCGCTCGCACCCGGCCGCCACCGGCACGTCGGTGACCCCGGCCAGCGCCAGGATCCTCAGCGCGTTGCGGGTCGTCTTGTCGAGTGTCTGGTTGCCGGCGACGGTGGTGACGCCGAGCAGATCGAGCCGGTCGTCGCCGGCCGCCAGCAGCAGGGCCAGCGCGTCGTCGTGGCCCGGATCGCAGTCCAGGATCACCGGAATCCCCATGCTCCGACGATCCCGCATTGATCCGTGCCGGTCAGTGAGCCGTATCACCGGGCAGTCACGAGTCGAGGAGGGTTCCATGTTCGGGTGGCGACGGTTGTGGAGTGCGGCGCTTCTCACCGCCGGTCTGATCCTGCTGCCCGGCAGCGCGGCCCTGGCCGACGTGCCGGTCCCGCCCGAGAACCTGCTCACCGACCGGGGCCGCGGCGACATCTCGGAGGCCGACGAGGACTTCGTGATCAAGGTGCGGCTGGCCGGCCTCTGGGAGATCCCGGCCGGCGAGATGGCGCAGGAGAAGTCGGACAGCACCCGCATCAAGCGGATCGGCCGGAGCATCGCCGACCAGCACAACGAGCTGGACGAGCTGACCCGGAACGCCGCGGAGAAGCTGAACATCGACCTGCCGGACAAGCCGAACAAGGATCAGCAGGGCTGGCTCGACGAGATGGACGAGGCCGACGGCCCGGACTTCGACGGCATCTACATCGACCGGCTCCGGGCGGCCCACGGCAAGATCTTCCCCGCCATCGCGACGATCCGGGCCAGCACCCGCAACGACACCGTGCGCAAGCTCGCCCAGCAGGCCAACCAGTTCGTCATGACCCACATGACCCTGCTGGAGTCCAGCAACATCGTCGACTTCGAGTCCCTGCCGACCGCCCCGCCACCGGCCGCCGCCGCGGCAGCGGCCACGAAGGCCCCCGCGGCAGCCGCCGTCCTCTCCGCCGACGAGTCCGGCCTGGGCGGCTCCAACATGCCGCTGCTGCTGGCCGCCCTGGGTGGCGGCCTGGCCGTGGGCATCGTCATCACCCGGCAGGTCCTCGTGAACCGCCGTCCCTCCTATCGACGCCGGAACCGCTACTACGCCGACTGACCTTTCACCGGCCGCCGGTCCGGCCTCTCGCCGCGGGCGGCCCCGCCGAGCGCGTGCACCAGCACGTTGCGGCGTTCCAGGACCGGCGCCGGGATGCCGGTCGGCATGGCGCTGCCGATGCGCGTGGCGCGTCTCGGGCCGTGCGGGCCCAGGTCGGCCATGGCCGCCTGCCACGCCGCGGCGTCCTGCCCGCGATGGGCGATCTCGAGGTCCTCCAGGATCTCGGCGACCACCGCCCAGTCCTCCGGCGGCAGCGTCCACGTCACCACGGCGTCGAGGAGGGGAAGAGCGTCCCCCGGCGTGGTCACAGGCCTGCCGCGATCGTCAGGAGGACGCTCGCGGTCACCACCGCGAGGACCCCGAGCAGCAGCCAGATGCCGAACAGCGCCCGCCGCCACCGCCGATAGACGTCCATCAGACCCTCATCCCCTCGCCGGCCAGGATCCAGGCCGCCAGCGTCTCGATGCTCGGATGCACGGCCCCGCCGCCGAACGTGGCGTCGGTGAGGAAGAACCGGGCGTCCGGGAACTCGTGCTTCACGGCGCGCACCAGGTTGCCCTGGTCGAGCGGCCCGCCCAGCCACGCGCGGATGGACTCGTCGTCGCCCGCGTGCGCCTCGGTAATCTCGGGCGCGACCAGGTCGGCCTTGCTGACCGCGACGGCCAGCCGGATCCGCCGGGTGTCGATGTTGATCTGGTGCAGGGTCTGCACGGTCTCCTGGAAGATCACCTCGGGGGCGCTGACCGCCCGGTACGGCTCCAGCCGCCGCCGGCGCTCCTCCTCCAGCCCGTCCCAGAGCGCCGGCACCGACAGCGGGTCGAGCACGAACAGCAGCGTGCCGCCGCTCCGGAAATACTTCAGGTCGCGGATGTTCTCGCTCTTCTGGAACGTCTCCCCTGCGGCGTCGAACATCTTGAGCAGCACCCCGCCGCCGTTCAGCCCGAGCCGCAGGGAGATCGCGTGCTGGCTGGCCGTCGCGGTCTTGGTGACGTTGCCGCCGCGCCGGCGCAGGTCGGTGACGGTCCGCATCCAGGTGCGGCTGTAGTCGTCGGCCGGCTCGGCCCGGCCGCCGGCGCGCTCGAGCAGGGAGCCGGCCGCCAGGGCGACGCCGCCGAGCAGCTGGGTCTTGCCGGCGACGGGCGAGCCGAACACCGGGAGGACCAGCTCCCGCGTGCTCATGGCGCCCTCGTCGAGGTCGTTGCCGCAGTGCGGGCAGACCGCCTGCATCCGGTGGCTGCCGAACATGAGCAGGGTGGTCATCCGGCGGCCGCACCGGCAGGTTCGGTGGATCATGCCGTACCGGCCGGGGCGCACGTCGTGCTGGACGGTCTTGCAGCCGCCCGGGCACCGGTAGCTCGGATACGGCACCCGCTCGTGACAGGCCGGGCAGGTGCTCCTGCTGATCCGGCGCAGGTAGAGCACCGCCGAGTCGACCAGGCGCAGGGCGTACAGGAGAGCGAACGCCCCGGCTCCGAGCAGCGCCAGCACGACGGCCTGCGCCACGAACGCGACCAGCAGCAGCACGGCGGCCACCAGCGTCCCGGCGCCGAGCGCGACGAACTGGGCGACGCCGAGGATGGCGTTCCGCCGGTCCGTGACGTCGTCCTCGGGCGGGTGCACGTGGCGCTTCGCGATCCGCGCGCCCTCGGCCTTGAAGCTCTCCCGTTGCCGCTGCAGCGCCACGTCGGCGGTGTTCCGGACGTCGCGCCAGGCCTGGCCGAAGAGGTACTGCTCGTAGGCCGGCTCCCGCTTGCTCGCCTCGTCCCACTCGTGCACCGGCTGCGGCGGCGAGAGCGCCTGCGCCTGTTCCTCCTTGCCGATGCCGAGACCTGCGGCAACCCCGCTCGTGTACGCCGTGAGCGACCGTCCCGCCTGGACCAGCGTCCCGGCGAGCACCACGAACGGGAACGCGATCAGCCAGAAGCCGATCCGCCAGTACCGGTCGGTGTCCCGGACCGGCGGCGTATAGGTGTAGTAGGTGTACTGGCCGGTGTTGCGCCGCGTCGCCGCCATCAGAGACCCCGCCATCCCGCTTCGGCGCTCTCGGCGGCGCCGCGTCCTTGTCCGAACAGGCCGCGCACCCGGCCCAGCATCCCGGCCGGCCGCTGTTCCATCCAGCGGCCGATCCACTCGACGATCCCCGGCCGCGCGTCGAGGGAGATCATCTCCAGCAGGCGGCGCTGGGTGCGCCCGTTCCACCGCCCGACGCTGCGGCGCAGCACGGTGTCCAGTTCGGACGCGGCGGCCCGGACCGCGGGCGCCGGGTTCATCCGGGCGACGCCGGCCAGGGTCACCAGCGCGGTGGCGGCCGTCTCGAAGTCGCCCTCCCGCCGGCCCAGCGTCCGCGACAGCCCGGCGCAGTACGCGTGCCGCGCCCCGGGCAGGTGGACCAGCAGCCGGGCGCGCGCCACCGCGGAGAGCTCGCCGAACCGGGCCGCGATCACCGCCTCCACCAGGCGCTGGTCGTCGGCGTCCAGCCGCGCGAGCCACTTCCGGAAGCCGTCGATCGCGTCCGCGTCCGCGAGGCGCTTCACCCAGCCGGCCAGCTCCCTCATCAGGTCGATCCGGGCCCGGGCCGGCCCGGGCAGTCCGTTGTGGACGGCCGTCGCCCGCAGCTCGAGACAGAACCGCGCGTACGCCTCGACGCCCTCCTCGTCGCCGTCGGCCAGGACGGTGTCCCCGATCCGCCGGGTCACGGCCGGGGCCGCCGCCCGGTCGCCGAGCACGGCGAGGACCCGGCGCGCCTCGGCGAGCGACCACGCCCGGTCGCCGAAGAGCAGATCGAGCAGCGGCTCGTCCGGTGGGCCGGTGCCGTCGAGCACCGCCGCGAGACCGTCCACGGCGTCCCGCCGGCCGGACCGGACGCCGGCCACCACGACGGCCCGGCGGGTCCGCGGTCCCGCCTCGTCCAGCGCGGGGCCGAGCAGGTCGGCCAGCCCGCCGTCGAGCGCCGCCACGATCCGGTCGAGCTCGTCGTCGCCGACCGCCTCCAGGTAGCGGGCCACGCCGGCGCGCAGCGACGGGTTCCGGGCCAGCGCGGCCCGGAGCGGGCGGTCGTCCGGGAAGAGCAGGACGGCCGGCCCGACGATGCGCTCGCCGGCCCGCTCCAGGGCCGCCGGGTCGAGGGTGATCCCGGCCGCCTCGGCCCAGTCCAGCAGCCGCACCGTCACGGCGGCGGGCAGGCCGGGCAGCTCCTCGGCGAGCCGCTCCTCGGCGCGAGCGCGGGCCCGGGGCGAGGTCAGGGGCAGGTCGGGCACGGCGGGGAGGCCGTCCGACCGTACGCTCGCCAGGAGGATCTCCACGGCCCGGACCTCAGCGGCCTCCCGCAGCCCGGCCGACCCGCAGGCCGCGGCGGCCTCACCCACGTCCCGCAGCGCCCGCAGACAGTCCTCGCCGGACTCGGCGCCGAGCAGGGCCAGCACGGCCCGGCCGACCTCCCCGACGACGGCGGGCCCGAGCCGCGCGCCGTTCCGGCCCAGCCACGCGGCGACCGCGACCGGCTCGTCCCGGGCGCTCTCCGGCCCGCGGGGCCAGGTCATCATGGCCGCGACCGCCACCGGCAACCAGTCGTCGAGGGACTGCTCGCTGCCGTCCGCCCACCGGCCGGCGCGGGACCAGGCCTCGGCGGCGTCGGCCGGGTCGAGCCCGGCCAGCACGCGGGCCAGCGGATGCGCCGCGACGGCACTGACCCGCCCGGTCGTGAAGTCGAACAGGTGGTACGCCGTGAGCTCGTCCCCTCCGAGATCCGCGTCCCCGGCCGCTCCGATCACGTCGACCCGGCTGTAGCGCGGGTCGCGCTCGTAGGTGGCGAACGACATCCGGGCGGCGGTGGCCGGGGGCAGCAGATGGCTGAGCGCGGCGATCCAGCAGGCCACCTCGTCGCAGTCGGCGCCGACGATGACGACCTTGCGGCGGTGCGTGCGTACCGCCTCGTCGGCCGCGGTGAGCAGCGCCGGCAGGTGCCCGGCGTCCGGCCGGTCGCGCAGGAAGGCGGCCACCGCGGCCCGGTCGAGGGCGCCGGCCGGCGGCGGTCCCGGCAGCTCGGGCAGCTCGGCGCCGCCGTTCTCCTCGCGGGCCCAGAACGGCGCGCGCCACAGCTCGATCGGCAGCACCGCGCCCAGATCGGCGCCGGGGTCGCGGCTGACCAGCGTGTGCGCGAAGTAGTTCCCGGGCCGCCGGGAGTAGTCCGCGCCGACGTAGACGACGTTCGCGACCAGGGTGACGCTGCCCGGCAGGAAGCACAGGTTCACCGGGGCCCGCCTGATGTTCTCCTCGCTGGGCTCCAGCGTGAGCGCGCGCGGCGGCTGGTACGACGTGAGCGCCTCGGCATCGCGCAGCACGTCCGGCTCGATGCCCGGGCTGACCGCGTGGAACTGGAAGCCCGGCGCGCCGGAGAGCCCGGTGCGGCACGAGGTGTAGTACATCTGACCGAACGCCATGCCGCGCCTACGCCTTCGTCGCCGGGATGGTGCCGAACGTGCTGAGCAGCCAGAGGAACGGGTCCTGGACGCGGCGCGGCTGGACCCCGTACCCGGACACCCGCTGCGCGTCGTGCTCGTCCCTGACCGGGCTCGCGCCCAGCGCGGAGAGGCCGAAGAACCGGTAGCGGTCGAAGTTCTGCTCGAGCACCGTCTGCATGCCCCCGCCCTGCCACTTGTCCAGCAGGGCGGCGATCTCCTCGTGCACGGCGAGGCTGTCCCGGTCGTCGAATCCACCGGCGTCCCGCGGCGAGTTGCAGAGCAGCGCGCTGTCCTCGGGCAGCGTCCCGTCGAGAGCGTCCATCTTGGTGAACGCCACCGCGATCGGCCGCTTGATCCGCTTGCCCCGGGGCGTCTCGAGGGCGTCGTGCAGGAGGTTGGTGATCCGGGACAGGACGCTGGCCGGGTCGTCCTGCGGCGCCCCCTGCTCGGGCAGCAGCGTCCCGGCGCCGGCGAGCGGGCGGGCGCCGCGCATCTGGAGAGGGTCGAGCAGCAGCACGATGCCGTCGGCGGCGCTGAGGTAGCGGACGTTCCGCTCGACGCTCTCGGCCGAGCGCAGATCCTCGCCCGCGGTGTCGAAGAACGAGAACACGCTGCGGTCGACCACCTCCCGGCCGATGCGGCGCCGGCGTACCCGGGAGATGCTGAAGACGAACGGCCGCCGGCCCCGGTCGCCCACCGCCGTACGGGTCTGCTGGTGCAGCCGCCCGTCCTGGTAGAGGGTGTCCTCGTACTCGGTGCGGAAGTGCTCCATGGTGTGCTCGTCGGCGCCGAGCACGGCGAGCCCGAACTGGCCGCCGACCCGGTGCTGGAGCTCGTGCAGCAGCACCGTCATGTAGACCGTCTTGCCGCTCTCCTTCGCGCCGACGAGCGCGATCAGCCGGGTGTCGGCGTCGCCGAAGTGGGTGGGCAGCTGGCTGTGGCAGTGCCCGCAGATCCGCAGGTACGTCTGCACCCGGCAGTCCGCGTGCACGGCCGACCGCTTGCCGCCGTCGGCCTTGAAGGCGGGGTGCCGCGGCGCGGTGTCGCCGGTGTGCGCCGCCAGCAGCGGGTCGACGGACGTCTCGCACCGGCGGCCGTTGCGGCCCACCCGCCCGGCGCAGCGGAACATGATCTGCTGCGGGCGCAGCGGGAGATAGCAGTAGGGGCAGTGCAGTCGCGTCGCCATGCTCCGATCTCCTCTCAGACCCGGCGCCGGGCCAGGACGATTCCGGGCGCCCGGGACGGCTCGGCCAGCTCGCAGCGCACCGACGGCACGAGCGGGGCCGGGACGGCCGGCGTGACGTCGACGGCGTACGGCCGGCCGGCGGCCAGCACCCGGCCGGGGATGTTCGTGAGCACGCCCTCCCCCGCGGTGAGCGCCAGCTCCGGCACCTCGCACGCCTGGTCGGCGCTGAGCAGCAGGGTCCGCCGCGGGCGGGGCAGCCGGGTGCGCTCGAGCCACCACAGGACCCGGGGCGCGCGGCCCGGCACCTCGGCGGTCACCGGCGCCGACAGCAGCTCGGCGTGGCGTTCGCGGACGACGGTGCGGACCGCGATCGACGCCGCGCCGGGGCCGAGCGGCAGCAGGACCCCGCCGCCGTCCCGGACCTCGCGGCGGCCGTACGCCCGCTCGCCCGCCGTCCCGGCCGCGGACCACTCGACCCGGACCTCGTGGGCGTCCTCCGGCCAGATCCACACCACGTGCACGTCGTCGCCGCGGCGGTGCGCGCGCAGGCCGCTCACCGGCGCCGCCAGCTCCAGGCTCACGGTGTTGCCGATGACCGCGACCCCGGTGCCCCGGGTGACGGCGGTCAGGAAGAACCGGCCCTGCCCGGCCGCGGCGGTGGCCGTGCACCGGCCGGATCCGTCCGGTTCGGCGGCGACGCCGACCACCTCGCCGTGCTCGTCGGCCCCGGCGGCCGGGACCGTCTCGCCCGGTCGCCAGGGCGGCTCGGCGGTCGCGCGCCGGATCTCGACCCGCCCGCCGGCCGGCCGAGTCCAGCTCAGCGCCAGGTGGGGCGCGCCCTCGCCGGCGACGACCTCGGCCCGCAGGTCGGGCACCGCGGCCGGGGCGTGGTCGGCGACGATGTGGCCGGCCACCGGCTCGGACTCCAGCAGCTCGCCGTCCGGCCCCTGGTAGTGCGCGGTGACCCGGTAGCCGTAGCCCACACCGATCTCGGCGTCCGGGTCGACGAACCCGGTCGCCGGGCCGGGCCGGGTGCCGACCGGCCGGGGCGGGCCGTCGCCGTCGAGCCGGGTGCGGGTCACCACGACCCGGGCCGCGGCCGGGTCGACCTGCCAGGAGCCGGCGATCGTACGGCCGTCGGTCGTCAGCGTCAGCCCGGTGACCGGCGGCAGCACGGTGACCGGGCCGGCCGTGACGCCCGCCGACACGGCGCTCCCGCGGACCGCGAAGACGGTGTAGCCGACCGGGCGGGCGACCGGCGGCTCGGTGTCCACCACGCCGGTCGCGGCCGCCCCGGTGACCGGGTCGCCGTCGTCCGGGGACACCGCCGGAGGACCGCCGCGGCGCACGACGCGGTACGAGATCTCGCCGGTCACGGCCGGGCTCGGCCGCCAGCGCAGGGCGACCCGGCCCGCGCCGGTCACCCCGGCCACCACGTCGGCGGGCGGCGGTGGCGGGATCCGGGCCAGCCGCGCGGTCAGGTCGGCGTCGTCGGCGGCCGGGCCGGCGGCCTCGGCGAGCAGCCGGGCCGCCTCCTCGGTCCGGCCGTCCCGCTCGGCCGCGCCGGCCTGCGCCACGGCCGCGTCGACAGTGGCCGCCACCCGGCCGACGCGGTCGCGGACATCGGTGTCGACCGCGTTCCCGGAGGCCGCGAGCTCGGCCTGGGCCGCCCGCAGGCGTCCGGCCGCCAGCTCGGCCAGGATGACGGCGTTGACGTCGTCCGGCCGGCCGGCGCCGCGGCCGGGACCGGTCGCGGCGACCGTGACGGCGAGCTCGAGCGCCTCGCCGCGCTCCAGACCGAGGTCTGCGACGGCCTCGGCGGCGAGCGTCGGCGGCAGCCCGTCGGCGAGCGCGGCCCGGACGATCTCGGCGGCCTCCCAGCGCATGAGCCGGTCCAGGGCGCCGGTCGAGTACGCCGTCAGCATCGTGGTCAGCACGGTCTCGGTGGCGGTCTTGCGGGTGTCGTGCGGCCGCTTGGCCTGCTCCTGCTTCGCCCGGTGCAGCAGGTCGGCGGTGAGCCGGTCGCCGTCGCCGCCGACCAGCCGGAAGCCGTCCTTGAGCCGGAACCCGCCGCCGAGCGCCTCGGCCGGGAAGACGACCTGCGCGGAGAGGCGCAGGCCGAGGATCCGCAGGTTGCGCGGCACCGCGCCGGCGGCCGGCACCGGCGGGTCGGCCGGCACGTCCCACTCCGGGTCGATCAGCTTCACGCCGCCGTCCGCGACCGCCTTCCGGACCTCCTTCTCGGAGAGCAGCCCGCCGCCGAGCCGGACGAAGTGGGCGAGGGTCGCCTTCGTCATGTACGGCACACCGGCCGCCACCGTGGCGATCCAGCCGGCGAGCCGCTCCGACGCCCGGGCGCGGGCCTCCTCCCGCAGCCGGGTGAACTCGGCCGGGTTGAGCGAGCCGGCCGCGTCGAGGCTCTTGTGCGCGGTCAGCAGCGCGTCGGCGAGCGGCTTGTAGACGCGGGTGTTGAGCAGCCTGTTCCAGTATTTGACGACCTCCTGGACCCGCGCTTCGAACCGGTCCGGGGCCTGGTGCGCGCCGGTCAGGCCGTACCTGATGAACAGGTCCTGCGGCAGCTCGTCGCCGGCCCTCTTGGCCGGCTCGAGCACCCTGGCCTTGTACTCCTCTTCCCACGCGGCGGCCACGGAGTCGACCCGTCAGGCGCCGACGGCGTACTTCGCCACGGCGGACCGGGCCTCGGCGAGGCGGTCCTCGCTGAGGCCGCTGATCGCCAGCTCCATGACCAGCTCCTTGTCGGTGAGCCGCTCGACCGCGTGGACCCGCAGGGTGCCCATCTCGTCCATCGCGAACGTCACCTCGACCGGGGAGTTCGCCGGCATCGGCGGCAGGTCGTCGATCCGGCCCTCACCGATCTTGGCGTTGTCGGTGAGCCGGCCCGACTCGGCCGCCCCGGCCTGCTCCCAGATCTCGACGGTGATGCCGGTCATCCCCTCGTACGCGGTCCCGTAGGTCTGCGCCGGCGGCTGGGCCGGCAGTGCGGTGTTGGCCCGGAGCAGGTGGTCGACCATGAAGCCCTCGGGGTCGGCGTCGGTGTCGTCGCGGGCCAGGACCTTCACGCCGAACGCGCGGGGCACCACGGCGGTCACCCGCTTGCCGGCCAGCTGCTTCATGCTGTCCACGTCGATGCCCAGGCCGGCGGCCGCGTCGGCCAGCGCCGCCCGCGCCGGTTCCCCGTCGAGCGCCGACTCGGGCAGGGCGACCCGGACCGACTCGATGAGCGCGTAGAGCGCGGCGCCCTTCGCGACGGCCAGGTCCGGGTCGTGGATCTTCGGCTCGAACCCGAACCGGGACCGCAACATCCCGGCCACGGCCGGCATCCGGGTGGAGCCACCGACGAGCAGCACCTCGTCGAACCGCTCGATCCCCTTCTCGCGGGCGGTCGTGACGGTCCGGAGCGTGATGTCGTGGGTGCGTTCCAGCAGATCGGCCGTGGCGTTCTCGAACGCCTCCCGGGTCAGCTCCAGCCGGCTGCTCGCGCCGTTCCACCGCATGTTCTGCCGCCGGCTCTCCAGGCTGCTCAGCGCCCGTTTGACCTCCTCGGCGGCGACCGCGAGCTCCTGCAGGAACTCGTCGCTGGCCGCGGCGTCCGAGCCGGGGTGGTCGGCGGTGAACCGCTGGAGCAGCAGCTCGGCGATCCGCTCGTCCCAGTCGGCGCCGCCGAGGCGGTGGTCGCCGTCGGTGCAGACGACCGTGACGTCCCGGTCGGAGATCCTGATGACGGTGGTGTCGAAGGTGCCGCCGCCGAGGTCGTACACGAGGATCGTGCGCTCCCCGCCCGCCGGGCCGAACGCGTCGTAGTGCAGCGCCGCGGCCACCGGCTCGGGCACGACGTTGAGCACGTTGAGGCCGGCCACCTCCCCGGCCGCCCGGGTCGCCTCGCGCTCCTTCACCCCGAAGTACGCCGGCACCGTGATCACCACATCCCGGACCGGCACGTGGCCGATCTCGCCGGCCGCGCGGGCCAGCTCGCGGAGGATGAGCGCCGAGATCGACACCGGGGTGTGCGTGACGCCGTGGAACTCGAGCTCGGCGTCCTCCTCGCCCATCCGGCGTTTGATCAGGGACACCACCAGCTCGGGATAGAGCCGGGCGGAATTCTTCGCCTCCCGGCCGACGACCACGTTCTCCGGCGTTTCGAAGAAGACCACCGACGGCGTGGAATCCTCGCCGATCGCATTCTTGATCACGACCGGGCGGCCGGTGTCGTCGACCTGCGCGATGCAGGAATACGTCGTTCCCAGATCGATTCCGAAAATCGCCATGATCAGTCGGCCGTCCCCGCGCCGAGCACCACGGCCGGCTCGCGGAAGAGCCGCACCCGCACCGGGCGGCGGACCGCGCCGGTCTCCTGGTCGACCAGCCCGACGGCGAGCGTGCAGGCGACGGTCCGGTCGGCCGCCGGGTCGGGGTTGTCGACGAAACCCGCGACCACGTGCCGGCCCCGCTCGTACGCCTCCCCCGGCTCGGCCGTGACGACGTCCGTCCCGTAGCGGGCCAGCGCCTGCGCGACGTCGTCCGCGAAGCCGGCCCAGAGCTGCTGGTCGGCGGCCCGATCGGGGTCGCCGGCGAGCCTCTCGGCCTGCTGGGCGAGTCCGTCGTAGAGCCTCGCGAGGTCGGTCAGGACGGGCTGGAGGATCGTGCGCGTCAATCCCGTACGCAGCACCTGGTTCTCCTCGTGCAACCGGTCGATCACCGCCTCGCGGCGCTCGGAGCGCCGATGGAACGCATCGAGGCTCTCGCTGATCGAGGCCAGCGTGCCGGCGATCGGGTCGTCGTCCTCATCGGACACGCGGCACCCCTTCCGGGTGATGGCGGAATCGGATGTCAGGCGGGGCCCACGCTAACGCCGCGGGCATTTCGGAAACCATCGGCGGAAGCGGCCGCCAGAAATGGCCGGAGATGCCTGCCATTCCGGCTGCGGAGCCCGAACAATGAAGCGCCGATGACGGGCGTCGTGATGGTCTATGTGGCGTGCTCGGCCGGCGACACCGGGCGGGCGACCCGGTTGTGCGAGGCGCTGGAGAGCCGGGGCCTGCGGACCTTCCCGCCCGGCCGGACCACGGTGACCGAGATGGACGCCGCGATCGAGCGGTGCGGCGCCGCGGTCGTGCTGCTCTCCGACGACGGCGACATCCGCGGATACGCGGCCCTCGTCGAACGGGCCGACCTCGGATCCCTGACCCTCGTGCCGGTGGTCTTCGACGGCGCCCCGATTCCGCCGTCGCTGAGCGGCCGGGAACGGCTCGACTTCACCACGGCGGGCACCCGCGAGGACCACGAACGGCGCTACGACGCCCTCGCCGCGGCCCTGCTCGGCGCCCCGGTCGCCCGGCGGGGCCTGGCGGCCGCGCCCGGCTTCGAACGGACCTCGGAGCGGCCGCTCGACATCCGGCTGGCGATCGGCCCCGGCGAGACGACGGTGGTGCCGCCCTCCGGCGAGCCGGTGGCCGCGGCCCATTCCGGGCTCACCGACGCCCTGCTGCCCCTCGCCGACAAGGTCGAACGACACCGCCGGCTCCGGCCGAGCCGGGTCGAGCAGGACGTCCACGACATCGGCCGCGAGCTGGGCCGGTGCTTCCTGCCCGGCCCGGTCGCCGCCGCGCTCGCCGGGCTGCTCGCCGGGGCCGCCACCCGCAACCAGGCCGCCCGGATCCGCCTCGAGACCGCGATCGCCGGCCTGCCCTGGGAGACGATCATCCTGCCCGGCGAGGAGGTGCCGCTGGCGCTGCGCCCGCAGGTGCGGCTCTACCGCGGCTCGGATCTGGGCCCGACGGCGCAGCCCGACATCCCGGGCCCGCTGCGGATCCTGGCCGTCGTGGCCGGCCCGGACGACGGCGACCAGGCCCTGCTCGACTACGAGCACGAGCTCAGCACCATCCTGCGCCGGGTCGACGGCGCCCGGCGCGGCGGCGCGCACGTCCGGGTGCTGAACTGGGGTTCGGTCGCCGCGATCCGGGAGGCCCTGCACGAGGAGCGGTTCCACATCCTGCACATCTCCTGCCACGCCGCCCCCGGCCGGCTGCTCATGGAGACGGCGGACGGCGGCGCCGACGAGGTGGACGCCGCCCGGCTGGCCCGCGAGGTGGTGCTGCCGGACCGCGGCGTGCCCCTGGTCGTGCTGGCCGGATGCGACACGGCCGGCGCGGCGTCGGCGCTGCCGGGGCTCGCCTCCACCCTCCTCGAGCACGGCGTCCCGACCGTCGTGGCGATGACCGCGGCGGTCGGCGACGTCTACGCCACCGAGCTGCTGTCCACCGTGTACGGCCGGCTGTCCCGCGCCGGTGAGCCGGCCGACCCGCTCGGCGCGCTCGCCGACGTCCGCCGGGAACTGGAGGTCGCCCGGGCGGCCAGGCCCGGCCACGTCCGGGTCCGGCATCCGCCGGAGTGGCCCACCGCCACGATGTTCAGCCGGGTCCGCGAGACCGTCCTCTACGACCCGCGCACCCGGGGATCGGTGCCGCGGCGGGTGCCGGCCGCCCGGGTCGCCGACGGGATCGCCCACCTCGACGACGGCGAGTTCGTCGGCCGCCGCGCCGACCTGCGCCGGCTGCTCGCGGTCCTGAGCGGCCGGGCCGCCGCCCACGGCGTGCTGATCCACGGCATCGGCGGGGTGGGCAAGAGCAGCCTCGCCACGCAGGCGCTGCGGATGGCCGCGACCGGAGGCGACACCGTCGTGGCCGGCCTGCACGGCCGCTGCACCACCGACGAGATCATGGCGGCGGTCGCGGACCGGCTGCTGGTGGCCGAGTTCCCGGACGCCGCCGGCGCGAAGCGGCTCCACCGGCGGCTGACCGACGCCGAGATCGGCTGGCACCTGCGCCTCGAGGTGCTCCGCGACGAGGTGCTCGAACAGGGCATGGAGGTGCTGATCCTGGTCGACGACCCGATCGGCGACATCCATCTCGCTCTCGACGCCGACGTCCGCGACTTCCTGAGCGCCTGGCTGCGGGTGGGCCGCGGCGCCCGGCTCCTCGTGACCGCCCGGCACGCCGACGCGCTCACCCACCCGAAGCTGCTCACCCACCACCTCGGGCCGCTGAGCCGGGCCGAGACCGAGAAGCTGATCTGGCGCCTGCCGGCCGTGTACGCCCTGGACGACGAGCGGCGGGCCCGGGCGTACCGCGATCTCGGCGGCCACCCGCGCACCCTGGAATACCTGAACGCCGTGCTCGGCAGTGGAGCTCTCCCGACCGGGTCCCGCCCCTTCGACCGGGTCGCCGAGCGGATGGAGAACGGCCTGCGCCGGCGCGGGGTGGCCGACGCACGGGAGTGGATGCGCACCGCGTCCGGCGACGTCGACGTGGCCACCGCGGAGGCGATCGCCGAGGCGTCCGCCGAGGTCCTCCTGGACGGCGTCCTGGAACGCCTCGCCGCCACGTTCCCCGAGGCCCGCGCCCTGCTCGTGGCCGCCTCGGTCCATCGCGTACCGGTCCCGGCGACCGCCCTCCGCTGGGTGGTGACCGAGCCGGCCGCGGCGGTCCCGGAGCGCGTGGACCGGCTCCGGCAGCACTACGACCGGCTGGCCCGGGCCCGCGCCGAGGACCCGGACGTCACCCTCGACGACCTCCCGGCCACCGCGGCGGAGCGCGCCCAGCGGAACCGGGATCTGGCGGCGCAGACGCTCCCGGCGGACGTCCCCTGGCTGGACGCGGCCTGCGCCGAGCTGACCCGGCTCGGCCTGCTGACCCCGGTCGCCGGCGAGGACGGCGAGCCCCGCTGGGTGGTCCACCGGTGGACCGCGTCCACGCTCGCCGCCGCCGCTCCCGCCGAGGTGCTTCGGGCGCACCGCCGGGCCGCCGCCTATCGACGCTGGTGGGCGCGTCTGAAGAGCCGAGATCCCGGGTACGACCACAGCGACCTGGAAGAGGCCCACCACCACTGCATCGCCGTCGGCGACCACGACCAGGCCGTCGGGATCGCGGCCGAGCTCTGCCTCGCCCTCGACGCCCGCAGCGCGTTGCGCCAGGAGCAGCGGATCTGCCTCGACACGGCGGAGCTGCTCGGCCCCGGGCAGCCGGCCGCCTGGCTCTTCCACCACCAGCTCGGGGTGATCGCGCTGCGGCTGGGCGACTACGACGACGCCGAATCGCACCTGGAACGCTGCCGCCGGCTCGCCGAGGACCAGGGCGACACCGTGGCCGAGGCGGCGGCGCTCCGGGAGCTCGGCGCGCTCGCCCAGCTCCGGGGCGGCCCGGACGTCGCCCGCGACCGCTACCTCCGGGCGGCGCAGCGGTGCCAGGAGCCGGCCGTCCAGGGCACGCCGGCCGCGCTCACCGTGCTGGCCTCCAGCTATCAGCAGCTCGGCGCCCTCACGCTGGCCCGCGGCGACCACGAGGCCTGGCGGTGGAGCATCGGCGCGCTGCGCATCGCCCGGGAGCTGGCCGGCACCAACGAGCTCGCGGCGGCCGACCGCGACCTGGCCCGGCTCGCCCGGGCCGTCGGCGACCAGCAGCTCGCCGACGAGCACGAGCTGGCGGCCGGCGAGTCCACCGCCGTCGGCCTCGACAGCGTCCGGCTGCTCGCCACCTCCGCGCTGCAGAGCGGCGCGGTCCAGCTGATGCGCGGCGCGCCCGGGATGGCGTCCCGGCACCTGGTGCACGCCTTCCGCGCCGCCCGGACCCTGGACGACCTCCCGCTGCTGGCCCAGTGCGCCCAGCACTACGGCGACGTGCTCTTCGAGGTCGGCGACCACGGGAACGCCCTCCGCATGTACCGGGATCTCGCCACCCTCGCCGACCAGCTCGAGGATCCGGTCCGGTGCGCCATCGCCGAGCAGCAGATCGGCCGGGTCATCGCCGAGCTCGGCGACGAAGCCCTCGCCGAACGCCACTTCGCCGAGGCCGACGCCATCGCCGCCCGGCTGCGCTCGCGCTCCCTGCGCGCCGCGACCAGCCTCTTCCGAGGATCGGCCGTCCTGACCCGCGCTTTCGCGGTGGATGCGGCCGCGGAATCTCTTGCCGGGCGTGCCGACCGGCTCGACACGGCGCGCGAACTCTTCGAGCGAGCGATGGCGGACGCCGAGGACACCGACGACGCCGTCTGGGTGGCGAGCGCGATCCAGCGGGGTGTCGTGGACGCGCGCCGGGGCGATCCGCCCGGCGCCGCCCACTGGTTCGGGCGTGCGCTGCACCGCGCCGCCGCGACCGGCAACCACCGTTCGATGGTGGCCTGCCTGACCGCCCTGGGCCTGCTCGCCCGGCAGGACGGCCGCGACGACGACGCCGTGCGGACGCTCCTCGAAGCGGTGGACGTGGCGACGTCCTGCGGCGACGAGCGGGCCGCCGCGGGCGGCCTCCTGCATCTGGGCCGCATCGCGGGAGACCGGGGGGATCTGGCGGAGGCCGAGCTCTGGTACGGCCGGGCCGTGTCCCTCGTGGATCCTCAGCAGGACGCGGACCTCGTGGCGGAGGCCCGTCGCCAGCGCGGCCGCTGCCGGCTCGAGCACGAACGCTACGAGGAGGCCCTCGCCGACCTCGGGGCGGCCGCCGGCCTGTACCGGGATCTGGAGGCGCCGGCCGCGCTCGCCTGGTGCCTGCTCCACCTCTGCCGGGGGCTGCTGAAGACCTGCGACGACGAGGGCGCCGAGGCCGCCGGGGCGGAGGCCGGTGAGCTGGCCGCGCGCATGCCGGACAGCCCGCTGCGGGTCGTGGCCCTGCTCGCGGCCGGTGAGCAGCGCCACGATCAGGGCGATCCGGAAGCCGCCGCGGTGACCTTCGAGGCCGCGCTGAGCTGCGCGAACCGCATCGAGACGCCACCGGCCGGGCTGACCGCCGACGCGCTGCGGATGCTGGCCCGGGCGTACCGGGCGGCCGGTGATCCGGCCGCGGCGCTGGCCCGGCAGCGGGAGGCGATCGCCGTCGCGGAGGCGCAGCACGACCGCATCGCGATCATGCACGACAGCCGGGATCTCGGCCGCCTCTGCCGTCTCCTGGGCCGGGACGAGCAGGCCCGGTCCTACATGGAGCAGTCCGCCGGGATCGCCGCGGGTCTGCACGACGGGGCGGCGCTGCGGGCGGCCACCGGCGCGGGCCCGGTCGACGCGGCCGACGGGACCTGGCGCGACATCCGGTGGCTGCGCCGGACCCGGCACATCGTGGGCGAGCGCCCGTTCGCCGACGGAACCCCCCGATATCTCGGCCCGTCGGTCGATCAGGTGCTGCGGGAGATGAGCCCGCGCTGGTCGGCGATCACCGGCGTGCCGCTGGTGTGCCGCCCGTTCCGGCTCTCCGCGCGGCCGTGAGCCTCAGGACAGTCGCGCCACCGCCTCGCGGGCCTGCTTGACCCGGCGGTCGTCGAGCCCGCCGATCTGCACCTCGATGAGGATCTTCTGCCCGGTCGTCAGCTCGCTCGCCTCGACGGTGAGCACCCCGGTCTCGTTCATCGCGAAGCTGATGTCGATCGGCGACCCCTTCGGCAGCACCGGCAGCCGCTCGATGACGCCCTCCCCGATCTGCTTGTTGAACTCGACGAGGTGCGAGGCTTCCGCGCCGGCCTGCTCCCAGATGGTGATGTGGATGCTCGTCTGGTTGCTCACGGCGGTGAAGAACTGCTCGGTGATCTTCGAGGAGGGCAGCGGCGTGTTCGCCTCCAGCAGGTGCCGGACCTCGGTCTTCCCGTCCTCCGGCTCGGTGTCGCGCGCCACCACCCCGACGCCGAACGCGCGCGGCACCACGATCGTCACCTTCGTGGCCGGCTTCTCCGGCACGTCCGCCGTCTCGTCCTCGGGACCGCGGATCCGGATGGCCTCCTGCAGGGCGAACATGGCGGCGCCCTTCGCGACCGCCAGGTGCGGATCGTGCACGCGCGGCTCCAGCCCCAGGCTCGCGCGCAGCGCACGGGCCACGGCGGGCATGCTGGTCGAGCCGCCCACGAGCAGAAGCGTGTCGGGCCGTCCGGCGCCCAGCTCCTCGGCGACCCGCAGCGTCCGGGCGGTGATCTCCAGGGTCCGGTTCAGCAGGTCGGCGGTGAGCTCCTCGAACATCTCCCGGCTCAGGTCGACGTTGAGCTTGGCCCCGCCGTGCTGGACGAGCTGCCGCTTGGAGGCCCGCGTCGAGAGCGACTTCTTGAGGTCCTCGGCGATCAGGCCGAGACCCTGCTGGAACGTCTCGCTCTCGTCAGCGCCGGCATCCGGGTGCGCGGCGACGAAGCATTCACTGAGGTACGTCACGACGCGGTCGTCCCAGTCGGCGCCGCCCAGATGATGATCGCCGTCGGTGCAGACCACCGTGACATCACCGTCGTGCAGCCGGATCACCGTGGTGTCGAACGTCCCGCCGCCGAGGTCGTACACGAGAATGGTCCTGTCCCCGGAACCCGGCAACGCCCCGTAGTGCAGCGCCGCCGCGACCGGTTCCGGCACGACGCTGACCACGTTGAGCCCGGCGATCTCCCCGGCCAGCCGCGTCGCATGACGCTCACTCAACCCGAAGTACGCCGGCACGGTGATCACCGCGTCGGCCACCTCGGACCCGGTGGCCTTCTGCGCCGACCGGACCAGATCCCGCAGGATGAACGCCGACACGCTCTCCGGCGTGTACGACACCCCGTCGAAGTCGAACTCGGTGTCCCGGTTCCCCATCTGCCGCTTGATCAGCGCGACGACCCGCTCGGCATCACTCTTCGCCGCGTCCTTGGCCTGTTCCCCCACGACCACGTTGTGCGGCGATTCGAAGTAGACGACCGAGGGCGTGAGCTCCTGCCCCTCCCCGTTCCGGACGATCACCAGCTCCCCATCGTCACCGACGTAGGAGATGCACGAGTAGGTAGTCCCCAGATCAATACCGAAGGTCGTCATGCCACTCCCCGCCGGCCGGTCCTCGCCGGCCTGCTGAGCCCATCGTGCCCGCCCCGCCGTCCTTCCACGACCGCCCGGAGAGCCTCACTTTCCGCCGTTTCGGTCCTCCCATTCCGGCTCCTCCCCTCGTTTCGCCGGCGTTTCCGCTGCATTGATAATTGTCGTCACGCTCACCGGCGAGCCATGTGACCTCACCCACTCACCCATCCGGGATAGTGAATAAAAGAGATCGGACGGTCACCGGGAATTAACGACGCTAATCGATTAGCCGCAGCTCAGATCGATTTCAAAAGATCATTTAATCGTACGCAGAACGCCGCCTTCATGAATCGGTAACCCGTGCCGAATGAAGATGTTCGACACCGATGGGTCGCGCGCCGGCAGATGTTCCTGTTCCCTGGTGCACGGCACCGAATTCACGGCGCTGGATATCGAGTTCTTCCGGGAGACGCCATGACGGCACCGCCGGTTCCGCCGGCCCGAGCAGCCCGCCTGGCATGGCGGCCGCTGCAGCGTTCGACGCGGGTAGCCATCATCGCGGCACTCGCCGCCACACTGTTCTATCAACTGTTCCTGCTCAACCCGGCGTACCGCGGGCCCGGCTGGCTATGGTTCGCCATGCTGGCGGCCGAGGGTCTGACCGCCCTGCACCTGATCGGCACCTGGTGGACCATCCTGGCCCACGACGACCGGGCCGAACCGGTGGACGCGACGGTCTGGCGCAACCGGTTGCGGGCCGGCGCGGACGTGCCGCCCATCGACGTCTTCATCACCGCGTACGGCGAGGAGCCCGTGCTGGTCCGGCAGACCATGCTGGCGGCCCGCGACATGGTCCTGCCACATCGGACGTTCCTGCTCGACGACGGCGACAGCGACGAACTGCGCGAGATCGCCGACCAGGTGGGCATCGGCTACCTGCGCCGGCCCGGCGGCGCGCATGCGAAGGCCGGCAACGTCAACGCCGGGCTGCTCCGCACCGACGGCGAGTTCGTGGTCATCTTCGACGCCGACCACGTGCCCGACCCGAACTTCCTGCTCAGCATCCTGCCGTACTTCCATGACCCGGACGTGGCCTTCGTCCAGTCGCCGCAGTTCTACACGAACAACGTGAATCTGGTCGCCACCGGCTCCGCCGAGGCACAGCGCATCTTCTACGAGCTGGTCTGCCCCGGCAAGAACCACTTCAACGCCGCCTTCTGCGTCGGGACCAACGTGATGTTCCGGCGGACCGCCCTGGACGACATCGGCGGTATCTGGACGGGCAGCAACTCCGAGGACATCTGGACGTCGATCGAGCTGCACAAGCGCGGCTGGAAGTCGATCTACGTCCCGCAGGTGCTGGCTCGCGGGCTGGCCCCGCAGGACGTCCCGTCGTACCTGAAACAGCAACTGCGCTGGGCGAGCGGCGGCTTCGAGGTGCTGCTCCGCGGGCGGCTGTTCAAGCGGGGTATCGGCCTGACCATCGACCAGCGACTGCAGTACCTGTTCTGCGGCACGCACTACCTGCTGTCCCTGGCAATGCTGATCTTCATGCTCTTCCCGGCGCTCTACCTCCTCTTCGCGCTGAGCCCGATCCGCGCCGACGGCCTCGCCTGGGCCACCCACTACCTGCCGTTCCAGGCGGCCGTGCTGCTGGTCACCTGGCTGCAGTCGGGCGGGTTCAAACTGTCGGCGATCGTGGCCAGCATCGGCGCGACGCCGGTCCATCTGCGGGCGCTCGGCGGCGTGCTGCTCGGCCGGCCGGCGAAGTGGAAGGCCACCAACGCCGGGGGCGACGGCGCCCGGTCGCTGTGGGCGGTGATGCCCCTCTTCGCCCTGCTGCTGCTGAACGTCACCGCCATCGTCGTCGGCGTGCTGGTGATGGCCGATCCGGCGCCCACCTGGCTGTCCGTCGGCTGGGCTTCGATGATCGTACTGATCCTGGGCCGGATGATCCTCGAATCGGTCACCGGTGGCCGCATCCGGCATGGCGCGGAGCCGCCGGCCGGATCGCCGGAGGGCCCGCTCCCGCTCACCGGCGGCCGAGCCGTCACCCGGACGCAGCACCTCGCGGCCACCGCCTGACCCGTGTCACACCGCCGAAAGGTGTACGAACCATGAGCGCCACCACCGACCACGCCACCACCTTCGACAACGGCTCGACCACTGTAATTCAGCGCCCCGAACCGGCGGCCCCGCCGCCGAAGCGCCGAGGACGCAGCGCGCTGCGGGTCATGCGCACCGGCCTGGTGGTGCTGATCCTGCTGACAGCGGCCGGCGCGGGCGGCACCCACGTCGTGCGGCAGCGCCTCGCCGAACGCACCATGGTGGACGCCGGCACCGCGGTGCTCACCGCGCAGCCGATCACCGCCGGTTCGGCCGACGCCGCCGTCGTCAACGAGGTCCTGACCACCGAGCGCACGAGCGTCGCCGCGGGCGCGGTCCTCGCCACCATCACCCTGACCGCCGACGGGGAAGGGCCGCGGGTGCAGAAGCTGCGGGCGCCCGCAGCGGGGATCATCACCAGGATCGACGTCGCGCCCGGGCAGGTCGCCCGCGCCGGGGAGCCGATCGTCACCCTGTACGACCCGGCGAAGGTGGCCTTCGCGGTCGACGTGCCGCTCGAGAAGCTGCGGAGATTCCGGCTCGGGATGACCGCCTACGTCACCGGCCCCGGCCTGTCCAGCCGGATCACCACGACGCTGGAGAAGGTCGAGCCCAAGGTCGACGCCGGCCGGCAGGCGAGCGGCGCGGACGAGCTGACAGTCGTGCTGAGGCCCGATCCGGCGGCCCGGGCGACCGTCCGGACGCTGGTGCCGGGGCTGCAGTTCGCCGTCGTCGTCGACACCACCACGGCCGCCGGCAGCACCCCTGCCGTGAACAGCGCATGAGCCGCCGCATCCGGTCCATGACGGGGATCGTGGCGCTGGCCGCGCTGACGGCGTGCACCTCCACGCCGGACACCACACCGGACACCGCGCCTGCGGACCGGGTCCCGGCCGGGCCGGCGCGCGCCGCCGGCACGGTCATGGAGGACGCCGCCGCGTCGCCTCTCGCCGTTCCGGCGGTGGGCGGCAGCGGGAGCATCGCCGGGGAGCTGCCGGCCGGCCTGGCCCCGACCAGGGCACCCGCACAGGCCGGCGCCCTCACCGGCCAGGCGGTGCCGACCAACCAGTGGTGGAGTTCCGCGCTGACCGGGCCCCGCACCCAGCCGATCTGGACGCACCCGGTCGCCGTGCAAGCTGCCGCCGGCGGCCTGCAGATCAGTGGCACGGCCCTCACCGCCTCGGCGAACTCCGTGATCACCCCGTTCGTGCCGGCCCTCACCGTCGGCGCGGCCACCGGCGACGTGACCGTCGCCGGCTACGGCGCCTTCCATGTCGTCCTGCGGGTCGGGCTCGCCGGCGGGGGCCGGGTCGACGTCACCCTCGCGCAGGGCAGCCCGGTGGTGTGGCTGCGCTTCGACGGGGCCGCACCGGCCCTGAACGGCGCCTTCCGCGACGTCGGCAGCTCATCCACCCGGGCCCGGCTCGACATCGCGGGCGGGCGATGGGACGTGCTCGGCGCCGATCTGACGCAGACCGCGACCACCGTCACCGGATCGGGCGAGAGACTCGCCGTCGCCCGGGTGCCGGCCGGCGAAGACCGGGCGAGCTGGGAGAAGGCCAGCACCGCCGACCCGATCGTGCGGACCACGGCCACGACGGCGTACGACGCCGCGGCCGGGACGGTCACGCAGACACTCACCGCACGCCGGGCCGGCGGCGGAACCGGAGCCTGGGCCCTGCTGCCGCACCACCGGGCCGGCCTGGTCGCCGGACCGGCGCCGCTGGCCGGCTCCTATCCGGACGCCCGGGGGACGATGTCCCTGGTCACCGCGGACGCGGTGCAGGTCAGGACCGCTATGCCAGGATTGCTCACCGCGGTGCCGGAGGTGGCCCTGGGCGGCGCCGCGCGCAAGGCCGTGCTGGCCGACCTGGACCGTGACCTGGCCGACCCACCGGGCGCCGGCGGCAGCTACTTCGGGCTCAAGGAGCTCGGCCGGCTGGCCACCGTCGCCGAGGTCGCGGCCGCCGCCGGCGCGGACGCGCAGCGCACGGCGGCGCTCGACCGGCTGCGCCCGCAACTCGTCGACTGGCTGACCTGGACCGGACCGTCCGACGGGCGGTACTTCGCCTACGACCGGACCTGGGGCGGGCTGATCGCCGTCCCGCCCGAGTTCGGCGCACAGGACTACAACGACCACCACTTCCAGTACGGCTATCTGGTCCGCGCCGCAGCCGTGCTGGCAGCGGCCGACCCCGGATTCGCCCGTGCTTACGGCGACGTGGTCGACCTGATCGTCCGCGACTACGCCGGGTCGCTGGCGATCGGCCCACCCAGCGGCCTACCGCCGTTCCGCGCCTTCAACGCCTATCTGGGCAGTTCGGCAGCCTCCGGTTTCGCCCCCTTCGCGGACGGCAACAACCAGGAGTCGTCCAGCGAGGCGGTGGCGTCCTGGGAGGCCGTGGTCCGGTGGGGAACCGTCCGCGGCAACGCCCAGATGATCGAGTACGGCGTCACCCACTACGCCCTGGAGGCGGCGACGGCCCGGATGTACTGGCTCGGCGAAGGCCTGACCCGCGAGCCTGGGTACGCGCACACCACGGCGGGCATCGTCTGGGACGCCAAAATCGACTATGCCACCTGGTTCGACCCCAAACCGGAGTCCGTCCTCGGCATCCAGCTGCTGCCACTGACCGCCGGCGCGTTCTACCGCGGCCCGTCAGCCGCCCGCCAGAAGGAGCTGGGCGACAGGCCCGCGATCTGGGGCGACCTCTTCGCCGCCGACCTCGCCCTCTCCGATCCGCAGGCCGCCCGCCGCCGGCTCGACGCGGGAGTCTCCCGGGAGGAGAGCACCAGCCGGGCGATGGTCCGCTACTGGGTCGAGGCCCTGGCCGTGCTGGGACCTCCCCAGCCCGCTGCCGCCGCGCCGGTGGGGTCGCTGACCTTCGGCCCCGCGAACGCCCCGCGAGTGATCCGAGCGCCCGGCGCCTGACGAACCAGCGATGGGCTGGGCCGGCGCCGTTGCCGCCGGCCCAGCCGGTCCGGGGCCGGCGACGGGCGCCCCGGCGGCGCCGCGGCAGGACCGACGCCCTCGACGCCGAAGCCGCAACACGAGCGGTCCTACCGCCGTCGCGAAGACAAGCGACGGCCACGTCGAGCGGATCCGCCTGTACAAGCGCGCCAAGACCTCGGCCTCCGCGTACACCCTGGCGACAATGCCGCAAATCGGATGCCGTCTGACCATCGCGACGGCCGCCCAGCACGCCCGTCTGATCGCCTGCGGAGGCCGACCGAGGACCCCGCGCGGCGCACGCTCTCGCCATCGCGCCTCGCGGCCGGGACCGAGCCGGCTTCACCCGCTCGCGCGATGTCAAGACCGTGCCATACGCGTCGCATCTTCATCGGGGATGGCAGAACCCTGACATCGCGGGTCCGCGGGTTTTCGCGTCTTTCCAGGGAACATGCCACTCGATCGATGCCGTGGCTACAGAGTTGGAACATCGGAGAAATGTCAGAGCAATGACTCACGGTCAGTCTGCTCTCACTAGCGACAACCGACGGCACCGGGTGGGAGTCCGGGACAACGGCGGCTCGCCCTGAACATTTCATCCGCACGATCACCCCCTTCACCAGGAACGGAGTTCTCACATATGTCCAACTCCAGCAAGCGGATGCGCGCGCTCATGGCGACGGGCGCCCTCGGTACTGCCATGGCTGTCGTGCTCGCCGGCTGTGGCGCCCGGGCCGGTGACGACACGGCCGGCGCCGGGTCGTCACCGGCGGCCAGCTGCGTCGACACATCCGGAGACACCGTCAAGCTCGGCTTCCTCAATTCCCTCACCGGCGGCATGGCGATCTCCGAGAAGACCGTCTCCAATGTGCTGCACATGGCCGCCGACGAGATCAACGCCAGCGGCGGCATTCTCGGCAAGAAGATCGAATACGTCCAGGAGGACGGCGCCACCGACTGGCCGACCTTCGCGGAGAAGACCGAGAAGCTGCTCACTCAGGACTGCGTGGCCGCGATCTTCGGCGGCTGGACCTCGTCCTCCCGTAAGGCCGTCAAGCCGGTCGTCGAGAAGCTCAACGGGCTCTTCTTCTACCCGGTGCAGTACGAAGGCCTCGAGTCGTCGCCGAACATCTACTACACCGGCGCGACCACCAACCAGCAGATCATCCCGGCGATGGACTTCCTCGCCTCCAAGGGTGTGAAGAAGCTGTTCCTCGCCGGCAGCGACTACGTCTTCCCGCGGACCGCGAACGCGATCATCAAGCTGTACGCGGCCAAGCTCGGCATCGAGATCGTCGGCGAGGAGTACGTGCCGCTCGACAAGGACGACTGGACCAGCCAGGTGGCGAAGATCGTGGCGGCCAAGCCCGACTTCATCTTCAACACCATCAACGGCTCGTCGAACGTCGGCTTCGTCAAGGCGTACTACGACGCCGGCCTCACCCCCGCAACGACGCCGATCATCTCGGTGTCGATCGCCGAGGAGGAGGCGCCGGCGATGGGCCACGAGGTCACCGGCAACTACGCGTCCTGGAACTACTTCCAGTCGCTCGACACCCCGACGAACCCGAAGTTCATCGAGAGCTGGAAGGCCTACCCCAACAGCAGCGGCGTCACCTCCGACCCGATGGAGGCCGCCTACATCTCGATGTACATCTACAAGGCGCTCGTCGAGGCGGCCGGCTCGTTCGACGTGGACAAGGTGAACGCCGCGGCGAAGTCGAACAAGATCACGTTCGACGCGCCGGAGGGCACGGTCACGCTCGACGGCGACAACCACCACATCTCGAAGCCGGGCCACATCGGCCAGATCAACAAGGACAACCAGTTCGACGTCGTCTGGGCCTCCGACAAGTTCATCGAGCCGGACCCGTACCTCGAGGGCTACGACTGGTTCCCGGCCGACATCCGTACGCAGCTGGTGGACGCAGCGGGCTGAGCGCCCGGTGGGGTCGTGTGCCGCCCGCGGCACGCGACCCCGCACTCGGACAACATCAACCCGCTACAGGGAGAGAGCACGTGGACGCACTGATCGCCCCACTGCTTAACGGCAGCGCACAGGGTGCGCTGCTCCTACTCGCCGCGCTGGGCCTCTCGCTCACCTTCGGCCAGATGGGCGTGATCAACATGGCCCACGGCGAGTTCCTCATGCTGGGCGCCTTCGCCGCCTACCTCGTCCAGCAGGTGATCGACGCGAGCAACCTGTCGATCCCGGTCGCGCTGCCGGTCGCGTTCGTCGTCGCCGGCCTCTTCGGCCTCCTGCTGGAGGTCACCATCATCCAATGGATGTACCGCAGGCCCCTCGACACCCTGCTCGTGACGGTCGGCGTCAGCCTGATCCTGCAACAGGCAGCGCTGCAGATCTTCCCGTCCCAGGGTGTGCCGGTGGAGAAGCCCTCCTGGCTCGACGGGCAGCTGACCGTCCTCGGTTACCACTGGCCGCTGCGGCAGCTGTTCACCATCCTGCTCGCGACCGTCTGCGTCGCCCTGCTGGCGTCCTGGCTCAAATACACCTCGTTCGGCCGCCGCATCCGGGCGACCGTGCACAACCGGGACCTCGCCGAGACCGCGGGGATCTCCACCCGCACCGTCGACCGCCTCACCTTCTTCGTCGGGTCGGGCCTGGCCGGAGTCGCGGGCGTGGCCGCGTCGCTCATCGGCGGCACGAACTCCCAGATGGGCGCGCAGTACATCATCCCGGCCTTCCTCGTCGTCGCGGCCGGTGGCATCGGCCAGCTCAAGGGCACGATCGTCGCCGCGTGGGCGGTGGGTGTCGCCCTCGCGTACTTCGCCTACTGGACGACCGGCAGCCTGGCGCAGGTGCTCGCCTTCATCCTCGTGATCGTCTTCCTGCAGCTGCGCCCGCAGGGCCTGTTCACGGTGCGAACCAGGAGTCTGGCATGACCAAGTCGAAGTCATGGCTTTCCCTCAGCGGTATCGGGCTGTTCGCCGTCCTGCTCCTCGCGGTGGCGCCCCTCATGCTCACCGATCACTGGCTCAACAATCTCGGCAAGTACTGCTGCTGGGCCATCGCCGCCGTCGGCATCGGCCTGGCGTGGGGCCGGGGCGGGATGCTCGTGATGGGACAGGGGGTGTTCTTCGCCCTCGGCGCCTACTCGATGGCCATGCACCTCACGCTGGAGACCGCCGGTGACCGGGTTCCCGGGTTCATGGTGCTCTACGACCCGCTCGCGCCGCTCCCGGCGTTCTGGGAGCCGTTCCGCAGCGGGACGGTCACCCTGCTGGCGATCGTGCTGCTTCCCGTGATCGTGGCCGGCGCCCTCGGGTACGCCCTGTTCAAGCGCCGTGTGAAGGGCGCGTACTTCGCGATCCTGACGCAGGCGCTCGCCGTCGCGCTGGCCGTTCTGATCAGTTCCACGATCCGCGAGACCGGCGGCGACACCGGGCTCAGCGACTTCAAGTACTTCTTCGGCTTCGTGCTGAACGACCCGGCGAACAAGGTCATGGTGTACCTCATCGCGGCCGCGCTGCTCATCGTGTGCCTGCTCGCGGTGTGGCAGCTCTACCGCAGCCGCTTCGGTGAGCTGCTCGTCGCCACTCGGGACGCCGAGGAGCGTGTGCGATTCCTCGGGTACGACCCGGCCAACGTCAAGCTCGTCGCCTTCGTCGTCTCCGCGCTGATGGCGAGCGTCGGTGGCGCGCTGTTCGTGCCCATCGTCGGCATCATCACTCCCGCCGAGATCGGCGCCGCCGCCTCGATCCTGATGATCGCGGGGGTCGCCTTCGGCGGTCGCGCGTCACTCTTCGGCCCCGCGCTCGGCGCGATGGCGGTCGGATGGGGGCAGTCGAGCCTCGGCTCGACCTGGCCCGAGGGCTGGACCTACATCCTCGGCCTGATGTTCATCGTCGTCGTCCTCTTCCTGCCGAACGGGCTGTCGTCGCTGCCCGCCCGGTTCGCCACTGCTCGCCGGAAGCCGGACGAACTGCCCACCCCGCCGGCGATCGCCGCCGCAGAACTCGAAGAGGTGCGGTCATGACCGACGCTTCGCTCGTCGTCACCGATCTCCGCGTGGAGTTCTCGGGCTTCGTCGCGGTCGGCGGCGTCTCCTTCGACGCGCACCCCGGCGAGGTCCGGTTCCTCATCGGCCCGAACGGCGCCGGCAAGACGACCTGCATCGACGCCATCACCGGGCTGGTCAAGGGCACCGGATCGGCGAGGCTCGGCGAGAAGGAACTGCTCGGCAAGCAGGTGCACAAGATCGTCCGGCTCGGGGTCGGCCGCACGTTCCAGACCGCGAGCGTCTTCGACGAGCTCACCGTGCTGCAGAACCTCGACATCGCCGCCGGGCGCCACCGCTCTTCGTTCGCGCTGCTGCGGGCCCGGCGGGGCGTCGACCCGTCGATCGAGCGGGCGCTGGAGGAGACCGGGCTCGGCGGCGAGCTCGCCACCCCGGCCGGCATCCTGTCGCACGGGCAGAAGCAGTGGCTGGAGATCGCGATGCTGCTCGTGCAGGACGCGAAGGTGCTGCTGCTCGACGAGCCCGTCGCCGGCATGAGCCAGGACGAGCGCACCGCGACCGGTGAGCTTCTGCAGCGCATCGCGGCGAAGCGGATCGTGGTCGTGGTCGAGCACGACATGGACTTCATGCGCCGTTTCGCCACCCGGGTGACGGTGCTGCACCAGGGCAAGGTGCTCTCCCAGGGCGCGGTGGCCGAGGTTCAGGCCGATCCCAGGGTGCAGGAGGTCTACCTCGGCACCGCGGGCGCCGCCACCACGGCCGCCATGTCGGCCGTGCCCGAGCCGGTGGCCGTGACACACAAGCTGACGGAGGACTGACATGCTGGAGCTCACCGACATCGAGGCCGGTTACGGTCGCACGCGGGTGCTGCACGGTGTGACGGTGCCGGCCGGCAAGGTGGTGGCGGTGCTCGGCCACAACGGCGCCGGCAAGACCACCCTGCTGCGCCTCGCGATCGGCCTCATCAAGCCGACGAGGGGCCGCGTGGTGTTCGACGGCGAGGACGTCACCTCGCTCGCCCCGAACCAGCGCGTCGCTCGCGGCATGGCGTACGTGCCCCAGGGCCAGCAATCGTTCGGCCAGCTCACGACGTTGGAGAACCTGCAGCTCGTCGCCGACGGGCGCCGGAACGGCAAGGCGCTCATCGAAGCACAGATGGCTCGCTTCCCCGCTCTGGAACAGTTCGCCGCCCGTAAGGCCGGCCTGCTCTCCGGCGGGCAGCGCCAGCAGCTCGCGATCGCCCGCGCCCTCATCACCCAGCCGAAGCTGCTCATCCTCGACGAGCCCACCGAGGGCATCCAGCCCACGATCGTCGCCGAGATCGAGCAGACCATCGTGCAGCTCGCCGAGGAGGGCATCGATGTGCTGCTCGTCGAGCAGCACATCGGCTTCGCCCTCGAGGCCGCCGAGCGTTATGTCGTGCTCGCCTCGGGCTTCGTCACGCAGACCGGGGTGGGTGGCATGGCAGCCACGTCCACGGTGCGAGCCGCCATGGCGATCTGAGCCGTCATGACCCACGTCCGCAATGCCGTCGTAACACCGGATAGGGAGGATGCCCCCACGCAAGGTGCCTTAGGGGATGCCACTGTGTCGACGGACAACGCGCGCGCGGCCGCAGAGGACAGCCTAGAGGACTACGCCTTCCGATATGTCCCGCGGACCTTCCGGCGCTGGAGCGCAGCCTCCGTCGGCGCGACCGCGCTCGGATCCATCGCATTCCTCGCCGACTTCTCGATCGGCGCGAGCATCGGCATCGACCACGGCACCTCCAACGCCGTGCTCGGCATCGTGTTCGCGTCGGTCATCATTCTCATCGTGGGTGTGCCCGTCGCCTACTACGGCGCCCGCTACAACCTCGACCTCGATCTCATCGCCCGCGGCGCGGGATTCGGCTACTACGGCTCCATCATCACGACGGTGATCTTCGCGGGCTTCACCTGCATCTTCTTCGCCCTGGAAGGCGCCATCATGGCGCAAGGCCTCCAGCTGGCGACGGGGATGCCGCTGTGGCTCGGCTATCTCATCTCGACGGTCGTCGTGATCCCGATCGTCATCTACGGCATGCGTGCGCTGGAGCGCCTGCAGTTCTGGACCACGCCCCTGTGGCTCGCCCTCGCCCTGCTGCCGCTGCTGTGGATCGTCGTCTCCGACCCCGAGGCGGTTCGCGCCTTCACGTCGTTCACCGGCGAATCCGACGGTTCGATCAGCTTCGGCGCCGTGATCTCGAGCGCGGCCGTGTGCTTCGCACTCACCCCACAACTCGCGGAGCAGATCGACTATCTCCGCGCCATGCCGCCGCGAACGCCGTCGAACACCCGCTCGTGGTGGGCGTCGTTCGCGTTCGCCGGCCCGGGCTGGATCGTCTTCAGCGGCACCAAGCAGGTGATCGGGGTGTTCCTCGCCGTCTACCTGCTGGTGAAGGTCGAACCCACTCTCGGGCACGAGGCGACCGAACCGGCCAAGCAGTTCGTCGTGATGTATCAGACTCTCCTGCCCGACTGGCTCGCGATCGTCCTCGCCCTGGTGCTCATCGTGGTCGCGCAGGTGAAGATCAACGTGACGAACGCGTACTCGGGCTCGCTCGCGTGGTCGAACGTCTTCACCCGGGTGGCGAAGCACTACCCGGGTCGCACGATCTTCGTGCTGTTCAACCTCGTGATCGCCTACGTGCTCATGATGCTGGACGTCTTCACCCTCATCTCCTTCGTGCTGAGCCTCTACGCGAACGTCGTCATGGCATGGCTCGTGACGATTGCCACCGATATCGCGATCAACAAGTGGGTGCTGCGTATCTCGCCGCGTTTCCCCGAGTTCCGCCGCGGCATGCTGCACGACTGGAACCCTGTCGGGCCCGTCTCGGTGGGGCTCGCCTCGGTGCTGTCGCTGCTCGCGTTCGCCGGGGTGTTCGGCGCCGCGGTCAAGCCGTTCTCGGTGCTCATCGCGATCGGCGTCGCGGTCGTGGCCACGCCGGCCGTGGCACTTGCCACACGCGGCCGCTACTACCTGCGCCGTCGCTCCGACGGGATCGACTCCCCCCGGTTCGACGACAACGGCAACCCCTCGGGTGAGCGGCTCCGCTGTCATGTCACCGGGTACACCTTCGAGCGGCCGGATATGCTGGCCTCGGCTGAACGGGGACCGCACGGCGAAGTGCAGTACGTCTCGTCGCTGGCGCTCACGCTCGACGATTCCGATCACTACGTGCTCCCCCCGGAAGTCGCCGGGCCCCTACGCCGAGCAGCCACCCGCAGGGCATCCCAACGACGGGGAGAGACGTGATGGAGGAGCCGGTCGGCACCGCGACCGCGATTCTCGCGAGCGCTGCGGTGCTGCTGCGTGAGTGCACGTTCGACGACATCTCCTACCGTGCCCTCGCCGACGAGGTCGGCATCTCGGAGCGTACGATCTACCGCCAGTACCCCACGCGCGCGCACCTGCTCGCCGCCCTCTCGAACTGGATCGAGCAGACCAGCTTCCCGCTGCCGCCGTTCGTGACCGTCTCCGATTTCTGCGCCGCCGCGCACGAGCGCTTCCACGCCTTCGACGCGCTACCGGCCTATGCGTACGTCGGCGCGCGGGCGTCCGCGATCTCACCGACGATCGACACCGAGCCCGCCTACATCACGCGAGCGATCGACGCGATGCTCGAGGTGGCGGCGCCGACACTCAACCGGCGGGACCGGCAGCGGGTCGCGGCGTCGCTGCGCTACTTCTCGTCGTCGATGTTCTGGGCGCGACTGCGCGCCAGCTTCGACCTGGACGCCGACGAGATCTGCGACGCGTTCGACCGGGCGGTGGGCACCGTGCTCGCCAGGCTGCCGGACGCGACGTGGGCGAAGCCGTGACCGAGCCGGCGGCGGTCCCGGCGCTGAGCGGCACACAAGCGGCGATCCTCGCCGCCTACGCCGAACTGATCGAGGAGCTCGGCAGCGACGACGTGTCGTACCGGGTGATCGCGCGCCGGGCCGGCATCGCCGAGCGCACGGTGTTCCGCAACTATCCCACCCGCGTCGATCTGCTGCTGGCGACGGCGGCCTGGATCGAGGCGACGCTGTTCGTCCGCGAGGAGTCGCACTCGATCTTCGACATCCCCCTCGCGATCAGGGACGCGATGCAACGGTACGACGCACGCCCGGAGCTCGCGCACGTCGTCGCCGAGACCGCGATGCGCGGCGTGAGCGGTGCGGCGCCCTCGCCCGGCCGGGCGCACCTCGAACGCCTGCTGGACGCCGAGGTGCCGTCCCTCGACAAGGCGGAGCGCCGGGCGATCATCGCGGCGCTGTCGCACCTCGACTCCGCCGGAACCTGGGTGACGTTCCACCGCGAGTTCGGTATGGACCGCCGAGACATCGCCGACGCCGCTGCCTGGGCGGCGGAGGCGGTGCTCGACAGCATCCGCGATCGCGTCGCCTCATAGCGGGAGCACCCAGCTCGCGGGATGTCCGCGAGCGTGGACGGCTCTCAGACGACTCCGTCAGATAGAAGCTGCGTCTCCGCTACGGCTCGGCGAAGCCCAGCGCCGCCTCCGCGCCCTGCTGGCGAGACCCGGACCGACACCCACAAGCAGCGCACCATGAGCGACTCCGACCACCACCTGACAGGCCTGATCACCTGCCCACGCTGCGGCAATGAACTCAACGAAGCCCGGCGCACGGCAGCACCCGGCCGGCGCAGTGGATCAGCGGGCCGTCCAAGGAATGCGGCCCACCCAGGACCCGTCCGGCAAGGAGCGCGTCCAGAACGTCAGTCACGCTCCTTGGCGAAGACCAACGCAACGTCGTCGACGATCAGAGATCGGTGACCAAGGCGTCGGGAAATGACCGGCTCATCCTGCCGAGCCGCCGATCGACCCGATCCGGTGGCAACCCGCGGCCGATGAGGTTGCGACGCAGTTCGGCGAAGACGTCGGCCGACCAGAGCGGCCGGTACGCGGAGGCTTCGGCGAGGCGAAGCAACGTGTCGCACAGGTAAGCCGGGTAGAGCACGCTATTCGAAAAATCCGAAAGCCGCTACGACTTGGCGAAACCCAGCGCTCGATAGCCGGGCATACGGCGCTGCAGTGAAACGGCAACGATCGGCGTCGCCGGGTCGTGGTAGTCGTGCACCTCCGCGACGTCCTTTCCAGGCGCCGCGCGGATGACCCTGCCTGCGCACTGGACCAGAAGACCGTCGAAGGAGATCGGCCCGGCCAGGAACAGGGTGTCGAGTGCGGGTGCGTCGAACCCTTCGCCGATGAACGGCGTGGTGCCGATGACCAGGATCCCGTCGCCGGCCTTCGCCTCGGCGAGCCGGTCGACAGCCGCACGCCGATCCGCAACGGTCATGCCGCCCTGTAACCGGAGTGCTTGGTGTCCGCGATCCGCGAGGAGCGAAGCCAGCGTTTCGACGTGGGCGACGCGGCGGGTCAGCACGAGACAGTTGCGCCCTTTGGCGAGTGCTGCCGCGACGTCGTCGACGATCTGGGTGTTTCGTGTTTCATCCCCGATGAGGGATCGGTGTACGGCCGCCAGTGCGCCCGGTGACGCCAGGTCCTGCTCATCAGCCCGGAACTGGGTCTCGTGCACGAACAACAGGCGGCGCGGACCGACCTCCTCCTGCCAGACGGCGGCGAGCGTATCCGGGTCCTCGTCGGTCACGGTGTGCCGGACAGGGCCGAGCTGCCAGGTCACGAGTTCGCCCAGGCCGTCACGGCGGGACGGCGTCGCGGTGAGCCCGAGCCAGAACTGCGCACCGATCCGCTTGACCGCATGGTCGTACGCGGCCGCAGCAAGGTGGTGACATTCGTCGACGATCACGTGCCCGTACCCGGCGGTGAGGTCCACGACGTCGACATGCCGAGCCAGCGAGGGCAGCATCGCGACATCCACCACACCGGTGAGCTTGCGCCGGCCGCCACCGATCTGACCCGGTCGTACGCCGAGGAACTGCTCGATGCGCGATCGCCACTGTTCGGCCAGCGCTTTGCGATCGACGAGGATCAGGGTCGAGGTGGCACGCTCCGCGATCATCGCGCAGGCCATGACGGTCTTGCCGGAGCCCGGTGGCGCCACCAGCATGCCGTCGTCGTGGGCGAGCATCGCACCCACCCCGGCGCTTTGCCTGGTGGTCAACTCGGCGGTGAAAACAACCTCGATCTCACGGCCGGCATCCCGCGTATCCGTGATCACCAACCGGGATCCGGCATCCTCGACGATTCGCCCGACGGCGTGCCGCAACCCGCGCGGCAGGACCAGGCGACCGTCCAGCGTGATGTCGTACCCACGAAGAAATCGTGGCGTGTCCCAGGTCGACTTGCGGAGCCGCTGCAACTCGTAGAACTTCGGATTGGACAGTGAGGCCGCATGCTTGAACGTGGCCAGCGCGGCCGCCGGCAGTTGCGAGATGTCGATACTCAGGCCAGCCGCGAGGTCTGCCTGCACCGTCATCGGCAATGGCGGGTGGACCCTCGTTGCATCCGACCTGCTCATCTTCGCCACACCGGCGCCCACAACGGCCTGTTTGGCACGGCGGGCGATTCTTTCCGCGTCGCCGGGGCTGAGCCGGTCGAGGACCGACAGGAAAGCCCACTGGTCCTCGTATGGTTCCAGGGTCGCAAGGTCGAGGAAGAGCGTGAGACCGTCCTTGCGGCGCCGGCCCTGCAGCGGGGCCGCGATCAGGTTCCCAAGACCTCCGTCAGGCAGGACGTCCTGGTTCGGGAACAGGCGGTCGTACGAGCGCAGATCCATCGAGCCGCGCAGCACCATGGCCTCGTGCAGGAGGACCGTCCCGATTGCCCGGGCCGTGGCAGCTGGAATCGGGTGGGTGAAGAAGATCCAGGCGTGCGCCCCGCGTCCCGACTGGGAGATCTCCAGGGCCGCCGGGGTGCCGCTGGCTCGGGCGGCTTTGCAATATGCCAGCGCATCGAGCATCGCGGTGCTGCCGTCGAAGTCCGCGGCCAGGAATTGGCAGGTGTTGTCGGTGAGCAGCGGATACAGGCCCACAAACACGTCGCCGACCAAATGGGCGGCAACCACCTCCTCGGTGAGCGGCAGATAGGCAGCCGTGCGCCGGTCCATCCCCTTGCGCCAGCCGCCCGCCACCGCGGGAGACCAGCCCGCCGTACCGAGCCGGTTGTTCTCCCACCGCTTCGCATAAGCATCCCGCCGCGCCTGGAACAGGTTGGCGTAGAACGCGAGCTTCTCCCGCACCGGCGACGCCATCGTGACCGGTCCTGGCGTGGCCGTCGCGGCGAGTTGCTCCGGGGCAGGAGCGGTGTCCTGGCCCCGCAGATCCAGCAGACGCGACAGCCGCTGGTTCTCCGTCCGTAACCGCTCCAGCTCACGACGCAGCCGAGCGACCTCGTCCTCTGTCACCGCGTCAACGGACACCACCGGCCAATCTTCACACGCCGGTCGCCGCGAGCCCGACAGCCGACTCAGTCAAGCCGGGCTCGGTCAAAACGGTCGATCAAGCTCGGCTTGCGCGCATGCCGCTCCCGCAGCCGCATCATCTGCTCCGCGAACGCGAAGATCTCGCCCTCCCGTACCGCCAGCGCCTGAAGATCCAAAAGCAGGATCACCGCCAAGTCGTAGTCCTTCGGGCGTTTCGTTGCGATCAACTCGTCCACCTCGTTCCACGTGCGGACCGGGTTCCGTGCCATCTTGTCCAGACGTTGTTCGCGGGCCTCGGCGGCCGCTTCCTCACGACGCTTTCGCTCGGCCGCCTCACGCTCCCGCTCTTGCTGTTGCCGTGCAGCGCAGCGTTCCTCGGCGGCGGCGAGCAGGCCCCCGGCGGTCCGTCCTTCCACGGCAGACGACTCCTCTGTCGCACCGTGGAACCGCCGCAGCAACTCCGACCGCAGCAACCCGGCATCGCCACGCAGCACCCGCACCAACATCTCGTCCTTGTCCGCCATCGGCAGGGCCTTCACCCAGAGGCGTAGCGCGGCGGCGGAAGGCTCCTTCTCGGTCAACGGCTGGCTCGCCGCTGCCGCCGCGTTCAGCAGATCAGGGTCCAGGCGAAGGAAGTCGGCCAATGCCCGCAACGGTCCGCTCAGTGTGGCCAATCCGGCCGGGACCGGAGGCTCCGGCTCGTCATCGTCCAGTTCCCGGTTCTGCACGCACAACAGCCAGGCCAGATACAGCAGCCGCCGATCACCGCCGGCCAGTTCCGTGCGGACCGGCACGATCGCCGCAAGCCGTCCCTCCTCGTCCCACCAGTCCTCGTCGCCGTCCTCGTCCTCACTACGAAGATCGATGACCACATGTGTACGGGTCGCCCAGGAGGTAGCCGACTCACCGGCACAGAACCGCGTCGCCGTCTCCGGTGCCAGCGACGCTCGGGGCAGCCGCAGCATGATCCGCCGCGTGCCCCAGTTCGCCAGATACAGATGCGCGTCGAAGTACCGCTCCATCCACTTGGCCGGGTCAGCCTTGAGGTCGCCCCACTGGTAGTCGTTGACGAAACCCGACGACGTGATCCGGCCCCGAGACGACACCGCCCGCAACTCGCCCTGCTGCTTCGCCGTCAACGCCTGGTCGAGCGCTACGAACTCGTAGTACTGGTACTCGCTCACCGGCCCACCGCCCACCACTGGTACGCCTCGATCCCCGACGAACGCAGATCCACCTTCCGGACCACCACCGGAACTACGACCGCCTCGGCGACCAAGGCATCGATCTCGGTATCACTGAGCGAAGACACCCGCGCAGGATAGAGAACCGCCTCCAGCTCTGCACCAGCAGCCGACGACCGCTAACGCCGACCCACCCCGCGCAACCACCGCAACGTGGGGTCTGGGGGTCGCCCCCAGGCAGATATGGTGGGCCGGACGTTGCACCATGCGAACCACTGGGCCGTCACCGGCAACCCGCTGGAGGGACGCTTGACCAGCTCACGGGCCGGTCGGGAGGCAACGCTTCCGTCGGCGTGACGACGCGACAGCCGCCTGATCCGTGTCATAACCGCCGGCACGGAAGACGGTCAAGAGTTAGCCCCGTGACCCTCGGCTCGCCGGGCTGCGCTAGGAGAAGTTGTCGCGAGACGACGTCTCGACCAGGCTCCGGCCGGATTCACCTGTCGCCGTAGTGGTATTTGCAGGCGACGATCTCGACGTCGCCATCCTTGATCCGATAAACGAGCCGGTGCTCACGGTCAATCCGCCGCGACCAGAGGCCGGACAACTCTCCACGAAGCGGTTCGGGTTTACCGATGCCTTCGTAGCCGTTGCGCATGACGTCCGCGATCAGGTCGTTGATTCGCTTGATCAGCTTGCGGTCCGTGTGACTGAGGTACTGCGACCAAGCTGTCGCGGAAAAGATCAGCCTCACGCCACATCCTGCGCCACGGCCGGGTCGATGAGCGCCCGCTCATGGCCCTCGCCTCGGTCCAGCTCGGCCATCGATCGGCGCAGAGCTTCAGCGTTGCTGGGGCTACGGAGCAGGTACTCGGTCTCTTTCATCGACTCATACTCGGCCAGCGGCACGATAACGACGGGTTCGTGCCCGGAGCGGGTCACTACCAGCTCCTCGGCATCGTCGACCACGCTGTCGAGCTCCGCGGCAAGGTTCTGTCGCAGCTGAGTGAAGTTCACCGTTCGCATCTCCACCTCCATGGGACGTACATAAAACTGTACTCCCATGGATAGCAGGCGACAGGGTGCTGACCGCCGAACGTTCTGGGCTGATCGGTGTGTGGGTTGCACCCATGGCACCCGATAGAGACGGGCGAGGCCGGTCTCGCCGCAGCGCCGCGGCTGACATCTTCACGGCGCGTCGCAGCGCCCCACGCGCAGGTGGGCATCCGGGCAGGCAACCTCGCCGTCGTCAGTGCCGTTGTCAGCGCTGGAGGATCTCCACCTGGATCGCCCCGCCGACGCAGCCGGCGGGGCAGATCATCACGAGAGCCGTCATGACGGCGAGGAGGATCCTCGGGCCGCGCTCGATGTGCTGGCGAAGACGACAGCCCAGGAGCAGACCAGCGGAGTTGTTCCGACAGAACTCCACCTCCGCACCACGACGTCGGTTGATCGCCCCGCAGTAGGCCGGCGCTTGGAAGAGGACGAAGAAGATGAGCAAGCCGACGAGGACCGGGTAGATGCCTGGTCCGAATGCATTGCTACCCAGGGACAGGAGCAGAACCGCAAGCACACCGCCATCGAGGACGAACCCACCGCACCCTCGCCCGCGACGATCGAGTACATCCGCGAACACCTGGCCCGCATCATCGCCGAGGGCACCTCGGCAGAACGCAAGTCCACTGTGGAACAATTGATCGCGGAGATCCGGATAACCGAAAACGACAAGGTCATCCCGATCTTCCGGGTGCCCAGCCAGCAGACCGCGCCCGGCGGCGCGGTTCGCGCAATGCCACAACTGGTGGGGCGGGCGGGACTCGAACCCGCGACCGAGGGATTATGAGTCCCCTGCTCTAACCCACTGAGCTACCGCCCCGTACCGGCGGCGATCCTATCCCGTGCGCCACGCCCACAGCTAGGCGATCTATCACTGCACCAGGGATTTCGGCAGGAGGACTATCTGCCGGGACGGGTCGACGACCATGTCCGGGGGCTGTAGGTCCTCGATCGCCGGTAGATCGTCGTCGCCCACGCTCGGCTCCTGAGGGCCGTCCTGCGTGGTGAATTCGGCGTAATTCTCCGGATTGAAGTCGCTCATGACGTGACTCGCGCCCCCAGTGAGGACAGGACCGCGCCGGCCGCCCGCCAGCCGCTGGCGAGGGCGCCCTGCGTGGACGGACTGTCGCGATGATCACCCGCTACGAAGAGGCCGTCGCCGAGGGCTACGGGTTTGCGGAGGCGGGTCTGCGGCACCGGGGCGGCGGGGAGGGCGTGCGGGATGGCGATCACTTCGAGGAGTTCCCAGTCGTCGGTGGGGGTGCCGTAGATGCGGGACAGCTCGACCCGGATGACGGTCTCGGAGGCGCTGGAGGGTGCGGAGACGCCGACGACGTTGGCGGCGATGAGGCTCATGCCGCCGGGGGCGTATTCCGGTGCGGCGTTGCTCATCACCACGGTGCTGGCGACGATCTCCCGGCGGTCGCCGTCGAGGAGCAGGATCGGCTCGTCGATGGGGGCTCGCGGGGCGCCGAAGTAGAACGTGGTGAGGCCATGGGTGTCGGGGCGCGCCAGCAAAGAAGGAAGCAGCTCGGAGGCATGCAGAGCGTCAGTGGCTACGATCACGGCTCGACACCGGATCTCGCCGCCTTCGGTGACGACCATGCCGGGCCCGATGGAGAGGGTGCGCGCCCCGATCAGGAGTTGCGGGAACGGCAGCGGCCCGGCGATCGCGGCCGGCAGGGCGGCCATCCCGGCGGAGGGCACGCCGATCCGCCCGCGGGTGAAGGAGCGCAGTGTCATGGCGGCGACGTGGTTCGAGGTGTCGAGGGCCCGGTCGCCGAAGACGCCGGAGAAGAACGGCCGCAGCACCTCTTCGATCATCCGGTGCGAGATGCCGGCCCTGCGCAGCATCTCCTGGGTGGTGGTCTCCGGCATGTCGAGGAGTTTGTCGACGGGTGTGGTGGCGCATCGGGTGGCGAGGGCCGCGAACTTCAGCCGGTCGCCGAGTGAGCCGACGCCGGAGAGCAGCGTCTTCGGGGTGCCGAGCGGTTCGCGCAGCGGGTTCTCGAGGCGGTGCAGCGCGTTGCCGCGGCGGACCAGGACCCCGGAGGTGAAGTAGCGCATGTCGAGCGCGTCGACGTCGACGAGGGCGGCGAGCCGGGGGTAGGACGTGTTGATCGTCTGGAAGCCGCGGTCCAGGTGCCAGCCGTCGATCACGTCGGTGGCGACGCGTCCGCCGATCCGGTCGGAGGCCTCCACGAGGAGCCATTCCACTCCGGCACGGTCGAGCCGGCGGGCGGCCGACAGTCCGGCGAGCCCGCCGCCGACGATGACGACGTCCACCTCAACCGGCTGCGACATAACCACCTCACTGGCTGCATTCAACGCGGAACTCAGCGTAACCGGGCATGAGGGGCCGAGGAGGCGAAAGGAAAACACCATCAAGATCAAAAGCGGGCGAGCGTACGAGTGTCAGATACGCGTCACCGGGCGGGGGCCGGGCGGGCCGCCGGACTATACAGAGTCGAACAGCAGAAAACCCCAGGCCATCAGGCCTGGGGTCCGGAGGTGGCTCCCCGAATTGGACTCGAACCAATAACCTGCCGGTTAACAGCCGGCTGCTCTGCCAATTGAGCTATCGGGGATTGCTCTGTTCCGCGCCGCCCGGTTTCCCTGGCGACGGAGAACAGACTACATGACCATCCCGGGTCCTCAGCAACGGGGATACCCACCCCTGGAGGGCGACATCGGGGAAACCCGGTGAAGGGGAGTATCGGCCCGACAGGATGGGTATGCACCCCTCCAAGACGCACGCGCGTCATGAACGGAAGGAGCCGCCACCATGCGCGGAAAGCTGATGTTCCTCACCGGTCTCGCGGCGGGCTTCGTCCTGGGCAGCCGTGCCGGCCGGGAGAAGTACGAGGAGATCCGGGCCAACGCCCAGAAGATCTGGGAGAACCCGACGGTTCAGGAGGCGGCCGGGGTCGCCCAGGCGCAGGCCAACAAGCTCTACTCCGAGGGCAAGGACAAGATCCAGTCGTCCAAGCTCGGAGAGAAGCTGAGCACCACGGGCACGACCGGCAGCACCACGAGCTCCGACTCCACGGACGAGCTGCTGGCCCCCAGTGACTCGCTCGCCGGGTCGAAGGGCAGCACCAGCACCGGCACCACGTACTGAGCCGGTTTTGCCGTAGGGCCGTCCCGCACCGACTGCGGGACGGCCCTACGGCATGAAGAGGGTCAGGACGACGACGAGAAGGCGGCGTCGAAGGCGGCCGACGGCGTGTCGAACGCCAGCCCCCGCACGAACTTGAGGGCTTCCGGCGCACCCACGAGACGGTCCATCCCGGCGTCCTCCCACTCGATGCTGAGCGGCCCCTCGTACCCGATGCTGTTCAAGGCTCGGAAGCAGTCCTCCCACGGCACGTCGCCGTGCCCGGTCGACACGAAGTCCCAGCCGCGCCGCAGGTCCGCCCAGGGCAGGTGGGAGCTGAGCCGGCCGCGCCGCCCGTCGCCGGTGCGCACCTTCGCGTCCTTGCAGTCCACGTGGTAGATCCGGTCGGCGAACTCGAGGATGAACCCGACCGGGTCGAGGTCCTGCCAGACGAAGTGCGACGGATCCCAGTTGAGGCCGAACGCCGGCCGGTTGCCGATCGCCTCGAGCGTGCGCCGGGTGGTCCAGTAGTCGTAGGCGATCTCGCTGGGGTGCACCTCGTGCGCGAACCGGACGCCGACCTCGTCGAAGACGTCGAGAATCGGGTTCCAGCGGTCGGCGAAGTCGGCGTACCCGCGCTCGATCATCGAGGCGGGCACCGGCGGGAACATCGCGACGGTGTGCCAGATCGACGATCCGGTGAAGCCCACCACGGTACGAACCCCGAAGCGCGCCGCCGCCCGCGCGGTGTCCTTCATCCGCTCGGCGGCCCGCTGCCGCACCCCCTCCGCGTCGCCGTCGCCCCAGATCGCGGCCGGCAGGATGTCCTGGTGCCGCTCGTCGATCGGGTGGTCGCAGACGGCCTGGCCGACCAGGTGGTTCGAGATCGCGAAGCACTTCAGGTTGTGCTTGGCGAGCTGCTCGTGCTTGCGGTCGAGATACCCGTCCTCGCCGAGCGCCCGGTCCACCTCGAAGTGGTCGCCCCAGCAGGCGATCTCCAGACCGTCGTAGCCCCACTCGGACGCGAGCCGGCACACCTCTTCGAACGGCAGGTCAGCCCACTGACCGGTGAAGAGCGTGATGGGTCGTGCCATTGATCCTCCCTCAGATGAACCGCAAAGGCCGGGCCGGCGAGGGAAGAACCGGCTCATGCGGGCACGCGGGCGGACGGGTGAGAGTCCGGCCGGGTCTGCGCCACCCGGGCCGGCCCGCCGCGTCGGCGATGCCCCACCCGAACTCTACGGCCGCACGCGGCCGGGAGGAAAGACCGGATCAGGGCGCGATGCAGGGTTGCTGCTCCGGCACCAGGCCGAGGGTGGTGAGCTCCTCCAGGACGTACGGGAGATCGGCCGCGCTGTTCGCCGTGTCGACGTCCACGTACTCGGTGCGGGCGGTGTCCGCGGCCAGCAGGTGCCGCAGCACCGGCTGCCAGCCCGCGGCCGGGTCGGTGATCCGCGCGGTTATCACCGAGAGGCCGGCGTCGGTGATCCGGTCGATGCCGGCGGCCGGGTCCGGCCAGTCGCGGACCACGCTCGCGAGGTCGAGGCAGACGCCGAGGCGGTCCTTGTCGACCCGGGTGAGCGCCGCGACGGTCTGCTCCGGGCTGTCCAGGACGCCGCCGGGACCGGGCTGGAAGCCGCACCGGACCGCGCGGCCGACCCGCCAGGCGAGGTCGGCGAGGCCGCCGGAGAGGCGGGACAGGTGCCGGGCGCCGGCCTTCTGCCGGTTCTCGTCCCAGTCCGCGTGCCGGCCCAGGCCGATCGTCGCGATCGCGCCGCGGACCTCCTCGAAGGGCAGCAGATCGACGAGGATCCGGGCGAGGTCGAGCGTGTGGCGGACCCGCGACGTCTCGGACCAGTCCCCCGGGGTGTTCTCGCCGCCGCCCTCGGCGTCGGGCACGCCGCTCAGCGTGACGACCTCGAGCCCCTTGGCGTCGAGGTCGGCACGCAGCCGGGTGCGGGCACGCCCGTCGTCGGCGAGGGCGGCGGCGAGAGGGTACGGAAGCCGGAGGGCGACGCCGAGAAGTCCGGTCCCGAAGCGGGATCTGAGGTCGGAGGCGGCCGCGTCGAGCAGTTCCAGCCCGGCGGACGGCGACTCAGCGTGGTCTAGGCTGATGCCGCAGCTGAGATGCACGATCCGGCCGGAAGGATGGCGCAACCGCATCAATATCCTCCCCGGACGAGGTCTCCCGTGCAGGTGCACGTGCATTCGCTCGTGCTAACGCCTCCAGTATGGACCATCCGGGGACCTGTCTCGGATCGACCGCTGCCGTACTGCCGGGTCGCCATAGCCGCCTCCATCCGTGGAATGCATGTCCTCGGATACGAGAGTGCGTCGCATCACGGATCATCGGCGCACCCCCCGTGCGACACCGTGACCGGCCACAACATGATCGAAATCGGGCGTCACGATTGACATAAGTCAATACACGCGACATGGGTGACCAGCGAGTAGGTTTCGCCGTCACCCCAAAGAAGAGCAGAGTCGGACACCGTTCGTGTTCAGACTCTGAACAAACGGACATGCACCGGCCGCCTGCCCGTGCGTTCGGCGCGTGCCGCGAACCGGTGCGAATGCACACGGGCGGTTCCGCGAAGAGCAGCCCAGCCCGCCACGGCCGGCCGGCGCGGGGCGCAGCCGCGCCGTCCCTCGCCGACCCTGGCGGGACGTTCAGTGAGCGTTCAGGCGGGCTCCAGCACCGTCTCGACGCCGGTCCAGGAACCGGTCGAGGCCGAGCGCTCGACCGCGTCCAGGACGAGCTGCACCTGGAGCGCGTCGGTGAACGACGGCGCCGGCTCCCGGCCCGCCGCGATGTCCTCGATCAGGTCACGGACCTCATGGGTGAACGAGTGCTCGTACCCGATCCCGTGTCCCGGCGGCCACCAGGCCCCGACGTACGGGTGGTCCGGCTCGGTGACCAGGATCCGGCTGAACCCCTGCTCCGGGCCGGGCCGGGTGCCGTCGTAGAACTCCAGCTCGTTCATCCGCTCGAAGTCGAAAGCGAGCGAGCCGAGCGCACCGTTGAGCTCGACCCGCAACGCGTTCTTGCGGCCGGTCGCGAAGCGGGTCGCCTCGTACGTGGCGACCGCTCCCCCGTCCAGCCGGGCCAGGAAGAGGGCGGCGTCGTCGACGGTCACCTCGCCGGCCACCGCCCCGTTGGAGGAGGCGGCCAGGCCCGCCGACGCCGACGGCAGCGGGCGGGACCGCACGAACGTCTCGGTCAGCGCCGACACCGTCGTGATCGACTGCCCGGTGACGAACTGGGTGAGGTCGACGATGTGCGCGCCGATGTCGCCCAGCGCCCCGGATCCGGCGATCTCCTTGCGCAGCCGCCAGACCAGCGGGAACTCCGGATCGACGATCCAGTCCTGCAGATATTGCGCGCGCACGTGCCGGATCGGCCCGATCCGGCCGGCGGCCACCAGGTTCCGCATGAGCGCGACCGCCGGCACCCGCCGGTAGTTGTAGCCGCACATCGCCCGTACCCCCCTGGTCTGTGCCTGGGCAGCGGCCGCAGCCATCTCCCTCGCCTCAGCCACCGAGTTGGCCAGGGGTTTCTCGCAGAGAACGTGCTTGCCGGAGGCAAGCGCCGCAAGAGCGATCTCGGCGTGCGTGTCGCCCGGCGTGCAGATGTCGATCAGATCGATCTCGTCGCTCTCGACCAGCGCCCGCCAGTCGGTGGTGTGGCCCTCCCAGCCCAGCCGGGTGGCCGCACGGGCCACCTCGCCGGCGGAACGGCCGCAGACCACCGACATCCGGGCGCGCAGCGGAAGGTCGAAAGCGTGGTTGACGGTCCGCCAGGCCTGCGAGTGCGCGGCCCCCATGAACGCGTAGCCGACCATGCCGACTCGCAGGTCCTGAGACATGTCGCCTCCTGTTTCGGTCAGAATCCCAGCTTGGCGTACTGCGCGGCGTTCTCCTTGGTGATCGTCTCGGAGGCGAGCGTGATCTCCTTCGGCACCTGCAGCTCCACCAGGTCGGCCATGCCCTTGCCCTGGGCGATCAGCCGGGCCAGCGAGACGGCCGAGGAGGCCATCGACGGGCTGTAGGTGACCGTCGCCTTGAGCACCGAGTCGTCCGCGGCGATGTGATCGATCGCGGACTTCGCGCCGGCGCCGCCGACCATGAAGAACTCGTTGCGGTTCGCCTGCTGGATCGCGGCGAGCACGCCGACGCCCTGGTCGTCGTCGTGGTTCCAGAGCGCGTCCATCCTGGGCAGCGCCTGGAGCAGGTCGGTCGCCGCCTTCTGGCCGCCGTCGATGGTGAAGTCGGCGGGCCGGCGGTTGGCGACCTTGAAGCCGTAGATCGCGAGCGAGTCGTTGAAGCCCTTCGACCGCTCCTGGGTCAGCTCCAGCGAGTCGATGCCGGGGATCTCGCCGATGATCGGATTGCTGACGCCCTTGGCCTTGAGCTGCTCGCCGATGTACGCCCCGGCGGCCAGCCCCATGCCGTAGTTGTCCCCCTTGATCTGCAGCCGGTACGCGTCCTGCGAGGGGAACGCCCGGTCCAGGTTGACCACCGGGATGCCGGCCCGCATCGCCTCCTCGGCGGAGGAGTTCAGCTCCTTGCCGTCGTGCGGGAGCATCACGATGATGGTCGGCTTCTGGGCGATCATCGTGGAGATCGCCGCCCGCTGCGCCGCCGCGTCCGCGCCGGCCTCGGTGACCTTGAGCTCGACGTCTTCGTACTGGGCGGCCTGGGCCTTGGCGTTGTTGGTGATCGCGGCGATCCAGCCGTGGTCGGCGGCCGGGGCGGTGAAGCCGATGACCACCTTCTCGCCGGGAGCGGCGTTCTCGTTGCCGCTGTTCGTGTTGACCTGAGCGTTGTTGGAGGTGTCGTTGCTGGTGCAGGCGGTGAGCAGGGCGCCGGCGCCGACGGCGGCGCCGCCGAACAGAACGCGCCTACGGGACAATGAGGACATTATTGCTCCCGTCTCAGTTCTTCTTCTTGAACAGGTTGGTTAGCGAGGAGAAGCGGAACTGCTGGACCAAGACGGCGGCCACGATGATGGCGCCCTTGACCATGTTCTGGACCTCGGTGGGGAGGTTGTTGATGGCGAAGAGGTTGGTGATGGTGGAGAAGACCAGCACCCCGAAGAGGGCGCCGATGATGGTGCCCCGGCCGCCGCTGAGCAGCGTGCCGCCGATGATGGCCGCGGCGATGGCGTCCAGCTCGTAGAGGTTCGCCATGGCGGCCTGGGCGCTCGTCGCCTGCGAGGTCAGCATGATCGCGGCGATGCCGCAGCAGAAGCCGGAGAGCACATAGAGCAGCAGGGTCTGCCGCTTCACGTTGATGCCGGCCAGGCGGGCGGCCTCCGGGTTGCCGCCGACCGCGACGGTCCGGCGGCCGAACGTCGTGCGGTTCAGCAACACCCAGCCGGCCGCCACCACGACGCCCAGGATGATCACGAGCATCGGGATGCCGAGGATCTTCGTGGTGGCGATGCTGTTGATCACCGAGCTCTCGGAGATCTGGGTCTGCTTCCCGGAGATCTGTGCCGCCAGCCCCCGGGCCGCCACCAGCATGGCCAGGGTCGCGATGAAGGGCACAAGCCTTCCGTACGCGATGAGCACCCCGTTGACGAGACCCACGCCGATCCCGACCACCAGGGCCGTGAAGATCATCCCGGCCGCGCCGAAGCTCTGCGTCGCGACCGTCGTGCTCCAGACCGCCGCGAGCGCGATGATCGCGCCGACCGACAGGTCGATGCCACCCCCGATGATCACGAAGGTCATCCCGACCGTCACCACGCCGATGGCGGACGCCTGCTGCAGGATCGTCAGGAAGTTGTTCCGCACCCAGGTCGGGTCGCTGTAGAGCTCCGGCCTCGTGATGATTCCGATGATCACCAGGATCACCAGGACGGCGACCAGGCCCAGGTTGCGGATCGTGCCCTCGTCGAGGTGCCGGCGCTCGCGGCCGGCGCGCTTCTCGACATGCGCGGTGTCAGTCGTGGTCATGCCGGCTCCCCCTCCAGAAGCGACCCCGCCATCACGAGGTTGAGAACGGTGTCTTCGTCGATCTCCCCGGCCGGCGCCTCGTGGACGAGCCGGCCCTCCCGCATCACCAGCACCCGGTCGGCCAGGCCGAGCACCTCGGGCACCTCGCTGGAGACCAGCAGCACCCCGACGCCCCGCGCGGCCAGGTCCCGGATCACCTGGTAGAGCTCGGCCCGGGCGCCCACGTCCACGCCCCGGGTCGGCTCGTCGAGCAGCAGCAGCCGGGTGTCGCCGATCAGCCAGCGGCCCACCACGACCTTCTGCTGGTTGCCGCCGGAGAGCGTCCGGACCGGCCGGGCCACGTCCCGCGGGCGCAGCTCCAGCGAGTCGGCGGTGCGCTCGGCGGCCGTCCGCTCCCCGCCCGCGTCGGTGAATCCGGCCTTGGCGAACCGGGCGAACGAAGCGAGCGTCATGTTCCGGTAGACCGGCTCGTCCAGCAGCAGCGCCTGGCTCTTGCGCTCCTCCGGTGCCATCCCCATGCCGGCCTTCACGGCGGAACCCACCCCGCGCACCGGCTTGCCGCCGACCCGCACGGTCCCGGTCTCCGGGCGGCGGGCCCCGTAGATCGTCTCGAGCAGCTCGGACCGGCCGGAACCGACCAGGCCGGCGATCCCCACGATCTCGCCGGGCCGCACCGTGAGGCTCACCTCGGCGAACTCGCCGTGCCGGGTCAGGCCGTCGACGACCAGCAGCGGCTCGCCGGCCGGGGCGCCCTCCCGGGGCGGGAAGACGTATTCGATGGAGCGCCCGGTCATCCGGCCGACCAGCTCCCGGGTCGGGGTGGTGCGGGCCGGCAGGTTCGCCGCCGTGGTCCGGCCGTCCTTCAGCACGGTGACCCGGTCGCCGATCTCGCGGATCTCGTCGAGCCGGTGCGAGATGTAGATGACCGCGATCCCGTGCGCGGTCAGCTCCCGGATGATCCGGAACAGGTTCTCCACCTCGTCGTGGGCGAGCACGGCGCTCGGCTCGTCCATCACGATGAGGCGGGCGTCGTGGGACAGCGCCCGGGCCATGCTCACGACCTGCTTAGCGGCGGCCGGCAGAGTCCGGACCATCCGGCGCGGTGCGATCTCGGCGTGCCCGAGCCGGGCCAGGATCTCCCTGGTCCGGGACGCCGACACCCGCCGCCGGGTGAACCCGAACCGGCTCGGCTCGTGCCCGAGGAACGCGTTCTCCGCCACCGACAGGTCGTCGACGAGGTCAAGCTCCTGATAGATCGTCGCGATCCCGGCCCGCATCGCGGCCTGCGGCGTGGCCGGCGCGAACGGCTCCCCCAACCAGGTGATCTCCCCGGCGTCGGCGTGGTGCACCCCGGCCAGCGTCTTGATCAGGGTCGACTTGCCGGCGCCGTTCTGCCCGAGCAGGCAGTGCACCTCGCCGGCCCGGACCTCCAACTGAACGCCGTCGAGGGCCCGTACCCCCGGAAAGACCTTGACCACGTCCTCGAGCCGCAGCACGACCTCGTGGTCTCCCCCCACCCGGCCGGCGTCCCCCACGTCCCCGCCACCCGCCTCACCCACCGCGCCCCGCGCCTCGGCCGCGCCCCGCGCCTCCGCTGCGCCCTGCGTGCCGCCGGCGTCGTGCGTTCCCGCTGCGCCCTGCTCCTCGGCCGCGCCCATCTCCACACTCGCCTCCGCCCTCGCCCCTTCCGGCATTTCCGATTTTTCGCCCGACGGGCGAATCGGCTCCGGGGCGGTCATGACGCGGCCTGCTCGAAGAGGGCGTCGCTGGCCAGCACGGCGGCGCCGGTCACCCCGGCCCGGCTGCCCAGTTCGGAGAGGACGACCGGCAGGTTGCCGGTGGCGAGCGGCAACGAGCGGCGGTAGACCACGCTGCGGATCTCGGCGAGCAGCACGTGGCCCAGATTCGCCAACCCGCCCCCGATGACGATCATCGACGGATTGGCGAAGGAGACCAGGGTCGCGAGCACGCTGCCGACCCGGCGTCCGCCGTCGCGGATCAGTTTGATGCAGGTGATGTCCCCCTCGGCGGCGCCGTCCGCGACGTCCCGGGCGGTGATCACGGCGGTGCGGCCACCGGCGTCGAGGCGGGCGGCCAGGGCCGGTGACTCGCCGGAGCGAGCCGCGGCGGTCGCGTCCCGGGCCAGCGCCGCCCCGCCGAAGAGCGCCTCCAGGCAGCCGGCGTTGCCGCACGAGCAGGCCGGGCCGTTCGCCTCGACCTGGATGTGCCCGATGTCGCCGGCGCAGCCGTCCACCCCCCGGAAGACGCCGCCGGCCAGGTGGATGCCGCACCCGACACCAGTACCGATCTTGACGAACAGGAAGTCGTCGACGGAGTGCGCGACGCCGCCGTGCCGCTCCCCGATCGCCATGATGTTCACGTCGTTGTCGACCACCGCGGGGCAGCCGTATTCCCTGGTCAGAAGCTCGCGTACGGGATAGCGGTCCCACCCCGGCATGATCGGCGGAGAGACCGGCACCCCGTCGCGGTAGCTCACCGGTCCGGGGACGCCGATGCCGACGCCGTCGAGGCGCTCGTAGGCCGCCTCGGTGCGCGCCTTCGCCAGCAGATCATTGACGCGCTGGAGGATCACCTTGGGCCCGGACCGGATGTCGGCGGCTTCCTGGTACGCCACGACGGGCTCGAGCCGCCCGTTCGTGATCTCCACGTCGATCGAGGTGGCGCCCAGGTCGACGGCGGCGAACCGGAGCCGGGGATGCAGCTCGACGAGGGTGGAGCGACGGCCACCGCGCGAGGCCGCCATCCCCGCCTCGACGATCAGTTCGGCGGCGACCAGGCGTTCCACCTCGGCGAGCAGGCGGGGCCGGCTCAGCTCGAGGCGGTCACCCAGCTCGGCACGGGACACCGGACCCTGATCGCGGAGCAGGCGCAGGAGACGCAGGTGGGGAGCTGCTGGCAGGAACACGGGCACCTCCTCCTTCGCGGAAGAACTGGCGTTAACGGCGTGTTACGCCGGTCACACTAGGGCGGTTCCGCCACATCGAGCCATACCTTTTTCTTGATCAACAGAAACTTTTGCAAATCCTGGCGAAAGTCGGGCTTCGTGATCGACAAGTGACCTTGGGCGGATGTTCGCGATACGGCAGAGGGGTGACCGGCCGGGTTAGCACCGGGTACCACGGGGAACCCAGGCGGTAAGGCCGTCGTCGCACGTGAGCGATCCACGGAACGGCCACGTGCAGCCGGTTCTCGCCCGTAGGAGGTCCTCGATGAAACTTCGCCCCACCCATCACGAGCAGTCGGCAGAAGACCAGACTGCCGAGGCGCGCGACAAGGGCGCCGCCGACTACGACACGGCCGCCGCCGCGACCACCAGGACCGCCGAGGACCGCGACCCCGATCTCGCCGCGCCCGGACCCGACGCCGGGCCGGACGGGCCCACGAAGCTGCGGGGCAAGGGCCTGATCGCCGCGGTGAAGCGGACTTTCAAGCAGTTCTCCGAGGACAACATCTCGGACTGGGCCGCCGCGCTCACCTACTACGGTGTGCTGTCGATCTTCCCCGGCCTTCTGGTGATCGTCTCGATCCTCGGTCTGATCGGCTCGGACGGCCAGAAGACGGTGCAGGACGCCGTCGCCGAACTGGCGCCCAACCAGCAGCTGCGCGATCTCGTCGACACCGTGCTCACCCAGGTGCAGGGCACCGGCAAGGCCGGCCTCGCCGCGATCATCGGTATCGTCGTGGCCTTCTGGTCGGCGTCCGGCTACATCGCGGCGTTCATGCGGGCCTCCAACGCGATCTACGACGTGCCCGAGGGCCGTCCGATCTGGAAGACCCTGCCGATCCGGGTCGGCGTGACCGCGCTGGTCGGCGTCATGCTGATCGCCTCGGCCGCCATCGTCATCTTCACCGGTGACCTCGCCCAGGTCGTCGGCGAGAAGATCGGGCTCGGCGACGTGGCCGTGACGGTCTGGAGCATCGCCAAGTGGCCGGTCCTGATCGCGCTGGTCAGCCTGATGTTCGCGGTGCTCTACTGGGCCTCGCCGAACGCCAAGACCGGCGGCTTCCGCTGGGTGAGCCCGGGTGGCATCTTCGCCGTCATCCTCTGGGTGATCGCCTCCGCCGCCTTCGCGATCTACCTGGCGAACTTCGCGAACTACAACGCGACCTACGGCACGCTCGGTGGTGTCATCGCCTTCCTGGTCTGGCTCTGGATCTCCAACATGGCGATCATGCTGGGCGCCGAGCTCGACGCCGAACTGGAACGCGGGCGGGCCATCGCGGCCGGCCACCCGGCCGACGACGAGCCGTTCCTCCAGCTGCGCGACGACCGCAAGCTCAAGAAGGGCAGCGAGCAGGGCCTCTCGCAGGGCTAGCAGCAAACCTCGCCGCGATCGTGGCGAGTTCGGACGTCATGGCGACCCGAACTCGCCACGATCGCGGTTTTCACTTGCAGAGCATGCTGCTCATGCGGCGGCCGGCGACCGTCAGGCCCAGCGCCGTCAGGGCCAGCAGGTAGAGCACGTCGAGGACCTGGACCACGCCGACCGTGCCGGTCGTGACGGCGCGGACCAGGTCGACGGCGCGGTAGAGCGGGGACAGCTCGACGAGCCAGCGCACCGCTTCCGGGTAGGCCGCGGCCGGCACGAACGTCCCGGAGAAGAGGAAGAGCGCGAACTGCGCCGACCCGATCAGGTCGAACTCCTGCCAGGTGCGGATCAGCGTGGCCGTCGCCATCCCCACCGCCCCGAACGCGAAGCCGGTCAGGACGGTGGCCGGGAACGCGGCGAGCGCCCGCAGCGGCGTCGTGAGGTCCATCAGCACCATGATCACCAGGAAGGCCGCCGAGTAGATCGCTCCGCGGATCATCGCCCAGGTCAGCTCGCCCAGCGCGATCTCGATGGGCCGGATCGGCGTGGCCAGCATGCCGTCGTACAGCCGCATGAACTTCATCTTCCCGAAGAAGTTGAAGGTGGTCTCGGCGAGCGCGCCGCTCATCGCCGAGGACGCCAGCATGGCCGGGGCCACGAACGCGGCGTAGGCCACCACCTCACCGCCGGGCAGGGTGATGTCGCCGATGAGCTTGCCCACCCCGATCCCGATCGAGAAGAGGTAGAGCACCGGCTCGAGCAGGCCGCTCAGCATGACGAGCCAATATGCCGAGCCGAGCGCCGCGACGTTCCGCTCGGTCACCGAGGCAGACCGCCGGCCCGCGCCCTCGAAGGAGGCGAGCCTGGGCATCACGAAGGTCAGCACGTCACACCACCAGTCGGCGACGGAAGCGGCGCAGCGCCAGGAACCAGCCGGCCGCGCACCACAGGAGCAGGTAGAGCAGCTGGCCCAGGCCCTGCCAGCCGGGGTTGAGCCCCAGCGTGGCGGACCGGCTCAGGTCGACGCCGTGCCAGAGGGGCAGGGCGTAGGCCACCGCGCGCAGCACCGGGTGCAGCGTCTCGACCGGGAAGAACACCCCGGAGAAGAGCGACATCGGCAGCACCGCGAACCGCATCAGGATCGCGAGGTAGCTGTCGGTGGAGACCGAGGCGCTGTACGCCGTCACCGGCGCGGCCACCGCGAACCCGGTCAGCACCCCGATCGGCAGGACGGCCACCGCCCACGGCGACGCCAGCGCGCCGAAGATCGCCGCCACCAGCGCGAACGCCACCACGCTGAGCAGCACCCGGAACATCATGAAGGCGAGGTGGCCGCCGAGGATGGCGGAGGTCCGCAGCGGTGCGGCGGCCTGGGCGAAGTAGACCTTCAGCCACTCGAAATAGCTGAGCACCGGCCAGGTGGACTCGCCGATCGCGGTCTGCACGGCGGTCGAGGCGATCAGCCCCGGCACGACCCATTCGAGGTACGGCACGCCGTCGATGCCGCCGTCCACATAGCCGCCGACGCCCACCCCGAACCCGACCAGGGTCAGCAGCGGCAGCACGAACGTGGAGAGCACGCTGGCCCGCCACGTCCGGCGGTAGTGGACCAGGTGGTATTCCAGGACGTACGCCATCTCAGTCCACCAGCGTCCGGCCGGTGAGGTGCAGGAAGACGTCCTCGAGGCTGCTGCGCCGGACCAGGGCGCTGGCCGGCTCCAGCGAGCGCCGGCCCACCTCGGCCAGCGCCTCGTCGCCGTCGGCCACGTAGAGCAGGATGCGGTCGGGCAGCACCTCGATCCGATCGGCGAGGCCGGCCAGCTTGTCCGCGTAGCTCCCCTGGTCGTCGGTGGCGAAGCGGAGCTCGACCACCTCGCGCGTGGAGAACTGCTCGATGAGCGAGCGCGGCGAGCCCTCGGCCACGATCCGGCCGCCGTCCATCACCACGAGCCGGTCGCAGAGCTGCTCGGCCTCGTCCATGTAGTGCGTGGTCAGCACGAGCGTGACGCCCTGCTGCTTGAGCCGGAACAGCCGCTCCCAGACGAGGTGGCGGGCCTGCGGGTCGAGCCCGGTCGTCGGCTCGTCGAGCAGCACGATGTCGGGCTCGTTCACCAGCGCGCGGGCGATGGTGAGACGCCGTTTCATCCCCCCGGAGAGCGGGTCGACCAGGCTGCCGGCGCGCTCGGTGAGCTGGACGAACTCGAGCAGCTCGTCGGCCCGGGCACGGGCCACCTTGCGCGGGATCCCGAAGAAGCGCGCGTAGGTGGTCAGGTTCTCCCGGACGGTCAGCTCGGCGTCGAGGTTGTCGAGCTGCGGGCAGACGCCGAGCCGGGCGCGGATGGCCGGGCCGTCGCGGCGCGGATCCATCCCGAGGATCTCCAGCACGCCCTCGCTCGGTGGGGAGACGCACCCGATCATGCGCATGGTCGAACTCTTGCCCGCGCCGTTGGGCCCGAGGAAGCCGAACGCCTCACCGGCGCGCACGTCGACGTCGATGCCGTCGACCGCCGTGAACGACTCGAACCGCTTGACCAGACCGCGCGCGTGGATCGAAGACGAGGAAGGGCTCACGCCCTCGACCCTAGGCGGGGGGTGCGACAGAATTTCGCGCTGCGCCGACCAGCTCGTCGGTCGCGGAGACCACCTCGTCGCGCTCCACCGGGGTCCCGGCGTCGTAGCGGACCGCCCAGGTGAGACCGTTCCGGCCGCTCACCCGCCGCCCGACCACCCGGACCGCGCCCTCCGGCAGCGGGTGGTGGTTGGTGTAGGCGACCGACTTCGTCACCCGGGTCCGCACCTGGTCGGGCACCTCACCCGGCTCCAGCAGCAGGTACGTCACGGCCGGCCCGTCCTCGAGCACGGTGTAGTCGTCCCGCACCCCGGCCACCACGGCCGGGATGATCCGCAGCTCCCGGCCCGACCAGGCCACCTTGTGGATCTCGTGCCAGCCCAGCCGTTTCTCGGCGGCCGGCAGCCAGAGGCCGTGGTTCGTCGCGACGACCACGGCGTCGGCCGACTCGCCCACCGGGCACCACGCCACCACCCGCTCGGAGTCCTCGAGCGGTGGCCGCGACGCGGACGGCAGCGCGGGTCGACGTCGGAAGAGCTTCACAATCCACCTGCCGCCTGATCACGCAGGGCACGGGCCTGCTGTTCCAGCGAGAAGAGCTCCCCGGCCAGAGCCAGGTACTGATCCTTGTTCGCGACCGGGTTGAGCCGCTGCACCTTGGACTTGAGGTCCCGGATCCGGGTGGCGAGCGCCGCCCCCTGGAGCCGGGCCAGGGTGACCTGCACGTACCGCGGGTCGACCTGGCCGTCGACGTAGAGCGGCTCGACCGCGAGCTCGCTCACCAGCATCTGGCCGCCCATGTCGGCGCAGCAGTCCCGGACCTTCTCGATCCAGACCGCGCCGCCGGTGGCCGAGGACGCGCCGCCGGCCTCGCCGACCGCCTCCCGGACCGCGGCGAGCACCGGGTCGGCGTAGTTCTCGGAGCCGAGCGCGTCGAACATCGGGCCGGCCAGCACCGGCTCCTGGAGGGCGAGCTTCAGCGCCTCGCGCTCGACCATGCGCTGTGGCGAGTCGGCCGGGGACTGCGGGGCACGCTGGGGTGCGGCGGCGTCCTGGGAGCCGCGCAGGGCGTTGTTGACGGCCCTCTGCACCGGTTCCAGGTCCATGCCGAGGTCGCCGGCGAGCTTCCGCGCGTACTCGGGCCTCTTCTCCCTGTCTTTGATCTTGGCGACCAGAGGCGCGGCGCGGCGCATCGCCTCGACACGGCCCTCGACCGAATCGAGGTCGTACTTGGCGAGCGTCTGCCGCAGCGCGAAGTCGACGAGCGGCTCCCGGCCGGCGATCATGTCCCGGACGGCGAGGTCACCCTTGGCGAGACGCAGCTCGCAGGGGTCCATGTTGTCGGGCGAGACCGCGATGAAGGTACGCCCGACGAACCGCTGATCCTCCTCGAACGCCCGCAGCGCCGCCTTCTGCCCGGCCGCGTCCCCGTCGAACGTGTAGATGATCTCGCCGGTGAAGCTGTCGCTGTCCATCAGCAGGCGGCGCAGCACCTGGATGTGGTCGACGCCGAAGGCCGTCCCGCAGGTCGCCACGGCGGTCGGCTCGCCCGCCTCGTGACAGGCCATCACGTCGGTGTAGCCCTCCACGATCACGGCCCGGCCGCGCTTCGCGATCTCCCGCTTCGCGTGGTCGATGCCGTAGAGCACGTGCGACTTCTTGTAGATCGGCGTCTCCGGCGTGTTCAGGTATTTCGGGCCGTCGTCGTCCTCGAACAGCTTGCGCGCCCCGAACCCGATCACGTCGCCGGACAGGTCCCGGATCGGCCAGAGCAGCCGGCGGCGGAACCGGTCGATGAGCGAGCCGGACCGGGCCGGCTTGGCGAGCCCGGCCGTGGTCAGCTCCTCGGCGGTGAAGCCCTTGAGGCGCAGGTGCTTGGCGAGCGCGTCCCAGCTGTCCGGCGCGAAGCCGCACCCGTACTTCTCGGCGGCGTCCCGGCCGAACCCGCGCTCGGCGAGGAACTCCCGGGCCTTCCGCGCGCCCGGCGACCCCAGCTGATCGCGGTAGAAGTCGACGGCGGCGGCGTGCGCGGCGAGCAGGCGCTGCCGCTGACCGGTCTGCGGCCGGGGCAGCGTCGAGCCGGGCGCGTCGGTGTCGTAGCGCAGCTGGATGCCGGCCTTCGAGGCCAGCCGCTCCACCGACTCGATGAACGACAGGTGCTCCGCGTCCATGAGGAACTTGATCGCGTCGCCACCCTGCCCACAACCGTGGCAAAAGTAGACATTCCGGGCAGGCGAGACGTTGAACGACGGCGTCTTCTCGTCGTGGAAGGGACACAGGCCCTTCAGGTTGCCGCCACCGGCCGACCGGAGCGTCACCGTCTCGCTGATCACGTCGACGATCGAGGACCGGTCCCGGACCAGTGCGATGTCTTCGTCCTTGACCCTGCCCGCCACGGCATACATCCTGCCTCGCTGGAGGGCGGACCCGCCAGCAGGGTCAGCGGCGCGGCGTGACCAGGTCCTTGTGCCAGGCCACGGCCGCCGGGTCGGTGAGGGACGCCACCTGGTCGATCACCACGCGCAGCGCCGCGGCGTCATCCGCCGCGGCGGCGAAGCGCGGGCCATAGAGGGGGTCGAGCCTTTCCGGGGTACGCAGGAGCGCCTCGACCAGCTCCACCAGGATGACGCGCTGCTCGGAATACCACTCCTCGGCCGCGCGCGTCCGCATGACGTAGCGGAACGCCATCCCCTTGAGCAGCGCGCACTGGTTCCGCACGGTCCGCGGCACGATCAGGTCGGCGTCGTACCGCCGCATCGGGTCGGTGCCGAACCGGCTGTGCGTGGCGCCGACCGCCGAGGCCACGAAGCGGCCGGTCAGCACGCTGGTCATCCGCTTCAGCGCGACCTGGGCGGCGTAACCCCCGTCGTACCCGGCCACCGCGGTCACCGCCGGGTCGGCCAGCAGCTGGTCGAGGGCGGCGCCGAGCTCGTCCGGGCTCTCCTCGGAGTAGGTGGCCGCGACGTCCCGGCACAGCTCGGCCCGCTCGTCCGCGTCGTGCAGCAGCGGGCCCAGATCCAGGTATCCCCCGTGCACCCCGTCCTCGACGTCGTGCACCGAGTAGGCGACGTCGTCGGCCCAGTCCATGACCTGCGCCTCGAGGCAGCGCCGCTCGTCGTCGCGGCCGTTCCGGAGCCAGGTGAAGACCGGCTCGTCGTCGGCGTAGACGCCGAACTTGCGGTAGCCGGGCTTGCGGAACCACGGGTACTTCGAGCAGGCGTCGAGGGTGGCCCGGGTCAGGTTGAGGCCGGCGCCGGCGACCTTCGCCTCGAGCCGGGTGAGCACCCGCAGGGTCTGCGCGTTGCCCTCGAAGCCGCCGCAGGCCCGGGCCGCCTCGTCGAGCGCCGCCTCGCCGTTGTGCCCGAACGGCGGGTGGCCGAGGTCGTGGGCGAGGCCGGCCACGTCCACGACGTCCGGGTCGCAGCCGAGCCGGGCGCCCATCTCCCGGGAGATCTGCGCCACCTCGAGCGAGTGGGTGAGCCGGGTACGCAGGAAGTCGTCCGACCCGGCCGTGTGCACCTGGGTCTTGGCGGCGAGCCGGCGGAACCCGGCCGAGTGCAGCACCCGGGCCCGGTCGCGCTGGTACGGGGTCCGCCCGTACCCGCTGTCCTTCGCGGGCTCGGGCGCCCATCGCTGGGCGTCGTCACCCGTCATGATCCCAGCCTAGGCCGAATGTCAGGCGGGCAGGACGCAGAACTCGTTGCCCTCCGGGTCGGCGAGCACGATCCGGCCGGGGTCGGGCCGGCCGGGATCGGGCCGGCCGGGATCGGGCCGGCCGGGGTCGACCAGCCGGGCGCCCATCCCGACGAGGCGCTCCACCTCGGACTCGTGGTCGTCCGGGCGCAGATCGAGGTGCAGCCGGTTCCGCACCGTCCGGGCGCCGGTGCCGGTCACCGGGACGAACAGCAGGGCGGGCAGCTCGGACGGCGTCCGGCGGATCTCCACCCGGTCCGGCGACTCGGCCACGATCACGTAGCCGAGGGCCTCGGCCCACCACCCCGCCAGCCGCGGCGGATCCTCGGCGCCGACCACGACCTGCTCCCAGCGACTGGGCATCGTCGGACCCCCATCCGGACAGACATCGACAGGTGACGATCAGGTTACGCGACCCGGCCGGGTGACCCCGGGCGGAACAGCGCACCGGAGGTGCGACGGCGCCGGCCATCCGGTCGCAGGATGACGATCCGTGAACCGCCCTTCACACGCGCTCGCCAGCCACTGGACCATGACGCACAAAACGTGCGACTTGTCGGCTCAGTGTCACCGGAGGATGGCCCACGGTGGCGGCGAGGGATCGATGAGACGCCACCGGGGCAACGGAGCCCGGCCGGAACCGGGAGCCACCAAACGCTGAGGAGAGACGTGCCCGGCGTCGACCACTGTCTACAGGAGGCCATGACGATCCCCGGCGCGGTCGGGGCCAGCATCGTCGACTACACCACCGGATTCCCGGTCGCGACGACCGGGGCCGCACCCAACTCGGACCACGAGGCCGCGGCGGCGGGAACCGCGGAAGTGGTCCAGGCCGCGAACAGCCGCTCGCTGTTCGTCTCGGCCATCCCGCACGACCTGCTCGAAGACCTGATCATCACCACCGCCGGCGGCTACCACCTCCTGCGGGTCGTCCAGACCGATTTCGACAGCCGGCTGGTGCTCTACGTCTGGCTGGACCGGGTTCGCGGCAACCTCGCCGTGGCCCGTCGCAAGATGCAACGCCTCGCCGACGAGTTGGTCACGACGTAACCAACCGCACTATCACCCGAACAGGAGTAACTGGTGGCCTCCACGACGACCGCATCGCCCGGGGATCTGCTCACGCAGGTCGCCGGCGAGCGGCAGACCGGAGCCCTGGTGGTGAACGGCCAGCCCGGCGGTGCGGTCTACGTCTTCGAGGGGCGGATCATCTACGCCGAGTCGCCGGCCGCGCCCGGCGTGGGCGAGATGCTCACGTCGTCCGGGCGGCTGGCGGCGCGCACCTGGCAGAGCGCGCTGGACCTCGGCACCTCGACGGCACGGGTCGGCCGGATCCTGGTCGACCAGGGCCATCTCACCCAGGGTGAGCTGGAACTCTGCGTCCTCGGCTCCACCTACGACGCGGCCTACTTCGTGCTGGCCCAGCCGGCCGCCACCGTCGAGTTCCTGCCCGGTGCCACCCACTGGCTCGGCGCGGTCGTCGCCATCGACGCCGCCGCCGTGGCCCGCGAGGTGCTCCGCCGGGTCAAGCTGCTCGACGACATCTTCCCCAACCCGAGGATCGACGTCGCGCCGGTCATCCCGGTCACCCGGGCGCCTCGCGAACGGATCACCCTGACCGCGCCGCAGTGGGAGCTGCTGGCGCACGCCGACGGGCAGCGCACCCCGGCCGACCTGGCTCTGCTTCTGGGGCGCGCGGGCTACGCGACCATCCAGGAGCTGCGGCGCCTTGCGGCGCTGGGGATGATCGAGATTCCCCGGGTACGGGCGGAGTCCACCGATTTCGTCCGTCTCCCCCAGCCACGCGGCGCCACGGTGCCCGTGGGGCGGCCGGTGGCGCCGCAGCCGGTGAGCGCTCCGCCCGTACCCGTGATCAACGGCCTGGACCAGGCAGCGGGCCGCAGCCGTCCCGCCCACGGTGAGCCGGCGCATGCCCGCGCCGCACCACCCGGGCCCTTCGATCCCAAGCCTTTCGATCCCGACCCTCCCGACGCGGATCTGCCGGCGGCTCCGGCGGCTTCGTTGCCGGCGGCTTCTTCCCCGGCCGAGCTCAACGGCTCCCCGGCTGATCACAACGGCGGCCTCAACCGGCCGCGGCTGGCCCGCCGAAAACCCGGCGCGAAGCTCCCCAAGGAGATCGCGACCGACAACGCGCCGGTGCATCAGGGCACCGACGAGGTCCTGCTCAAGCGCATCCGCACCGCACTGAGGGCCCTGCGATGACGCGCGCACCCCCGGCAGCACCCGACAAGCAGAAGGAGCGAGGAGAGGATGACGGTGGATCCGGCGGTACTCGAGGAACTCGGCCGCCTTCGCAGCAAGGTGCCCGAGCTCTCCGGCAGCGTGCTGGCCACCGCCGACGGGCTGGTCGTCGCGCACGACTCGCACGGCCTCGAATCGGACACCCTCGCCGCGCTCGCGGCGGCGCACCTGGCGCTGGCACGCCGGTTCGCCCACGCGGTCAACCACGGTGAGCTGCGTGAATCCGTGGTCGAGTGCGACGGCGGATACATCACGACGTACGCATGTGGCCCGAACGCCCTGCTGACCCTGGTCACCTCGGGCGACGCCAATCTCGCGATGGTGCACCTGGAGGCCCGCCGGTGCGTACGCCGGCTCACCAAGATCATGGCCCTGCAATCCGCGCCGCAGCTGCGGCCGGAGATCCCGCAGCAGGCCGGACCTCCGAGTCCGCTGGCCCGGCGCACTCCGATGTCCACGTTGTCGAACGTCGCGCGGCGGCGTCAGGCGACGAGCTGACCCATTCGTGCAACCCATCGACCTCAGCCCCATCGACCTCAACCCCATGGACCTCAGTCCCATGGACCTCAGTCCCATGGACCTCAACCCATCGACCTCAACGGAGGAATGAAACCCATGCCCGACATGGACACCGCACTCAAGGAAATCATGGAGATCGACGGCTGCATCGGCGTCGCGCTCGTGGACCACACCAGCGGCATGGCCCTGGGCACCCTCGGCGGCGGCAAGGAGCTCGACCTGACGGTCGCGGCCGCCGGCAACACCGACGTGGTCCGCGCCAAACTCCGCGCGATGGAGATGCTCAACCTCTCCGAGAAGATCGAGGACATCCTCATCACCCTCGACACGCAGTACCACATGATCCGCCCCCTCACGAGCCGCTCCGGCAAGGGACTCTTCCTCTACGTGGCCCTCCGCCGCGACCGGTCGAACCTCGCCATGTCCCGCCACCAGCTACGCCGTATCGAGAACGACCTCGACGTCTAGCCCAGGCCTGAAGTCGTGATCGCCACCCCTGGGCGGGGAGGGCCGCACCTCCCTCCCCGCCCCTTTACTTGCCTGGGGGCGACCCCCAGACCCCACGGTGCGGCGGGCGCGCATCGAGGTCCGGCGTCCGCGTCTCGACCTGCGGAGCCCGCGGCTCGTCTTCCCCGGCCGGCCCCGGCTGCCGGAACCGTAATCAAGGTTTCCGACTTGTTTCCCCTTGCCGTCCGATCGACAGGCGTGCATGCTGTCTTTGCAGCGCTGCAAAGACACATTTCCGGCGCCCGGTGTGCCAGCACCGGGGCGTCGGCCTGTGAGGACCCACCAGCCGACTCCGTGACCGTCCGGCCGCTCGGCGATCACGGCGCCGTGGTCCCGGCCGGGAACCGGGACCACGGCATCCATCCCTCGCCGCGGCGGCCGGTCGATCGGGCCCGGGCCGGCGGTTACTCTCGCCACGTCGGCCGGGGTCAGGGGCGGGATTCGACGGGCCGGCGACTACCATTCGATGGTGTCCGCGCGGGAGATCATCGATAGCGTGCGTCGGGGAGCGCTCGATTTCGAGACCGCCCTCGACGTGCTGACCGGCGTACCCGCGGCGGAGGTCGACACCGTCCTCACCGACGCGCTCGAGACCGAGTTCGATCGGCTCTTCCGGAACGGCTGGCAGCCCGGCGAACTGCACCGCGCCGTGGCGCGCCGCGGCAATCCGATCCAGGCCGGGCTGGTGGCCGACGCGGCACGCGACTTCCAGCGGAACCGGTCGCCGGTCGACGACCGCTGGCGCGCGCAGGCCGAGTCACTCCCCCCGTTCCAGGGCCGCCGCCCCGACCGCATCGCCGTCCTCGACGCGTCACTGGCACTCCTCGACGAACTGCGCCGGCTGCCGGCCATCGAGATCCTCGTCCCGCCGCCCGGTACCCCGCTCACCACCATCCCGCACCACTCCGACCAGCGGATCCTCGACCGGGTGCGCGCCCTGCTGGCGAAGGCCGAGGCGACCGACTTCGCGGCCGAGGCGGAGGTCTACAGCGCGAAGGCCCAGGAGCTGATCACCCGCTACCGGATCGAGGAGATCACCGCCCCGGCCGTCGACCTCACGCCGTTCGCGCGCCGGATCGGCGTCGACCACCCGTACGAGAATGAGAAGGCGAGCCTCCTCGACGCCGTCGCCCGCGCCAACAGCTGCCGCTGCGTCTGGTCGCCCGAGCTCGGCTTCAGCACGGTCTTCGGCTTCGACGCCGACATCGACGCGGTGGAGCTGCTCTACACGTCGCTGCTCGTCCAGGCGAACCGGGCGATGACCCGCGACGAGCCGGCCAAGGGCAAGGCCCGGGTGAAGGCGTTCCGCCGCTCGTTCCTGGTCGCTTACGCCTACCGGATCGGCGAGCGCCTGCGCCAGACCACCGAACGCGAGATGGCCGCGCACGGCAACCTGCTCCCGGTGCTTCGCAACCGCGACATCCAGGTGCGCGAGGCGATGAACAAGGTCTTCCCGACCACTGTCAGAAGCCGCGTCAGCCGCGTCGACAGCCTCGAAGGCTGGGAGTCCGGCCGAGCCGCCGCCGACGAGGCCCAGCTCCGCTGACCCGCCCCCACTGGTCCGCCCCGCCCGCCCCCACCCCCACCACCACCGAGGCGCCACCACCGCTGATCGGTCGGTGCGGCGCAATTGCGTTGACTGGTCGCCAGCCTTGGATGACGCTGGGTCCATGCACCCAATTTGACGCTGACGCCTCTATGCGGTGCGCGCCTGTGCCGAAGGCGTGCTGCTCTACCCGGTCTACGCGCTCCTCTTCGCGGACGCCGGGCTCACGACTGCCGAGATCTCGTCGCTCTTCGCGATCTGGTCGGTGGTCTCCTTCGCCTGCGAGATCCCGGCCGGCGCGCTCGCCGACATCTGGTCTCGCAAGCGCCTCTACGCGCTCGGCGAACTCCTCACCGCGACCGGTTTCGCCCTCTGGCTTGTCTGGCCCTCCTTTCCCGGGTTCGCACTCGGTTTCGCTCTCTGGGGACTCGGTGGCGCGCTGAGCTCGGGCACGCTCGAATCCATCGCCTATGACGAGCTCGGCGACTCCACCACATATGCGCAGGTCATCGGGCGCGCCGACACGATCGGCCTGCTCGCCATGCTCGCCGCCACACTCCTGGCCGCCCCGGCGCTCGCCCACGGCGGCTATCCCCTGGTGGGGATCATGAGCATCGCGTCGGTCACTCTGGGCGGTCTGCTCGCGCTTCGATTGCCCGACACCGATCGTACGAAGGACCGCACCGAGGGGACTTCCTCGTATCTGACAACTTTGCGCTCGGGTCTGACAGAGGTGGCCGGCAGCACCGTGGCCAGGACCGCGCTCGTCGCCGCGGCGGTGCCCGGCTTCAGCGCGCTCGACGAGTACCTTCCGCTGCTCTCCGGCGACAAGGGGGCCGGCCCCACCGACGTACCCCTGCTGTTCGCCGTGACGGCGCTGGCCATGGCGGCCGGTAGCGCGCTGGCCGGCCGCGTCTCCCCCGCGTCCCCGCGCCCGCTCGCCGCGTCCCTCACGCTGGCCGCGCCGGCCCTCGCCGCCGGCGCCCTGATCCCGCACCTGACCGGCATGTTCCTGGTGTCGGCCGCGTTCGGGCTGCTCCAGTTCGCCATGGTGCACGCCGAGTCCCGCCTGCAGGAGGCGATCACCGGCGGTTCCCGCACCACCGTCCTGTCGGTCGCGGGCTTCGGCGCCGAGGTGTTCGCGGTCCTGCTCTACGCGGGGTTCGCCCTGCCGCTGCCCCTGCCCGTGCTCTTCGCCACGGCGGCCGTCCCGCTGTTCCTGACGGTCCCGCTCACCGCCCGCCGCCGCGGCTCACGCTAGGCCCCGGCGCAGGGCGTAGGCGGCGGCCTCGGCCCGATTCCGGGCGCCGATCTTCGCGAAGGCGTTGTTGATGTGGGTCTTGATGGTCGCCTCGGCCACGAACAGGTCGGCGGCGATCTCGGCATTCGTCCGCCCCTGACCGATCCGGCCCAGCACCTCAGCCTCCCGCCGAGTAAGGCCATCCGGCAGATGTTCCCGGGAGAGACGCCCCGCGGAGGAAAGACCCGCAGCGGAGGAAGTGCCCGCGGCGGGCGACGGAATCGGGCGGCTCATCGCCTCCGCCAGACGCGCCGACACCTCGGGCGCGAACAGCGAATGCCCCGCCGCCGCGGCCCGCAGCGCCATCGCGATCTCCGCCCGCCCGGCGTCCTTCGTGAGGTAACCGCGCGCCCCGGCCGCGAGCGCCCCCGCGATCGAGTCGTCGTCGGCGTACGTCGTCAGCACCACCACGGCGACCTCGGGGAACCGCGAGCTCACGTGCGCCGTCGCGGCCACCCCGTCGAGGACCGGCATGCGCAGGTCCATCAGCACGACGTCCGGCCGCAGGTCCGCGATCAGCTCGAGGGCCCGGGCGCCGTCGCCGGCCGCGCCGACCACCGTCACCCCCTCGGTGAGTTCGAGGAGGGCGGTCAGGCCTTCCCGGACCAGCTGCTGATCGTCGACGACGAGGACGCGGAGGGGATCGCTCACGCCGGCACCTCCGCGGTCACGACCCATTCACCGTCGACGATTCCCGCCTCCAGGGTTCCACCGATCAGCGCGACCCGCTCCCGAGCCCCGACGAGCCCCAGCCCACCCGGCGAGGGATCACCGGTGGCCGGATTGGACACCACCAGCCTCGCGCCTCCCGCCGGGAGATAGCCGAGGGTCATCGTCACCGGCCGGGCGGGCGCGTGCCGGGCCGCGTTGGTGAGCGCCTCGCGAGCGATCCGGAGCAGCGACACTTCGGCGCCCGGTGACAGAGGGCGACGGTCACCTTCGATGCCCAGCGTGACCGCGGCGTCGTGGGCCACTTCATGAGCGTCGATCAGCCCGGTCAGGGCTTCCGGGAGCGGGGGTACGTCGTCCCGGAGCGCCCGCACCGCGGAACGGGCTTCGGCCAGGCCGTCGGCGGCGAGACGCCGGGCCTGCCGGATTCGGGCGGCGGCGGCCTCGGTATCGCCTTTCTCGGTCAGCTGCGCCTCGGCCACCTCCAGCTGGACGCCGAGCGCTCCGAGCGAGTGCGCGAGCACATCGTGCAGCTCACGGGCGATCCGGGCGCGTTCGTCGAGGGCCGCCGCGCGTGCCTGGGCGGCCCTGGCGCGCGTGGTCTGTTCCAGCAGCAGGGCGGTCTGCTCGGCGCGCAGCCGGTATTCCCGCCGGTGCAGGCTGAACAGGACGAGGACGGCGATCAGGGCGGGCTGGGTGAGCATCGCCGCCGGTCCCCGCCCCGCCAGCCACAGGCCGGTCAGCAGCACGGCCAGCACGACCGCGGTGAGTGACAGGATGGCCCACATCGGCATCCGTGGTAACAGCACGAATGTGAACAGCGCGGCGTACAGATAAAGAAGTGACGATGCGTCCTCGGGCCGGCTCGCCGCAATCGCGGGCAACACCGCCGCCAGAGCCAGCGCCGGCCGGGCCAGGAGCGGCCGGCGGTGATCGGTGAAGACGAAAAGGAACCAGCCCGCGAGGGCGGCGGCGAGCACCGGGCGGACACCCGGGCTCGCCGGACCGGCCGTCAGGAACGCCCAGGTCAGCAGGGCGCTCAGCACGATTCGGACCAGCCAGCCGGTCTCCGGGTCGTCGGCCCGGAGCCGGCGCACGCCCTCACGCAGGGTCAACCACGTTCTCCCACCAGGTTGAGAATCAGGTCGATCATCAACAGACGGTAGGCGACGAACGCGAGGCCCGCGACGCCCAGAACCACGAGGCCGGCGACGATCACCCGGCCGGTGATCCGGCCACCGTCCCGTTCGACGACGCGTCCGAGCACCTCACCGACGAGGCGGGTGCTGCGGTTCCCCTCGGTCTTCCCGGTCAGCAGATAGTTGGTGGCGCGACGCTTGTTGTCGGTCATGGGACGAAAGATAGGGGCGTCGATGGGTGGAGTAGGACCACCCGGGGGTGGAGATCGGGGTGGAGATCAGCCCCCGGACTCCTCGGTCTCGGCGCCCTCCGGGACCGTGTCGTCGTCGCGGCTGTCCAGCCAGCCGTGCGGCAGCGAGACCTTGCCGGGCGCGTTGACCCGCCCGCGCGGCTGGCCCAGCGCCTCGGCCGGGAACGGGATCGACGGGTCGAGCTTCGCGAGCAGGTCGTCGAGCTCGGCCAGCGACGAGATCATCGCGAGGCTGCGGCGGAGCTCGCCGCCGACCGGGAAGCCCTTGAGGTACCACGCGACGTGCTTGCGGAAGTCGGCGCAGCCGTGCTTCTCGTCCTCCAGCGCCTCGACCAGCAGCTGCGCGTGCCGAGCGAGGATCTTGGCGACCTCGCCGAGGGTGGGCAGCACCGGCCGGTAGCCGGCGCCCTGCGTGAACGCGGCCTCCAGGTCGGCGAAGAGCCACGGCCGGCCCAGGCAGCCGCGGCCGACCACGACGCCGTCGACGCCGGTGTGCTCGACCATCCGCAGCGCGTCCGAGCCCTCCCAGATGTCGCCGTTGCCGAGAACGGGCACGTCGAGGGCCTGCTTCAGGGTGGCGATGGCGTCCCAGTCGGCCTTGCCGGAGTAGCGCTGCTCGGCGGTGCGGGCGTGCAGCGCCACGGCGGCCACGCCCGCCTCCTGCGCGGCGAGGCCGGCTTCGACGTACGTGAGATGGTCCTCGTCGATCCCCTTGCGCATCTTGATCGTCACCGGGATGCCGTAGGGCTTCGCCGCGGCGACCGCCTGCGACACGATCCGGGCGAACAGCCGGCGCCGCCACGGCAGGGCGGAACCCCCGCCGCGCCGGGTCACCTTCGGCACCGGGCATCCGAAGTTGAGGTCGATGTGATCGGCCAGACCATCCTCGCCGATCATGCGTACGGCGGCCGCCGTCACGTCCGGGTCCACGCCGTAGAGCTGGAGGCTGCGAAAACCCTCGTCCTCGGCGAACGTGATCATCTTGAGCGTCTTGGGGATCCGCTCCACCAGGGCCCGCGTCGTGATCATCTCGCAGACGTAGACACCGCCGCCCTGCTCACGGCAGAGCCGCCGGAACGCCACGTTGGTGATCCCCGCCATGGGGGCGAGCACGACGGGCGGGTTGACGGCGTGGTCGCCGAGCAGAAGTGGTGCGGTCACGCGCTCTAGGGTGACACATGTGGGAGACAGTGAATTGAGCCCCCGGCGGCTGGTAGCGGTGTTCGAGTCGCCGGTTTCCGAGGCACTTCAGCGGTTCGCGGTGGAGCTCGGCTTCCACACGGTCCTCGTGGAGCCCGATCCGACCCGGTTGGCCGGCACGCCCCGGCCGCACGGCGACACCTTCGTGGCCGATCTGGCCGCCGCCGGCGTCGACGAGCACACCGACGTGGTGCTGACCGACCATCACCGGCCGGAGATCGGCTCGGTGCTGCGGGAGGCGCTGGCCGGGAAGAGCCGCTGGGTGGGCATCGTCGGCAACCCGCGCAGCGAGGGCCCGCACGTCGAGGCCCTGCGCGAGCTGGGCCTGCCGGACGAGGAGATCGCCCGGGTGCGCCGCCCGATCGGCCTCAACATCGGCAGCCGGACCGGCCCCGAGATCGCGGTGGCGATCCTGGCCGGCCTGATCGCCGACCGGAACGACAAACCCGGCGGCTTCGAGTTCCGGTGACCCCGGGAAAAAGCCGATCGAGCGATGGCGCGGCATCGTCGATGGTCGATGCTTGGGTCTGTTGCGAACGGACCGTCGATCCGGCTCACGGGGGATCCATGACAGCACGTCGTGTTCCATTCCGCAGACTTCTGGGCGCCGCGCTGACGACCGCGCTGGCCGTCACCGCACCCGCGGTGATCGCTTCGCCGGCGCGGGCGGCCGCCGCGCCGAACGCCGTCCTCACCTGGAACGTCCACGCGCAGACCGCCATCTACGAGGTGGCACGCCAGTCCCCGACCGCGGGCGCCCGCAGCTTCGCGATGGTGCAGGGCGCCGTGTACGACGCCGTCAACGCGATCGCCGGGACGCCGTACGAGCCGTACCTGGTGGCGCCACCGAGCCGCCGGGGCGACTCGACACCGGCGGCCGTGGCGACGGCGGCTCACCGCGTCCTGCTGTCGCTCTTCCCGGCCCAGGCCGACGCGCTGCGGGCACAGTACGACGAAGCCCTCGCCGCCATCCCGGACGGCCGCTCGGAGCGCGGCGGCGTCCGCGTCGGTGCGGCCGCCGCGGCCGCGATGATCGAGGCCCGCCGCGACGACGGCGCCTTCTCCGACGCGACGTGGCCGGTGGGCACCGAGGCCGGCCGGTACCGCCTCACCCCGCCCGGTTTCGTGCAGGCCGGCGCCTGGTACGCGTTCCTGCGGCCGTTCGCGGTGAAGGACCCTGCCGCTTACCGGGTGACCGGGCCACCCCCGCTGTCCAGCGCCGCCTACGCCCGCCAGCTCGAGGAGGTGAGGTCGCTCGGCTCGGCCACCAGCACGACCCGCTCGCCCGCGCGGACCGAGGCGGCGATCTGGTGGGACGACCTGCGCCAGGTGGAGTGGTACATCAAGCGCGATCTCGCGGCCGGCCACCGGCTCAGCGACCTGGAGTCGGCCCGCATGCTCGCGATGGTCGACGTGTCCACCGCCGACACCCTGATCTCCTGCTACCGGGAGAAACGGCACTGGAGCTTCTGGCGGCCGGTGACCGCGATCCCGCTGGCCGACGCCGACGGCAACCCGCTCACCACCGCCGACCCGGCGTGGACGCCGCTGCGCGTCACGGCGCCGTCGCCGGAGTGGCCGTCCGGGCACGCCTGCTACACCGGAGCCATCATGACGGCGCTGCGGGCGTACTTCGGCCGGGACGACCTCACCTTCAGCGCGTACAGCGCCGAGTCCGGGACCACCCGCGGTTTCCACAGCCTGGCCGCGGCCCGCACCGACCTCATCGGGGCACGGATCTGGGCCGGGGTGCACTACCGCGGCGCCACGGTCGAGGGCGACCGGCTCGGCACCGAGGTCACCCGCGAGGTGCTGAAGCGCGAGTTCCGGCGCCGGTGATCACCCGGGGCGCCGCGCGGCATGGGGGCGTGGACGCGTCCACGCCCCCATCGACGATCAGCAGCCGGGGAGGCGCTTGATCAGGTAGTCCTCGATCTGGTCGAGGGAGACGCGCTCCTGCTTCATCGTGTCGCGGTCGCGCACCGTCACCGCGTTGTCGGTGAGGGTGTCGAAGTCGACGGTGACGCAGAACGGCGTACCGATCTCGTCCTGACGCCGGTAGCGGCGGCCGATCGCCTGCGAGTCGTCGAACTCGACGATCCAGCGCTTGCGGAGGTTCGCCGAGAGCTCCTTCGCCTTCGGCGACAGCTCCGGGTTGCGCGACAGCGGCAGGACGGCGACCTTGACCGGCGCGAGCCGCGGGTCGAAGCGCATGACCGTACGCTTGTCGACCCCGCCCTTGGTGTTCGGCGCCTCGTCCTCGTCGTACGCCTCGAGCAGGAACGCCAGGACGGCGCGGGTCAGGCCGGCCGCGGGCTCGATGACGTACGGAACCCAGCGCTCGCCCTTCTCCTGGTCGAAGTAGGAGAGGTCGACGCCGGAGTGCTTCGAGTGCGTCGACAGGTCGAAGTCGGTACGGTTCGCGACGCCCTCGAGCTCGGCGAACTCGGTCCCGCCGAACTGGAAGCGGTACTCGATGTCGACGGTCCGCTTCGAGTAGTGCGAGAGCTTCTCCTTGGGGTGCTCGTAGAAGCGCAGGTTGCTCTCCGAGAGGCCCAGGTCGCGGTACCAGTCCCAGCGCTGCTGGAGCCAGTAGTCGTGCCACTCCTCGTCACTGCCGGGCGCGACGAAGAACTCCATCTCCATCTGCTCGAACTCCCGCGTACGGAAGATGAAGTTGCCCGGGGTGATCTCGTTCCGGAAGCTCTTGCCGATCTGCGCGATGCCGAACGGCGGCTTCTTGCGGGCCGCCGTCGCCACGTTGTTGTAGTTGACGAAGATGCCCTGGGCGGTCTCCGGGCGCAGGTAGTGGAGACCCTCCGCGCTCTCGGTCGGGCCGAGGTAGGTCTTCATCAGGCCGTTGAACATCTTCGGCTCGGTGAAGGTGCCCTTGTTGCCGCAGTTCGGGCAGTTCAGGTCCTTGAGGGACGACGGCAGCGAGCCGTGCTTCGCCTCGTACGCCTCCTCGAGGTGGTCGGCGCGGAACCGCTTGTGGCAGGACTGGCACTCGGTCAGCGGGTCGACGAACGCGTCGAGGTGGCCCGAGGCGGCCCAGACGTCGCGGGCGAGGATGACGGCGGAGTCCAGGCCGACGATGTCGTCACGCTGCTGGACCATGGTCCGCCACCACTGCCGGCGGACGTTCTCCTTCAACTCCACGCCGAGCGGACCGTAGTCCCACGCCGAGCGGGTTCCTCCGTAGATCTCGCTGGAGGGGAAGACGAATCCCCGGCGCTTGGCCAGGCTGACGACGGAGTCGATACGGTCGGCAGGCATCTGCGGGTTTCCTCCTACGCCGGCTGGGTGTCGGCGGGGAAATCGGTTGTTGACAGGACGAACAGCGAGATTACTCTCCGAGCCCGCACACCTCGAACGCGCCCGTCGACGTGTTCTGGGCGAGTTCGGCCTGAACAACGACGCTGTCGCCGTCGGCGTAGGTGATGTCGACGGGCACGGTCCCGTACGTCAGATCGACGTCACCCACGTAGTAGGACGCCACCTGCTCGCTCGCGGTCATCCTGGTGACGTAGTCGTCGCGGCTCTCCTGGTTGCGCGAGTCCTGGCAGAGCAGCCCGTACGCCTTGGTGAACTCGCGGTCCTGCACGGCCTCCATGTAGCGGCCCACGACCACGTCGACCTGCTCGTTGATGGCGTTGTCCATGGCGTTGGCCAGGCCGAAGACGGCCACCGCGCCACCGCCGCAGACCAGCGCCAGGATGCCGCCGGCGATGCCGAGGCCCATCCCGATCCGCCGGCCGCGTCCCTCGACCGGGGGCGCGGGGAACGGCGGGTGGACGCCGGGGCCGGCGGGTGGAGGCGAGACGTACGGCGCCGTGCTCATGTTTCCAGCCTAGTTGTCAGCGCCACGGATCGGCGGCCCGGTCGCTGGCGGTGATCGCGACGTCCTCGCCGGGGCCGGCCGCCGCGAGGGTCTCGTACGCGGACGGCTCGTCGAGCGAGGAGGCGAGCAGCGGGGTGGCGTGCACCTTGACCTCGAAACCGCCGAGCGCGCGCCGGTAGGCTCCGACGGACTCCCATTCGGTCACCAGGGTCCAGGCGGCGGTGTCCTCCAGCGCCCGGGCCAGGCGGCCGGACCGGTAGCCCGGGCTCTTCGCGAGGGCGGCGAGGGCGGCGTGCGCACGCTCGACGAAGCCGTCCTGCGTTTCCGGTGGGACGTGGAAGCGGTTGAGCACCAGCATGTGACGAGGGTACGCACGCCGAAGGAGCCGACGATGACGCCGTCCGACCACCTGCTGCGCCGGATCGCCCGGGTCAACCCGACCGTGGCGTTCCTCGTGGCGCTCGTAGTCCTGCTGGCCGGGCTCTTCCTGCCGGGCATCGTCGGCGCCCTGCTGCTCGCCGTGATCGCCATCGGCCTGGGGGCGCTGACGTTCACGACGTGGCCGGTGCAGTCGCCGATCACCCGGACGGTGCGCCTCGTACTCCTCGCGCTGCTGGTGGCCGCCGTCGCGGCCAAACTCATGCGCTTTTGACAATCATTGTCATTGTCGACGACAGTTGATGGCATGATGCGCCGCCTCGCCCCCGCCCTGCTCCTCCTGGTCGCCCTGACCGGCTGCGGACAACAAGAAGCCGGGGGCGGCGGGAAGCTTTCCGTCGTCACCGCGTTCTACCCGCTGCAGTTCGTCAGCGAGCGGGTCGGAGGTGACGTGGTCAGCGTCAGCAATCTCACCAAGCCGGGCGCCGAGCCGCACGACGTCGAGCTCAACGCCCGCCAGGTGGGCGAGATCACCGATGCCGACCTGGTGGTCTACCTGAGCGGCTTCCAGCCGGCCGTGGACGACGCGGTCAAGCAGAACGGCGGCGACCACGCGTTCGACGCGGCGTCGTCGATCAAGCTGCTGGCGGCGTCGGAGGCCGACGAGCACGCCCACGAGGGCGAGGCGGAGCACGCCGAGGAGAGCGCGAGCGGCACCGACCCGCACTTCTGGCTCGACCCGACCCGGCTCGCCACGGTGGCCGAGGCGGTCGCCGCGAAGCTGGGCGAGGCCGATCCGGCGAACAAGGACGCCTTCACCACCCGCGCCGCCGCCCTCAGCACCGAGCTGAAGACCCTGGACGGCGAGTTCACCAGCGGCCTCGAGAGCTGCGAGCGCCATGAGCTCGTCACCAGCCACACCGCCTTCCACTACCTGGCCGACCGCTACGGCCTCACCCAGATCGGCATCACCGGCATCGACCCGGAGGCCGAGCCGTCGCCGCAGCGGCTCGCCGCGGTCGCCGAGGAGGCCAAGGAGCACGGCGCCACCACGATCTTCTTCGAGACGCTGGTCAGCCCGAAGGTCGCCGAGACCCTGGCCCGCGAAGTCGGGGCGCAGACGGCGGTGCTCGACCCGCTCGAGGGCCTGACCGACGAGAATGCGGACTACTTCTCGGTGATGCGGGCCAACCTGACGGCGCTCACCACAGCACTCGGATGTGACTCATGACGAACGTGGTCGAGGTACGGCACGCGGCGGCCGGCTACGACGGCCGGGAGATCCTCAGTGACGTCTCGCTGAGCGTCGCCGCCGGTGACGTGGTGGCGGTGCTCGGCGCCAACGGATCCGGCAAGTCCACGCTGATCCGTACCGTCCTCGGCCTGGTGCCCCTCCGGCGCGGCGAGATCGACCTCTTCGGGACGCCGCAGCGCCGGTTCCGGCAGTGGGAGCGCATCGGGTACGTGCCTCAGCGTCTCGGCGCCGGCAGCGGGGTGCCCGCGACCGTCGGTGAGGTGGTGGCGTCCGGCCGGCTGGCCCGTCGCGGGATCTTCCGCTTCCCCGGCGCGGCCGACAAGGCCGCCGTCCGCGAGGCGCTCGGCGACGTCGGCCTGCTGGACCGGATCGGCGACCCGGTGTCCACCCTCTCCGGCGGCCAGCAGCAGCGCACGCTGATCGCCCGGGCGCTGGCCGGCAAGCCGGATCTGCTGGTGCTGGACGAGCCGACGGCGGGCGTCGACGCGGCGAGCCAGGAGGCCTTCGCGGCGGCGCTCACCCGCTTCGCCGCCTCCGGCGGCTCGATCATGCTGGTCCTGCACGAGCTGGGACCCCTGCGGCCCCTGATCGGGCGCGGGGTGGTCGTCCATGACGGCCGCATCGCGTACGAGGGAACGCCTCCCGAACCGGCCGGGCACCACGCCGAACCGGGGCACGACCACGTCCATCCGCACGCCGACGAGGTCAAGGCCGGGATCTGCGAGTGGGCGCCCACCGAGGGGACGAAGGCGTACTGATGGAGCTCTTGACCTATCCCTTCATGCTGCGTGCCCTGGCCGGCGCCCTGATCATCGGCCTGGTCGCCCCGGCGCTCGGGATCTATCTGGTGCAGCGCCGGCTGTCCCTGATCGGCGACGGCATCGGTCACGTGGCGCTCACCGGCGTCGGGGTCGGGCTGCTCACGAACAACTCGCCGGTGCTGGCCGCCGTGGTGGTCGCCACGATCGGCGCGGTCGGCGTCGAGCTGATCCGCGAGCGCGGCCGCACCTCCGGCGACCTGGCGCTGGCCCTGCTCTTCTACGGCGGCATCGCCGGCGGCGTGGTCCTGGTGGGCCTCTCCGACAACGGCAACTCGAACCTGATGCAGTACCTCTTCGGGTCGCTGCTCACCACCTCGCCGCAGGACCTCGTGGTGATCGGCGGGCTCGGCGCGGCCGTGCTGGTCGCCATGCTCGCGCTGCGGCCGGCCCTCTTCGCGCTCTGCAACGACGAGGAGTACGCGCGGGTCAGCGGCCTCCCGGTGCGGACCCTGAACATCCTGCTCGCGGTGGTGACCGCGGTGACCGTGACGATCGCGATGCGTACGGTGGGCCTGCTGCTCGTCTCGGCCCTGATGGTGGTGCCGGTCGCGGCCGCCCAGCAGGTCACCCGCGGTTTCCGCACGACCATGGCGGCCGCCATGCTGATCGGCGTGGCCGCGGCCGGCGCCGGCATCGTGGTCTCGGCCGAGGCGGACACCGCCCCCGGCGCCACCACGGTGCTCCTCGCCCTGGTCGCCTTCCTCGGCGCGACACTCGCCGCGGCGGTGCGGCGGGCCCTCATCCGGCGATCCCACCCGCCGGTGGCCGCGGAACCTCCGGACGTCGTGTTGCATGGTTGAGCCGGAGACCGCTGTACGGTGGTCGCAGCCATGACGACCACCGGTTATGAAGCGTACGAGTCGGCGGGGGCGCTGTTGCGGGCCCTCTCCGCGCCCATCCGTGTGGCCATCGTGGTCGAACTTGGCGCCGGCGAGCGCTGCGTGCACGACCTCGTGGAGAAACTGGGCGCCCCTCAGCCCCTGGTCTCCCAGCACCTGCGGGTCCTGCGCGGCGCGGGCGTGGTGCGGGGTGTCCGGCAGGGCCGGGAGATCGCATACTCCCTGGTGGACGAACACGTCGCCCACATCGTCGCCGACGCGGTCAGCCATGCCAGGGAGAGCCGACTGTGAACCCCGAAACGACCCAGCGAAACACCAAGCAGCGCAGCGCCGTCAGCGCCGTCCTCGCCGAGACCGAGGGCTTCCACAGCGCACAGGATCTGCACGCGATGCTGCGTGACCGGGGCGAGCGGGTCGGGCTGACCACGGTGTACCGGACACTGCAGGGCCTCGCCGACGCCGGCGAGATCGACGTGATGCGCCCGCCGGGCGGGGAGCACCTCTACCGCCGCTGCAGCCAGGGACACCACCACCACCTGGTGTGCCGGTCGTGCGGCCGGACCGTCGAGGTGGCCGGCCCGGCCGTGGAGTCCTGGGCCGAGAAGGTGGCGGGCCAGCACGGCTTCGTGGACGTGTCGCACACGTTGGAGATCTTCGGGACGTGCGAGGAATGCGCCAAGAAGGGGTAGCTGCCAAGCTTCCCCTGTGAAGCTCTACGCCGACCGGCTCCCCACCGCGATCCGCCAGCTCCTCACCGACATCCTCGTCGTCCTCTGGATCTATCTCTGGATCCGCGTCGCCCTCTGGATCCACGACACCGTGGAGAAGCTGGCCGTCCCCGGTCAGAAGCTGGAGAGCGCCGGCGCCGGCATCGCCGACAACCTGGCCGACGCGGGCGGCAAGGTGGGCCGGGTGCCGGTCGTCGGCGACGACCTGACGAAGCCGTTCACCGGCGCCGCCGACGCGGCCCGCTCGATCGCCGACGCCGGCCAGCAGCAGCAGGATCTGGTCGGCCAGCTCGCGATGATCCTCCCGGCCATCGCGATCTCGGTGCCGATCGCCCTGGTCCTGCTCCTCTGGCTGCCGCTGCGCCTGCGCTGGATGCGGCGGGCCGGCGTGGCCGCCGCGGTCCGCGACGACCCGGCCGGCCGTGACCTGCTGGCGCTGCGCGCTCTCGCCGGCCGGCCGCTCAGCGAGCTGACCAGGCTGGGCCCGGACATCGCGCAGAGCTGGCGGGCCGGCGACGACGAAGCGGTGGATGCGCTGGCCGAGCTGGAGCTCAGGAGTCTCGGGCTTCGGCGGACTCCTCGTCCTCGCCCCAGTCGCGGTGCGCCAGCGGCAGGATGACCCAGAGCGACAGGAACCAGAGACCGGTGATCACGGTGAGCGGGATCGCCCACTTCCAGTCCAGCACGTAGTCGGTGATCAGCAGGACGCTGCTGACCATCGAGATGAGCATGAAGCCGAGGCCGCCGCTGGCCATCCGGTGCGCGTACCGGACCAGCTCGGGCTTGCGGCCCTGCCGGAACAGCGCACGGTGGAACGCCACCGGCGAGATGATCATCGCGGTGGCGAAGGCGGCGCTGATCAGGGCGACGATGTACGTGTCGCGCTGGAACTCGGTGGCCTTCGGGAATCCGTTGCTGAACGGGAGGGTGAGCAGGAAGGCGAAGAGGATCTGCACGCCGGTCTGAGCGACGCGCAGTTCCTGGAGCAGGTCCGCGAAGTTGCGGTCCCAGCGCTCCTTCTCGGACTCTTTTTTGCGAGGGGATGGTGTATCGACCGCCATGACGCGCCAGCGTTCCCACTGGCGGGCATGGTCAAACGCCGATACGTGCCAGGACCGCGTCGGCGAGCTCACGCGGCGCCTCCTCCGGAACCCAGTGGCTGACGCCCCGCATCGCCCAGAGCTGGTAGTCGGCGGAGACCCAGTCGGCGGTCCGCAACGCCGCGGTGAGCCCGACCACGCCGTCCCTGTCGCTCCACACATAGGTGGTCGGCACGGTGATCACCCCGGTCTTCGCGATCTGATCCGAGGAGAACGCCCGGTACCAGTTGAGGCCTCCGGTCAGCCGGCCCGGCTCGCGGGCGGCGTCGACGTACCGCTGCACCCGCTCGGCCACGAGCGGCCGCAGCATCCAGCGCAGCACCATGGCGTCCCGGGCCAGCAGCAGGCGCTCGGCCCGCGCCGAGCGGAACACCTCGAAGTACGCGAGGCGCGCCTTCTGCGAGGTCCGCACCCGCAGGGCGAGCAGCAGCGCGCGGGGGTGCGGCACGGAGACGGCGGTGAGCGTCCGCAGGCGCTCCGGGTGATTCGCCGCGAGCAGCCAGCCGACCTGCGCGCCCCAGTCGTGGCCGACCACGTGGGCGCGCTCGACGCCGAGCTCGTCGAGGACCGCGAGCGCGTCGGCGACCGCTTCCCGCAGCCGGTAGGCCTCGACGTCCCGCGGCCGGGCGCCGGGTGAGTAGCCGCGCTGATTGAGCGCGTAGGTGCGCAGTCCCGCCTCATTCAGAATCGGGATGATCCGCTCGAATTCCCGATTGTCCTGAGGAAAACCGTGCAGCAGAAGGACGGGCTCACCGTCAGCGGGTCCGCTCTCGGAGATCTCGAAGGTCAGCCCACGAGCCTTGATTTCCGTCCGTGTTAGGTTCATCCGAGCAAATGTAATCCGACAGGGGAGCGCACAGCGCTGAGAGTGCGGCGAAAAGCCGCAGACCCTAGTACCTGATCTGGGTAATGCCAGCGCAGGAAGCTCGGTCTCTTCTCTATGCACGCGTCTCTTCCCGGTGACCGCTGGGAGGCGTCATGAAAAACGACAACAACCACCGCTGGCGCACGATAGACATCGTGATCGCCTCCGTCATCGCCGTGGCCTTCGGCGTGATCTTCTGGGCCTGGGGCACGGTCTGGAGCGTCACCGAGAGCGCGTTCGCGTTCTTCCCGCCGGCCCAGGCGATCCTCTACGGCATCTGGCTGATGCCGGCCGTCCTCTCCGGGCTGATCATCCGCAAGCCCGGCGCGTCCCTCTACACCGAGACCGTCGCGGCGATCATCTCGGCGCTGCTCGGCAACCAGTGGGGCGGCACGGTCATCGTCCAGGGCCTCTGCCAGGGGCTCGGCGCCGAGCTGGCGTTCGCGGCCCTGCGCTACCACTCCTGGAAGCTGCCGGCCGCCCTGCTCGCCGGCGCGCTGACCGGCCTGAGCGCGGCGATCTTCGACTTCGTCGTCTGGAACTCGGAGTACGCGCTCGGCAGCTACCGCATCCCCTACGCCGCCTTCACCGTGGTGAGCAGCGTGATCATCGCGGGCCTGGGCAGCTGGGCACTGGTCCGGGCGCTCGCGCCGACCGGCGTCCTGGACCGGTTCGGAGCGGGCCGCGACAGGGCACTCATCTGAGCTATGAGTGAGGTTCAGCTCCGCGGATTCGGGTGGCGGCACGCCGGGCGCCGCGCCTGGGCGGTCCGCGGGCTCGACCTGCACGTCCGGCACGGCGAGCGGGTGCTGCTGCTCGGTCCCTCGGGGGCCGGCAAGAGCACCCTGCTCGCCGCGCTGGCTGGCCTGCTGCCGTCCGATTCTGGTCAGTCCGAGGGCACCATCGAGATCGACGGGCTCGACCCGGCGAAGGCCCGGGACGCGGTCGGCATCGTCTTCCAGGATCCGCAGACCCAGCTCGTGATGGCCCGCAGCGGCGACGACGTGGCGTTCGGCCTGGAGAACCGGGGTGTGCCGGCCGCCGAGATCTGGCCCCGGGTCAGCGACGTGCTCGATCGCGTCGGCTTCCCGTACCCGATCAATCGCTCCACGGCGGCGCTCTCCGGCGGTGAGGCGCAGCGCCTCGCGCTCGCCGGCGTGCTGGCCCTGCGCCCCGGCCTGCTGCTCCTCGACGAGCCCACCGCCAACCTCGATCCGGCCGGCGCGGACCTCGTCCGGGAGGGGATCACGAACGCCACGGGTCCGGAAACGACCATGATTGTCGTGGAGCACCGGGTCGCCGAGGCGCTGCCGCTCGTCGATCGGGTCGTGGTTCTGGAGCCGGGTGGCGGGGTGCGCGCCGACGGCACTCCCGAGCTGGTCTTCGCCGCCTACGGCGACAAACTGGCGGAGGAGGGGGTCTGGGTGCCGGGCTTCAGCTTCGCGCCGGTCAAGGCCACTTCACGGTCAAGTTCTTCTTTCGTACGGGCGGAGCACGTGGCTGTCCAAGGCCGCCTCCGACCGGTTTCGATCGCCGCGGGCGAGGCCGAGGTGCTGGCCGTGACCGGGCCCAACGGCGCCGGCAAGTCCACCCTCGCGCTGCTGCTGGGCGGGCTGCTCGCGCCCACCTCCGGGCGGATCATGGCGTTCGGCGACAAGCGGCCGCCGCACCGGTGGCGGGCCGCCACGCTGACCCAGCGGATCGGGTCGGTCTTCCAGAACCCGGAGCACCAGTTCGTCACCGGCCGGGTCGCCGACGAGCTCGCGCTCGGGCCCCGCCGGATCGGCCGGTCCCCCGCCGAGATCCGGGCCATCGTCGACGAGCTGCTGCAACGCCTGCGGCTCGACCGGCTCGCGGAGGCCAACCCCTACACGCTCTCCGGCGGTGAGGCACGCCGCCTCAGCGTCGCGACGGCCCTCGCCACCGCGCCCCGGCTGCTCGTGCTGGACGAGCCGACGTTCGGCCAGGACCGGCGTACGTGGCTGGAACTGATCACTCTGCTGGCGGAGCTGCGCACGGCCGGCCACGGCATCGTCGCGGTCACCCACGACGACGCGTTCGTGCGTACCCTCGCCGATCGCACCGTCCCCCTCGGCGAGCCCGACCCCGACCCGCTCCCCCGGAGGGTCCGCCCGTGACCCGGCTCCCTCTCCTCTCCGCTCCCGGGACGTGCGCATGACCCTCGCCCTGGAGCCGATCGCCGACCCCTCGGCGCCGCTGGCCCGCCGCAACCCGGTCGCGAAGCTCGGCGCCGCGCTGCTCTTCTCGCTGCCGCTGATCGCCACGGTCGACCCGTTCACCCCGGCCGTGGCGCTGCTGGTCGAACTGGTCCTGCTGCCGTTCTTCGGCGTGCGCTTCCGGCACCTCGCCAAGCGGGCCGCGCCGCTGCTCTTCGCGGCCGCCGGCGTGCTCGTCGCGATGACCATGTTCGCGGCCGACCGCAGCGGCGCCCTGCTCTTCTCGGCCGGCCCGTTCGACGTGACGACCGGGGTGCTCGCCGGCGCGACCGGCCTGATCCTGCGCCTCTTCGCGGTGGCACTGCCCGGCATCGTCGTCTTCGCCACGACCGACCCCACCGACCTGGCCGACGCGCTCGTGCAGAACGCGAAGGCCCCGGCCCGGTTCGCGATCGGCGCGCTCGCCGCGTTCCGGCTGCTCCCGCTGCTCGCCGACGAGTGGCGGACGCTCACCCTGGCCCGCCGGGCACGCGGCGTCGACGCGGGCCGCAACCCGGTCGCGAAGCTGCGGCTCTTCGTCTCGACGGCGTTCGCGCTGGTCGTCGGCGCGCTGCGGCGCGGCGTCCGGCTCGCCGTCGCGATGGACGCCCGCGGGTTCGACGCGGCCACGCCCCGGACGTACGCCCGCCGCCAGCACTTCACCGGGGCCGACACCGCCCTGGTGGTGGCCGCGATCGCCGCCTCCGCCGCGATCCTGACCGCGTCCGTGCTGCTCGGCTTCTTCGAGCCGGTTGTCGGCTGACCGTTCCACCGGCCGTCACGAGATCGACAACGGAAGTTGTCCTGATCGGACGAGGGTGAGGTGCACTCAACGATCTTTCGTAGGAGTTCACCACATGGGTCACGGCCACGACCACACTCATTCTTCCGACGCGACCAGGGCTGACGTCCCCGAGGCGCTCGACCTGAGCGTTCCGGAGTCCGAACTCTCCCCCGGCGACGCCACCCGCCGCCGGTTCCTGCTCGGCGCGGGCCTGCTCGGCGCCGGCGCGGCCGCCTCCGTCCTCGCCCACCCGGGCGCCGCTGCCGCCGCCGGCCTGCCGCACACGCACGCCCCGAAGGGCGGCGGAACCGGTAAGGGCTCGTTCCAGTGGCTCGCGGGCGACCACCACATCCACACCCAGTACAGCTCGGACGCCCAGTACCGGGTGCTCGACCAGGCGCAGAAGGGCCACGCGTACGGCCTGGACTGGCTGGTCATCACCGACCACGGCAGCGCCGCCCACGCCAAGATCGGTGTGGAGAAGGTCAACCCGGACATCCGGAAGACCCGGGAGCAGCTCAAGGGGCTGCTCACCTTCCAGGGTCTGGAGTGGAACATCCCGGCCGCCGAGCACGCGACCGTCTTCGTGACGCCCTCGAAGAACGAGGTCGAGGTTCTCAAGCAGTTCGAGAACGCGTACGACGGCACGTTCGTCCCGGCCACCAACACCGCCGCCCAGAACGAGGCGCTGGCGATCGCCGGCATCAAGTTCCTCGGCGAGCAGGTGAAGAAGCGCAAGATCGACGGCGCGCTGTTCTTCGCGAACCACCCGGCGCGGCGCGGCATCGACTCGCCGCACGAGATCCGCGGCTGGCGCGACGCCGACCCGACCGTCGCGGTCGGCTTCGAGGGCGCCCCCGGTCACCAGGCCGCCGGCATCCCGGCCCCGAACGGCCGTGGCGGCGCCCGCGGCTACTACGACAACAACCCGTCGGCCGCGTCGTTCCCGCTCTACCCGCTGGAGAGCTACCGCACCTGGGGCGGCTTCGACTGGATGACCGCCACGGTCGGCGGCCTCTGGGACAGCCTGCTCGCCGAGGGCAAGGCGTGGTGGATCACCGTGAACTCGGACAGCCACGTCAACTACCTGGACCAGACCGAGCGCGGCCCGGGCAGCGACTTCAACGCCAACGGCAAGTACAACGACCCGGTCTACACCGGCACGGTCAACACCCAGGCCGGCGACTTCTGGCCGGGCTTCTACGGCCGGACCAACGTGGGCGCGTCGTCGTTCGCCTACAAGGCCGTCGTCGACGGTCTGCGCGCCGGCCGCGTCTGGGTCGACCACGGCCGTCTCATCAAGGGCCTGGACGCCCAGGTCCGGGTGGCCGGCGACCGCCGCGGGCACACCGGCACCCCGCTCGGTGGCGTGCTCCAGGTCAAGCGCGGCACCGCGACCGAGCTGACCCTCGAGATCGACCTCCAGGACATCCCGAACTGGGCCGGCTTCATCCCGGTCCTGAAGCGGGTCGACGTCATCGCCGGCACGGTCACCGGGCCGGTCTCGGACCGGGACACCTTCACCACCCCGAACACCAGGGTGGTCAAGTCGTTCGAGATCTCCAAGACCAGCGGCAAGGTGTCCTTCACCTACCACCTGGGGCGCCTCGACAAGCCGTTCTACCTCCGGGTGCGCGGCACCGACGGCAACCGCACCCAGCCCGGTCTCATGGGCACCGCTGTCGACCCGTACGGTCCCCAGCTCGACGTGGTCGGCTCGGCCGACCCCTGGGGTGACCTGTGGTTCTACACCAACCCCATCTGGGTCCTGCCCCGATGACATCCTCCGTAGCGCCGGCCGCCTCGGCGGCCGGCGCCGCTCGCATCGTCGGGGTTAGCTTCGGCCATGCGACGCTCGCCGAGGCCGACCACTGGATCGGCGGGCTCTCGCCGGCCCCGGTCCTGGCCTGCACCCACCTGGTCGCCACCCCGTTCCCGCACGTCGCGATCAGCCTGCTCACGGTCACCGCGGTCGCGACCGCGCCCGATCTGCGGCCGGCCGCCGACGCCGCCGCGGCCGGGCAGACCGGCCGGGCCGTGCGCTTCCCCGGCGTCGAGCGCCTGACCGGCGAGCTCACGGTCAGCGAGATCCTCCAGCGCAGCTCCATCTCCCGGGTCGAGGTCCTCGGCAGCGGCCCCGCCGATCCGGACACCCTGGTCGACACGTGCGATTTCGTCCGCCCCCAGTTCCGCGGCGGCGAACTCGTCCTGGTCACCACCCCGGCGGCCGGCGGCAGGCTGGTGCCGTTCGAAAGGCGGGATCCGACCCCCTGTTGTGCCGGGCACTGATCCGCGGTTCCCTAATGTGGGGGTATGACTCGCCCCCGCCTGCCCCACCTGCTGGCCGAGACGCGCAGCGGCGTGCTGCTCTTCAGCATCACGCCGCCCCGGCGCAGCACCGCCGAGGAGCGGGTCGCCGAGATCGCCAAGGTCACCCTGGACCGCCTGAGCGGCCTCGACCTGGACGGCCTGATCCTCTACGACATCGACGACGAGTCGGACCGCAACCCGGACGAGCGCCCGTTCCCGTTCTCGGAGACCCTCGACCCGGCCCGCTACTACGCCGACCACCTGACCGGCTGGAACAAGCCGGTCGTCATCTACCGCTGCGTCGGCAAGTATTCCGCCGACGACCTCCGCGCCTGGATGTCGGGCGTCGACGACCAGGTCCTCAGCGTCTTCGTCGGTGCCTCCTCCGGAGGCAAGACCGTGCGAACCAACCTGCGCGAGGCCCAAGCTCTGCGAGCAGAGGTACGACCTGAGCTGCCCCTCGGCGCCGTGGTGATCGGCGAACGCAACGACGAGCACCTCCGCATGCTCGCGAAGCAGGAGCGCGGCGCCGGCTTCTTCGTCTCCCAGGTCGTCTACCACGTCAACGAGACCAAGAACCTGCTGTCGGACTACTACTACGCCTGCCGCCAACTGGGCGTGGAACCGAGGACGGTCATCTTCACCCTCTCCCTCTGCGGCTCCCTCAAGACCCTCGAGTTCCTGGCCTGGCTGGGCGTGGACGTCCCCCGCTGGCTGCAGAACTCCCTCCGCCACGCCGAGGACCCGCTGGCCGAGTCGTACCGCCAGTGCATCGCGATAGCCCGGGACCTCATCGACTTCTGCGAGCACCTGGGCATCCCCTACGGCTTCAACGTGGAGAACGTCTCCATCCGCAAAACCGAGATCGAAGCCACAACCGACCTGGCAGCCGAGATAGCCGAGCTGCTCCACCACCGCCGCCACTGATCCGCCAGGATCCGGCCACCCCGGATCCTCTCATCCGTCAGTCGACGCTCCCCGGATCGGCGACCCAACAGGTCGGCTGCCCGGTGACCGCGGAGACCTGCAAAAAATCACGGTCATAGTGCAGAATCGTCAACCCGAGGGCCTCTGCAGTCGCGGCCAGCAGCAGATCGATGACGCCGGCGGAACGGTGCGCGCCTCTCTCGGTCAGGAGTTCTTGGACCTCCCTGGCGCGCGCGAAAACGACATCGGGAACCAGCGTCCAGGCATACCTGCCCAGCATCATGATTTCGAGGTCTCTCCGGTCGTGGAGCGATCTCGCGGTATAGAAGATCTCCAGCTCGGTGATCGGGCAGACAGACAGAACTCCGGCTGCCATCCGACCACGCCACCTGTCGTGGAGATCCTGGTCGCGGGCGAGCCGAACCAAGGCGCTGGTGTCCACGAGATATCGCTCGGTCATGGCCGCGGCCGATAGTTCTGCTTGTCCAGCAACTCATCGAACTGGCCGGCACGACCCTTCTCAGCGAGCCGATCGAATGCCTCGAGCCGTCGCTGAACCGCGACGACCTCGCGCAACGCGGCGTTGACCGTGTCGCTGGCAGTCTTCGTGCCGAGCACCTGCGCAGCCTCGAGCAAAGCCTGGCTGTCGATCTCGATCGGGCTCTCCATCACGGTGGCCTCCATGCGCTCACGCTCCCTTCCAGGATAAGAATCTCGCGCGGGACAACTTGCCTCACGCCTGGGGTAGTCGCGTGCATAGATCGACTCAAGGGGATGACCTGAGAGGATGGCGGCATGCTCGTAGCCTTCTCCGTCACCCCGATCGGGACCGGTGACTCCGTGGGGGACGCCGTCGCCGAGGCGGTCCGGGTCGTCCGGGCCTCGGGGCTGCCCCATCGGACCGATGCCATGTTCACCACGATCGAGGGCGAGTGGGACGAGGTGATGGCCGTCGTGAAGGAGGCCGTCGACGCCGTCGCGGCCGTTTCGCCCCGGGTCAGCCTGTCGCTGAAGGCCGACGTCCGGCCCGGCGTCACCGGCGCGCTCACCGCGAAGGTCGAGCACATCGAGCGGGTGCTGGGTCAAGCATGAAGCGGCTGGTCATGTGGGACGTCGACTACACGTTGCTGCGCGGCGGCGGGGTGGCGGCGCGCAGCTGGAGGGCCGCCTTCACCGAGCTGACCGGGGTGCCCTGGCGGGAGACTCCGATCTTCGGCGGGCGGACCGATCTGGACATCTGCGCCGAGACGTTCGCGACGCACGGCGTCACCGACTGCACGCCCGAGCGATTCTTCGCCAGATATACCGAATTAGTCCTGGAAGTCAGGCACGAGTTCGCCGAACAGGGCGCGCTCATGCCCGGCGTCCGCGAGGTGCTGAACCGCCTCGGCGACGACCCCGGGGTCGTGCAGACGCTGGTGACCGGCAACGTGCCCGCCGTCGCCCGGGCCAAGGTGACCGCCTTCGGACTGGACGACGCGTTCGACGCCGAGGTGGGCGGGTACGGCACCGACGACAGCGTCCGGGCCGACCTGGTACGCCGCAGCCTGGAGCGGGCCGAGGCGAAGTACGGCGAGAGATTCCACCCGGTCGTCATCGGCGACACGGTCAACGACGTCACGGCGGCGCTCGCCAACGGCGCCGTGGCGGTGGCCGTCGCGACCGGGTCGACCCCGGCCGCCGACCTGATCGCCGCGGGCGCGCACACCGTCCTGCCCGACCTCAGCGACGCCGAAAAAGCGATCCGAGCCCTGACCGGCCTCAGCGACGCCGGGAAGACGATCCGAGGCCTCAGCGACGCCGGAAAGACGATCCGAGGGCTCAGCGACGCCGGGAAGACGATCCGAGGACTCAGCGACACCGGGAAAGCGACCCGAGGGCTCAGGGACGCAGCTCCGGCGGAAAACCCGTGAACCGCAACTCCACCGGCAGGTGCGACACGTCGTTCACCAGGATGACGCGGGGCACCTGCCCGGCCGGGTAGCGGATCAGCGTCAGCCCGCCGTTGCACTGGTTCACCACGCGGAACCGCTCGGGCGGAGCAGCGTACGCATCACGCAGGAACCAACCCACCTGGAAGTTGTGGGTGATCACCAGCTCGTGACTCTCCTCGGCCACGGGACCGGTGAATCGGGTGATCATCGCGGCCGCGGTGGCCCGATCGTCGGTGGGCACCCGGTCGTCGAGCTCCGGCGCCTCCCGGACCGGCACGTCGGGGAAGCGCCGGGCCAGGATCTGCGCGGTCCGCACGGCCCTCGGTCTCGGGCTGTGGCTGATCGCCTCGAGCGGCACCCCGGCCAGCCGCAGGCCGGCCAGTTCCGCCTGCTGCCGGCCGGCCGTCGTGAGGTCGGACTGGTCGGGCACGGCCTCACCGTGCCGCATGAGCCACAGATGCCTGACGGCCACGACGACCTCCCGGAAGGGTCAGGTGGGACTGACCGGGTTCGGCAGCGCACCCCCGAACCGGCGGTCCCGTTGCGCGTACAACTCGCACGCATACCAAAGGTGCCGCCGATCGAAGTCGGGCCACAAGGTGTCGAGGTAGACCATCTCGGCGTAGGCCGACTGCCAGAGCAGGAAGTTGGAGGTCCGCTGCTCGCCGGAGGGGCGCAGGAACATGTCCACGTCCGGGATCTCCGGGTGGTAGAGGTAGCGCGCGATGGTCTTCTCGTTGACCTTGTCGGCCTTGAGCTTGCCGGCCGCCACGTCACGGGCGATCGCCGCGGCGGCGTCCGCGATCTCGGCCTGGCCGCCGTAGTTGACGCAGAACTGCAGGGTGAGCGTCGAGTTTCCCCGGCTCATCTCCTCGGCGGTCTGCAGCTCGGAGATGACGCTCTTCCACAGCCGGCCGGCCCGGCCGGACCAGACCACCCGGACGCCGAGGTCGACCAGCTGGTCACGGCGGCGGCGGATGACGTCGCGGTTGAAGCCCATCAGGAAGCGCACCTCCTCGGGCGAGCGCTTCCAGTTCTCGGTGGAGAAGGCATAGGCCGAGAGGTACGGGATACCGAGCTCGATGGCGCCCTCGATCGTGTCGAACAGGCTGTATTCGCCCTGCTCGTGTCCCTTGGTCCGGGACAGCCCCCGCTCCTTGGCCCAGCGGCCGTTGCCGTCCATGACGATCGCCACGTGTTTCGGCAGGGCGGCGGCCGGCAGCCGGGGTGGCCGGGCGCCGGAGATGTGCGGAGTGGGCGGACGCGGGCTCAAGGGTTCAACTCCCGTCGATCGACGAGCGGCAGCGATCGCAGCGCTCGTTCCATGTGCCATTGCAGGTGGGCGGCGACCAGGCCGCTGCACTCCCGGCGCACCGAGGGCGCGGACGAGTCGGCGATCACCCAGTCGCCGGAGGTCAGCGCGGACATCAGGCCCAGCGTGTCGGGGCTGGGGTGGGCCGCGCCGGGCGGGCGGCAGTCGGGGCAGACGGCGCCGCCGGCCGGGACCGCGAAGGCGGCGTGCCGCCCCGGGTCGCCGCAGACGGCGCACTCGTCGACGGCGGGCGCCCAGCCGGCGAAGGCCATGGCGCGCAGCAGGTAGGCGTCGAGGACCAGGCTGCCGGCGTGCTCCCCGGCGCCGAGGGCCTTGAGCGCGCCGAGGGTGAGCTGGAACAGCCGCAGCGAGGGCTCCCGCTCGACCGGGGTGAGGCGCTCCGCGGTCTCGCAGATGGCCGAGGCCGCGGTGTAGCGCGGGTAGTCGCCCAGAAGCTTCTTGCCGCACAGATCGATGGCCTCGACCTGGCTGACCGAGTGCAGCGACGAGCCCACCCCCTCGGGCGAGCCGGCAAGCTGGAGGTCGATGTGGCCGAACGGCTCGAGCCGCGCCCCGAAGCGCGACGAGGTGCGCCGGACGCCGCGGGCCACCGCGCGCAGCCGGCCGTGCCGGCGGGTCAGCAGGGTGACGATCCGGTCGCTCTCGCCGAGTTTCTGCACACGCAGGACCACCGCGTCGTCGCGGTAGAGGTGGCGTCGGTATCCGGCAGGCACCCCGCCATTCTGCCCGGTGCCTACGACAAACCCTGACCCGGATCTCAGGGTCGCCTCCGGGGGTGGACTGATGGCGTCCTCAAAAAAGGAGAAATAGCGTCAGGGGCATGAGCCGAAGAGTTGCCCTAGTCCTCGCCACCGCCTCGGTGGCCGCTCTGGCCGGCTGTGACGGCGTGGTCGGCGCGACCATGACCTTCAACGACACCGAGCGGGCGAAGATCACCGACGTCGTCCTCTCCGGCACCAGCGGTGACGTGGTGCTGACCTCGGGCAGCTCCACCGAGACCCGGATCAAGCGGGTGGTCCGCGGCTCGAGCAACCCCGGCCCGTCCTACACGGTCACCGGCACGACGCTGAACATCGCGACCGACTGCGGCCGCAACTGCCACGTCTCCTACGAGATCGCCGCGCCGGCCGGGGTCGGCGTCCGGGGCAACCTGACCTCCGGCGACCTGAACTTCTCCGGGACCGGCGCCGTCGAGCTGAAGATGACCTCGGGCGACCTCGTGGTGGAGAGCGCCACCGGCCCGGTGAAGATCGAGGCGACCTCGGGCGACATCATGGTGACCGACGCGCCGGCCCTCACGGTCGAGCTGACCTCGGGCAACGTGGTCGGCCAGCGGATCGCCGGCCCGATCCAGGCGAAGGCCACCTCCGGCGACATGAACTTCGACCTCAGCAAGCCGGCCTCGGTGACCGCCTCGGTGCACAGCGGCAACCTCGACCTGATGGTGCCGGAGGGCGCCTACCAGGTGCACACCCAGACCGGCAGCGGCGACGCGGTCGCCGAGAACATCAAGAACGACCCGGCCGCCACGAACGTCCTGGACCTAAGGACGCGAAGCGGCGACCTGTTCGTGACCACCAGATAGGGCCGGCGCGGGGGCGGGGGACACCGGCACCGGCATCCTGGTCCGGCGGCCGGGCACGAGCTGCGGCCGCCGGCCGGCCGCCACGTCCTCCACCCAGCCGGCCGCCGCGAGCACGAGGCCGAGCAGCACCAGGACGACAGCGGCCCGCCAGGTGATGCCGACCCAGCCGCCGACCGGCAGGCCGTGCGCCTCGCCGACCTGGGTGACCGCCACGATGACCGGGATGTGCCAGAGGTAGATGGTGAGCGCCCGCGCGTTCAGGAAGGTCAGCGCGCGGTGCTCCCGGACCATCGGCGACGAGCCGAGCGCCACCAGGATGAACGCGGCGGACCAGAGCGCGTTGCCGATCGGGATGTCGTTGAGGTCGTACCCCCGCGGTCCCGGATGCGTGATCGTCCAGGCCGCGCCCGGCACGGCCAGCGCCGCGGCGATGATCAGAATCTTCCGCCGGCCGAGCCGCCGCAGGTGGCCGTCGTGGTGCGCGAAGCCGAGCAGCCACGCGCCGCCGTACAGCGCCAGATCATGCGGAACCGCGGGCATCCGCACATCGAAGATCTCAAAACCGATCAGAGCGAGATAGGGAATGAGAATCGAGACGAGAGGAATTCTCCGGAACAGCGGTAACAGCAGCGGCGACAGCAGCACGAACCACAGAAAGTCCCGCAGATACCACGCGTGACTCAGCGACTGCATCCACCAACCCGTGGCCTCCGGATCCACCAGCGGAAAACCCCAGAGCAGCAGATGTACGTCGAAAGGGGTGCCGGCGATCAGCATCGCCGGCACCGCGATCAACAGGCCGAGCACCCACAGGGACGGCAGCAGACGCCGCAGCCGGCGCTCCACCGCCCAGACGCCGAAGCGGTCCAGTGACGCCGCCATCAGCGACCCGGCCAGGGCGAACATCACCGACATCGCCGGGAAGACCACCGTCAGCGCCGCCCACCCGGTGAGGTGGTAGACCACGACCCGCACGGTCGCGACAGCGCGCAGCAGGTCCAGGTACCGGTTCCGCATGACCGAAGGTGTTACCCGCGCTCGGCCGAAAAGCGCAAATCCCGGTGAATTATCCCATAGTCAGAGAATGTCTAATTATCGATTCAAAAGCCCAGCTTACGAAGCTGCTTCGGATCCCGCTGCCACTCTTTGGCGACCCGCACGTGAAGATCGAGATAAACCTTCCTGCCCAGAAGCTCCTCGATGTGAACGCGGGCTTGTGAGCCGACCTGCTTGAGCCGCTCGCCCCGGGTCCCGATCACGATCGACTTCTGGCTCGGCCGTTCCACGTACAGATCGGCATAGATCTTCGTGGTCTTGCCTTCGACCTGCATCTCCTCGACCAGCACGGCGATCGAGTGCGGCAGCTCGTCACGCACACCCTCGAGCGCCGCCTCGCGGATCAGCTCGGCGATCAGCACCTGCTCCGGCTCGTCGGTGAGCACGTCGTCCGGATAGAGCTGCGGCGACTCCGGCAGATGCTTGACGATCACGTCGGTCAGCGTCTCCACCTGGTGCCCGGAGACCGCGCTGACCGGGATGATCTCCGCGAAGTCGTGCAGCTGCGCGACCGCGAGCAGCCGCTCGGCCAGCACCTGCGGGCTGACCAGGTCGACCTTGGTGACCACGGCGATCACGGTCGCCTTGAGCTCGGCCATCTCCGAGGAGATGAACCGGTCGCCGCGCCCGACCGGCTCGTCCGCCGGGAAGCAGATGCCGATCACGTCGACCTCGCTCCACGTCTCGCGGACCAGGTCGTTGAGCCGCTCGCCGAGCAACGTGCGCGGCCGGTGCAGACCGGGGGTGTCGACCAGCACGAGCTGCCCGTCCTCGCGGTGCAGGATGCCGCGGATGACGTGCCGGGTGGTCTGCGGCTTGTTCGACGTGATCGCGATCTTCTGACCGACGATCGCGTTAGTCAGCGTCGACTTGCCGGCGTTGGGCCTTCCGACGAAACAGGCGAAACCGGCACGATAAACCCCGTCCTCCCGCTTATCGGGACGCGCGGCCTTGTGGCGGTGCACTCTCTGCGGAGCAAACTGCGGGGTACGGGCCTCCGGCCGCTGATCAGAAGCGGACGGCCGTCCACGGCGTACCGAAGCGGGCCGCTCCCCCGACGAAGCGCCCCGCGCCCCGCCCGGCTTGCGCCCGTCCCGGCTCGCGCCACGCTGTTCCTGCTGCTCCTGGCGCTTCGCCCGCTGCCGCTCCTGGCGACGCTGGGCATTGCGCTCGCCCGGGGTGAGCCGGCGGTCGTCAGCCTTGGCCGTCTCGGCCCGGTTCTCAGCCTGACCCTTTTCGGCCTGGCGCGGCTTCTCGGCCTGGCGCGGCTTCTCGGCCTGGCGCTGCTTGTCGGACGGGCGCTGCCTGTCGGACGGGCGCTGCTTCGCGTGGCGCGGCTTCTTCTCCGGCTGGGACTGGGTCATCACTGGACCGTGCCGACCAGCACGCCGTCGGTGCCGGCCACGTGGATCGGAGCGTCGGCCGCCAGATCGCGGACCGCCGCGTGGCCGGCGCCGTCCAGCTTCGACGCCTCGGTCACCACGGCGGCCGCCTCGAGCTTCGTCGCGCCGGACGCCGCCGCCAGGGCCACCGCCAGCTGGAGGGCGGTCACGGCGAGGTTCGGCAGCGCCACCGACGCCGCCGCGTAGGTGCGGCCGTCCTGGTCGCGGACCGCCGCGCCCTCGACCGCGCCGATCCGGGCGCGCGAGCTGCGCGCCAGGGTGACCAGCTTGGCGTCCTCGGCACTCAGCGGGGCGCCGTCCGTGCCGGGAACGGCGACGGCGGCGAAGGTCTGCTCAGGCATCTGCGGGTTGTCTTTCCTCTGCTTCGGTGGCGTTCTCGTCGTTCCGGCCGGCGGGCGGTTCGGGCTCGGACCGGCGCACCAGCACCGAGTCGATCCGGTTCCGCCGGCCGGCGGTGCCCTCGGCGACCAGGTGGAGGCCGCCCACGTCGACGGCCGCCCCCGGAATGGGCACCCGGCCCAGCGTCTGCGCGAGCAGGCCGCCGACCGTCTCCACCTCGTCGGTGGGCAGTTCGACCCCGAACACGTCGCCCAGGTCCTCGATCGGCACGCGGGCGGCCACCCGCACCGCGCCGTCCTCGAGGTGTTCGATGGGCGGGCGCTCGACATCGTATTCGTCGGTGATCTCGCCGACGATCTCCTCGAGGATGTCCTCGATGGTGACCAGGCCGGCCGTGCCGCCGTATTCGTCCACCACGATCACCAGGTGGGTGCGGGCCGCCTGCATCTCGGAGAGCAGGTCGTCGACTGCCTTCGACTCGGGCACGAAGGTCGCCGGGCGCATCGCGTCGGCCACCGCCTGCGCGGCCGCGGCCGGGTCGCCGTCCTGGGTGCGGCGGATCACGTCTTTCAGGTAGAGCACGCCCAGCACGTCGTCGACGCTCTCGCCGATCACCGGGATCCGGGAGAACCCGGACCGCAGGAAGAGGAAGAGCGCCTGCTGGAGCGTTTTCGGCGCCTCGATCCACACCATCTCGGTGCGCGGCACCATCACCTCGCGGGCGATCGTGTCGCCGAGCGCGAAGACCGAGTGGATCATCTCGCGCTCGCCGTGCTCCACGACGCCGCGCTGCTCGGCCAGGTCGACCAGCTCGCGCAGCTCCACCTGGCTGCCGAACGGCCCCTCCGGGAAGCCCTTGCCGGGCGTCACCGCGTTGCCGATCAGGATCAGCAGCTGGGCGAGCGGGTTGAGCACCTTGCCGAGCCAGCGCACCAGCGGCGCGGTGGCCTGGCCGACCGCGTAGGCGTGCTGGCGCCCCACGGTGCGCGGCGCGACCCCGATCACCACGAAGCTGACCAGCGTCATCGTCCCGGCCGCCACCAGCGCGGCCTGCCAGCCGACGCCCCAGGTGTCCACCGCCACGAGCGCCACCAGCGTGGTCGCGGTCAGCTCGCAGAGCAGGCGCAGCAGCAGGAGGAGGTTGACGTAGCGCACCACGTCACCGGCCACGGCGGCCAGGGCCGAGGCGCCCCGCTTCCCCTCCCGGGCCAGCTCACCGGCGCGGGCCTGGCTCACCGTCGCCAGCGCCGCGTCGGTCATCGACGCGAGGCCGGCGAGCAGGACCAGGCCCACCGCGAAAATGATCAGTTGCACGTCCGGCAGGCCCGCCGAGGCGGACGCTGCCAGCAGAGAGGGGGGCTCCATGTCAGCCGGCCTTGCGCGTCGCGCGCCAGCTCTGCAGGAGCTTGTTCTGGAGCGCGAACATCTCCCGCTCCTCCTCCGGCTCGGCGTGGTCGTAGCCGAGCAGGTGCAGCACGCCGTGCACGGTGAGCAGGTGGAGCTCGTCGGCGGCCGAGTGGCCGGCGACGGCCGCCTGTTTCGCGGCCACCTCCGGCGCCAGCACGATGTCGCCGAGCAGCGCCGGCTCGCCGATCCCGGACTCGCCGGGGCCGTGGTCGACGCTGCCCTCGTCCATCGGGAAGGCGAGCACGTCGGTCGGGCCGTCGCTGCCCATCCAGCGATGGTTCAGCTCGGCCATGTAGTCGATGTCGACGAGCAGGATGGACAGCTCGGCGAGGGGGTTGACCCCCATCTCGTCCAGGGCGTGCCGGGCAACCGCGAGGATCGCGTCGGTGTCGACCTCGACTCCCGACTCGTTGGCGATCTCGATGGACATAGTGGTGCGATTACCCCTTGCGAATCAGCGCCGGCGTCCGGCACGGCCACCGCTGGCGGCGCGTCCCGGCACGGCGTGGACGGATTGTGCGGCCTGCTGTTCCTGATCGGCGTCGAACCGCGCGTAGGCGTCGACGATCTCGGCGACCAGGCGGTGGCGCACCACGTCGGAGCTGGACAGCTCCGCGAAGTGCACGTCCTCCACGTCGCGCAGGATCTCCCGCACGATCCGGAGGCCGCTGGTGGTGCCGCCCGGCAGGTCGACCTGGGTGACGTCACCGGTCACCACGATCTTCGAGCCGAAGCCGAGCCGGGTCAGGAACATCTTCATCTGCTCGGGCGTGGTGTTCTGCGCCTCGTCGAGGATGATGAACGCGTTGTTGAGGGTCCGGCCGCGCATGTAGGCGAGCGGCGCGACCTCGATCGTGCCGGCCGCCATGAGCCGCGGGATGGACTCCGGGTCGAGCATGTCGTGCAGCGCGTCGTAGAGCGGGCGCAGGTAAGGGTCGATCTTCTCGGTGAGCGTGCCCGGCAGGAAGCCGAGACGCTCACCGGCCTCGACGGCCGGCCGGGTCAGGATGATCCGGCTGATCTCCTTGGCCTGGAGCGCCTGCACCGCTTTCGCCATGGCGAGGTACGTCTTGCCGGTACCGGCCGGGCCGATCCCGAAGACGATCGTGTTCTCGTCGATGGCGTCGACGTAGCGCTTCTGGCCCAGCGTCTTCGGGCGGATCGTCCGCCCGCGCCGGGACAGGATGTTGAGGGTGAGCACCTCGGCGGGTCGCTCCGTGGTGTTCGCCTCGAGCATCGCCAGGGTGCGGCGGACCGCGTCCACGCTCAGCGTCTCGCCCTTCTCGATGAGCTCGACGAGCTCGGAGAAGAGACGCTCTGCGGTGGCGTTCTCGGCCGGTTCCCCGGTGATCGTGATCTCGTTACCGCGAACATGCACGTCACTGGCGAGAGACCGCTCGATGAGGCGGAGGATCTCGTCCTTGGCGCCGAGCAGGTTCACCATGATCTTCGGATCGCTCACCGAGATCTTGGACTGCGCCCGCACCGGGCTGGACGAGCCCGTGCTGGAAGTGTTCGGCGTACCGGTCATAGGGCGGCCCTGCGGGCCTCCGCCACCTGCTCTCTGTCTCGGCGCCCGGTCGGGGGCGGCGTGCTCAAGGATCGTGCCATCCTATCCGCTCGCCCGCTCCCCCGCCGATGCCATTATCGCCGGTCCGCTATTCGTGACCATCCGACGCGCGTCCCCCGTCGAAGCCCTCCTGCCAGCGGGTGAACCGGTAGGTCGCCCAGTGCATCCGTACCACCGCGCCGCTGTCGTCCCGGGTCAGCCGCAGCTGCTCGCCCGCCTCCCGGCCGGAGATCGTGCGCAGCACGTCGGGCCGGTCCGGCAGCGGCCGGAACACCGCGGGCGGCCGGTCCGCGGGCGCCTCGGCGAGCCGGGCCTCGAGCCGGCCGTCGTGCCAGGCGAAGACGAACTCCGAGCCCTCGCTCCACCAGCGGCCGAGCACCGACCGGTACGCCTTCGGCGCGGGCGGCGCGATCCGCCACGGCCTGATCTCGGCGGGGTCCAGCTCGACTGCGAGCCGGAGCAGCTCGTGCACCAGCTCGTTGGTCTGCCCGGCGGTCCCCGAGGAGCCGAGCACGGCGCAGGCCAGCGCGCCCGGGTTGCCCTCGCCGCCGCGGCGGCCGTAGACAGCGGCCAGGAAGCCGGGCATCGCGCCGTCGTGGCCCACGTGCACGACCCGCCGGCCCTCCGGCACCAGGATCAGCCCGAGGCCGAAGCCGGTGCCCCAGAGCGTCTCGTCGGTGGTGGTGAGCGGCCAGCGCATCTCGTCGACGGTGCCGGCCGCGAGCACCCGGCCGTCCGGGTCGATCAGCTCCGGGCTGGTCAGGAACGCGGCCCACTTCGCCATGTCCGAGGCGGTGCTCCAGAGCTGGGCGGCGGGCCCGACACCCTCGAGGGCGACCGGCGGCTCGGGGCGGGCCGCGTCCGAGTAGGCGTCCACCACGTAGCCGACGGCGGCCTGCGGCGGGGCCTGCACCGTGGTCGCGTTCAGGCCGAGCGGGGTGAGGATGCGCTCCTGGAGGATCTGCTCCCAGGTGCCGCCGCGGACCTTCGCGACGAGCTGGCCGAGGACGGCGAGGCCGAGGTTGGAGTAGTGGAACCGGCGCGCGTTCGGCAGCACCCGCTCGGCGCGGTCCAGCTCCTCGATCAGCTTCGCGGCGTCCGGGCTGATCAGGGTGTCCCACACGTCGCCGTACGGCTCGCGCTGGAAGCCCGCCGTGTGCGAGAGCAGCCGGCGCGGCGTGGCGTCGCCGTGCGCCGGCACGTCGAGGTACGCGCCGACCGGCTGATCGAGGTCGATCAGGCCCTCGTCGCGGGCCTGCATCACCAGCACCGCGGTGAACGTCTTGGTGACCGAGCCGATCCGGAAGCGGGTGTCCGGGCCGAGCGGGTGGGCCGGGTTGCCGGACTCGCCGAGGGTGAGGACCCAGGGCTCGCGGTCGGCGCGGTGCAGCGCCACCGAGAGGGCCGGTATCCGGCCGTCGGCCTGGGCCCGGCGGGCGACCCGCTCGTACCGGGACGTCGTCATCGGCCCGCCAGCATCGGCCCGAGTGGCTCGCCGCCGAGGACGTGCGCGTGCACGTGGAAGACCTCCTGGCCGCCGTGCGGGCCGGTGTTGAAGATCAGCCGGAAGCCGTCCTCCAGCCCCTCCTGCTCGGCGACCGCGGCCGCGGCGGCGAGCACGTCGGCGGCGGCGGACGGGTCGGCGGCGAGGGCCAGGACGTCGGCGTGGTGCGCGACCGGGATCACCAGGACGTGGGTCGGCGCCTTCGGGTCGATGTCCCGGAACGCCAGGGTCGTCTCGGTGCGGTGCACGACGGTCGCCGGGATCTCGCCCGCGACGATGCGGCAGAAGAGGCAGCTGTTTTCCACCTGTCGGATCTTATGTGGTGAGCTGTGATCGATCACCGGATCCTTGTCGCCGCCCGTGGGAGCGCTCTCATGAATGAACTGTTGCAACAGCTCACGCTCGAGGAGAAGGTCTCCCTTCTCACCGGGCAGGACTTCTGGTCGCTCCCGGCGATCCCGCGCATCGGCCTCGCGTCGCTGGTCATGTCGGACGGGCCGGTCGGGGTCCGCGGCACCGGGTACGCCCCGGACGACCCCTCGATCGCCCTGCCCAGCCCCACGGCGCTCGCCGCCACCTGGGACGTCGCCCTCGCCGAGCGGGCCGGCCGGCTGCTCGGCCAGGAGTCCCGGCGCAAGGGCGTGCACGTGCTGCTCGGGCCGACCGTGAACCTGCACCGCACCCCGCTCGGCGGCCGGCACTTCGAGTGCTACTCCGAGGACCCGCTGCTCACCGGGGAGATCGCGGCCGGCTTCGTGGCCGGGGTGCAGAGCCACGGCGTCGGCACCACGGTGAAGCATCTCGTCGGGAACGACTTCGAGACCGAGCGGATGACCGTGGACGTCCGGATCCCGCCGCGCGCCCTGCGGGAGATCTACCTGGCCCCGTTCGAGCGGGTCGTGGCCGCCGGCGGGTGGGGCGTCATGAGCGCCTACAACGGCGTGAACGGCTCGCCGATGGCCTCCCACGGCGGCCTCCAGGACGAGGTGCTGAAGCGGGAGTGGGGCTTCGACGGCGTCGTCGTCTCGGACTGGCGGGCCGCCCGGGACACCGTGGCCGCGGCGACCGGCGGGCTCGACATCGCGATGCCGGCCATGGACAACCCGTGGGGCGCCAAGCTCGTCGAGGCGGTCCGGGCCGGCAAGGTGGCCGAGGAGCTGATCGACGACAAGGTGCTGCGGGTGCTGCGGCTGGCGGCGCGGACCGGCGCGCTCGACGGCCACCGGCTTCCCGACCCGCCGCTCGACGAGGACGGCACGGCGGTCGCCCACGAGGTGGCGGCCCGCTCCTTCGTGCTCGCGGCGAACGACGGCGTCCTGCCGCTGACCGGGAACGACCTCACCCGGGTCGCCGTGATCGGCGCGCTCGCCACCGACGCGCGGGTGCTCGGCGGCGGCAGCGCGCAGGTCACCCCGCCGCACGTGATCTCGCCGCTGGACGGCCTGCGCGCGGCACTGCCGGGCGTGGACGTGGCGTACGCGATCGGCGCCGACCCGCGCCCCTTCCTGCCCGCCGCCTCCGGGCCGTCCTGGGGTGCGTTCGAGCTCGACCTGGACGGCTACGACTTCACGGTCCCGACCGGAACCGTCCGCTGGATCGGCGATCTCCCCGGCGGCTGCGACGTCGCACGGGTCACCTCGATGACGCTGCGGACCACCCTCCACCCCGACATTTCCGGGCAGCATGTGCTGGCGATCTCCGGGTTCGGGTCGTTCGAGCTGACCGTCGGTGACGAGAAGCTCTACGAGGGCTCACTGCACCCGCCCGGCACCGGCCGCGCCGACCTCCTCCTGCACCCACGGGAGCAGCGCTTCGAGGTGACCCTCGAGGCCGGGGTGACGGTTCCGGTCGTGCTCCGGCAGACCTTCGAGCCCGGCATGGCCCACTCGGTCGCGACCACGCTCGGTCACCGCGCGCCCGGCCCCGACGACGAGGGCCTGATCGCCGAGGCGGTCGCCCTGGCGGCCCGCTCGGACGTGGCGGTCGTCGTGGTCGGCACCACCGAACAGGTCGAGTCGGAGGGCTTCGACCGAACCTCGCTGGCCCTCCCGGGACGCCAGGACGAGCTCGTCTCCCGGGTCGCCGCCGCGAACCCGCGCACCATCGTGGTCGTCAACGCCGGCTCCCCGGTGCTGCTGCCCTGGTCCGACGAGGCGGCCGCGGTGCTGCTCACCTGGTTCCCCGGCCAGGAGGCGGGCGCCGCCCTGGCCGACGTGCTCCTCGGCGTGTCCGAGCCGGGCGGGCGCCTGCCCACCACCTGGCCGCGGCGCGAGGAGGACTGCCCGGTCCTCGACGTGCGGGTCACCGACGGCGCGCTCACCTACGAGGAGGACATCTTCGTCGGCTACCGCGGGTGGTTGCGGTCCGGGGCGAGCCCCCTCTTCGCGTTCGGTCACGGTCTGGGTTACACCACCTTCGCGTACGAGGACCTGCAGGTAGCCGGCACCGGCGTACGGGTGACCGTCACCAACACGGGCGAGCGCCCCGGACGCGAGGTCGTGCAGATCTACCTGAGCTCCGCCGCGGACGCCGGCCGCCCACCGCTCTGGCTGGCCGGCTTCGCCTCGGTGACAGCCGTGCCGGGCGAGAAGGTGACCGTCGAGATCCCGCTCCCGGAACGGGCCTTCCAGATCTGGGACGAGAGCTGGCGGACGATTCCCGGCGACTACACGGTGACCGCCGCGCACGCCCTCGACGACCCGCGCCTCACGACCTCGCTGACCGTGTCACCAACGGCCTAGACGAACGGAGAGGACGGAGAGGGCCGCCACTCCGGCCGTCGAGGTGCGGAGGACGGCGTCGCCCAGCTTGACCGGGGTGGCGTCGGTGAACGCCGATAGCTCGGCGTCGCCGATGCCACCCTCCGGGCCCACCACCAGGACGATCTCGCCGTGGGAGGGCAGCGGGACCGTGGTCAGCCGCTCGGTGGCCTCCTCGTGCAGCACGAACGCGGCCTCGGCGCCGGCCAGGCGGGCCGCCACCTGTTTGGTGGAGCAGTCCGGGTCGCCGCCGATCAGCGGCAGCCAGGAGCGGCGCGCCTGTTTGGCCGCCTCGCGCGCGGTGGCCGCCCACTTGTCGCGGGCCTTGTGGCCGCGGTCGCCGCGCCACTGCGCCACCGAGCGGGAGGCGGCCCACGGGACGATCTCGTCGACGCCGGTCTCGGTCATCGCCTGGACGGCGAGTTCGCCGCGGTCGCCCTTGGCGATGCCCTGCACCACGACGAGGCGCGGGTCGGCGGCCGGCTCGGTGGTGCGTTCGCCGATCGCCAGGTCGACGCTGCCCCGGCCGACCGCGGTGACCTCGGCCCTCGCGGTGCCGCCCCGGCCGTCGGCGAGGATCAGCTCCTCGCCGGCCCGGAGCCGCTGCACGGTGGCGGCGTGGTGACCTTCCGGCCCGTCGAGCGTGAACGACGGGCCGGCGGGCAGGCTGTCGACGAGAAACAGGGGTGCGGACACCCGCTGCACGCTACCCGGGACTGATAGGAGAGGAGCGCAACCCCTCACTCAGGTCGCCGGGCGCGGGAGCGCAGCGACTCCGCGCCCGGCCCTCGGCGTGAGCGGCGGTCTGCACCCCATCCAACCGCCCCACCCGCCGCCCTGAAAAGGACTGAAGACTGCCTATCTGCGCTACGACATCTGCCTTTCGTCTTTAATGCCCGTTGAAAGCGTCCCGCATCCGGGAGAAGAAGCCGCCCTGCTTGGAGAGCTCGGCCACGTCCTCGCCGCGGGTCTTCGCGAAGTCGCGGAGCATGCGCTCCTGGTCGGCCGTGAGCTTCGTCGGCGTCTTCACGTCGAGGTGGACGAAGAGGTCGCCGCGGCCCTGGCCCCGCAGGTGCGGGACGCCCTTGGTGCGGATGCGCAGCGTGCTGGCGGGCTGGGTGCCGGCCTTGACCTCGATGTTCTCCTCGCCGTCGAGGGTCTTGATGGTCATCCGGGTGCCCAGCGCGGCGGCCGTCATCGGGAGCGTCACGCGGCAGTGCAGATCGTCGCCCTTGCGCGAGTAGACATCGTGCGGGCGCTCGTGGATCTCGACGTAGAGGTCGCCGGCCGTGCCGCCGCCGGGGCCGACCTCGCCCTGCTGCGCGAGACGGATGCGCATGCCGTCCTCGACACCCGCCGGGATCTTGACGGTGAGGGACCGCCGTGTCCTTATCCGGCCGTCGCCGGCGCAGGTCGGGCACGGGGTCGGGATGACCGTGCCGTGGCCCTGGCAGTTGGCGCAGGGGCGGGACGAGACGACCTGGCCGAGGAAGGTGCGCTGCACCGACTGGACCTCGCCGCGGCCGGAGCAGACCTCACAGGTGGCGAGGTGGGTGCCGGGCGCGGTGCCGGCGCCGGAGCACTGGGTGCAGAGGACCGCGGTGTCGACGGTGATCGGCGCCTCGACGCCGAAGGCGGTCTCGACCAGGTCGAGCTCGAGGCGGAGGATCGCGTCGGCGCCGGGACGGGTGCGCGGGCGCGGGCCACGGGAGCCGCCGCCGGCCGCCGTGCCGAAGAACGCGTCCATGATGTCCTGGAAACCGACGAAAGGTCCGGCTCCGCCGGGGCCGGGAGCGCCGCCGCCACCGGGGGCGAGCGGGTCACCGCCCAGGTCGACGATCTGACGCTTCTGGTCGTCCGAGAGAACCTCGTAGGCCGCGTTGATCTCTTTGAACTTCTCGTGCGCCTCGGGATCCGGGTTGACGTCGGGGTGGTACTGCCGAGCCAGTTTGCGGTAGGCGCGCTTGATCTCGTCGTCGGTGGCTTCCCGGCTCACGCCGAGAATTCCGTAGTAGTCCTTGGCCACGGGGTTTGGAGTCCTCAATGTCTGCGCGAATCCGTCAATTCTGTGCCAACAGGTCGCCAACGTACCGTGCCACTGCACGAACAGTAGCGATGGTGCCCGGGTAATCCATGCGGGTGGGTCCGAGAACACCGAGCCCACCAACGATCGTCGCACCTGGCCCGTAACCGCTGCTCACCACGGACGCGGACCGCAGGTTGTCGATCTCGTTCTCGTCGCCGATCCGGACCCGGGTGGTGCTCGGTTCCAGGTCGCCGATCAGCTTCAGGAGGATGACCTCCTCCTCGAGGGCTTCGAGGACGGGTCGTAGCGTGCCCTGGAAGTCCAGCACACCACCGCGGGTCAAATTGGCGGTACCGGCGAGGGCGAGGCGCTCCTCACTGCGCTCGACGAGGGTCTCGAGCAGGACCGAGGCGAGACAGGCCATGGTCGGGCGGCGCTCCGGCGCGGTCTCGTCGACGAGTTTCTGCACCAGAGACGGGGTGTCCGCGAGTTTCTGACCGGCCAGTTTCTCGTTCACCCGGCGGCGCATCTCCCACACGTCGTCGGGCGGGATCGGGCCGGGCATCTCGACGAGCCGCTGCTCGACCCGGCCGGTGTCGGTGATCATCACGAGGGTGAGCCGGGTCGTGGAGATCGGCACCAGCTCGAGATGGCGGACCGCGGACCGGGACAGGCTCGGGTACTGCACCACGGCGACCTGCCGGGTGAGCTGCGCGAGCAGCCGGACCGTGCGGTGCACGACGTCGTCCAGGTCGACGACGCCGATCATGAAGCGCTCGATCGCCCGCTTCTCGGCGGGGCTGAGCGGCTTGATCCGGGTGAGCCGGTCGACGAACAGCCGGTAACCCGCGTCGGTGGGGACCCGGCCGGCGCTGGTGTGCGGCTGCCGGATGTAGCCCTCCTCCTCGAGGACGGCCATGTCGTTGCGGACGGTGGCCGGGGACACGCCCAGCTGGTGCCGCTCGACGAGAGCCTTGCTGCCCACCGGCTCGCGGGTCTCGACGTAGTCCTGGACGATCGCCCGGAGCACCTCGAGCTTGCGGTCATCAAGACTCATATGACCCCTCCCCCTCGCGGCACTCGCTTGGCACTCCCGATGACAGAGTGCCAGTCTACGTCGCCCGGGGCGCTAACGCGATGATCGAAAGTAAGCAGGGTGGCCACGACCGGCTCGATCACCAGCCTTAGCGTGGACACATGACCGAACCTCCCCGTCCGCCCGAGGGTGGATACGACCCATACGGCCAGCAGCCCCCGCCCGGTTATCAGCCCCCGCCGGGATATCAGCCCCCGCCGGGATACCAACCCGGTTATCCCCCGCCGCCCGGCTATGGATACGGCCAGTACCAGGGTCCGTCCGGCGAGGACCGCACCTGGATCGTGCTGACCCACTTCATCAGCGCCCTGGTCGCGTTCCTGAGCAGCGGCACGCTCGGCTGGATCATGCCGCTCGTCACCCTGCTCTCCCAGGGCTCCCGGTCGCCGCAGGTGCGCGCCGAGGCGGTGCAGGCGCTGAACTTCCAGATCCTCTGGTCGATCCTGACCGTGGTGGGATACATCCTGGTCTGCGTGCTGATCGGCTGGATCGTGGTGCTCGCCACCTGGCTGATCGCCTGGATCGTGCCGCTGATCGCGGGCATCAAGGCCACCAACGGGCAGCCGTACCGCTACCCGATGAACGTATCGATGATCAAATAACGTCTCTGATCACCGCGTCGGCCAGAAGCCGGCCCCGCAGGGTCAGCGCCAGCCGCCCCTCCGCGTAGGCGCCCTCGTCGAGAAGCCCGTCGGCGAGGGCGCGTGCCGCGGCCGCCTCGTCGACCCGCTTCAGCGGGATGCCCTCGGCCAGCCGCACCCGGAGCATCACGTCCTCCATGTGACGGTCCTCCCCGGTGAGGATCTCCCGGGCCAGGCCGGGCGATTCGCCGGCGGCCAATCTGGCCGCGTACGAGGACGGATGCTTCACGTTCCACCAGCGCACCCCGCCGACGTGGCTGTGCGCCCCGGGACCCAGCCCCCACCAGTCGGCGCCCGTCCAATACAGCATGTTGTGCCGGCACTCCCCGCCCTTCTTCGCCCAGTTGGAGACCTCGTACCAGGCGAAGCCGGCGGCCGTGAGCCTCTCCTCGGCGGCCAGGTAGCGGTCGGCCGCGACGTCGTCCTCGGGGTAGGGCAGCTCGCCGCGGCGCATCCGGGTCGCCATCCGGGTGCCGTCCTCGACGATCAGGGCGTAGGCGCTGACGTGGTCGACCCCGGCGTCGATGACGGTCCGCAGCGAGCGGTCGAAGTCGTCCGGGGTCTCGCCCGGCGTGCCGTAGATCAGGTCGAGGTTGACGTGCTCGAAGCCGGCCTCCCGGGCCTCCAGGGCGGCCTGCGGCGCCCGGCCGGCGGTGTGCCTGCGGTCGAGGACGCGGAGGACGTTGTCGGCGGCGGACTGCATGCCGAGCGAGATCCGGGTGAAGCCGGCGGCCCGGAGCTTCCCGAGATAGGACAGATCCACCGATTCGGGATTCGCCTCCGTCGTCACCTCGGCGTCCGGCGCCAGGCCCCAGGTGCGGTCGACGCCCTCCAGGATCCGGGCCAGATCGTCGGCCGGCAGCAGCGTGGGCGTGCCGCCGCCGACGAAGACGGTGTCCACCTGCTTCGGCTGGATCACCTTCGCGGCCAGCGACAACTCGCTCAGCACGGTGCCGGCGTATTCGTCGCGGCCGGCCCCGCCGCCCAGCTCGGAGGCCGTGTACGTGTTGAAGTCGCAGTACCCGCAGCGGCTGGCACAGAAGGGAACGTGAACGTAGACGGCGAACCCGTTCGCACCCACCCGCTCGGTCGCTTCGCGGGGAAGTGAGCCGTCGGTGGGTACCGGTTCGCCGTCGGGGAGTGCGCCTGCCATCCGTCAAGCGTAGTTATCGTTCCGGCATGGATCCGGTCCGCACCCTGACTCTGGACAACCCCGCCAGCCGCAACGCGCTCTCCACCGCGGTGCTGCGCGGCATGCTCGGCGACCTGGCCGCGGCCGCCGCCGATCCGGCGTGCCGCCTCGTCGTCCTCACCCACACCGGCCCGGTCTTCTGCTCGGGCGTCGACCTGCGGGAGACCGCCGCGGCCCAGCCCGGCGACAAGTTGCCCGCCGAGTGGCTCGCCGACGTGCTCGCCGTGCTCTGGGAGTTCCCCAAGCCGGTGGTGGCGCGGATCGGCGGGCCGGCCCGCGCCGGCGGCCTCGGCCTGATCGGGGCGGCCGACATCGCGGTCTGCGGCCGCTCGGCCACGTTCGCCTTCACCGAGGTACGGCTCGGCGTGATCCCCGCGGTGATCAGCTCGACGGTGCTGCCCCGGCTCGCCCCGCGCGCCGCCGCCGAGCTCTATCTGACCGGCGACGTCTTCGGCGGCGAGCGGGCCGCGGAGATCGGCCTGGTGACGGCCGCCGTGCCGGACGAGGAGCTGGACGCCGCGGTGGAGAAGTTCTGCGCGTCGCTGCTGCGCGGCGGCCCGCTCGCGCTCGCCGGCACGAAACAGCTGCTCCGGCGTACGCGGAACGAGTCGATCCGTGCCGAACTGGCAGATCTGGCGGACCGCTCGGCCGGATACTTCAAGTCCGCGGAAGGTCGCGAGGGCGTCGCGGCGTCCCGCGAGAAGCGGGATCCGAATTGGGTGGGCGGTCGTTGATTAGTCTTGGCGTCCTTCGAACGAGGAGGTGTGGGTGCGTAAGAAGCCGATCGTGGGCGGGGTAGCCCTGCTGGCCCTCCTTGGCGCGCTCGGCGTGTTCGTGGTGCTGCGCTCGGTGGTGAGCAACATCAAGCTGCCGCAGCTGGGCCCGGAGTGCACGGTCAGCGCCGACGGTGAGGTGACCCTCGACTCGCAGCAGATGGCGAACGCCGCGACGATCACCGCGGTCGGCGTCCGGCGCGGGCTGCCCGAGCAGGCCGTCGTGGTGGCGCTCGCCACCGCCTTCCAGGAGTCGAAGCTGGAGAACCTGGACGACGGCGACCGGGACTCGGTCGGCCTCTTCCAGCAGCGCCCCAGCCAGGGCTGGGGCACCTTCGAGCAGATCAAGGACCCCCGGTACGCGGCGGGGAAGTTCTACTCGGCGCTGAAGAAGGTCAAGGGCTGGCAGGAGATGCGGGTCACCGACGCGGCGCAGAAGGTGCAGCGGTCGGCGTACCCCGAGGCGTACGAGAAGTGGGCCGACGAGTCGAAGGTGCTCGCCGCGGCGCTCACCGGCCGGGCCACCGGCGCGGTCGAGTGCCGGTACACCGGAACCCCCGCGATCCGCGGCGCCGAGGCGGCCACGGCCCTGCTCGCCAACCTGAAGCTGGACTGGGGCAAGAAGCTGCCGAACAAGGCGGCGGCCACCGACACGGCCGGCCTGACCGTGGACGTGCCGAGCGCCGACACCGGCTGGCGCTATGCCCACTGGCTCGTCTCGCACGCCTCGGTGAGCGGCCTCGAACGGGTACGTTTCGCCGACCTGGAATGGCACGCGCCCGAGGGGAAGTGGCAGCCGGTCACGGACGGCAGCGGGACGACCACGGCGCGAGTCGTCGCCGAGGTGTTCCGATGAGCGCGGGCGCAACTTTCGGTGACGGGACGTAATGTTTGGACGCCGAACATGCGGGTTGCGCTGCGTATACATCGACATGGACAGTCCGCAACCGCCCTGGTACTAAGTAGAGCGTGCTGAGGGCGATCGGTTGGATCCTGCTGGGCACGGGCAGCGTCGCCGCCATCCTCTACGGGGTGCACCGCAACCGCCCGGCCCAGCGCTCGCCGTGGCTGCTGCTCGCCGGGGCGGTGGCGGCGCTCTGCGTCGGCGACGTGCTCTACGAATACGAGCTGATGGACCTGGCCGAGGTGTTCTACCTCGCCATGTACCCGCTCGTGGTGATCAGCCTGCTGCGGTTCACCCGGGACGGCTCGCTGCTCGCCGACCGGGCCCGGCTCATCGACCTGCTCGCGTTCTCCTGCTCGACGCTGCTCGTCGTCTGGGCGTTCGTGATCGGCTCGTCGGGCCAGTTCGGCGCGGTCAGCGCGGCCGACGTGATCGGCGGCCTGCTGCTGGTCGGCGTGGCGATCCGGCTGATCGTCGCGGACCGGCGCAACGTCGCTGCGTACCTGCTGCTCACCGGTTCGCTCGGCCTGCTCGCCGGGGACGTCTTCTACCCGCTCACCGGGGGCTCCCCGGTCGCCGAGTCGGCGTTCGTGGTGCTCTACCTGGGCTGGGGGCTGTCCGCCCTGCACCCCTCGATGGTCCGGCTCACCGAGCCCCGGCCCCCCGAGCCCACCCCGTTCCGCCTGCACTGGACGCTGCTGCTCGCCGCGTCCGCCGCCACTCCCCCGGCCGTGCTGCTCATCGAGGCGCTCTCCGGGGAGGTCCGGGACGGCGTGGTGATCGCCGTGACCGGCGCGGTCACGCTGCTGCTCTGCATCACCCGGCTGGCCGACGCGATCCGGCAGCACAGCGCCGCGCTCAGCCGCGAGCGAGGGCTGCGCACCGCCAACACCGCCCTGGTGGCGGCCGCCGACCTGCCGGCCGTCGACACGGCCGTGCGCACCGCGATCGCCCGGCTGCTGCCACCCGGCACGGTACGCCGGATCGTGCTCGCCACCGACGACGGCAAGCTGGCCGCCGCGTCGGTGCCGCCCGCGCCCGCCGGCGCCGGATCACGCAGCTGGTTCGCCCCGGCCGACGACCGCGACGAATGCGTCCTGGTCTGCCCGCTGCGGCTGGAACCGCTCGCGGTGGCCCGGCCCAGCGGCGGCGCGCTCATCCTCACCGGCGCCAAGGAGGCGCTCATGGCCGGCCGGGATTCGCTCGAGGTGCTGGCCGGCGAGGCCGCCCTCGCCCTCGACCGGATCACCCTGGTCGAGGCGGTCGGCCGCCGCGACAGCGACCTCTACCTGCGCGCGGTCATCCGGAACACCGCCGAGATCATGGCGGTCGTCGACTCCGACCACCGCATCCGGTACGCCAGCCCGGGTCTGCGCGACCTGATCGGCGGCGAGGAGCTGCCCCCGCTCACCGCGCTCGACGATCTGGTCCACCCCGACGATCAGGCGCTGGTCCGGGTCAAGCTCCGGGCCGAGGGCGACGGCCGGGTCTTCTGCGCGCTGCGCCGCAAGGACGAGACGCAGGCCTTCGTCGAGATGACCTACCGGGATCTCCGCGAGGATCGCCTCGTCCAGGGTCTCGTCGTGACGATCCGGGACGTCACCGACCGGCACGACCCGCTCGAGGGGATGCCGTACGCGGACCATGCGGGCGACATGCCCGCCTGGGTGAACCGGCGGAGCGCGCAGCACAAATTCCGCTATTAAAAGTCTTTGCCACACGGGAAAGGCCGGGCCCGAGGGCCCGGCCTTTTCACGTTTTCGGTATTACCGGGTCAGGCGGCGACGGCCACCGACACCGGCGACCAGCGCGACACCGATCGCGGCGAGAACGACCTGGAAGAAGAACTCGATCCAGTCGAAACCGGCGGTGTCAGCAACACCGGCAGCACGCGCGATCACGGTGCCCAGCAGGGCGGCGACCACACCGACCACCATGGTCAGCCAGATCGGGATGTTCTGCTTGCCGGGTACCACGAGACGGCCCAGGGCGCCGATGACCAGGCCGACGATCAGAGCGACGATGATGCCGGTGAGCGTGAACTCCATGGGATTCCTCCTCGGGGGGTGGAGCATTGGTTGCGTCCGTCGAGCACCAGAGTTCCCGACCCCCCGAAAAACCAAACCGCCTTATTTTTTGGTTGTCCCCTTGGTGTCACCGGCGTCCGATGTCGACAGGGCGGCGATGAAGGCCTCCTGCGGGACCTCCACCCGGCCGACCATCTTCATCCGCTTCTTGCCTTCCTTCTGCTTCTCGAGCAGCTTGCGCTTCCGGCTGATGTCACCGCCGTAGCACTTCGCGAGCACGTCCTTGCGGATCGCGCGGATCGTCTCGCGGGCGATGATCCGGCTGCCGATGGCGGCCTGGATCGGCACCTCGAACTGCTGCCTCGGGATCAGTTTCTGCAGCTTGGCCGCGATCGTCGTGCCGTACGAATAGGCCTTGTCCTTGTGCACGATCGCACTGAAGGCGTCCACCGGCTCACCGTGCAGCAGGATGTCCACCTTCACCAGGTCGGCCGTCTGCTCACCGGAGGGCTCGTAGTCGAGGGACGCGTACCCCTTGGTCTTGCTCTTCAACTGGTCGAAGAAGTCGAAGATGATCTCGGCGAGCGGCAGGGTGTAGCGGAGTTCCACCCGTTCGGTGGAGATGTACTCCATGCCGAGCAGCATGCCCCGGCGGCTCTGGCACAGCTCCATCACGGCGCCGACGAACTCGTTCGGCACCAGGACCGTGGCGCGCACCACCGGCTCCTGGATCTCGGCGATCTTGCCGGCCGGGAACTCGCTCGGGTTCGTGACCGTGCGGACCTCGCCGTCCTCGGTCATCACCTGGTAGACCACGTTCGGCGCCGTGGAGATCAGGTCGAGGCCGAACTCGCGCTCCAGCCGCTCGCCGATGATCTCCAGGTGCAGCAGGCCGAGGTAGCCGACGCGGAACCCGAAACCGAGCGCCGCCGACGTCTCCGGCTCGTAGGTGAGCGCCGCGTCGTTGAGCTTCAGCTTGTCGAGCGCGTCCCGCAGCGCCGGGTAGTCCGAGCCGTCGATCGGGTAGAGGCCCGAGTAGACCATCGGCTTCGGATCCTTGTAGCCGCCGAGAGGCTCCTGGGCCGGCCGGTTGTTGCCGGTCACGGTGTCACCCACCCGGGACTGGCGGACGTCCTTCACGCCGGTGATCAGGTAGCCGACCTCGCCGACGCCGAGCGCTGTCGCCTTCTCCATCTCGGGCGAGACGACGCCGATCTCCAGCAGCTCGTGCACGGCGCCGGTGGACATCATCTTGATCCGGTCACGCGCCTCGATCCGGCCGTCGATCACCCGGACGTACGTGACGACGCCCCGGTAGACGTCGTACACCGAGTCGAAGATCATCGCGCGGGCCGGGCCGTCCGCGTCGCCGACCGGCGCCTTGAACTGCCGGACGATCTCGTCGAGCAGGTGATCCACACCGACGCCGGTCTTGCCGGACACCTTCAGCACGTCGGACGGCTCACAGCCGATCAGCTTGGCGAGCTCCTCCGCGTACTTCTCCGGCTGCGCCGCCGGCAGGTCGATCTTGTTCAGCACCGGGATGATGTGCAGGTCGTTCTCCATCGCCAGGTACAGGTTGGCGAGGGTCTGCGCCTCGATCCCCTGCGCGGCGTCGACCAGCAGGACGGCGCCCTCACAGGCGGCCAGGCTGCGGGAGACCTCGTACGTGAAGTCGACGTGCCCCGGAGTGTCGATCATGTTGAGGACGGCCTGCTCGCCCTGCTGGCCGCCCTCCCGGACGGTCCAGGGCATGCGCACGGCCTGCGACTTGATGGTGATGCCGCGCTCGCGCTCGATGTCCATCCGGTCGAGGTACTGAGCGCGCATCTGACGCGGGTCGACCACCCCGGTGATCTGCAGCATCCGGTCGGCCAGCGTCGACTTGCCGTGGTCGATGTGCGCGATGATGCAGAAGTTGCGGATGCGGCCGGGATCGGTCGATCCGATCACGTTCACGCCGGGGTCGAGCGGTCCAGGCACGGTCTTCCGTTCTTCTCGAGCTTGGTGTCGCAATCTGGGGAGGCCGGCTCACACCGGCGTCCCCTATCGTCCCACGTCCGCGAGCGCAGCTCCGATCACACCCGTGCGCCGGCCGCCCCGGCATCCGGCCGACCGCCCACTCACTCCCGATCCCGCCCTGCTTGCCCGGCCAGCTTGCCCGGTTGCCCGGCCCGCTTGCCCGGCCCGCTTGCCCGGTTGCCCGGCCCGCTTGCCCGGCCGGCCCCGAGCCACCCAGCCTGTCGGCCCGCTTCGCCCGGCCGGCCCGAGCCACCCTCAGGCCGGATCGCCGCCCAGCCCAGCCACCGCGCAGGCCCAACCACCGCCCAGCCCAGCCACCGCCCAGCCCAGCCACCGCGCAGGCCCAACCACCGCCCAGCCCCAGCCACCGCGCAGGCCCAACCACCGCCCAGCCCCAGCCACCGCGCAGGCCGAACCACCGCGCAGGCCGTCAGATCTTCTCCAGGGCCCCGCGCGGCTCCGGCGGCAGCTCCACCTCGACCGAGTCGCCCGGCCGGACCGTCCCACCCCGCAGCACGACCGCCATCACCCCGGCCTTGCGCACGACGTTGCCCTGATCGTCCTGCCCGAGGACCTCCTTGAGCAGCCCCGACCGGAACCCGTTGATCTGCGCACAGGGGTTCCGCAGCCCGGCCACGACGATCGCCGGCCGCTCATCCCCGCCCGCGACATCCCGCCGGACCGCCTCCGCCACGGCCTCGGCAGCCCGAGCCGTAGCCTCATCGAGCCTCGCCGCAGCGGCAGCCACCAGCACAGCGTCGACAGGATGCCCACCGGCCCCGCCCACGCCCGAAGCCGCGCCATCAGCCGAAGCCGCGCCATCAGCCGAAGCCGCGCCCTCATCCAAAGCCGCGCCCTCAAACGAAGCCGCGCCCTCAAACGAAGCCGCGCCCCCACCCGGAGCCGCGCCGTCATCCACGGCCACACCGCCAGCCGAGGCCGCGCCCTCACCCGAAACCGCCCGGCCGAACCTCAGGATCGTCCCCCGCGGCAGCCCGAGCAGATCGATCCCGCTCGTGGTCACGTTCTCGCCCAGCCCGCCGGCCGGAACCTCGTAGCCCTTCCCCGCCACCTCCTCGAACAACTCCGCGTGGATCAGGTGGACCTGCCGCAGATTGGGCTGCGTCGGATCGGCCCTGACCCGGCTCCGGTGCCGGACGTTGACCCCGGCGTGGATGTCGCCCTCCACGCCGAGCCCGGCGACCAGCACGATCGCGTCCCGGCTCGGCTTGGTGAACGTGTAGGCGTCGTTACGGCTGACAGCGGCGACCGTCCCATGCTCAGCACTCATGCCGCCGAGTCTGGTCACCCCGCGCGAGCCGTCTCGACCCGGTTTCCCACGATTCGATCGAGTCCTCCTCTCAGTCCGGCGGCTCCAGGAACAACTCCGACAAACGGGGCAGACGCCGCATCATCTCGTCCTCGTTGTCGAAGTCCCAGAGATCAGAGACCTCAGGACGGGTACGCGGGCGCGCCTCCGACGCCGGCAGCGGCTCACCGGTCGCCTTCTCATAAGCCCGCGCCGCGATCGTGAGCACCTCCTCGGCCTCGAACACCGCGCCGGTCTCGGCGGCCGCGCGCACGGCGGGCATCCCGGCCAGCACGTCGGGTGACTGCACCGAGGCGGCGACCGCCTTGCGCCCGTGCGCCACGAGCCAGCCCCGGAAGTTGTCGAAGCCCTCCTCGGTGCACCCGCCGTTGATCAGGTAGGCCGCCGCCCACAGATCCTCGGTGCCGGACGCGACGAGCACCTTGTCGAGGTGGCGGCCCCAGGCGACGATCTCCTCCGGATCACGGGTGGCCAGGTCGGCGACGGCCCGCTCGGCGACCTCGGCCGGCGAGGCGGGCCGTTCGGCGGTGGCGCGGTCGATGACCGCCCAGAAATCGTCGGTTCTCATGCCGGAATCCTCGCAGCCGGGTACGACAATTCCCGCATGGAGATCCGCCCGGTCACACTTCCCGAGGTGCCGTACGACGCTACGTCCGTACGCCCGGCCTGGAACGACCTCCCCCGCAGAGTGCGCGAAGCGATCAGCCGGCGCCTCGGCTCCCCCGTCGCCGCGGCGCGCAGCGCAGGCGGCGGCTTCACCCGCGCGTTCGCCGCGGTGCTCACCACCGAGGCCGGGACCAGCGCGTTCGTGAAGGCGGCGCCGCTGCGCGAGCCCACGTCGGAGTGGTACGCCCGGGAGGCCGCGATCACGCACGCCCTCCCCGCGACGATCCGCGCCGCCCGGCCGCTCTGGACGATCGCCGAGGCCGGCTGGTTCGTCCTCGCGCTGGAGACGATCGACGGCCGGATCCCGCCGCTGCCGTGGCCGGCCGCGCACCTGGAGGCCGCCCTGGAGTCGTGGCGCGTGGCGGCGGAGGCGCTGTCGGAGGGCGGAAGCACCGACCTCCCCCGGCTCCCCGACATCCTCCGGCACGAGATGTCCTGGTGGCAGCTGATCGAATCCGGTCACGAACCGATGCCCTCGACGGCCCTCGGAACGATCGCCCCGGCCCGCCTGCACGAGCTTGCCGCCCTGGAACGCCGCCTCCCGGACCTCGCCGCCGGCACCGGGATGTGCCACGGCGACCTGCGCATCGACAACGTCATGATCGACGGTTCGGGGGCGGCCTGGCTCTGCGACTGGACCTGGCCGTGTCTCGGCGCACCCTGGTACGACACGGTCACCCTGCTGATCAGCGCGTTCGCGAGCGGCCTGGACGCCGACGGATACATCCGGAAATGGGACCCGCCGCCCGGCGGCGTCGACGGCGCCCTGGCGGCCCTGGCCGGCTACTGGCTGATCCGCGCCGACGGCGGCCCGAGCAGCGCCTCCCCGCACAGCAGGCAGCACCAACGATTCAGCGGCACCCAAGCCCTGGCCTGGCTGTCCGCCCGCCAAGGCTGGACCGAGGAAGGCCGCCAGTAGAGAACGCGAAAGGCAGCCAGTAGAGACCGCGAAGGCCGCCGGCACAGACCGCGAAAGGCAGCCGACAGAGACCGTGGACGGCCGCCGGTAGCGAAGGACCCGACGCCGGGACGCTAGAATGGCACCGCGGCTGGACCAGACGTCGAGCCGCGACTGGACCGCACGTGGACCGGAGTCGTTTTGGCGGCTCGCAGCCGTGCTGGTAGTCTGGTTCCTCGCGTGTGGTGACACGCTGTTGATGTCTGCCTCCGGCCCCGGCCGGGACAGTCTCTCCAGTGACCACCGCGTGAGACCGTTTTCCGAACCTAGTCAGGACAAGGCTGTCGCGTGGCGAACATCAAGTCCCAGATCAAGCGCAACCGGCAGAACGAGAAGGCCCGTCTGCGCAACAAGTCGGTCAAGTCGTCGCTGAAGACCGTGATCCGCAAGCTGCACGAGGCGGGCGACGCGGGCAACGTCGAGACGGCTACCGCTCTGCTGCGTGACGCCTCGCGTCAGCTCGACAAGGCTGTCAGCAAGGGCGTCATCCACAAGAACCAGGCGGCCAACCGCAAGTCGGCCATCGCTAAGAAGATCGCCTCGCTGTCCGCCTGATCTGCTCGTTCTAGATCAGGTCACGACTGCCCCCGGGCAGTCAGTGACACCGCCCACCTGATCAGTGGGCACGCTTGAGCAAAGCCGGTCACCCTTCCAGGGTGGTCCGGCTTCGCTTTTTTGTACGTCGGAAGCCCCTCCCCCACAACCAGGCACTCCGCAGGCCGCGCCTCAACCGAGACGCCACCCGCCCGGAGCGGTCAGCGCGCCCGACCCCGCCCCTCCAGGGACGACCGGCCCGGAATGCAACGAACCCGGCCCACCCATCCAAGGACGACCGGCCCGGAACGCAACGAACCCGGCCCCCCACCAAGGGGCGACCGGGCTCGAATGCCGAAGCCTCACTCGTAGCGACGAACCGCCGACTGCCGCGCCATCTGCTGCCGGACATCCCCGGGCTCGACCCACTGCCGCCGAGCCGGACCACCGGTAGCCGGAACCCCGCCCCACCCGGACTCGTCACCGTAGTGCGCGGCCGCCTGCCGAGCCGCCCCATATCCACTCTGACCAGCGGCATATCCGGAATCCCCGTAGCCGTCGCCGACATTGCCGACCGCATAGCCGAACCCACCCGAGCCCCCGAACCCGGCCGAGCCCTCAGCGCCGAACCCGGCCGGACCCTCAACGCCGAACCCAGCCGGACCCTCAACGCCGAACCCGGCCGGACCCTCAACGCCGAACCCAGCCGGCTCGAACCCGGCCGGCTCGAAGCCCGCCAACTCATAGCCCTGCGAACCGAACGCCCGCGGCTGCCCGCCCTCGAACGCCGCCCCACCATAGGACCCGAACCCGTCGTTGGACCCGAACCCGTCATTGGAGCTGAACCCGTCGTTGGAGCTGAACACCGTCTCGTTCCGCCGCGAACCCGCCAGGTCGTAGCCCTCCTGCTCGGACCCCGGGAACCCGAACACCGACCCCGCCCGCGACGACCCCGCCGCCGCGAACCCGAAGCCCGGCCCGGTCATCCGCTGCTCAACCGCCGGCGCGGCCCCGGAGAACGGCTCCGCCCCGGAAGACAGCTCCGCCGAAGACGACAGCCCCGCGGAGGACGACAACCCCTGCGCGTCGAACTCCCGCGTCTCGGCCTGACTCATCGCGGCCGGCCGCAGCACCGCGGCGCGCGCCGTGGTCGTCTCCGAGGCGACCTGCTGATGGGTGAGCGCCCCGGCGATCAGATCGTTGAACTTCACCATCAGCGCGACGGTCACCGGCAGCACCAGCACGCCCCACCAGCTGACCAGCTCGGCCAGGGCGAGCAGCAGGCCGAGCACCACGGCGCCCTCGAGGAAGACGAAGCAGAGCAGCCCGCTCGGGGCGAGGTGGCGCAGGCGCAGCACTCGAGCGTACAGAGGCTGGTTCGCGATCTCGGCTCGGCGCGATCGAACTGTCCTGGTCATCGAGCACCACCGTTTCGCCGGGCCGCCGCCACCGCGAAGACCGCCTGCTCGAGCGCGTATCCACGATCCTCCGCGCCGCCCTTGACCGCCGCATTGCAGTCGGCGGCGGCACGCATCGCGTCGATCAGTCCATCCGGCGTCCAGCCGCGGCTGCGCTCCTGCGCCCGCTGGATCTTCCACGCCGGCATGCCGAGCGTGGTCGCCAGTTGATAGGGGTTGCCCCGGCCGGCCGAGGCGACCCGCGCCACCGTCCGCACGCCGTCGGCCAGCGCGTCGGCGATCGGAACCGGGTCGACCCCGACGTGCAGCGCCCAGCGCAGCGCTTCCAGCGCGCCCGGCAGGTCGCCCACCATCGCGGCGTCGGCCACCGTGAAGCCGCTCACCTCGGCGCGACCCTTGTAGTAGCGCGCCACCACCGCCTCGGTGATCTTGCCGTCGGTGTCGGCCAGCAGCTGGGAGCAGGCCGCCGCGATCTCGCGCAGGTCGTTGCCGACCGAGGCGAGCAGCGCCGACGCGGCCGCTTCGTCGCATTTCGCGCCGTTGCGCCGGAACTCGTCGCGCACGAACGCGATCCGCTCCCGATCACCTTTCAGCTTCGCCGCCGTGACCACCTCGGCCCCCGCGGCGCGCAGGCCGTCGGCGAACGCCTTGCCTTTCGCACCACCCACGTGGGCGACGATCAGGGTGACGTCGGGGTCGGGGTTCTTCGCGTAGGCCAGGAGCGCCGCGGTGAGATCCTTCCGCGCGTCTTGACCGCTTTTGATCACGAGAACCCGGCGCCCGCCGAACAGCGACGGGCTCAGCATCTCGGCGACCTCACCGGCCGCGAGCGAGCCCGCTTCGTATTCCCGGACGTCGGCGCCGGGGTCGACGGCCCGGGCGGCCTCGACGGCCGCGGCGATGGCACGGGCCGAGAGCAGCTCCTCATCGCCGTGGACGAGCAGCAGAGAGGCGGGTGGCGCGGAATTCACGCTCAACATCGTCGCACGCGCCACCGACACTTCAGCACGCCTCACTCTTCAGCGCATGGACGCTGATCACCGAACGCGAAACCCGACATATCAGCCGACGATGATGCCCCGGGCCTCGTAAAGTCGGTTGCCCAGGCCGAATCGGCCTCGACGGGGAGCGCGGCGTTTAGTCCGTTATTGAGCACTATCATCCGCCCCGTCCCCGAAGTCCATTCCCAGATTCGGGCGTGTCGGTCGCAAACGGACGAGTCGCCACAGACCGAACGGCCACCGGAGCGCGCGACCCGGTCTGATCACGCTGCCTGGTCAGCCGCGCCGGCGCGGCCCCGCACGGCAGCCACGGCTCACCGTGCGGGCGGTTCGCCGCGGGCGGCGACCGCCAACCCCTCGGGCGAGGCCACCGCGGCGATGTCGCCCATCTCATCGGTACGGAGGACCCGCGCACCGCCGCGCGCCAACCGCTCGAGCACAGGCCCGTTCGGATGCCCGTAGTCGTTGTCCCGCCCCACCGAGACCAGCGCCACCGCCGGATCCACCACGTCGAGCAGTTCCACCGACTGCAGAGCGCTCCCGTGATGAGCCACCTTCATGACGTCCGCCCGGAGCCCGCCGCCCCCGAGCCGATGGACCAGTTCCTCCTGCTCCTCGGTCTCCGCATCACCGAGCAACAGCACGCTGCGCCCACCCACCGCGGCCCGCAGGATCAGCGAATTGTTGTTCGGGTCGGAGTTCGTCCCGCGCAGAGGCTCACCGGGGCCGAGGACATCGAGCCGCAAGCCACCGCCGCCGATCGTCCACGTCCAGCCCGGACCCACGGCTCGGATGGCGACCCCGGATGCCGCGGCCTCCGACTCGACCGCCGTCCGGCCGGCCACCGGTTCCGGCCAGTCCGGGGCGATCACGGCCGACACCTTCCGGCCGCGGAACACCCCGCTCACCCCGCCCACATGATCGGCGTGGAAGTGGCTCACCGCGAACAGCGCCACCTCGTCCACGCCGAGGCGGCGCAGGCAGCGGTCGACGGCATCCGGATCCGGGCCGGCGTCGACCACCACGGCACGGCCTCCGCCGGCCGGCAGGACCACGGCATCGCCCTGGCCCACCGCGCAGGAGACGACGAGCCATGCGGGTGGGGGCCAGCCAGGGGCGAGCAGGCGTACCGGAAGGGCTCCTAAGATCGCACACAGCGTGATGATCACGGCAAGCTTGCGCACCGCGGGTCTGCGGGCCGCCACCAGGAACGCCACGGTGAGCACGGCGAGCAGCAGGCCCCCCGTCGCGCCGGCGGGCCAGGGCAGCGCGCCGGCCGGAACCCGGGCGCCCACGTGCGCCACGAGGACCAGCCACTCGGTCGGCCAGTGACCGATCCAGACCAGGAACTCGGCGGCCGCCGGCCAGATCGGTGAGATCACCGCGGCGGCCACCCCGGTGAGCGTCGCGGGTGCGATCGCCGGCACCGCGACGAGGTTGGCCGGCACCGCGATGAGGCTGACCGTTCCGGATAACGCCGCCACCACCGGGCCGCACGCCACCTGCGCGGCCGCCGGGACCGCGAGTGCCTCGGCCGCGCCCGGCGGGCAGCCGCGTCGTCGCAGCCCGTCCCGCCAGACCGGCGCGAGCAGCAGCAGGCCGGCCGTGGCCAGTACGGACAGGGCGAACCCGGCGTCCGCCGCGAGTTCCGGATCGGCGGCGAGCAGCACCGCCGCACCCGCGGCGAGGGCCGGAACCGCGGCCCGGCTGCGCCCGGACGCGAGCGCCAGAAGTCCGATGGCGCCCATCGCCCCGGCCCGGATCACGCTGGGCGAGGGCCGAGCCAGAATGACGAAACCGATCAGCGCGACGACGCACACGAGCGCGGAGAGCAGCGGACCGGCCCGGCCGAGCCGGCGCACCAGGAACAGCACGACGCCGAGCAGGATCGCCACATTGGTGCCCGACACTGCGGTCAGATGGGTCATACCGGTCGTCCGGAAGTCTTCCTCCAGCGCCGGATCGAGCCGGCTAGTGTCGCCGACCACCAGCCCGGGAAGCAGGCCGCCGGAGTCGTCCGGCAGCGGTTCGCAGGCACGCTGCAGCCCCGCACGCAGCACTCCCGCGGCCCGCTGCGCCCACGACGGACGCCCGACGAGCCGCGGCGGCTTGCGCGCCGAGACGACCGCCGCCCGCAGATCACCGGGCCGCGGCGCCATCAGCCGACCGGTAGTGATCACGCGCTGACCGGGCAGCAGCCCCCGCCACCCCTCGTCGGCGCCGAGGACCAGCGCGCGTGCGGCCAGGCGGATCGGCGCGGCGTCGGAGCTTTCAACGGTACGGAGTTCCGCCGCGACCAGATAGGTGGGCGGTCCCGCACCCCGGGGCAGGGGCCGTGGATCGTCCTTCACGACGAGCTCGACGTCGACGCTCTCGCCGGCCGCGACGAGCCTGCTGAGGACGGGCGCCTCGCGTACCGAGATCCGCGCCGCCGTCGACACGGCCCCGCACCCGGCCCCGAGCATCACGGCCACGACAACCCACCGCACCGCGCCGACCCACCCGGGCCGAGGTCCGGCCTCGCCCGGCGGATGAGCAGCCGGCCCGCCCGGCCGGGCCGGGGCACTAGGCCGGGCCGGGGCACAAGGCCGGGCCGGGGCACTCGGCCGGACCGGGGCGCTCGGCATCGCGGCCCGGCGGCGGAGGCTGAGCAGCAGGAACACGCCCGCGGCGATCAGGCCGGTCGCGCCGAGGAGGAGACCACCTCGCGCCGACAGGTGGAGCGCCGCCAGCGACGCGAGCCAGATGCCCACGGTGAAGCCGGCCAGGCGCAGATCGGGCGGGCGCCGGCCCATCAGACCGTCACCAGTTCCTTGAGCTGTTCGTAGCGGGCGTCGCCGATGCCGTCCACCTTCCGCAGATCGGCCACCGCCTTGAACCCGCCCATCTGCTCGCGGGCGTCGAGGATGCGCTGGGCGAGCACGGGACCCACGCCGGGAAGCTCGTCCAGATCCCGGAGCTCGGCGGTGTTGAGGTTGAGCAGGCCGCCCGGCGCCGTGCCGGCTGACGCGCCCGGAACCGTCACCGTCCCGGGCGGCGGCGTCACCCCCACCATGATCAGTTCGCCGTCGACGACCTTCCTGGCGAGGTTGAGGGCGGCGACGTCCACGCCCGGCTCGGCGCCTCCGGCGGCGGTGAGCGCATCGGCGACCCGGGCGCCGGGCGGCAGATGGACGAGGCCGGGCCTGCGAACCTTGCCGCCGACCGCGATCACCACCTCGGAGGCGGGCGCGGAAACCGTTCTGCTGGAGGGGTCGCCGGCCGGCACCGACACGAGTCCCGGGGATCCGGCGCCCAGCTCGTCCACGCGGGGGCGCGCCCGCCAGGCCAGGAACGCCGCCACCACGACGACCACCAGGGCGACGACCGCGAGCGCCTTGACGCCGGGCCGTCCCGGATCGAACGCCCGCACCCACGACCGCCGCTCCCCACCGAACGCCCCGGCCCCGCTCAACCGCCCGCCACCGGCAGCCTCACCCGAGGAATCGACGGGAGCTTCGGGAGAACCGCGCAGGTCCTCCCAGGCATAGGAGGCGATGTCCGGGCCGGCGGCGGCGGAAGGGTCCGGTTCCTCCCAGGGATAGGCCTCCGGCTCGGGCCGGGACAGCGGCCGATCCCACGGATAACCACCGTCAGAGCCGGGAGGGGTCGCCCACGCCGTTCCTGAGGGGTAGCGCCGCGAGTCTCCTTCCGGCGCGCCGCCCGCCCCGGGCGAACCGGCGGCGGGCCGTGACCCGAAAGGGGGATCCTCCCGGGGCAGATCCTCCTCGTCCCAGCCGGGGATGATGTCCGACCAGCTCAGCGGCCCGTCCTCGGCGGGCGGGGCGGCAGGCGCCGGCCGGAGCACGGCCCGGAGCCGCGCCTCGACCACTTCACCGCTATTCTTCGCCTCTCGCACGGCCCGAAACCTATGAACGCCCCGAGCCGCCCGCTCGCCGCCCTGTGGACGACGCGGCATTGTGGATTACTCCCGGAAGCCCCGGAAGCTGCTAAGAGGACTACTGCTTGTGACACCGGATCCGGATACCGTCCGCCGGCTGCGCGCGGCCGGCTGCGTCTTCGCCGAGGAGGAGGCCGCCGTGCTGACCGAGGCAGCCGAGACTGCTGACGTCCAGCTGGATGCCCTGGTCGAGCGCCGCATCGCCGGCGAACCATTGGAACAAGTCGTGGGATATGCGGACTTTTCCGGAATAAGGATAAAAATACGCCCGGGCGTGTTCGTCCCCCGCGTTCGCAGTGAACTCCTCGTCCGCATCGCCGCCGAGGAGGCCCGGCCGGGCAGCGTCGTCGTCGACCTCTGCTGCGGCTCCGGCGCCCTGGGCCTCGCCGTCCGCCACCGCGTCCCCGGCATCACCCTGCACGCCGCCGACATCGACCCGGCAGCCGTGGCCTGCGCCGGGGACAACCTGGGAGGCGATGTCCACGAGGGCGACCTCTACGACGCCCTGCCGTCCCACCTCCGCCACCGCATCGACATCCTGATCGCCAACGTCCCCTACGTGGCGACCGCGCACATCCCCTTCCTCCCCGCCGAGGCCCGCGACCACGAGCCTCGCACCGCCCTCGACGGCGGCGACGACGGCCTGCGGATCTTCCGATCGGTGGCGGCGCAGGCGCGGGAATGGCTGACGGCGGGGGACGAGCCGCGAGGAATGCTCATCTCCGAGATCACCGAGGCGCAGATCGGCACCGCCCGCGCGATCGCCGATGAGAACGGATTGACGTCCAGCGTGGTGAGCGACGATGATCTCGACGCCTACGCGATCATCGCCCGGCCGCCGGATCCGGCGCGATAGGGCCATTCGGGAGACGGAAAGTGGGCCTGCTCAGAAGGATCGCCCGCGTGCGTCTGGCACGCCGGGTGATTCGCCGTCTTCGCCGGGCGGGCGTCCGGGACGCGCGCTACGACGCCCGATCGTTCTCGGTCAGATTCCGTACCCTCACCGGCGAGCGGACGGTCCTCCAGCTGCAGCCGATCTTCCAGCGGCGGATCCGGCGCGGGCAGCTCGACGACTTCGTGGCCGGCCTGCTGCGCACCCCCGAGCTCCCGGAGAAGTGGGCGGTCGCCGCGCCGCTACTGCGCCCCGTCCTGCGCGGCATCGCGCCGGGCGCGCTGCTGCGCCGTCCGGCGCTGCCGTTCCTGTCCGAGTTCGTCGTGGTCGATCATCCGGAGACCATGACGTACGTGACCCCGGAGCAGCTCGCCGACTGGGCGGTCACCGCCGACGAGGTGTTCGACGCCGCCCGGGCCAACCTCACCGGCGCGACGCTGCACGGCACGGCGTCCGGCCCGGTGGTGGTCCGGTTCGTCGACGACGGCAACGCGTACTGGACGTCGCACCTGCTGCTCCAGGGCTGGCTGGCGAGGCTGGAGGGGCAGGTCGGCGGCGTCCCGGTGGCGTTCGCGCCGGAGCGGGGCACGCTGCTGGTCACCGCGGACGGCAGCCCGCACCTGCCGGGGCTGTTCGCCCAGGCCGAGGCGATCTGGACCGGGTCGGCGCGGGCGCTCAGCCCGTGCGCCTACGTGAGCGACGACCAGGGCTGCGCCGTCCCCTACCGGGCGCCGGCCGGGCATCCCCTCGGCCGGCTGGTGGAACGGGCCGAGCGGCTGCTCAAGGAGCGGGCCGAACGGGAGAGCGCCGGTGAATGACCACCCCGGCCAGGCCCGGCCCGGTGTGCGCCGCCACGACCGCGCCCACCTCGGTGAGGTAGCAGTCCCGTAGCCGCTCTCCCAGCCGCATGCTGATCGCGTCGACGAGCGCGCCGGCCCGGTCCGGCGTGCCGAGGTGGTGCACCGCGATGTCCGCCTCGCCGTCGCCGGCCGCCTCGACGGCCAGGTCGACGAGACGGGTCAGGGCCCGGCCGGCGGTCCGCACCTTGTCCCGGACCACGATGGCGCCGTCCGCGACGTGCAGGATCGGCTTCACCGACAGCGCGGTGCCGACCAGTGCGGACGCCGCCCCGATCCGGCCGCCGCGACGCAGGAACTCGAGCGTGTCCACGTAGAAGAAGGTGCTCACCCGCGCGGCGTGGTCGGCGGCGGTGGCCCGTACGGTCTCAAGGTCTTGATTCTCCGCGGCCGCCGAGGCCGCGGCCAATGCGGGAAAGCCCAGCCCCATCGCGGCGGTGCCGCTGTCCACGACGCGGACCTGCGGACCGATCTCGGCGGCGGCCAGCTGCGCCGCCTCGTAGGTGCCGGAGAGCTTCGCGGAGAGGTGAACCGAGACCACGCCGTCGGCGCCGGCGTCGAGCAGGCGGCGGTATTCGGTGACGAACTGGGACGGCGCGGGACGGGAGGTGCTGACGGCGGCGCGGCGCCCGGTGAGGGCCTTCGCGACCTCGGCCGGCGAGATCTCCAGGCCTTCGAGGCCGTCCCAGCCGTTGATCACGACCGTGAGCGGCACGATGGTCAGGTCATACGTGCCGCTCAGCTCGGCCGGCAGGTACGCGGTGGAGTCGGTGACGACCGCGATGCTCATGCAGGCAAGCTACTTCATGAAACTCCGGGTCAGCCGCCGGCCACGGAGGAGACCTTGAACGGCGTGCCCTGCTGGCAGGTCGTCATGAGGCCCTCGTCGGCCTTGCCGGTCACGGTGACCTGGTCCCCGGCCTTCACCGAGCCCTTCTGGGCGGCGTCGTTGAAGATCAGGAGGTGGCCGTCGAGCAGCAGGCAGCCGGGTTCGACGCCGGCCGTGACCGTGCCGGTGAGAGTGGTCGTGCCACCCTGGTCACCGGACGGCTTGCCGGGCAGCGAGGGGTCGTCGACCGGCGCCGAGGTGGCGGTCGACTCGGGGAGGGCCGAGGCCGGGGCGGGGGCGCCGGGCTCGGTGCTGGTGCCGGTGTTGTTCGCGCAGCCGGCGGAGAGCGCCAGGAGCAGCGCGACGGGGACGAGGCTTCGACGAATCAGCATGATTGTCAGACGCTACCGGAGCGCCCAGGGTTCCCTCAGACCGCGGGTGGGATGGGGCGCTCCGCGAACACGCCCACGTTGTAGGCCGACATCTGCCAGTCCCCGCCGTCGCTGCGGGTCAGCTCCACCCAGTGGCAGTTCTGCAGCGCCCGCAGCGTGCGGACCTGGGCGACCGGCCAGCCGAGCAGGTGCGCGATGCCCTGCCGGGCGGCCGCGCCGTGGGTGGCGGCCACGACGACGCCGGGGGCCAGCCGGGCGGCGTCCTGAAGCCCGTCGGCGACCCGCTTGCCGAGGTCGTCCAGGGTCTCCACGTCGCCGCCGACCACGTCGGCGCCGGCTTTCCACCGGGCGAACTCGTCCGGTCGCTGCGCCGCCACCTCGGCGGTGGTGAGGCCCTGCCAGGCGCCGAAGAACCGCTCGCGAAGCCGTTCGTCATGGCTGACCGTGAGCCCGGTGAGGGCGGCCAGCGCCGCGGCGGTGTCGGCGGCCCGGCTCAGGTCGCTGGCGACGATCGCATCCGGGCGCAGGGTGGCCAGCAGCGTGGCCGCCTCGGCGGCCTGCCGGCGGCCCAGCTCGTTGAGCGGGACGTCGGTCTGCCCCTGCACGCGGGAGCCGGCGTTCCAGTCGGTGTTGCCGTGCCGCCAGACGAGAAGACGGGTCGTCACTGGGCTTTTCGTCACTGGGCTTTTCGTCACTGGGCTTCTGGGGCGGCCGCACCGGCGTCGACCATGTCGCGGTCGACGAACGGGATGGTCGGGCAGTCCTTCCAGAGCCGGTCCAGCGAGTAGAACTCGCGCTCCTCGGTGTGCTGCACGTGCACGACGATGTCGACGTAGTCGAGGAGCACCCAGCGGCCCTGCCGCTCGCCCTCGCGCCGCACCGGCTTCGCCTTCTCCGGCAGGTTGACGAGCGCTTCCTCGATGGCGTCCACGATCGCGATCACCTGGCGCTCGTTCGACGCCGAGGCGATGACGAACGCGTCGGTGATGTAGAGCTGGTCCCCCACATCGATGATGGAGATGTCCTGCGCCTTCTTGTCCGAGGCGGCCTGAGCGGCTGCCATGGCGAGTTCAAGAGCGCGTTCGTTGACGGGCAAAAGAGTCCCCTCGGTCGTTTGAAAAGGACCTCAAGCGTCTCACACGGGACCGGCAATCCCCGAGTCCGAATACAGCCCCCGCTTGTTGATGTACTGAACGACACCATCCGGGACGAGGTACCAAACCGGCAGGCCGGACGCCACGCGCTTGCGGCAGTCGCTGGACGAGATCGCCATGGCGGGCACCTCGACGAGGGTGACGCTGTCCTCCGGCAGGCCGGCGCCGGAGAGCTCGAAGCCGGGCCGGGTCACGCCGATGAAGTGCGCCAGCTCGAGCATGGTCATCGCGTCCTTCCACGACATGATGCGGGAGAGCGCGTCGGCGCCGGTGATGAAGTAGAGCTCGGCCGACTGCCCGTAGACGGCGCGCATGTCCCGGAGGGTGTCGACCGTGTAGGTCGGCCCGTCCCGGTCCATGTCGGCGCGGCTCACGTGGAAGCGCGGGTTCGAGGCGGTGGCGATGACCGTCATGAGGTAGCGGTCCTCGGCGGGCGAGACCCGGCCCTTCTCGTACGGCTGGCCGGTCGGCACGAACATGACCTCGTCCAGGTCGAACCGGGCCTGCACCTCGCTCGCGGCGACCAGGTGGCCGTGGTGGATGGGGTCGAACGTGCCACCCATGATTCCCACGCGTCGCATCCGGCGAGAATATCTGTTGATTCCGGTCAGGGGTGGCGGGCGGGGTGGTCGGATGAGATCAGCCGGCTAGGCGCTTTCGGACGGCGGTAAGCAGGTCATCGGCCGTGAACGGCTTCTCCAGCAGAGCGACGCCCTCCTCGAGGGTTCCCTCCGAGGCCAGAACCGGCTGGGCATAACCGGACATGAAGAGCACCCGCGTCTCCGGCCGGGCCAGCACGAGCCGCTCGGCCAGCTCCTTGCCCAGCATCCCCGGCATGACCACGTCGCTGAGCAGCAGGTCGATCGTCCCGTCGAAGCCGGCCGCCACCTCGAGGGCCCGCGGCCCGCAGTCGGCGCAGAGCACCCGGTAGCCGGCTCCGGTGAGGATCCGGCAGGCCACCTCGCGCAGGGCGTCCTCGTCCTCGACGACCAGCAGCGTCTCGCCGTTCCCGCCGGTCGCCGGCGGCTCCCCCGCCTCGGGATCCGGCGCGGGGAAGGAGCCGGCCGGCAGCAGCACGGTGACCGTGGTGCCGAGGCCGACCTCGCTGGTGATGCCGACCTCGCCGCCGGCCTGCGTGACGATGCCGTAGACGGTGGCCAGGCCGAGCCCGGAGCCCTCGGCGCTGCCCTTCGTCGTGTAGAACGGCTCGAAGGCGCGTTCCAGCACGTCGGCCGCCATCCCCCGGCCGGAGTCGGTGATCCGCAGCCGGACCTGGTCGCCGTCCCGCCCGGTCTCGACGACCAGGGTGCCGCCGTGCGGCATCGCCTCCCGGGCGTTCAGGGCGAGATTCACCAGCAGCTGCTCGAACTGGGCCGGGTCGCAGTTCACCGCGGGCAGGCCGGGCTCGAGGCGGAAGCGCAGGTCCACGTGCTCGCCGACGGTCCGGTCGAGCAGCTCCCGGATGCCGGCGATCAGCGCGTTCAGGTCGACCGGCTGGGGGCGGACCACCTCCCGCCGGGCGAAGGCGAGCAGCTGGTGGGTGAGGTCGGTGCCGCGCCGGCCGGCCTTCACGACCTGCTTCGCGTCCGCGGCGATCATCGTGACGTCCGGGTCGGCCGACTCGGCCTCCTCGATCACGAAGCTCGCGTAGTTGAGGATCACGCCGAGCATGTTGTTGAAGTCGTGCGCGATGCCGCCGGCCAGCTGGCCGAGACTCTCCAGCCGCTGGTTGCGGTGTGCCTGGGCCTCGGCGCGCAGCCGGGCCTTCTCCGCCTCGGCGGCCAGCCGCTCGGTGACGTCGCGGACCACGGCCACGGCGAACCGGCCCTGCGGGGTCTCCACGATCGTGGTGGACGACTCGACCGGGAACTCGCTGCCGTCCCTGCGCCGGGCCGTCGTCGCGATCGTGCCGATCGAGCCCGGCGAGGACGTCTGGAGCAGTCGCCGGCGCTCGGCCATCAGCGATCGGGCGTGGTCGGTCAGCAGCACCTCGACGGTCTGCCCCACCAGCTCGGCCTTCGTCCAGCCGTAGAGCTGCTCGGCCCGGTCGTTGATCAGCACGATCCGGCCTTCGTCGATCACCAGGATCGCGTCCGGCGCGGCCTGCAGCAGCCCCCCGGCGAGTTCCTCGGACCACTCCACGCGTCCACCCCCGTGGTCCTCAGGCTACGAGGTCACGGGGGTGTGAGCAGCGAGAATGCGATCAGCCGCGAGCGGACAGGGCGCGCCGCATGTCGTCGTCGGCGTCCTGGACCACCCGGCGCAGGATCGGGCTGAGATCGGGCCGGGCCAGCAGCTCGGCGGCGAGCCGGCGGGTGGCGGCGGACACGGCCACGTCGGGGTAGGCCGCGATCGCCGCCTTCTCCGCGCTCATGCCGCTGCGGACCCGCATCATCTCCGGCATCTCGGCGAAGTAGCGCTCGGCGTACCCGGCCAGCAGCCCGAGCTGCTCGGGCTGCCAGAAGCCGCCCGCGGTGAGCTCGGCCAGGCGGTTGGAGAGCGAGCCGTCGGCGACCACGGCGTTCCAGGCGGCCTCCTTCGCCGCCGGATCGGGCAGCGCGGCCCGGCAGCGGGCGGCCCACTGCTCGCCGCTGGCGCTGCGGTCCCGGCCGAGCTCGGCGTCGATCTCGCCGGGGCCGGCCGCGCCGAGCACGGCGAGCCGGTACTGGATGAGCCAGCGCAGGTCGGCGTCGACGGTGAGGCCCTGGGGGACGTTCTCGGCGGCGAGCCAGCCGCGCAGCCGGGACACCTCGGTGGTGGCGCCGATGAACCCGCGGGCCGCCGCGAGCTGGAGGGAGCTGCCCGCCGGGGAGGCGAGGAGCAGCCGCTCGGCGGCCTGGGCGAGGAGCTCCAGGGCGGCCGGGCGGGTCTCCGGGCCGGCGTACCTGTCGACGAGCCCGCGGGTGGCCCGCAGCACGTCCTCGACGATCACCACCTCGGTCTCCACCGGCAGCGCCGCTAGGACCAGGGTGACCAGCTCGGCGACCGGCCGCTCGCCGTCGACCACGGCGTCCAGGACGGCGGCCCAGATCACGGCGCGGGCCAGCGAGTCGTCGATCAGCGGCAGGAGCAGCGGCACGGCGGCGGCCGAGTCCGGGTCGAGGCGGATCTTCGCGTACGTGAGGTCGCCGTCGTTGAGCAGCAGCAGGTCGGCGGCGGGCTCGCCGGTGAGCTCCTCGATCACGGTACGGCCGGACGGGTCGAGCTCCACCTCGACGGTCCGGCGGCGCACCACGGCCCCGCCCGCCGCCTGGTCGAACAGGCCGACGCCGACCCGGTGCGGGCGCAGCGTCGGGAACTCGGCCGGCGCGGTCTGCACGACCGCCACCTCGGCGTAGTTCCCGCCGTCCCGGCGTACCTCGGTGCGCAGCGTGTTGACCTGGGCGCGGCGCAGCCACACCTCGGCCCAGCCGGACAGGTCGCGGCCGCTCGCCTTGGAGAGCGCGCCGAGCAGGTCGGCCAGGGTGGCGTTGCCGTACGCGTGCGTCTCGAAGTGGGCGTTCAGCCCGGACCGGAAGGCCTCGTCACCGAGCCAGGCGACCAGCTGCTTGAGCACGGCGGCGCCCTTGGCGTACGAGATGCCGTCGAAGTTGAGCAGCGCCGCGTCGGTGTCGGTCACCTCGGCCGGGGCGACCGGGTGGGTCGACGGGCGCTGGTCGGCGCGCAGGCCCCAGGCCTTGCGGTGCATCGCGAAGGTCGTCCAGGTGCCGCGGTAGCGGGTGGCCTCGGACGCGACCCGGGTGCCGAGGTACTCGGCGAACGACTCGTTCAGCCAGAGGTCGTCCCACCAGGCCATCGTCACGAGGTCGCCGAACCACTGGTGCGCCATCTCGTGGGCGATCACGTTGGCCCGGTGCTCCCGCTCGCTCTCGGTGATCACCGAGCGGGGAATGAACTCGTCCCGGAAGACCACGAGGCCGGGGTATTCCATGGCGCCGAAGTTGAACTCCGGCGCGAACGCCTGCTGGTAGTGCCCGAACGGGTAGCGGATCTCGAACATCTCGTGGAACCGGTCGAGGCACTGCTTGGTGATCTCGAAGATCTCCGGCGCCTCGGCCTCCAGGTGCTCGGCGAGCGCGGCCCGGGCGTAGAGCGCGAGCGGGATGCCGTCGTGCTCGTCGGTCAGCACGTGGTATCTCCCGGCGATCAGCGAGGCCAGGTACGTGGAGATGCGCTTCGTGGGCGCGAACTCCCAGCGCCCGCCGTCCCGGGTGACCAGCGTGCCGTTGGTGGCGACCGTCCACTCCTCCGGCGCGGTCACGCTCACCTGCCAGGACGCCTTCAGGTCGGGCTGGTCGAAGCAGGGCAGCACCCGGCCGCCGTTGTTGATGAACAGGTGCTGGTAGAGGTAGACGTTCCCGTCGGCCGGGTCGGTGTAGCGGTGCAGGCCCTCGCCGTCGATCGAGTACCGCATCCGGGCGTCGGCGACGAGCTCGTTCTCCTCGGCCAGGCCGGTGAGGTGCAGCCGGCCGTCGCGTACCGCGGACTCCTCGACCGCGGCGCCGTTCAGCGTGAGCGTGCCGACCTCGACCGGCTCGAACTCGAGGAACGTCGCGGCGCCGGCCCGGGCGCGGAACCGGATCACCGCGCGGGATCGGAACGTGTCGCCGTCCCCGGTGACGTCCAGATCGACGGAGTAGGTCTCGACGTCGACGACGGACGCCCGGTCGGCGGCCTCGGCACGGGTCAGGGTCGGCATGAAAACCATTCTGCCTGTCCGGAAATGAGCCTGTTAGCCTTGGGGTGTGCGCGTGATCCAGCTCAACTGGTGGCTGCCCTGACGGGGCGGCATGCCGACACGCGCGAAATCACTTCCGCGGCCGCCCGTCCGGGCGGTCGCTGTCTGTTTCTGCGGGACTCCCCGGGCGTGTGCGGTCACCCGTACCCCCGCAAGGAGCTCTCATGGCACCCACCCGCCGCCTGACCGGTTTCAAGCCCACCGGTCACCTGCATCTCGGCAATCTGCTGGGCGCTCTGCGCCCGCTGATCGCCGCGCAGGACCACACCGAATCCATCGCGATGATCGCCGACCTGCACGCCATGACGATGGATCACGAACCCGGAAGGCTGCGCGCGCTCGCGCTCGAACAGGCGACGGTCCTGCTGGCGGCCGGCGTCGACCCGGCCCGCACGCCGATCATCCTGCAGTCGCAGGTGGCCGAGCACACCGAACTGCACTACCTGCTGGAGTGCGCGACCGGCTTCGGCGAGGCCTCCCGCATGATCCAGTTCAAGGAGAAGTCGGCGGCCGGCGGCCCGATCCGGCTCAGCCTGCTCACCTATCCGGTGCTGATGGCCGCCGACATCCTGCTCCACGACATCGACGAGGTGCCGGTCGGCGAGGACCAGAACCAGCACCTCGAGCTGACCCGGACGATCGCGAACCGCTTCAACGCCCGCTACGGACCGACGTTCCGGGTGCCGGAGGGGGTACGCCCGGAGTCGGCGGCCCGGATCATGGACCTCGCCGACCCGGCCGTGAAGATGGGCAAGAGCAACGCCGCGGGCGCCGGCCGGATCGCCCTGCTCGACCCTCCGGAGGTGATCCGGCGCACCGTGGCGCGTGCCGTCACCGACGAGCTGGCGCAGGTCCGCCGCCATCCGGACCAGCCCGGCGTGACCAACCTGGTCGGCATCCTGGCCGAGTGCACCGGGCAGCAGCCGTCCGACCCGGTCTCCTACGGCGCTCTCAAGAGGGAGGTCACCGACGCGATCGAGTCGGTGGTCGCGCCGATCAGGGCGCGGCACGCCGAGCTGGCGGACGACCCGGCCCACGTCCGGGAGATCTTGGCGAAGGGCGCCGAGGCCGTCCGTCCCAGGGCGAGGGCGACGGTACGGCGGACCCGAGCCGCTCTCGGGCTACTGCAGTAACAGCTGGAGCTGCTTCTCGAAGCACACGTTGCCCGGGTCCCCGTAGCTGGGGATCCGGGCATAGCCGGACGTCTGGTACAGGGCGATCACGGCGCGCAGGTGGGCGGCGGTCTCCAGCCGGATGACCGACCGGCCGGCCGCGAGCGCCTCCTCCTCGAGGGCGACGATCATCTGCCGGCCCAGGCCGCGGCCGCGGTGGGCCGGACGCACGTACATCCGGGTGATCTCGGCGACCCCCGGCTCGCGGGCCTGCCAGCCCCCGCACGCCACGGCACGGCCGTTCACCGTGCCCACCAGATACGCCACGTCATCGTGCGGCTCGAATATCCGCTGCCCGGCCAGGCCCGCGGCGGCCAGGAGTTCCCGCTGCTGAGCGGTGACCAGGGCGGCCAGTTCGGGGTCCAGCGCGGGACGGTTCTCGATCTGCACGGAGGTGACTGTAGGTGACGACCCTTTCCAGCGGGTTGCCGAGAACTGGCCTATGCCCTATTCGTCGGTGTCGCCCTCGTCGTCGTCCTCGTCGGTGACCAGCACCGGGACATTCGACATCTTGATGCTGCTGACCGTGCCGTCGGCCGCCATGTGCTGCACCTCGTCCTCGGCCCGGACCCGGCGCGCCTTGCGGGCGGCGAGACGCTGGGCCGCACTCGGCCGGGTGTCGAGCTCCTCGAGGCGGGAGTCGGTGCCGCGCGGGCCGGTGACGTACTCACCGGCGTTCGGCTGCCAGTCGAACTCGCGGTCGCCGATCCGGACCGGGTCGCCGGCCTGCGCGCCCTTCTTGCCGAGCATGGTCTCGATGCCGAGTCGCTCCATGCGGTCGGCCAGGAAGCCCACGGCCTCGTCGTTGTCGAAGTTGGTCTGCCGGACCCAGCGCTCCACCTGGAGACCGCGGATCACGAACACGCCGTCCTCGTCCTGCTCGATCGTGAAGCCGGCGTCGTCGACGGCGCGCGGGCGCAGCACGATCCGGGTGGCCTCCTCGACCGGCTTCGCGGCCCGGTGCTCGGCGACCGCCTTCGCCAGGGCGAAGGTGAACTCGCGCAGGCCCTCCCGGGTCACCGCGCTCACCTCGAACACCCGGTAGCCGCGCGCCTCCAGGTCGGGGCGGACCATCTCGGCGAGGTCCCGGCCGTCCGGGATGTCGATCTTGTTGAGCACCACGAGGCGCGGCCGGTCCTCGAGACCGCCGTACGCCGCCAGCTCCGCCTCGATGGCGTCCAGGTCGGCGAGCGGGTCACGCTCGATCTCCGGCGCCGCCGCGTCGAGCACGTGCACCAGCACCGAGGTGCGCTCGATGTGCCGCAGGAACTGCATGCCGAGGCCCTTGCCGGTGGCCGCGCCCGGGATCAGGCCGGGCACGTCGGCGATCGTGAACGTCTCCTCGCCGGCCTGCACGACGCCGAGGTTCGGCACCAGCGTGGTGAACGGGTAGTCGGCGATCTTCGGCTTGGCCGCCGACAGCACCGAGATCAGCGACGACTTGCCGGCCGAGGGGAAGCCCACCAGGCCCACGTCGGCCACGCTCTTCAGCTCGAGCACCACGTCGAACCGGTCGCCCGGCTCGCCCAGCTCGGCGAAGCCCGGCACCTTGCGGCGGGTGTTCGCCAGCGAGGCGTTGCCCCGGCCGCCGCGGCCGCCCCGGGCCACCTCGAACTCGGTGCCGTTGCCGACCATGTCGGCCAGCACCTCGCCGTCCACGGTCTGCACGACCGTGCCGTTCGGAACCTTGAGGATCAGGTCCTTGCCGGTCGCGCCGTCCCGGTTCGACCCGGCGCCACCGCCGCCGTTGTTGGCCTTGATGTGCGGGTGGAAGTGGAAGTCGAGCAGGGTGTGTTGCTGCGGGTCGACCACCAGCTTGATGCTGCCGCCGTGCCCGCCGTTGCCCCCGTCGGGGCCGCCGAGCGGCTTGAACTTCTCCCGGTGCACGGAGACACAGCCGTGCCCGCCGTCACCCGCCTGCAGGTGCAGCACTACCCGGTCGACGAACGTGGTCACTTCGGCACTCCCCTTGTTAGGGCCTTGGAAATACGACAGCGGGCCGCGGACCCGAGGGTCCACGGCCCGCTGTAGAGAAAAACTACTCCGCGACCGGCACGATGCTGACGGTCTTGCGGCCACGCTTCGTGCCGAAGAGCACGTTGCCGCTGGCCAGAGCGAAGAGCGTGTCGTCGCCGCCACGGCCGACCAGGTCGCCCGGGTGGAACTTCGTGCCCCGCTGACGGATCAGGATCTCGCCGGCGCTGACCAGCTGACCACCGAACCGCTTCACGCCGAGGCGCTGGGCGGCGGAGTCACGGCCGTTACGCGAGCTGGATGCACCCTTTTTATGAGCCATGGCTGCGCCTACTTCCCGCTCTTGATGCCGGTGACCTTGACGCGAGTCAGCGGCTGGCGGTGCCCCTGGCGCTTGTGGTACCCGGTCTTGTTCTTGAACTTGTGGATCCGAATCTTCGGTCCCTTGGTGTGCTCGGCAATCTCGCCGGACACCGTCACGCTGGCAAGCTTGGCCGCATCGGTCACCAGGTTGTCACCGTCGACGAGGAGCACCGCGGCCAGGGTCAGGGCGTCGCCGGGCTGACCCGCGAGCTTCTCGACCTCGATCACGTCGCCCTCGGCAACCTTGTACTGCTTGCCGCCGGTCTTGACGATCGCGTACATCGACGCGGACTCCCTGAGACTTGCGCAACCGGAGAGGCTGCTGGCGGATACTTCTGAGGCTCCGGCAAGCGCTCGGAAGCGCGCACGGAACGGGTGCCCGGAAAGGCACCGTCGGCAAGACTACTTCATCGCAGGCCCGAGACCCAAACCGGGCTTCACCCCGGGCCCTCGCTCACCGCCCGCAGGCCTCATCGAGGGTGGCGTGCAGGCCGGCCAGCTTCTCGTCGTCGAGCTTCTCCAGGTCACCCTTGAGTTCGGTCACCTCGTCGCCCATCGCGGCGAGGGCCTTCTTCACGGCCTTGTCCGAGGCGAGCTTCGACATGTCGATCAGGGCGTAGGAGAAGTTCTCGACGTCACGCTTCGCCTTCTGCTCGGCGTCGGCCTTCGCCTGACCGCCGCTCTTCGAGGCCTCGGTCAGCAGCTTGTAGTCCTCGGCGAAGGTCTTGCCGAAGCTCGTGCTGGTCCGGCTCGCCTGCTCGCAGATGGCCTCGGTGTCGGCCGCCAGGGCGGCGTCGCCGGTCTTGCCACCGCTCTTGCTCTTCGTGCCGCCGGTCGCCTCGGCCGTGGGGTCGGCCGCCGCGGCGGAGGTGGTGGTCGTGGCCGTGGCCGGGGTCTCGGCGGCGACCGTGCCGGCCGCTGCCGGGGTCTCCTCGCTCGAACCGCCGGAACAGCCGCTCAGGGCCAGGAGCAGGGCGGACAGTCCCGCCGCCGCGTACAGATGGGTGCGCATAGGACTCGGTCTCCTCGGGGGACGGGGATCGATCCCGCCGAGGGTAGCCGCTGTTAAGTTTCCTTACAACTAAACGGCCGGCCGCCTTTCCGGCAGCCGGCCGTTCTCGTCGTCAGCCCGTCAGGGGCGGGTGCGCCTGCGAGTGCCGCCGCGCCGGGAGCGGCGGCGGCCTCCGGCTCCGGCCGCGACCGAGTCGTCGTCCTCGTCGTCCTCCGCCGCGTCCGGGTCGTCCGAGCCGGCCAGCCGCTCGTACTCGGTGCCGTTCACCTCCGCAGCGGCGTCCGTCTCCGTCGCGTCGCCCGTCTCCGCCACGTCGTCCGTCTCCGGCATGTCGAAGCGGGACAGGTCGTAGCCGCTGATGTCGTACTCGCTGCCGTCGGAGGTGGTGAGCGCCGGCTTCGCCGCGCGGGAGATGATCCCGGACCCGGCGATCGGCCGGACCACGGCCGGAGGAGCCTCCGCCACCTGCGCGGCGGGACCGGTCCCGGTCTCCACCTTCGCCGGCTCGGCCTTGACCCGCTCGACCTTGACCGGCTCCGCCTGCACGGGCCCGGCCTTGACCGGCCCGGCCTTGACCGGCTCGGCCTTCACCGGCCCGGCCTTCACCGGCTCGGTCACGGCCGCCGGCTCCGGCACGACCTCGGCCGGGGCGGTCTCGACCTCATGCTGCGTCTCGGGCTGCTGCGTCTCGGCTTGGGCGCCGTTGTCGCCGCCGCGCCGGCGGCGCTTGCCACCGGACTGCTGCTGGGGCGCCTGCTGCGGGGCCGGCGCCTCGGTCCGCACCGCGGCCGCGACCGCCTTCACCTGGCTGCCGGCGCCACCGCCGTTCGACCGCTTCTCCGGCACCGGCTCGGGGTGCACGATCACGCCCCGGCCCTTGCAGTGGTCACAGTTCTCGCTGAACACCTCGAGCAGGCCCGAGCCGATCCGCTTCCGGGTCATCTGGACCAGGCCCAGCGAGGTGATCTCGGTGACCTGGTGCTTGGTCCGGTCCCGGCCCAGGCACTCGGTGAGCCGCCGCAGCACCAGGTCGCGGTTGCTCTCCAGCACCATGTCGATGAAGTCGATCACCACGATGCCGCCGAGGTCGCGCAGCCGCAGCTGGCGCACGATCTCCTCGGCCGCCTCCAGGTTGTTGCGGGTGACCGTCTCCTCGAGGTTGCCGCCCGCGCCGGTGTACTTGCCGGTGTTGACGTCGACCACGGTCATCGCCTCGGTCCGGTCGATCACCAGGTGACCGCCGGACGGGAGGAAGACCTTGCGGTCGAGGGCCTTCATGATCTGCTCGTCGATCCGCCACTCGGCGAAGGCGTCCGAGACACCGGTGTGCCGGCGCAGCCGCTCCACCAGGTCCGGGGAGACCGACTCGAGGTAGCCCTCGACCTCGGCGTACGCCTGCTCGCCCTGCACGACCAGCTCGCGGAAGTCCTCGTTGAACAGGTCCCGGACCACCCGGATGACCAGGTCGGGCTCCTCGGACAGGGCGCGCGGCGCGTTGCCCTCGGCGGCCCGGGCCTGGATGTCCTCCCACTGCGCCTGGAGCCGCTTCACGTCGCGGGCGAGCTCGTCCTCGCTGGCCCCCTCGGCCGCGGTCCGGACGATCACGCCGGCGCCGTCCGGCACCAGCTTCTTGAGGATGTCCCGGAGCCGCTTGCGCTCGTTGTCCGGCAGCTTGCGGCTGATCCCGGAGGCGTTGCCGTTCGGCACGTAGACCAGGTGGCGGCCGGAGAGCGCGATGTGGCTGGTGAGCCGGGCGCCCTTGTGGCCGATCGGGTCCTTGGTGACCTGCACCAGCACCGAGTCGCCGGAGCGCAGCGCCTGCTCGATCGAGCGGGCACGGCCCTCCAGGCCGGTGGCGTCCCAGTTCACCTCGCCGGCGTAGAGCACGGCGTTGCGGCCGCGGCCGACGTCGACGAACGCGGCCTCCATGCTCGGCAGCACGTTCTGCACCTTGCCGAGGTACACGTTGCCGACCATGGTGCCGGAGGTGGCCCGGGCGACGTAGTGCTCGACCAGGATGCCGTCCTCGAGCACCGCGATCTGGGTGCGGTCCTGCTTCTGGCGTACGACCATGACCCGGTCGACCGCCTCACGGCGGGCCAGGAACTCCGACTCGCTCAGGATCGGCGGACGGGTCCGGCGCTGCTCACGCCCGTCCCGGCGGCGCTGGCGCTTCGCCTCGAGCCGGGTCGAGCCGGAGACGCCCTGCACCTCGTCGGTACGGCGCGGCTCACGCACCCGGACCACGGTGTGCACGCCGTCCTCGATGCCACCGGCCTCGCCGTCACCGGCCGAGCCCTTGCGGCGGCGGCGACGCCGGCGACGGGTCACTCCGTCGCCGTCGGTCTCCTCGTCGCCGTCCTCGGCCGAGGCCTCGGCGCCGTCGTCGTCGCCCTCCTCGTCCTCGGACTCGGACTCGTTCTCGTCGGCCTCGTCGGACGGGCCCTTGCCGCGGCCACGGCCACGACGGCCCCGGCGACGGCGGCGGCGACCGCCCTCCTCGTCATCGGCGTCGTCGTCGGTGCCGTCCTCGACGTCGTCGGCGGTCTCGTCCGGCTCCTCGAGAACCGGCTCCTCCACGACGGCGGCGACCTCGGCGGGCTCCTCGGCGCCACCACGACGGCGGCGGCGGGACCGGCGGGTGCCCTCGACCGGAGCCTCGGCGGCCTCGGCGGCCTCGGCGACCGGCTCGTCCCCGGCCTGCGCGGAACCCTGCCCGGCACCCTGTCCCGCACCCGGCCCGGCGCTCAACCCCGCGGTCTGATCCACGGGCGCCACGGCGGGCGGGACCTCGGCGGCGCCACGACGACGCCGGGTCGCCGGCGCGGCGGGAGTCTCGGTGGGGTCCGGCGGCATGAACAGCACGGCCGGCGGCAGGGCGGCACGGCGCGCCCGCGACGGCTTGGCCGGCTGCTCCTCCACGAAGTCGTCATCGAGCGGCAGAATCCCGACGACCGGCACCCCGGCCGTCCGGGCAGCCGAGGCGGCCTCGATCGCGGCGTCCGCGACCAGCTCCTCCTCGGTCTCCTCGAGATCAGCCTCAGCAGCCACCGGCTCAGCGTCAGCCGGCCCGGCAGCGGCCGGTCCGACAGCGGCCGGCGCGGCGGTGGTCGGCGCGGCATCGGCGGGCTGCGCCGAGGTGGACTGCGCGGCGCTGGAAGCCGATTGGGCGGCATCGGAAACGGCGGCGGCCGGCTCCGGCGCGACGGCGGGGGCGGCGGCCTTGCGGCGGCTGCGGGTGGCCTTCTTCACCGGCGCGGCGGCGGGGGCCTCGGTGGCGGCGATCTCGGCGGCGGCGCCGGGCTCGGCCGAGGACGCGGCAGAGCCGGCGGCCGCCGGTGTGGTGGCGGCGGAACTGGTGGGTTCGGCGGAGGCGGGCTCGGAGGTGGACGCCTCCGGAGCGGGAGCCTCAGCGGCGGGGGCGGCGGCCTTGCGGCGGCTGCGCGTGGCCTTCTTCACCGGCTTGACCGGAGCCGGGGCCTCGGTCGCGGCGATCTCGGCGGCGGCGCCCGGCTCGGCCGAGCCGGCGGCGGGCTCGGAGGTGGACGCGGCAGCAGCGGCGGCGGCCGGTTCGGAGGTGGACGCCTCCGGAGCGGGAGCCTCGGCGGCGGGGGCGGCGGCCTTGCGGCGGCTGCGTGTGGCTTTCTTCACAGGAGCCGGAGCAGCCTCCGTCGCGGCGACCTCAGCGGCCGGCTCGTCGGCGGAGGGTGTCTCCGGCGGTGGGGCCGCCGCCTTGCGACGCGGCGCGCGTGTGCGGCGCGCAGGGGTGGTGCCGGTGGCGGTATCCGCGGGCGGAGGAACTGCTCCGTCCCGTTCACCGCCCGGTTCTCCCAGGTTAACTGGGGGCTCGTTATCGAGCATGGGGCGCTCTCCAGTTCTCGGCGACCCCGGGCGCGGGTAAGCGCTGCCACGCAGGGTCGCTGCAAAAGTGTTCCGGGCCCGGCCGAGTCCGAACGGGCTGCCGAAGTCTGCCAACGAACGCCGACCGGACTCCGGTCAGCGTCCTCCGATGCCGGCGCCCTCGCGATCCGCGTCCAACGGATCGACGATATCCCCCTGCGCGGTGAGTGTGCCCTGGGCCAGCCGGGTGACCCTCGGGGGGACCGGCGGCTCCAGGCCGGCCACCACGCGCAGGCCGGAAAGGACGTCATCGGGCCGAACGGCGGGCGTCACCTGCCGTACGACAAGGTCGATTATCGCACACGGTACGCCTGCGGCCCCGGAAGGTAGGTCTGCCTCCTCCGTCACCGTGCAGGAGGCGACCGCGGCGCGCGCGTCGAAGGATCGACGACCCTGCTTGGTCATGCGCTCGACCAGCACTTCTTCGGCCGCGAGGAAGGCCGCGACGGCGTCCAGCGCCGCCTTCTCCTCGATCTGGGGCAGCTCGATCCGCCACAGCGAGGCGTTGATCCGGTCGGCGAGGCTGCCCTCGGACGCGATCACCGCCTCCAGGATGTCGAGGCCTGGGGAGAGGGCCGCGTCGAGCGCGACGCGCAGCTGCTCCGGGTCGACCGGGGCCTGCAGGCCGATCTCCAGGTATTCCGCCTCGCTGCCGACGCCGGTCGGCGCGGCGCTGGCGTACGAGATCTTGGGGTGCGGGGTGAAGCCCTGTGAGTAGGCGATGGGCACCGCCGCGCGCCGCAGGGCGCGCTCGAATGCGCGGGCGAAGTCCCGGTGCGAGGTGAAACGCAGCGGTCCGCGCTTCGCGTAACGAAGGCGGATCCGCTGCACGACCGGGGCCTGACCGCCCACGGGTTGGTTCTTCGGGGGAATCGTCGTTCTCCTATGCGGGAACCCGCAGGTTGTTCACGGGTGTAAGAGGAAGCAGCTTCTTGCCGGTGGGGCCGATCTGGATCTCGGTGTCCATCGACGGGCAGACACCGCAGTCGAAGCACGGCGTCCAGCGGCAGTCGTCCTGCTCGTACTCGCTCATCGAGTCCTGCCAGTCCTGCCAGAGCCAGTCCTTGTCCAGACCGGAGTCGAGGTGGTCCCAGGGCAGGACCTCGAGCTCCTCGCGCTCACGGGTGGTGAACCAGTCGAGGTCGACGCCGAGCTCCGGCAGCACCTCGTCGGCCGCCTCGATCCAGCGAGCGTACGAGAAGTGCTCGGACCAGCCGTCGAACCGGCCGCCCTTCTCCCACACCCGGCGGATGACCTGGCCGACCCGGCGGTCGCCGCGGGACAGCAGTCCCTCGATCAGCGAAGGCTCGCCGTCGTGGTAGCGGAAGCCGATCGCGCGGCCCAGTGAGCGGTCGCTGTTGATGGCCTGCTTGAGCATCTTGAGGCGGGCGTCGATGACCTCGGGCCGGTCCATCGCCGCCCACTGGAACGGGGTGTGCGGCTTCGGCACGAAACCACCGATCGACACGGTGCAGCGGATGTCCTTGGTGCCGGCCGCCTCCCGGCCGGCCCGGATCACCTCGTGCGCCATGTCGGCGATCTCGAGGACGTCCTCGTCGGTCTCGCTGGGCAGGCCGCACATGAAGTACAGCTTCACCTGCCGCCAGCCGTTCGAGTACGCCGTCACGACCGTACGGATCAGATCCTCCTTGGTCACCATCTTGTTGATGACCTTGCGGATCCGCTCGGAGCCGCCCTCCGGCGCGAAGGTGAGACCGGTGCGCCGGCCGTTGCGGGACAGCTCCTGCGCCAGATCGATGTTGAACGCGTCGACCCGGGTGGACGGCAGGGAGAGCGAGACGTTGGTGTCGGCGTACTGCTCGGCGAGGCCGGAGCACATGTCGCCGATCTCCGAGTGGTCGGCGCTGGAGAGGGAGAGCAGGCCGACCTCGTTGAAGCCGGAGAACTCCAGGCCCTCCTTGACCATCTGGCCGACCGTGGTGATCGACCGCTCGCGCACCGGGCGGGTGATCATGCCGGCCTGGCAGAACCGGCAGCCGCGGGTGCAGCCGCGGAAGATCTCCACGGCGTAGCGCTCGTGGACCGTCTCGGCGAGCGGGACGAGGGGCTTCTTCGGGTACGGCCAGGCGTCGAGGTCCATCGTGGTCCGCTTGGCGACCCGGAACGGGACGTCCGGCCGGTTCGGCACGACGCGCTGGATGCGACCGTCGGGAAGGTAGTCGACGTCGTAGAACCGGGGGACGTAGATGCTCTCGGTCCGGGCCAGGCGCAGCAGCAGCTCGTCGCGGCCGCCCGGGCGCCCCTCGGCCTTCCACTCCCGGATGATCCCGGTGATCTCGAGGACCGCTTCCTCGCCGTCGCCGAGCACGGCGGCGTCGATGAAGTCGGCGATCGGCTCCGGGTTGAACGCCGCGTGCCCGCCGGCCAGCACCACCGGGTCGTCCTCGGTGCGGTCCGCGCTGTTCAGCGGGATGCCGGCCAGGTCGAGCGCGGAGAGCAGGTTGGTGTAGCCCAGTTCGGTCGCGAACGAGACGCCGAACATGTCGAACGCCCGGACCGGCCGGTGCGCGTCGACGGTGAACTGCGGGACGCCGTTCTCCTTCATCAGCGCCTCGAGGTCGGGCCAGACCGCGTAGGTGCGCTCGGCCAGCACGTCGGGCTGCTCGTTCAGAACCTCGTAGAGGATCTGAACGCCCTGGTTGGGGAGCCCCACCTCATAGGCGTCCGGGTACATCAGCGCCCACCGGACGACGGTGGAGTCCCAGTCCTTGACGACGGCGCCGAGCTCGCCGCCCACGTACTGGATCGGTTTGCTGACCCGGGGCAACAACTGCTCGAGCTGCGGGAAGACGGAACTGACGCTCATGGGTCTCCAGGGTACGCGAGACTACCGGCCCAGCTCCGCCGCGGCCCGCTCCAGGTCGGTCGAGAGCAGGTCGGTACGGAACGAACAGAGCTGGAGGGTCATCCGGGCGGCCCCGCGCTCCCCCACCACCAGCTTGATCGGCTTCCCCCGATCGTCCAGGTCGCCGACGATGAAGTCGAGCAGCCGCACACCCGCGCTGTCCAGGAACGAGACCGCTGTCAAGTCGATCAGCACGGCGTTCGCCTCGGTGGTGTGCGCCACGATGGCGCGCCCGATGTCGTTGGCGTTCGCCAGGTCGATCTCGCCCTTGAGGTGGACCAGCTCGGCGATGCCGTGCTGGGAGAAACTCACCCACTGGTCGGTCATGAGACACCTCCGCGGTGCCGGCGCATCGTCACCGTCGTCCCCTCGCCTCGGTCGAAGAAGACCTCGTCCATCGAATCCTCGATCAGCTGGAGCCCGCGGCCGCGGGCGAAGTCGGCGCCCGGTCCGCGCCAGCTGCCCCGGTCGGTGACCCGCACCTCCACGGCGTCCGCGCTGACCGTGGCCGACACGTCCACCACCCCGAACGGGTCGTCCCGGTACCCGTGCTCGATCGCGTTCGCCACCGCCTCCGAGCAGGCCAGCAGCACCGCGTTCACGCAGTCCGGGTCGACCGCGTGACCGACCAGCCAGCCCCGCAGGTCGGCCCGGAGCAGCGAGATCTGCAGCGGGTCCGCCCCGATCGAGCGCTCCAGGCGCTCCTCGGTGCCGAGGGTGAGGCAGAGCAGGCAGACGTCGTCGGCGTGGTCCCGGCCGACCAGGGTGTCGGCGAGCCCCGCGGTCAGGCCCTTGAGCGGCGCGTCCCGGCGGCGCGCGTACTCCCGGGCCAGGATCTCGAAGCCCCTGTCGATCGGGCGGCCCCGGCGCTCGACCAGGCCGTCGGTGTAGAGCAGCAGGCGGCTGCCGGCGGCCAGGCGCACCCGGTGCTCGGTGCGGCGGCGGTCGCCGGCCCGCGAGCCGATCGGCGCCGACCGGGCCTGCAGCAGGTACTGCGGCGAGCCGGCCGGCTCGTGCAGCAGCGGCGGCAGGTGACCGGCGCAGGCGTACGCCAGCTCGCTGCTGTTCAGGTCGATCTCGCCGTAGACGACGGTGGCCATCCGGGCCGAGTCGACCCGCTCGCAGAACCGGTCGAGCTGCTCCAGCAGGCGGGCCGGGCCGTGCTCGGCCGAGGCGAGCGCCCGGATCGCGCTGCGCAGCTGGCCCATCGTGGTGGCCGCGTCGATGCCCCGACCGACCACGTCGCCGACCACCACGGCCAGCTTGTGCGGGCTGATCAGGAACGCGTCGAACCAGTCGCCGCCGACCTCCAGGTCCTGCGCGGCGGCCTGGTAGTACGTCTCCACCGCGAAGCGCGGGTCGCCGCCGGGCACGTCCGCCGCGAGCAGGCTGCGCTGCAGCGTCCGGGCGATGGCCCGCTCCTGCTCGTAGAGGCGGGCGTTCTCCAGCGCGAGCCCGGACCGGTCGGCCAGGTCGACGAGGAAGAACTTCTCGGCCTCGGCGCCGCGCCGGTCCGCGGCCATCCGCAGCGACAGCGTGCCGAGCACCTTGCCGCGGGCGGTCAGCGGCAGCACGGTGCAGCCCAGGCCGTCGCCGTCGACCGCGAAGATCGGCTCGGCCTTGGCGGTCGCGTCGGCGACCCGGCCGGCGAGCAGTTCGGCGTCCGGCGCCGGGCCGCCGGCGTCCTCGAGCAGGCCGGCCGGGCCGACCTGGAGGCGTACCGCGGCCCAGTCGGCGATCTCCGGCACCACCCGTTCGACCAGGCGGCGGGCCCGCTGGAGCAGCCGGTGCTCCTCGTCGAGGGATCGGGTCGTGCGGGCCAGGAAGCCGGCCCGCTCCTCGCGGCGGCGGGCGTCGTCGTAGAGCCGGGCGCGGTCCAGCGCCTGGCCGGCCTGCTGGCCGAGCAACCGGATGACCCGCAGCTCACCGTCGCTGAGCAGGCGCTCCTCGCGGAAGCTGAACGCCAGCACGCCGAGCACATGGGGTGCCTGCTCGTCGCCGGCGCCCGCGGTGAGCGGCAGCAGCACCACCGTGGCGCGGCCCGATCGCCGCATCGACTCGGCCAGGTCCGGGAAGTGCTCGTCGGCCTCGGCGAGCGTGCCGATCACGTGCAGGTCGCCGCGGCGGGCCACCTCGGCCACCGCGCGCGGCGACGACCGCGGCATGTCCTCCCAGTTCCCGGTGGTCGGGTCGGTGGAGGCCACCGCGATCAGCTGGTCCCGATCCGCGTCCATGAGGTAGATGCTGCTGCTCGCGGCGTCGAACGCGGGCTCCGGCGCGCGGAGCACGGCCTCGGCCACCTCGGCCTCGGTCGGCGCGGCCGACAGGTCGGCCACTATCCGCTGCAGGACCCGGACACGCTGCTCGGACAGCTCCGCCTCGCGGCGGGCCGCGAGCAGCTCGCGTTCGTAGCTGCGCCGCTCGGTCGCGTTGAAGACCATCGTGCGGATGATCCGCGGCGCGCCGCCGGCTCCGCGTTCCAGGACCGAGTTCACGAGTACGGGAAGACGCCGCCCGTCCTCGCCGACCACCTCCAGGGCGATCTCGTGCACCTCGCTCTGCATCGAGAGCAACGGTGCGTAGTGGGTCTCGTGATAGATCTTGTCACCCGCCGTGAGCAGGTCCCGAAACCGTCGGTGACCGATCAGGGCGGCCCGTGTGTATCCCGTCCACGCCAGGAACGTCTCGTTGACCCGGACGATGGTGCCGTCCGGCAGCGTCGTGAGGTAGCCGCACGGCGCATGCTCGTAGAGGTCTTCCGGATCGTCGTCCCAGGGCAGTCGCAACTCATTGGTCACGTCCGGCCCACCAGTCTCACTCACACCCAGCTCCGCCGATCATGCCCGCTGTCTACAACCAGGACTTGATCGCGTCAACCGTTTCCTGTGGAGCGCTGAGGTTCGGGCAGTGACCGGTCGCGTTCATCGACAGGAATGTGCTGTCCGGAGTGTGCTTGTGGACGTACTCACCGACCACGGTGGGCGCGATCACGTCGTCGGAGCACTGGAGGATCAGCGACCGGACCCGGGACCTCGGCAGATCGGTGCGGTTGTCGGAGAGGAACGTGACCCGGGCGAACTTCTTGGCGATCTCCGGATCGGTGCGGCAGAAGCTGTTGGTGAGTTCCTCGCCGAGCTCCGGCCGGTCCGGGTTACCCATGATCACCGGAGCCATGGCGCTGGACCAGCCGAGGTAGTTGCTGTCCAGCGACTCCAGCATCTCCTCGATGTCGGAGCGGCCGAACCCGCCGTGGTAGCCGTCGGTGTCGTCGTCGATGTACCGCGGGGACGGGCCGATCATGACGACGGCCTCGAAGCGCTCGGGCTCCCGGTTCGCGGCGAGCAGGCCGATCATCGAGCTGACCGAGTGGCCGACGAAGACGACGTCGCGCAGGTCGTGCTCGTGGATGATCTCGAGGACGTCGTCGGCGTAGCCGTCGAGGGTGGCGTACTTGTCGTCGCGGTACGCGGACAGGTCGGACTTGCCGTTGCCGACGTGATCGAAGAGCACGATCCGGTGCGTGTCGGCGAAGGCCGGCGTGACGAAGCGCCACATGTTCTGGTCACAGCCGTAGCCGTGGGCGAACAACATGGGCCGGCCGGACTCGGCCCCGCTGAAGGTCACGGCGTTTCTCTGCGTGGTGCTCATGCGCAACAAACCCTCCGGGCGGTTCGGGTGGTCGGTGTGCGGAATCTCCGAGGGGTGACTCCGGGCACTTTCCGGTCCGGGGAACCGGGTGAATGCAAAGTCCGGGTAACCATACGACTCCGGAGCGTTCCGCACATCGCCCCCGTTGTCCGCCATTCGTGGCGGGAGTCCGGATCCGGCCCGGCCGTCCCACTGGCGAAGCACACCTAACCTGGGAGAAGACGCTCGCCGCCTGGGGGCACAGGAGGAGATCGAAAAATGGCCGACGACCAGCCGGTCGACCCGACCGCGGCCATCGGAATGCCCGAAGAGACCGGGACGACCGATTCCGACGACCCGAAGACGCTGACCATGCCGGCCCGCTGGAGCGGCGCCGCCGCGATCCCCGGCGCCACGCCGCGCCGATCGGCGTGGGGACGGCTGCGCGAACGGGTGGCCGACGTGGTGGCCGGCAGCGGTTCCGGCAGGCGGTCCGGCACCGACGACGAGTGGCCGACGATGCCCGCCGTCGACCCGTGGGCGGACCAGCCGACCCAGGTCTGGGACGAGGCCTACACGGCCGCTCCGGCCGCTCCGCCCGTACCCCCGGAGGAGATGCCGCCGACGCGCATGGAAGGACCGGCGGTGGCCGCGGCCGAAGGCACGCGGCAGGAGCGCGTGGCGGCGCTGAACGCCAGGCTGGACGCCGCCTCCGCCGCCGCTGACATCGTGGAGAAGAAGGCCGCCGAGGCCGCGAAGGCGGCGGCCGCGAGCGCGGCGGCCAAGGCCGAGGCGGCACGCGCCGCGGTCGCCCGGAAGCTGGCCGAGCGAGCCGAGGAGAAGGCCCGGGCGGCCGCGCAGGCGCCGCCCACGCCGCAGACGCCGCCACCCCCGCAGGCGCCGTTCACGCGGCAGGCTCCGCCCGCGCCCACGCCCGCGCCGGCCCGCAAACCGCGCTTCTGGCAGCGCCCGGCCGCCGCGCCGCCGCCGAAGCCCGCGATGGGACCGCAGCCGCTCATCAAGCCCCGCACCCCGATCCAGCCGCGGCGCCCCGCCCAGCCGGCGCCGCCGCCCTGGGCCGCCAAGCCGATGCCGAAGCGCCGGGGATTCGTCCGGCGGGCGCTGCGCCGGCTCACCATCCTCACGATGGTCGCGGTGGTGCTCTGCTGTGGTGCGCCGCTGGCCTACACGCAGATCCCGGCCGCCCGGCAGTTCCCGGTCGACGCGATCCTGCCGGACTCCTTCTCGGATCTGGTCCTGCGCGAGACCGAGTCGGCGAAACGGGCGGTCGAGCGGCTCGCCGAGCAGTTGCAGGAGGCGGGCTCGGGCGGGAACGCGTTCGCCGGGGTCTACTCGGACGGGAACGGCAAGCGGGTCACCGTCTACGGCGCGACCGGTTTCCGGCTCACCCCGGGCTCCGACGTCTCGGCGCAGATGGATCGGCTCGCCGGCTCGATGGAGCTGACCGACGTGTCCGATTACGACACCGGCGTGCCCGGCGTGCACGAGCGGTGCGGGACGGGCCGGCTCGACGACACCGCCGTGGTGGCGTGCTCGTGGGCCGACCACGGCAGCCTCGCCACGGTGCTGCTCACCCGGCGGTCGCTCGACGAGAGCGCCGCGCTGGTGGCCCAGCTCCGTGACGAGGTCCTGGTCCCGGCTATCTAGCCTCTTCCTTCTTCGGCGCGTAACGGGACACGTATTCCTGGCCGGTCAGCTTCTGGATCTCGCCCATCACCTGGTCGGTGAGCTCGCGCAGGGCGGTCCGGTCGTCGGCCCGGCCGACCGTCTCGATCGGCTTGCCGAACTTGATGGTCACGATGCCGCGCATCAGTTTCGGGTAGACCTGGCCGATCGGCTGCACCTTGTCGGTGCCGATCATGCCGACCGGGATGATCGGGACGCCCGCGGCCACGGCGAGCCGGGCCACGCCGGTCCGGCCGCGGTAGAGCTTGCCGTCCGGCGAGCGGGTGCCCTCGGGGTAGACCGCGACGAGGTCACCGTCCTTGAGGGCCGGGATCGCCGCGTCGAAGGCGGTGAGCGCGGCACGGCCGCCGGCCCGCTCGACCCGGATCGCGCCGAGGCCCTCCATCAGCTTGCGGTTGAGGAAGCCCTTCACGCCGGTGCCGGTGAAGTAGTCGGACTTGGCCCAGAAGGCCAGGTGACGCGGCACGACGGCGCCGAGGAAGAGCTCGTCCGCGACGGAGAGGTGGTTGCCGGCGAAGATCGCCCCGCCGGTCCTCGGGATGTGCTCGAGGCCTTCGACGGTCGGCCGCCAGCCAGTCATCAGCGGCACGCCGACGATGACCTTGCCGATGGAGTAGATCAGCGGCAACTCGTCCTCCGGAGCACACAGGTGTGCGTAAGTAGGGATGGGGTGTTGTGAGGTTATCGGACCGGAGCGCCGATGTACCTAATGATCTTGGACCGAAGCCCGGACATTCGCCCCCACCAGGCGAACATCCGGGCTATTCGGCGGTTTCCTACTCAGTGATCAATCACACTGCGGTGACGGACACCGTCACCTGCTCGCCGTCGCCGACCTCGCCGGCGAAGCCGCCCGCGGCGTCGCCGAACGCGAGCGACGTCGCGAGGGTCTCCCCCGCCACGAACTCGCGGTGCGCCTCGACCGCCTCCACGACCGCCGGGGAGGCCGCGACCGTCAGCGAGATCCGGTCGCTGACGTCCAGGTCGGCGTCGCGGCGGGCCTGCTGCACCACGCGGATGACGTCGCGGGCCAGGCCCTCGGCCGCCAGCTCCGGCGTGACCACGGTGTCGAGCACGACCACGCCACCGCCGGCCGGCAGCGGCGCGGAGTTCTCCACGTCGGCGGCGACCAGCTTCAGCTCGTACTCGCCCTCGGCCAGGGTGACGCCGGCCGCGACCGGAGCGCCGTCGACGAGCTGCCAGTCGCCGCTCTTGACCGCCTTGATGACCTGCTGCACCTGCTTGCCGACCCGGGGGCCGAGCGCGCGCGGCACCACGGTGAGCACCTGCTGGCAGTACGCGGCCACGTCGTCGGTGAAGACCACGTCCTTGACGTTGACCTCGTCCTTGAGCAGGTCGCTCAGGCCGGTGAGCGCCGACCCGGAGGGCGTCGCCACGGTCGCCGACGCCAGCGGCAGCCGGACCCGGAGGCCCTTCGCCTTGCGCAGCGAGAGCGCCGCCGAGGCGACGTCCCGGATCGCGTCCATCGACGCCACCAGCTCGTGGTCGGCCGGGAACGCGTCCGCCGACGGCCAGTCGGTCAGGTGCACCGAGCGGTCGCCGGTGAGGCCGCGCCAGATCTCCTCGGTGGTCAGCGGCGCGAGCGGCGCCACCACCCGGCAGAGGGTCTCCAGCACGGTCGCGAGGGTGTCGAACGCGTCCTCGTCGCCGTCCCAGAAGCGGTCCCGGGAGCGGCGGACGTACCAGTTGGTGAGGGCGTCGAGGAACGAGCGGACAGATCCGGCAGCGCCGGAGATGTCGTACTCGTCCATCTGCTTCTGGACGTCCGTGACCAGCTCACGCGTCTTGGCGAGCACATAACGGTCAAGCAGGTGCTCCGAATCTGTCCGGAATTTAGCCTCATATCCGGAAGCGTTGGCATAAAGGCTGAAGAAGTACCAGACGTTCCAGAGCGGCAACAGCACCTGCCGCACCGAGTCGCGGATCGCCACCTCGGTGACCGGCATGTCGCCGCCCCGCAGCACCGGCGACGACATCAGCATCCAGCGCATCGCGTCCGAGCCGTACGAGTCGAACACCCGGTACACGTCCGGGTAGTTCCGCAGCGACTTGGACATCTTCCGGCCGTCCTCGCCCAGCAGGATGCCGTGGCTCAGGCAGTTCCGGAACGCCGGCCGGTCGAAGAGCGCGGTGGCCAGCACGTGCATGGTGTAGAACCAGCCGCGGGTCTGGCCGATGTACTCGACGATGAAGTCGCCGGGGTAGTGGTGCTCGAACCACTCCTTGTTCTCGAACGGGTAGTGCACCTGGGCGAACGGCATCGAGCCCGACTCGAACCAGCAGTCCAGCACCTCGGGCACCCGGCGCATGGTGGACTGCCCGGTCGGGTCGTCCGGGTTGGGCCGGGTCAGCTCGTCGACGTACGGCCGGTGCAGGTCGGTCACCTTCACGCCGAAGTCGCGCTCCATCTCCTCGAAGGAGCCGTAGACGTCGACGCGCGGGTAGTTCGGGTCGTCCGACTTCCACACCGGGATCGGCGAACCCCAGAAGCGGTTCCGGGAGATCGACCAGTCGCGGGCGTTCGCCAGCCACTTGCCGAACGAGCCGTCCTTGATGTGCGAGGGCGTCCAGCTGATCTCCTGGTTCAGCTCGACCATCCGGTCGCGGAACGTGCTCACCGCGACGAACCAGGACGACACCGCCTTGTAGACGAGCGGGGTGTCGCAGCGCCAGCAGTGCGGGTACGAGTGCGTGTACCCGTCGTGCCGGAGGACGACGCCGCGCTCCTTCAAAGCGGCGATGACCGGCTTGTTGGCGTCGAAGACCTGCAGGCCCTGGAAGTCCGGGACCAGCGCGGTGAAGCGGGTGTGGTCGTCGACGGTCACGATGGTCGGGATGCCGGCCGCGTTGCAGGTGTTCTGGTCGTCCTCGCCGAACGCGGGCGCCATGTGCACGACGCCGGTGCCGTCCTCGGTGGTGACGAACTCGGCGCCGAGGACCTGGAAGGCGTTCTCCCCGGCCTGCTCGACGAGGAAGTCGAAGAGCGGGGTGTAGCGGCGGCCGACGAGGTCGCTGCCGCGCACCGTTCCGACCTGTTCGAAACCTTCGAGCTCCTTCGCGTACGCCGCTACGCGTCCCGCCCCGACGATCAGTTTCTGGCCGGACTCGTCGGACAGGACCGCGTACTCGATCTCCGGCCCGACGGCCAGCGCCAGGTTCGACGGCAGCGTCCACGGGGTCGTGGTCCAGACCGCGATGTCCTCACCGGTCTCCAGGCGGAAACGAACGGTCAGGGCCGGGTCGGTCCGGTCGCGGTAGACGTCGTCCATCCGCGTCTCGGTGTTCGACAGCGGCGTCTCGCAGCGGAAGCAGTAGGCGAGGACGCGGAATCCCTCGTACACGAGGCCTTTGTCATGAAGGGTCTTGAACGCCCACATGACCGACTCCATGTAGGAGGGGTCGAGGGTCTTGTAGTCGTTCTCGAAGTCGACCCAGCGGGCCTGGCGCGTGACGTAACGCTCCCAGTCCTTGGTGTACGCGAGCACCGACGTGCGGCAGGCGTCGTTGAACTTGTCGATGCCCAGGTCGACGATCTGCGCCTTGGTCGTGATGCCGAGCTGCTTCTCCGCCTCCACCTCGGCGGGCAGGCCGTGCGTGTCCCAGCCGAACCGGCGCTCGACCCGCTTGCCGCGCATCGTCTGGTAGCGCGGCACCAGGTCCTTCACGTACCCGGTGAAGAGGTGCCCGTAGTGGGGCAGGCCGTTGGCGAACGGCGGGCCGTCGTAGAAGACGTACTCGTTGGATCCGTTCTCCCCGGCCGGGCGCTGCGCGATCGACGCCTCGAACGTCTTGTCCGCCGCCCAGTGATCGAGGACGGCACGCTCGACGGCGGGCAGGTCCGGCGACGCCGGCACGCCCGTGGCATCGGTGTGTTTCGGGTAGGCCATGGTTCCCCTCAAGCAGTCGTCGTGACTGCGAGGACGAGCCCGGAAAAGGGCCCGCGGTACCACCTCGCTTGGCTTCCCGGGGGAAGCCCGCTCATTCGCCGGCTTGCGCACGTGCCGGTAAGGACGCCCGGTTCTACTAGGGGAGGACCCGTTCTTCCGGAGGCTCCCCGGTGATGGCCGGTTCGTCGCCTGCGTGAGCACAACGATACCGGCCACCCCGGGATTCCTTCATCCGCATTACCCCATGAGGCTCAGTGCTTGAACGACGCCACCAGAGCCCGCAGATCACCGGCCATGTCGCCGAGCTGCCGCGCCGACTCCCGGGTCGCGGTGGCGTCCCGGGTGGTCGCCGTCGCGATGCCGGCCACACTCGCCACGTTCGCGGCGATCTGCTCGGAGCCCTGCGCCACCTCGGCGACGCTCCGGTTGATCTCCCCGGTGGTGGCGGACTGCTCCTCCACCGCCGCGGCGATGTTCTCCTGGAGCTCGGCGATCCGCTGGACCACGCCGGTGATCCGCTCGATCGCGGCGGTCGCCTGGCCGGTGGTCTGCTGGATCGCGGTGATCCGGCCGATGATGTCGGCGGACGCCCGCGCGGTCTCCTGGGCGAGGTCCTTCACCTCGCTCGCGACCACGGCGAACCCCTTGCCCGCCTCGCCGGCCCGGGCCGACTCGATCGTGGCGTTGAGCGCCAGCAGGTTGGTCTGCTCGGCGATCGCGGTGATCGTCTTGACGATCGCGCCGATCTCCTCGCTCGCGGTGACGAGCTCGGCCACCGACGCCGAGGTCTGCCGCGCCGTGGACACCGCGTCCGCGGCCACCCCGGCGGCCGAGGTGGTGCTGCGCGAGATCTCGCCGATCGCGGCGACCATCTCCTGCGCGGCGCCGGCCATCGTGCGCACGTTGCCGGAGACCTCACCGGCCGCGCCCGCCACGACGGTGGCCTGGCTGCTGGTGTCCTCGGCCTGGCCGTCCATCCGCCGGGCCGTCTCGGCCAGGTCCGCCGAGGCCGCGGCCAGCGCGGTCGCCCGCTCGCCGACGCCGGCGAGCATGTCCCGCACCGCGTCGCCGGCCTCGTTGAACGCCACCGCCATGTCGGTCAGCTCGTCCCGGCCGTCGACCGGCAGGCGGGGCGTGACGTCACGCCGGGCGAGCACCCGCAGCGCCTCCCGCACCCGGGCCGCCGGGCGCTCGATGCTGGCGGTCAGCAGCAGGCCGAGCAGCACGGTCAGCACGAGCGCCAGCGCGCAGCCGATCAGCAGCGCCGCCCGCAGGCTCTCACCGGCCGCGGTCAGCTCCGCCTGGGCGACGCCGGCCCGCGCGATCACCGAGTCCACCAGCTTGTCGGTGTTCTCCACGATCGCCAGGAAGACGTCGTACGCCTCGTTGTTGATCAGTGACGCGGCCCGCTCCACCGCGCCGGGACGGTCCGCGCGCAGCAGCTCGACGACCTGGTCGTCGTACCCTCGGAATTTCTCGAAGTTGTCCTCGACGGTCTCGAAGTAGGCGCGCTCGTCCGCCGTGAGATCGGCGTTCTTCACGACGGCCAGCTCGGACCCGAGCGCGTCCAGGGCGTCGACGGTCCCCTTGCGGTTCTCCGACGCCGGATCGATGGCCTCCGCGGTCCCGTAGAGCGAGGCGTCCCAGCCGTAGGCCAGCTGCCACCCGCTCACGTCCGCGTTGCGGAACTTCAACTGCATGACGTCCCGGGTCAGGCCCTGCATCTCCTCGACCCGGTCCGCCGCCGCCGACTGCTTGCGCGACTCGGCAACCCCGACGGCCGTCATGGCCGCCACCAGAAGACAAAAGACTCCGAACGCCGACAGCAGCCGCACGCGCAGCCGCATCCGCCGGAGAAGACTCATGATCGCCTCACTTTCTCGGAGTCCCCTTCGGCGGGCGAGCCCCCGCGTTCAAGTTCCTGAAACCTGAATCACTTTCCCGGGTACGAGGGAAGCAGCGTCTTCGACCACAGGGAGTGACCGTCCCGGTCCCGCAGGTTGACGGTGAAGGCGCCCGACTCCGCGTCGATCTCCACCTCGCCGAAGTGCTGGAAGCCCTCGGCCGGCGACGCGTTGGCGACCGGCGGCGCGTTCACGAAGACCGCCTCCGGCCCGAACGTGCCGTCCAGCGCGTTCGGCCCGAAGGCGCCCGCGTGCGCCGGGCCCGAGACGAACTCCCAGAACGGCGTGAAGTCACCGATCGCGGCGCGCGACGGGTCGTAGTGGTGGGCGGCCGTGTAGTGCACGTCCGCGGTCAGGAACACGACGTTCCGCACGCCGTGCCGGTGCACGGACCGCAGCACCTCGGCGAACTCCAGCTCCCGGCCCTTCGGGGCGCCGCCGTCACCCTGCGCGACGCCCTCCTGCGCCGCTGGCCCGTCCGGCACCACCACGCCGATCGGCAGGTCGTTGGCGATCACCTTCCAGGTGGCGCGGCTGCGGCGCAGGCCGTCGATCAGCCACTCGCGCTGGGCGGCGCCGAGCAGGCCGCGCTCCGGGTCGGCATAGGTGTTCCCGTCGTTCGGGTCCTTCCGGGTACGCATGTCCAGCACGAAGACGTCGAGCAGCGGCCCGTACGCGATCCTGCGGTGGATCGGCGCGGCCGTGCCGGGCACCGGCAGCCACTCGTGGAACGCCCGCTGCGCCCGCGCGGCCAGCACGTCGACCCGCTTCTCGGTGTATCGGGCGTCGGTGAGCAGTTCGCCCGGATACCAGTTGTTGGTGACCTCGTGGTCGTCCCACTGGTTGACCTGCGGCACCTCGGCCGCGAACCGCCGGTAGTTCTCGTCCAGCAGGTTGTAGGCGTACTGGCCGCGGAACTCGTCGAGCGTCTCGGCGACCTTGGACTTCGCCTCGGTGAGCAGGTTGCGCCAGATCCGGCCGTCGGGCAGCGTCACCCGCGCCGCCAGCGGGCCGTCGGCGTAGACCGTGTCGCCGCTGTGCAGCAGGAAGTCCGGGCGCCGGCGCCGCATCGACTCGAAGATCCGCATGCCGCCGTACGCGGGGTCGATGCCCCAGCCCTGCCCCGCGACGTCGCCGGTCCAGACGAAGCGGACGTCCCGGCGGCGGTCCGGCGCGGTGGTCAGCTGCCCGCTCACCGCCGAGCCGAACAGGCCCGGCCGTTCCAGGCTCTCCACCTTCACCCGGTAGAAGACCCGCTCACCGGACGGCAGGCCGCGCAGCCGCAGCTTGCCGGTGAAGTCCGACCCGGCCGTGAGCACCGGGCCGCGCAGCAGCCGGGAGCCGCGGAAGTCGGGGCGGCGGCTGGTCTGCACCCAGAGCCGTCCCGGCCGGTCCGAGCGGCTCCACACCACCGCCGCGTCGGCGGTGGCGTCGCCGCTCTGCACGCCGTGCGTGACGAGGGGGCGGCTGCCCGCCATGGAGAGGGCGGGCGCTTCGAGCATCGCTCCGGCGACGCCGCCCGCGACGCCGGCACGCAGCAGATTCCTTCGGGACATCGAGGTCATACCTCGATGCATATCGATCGAAGGTGGCGGCCGGGTGGCCGCCACCTTCAATCTTGGGGTTTCTCGTCGCTTCGTCAGATCTTGGGGAACCAGAGGGCGAGCTCGCGCTCGGCGCTCTCCGGGGAGTCGGAGGCGTGCACCAGGTTCTCGCGGTTGGAGAGGGCCAGGTCGCCGCGGATCGTGCCGGCGGCGGCCTTGCGGCCGTCGGTCGCGCCGATCATCGCGCGGACGACCTCGATCACCGAGTCGCCGGAGAGGATCACGGCGGCGAGCGGGCCGCTCGTCATGAAGTCCTTCAGCGGTGGGTAGAAAGCCTTCTCGACGTGCTCGGCGTAGTGGGCGTCGGCGAGGGACGCGTCCATCGTGCGCAACTCCAGCGCCTCGATGACCAGGCCCTTACGCTCGAAGCGGGACAGGATCTCGCCGAGCAGGCCGCGGCGCACCGCGTCGGGCTTGATGAGCACGAGCGAACGCTCGGTGGTGCTGGTCACGCGGTTCCTCCGTAACAAAGGGGCGGTTGGTTCAGCCTATCGGTACCTCGGAACGGGCGAGCGGCGATGTCCGGACTACCGCACTTTCGCGGATGCGGCGCAGGGCCATAACCTGACGGGAACAACCGGGAGGTCCACAGTGGCGAACCAGACCGGCCGGCCCATCGCTCCGGCCCGCAAGCTGGTGGCGGCGGTCATGGGCACGCTCGCGGTCTTCGTGATCGTTTACGGGCTCGGCATGTCGAGTTGGGCGGTCGCCCTCTTCGGCCTCGCCGTCCTCGTGCTCGCCGTCGTCCTCGCGATAGTCACCGTCCCGCGCCGCGGCGGCCGGGCCACGGTGGCCGGCAACGCCGAGGTGAAGTCGATCCCGCCGATGCCGCTGAACTCGGCGTACGGCCGGGCCGACATCGACGTCATCGTGGTGGCGCCCGGCCTCGGCACCTTCGACACGGTGCTGCGCGAGTCCCGGATCCCGGTCGCCAAGTGGCCGGCCATCGGCGCCACCGTCCCGATCACCGTGGACGTCGACGACACCCGCCGCGTCCGCGTCAACTGGAACGACGCCCCGCTCCGCGACGAGGGCGGCGACCCGCCGCCGCCGGCCGGGACCACCTACCAGGAGACCGAGGAACCCGACGACGACCTGCTCGGCGACATCGGCCCGGCGCCGTGGGAGGGCCGCGACCGCGACTGGCAGTTCGAGCAGGAGGAGCCGCCGCCCCCGCCCCCGTTCACGAACGCCCCCACCACACCCGTGGTGGTCCGCGACACCCCGGCCGGCACGATCGTCGAAGGCCAGGTCGTAGGCGGCGACGACGACCCGCCCCCGCCTCTCCCCCGCCGCGCGGCCGGAGCGGCCTACGGCGGCGCCGCCGACGACCCGATCCCCCCGCCGCCCGGCCCCGCCTACCCCAGCGCCTCCTCCTTCGCCGGCGCCGCGGCCTCCAGCCGTCCCCGCGGAACCCGGCCGAGCCCCCGCCCCCGAGGCGGAGCAGCAACAGCCACCGTCGACCGGGACGACCAGCCACCCGCCCCAGGCCCGTCAGCGCCGACCTCACCCGCAGGCCCTGTAGCGCCCACCTCCCACGCCGGCCCGTCAGCGCCCGCCTCCCCCGCCGGCCCTGCAGCGCCCACCTCACCCGCCGGCCCGTCAGCGCCCGCCTCCCCCGCCGGCCCTTCCAGCCAGGCGACGTCCGCCGGCTCCTCCGACCGGGCTGCAGTCGTCACCGACCCTGACCCCGATTCCCCCGACCAGCCCGAAGCCGAGACCGCACCCTCGAGCCGCACCACCGGTTTCACCGCCGGAGCCGCAGCCGCAGCCGCCGGCGCCGGCGCCGGTTTCGCCGCCGGAGCAGCAGCCTCCGGAATGCCACCCACCCAGCGAACCTCCGGATCGACCTCAGCCCCCTCATCCGCCTGGTCCTCCGCCCCCGCCGCAGCCTCCACGACGGCTCCGGACACCGAGCACGAGCCGCTGATCGACCTCCCCCTGGACGACGAACCGGCCCGGACGCCCCACCCCCAGGCCGACGCCGACGCGACCACGGCCTGGCCCCGTGCCGAAGACCCCCAGCCCTCCCCCGACGAGCCGCATTCCGAGGCAGCCTGGCCCGCCGGCGCCCGATCCGATGAGGCAGCCCGGCCCGCGGAAACCCGATCCGGCGCAGAGGAAGACGAAGCGGCCTGGCCCGCCGAAGACCAGCCCGCCGGAGATCAGCCCGTCGAAGATCAGCCCGCCGAGGCCCGTCCGGAGAGTGCCCCGTCCCGAGGAGCCGCCGCGGTAGCCGCCGCCGGTGCCGCAGTGGGCGCCGCAGCCGGTTTCGTCGCCGCCAAACTGAGGGGCGGCAAGGAGCCCAAGAGCGAGGAAGAGCCGCGTACGACCTCCGGCCGCACCCGCTTCGTCGAACAGCCCGGCACCCCGCAAACGTCTCCGGCCGACCAACCCACATCGACGCCCGAGTCCGAAACCGATCAGCCAAGCGACGCAGCCCGTCCTACGGAGACGTCCGACTTCGATCAGCCCTCGGCGGCCGGCGCGGCGGCATTCGTGCCGGACCGGGAAGTACGCCCCGAGCCGGCACCCACCCCCCGCCCTTCACCAAGGCCAGAGTCCTCAGGACCCGAGTCGCCAAGGCCCGAGTCGCCGAGGCCCGAGTCTTCAAGGCCCGAGCCGGTAGCACAGTCGGCCCCGGTGGCCCCGTCACCGGTAGCGCCCCCACCGGTAGCCCCGACCCCCGACCGCCCCTTCCCGACCGCGCCACCGCCGGAGACGGCCACCGGCCCGGCCGCCCCCCGCGAGATCGACGACATCGACATCCCGCTCGACGACAACCCCGAACCGGCCCCCGAGACCACCGAAGCCGCCTCCACAGCCGTAGCCGACGACCTGATCGCGCCCCCGGCCGAAACAGTCCCCGACGACGAGGTCCCGGCCCCGACTTCGGACGACACCGACCCTCCCCCGCGCGGGACCGGCCTGGGAGCCGCCGCTGCCGGCGCCGCCGCAGGAGCCGCGGCCGGCTTCGCAGCCGGACGCACCGGAAGCGGAAGCACCGGAACGGCACGCACCGAATCAGGAAGCGCCGAATCAGGAAGCACCGAAACGGGAAGCACCGAAACGGGAAGCACCGAAACGGGAAGCACCGGCCCGACGGGAGCCGGGACGGAGAGCGAATCCCCTCGCACCGCCAACCCCTGGGGTGACTTCGGCGGGCGGCAGGAGCCCGACGAGCACGCGGCCGATGTGATCACGGCGTATCCGAGTGCTCGCCCCGGACCGGCGGGCGCCATTCACGGCGTCGGCATCACCGTGCTGGTGACCGATTTGAATCAGTCGATCGCGTTCTATCGGGACGTACTCGGGTTCTATGAGATCGACAACGGGGAGGGCAGCGCCGTCCTCGCGTCCGGGGATACGCGGCTGGTACTGCGTACGGTGCACAACCTGCCGGCCGAGGCGGGCCGGTTGATCTATCTCAACCTCGAGGTCGGTGACGTGGAGGCGGTCTACGAGGAGCTTCGGGCCAAGGGCGTGAAGTTCGTGCACACGCCGCGACCGGTGAACCGCGGGGACAAGCTCGAACTGTGGTCGGCGACGTTCCGCGACCCGGACAACCACAACATCGCCATCACCCAGTGGCGGGCGATCCGGTGATCAGGAGCTGACGAAACGGCCGGCCTTCACGAGCAGGAAGGCCGGCCGTTCCTGTTCAACCGAGGATCGTCTTCCGTACGTGCAGGGCGTACAGCCACGCCAACCCGAAGATCACGCCGACCGCCGCGACCGTCCAGTGCAGGAACCCGCCGAGGAGCAGCAGCACCTGGAGTGCACTGCCGGCGTGCCAGGCCCACGGCCGTTTCATGCTGCCGCAGAGCGCGATCGCCAGCACCGTGGCCACGATCACCACGGCGATCGCGGCGCCCTTGCGTTCGCCGCCGATCACGCTGAGCGGGGCGATCGCCAGGAGCAGGACGAGCGCCTCCATCCCGAGCGTGGCGGCGCCGAGACCGCGCACCGCCCCCGCCGGATTCTTCAGCCCCGACGGCTTCCCCGAGCCCGGATCAGACGCCCCAGAACCAGACGCCCCAGAAGACGACGCAGGAGAAGACGGCGGCTCGGTCACGGGGTCACTCATCGCTTTAGCAGCTTCCGGGCGTCCGCGACCGTCACCACCGAGCCCGTGATCAGCACACCGACGCCGCTGAGCTCGCCGGAAGCGTCCTCCTCGGCGAGGAAGACGGCCTCCTCGATGGCGTCCGGCATGTTCGCCGCGATCTTCACCCGGTCTTCGCCGAAGATCCCGGTGGCGAGTTGGGCGAGTTCGTCGAGCGGCATCGAGCGCGGCGAGCTGTTCTCGGTCACCACGATCCGGGCGACGACCGGCTCGAGCAGGTCGAGCAGACCGCTCACGTCCTTGTCGCCGAGGACCGCCACGACCGCGACCAGGTGGCGGAAGGTGAACTCCTCCTCCAGTGCGGCGACCGTCGCGGCCATGCCGTGCGGGTTGTGCGCACCGTCGAGCAGGATCGTCGGGGCGCTGCGTACGCGCTCCAGCCGTCCCGGCGAGTCGACCTGTGCGAAGCCTTCACGGACCAGGTCGGCCTCGAGCTGCTTGCCGGCGCCGGCCCCGAGGAACGCCTCGACCGCGGCGAGCGCGAGTGCGGCGTTCTGTGCCTGGTGGGCGCCGAAGAGCGGCAGGAAGACCTCGTCGTAGACGCCGCCGAGCCCCTGGAGCGTGAGCACCTGCCCGCCGACCGCCTGCGCCCGCTCGATCACGCCGAACTCGCTGCCCTCGCGGGCCAGCGTGGCGCCCATGTCGGCGACCCGTTCGAGGATCGGCCGCATGGCCTCCTCGGTCTGCAACGCGGTGATCACCGTGGCGCCGGAGTGGATGATGCCGACCTTGTGCCAGGCGATGTCCTCGATCGTGTCGCCGAGCCACTCGGTGTGGTCCAGCCCGATCGGGGTGAGCACGCAGACGCCCGCGTCGATGACGTTCGTCGCGTCCTCCTCACCGCCGAGCCCGACCTCGACCACCGCGATGTCCACGGGTGCGTCGGCGAAGGCCGCGTACGCCATGGCCGTGGTCATGTCGAAGTAGGTCAGCGGCTCCTCGTTGCGCGCGTCGATCAGCTCGGCCAGCGGGGCGACGTCCTGGTACGTCGCCACGAGCCGCTCCTCGGAGACCGGCTCGCCGTCCAGGCTGATCCGCTCGCGGACGGTCTCCAGATGCGGGCTGGTGTAGCGGCCGGTGTGCAGACCGTGTGCCCGCAGCAGAGCGTCGATCATCCGGGCCGTGCTGGTCTTGCCGTTCGTACCGGTCAGGTGGATCGCCGGGTAGGCCCGCTGCGGGCTGCCCAGCACATCCATGAGGTCCCGGATCTTCTGCATGTCGAACGCCATGCGGGTGAAACCGCGCCCGTTGAGCGCGGCTTCGACCTCGGAGTATTCGCTCATGCCGACGGCAGCGCTTCCAGGGCGGCGGCGATCCGGACCAGGTCGGCCTCGGCGGTCGCGAGCCTGTCCTTGATCTTGGCGACGACCTGCTCCGGCGCCTTGCCGACGAACGCTTCGTTACCGAGCTTGGCCCGGCACTGGGTCGCCTCCTTCTCGGCGGCGGCGCGGTCCTTCTCCAGCCGGGCCCGTTCGGCCGCCACGTCGATGGCGCCGCGGGTGTCCAGGTCGACGGTGATCGACCCGGTCACCGCGAGGGTCGCGGTCGCCGTGAAGTCCGGGCCGGGCGCGTCGAGGCGGGCCAGCGAGCGGATCAGCGGCTCGTGCGTGTCGATCCCGACGTTGCCGAGGCCGGTCAGCGCGGCGCTCACCCGCTGGCTCGGCTTGAGGCCCTGGTCGGACCGGAAGCGGCGGACCTCGGTGACCACCTTCTGCAGCGCGGCGAGCTCCTCCTCGGCGGCGTCGTCGATCAGTGCGGAGTCGACGGCCGGCCAGGCGGCCTTCATCACGGTCTCGCCACCGGTGAGCGCGATCCACAGCTCCTCGGTGACGAACGGGATGACCGGGTGGAGCAGGCGGAGCAGCTGGTCGAGGACGTGACCGAGGACCCGGCGGCTGTTCTCGGCCGCGGTGTCCGTCCCGGCCAGGACCGGCTTGCTCAGCTCGAGGTACCAGTCGCAGACGTCGTCCCACGCGAAGTGGTAGAGGGTGTCGCAGACCTTCGCGTACTCATAGGCGGCGAAGTAGCCGTCGACCTCGGCGATCGTGTGCTGCAGCCGCGACAGGATCCACTTGTCGATCGCGGAGAGATCCCCCGGAGAAGGAAGATCACCCGAGACCGTCGCGCCGTTCATCATCGCGAACCGCGTGGCGTTCCAGAGCTTGTTGCAGAAGTTCCGCGAGCCCTGGCACCACTCCTCGCTCACCGGCACGTCGGAGCCGGGGTTGGCGCCGCGGGCCAGGGTGAAGCGGGTGGCGTCGGCGCCGTAGCGGTCGATCCAGTCGAGCGGGTCGACGACGTTGCCGAACGACTTCGACATCTTCTTGCCGAACTGGTCGCGGACCATGCCGTGCAGGTTGACCACGTCGAACGGCTGCTTGCCGTCCATCGCGTACAGACCGAACATCATCATCCGGGCGACCCAGAAGAAGAGGATGTCGTACCCGGTCACGAGGACGCTCGTGGGGTAGAACTTCTCCAGCTCGGCGGTCTTCTCCGGCCAGCCCAGCGTGGAGAACGGCCACAGTCCGGAGGAGAACCAGGTGTCGAGGACGTCCTCGTCCTGACGCCAGCCCTCGCCGGCCGGCGGCTGCTCGTCCGGTCCGACGCAGACGACCTCGCCGTCGGGTCCGTACCAGACCGGGATCCGGTGTCCCCACCAGAGCTGCCGGGAGATGCACCAGTCGTGCATGTTGTCGACCCAGGCGAAGTACCGCTTGGACAGCTCGGCCGGCTCGATCTTCACGCGCCCGTCGCGGACCGCGTCGCCGGCGGCCTTCGCGAGCGGGCCGGTCTTGACGAACCACTGCAGCGACAGCCGCGGCTCCACGGTGGTCTTGCACCGCGAGCAGTGGCCGACGGAGTGCAGATAGGGCCGCTTTTCGGCGACGATCCGACCCTGCTCCCGCAGAGCCGCGACGATCGCCGGGCGAGCCTCAAAACGATCAAGACCTTCAAAAGGCCCGGGTACGGTGATGACGGCGCGCTCGTCCATGACCGTGAGGCTCGGCAGATCGTGCCGCTGGCCGATCTCGAAGTCGTTGGGGTCGTGGGCCGGGGTCACCTTCACGGCGCCGGTGCCGAACGAGGGGTCGACGTGCTCGTCCGCAACGATCGGGATGCGGCGCCCGGTGAGCGGAAGCTCCACCTCGGTGCCGATCATGTGCTGGTAGCGCTCGTCGTCGGGGTGCACGGCCACCGCGGTGTCACCGAGCATCGTCTCGGCCCGGGTGGTGGCCACGACGATGGAGTTCGCCCCGTCGCCGTAGCGGATCGAGACGAGCTCGCCCTCGTCGTCGCTGTGCTCCACCTCGATGTCGCTGAGCGCGGTGAGGCAGCGCGGGCACCAGTTGATGATCCGGTTCGCGCGGTAGATCAGGTCGTCGTCGAACATCCGCTTGAAGATGGTCTGGACGGCACGGGACAGGCCCTCGTCCATGGTGAAGCGCTCGCGGGTCCAGTCGACGGAGTCACCGAGCCGCCTCATCTGCCCGAGGATCGCGCCGCCGGACTCGGCCTTCCACTCCCAGACCTTCTCGACGAACTTCTCCCGGCCGAGGTCGTGCCGGGACAGCTGCTCCGCGGCCAGCTTGCGCTCGACGACGTTCTGCGTGGCGATGCCGGCGTGGTCCATGCCGGGCAGCCACAGCACTTCGTACCCCTGCATGCGCTTGAGACGCACCAGGGTGTCCTGAATGGTGTGGTCGAGCGCGTGGCCGACGTGCAGCGAACCGGTCACGTTGGGCGGGGGGATGACGATCGTGAACGGCGGCTTGTCGCTCTCGGCGTCCGCCGTGAAGTAGCCCTCCGATACCCAACGCTCGTACCGCCGCTGCTCTACCTCGCCCGGCTGGTACTGGGCGGAGAGGCCACCGGTGGGCCGGCTGTCGGGAGTACGGGTTTCGGTCTCATCGGTCACCCGACAAGTCTACGGAGCCGACTTCCGTACCTTGTCCCTCGGGGGAGGATAGGCTCGCGTGATGTCTTCCCCCGCCGACAATCCCACTCCGGAAGCCCCGGAAAAGCCGGCGCCACTACTCCACGACGAACCGCTGGAGCCGACAACCCCCAACCCCGACCCGGACCCGGACCAGAACGAGCCCGAGCCGGAGGCGATCGACTCCGGGCCGCACCCGGAGCGGGAGCCGGAGCCGATAGAGATAAGCGCGGGCCCGTTCCAACTGGCCGAGTCGACGGACGACGAGCGAGCACACGACGCCGCCAACCGCCGAAAGCTCCGAACAGTCCTCCTGGCAGCCCTACTGGTGATCATCCTGGCCGGCGCCGTGACCCTGGCGGTCATCGGCTTCCGGGTGAACAGCCAACGCCACACCACCCTCTCCACCCCGGCCACGATCGGCACCCTCACTCTCGACGACAGCGAGGACGCAGCCGCGACGGCCGAATACCTCCGCAGCGCCATCTCAGCCGAGATCACCATGGACAAGGCGGTAGGAGCCGTCTACACGACCCCCGACGACAAGAGCGTCCTCTTCTTCGGCGGCACAAGACTCCTCTGGTCCCCCGACGACGAGTTGGAAACGGCCTTCACCCTCCTAGGAGACGAAGAGGGCACGGTTACCAACATCCACGACGTGGAACCCGGCGACTTCGGCGGAACAATGCAGTGCGGCATAACCAAATCCGACGGAACAGACCTACAGGTATGCGGCTGGGCCGACCACGGTTCCCTAGCAGTAGCCATGTTCCTCAACCGCACACCAGAAGAAGCAGCAACCTTGATGCAAACAATAAGAACAGCAACCCAAACCCGAAACTAACCAAACGATCTTCGCCGACCCCAAGTAGAACGCCGCCGGACTCAACCACAAAGAAGGACCACCACCCACCCGGTGGGCCGGCCACAAACCCGGAGTCGCGAATCAAGCGCAAGGTCGCAAGGTTTTGGGGCGGGGATGGCCCACGCAGGGATCAAGCCTGACCGCCCGGAGTGGGCCATCCCCGCCCCAAAACCGCCCAGCCGGCGAACGATTCACAACCCCGGAAACGCGAAAAGGCCCACCCCGAGGGGTGGGCCTTAACACAAGTTGAGTCCGGCGGCGTCCTACTCTCCCACACCCTCCCGAGTGCAGTACCATCGGCGCTGGAGGGCTTAGCTACCGGGTTC
>NZ_JBFAAR010000015.1:0-203554 GCF_040639855.1 Actinoplanes sp. NPDC023714
CCCACCCATCCCGAAGGACAGGCCGGGGTATTGCCATAATTGGCACTGGCTTATCAAGCACCCTGTTGAGTTCTCAAAGAACAACCGCACACCATCGTCATGACTGGGGCCATTTGTTCGACCCGCAGAACTGTACACGACCCGAAAGCCGCGATCATTTCTGGGGTTCCTCCAGGACGGCCGCTCCGGGCCTCTTTCGAGTCCCGCTCGCTCGCCCGTCTCCCTGGCGGCTTGGAAAACATTACAGGACCGTGGAGCGAACGCCAACTCGGGGCACCGGCGACCCGCGTCACAACAGTGATCGCGCGGAAACGCTAAACCGCGTATAACGAGGTCCATGCGCACAGACGAGCTCGCCGAGATGATCCAGGAGGTGCCGGGGACCGAGGTGTCCTACGGCCCCGGCCTGGTCACGGTCCACGTGCCGGCGATCGGCGACACCGTCCGCCTCGCGTTCCGCGATGTGCTCGATGCCGATTGGGTTCACGTACCCACGGGAGCTCCGGCCGTACAGATCGATCTTCGGGTCAAACAGGGCCGGAAACACGAGGCGATTCCGCTGATCGTCACGGTCGACGACGTGGTCTTCACCCCGGCCTACGCCGATGATCTCGTGGATCCCGAGGACGAGCTGCTGGTGCCGGCCATGCCGAACCTCATCTCCTACTCCGAGATGCACCGCGACGTGCGCGCCCTCGGCAAGGCCATCGACGACGGCGAGATCGAGCTGGAGCCGGAGATCCTCGCGGCGACGCTGCTGGCCCACCGCTGCTTCATCGCGGGCGCCGTCCGCGTCGGCCTCTGGCCGGTCCGGGTCGCGGCCTGGTGGGAATACACGTCGGCCCGCGCCGCCACCGAGATCCGCCTGGCCCGCTTCCGCGACGACCCGCGCTGGGACGAGCTCATGGCCGCCGTGACCGAGGCGCGGCGGCAGTCCACCCCCGCCGAGATCTGAGCGATCCGCCGCCGGCTTTCGAAAGACCTTCATCGGTACGGGAAACCGGCCGCACCCCGGCAGTTCGAGCCGTCCCCGGTCCGGCGGGCACGGGCCGGGCGAGTTCGGCGAGAAGAAAGGGGCGCGGAGAGCGCCCCTTTCCGAGTACCTGTTACTCCTCGCCCTCGAAGGCGTCGCCGATCTCGTCGAAGACCTCACCGGCGACGTAGCCGGCCGCGAGACCACCGGCGATGCCCATCGCCATGCCGCCCATGCCACCGCCGTGGTGGCCGTGGCCGTGACCCCGGTAGTGGCCGTGGTGCCCATAGCCGGGCTGACCGTAACCGGGCTGGCCGTGACCGGGCTGGCCGTAACCGGGAGCGCCGTACGCCGGCTGGCCGTAGCCGCCGCCCGGGGGAAGGAACGACTTGCGCTTGTCCAGCGCCTGCCGCACCCAGCCGTCGACGACGGCGCGCCAGTCGGTCGTGTCGGCGTCGTGGTGCGACACCGAGTAGCGCCCGTAGGTGTCGTGGCCCTGGGTAAAGAGGCCGCCGCGCTTGTCGAACTCGAGGACGACCTCGACCGAGTGCGGGCTGGTCACGAACGTCAGCTCGACCTCGTTGATGCCGTGCGCGTACTGCGCCGGCGGATAGTATTCGATCTCCTGGTAGAACGGCAGCGTCTGGTGGACGCCGTAGATCTGGCCGTGCTCCAGGTCGGCCGACTTGAATCGGAAGCCGAGCTGCGAGAACGCGTCCAGGATCTTCTGCTGGATCGGCAGCGGGTGCACGTGGACCGGGTCGAGGTCGCCCTTGTCGACCGCGCGGGCGATCGCCAGCTCGGTGCGCACGCCCATCACCATGCCGCGCAGGTTCTGCCCGTAGACCGTGGTGATCGGGGTCTCCCAGGGCATGTCGATGCGGAACGGGATCGACAGCTGCTGGCCGGGCGCGAGCCGCGTCGGGCCGGCCACGGTCACCCGGAAGAAGTCCGCGACGGTCGAGTAGTCGTTGCCGCCGGACTCGACCTCCATGCGGGTCACCAGGCCGAGGGTGATGTGCTCGATGTCGGCTTCCTGCGTCCCGCCGACCACGTTGACCTGGCCGGTCAGCGGGGCTCCGGGGTAGGTGCTGGGGTTGGACAGCACGGTGTCCACGCTCGGACCGCCCACGCCGAAGGCGCCCAGCAACTTCTTGAAGACCACTCTTATCTCCCAGTGAGGAAAACCAGCTTGATCGGAAAATTACCAACGCAGGCTGAAGGAACCCTGAGAAACGGTACGGCTCAGGTGCAACCTCATGGGACGAGTTGCCGTTCTGTCACCGGGGCTTGACGCCCACCGCCCCGTACATCGAGACCTCGGCGGCGCTGGGCCGGTCCTCACGATCCGGCCGCCATTCGCTGATCGCCACGATGCCGGGGTCGACCACCTCGAGGCCGGTGAAGAACGACCCGAACACGTCCTTGTCGCGCGGCCACGCGTCGACGTGCCCGGCCGCGAGCATCTGGTCGTAGACGGCGGCGACGTGCGGCGGCACGAAGTCCTTGGTCGAGTTCGTGGCGACCAGGTAGCTGCCGGGCGCCGCCGCGTCGAGCAGCTCGGCGACCACGGCGCGGGCCTTGTCGTCGTCCGGGATGAAGTGCAGGACGGCGATGAGCAGGATGCCGATCGGCTGTTTCAGGTCGAGCGTCTCGCGCAGCTCGCCGGACTCCAGGATCGCGGCCGGCTCGTTCAGGTCGCCGTGCACGAACGTCGTGGTGCCGGCGCTCATCAGCGCGCGGGCGTGGGACAGCACCATCGCGTCGTTGTCGGCGTAGACCACCTTGCTGGCAGGCTGAATCCGCTGGGCCACCTCGTGGGTGTTGTCCGGGGCGGGCAGGCCGGTGCCGATGTCGAGGAACTGCCGGATGCCGGCCTCGGCCGCGAGGAAGCGGATGGCCCGGTTGTGGAAGGCGCGTCCCTGCTGCGCGGCGGTGCGCACGGCCGGGTACGCCGCCGCTATCCGGTCACCGGACTCCCGGTCGACCTGGAAGTGGTCCTTGCCGCCGAGCCAGTAGTTCCACCGGCGCGCGGGCGAGACGGTCTGGTCGTCCACAGAGGGGGTCACGGCGGCAGTCTATCGAGATCCGCCGTTCTCATGGGGTCCACTTCGGACATTGAACCGGCCGCGAGTTCCGGCATATCCTGCCTCGTGGCCACGCAAGCACCGCCCTATCGCCCGGTCCTCCCCGGCTTCCCGCCGGACGATCCGGCGCGCGGCGACGGCGGCTCCACGATCGCGGTGACCATGCGGTACGCGCCCCTCGCCTTCCTGCTCGGCATGTTCACCCCGGTCCTCGAGATCGACGGCCAGGGGGTGCCGGCGATCTGGGGGCGGGTGGCCACGTCGGTGGCGCTCGGCGAGCACCACGTGCACGTGCACGTCCCCTACCTGATGCCGGCCCGGATCGGGACGGCCGAGACCACGGTGCTGGCCGTGCCGGGGCGCACGGTCGAGCTGGAGTACCGCGCTCCCCTGCTGTCGTTCCTGCGCGGCAACCTGGGGGTGCCGCCGCAGCGCTACCCGGGGCTGGCCGCCGCGGTGGCCCTGCTGCTGCTCGCGGCGACCCTGCTGGCCTGCGGCTGCGTCGGCATCGTGATCAGCGCGACGTCCTGAGATAGCGCTGTGCCACCACGTCCGGCTGCTCCAGGATCCGACCGGCCTCCAGGTTCGCGGCGAGGCGCAGGTACTGCGCGTGCGTCCAGGTCAGCGGCGTGGCCGAGGTGGTCGGCGTGCCGGCCGGGCGGTACGGCGGCTCCCTGTCCCAGACCTGCTCCGGCAGGACGCCGGAGGGGCCGGCGGCGCGGGCCATCAGGATGAGCTGCCGCCGCGCCTCCCGCTTCTGCCCGGAGGCCAGCTCGAACTCGCCGCGCTCGCCGTTGAGCAGCGGCCACAACCGGCCACGGGTGATGCGGGAGTCGGCCGGGAGCGGATAGTCCCACTGGCTGCCGTCGGCCTTCTCGCCGTAGCCGTCGAACGAGGCGCGGTACCAGTAGAGGCCGCCCCGCACCGGCACGCCGAGCTGCTCGTCGATCACGTCGAGGCTGTCCGCGATCACCGGGTCGCCCGCAGGCAGCACGCCGAGCCGGACGAGCTCGAGGAAGCCGGGGTCGACGACGCGGCGCTGGTCCACGCCGGAGGGGCCGCTGTCGCCGATGTCGTAGGTGGTGCCGCTGTCCGGCTTCCCGTCCTTGGTGAGCCGCAGGAAATAGGGCTTCGCCGAGTACGGGCCGGTGCTCGTCACCGTCCATTCCTTCACGTTCGCCCGCCATGCGTCGGCGGTCCGCTCATAGCGTTCCGCCGACGTCGCATCGCCATTGGCGCGGACGATGGCGGCGGCACAGACCAGGCCGGCGATGGAGGCCGCGATGGTGGCCGGCGAATAGCCGGACTGGTTCTCCCACCGATCCTGCGGCGACGACGGCGCGTCCGGATATCCGGCCAGGAAATCGGCGGCCTTCTTCACGCCGTTCCCGATCGGGCCGTCGGTGCGGCCGAGCTGATGAGCCAGCACGATCGGCAGCGCCACCTCGTCGAGCTGCAGGCCCTCCCAGACCGGCGTGCCGTCGAGGCGCGAGTTCTGCGGGAACGAGCCGTCGTCCTTCTGCTGCACCAGGAACAGATAGTCGAGCGCGCGATTCGCTCCGGCCACGTCGCCGGCGGCCAGAAGACCGGTCGCGATCTGATAGAGGTCCCGCGACCAGACCAGGTGATAGGGACCCGAGGGATCGTCGCGGCCGAATGCCCACGGCGCGGCCGGCGCGGCGATGTAGGCGCCGCGATGCGTCTTGTCCTCACTCGCCGCGAGAATCATCGCCGAGGCGTTCCAGAGGCGCTCGTCGGCCGCTGACGGCGGCCGATTCAATTTCTCCAAATACCGGGACCAACCTTTTTCGTACGCACGGAGCACCCGGTCGTGGCCGCGGGCCAGCACCGAGCGGGTCCCGCGGAGAGCGGCGGCGGACGACGTGCCGAAGCCGAGCGCCAGGGTCGCCGACGATCGCGTCTCGGCGGTCTGCACGAGGCTGCCCGGCGCCGCCTCGGCGTACCGCCAGTCCATCCGGCCGTCGGCGAGCAGGTCGGTCAGCCCGTCACTCACCCCGGCGTAGCCGCTGGACGTGGCCGTGAACGAGGGCGACGCCACGAGCGCGCTGCCGACCGGCCCGTCCGTGGCGAGCAGGGCGTCGCCGTCGGTGCGGCCGGCGTCACCGCCCCGGCTGTTGTTCAGCGCCGGGTCGAAGACCGTGTAGAGCCGGTGGCCCTCCCCGGTGAGCCGCACCTTCACCAGCACGACCGCTCTCGCCGGGTCGACCGTGTAGTCGGTGACCAGCTGCCAGCCGTCGCCCGCGTAGGTCTGCCGGTAGCTGAGGCTGCGGTCGCTGGTCATCTCGGTGCGCGGATCCACGGCACGGACGGCCGGCCCGGACGGCGGCGCCACCACGAATTGCAGGGCGCGGGCGCTCGGCGTACCCAAGTCGGGGTAGAAGATCTCGCCGCTGCCGCCGCCTCGCTGCAGGGTGACCCACACCTTGCTGCGTGGGTCCGCCGCGGTGAGCAGGGCGGCCTTGTCGGCGGGGAGATATTGCTGATCCCTGCCGGGAGCGCCGGGTGCTGCCGGTCCGCTCGGCACGGCCAGGGTTGCGGCCGCGACCAGTGTTGCCACCATCGGGTACGCCATGAGGTCCGTCTACCCTCAGGGCCGGGCTTGAAGCTCGTCGTGGAGCGCCCGCATCAATTCGGCACTCGTGAATGGCTTCTCGAGCAGGTGGACGTCGGCCGAGAGGGTGCCGTGCGTGGTCAGCACCGGCTGGGCATAACCGGACATGAACAACACCTTGGTCCCGGGCGAGCCGCGGAGGATCGCGGTCGCCAGGTCGCGGCCCAGCATCCCCGGCATGATCACGTCGGTGAGCAGGACGTCCACCTCGTTCTCGGCGGCCAGCCGCAACGCCTCGTCGCCGCTGCTCGCCACCAGCACGGTGTAGCCGCCGCGGCGCAGAATCCGGCTGGTCACCTCGCGCAGCGCGGCCTCGTCCTCGACGACGAGGACCGTCGCGCCGTGGCCGGTCAGCCCGGCCGCCGACTCCTCGGGCGCGGCCGCCTGCGCCTCCGCCTCGGTGGCCGGCAGCAGGATCGTGAACGTGGTGCCGATGCCGGACTCGGAGTAGATCTGCACGGTGCCGCCGGCCTGGGTGATGATCCCGTAGACGGTGGCCAGGCCGAGACCGGTCCCCTGCCCGCTGGGCTTGGTCGTGAAGAACGGCTCGAACGCCTTGTCGATCACCTCCTGCGGCATGCCAGTGCCGGTGTCCGAGACGCGCAGCCGCACGTAGTTGCCGGGAGTGAGGGCGATCCGGCCGGCGTACTCGCCGTCGACCCGCACGGGCGCCGTGTCGATGGTGAGCCGGCCGCCGGTCGGCATCGCGTCCCGGGCGTTGACCGCGAGGTTGACCAGGACCTGTTCGAGCTGGCCCGGGTCGGCCATCACCGACGGCAGGCCGGCCGTGGTGCGCACGGTCAGCGCGATGTGCTCGCCGAGGGACCGCTCCAGCATCTGGTGCACCTCGGTGACCACGACGTTGAGGTTGAGCGGGCGCGGGCGGATCACCTCCCGGCGGGCGAACGCGAGCAGCTGGTGGGTGAGGTCGCTGCCGCGCCGGGCGGCCCGGGCGATCTGCTCGGCGTCGGCGGCGGGCGGGGTGCCGGCCGCGTCCTCGACGATGAACGAGGCGTAGTTGAGGATCACGGCGAGCAGGTTGTTGAAGTCGTGGGCGATGCCGCCGGCCAGCTGGCCGAGACTCTCCAGGCGCTGGGCCTGCTGCATCCGGGCCTCGAGGCGCTGCCGGTCGGCCTCCTCGCGCAGCCGGCGGCGCTCCTTCTCGGCGGCGAGGCGCTCGGTGATGTCGCGGACCACCACGACGACGACCACGCCGCTGTCGGTGTGCAGCGAGCTGCAGGCGATGTCGACCGGGATCTCGGCGCCGCCGCGGCGCACCGCCCGGCGCTTGGCCCAGCGCTGGTCGGCCGGCTGGGCCGGATCGGCGGTGGCCCGGACCGTGTCGAGCGGGGTGCTGTCGCCGCCGGTCCGCAGCACGGCCGAGACCGGGGGCAGGCCGTCCGGCAGCAGCACCGGCAGCGGCATGTGCAGCAGGTCGTACCGCGGGTGGTCGAAGAGCCGCTCGGCCTCGGCGTTGACCAGCACCACCTCGCCGGACTCCGCCACCCCGAGCATGGCGTCCGGCGCGGCGTCGAGGATCGCCTGCACGCGCGCCTCGGCCCGTTCCCGGTCGCTGATGTCCCGGGTGATCGTGGTCGTGCCGATCATCGTGCCGTGCTCGTCGAGCAGCGGCGAGATCAGCGTGGAGACCGCGATCATCTCGCCCTTCGCGGTGAGCCGGATGCTGCGGTACCGGTCGACCCGGCCGCCGAGCCGGACCAGCAGCCGGACCTGCTCCTCGTCGCCGCGCCGCTCGACCGGGATGATCGCGTCGATGGACTTGCCGACCATGTCGCTCGCCGGGTGGCCGTAGAGCATCTCGGCGCCCGGGTTCCAGGACAGCACCACGCCGTCCAGGTCGGTCGTCACGATGGCGTCGTGCGAGGACTGCACCACCGAGGCGAGCAGCGCCCTGGTCCGGGCCGCCTCCCGCTGCGCCGTGTCGTCGCGGAGCACCGCGGTCACGTACGTCTCGTCGCCGGCCGTGACCGCCGAGAGCGACACCTCCACCGGGAACACGCTGCCGTCCCGCCGCTTGCCTCGCAGCGGCAGCCGGCGCAGCGGGGTGGGCCCGCCGTCGATGTACGCGGCGCGCTGCTCGGGATGCCGGTCCCGCACGTCGTCCGGGACCAGGTCGTCGACGGAGCGCCCGACGAGCTCGCCGGCCGGGTAGCCGAACATGTCGTGGGCCCGGCGGTTGGCCAGCGTGATGAGGCCGTCCGCGCGGCTCACGACGATGGCGTCCGGGGCGGTGTCGAGCAGGAGCCCCGGGATCCCGGCTGACTCCACCGATCCATCCCTCCCACCCTTAAAGTACGTCGTTTCATTGCGAAATCGGTCATTATTTCGTGATGAGTACACCGGCCATCGACCCGAACCGGGCGAGCGCCGCGCGGATCTACGACGCGTTGCTCGGCGGCACCCACAACTTCGCCTCGGACCGGGCGATAGTGGCCCGCACCCTGGAGCTGGTACCGGACATGGCGGTGATCACCCGCGCGAACCGGCTGTTCCTGCACCGGGCCGTCCGGTTCGCCACGGCGCAGGGCATCCGGCAGTTCCTCGACCTCGGCTCCGGCATCCCGACCGAGCAGAACGTGCACGAGATCGCGCCGGACGCCCGGGTGGTCTACGTCGACGTCGACCCGACCGCGGTGCTCTACGCCCGCCACCTGCTCGGTGACGATCCGCGGGTGGCGGTCGTCCACGGCGATCTCCGGCAGCCGGCGCTGCTGCTGGAGGACCCGGCGCTCACCGGGCTGCTCGACTTCCGCGAGCCGGTCGGCGTCCTCATGGTCGCGGTGCTCCAGTTCATCCCGGACAGCCCGGCCCTCACCGAAGCCCTGAGGGTCTATCGCGACGTGGCCGCGCCGGGCAGCGTCCTCGCCGTCTCGCACGCCACCCTCGACAGCCGGGCCGCCGAGCTGGAACGGGTGGCCGACCTCTACAACCGGACCGGGTCGTCGCTGCTCCCCCGCGACGCGCCGCAGGTGTCCCGCTTCTTCGACGGCTGGGACCTGGTCGAGCCCGGTCTCGTCCCGCAGCCGCTGTGGCGCCCGGATCCGGACGCCGCCACTCCCGACCCCAGCACCTTCCTCATGCTCGCCGGCGTGGCCCGGCGCCCCGCGACCTGACCCCGCCTGACCTTCCAGCCGACCACTCCCACCGGCGCCATCACCGGCCCCTTCACCGGCGCCGCGCCTCCAGCAGTGGCGACGCGCTCAACAACGGCCGCGACTTCACCGGCGCGGCGGCGCGCTCACCGGCGGCGGCGGCGCGCTCACCGGCGGCGGCGCGTTCAGCGGCGGCGGCGCGTTCAGCGGCGGCGGCGGGCTGAGATCGGGATGCCTCGGTCGGCCGGGCGGTCCCAGCCGTCGCACTCGTCGTCGGGCTCCACCTCGATCAGGTCGAAGAGGTCCGGCCCGGCGTGCCCGGTGTCCACCGTGCCGCCGATCAGGCCGAGCTGGGCGGCGCAGTTCCTGCCGTACCCCTGGATCATCCGATCCACCCGGGTCGGGTGACCGCACCGGCGGCAAGGGCGCATCCGTTCCATGCCGTGATTATCCGATCCCTCAGCTCTCGCCGAGTGCCTCGGCCAGCTCCTCCTTCGACATGTGGGAGCGGCCGGGGATGTCCTGCTCGCGGGCCAGGTCGTAGAGCTCGCTCCTGGTGTGCGCCTCGGGCAGCTTCCCGGTGGTCGCCTCGACGAAGCGCCGGCCCAGTTCCTCGCGCTCCTCGGCGGACAGACCCTCCAGGATCGGGAGCAGTTCCTCCTCTTCCTCCTGGATGTGGTGGTGCAGCTCGCCGATGATCGCGGCGAGGGTGCCGTCCCAGCCGGGCTTGTCCGGGTCGGAGCGCAGCAGGTTCTGCATCATCTCCTCGACCTGGTGGTGCTCGACCGCGCCGTCGACCACCTCCTCGCCCGCTTCGGCCGCGAGCTGCCGGATCCTCGGGTAGACGAAGTCCTCCTCCGCCTCGGAGTGCGGCAGCAGCATGCGGTGCACCTCGTGCAGGAGGTCGGCCTTGTCGACGCCGTCGTGGGTCGCCTCCTCGAGGAGTTCGTCGACCTGGCGATGCTGTTCTTTGATGACGTCCACGATGTCCGGCACTATGCCCCCTTTTATACTCAAAAATCAGCCTAAGGTGTTGTACCCCTCCTGTCAGCAAACACTCATCTTTAATCGCGTACGGTCGGCGTCGCCGAAATCGAGGGGGAGACACGTGCAACCGTTCCGGATCTTCAGGATCACCGCGATCGCCGAGGCGTTCTCGTGGACCGGGCTGCTGGTCGGCATGTACTTGAAACACGTCACCGAGACCACCGAGGCGGGCGTCTGGCTGTTCGGCCGTCTGCACGGCGCGCTCTTCGTGGCATATCTGGCGGCGACCCTCTGGGTGGCCCGCTCGGAGCGCTGGTCGATCTGGCGGACCCTCTTCGGTCTGGCCGCCTCGATCCCCCCGCTGACCACCCTGATCTTCGAACGCTGGGTGGCCAAGCGCCGCCCGGCAGCGGAGCCGGCGGCCGCCACCGCCTAGCTCTGCACAGGATGCGGGGCGCGCTTCTCGGAGTGCGCCCCGCATTCTCATTTCACCGCTATCGGATTGACCGGCGAGCCGACCGCGCCCGTGATCGGCAGCGGCGCCGCCGTCAGCCAGAACTCGTGGACGCCGTCCTCGGCGCAGTCCGCCGCCAGCGCTTCCAGATCCCACATCTCGCCGAGGAACAGCCCGATGTGCGGGATCGCCACCTGGTGCAGCGGCTGGAACGCGTCCTCGAACTCGTTCGGCCGCACCTCGAAGCCCCACGTGTCGGTGGCGATCGCGGCGATCTCGGTCCGGTGCAGCCAGTCCGCCGTGGTGAAGGACAGCCCCGGCGCCGGCCCACCGGCGTAGTCGCCCCAGCCGTTCCGGCGCACCCGCGCGAGCTGCCCGGTCCGCACCAGCACGATGTCGCCCCGGCCGACCTCGACCCGCTGCGCGGCGATCGTCGCGGCGAGATGTTCCTCCGTGATGGCGAACCCGTCCGGCAGCTCGCCGTCCGTCCCGATCGCCCGGCCCACGTCGAGCAGCACGCCGCGGCCGGCCACCACGTCGGCCACCGTCTCGATGCCGGTCGTCAGGTCGCCGAGGCTGGTCACCACCCGATCGGCGGGCCGGCCGTTCCAGGCCATCCCGTGGTCGAAGATGTGCCCGAGCCCGTCCCACTGCGTCGAGCACTGCAGCGGCATCGCGATGACGTCGTCGGCGCCGCCGAGCCCGTGCGGGAAGCCCTGCACGCCGGTGACCGCGTCGGTGCCGGTGTCGAGCATCGTGTGCACCGGATTCGTGCGGCGGCGCCAGCCCTTCTGCGGCCCATCGGCGTCGAATCGCTGCGACAGCGAGAACGAGACCCCGCGTCGCACCAGCTTCGCGCCCTGCGTGCGCTTGTCGGGGGTCAGGAAATTCATGGTGCCGCGTACGTCGTCAGCACCCCACCGCCCCCAGTTGGAGCACCGTTTCGCGGCCGCCGCGATCGCGCCCTCCGGGTCCTTCGGATCGATCATGCGAACTCCTTCTCGACCCAGTCGGCGATGAACGTCTGCACGTGCGCGAAGTGGTCGAGGCCGATGTGCTCCGCGCCGCCCTCCTCGGCCGTGAAGATCCGCAGCTCACGCTTCGGGCTGTTGACGGCCTGCTCGTAGGACCGATGCGCGTAGTGCAGCGGGATCTGCCGGTCGTTCTCGCCGTGCGCGATCAGGAACGGCACGGTGATCTGCTCAACCACGCCGTCCAGGTTCACCGCCTCGGCCTTGGAGATGAACGTGTCGAGGTCGGTCTCGCCCCACACCCAGAGCACGTGGTCCCAGTAGTGCGGGACCGGGTTCTCCCCCTCGCGCTCGAGGCGGCGCTTCTGCACGGCGCCCCAGTCGTGGTTGGCGCCCCAGGCCACGCAGAGCGCGAGCCGCTTCTCGAACGCGGCGGCGCGCGGGGCGTAGTAGCCGCCCAGCGACCAGCCGATCAGCCCGATCTTGGTGCTTTCCACGTCGTCGCGGGTCAGCAGGTAGTCGACGCAGGCCTTCGCCCAGTCCTCGGTCTCCACCCGGGAGGTCAGGCCGAGGAACCGCAGCGCCTCACCGCTGCCGGGGCAGTCCACCATCAGCGTGTTGATACCCCGCGCCGCCATCTCGTGCGCGAACCCGGAGGCGTACATGTGCTCCTTGGTCGAGTCGAGCCCGTTCCACAGGATGATCGTCGGCGCTGGTCCGCCGGTCTCGGCCTTCTTGAAGTAGGCCGGCAGCAACGCGCCCTCGAACGGGATCGCGACCCTCGTGGTGGCCGGGTCGATCAGGTCGAACGCTTTCTGCTGGAGGTCGAGCAGGCGCTGGTAGAACGCCGTGCGGTCGGGCGACTTGGCGCTCTGCATCCGCTCGGCCTGGGCCAGGTAGTTGGTGGCCCGCTGGTATTTCTGCCCGGCCGTGCGCAGGTTGCCGGCCTTCTCGTCGGCCGCGGCCTGCGTCGCGAGGTCTTCGGCGACCCTCGCCCAGGAGGCCATGAACTCCTTGGTCCCGACGTCGGAGCCCTGCGCCGCGAGGTCACGGATCGGGCGGCAGGCGCGGTCGACCTCGTCGATCAGGCCGCCGCTGTTCAGGGTGGCGACGACGCCCAGGTTCCAGACGTAGTTGCCGGGGAAGTACTCGAACATCCCTTACTGCCTCTCGTTTCGTGCCGTGGCCGGGTCGCGGCGCCGCACGGCCGGTAGTGCGTCCGTCGCCGGTCCGGAGATGACGGTGTTGGTCAGGCTGCCGATGCCCTGGACGGTCAGCGTCACCACGTCGCCGTCCCGCAGCGGCGGCGGCTCCTGCCGTCCGTTGCGGCCCCACAGCTCGGCGAGGCAGCCGCCGTTGCCGACCGTGCCCGACCCGAGCACGTCGCCGGGTCGCACAAGGCTGTCCCGGGCGGCGTAGGCGAGCATCGTCTCGAACGTCCAGCCCATGTTGCTGAGCAGGTCACGGCCCACCTCGGCGCCGTTGACCGTGACGCTGCACCAGAGGTCGAGGAAGCCGCCGGCGTCCTTGAACGGCTCCAGCTCGTCGGCCGTGACGATCCACGGGCCGAGACTGCTCGCGAAGTCTTTGCCCTTGGCCGGCCCGAGGTTGACCTGCATCTCGCGTTTCTGCAGGTCGCGCGCGGACCAGTCGTTGAGGATCGTGTAGCCGAAGATCGTCTCGTCCGGTCCGGCGACGGCGGCCACCTCGAGCTCGAAGTCACGGTTCACGCTGGCCGCCGGGAACGGCACCTCGTCGCCAGGCCCGAAGATCCGGTGCGGGTTGGTGAAGTAGAAGGTCGGTGCGTCGAACCACGCGTCGGGCACGCCGCCGGTGCCGTCGATGCTGCGGCGCACGCCTGCGACGTGCTCTTCGAACGCGACGAAATCGCGGAGCGAGGCCGGGTGCAGCGGCGCGAGCAATCGCACACTTTCCATGGGTACGATCTCAGCGCGCTCGCGCTCGTGAACGGCGTCGTGGCCGTCCGCGACGATCGCCTCGATCGGCGGGGAGCCGGCGAACACCCGTACCCCATCGCCTTTGATCTCTCCGGTCTTGATCTTTCCTTCGTGCCGGAAGCGTGCGATCCGCATGGCTCAGACCGGCGGAGCGACGAACACGCCGCGGTCGACGTCGTTGAAGGACTGCTTCGCGACGAACTCGTTCATCGGGTTCGCGGTGCCCCACTGGTCACTGACCGTCGGGTCGGAGAAGTCGTACAGATGAGGATGCCAGGTGTCCTCGTCCAGCTCTTCCAGCTCGGTGGTGTATTCGATGGTGTTGCCGTGCGGGTCGAGGAAGTAGCTGAAGGTGTTGTTGCCCGCCATGTGCCGGCCCGGGCCCCAGACCTTCTCGACGCCGCCGCGCAGCAGCCGTCCGGTGCCGCGCATGTATTCGTCTATGCCGCGCATCTCGAACGACGCGTGGTGCAGCGAGACGTGCGGGCCGCGGGCGATCGCGAGGCTGTGGTGCCACCGGTTGGTCCGCAGGAACCACATCATCTCGCCCATCCGCGGGTGCATCAGGGTGTCGGAGAGCGCGAAGTTGAGGTGCTGGTGGTAGAAGGCGACGGTGGCCTCCGGGTTCGGCGAGTTGATCACCACGTGCGAGAGCTTGACCGGGACCGACTCGCCCTCCTCCAGCCTGCGGTGCTTGCGGACGGCCACGTCGGAGGAGACCTCCACGGTCCGGCCGTCGATGTCGAAGAACCGGAAGCCGTAGCCGCCGCCCGGCGTCCGCAGCCTGCCCGGCTCGCTGACCAGCGTGACGCCGGCCCGGCCGAGACGCTCGGCGAGCGCGTCCACGTCGGCCTCGCTCGCGGCGCCGAACGCGATCAGGTCGAGCCGCTTCTCGGCGGCCCTGCGCAGGCGGACCGAGTATTGCTCGGGCGAACCGGCCGCGGCCAGGAACGCGATGCCCTCGTCGTCCGTCTCCGCGTCGAGGCCCCACATGTCGGTGTAGAACTCGAGCTGCTTGTCGTAGTCGGGCACCGCCAGATCGACGTGCCGCAGGTGGGTGATGAGTCGTTCGTCGTTCATCGCTGTTCCTTTCGGGCGGGCTGACGGCTCACGCCGGCTCGGCGACGAGCCGGGAGACGCGGGCCATCAGGCCGGGGACGTCTCCGCGCTCGTGGGCGAGCTGCCACGCGGCGAGTTGCAGGGAGGCCTCCACGACCGCTGTCGCCCGCGGGAGGCGGCGGCCGGTGAAGTCGGACCAGAGCGTTTCGGTGAGGCTGCCGCCCGCGAGCAGCAGCTCGGCCAGCACGGACGCGTCCTCGAGGGCCTGCGCGGCGCCCTGGGCCAGGGTGGGCGGGCAGCTGTGCGCGGCGTCGCCGATCACCACGACCCGGCCGCGGTGCCACGGGCCGTCGAGCACGTGGCTCTCGAACGCGGTGTAGTTGACCCGGCCCGGGTCGGTGAGGTGCTCGCGGATCTCGTCCCACGGCCCGTGGTAGGCCAGCGACAGCCGGCGCATGGTGGACAGGGCCTCCTCGGGCGTGAGGCGGAACCGGTCCTGGGCGTCCTCGACCAGGTAGGCGTAGAGCGTGTCCGCGCCGGTCGGGCAGTAGCCCGCGATGTAGCAGGGACCGCCGTAGATCAGGTCGGTCCGGGTCACGCTCGCCGGCCGTTTCGTGAAGGTGCGCCAGATGCCCATGCCGACCGGCTGCGGCTCCAGGTCGATCCCGATCTGCCGGCGGGTCCACGACCGGATGCCGTCGGCGCCGATCACCAGGTCGTAGCGCCCGTCGGTGCCGTCGGCGAACCGCACCAGGACCGAGTCGCCGTCCTGCTCGAGGCCCTCCGGGCAGGCGCCGAAACGGACCTTCACCCCGGCCGCGCCGGCGCGGTCGATCAGGATCCTGGCGAGGGCCGGGCGGTACATGCCCAGGGTGGCCGGCAGGTCGGGCCCGCCGGTCCGGATGTCGGTGAGCTCGGCGACGAGGGTCCCGGCCGGGTCGGGCGCGCGGATGCCGAGCGTGTCGAACGCGAACCCCTCGGACCTGACCTGGTCCCAGACGCCCAGCTCGCGCAGCACGCGCAGCGCGTTGCCCTGCAGCGTGATCCCGGAGCCCAGGGCGGCGACGTCGGGCTTCACGTCGACCAGATCGACGGCCACGCCACCCTCGGCGAGCAGGATCGCCGCCGCGGCGCCGGCCGCGCCCCCACCGACGACCAGTACGTTACGAACTGCCGGCACGGCCGTTTCCCCTCTGTTTCGCGTTGTGATGGGCACCACTGTGACCCCTGCGGTGGTATCAGGGAAGCTCGACTTGGTGATGCCTGCCATAGGTCATGCTTATAGTGGCCGCATGGCCGTCGATCGCGTGCTCGCGAACCTGGATCTGAACCTGCTGGTGACCTTGGACGCCCTGCTCAGGGAACGGAACGTGACCCGTACCGCCGAGCAGCTCGGGGTCAGCCAGCCGGCGGTGAGCGGCGCGCTGAGCCGGCTGCGCCGCCACTTCGGCGACCAGTTGCTGATCCGGGTCGGCAACCGGTACGAGCTCACCCCGCTGGCCGCCCGGGTCGCCGCGCTCACCGGACCGGCGCTCGCCGGCGTCCGCCGGGTCTTCGACGCCACCAGCGACTTCGACCCCTCCGACCTCGATCGCGAGTTCACCCTGGTCTCGTCGGACTACGCCGCCGCCATCGTCGGGCCGCTCATCGCGAAGGCCCTCGCCGAGCAGGCGCCGAAGGCCCGCCTCCGCCTCCAGCAGACCACCCCGGACGCCGTCGACCACGCCGCCGACACCCTGCGCACCGCCGACGGCCTGCTGATCCCGCACGGCTTCGTCACCGGCCTGCCCTACGTGGAGCTCTACGAGGACCGCTGGGTCTGCATCGTCTCCGCCGACAACGAGACGGTGAAGGAGGCCGTCTACATGGAGCACCTGGCGAAGCTGCCGTGGGTGGTCCTCTTCGACCGCCCCACCGCGTACGCCCCGGCGCTCCGGCAGCTGCGCCTGATCGGTATCGAGGCCCGCGTCGAACTGGTCGTCGACGGCTTCCTGCAGATGCCCTTCCTGGTCGCGGGCACCCGGCGGATCGCGCTCATCCAGGAGAAATTGGCCACGCTGATGGCGCCGATCGCGGGCATCCGCATCTGCGAGGTCCCGTTCGAGGTGGTGTCGCTGCTGGAGTGCCTCTGGTGGAACCCGCTGCACACGAACGACCCGGTGCACGCCTGGTTCCGCCGGCTGGTGCAGGGCGCGGCCGACGAGCTGTGGCCATCAATCTGAGTGATGGGTGGCATCAGCTTTTTCGCCTTCCGCTCTTGGGCCGCCGCCGCCCATAGTCACAGCCACCTCCTGTGACCTGCACCACCACTTCTCTCGTGGAAGGCCGCTCCATGTCCTCCATCACCGACGCACCCCCGCGTCAGGCCGGCCTCGCGCAGCTGATCCTCCTGCTCGCCGGCAGCTGCCTCTCCGTCCTCGGCGCCGTGCTGATCGCACCCGTGCTGCCGCAGATGACCGACCACTTCGCGTCGGTGCCCGGCGCCGACGCGCTGGTGCCGATCGTCCTCACGGTCCCCGCCCTGATCATCGGCCTGACCGCGCCGTTCGCCGGGTTCATCGCCGACCGCATCGACCGCAAACGGGTCCTCATCGTCGCGATGGTCGGCTATTCGATTTTCGGAACCGCCCCGCTCCACTTGGACTCGCTGTCCACGATCATCGGCAGCCGCGTCCTGGTCGGACTCTGCGAGGCCGCGATCATGACCTGCTGCACCACGCTGATCGCCGACTACTGGTCGGGTTCGCGGCGGAGCAGATACCTCGGCCTGCAGACGCTCCTCGCCTCGGTCTCGGCGACCGTGTTCCTCGGCATCGGCGGCGCCCTCGGGTCCTCCGGGTGGCGCACGCCGTTCTGGCTCTACACGGTCGCGGTGCTCCTCGCCGTACCCATGGCGCTCCTGATCTGGCAGCCGGCTCGCGCCGCCTCGGCGGCCCTGCCACCGATCCCCTGGCGCAGGCTGCGCGTGCCGTGCCTGGTCACGCTGGCCGGAGGGGTCGTCTTCTACGCGCTCATCGTCGAGCTCTCGTTCGTCCTCGACGAGGTCGGCGTCACCGCGACCGCGACCATCGGCGCCCTGAGCGCCCTGATGTCGCTGGCCACGGCGGTGGCGGCGGGCTCGTTCGCGAAGCTGTCCCGCCAGACGCCGCACACGCTGCTGCCGATCGCTTTCGGACTCGCCGCGGCCGGCTTCCTCGTCATCGCCGCCACTCCCTCGGTCCCGGTGATCACGTTCGGCGCGGTGCTGACCGGCGCCGGCACCGGCCTGCTGCTGCCGACGCTGCTCACCTGGGCGACGAACGGGCTGTCCTTCGAGGAGCGCGGCCGGGGCACCGGGCTGTGGACCGGCACGCTCTTCATCGGCGAGTTCCTCTCCCCCGTCCTGATCACCGGCGTCGGCGCGGCGGTGGGCGGGCTGCGCCCGGCGCTCGGCCTGCTCGGCGTCGTGGCCGCGATCCTGGCGGTGGCGATGCTGGCCGTGGTGCCGCGCGACGCCCCGCGCCTGGACGTCACGCACGGCTGACGGTGTTCGTCGTCGCGGTGCCGCCGACGGTCGAAGGCCGCGATTCTGCCGGCGGTGGTCGCCGGCTGCCGGCTGTTGCCGCCGTGCTCGAATCCGCGATCTTGTGACTTCGCGCAGGGACGGCCCTGCCGACCTTCACAAGATCGAGGGCAAGCGTCGCTCGCCGGCCGCGGCGCTGCCGCCTGACTGCTCGTACGTTCGCCGGTGCGGCCTCTCGCTCTCCTGCTGGACGCGGGACGGCGCGAGGCCACGGCGCCGCGTGTCAGGCTTCGGTGGGGACTCGGGCGGAACCGTAGGAGGTGCCCGCCCTGTCCCTCTCCAGCCAGCCTGTTTCGACGAGCATGCGGCGGACCGCGGCCACGTCGTCGGCGGCTACCGCGATCTTCGCGTTCACCTCGTCCTCGGTCAGCACGCCCTCGATGGCCAGGAAGCGGGCGAAGAGCTCGGCCGTCTGCTGGTAACGCTCGCTCATCGTCGGCGGGAGGCTGGTCAGGCGACCGTGCGCGAAATATGACTTGAGCTGCGGAAAACCGGCCAGCAGCGGCGCGATCGGCTGTGTCCTGTCGAGCGCCTGGGCGGCCTCGCGGAGGATGTCGGCCCGGGCGCGGTAGTAGCCGTCGCCGCTGCCGGTCGCCAGGCCCGCGCCGACGAGGCGGCCCAGCAGTTCGCCGGTCTGCGGCTTCGTCAGGTCCAGGCGGTAGGACAACTCGCCGATCGAGGCGCCCTGGTCGCCGAGGCGTACCAGTTCGGCGAAGGCCTGCAGCCGGGCCGGGTTGGACAGCTGCATGAGGAGGTCGGCGGCGTGCGCGGCGGGAACGGACATCCCGCCACCGTAGGCGCGGACCGCCGCACCGGCATCCGAATAACCGGCTTCGTTTCTCCGGGCTCGTGCCGGGTATTTCTCATATGAGCGCTTCCCTCCGGTTGGGGCGACGCGGCGGACCGGCCGCGGCGTATCGGCACGATCTGGGAGGCATGATGAAGCGCATTCCGATCCTCGCCGTGTTCACGGCCGTGGCGCTGCTTCCGGGCGCCGGCCCGGCCGCCGCGGAGGGCGATCGCGCGGGCGGGCGCGGGCTCGATGCCGTCGCTCGGGTCTTCGATCCGGACAGCCGGGTGGTGGCACTGGCCCGGTTCGTCGCCGAGGGGGATCGCTTCGAGCTGACGAAACGGGTGGACGGGGGCGGGCGGGCCTATCTGCAGTACAAGTACATCCGCACGGACGGCACGTTCCAGGGCGGGGAGCACTGGGGGCTTGCCGAGGCCGGCGGGACGGTCGTGTTCGATCACGACTTCGGGGAGGGGCGCAAGGTGCTCTTCCGGGTCTGCGCCGGCGCGCTCTGCAGCGGCACGAGTTCCGGGGAGAACTGGACCATTGCGTACGCCTGACGTCGATTGACTTTGATGAATTCATAAAGGAGGCTGTGGGCCAGCACTAGCCGCCGGAGCCACGCGGTCACGGGAGCATGGGCAGCTCCCGGCGAGTCCCCGCAGTGCGGCCGTCAACAGGTGACGGCCCGAGCTTCCGGAGTGCTGATCGCACATGACTTCCCCCGTACGCAAAAAGCTCTTGATCTCCGTTTTCTCCGCAATGATCCTCGCGGCTCTCGCCGTGCTCGTGGCGCCGAGCAGCCCGGCAGCGGCACACGGCAACGTGGTCGGCCCCGCGTCGCGCAACTACGGCTGCTTCGAGCGGTGGGGCTCGAAGTTCCAGGACCCGGCGATGGCGACCGAGGACCCGATGTGCTGGCAGGCCTGGCAGGCCAACCCGAACGCCATGTGGAACTGGAACGGCCTGTTCCGCGAGGGTGTGGCGGGCCAGCACGAGACCGCCATCCCGGACGGTCAGCTGTGCAGTGGCGGGCGCACCGAGGGTGGCCGCTACAACGCCATGGACACCGTGGGTGACTGGAAGGCGACCTCGATCGGCAACTCGTTCACGGTGTCGCTGTTCGACGGGGCGCGGCACGGCGCCGACTACATCCGCGTCTACGTGACGAAGCCCGGGTTCAATCCGACGACGACCGCGTTGAAGTGGTCGGATCTGCAACTGATCAAGACGGTGCCGAACACGCCCGCCGCGCAGTGGACCCAGCAGCTGTCGAACGGTGTGCAGATGGAGATCCCGGTGAGCGTCTCCGGGCGTTCCGGGCGGGCCATGGTCTACACGATCTGGCAGGCCAGCCACTTGGACCAGTCGTACTACTTCTGTAGTGACGTCAACTTCGGTGGCAGCCAGCCGTCGACGCCGCCGTCCTCCTCGCCGTCGTCGTCGCCCTCGTCGTCACCGTCCGTGTCGCCTTCGGTGTCTCCGTCCGTGTCGACTCCCCCGGTCACCGGCTCCTGCGCGGCCTCCTACGCGGTGACCTCGCAGTGGTCCGGCGGCTTCCAGGGCGAGGTGAAGGTGACCGCCGGCAGCGCGGCGATCAAGAGCTGGACGGTGGCTCTCACCTACCCCGGCACGCCGCCTGTCCAGCAGGCCTGGAACGCGACGATCACGACGAACGGCAACACGGTCAGCGCCGTGAACGCGGCCTACAACGGCAGCGTGGCGGCGGGTGCGAGCACGAGCTTCGGCTTCCTCGGCTCGGGGACCTCGACGACGCCGACCCTCACGTGCAACGCGACCACATGACATCTCGCGCGACGCATTGAACTTTGTTACATTGGCGTTAATGGGAGCGCTCCCAGGTTGTTGGACAGGTAGCTGAACCGTCCCCATCACCATCCCCCGAAGAATGGAGGCGAACACCACCCGCGTGGCACGGCTCCGTCCACGCCAGTGCTGTGACTCCAGACGGGAATGAGGATGCCCCGCCCATTCCCGTCAACCAATCCCCATAGGCGTGACTCGATGCGGCGTTTTCCACGTCGGCAGTCGGGTGCGCCCGCTCCGAAGCGCTGTGGCCCGGCCCCCTCCATCCGGTCGGGCCACAGTGCTGCACCCAACCCGGCCGGTCCGGTCGAGGCCAGCGGCGCCCCCACCGCGGCGAAAGCGGGCCGGTCAGGACGGCCGGCTGCACGCCAGGGCTGTCTTCGCGCCCGAAATGTCGCCCGCTGGTACAGCCAGGCCCGACTGGCTGAACCACAGGGCTGCCTGAGCGCCCGAAATGTCGCCCTCCCGTAACAGCCGAGGGCTCGGTGAGGACGAACGGCGAGGGGTCGGTCAAGGGCGGGGACTCAGGCCCAGGGTGCTCTGGCGGGGCAGGACGCCGGAGGCCGCTATCTCCCCCGCGAGCGGGCCGGCCAGCTGGACGAAACGACCCACGTCGGTGCCGAGGGCCTTCCACGGGCCGGCGGCGAGTTCGCTGGTGCGCTGCTCCAGCTCGGCCCGGGCCTTGACGCCCTGGTCGGTGGCGGTGCCGTCGGGGTGTACCCAGCCCCGGGTGAGCAGGCGCTCCCGGGCCGCGTCCCACTCGTCCGGGGTCCAGCCCCGGCTCGCGAAGACCGACTCCGGCGCGGCGCCCACGGCGGCGAACGACACGAGCAGCTCGCAGGGATCGAACCCGGACACCAGCGCGGCCGCCACGTGACCGTCGCCGCGGTGCTCGCGCAGGATGGTCGCCGCCTGCCAGAGCACGAGGTGGGGCCGGCCGGGCCAGGGCAGGTCGGCGTTCGCGGCGGCGAGCGGACGGCCGGCCGTGTCCGCCGCCGAGGCCGCCCGGCGGGCCAGCGCGGCCACCTCGCCGAGGGACGCCACCCGTTCGTCGCCGAGGAGGGAGCGCAGGGCACGGTCGACGGCCACGAGGCGGCGCTCCAGCAGCACCCCGGGCGCGGCCACCTCCCACGCCGCCGGCACGTGGGCGGCGACCACGCGCGGGCTGAAGCTGTAGAACGCCGAGGTCACGGCGGTCGCGCCGACCGAGCCGAGCGGGGCGGCCCGCCAGGCGAAGTAGCTCGGCCAGCGGGTGTCCACGTCGTATCCGAGCTTCGCCGCCTCCTCGGACACCTCCGGCGCGTAGTAGAGGATCGCGTGCAGCGGCTCCACGATCCGCCAGAGCTGTCGTGCGAGGCCGTCCACCGCTGCATTCATGGCGCCGATCAAAGCACAGGAATGCGACAGCCGCCCGCAACAGATGTCATCCGTCGATGTCGGTCAGGACCTTCTGCGCTATCCGGAAAGCCGTGTTCGCGGCCGGGACGCCGCAATAGATGGCCGTCTGGAGAATGAGCTCCTTGATCTCCTCGTTCGAGAGGCCGTTCGTCCGTGCCGCCCGCACGTGCATCGCCAATTCCTCGTGATGTCCGAGAGCGATCAGAGCGGTCAGCGTGATGAGGGAGCGGTCGCGGCGGGCCAGGCCGTCCCGGGTCCAGATCTCGCCCCAGGCGTACCGGGTGATCAGATCCTGGAAGTCGCGGGTGAAGGCGGTGGTGCCGGCCGTGGCGCGGTCCACGTGGGCCGGCCCGAGCACCTCGCGGCGGACCGCGATGCCGGCCGAGCGGGTCGGGTCGAAGTGCTGGTCGAGCAGGAACGCGACGACCTCCGGGGACTCGGCGGGCGCCAGGTGGGCGACGTCGTCGAGGACCACGAGGCGGCCGTTCACCACGGTGTCGGCGATCAGTTCCAGTCCTGAGGGCGGCGTCGGCTTGTCGTGCGCCCCGGCCACCGCGAGGACCGGCGCGGCGATCTCGGACAGCCGATCACGGACGTCGAAGGACGCGAGCGCCTCGCAGGCCCGGGCGTAGCTCTCGTCGTCGGCGGCCCTGAGCGCATCCAGCAATTCGCCCGAGACGTCCGGGGAGGAAGCCACGAAACCGGGCGCGAACCACCGCTCGATCGACCCGGAGACCACGGCCTCGGTGCCGGACGCCCGGACCAGCGCCGCCCGCTCGTGCCACGCCGCCGCCTCACCGATCCGGGCGCCGGTGCAGAGCAGGACCGCGGCCGGGACCCGGGCCGGGTAGTCGAGCAGCAACTGCAGGCCGATCGCGCCGCCGATCGAGTCCCCGGCGTAGAAGAACGACGAGGACGGCCGAATCTGATCAGCCAGTTCGATCACCTGAACGGCCAGGTCGGCGATCGTGAAGGGCGCGGCGGACGGCTCGCTCGCGCCGTGGCCGGGCAGGTCGAAGCCGACCACGTGGTACCGCCCGTAGAGCCGGGACGCGCACCGCCGCCAGAGCGACTCGACGCTGGTGCCGACGGACGACCCGAGCAGCAGCAACGGCCGGTCGGGGGCATCCGAGAAGACGGTCACGCTGAGCACGAGCTACTCCTTAGCGCGGGCGATCGCCGCGTCGATGATCTGGTCGGTGGCCCCGCGGTAGGAGGCGGCGCCGGGGGCGATCGAGCGCTGCTCGGCGTCGATCCCGGGGCGAGCCGCGGTCAGGTTCGCGGTCATCCAGGCGGTCTCCACGCGCAGGCCGGCCAGCAGCTCGGTGGTCTGGCCGGCGGCCACCGCGGTCCGGCGGGCGAGGGTACGCAGGGTGTCCCACTCGACGTGCCAGCCGCCGTCCGGCCGCTCGTCGACGGCGCAGGCCGCGGCCGTGTGCATCAGCGCGGCGAGCGGCGGGCCGGCCAGCGCGGCCCGGCGGATCAGGATGCTGAGGACCGGGTTCTGCTTGTTCGGCATGGCGGACGAGCCGCCCCGGCCCTCGACGGCGCCCTCGGTGAGCTCGTGCACCTCGGGGCGGGCCGCCACGAGGACGTCGCCGGCGATCCGGCCCCACGCGTCGGTGCAGGTCACCAGCGCGTCGGCGGCGCCGGTGAACGGCGACCGGGCGGTGTGCCAGGGTTCGCGGACCCGCAGGTCGAGCGCGCTCCCGACGGTCTCGATCAGGTCGCGGACCACGGCCGGGGAACCGGTCAGCGCGACCGGCGCGGCCAGCGAACCGGCCGCACCGCCGATCTGCAGGGGCAGGTCGAGGGCGGCGAGACGGTCCCGGGCGTCCAGCACGCCGGTCAGCCAGGTGGCGGCCTTGAGCCCGAACGTGATCGGGATGGCGTGCTGGGTCAGGGTGCGGCCGGCCATCGCGGTGTCCCGGTGCCGGTCGGCGAGCCGGACCAGGGACGCGATCTGCCCGCGCAGGTCGTCCCGCACCTGCCGGAGGGCGTCGCGCAGGCACAGCACCAGGGCGGTGTCGAGCACGTCCTGGCTGGTGAGGCCCTTGTGGAGCCATTCCGCGGCGGCCGGGTTGCGCGCCTTGAGCCGCTTGCGGACCAGCTTCAGCAGCGGGATCACCGGGTTGCCGCCGGCCTCGGCGTCGTGCCCGAGGGCCGGTACGTCGTCCGGCCCGACCAGGCCGGTCAGGTGGTCCCGGGCGTCCGGCCCGGCGACGCCGTGCAGGACGAGGGCGTCCAGCCAGGCCGCCTCGACCGCGACGAGAGCGGCCAGCACCGCCGCGTCGCTGAACAGGTCACCGGCACGGTCGTCACCCGGCCAGAGCACGCCGCTCACGACGTACACCGCAGCATTTGATCTTGAAAGAGACCGATCAGGCCCATGCGTCCTTCAGACGGGGGTAGGTGAGGAAGACGGTCTCGGCGGCGCCCTGAAGATGCACGTCGAAGACCAGGCCGTCGGGCTCGCGCCGGCAGATGAGCGTGTGCCGGCGGTCCGGGGCGACCGACTCGAGCAGCGTGTCGGAGGCGAGCACGTCGGGGTCGTCGGGAAGGTAGGCCCGGGTGAAGAGGCGGTCGAGCAGACCACGGGCGAAAACGGTCACGGCGAAGAACGGGGCCCGGCCCGGCTCGGTCGCGCCCGGCTCCAGCGTGAAGAACTGGTAGTGGCCGTCCGGGTCGGTCGCGGCGCGGCCCCAGCCGGTGAAGGTCCAGCCGTCGCGGCGCAGCGAGCCCGGCCGGCGCAGGACGGCGCCCTGCGGGTCGGCCTGCCAGATTTCCAGGACCGCGTCCGGAACCGGATTGCCGGCGCCGTCGGTGACCCGGCCGTGCAGGCGGACCGCGCGCGGACTGGCCGGCGGGACCAGCTCGTTCATCTGCGGATATTCGAGGCCCAGGTGGAAGAAGGGGCCGACGGTCTGTCCGGGAACGGCGCTCATGCGTCGTGCTCCTCGTTGTCGAGCGGCGTGCGGTGGGTGCCGGTCAGGACGATGTCCCAGCGGTAGCCGGTGCTCCACTCCGGGGTGGTGACGTCGTGGTCGTACTGCGCGATGAGCAGCTCCCGCGCCTTCGGGTCGGTGATCGACTGGTAGATCGGGTCGTACGCGAAGAGCGGGTCGCCCGGAAAGTACATCTGCGTGACCAGGCGCTGCGTGAAGTCGTGGCCGAACAGTGAGAAGTGGATGTGCGCGGGCCGCCAGGCGTTGATGTGGTTGCGCCACGGATAGGGCCCCGGCTTGATCGTCTGGAACCGGTACGACCCGTCCGGCCCGGTGATGCAGCGCCCCACCCCGGTGAAGTTGGGGTCGTGCGGCGCCGGGTGCTGGTCGCGCTGGTGCCGGTAGCGGCCCGCCGCGTTCGCCTGCCACACCTCGACGAGCTGGTTCGCGACCGGCCGGCCGTCGCCGTCGAGCACCCGGCCGGTCACCACGATCCGCTCGCCGAGCGGGGTGCCGGCGTGCTGGATGGTCAGGTCGGCCTCGTCGACCGCCACGTCGCGGTGGCCGAACGCGGGCGCCCACAGCTCGACCGACTCCGGGTCGACCAGGTGCGCGGGCTGTTTCGGGTGCCGCAGGACGGAACTGCGGTACGGGGCGTAGTCGACCTTCGGTTGCGGACCGCCGGGATGCCGCGCTGCCGCCTCGATCTCCTGGTTGATGTCAGCTTGTGACGACTCCATGTTCACGTCCCGGACGCTAGGCGGTCCTCGTGGTCACAGCGACAATAGCCTTCCACTGAACGGAAGGGGGAGATCATGGGTGCCTCCGTCACGTCCCGCGCGCTGGCCATCCTCGGCGCCTTCGACGGGGAGAACCGCGCCCTGTCGCTGACCGATCTGGCCCGGCGCGCCGGGCTGCCCCTCGCCACCACGCATCGCCTGGTCGGCGAGCTGCACCGGTGGGGCGCGCTGGCCCGGGAGCCGGGCGGCGACTACGTGATCGGGCGGCGGATCTGGCAACTCGGGCTGCTCGCGCCGGTGCAGAGCGGGCTCCGCCAGGCGGCTTCCCCATTTTTGCACGATTTGTACGGCACGACGCTCGCCACCGTGCATCTGGCCGTCCGCGAGGGGCTCGAGGTGCTCTACGTCGAGCGGCTCGCCGGCCACGTCTCGGTACCGGTGGTGAGCCGGGTGGGGTCGCGGCTGCCGATGCACGCGACAGGCGTCGGGAAGGTGCTGCTCGCCTATGCGCCCGACGACATCACAACGGACGTTCTGAAGAGCCTGACCAGGATCACGGCGTACACCATCACCCAGCCGGCCCGCCTCCTCGACCAGCTCAAACGGGTCCGCGCCGAGGGCTATGCGACCACCGGGGAGGAGATGAGCCTGGGCGCCTGCTCGGTGGCCGTCCCGGTCCGGCACGGCGACACCGTGGTGGCCGCGCTCGGCATCGTCGTCCCCGATCTGCGGCGTCAGCTGCCCCGCCTCGTCTCAGCCCTCCAGGTCGCGGCGCACGGCATCGGACGGACACTGGCTTCCGTCCAGTGGAAATAGGGTATTGCTCTCGGCCACGGCACTCGCCGACGCTGAGGGCATGCGTACCCAGGTCGCCATCATCGGCGCCGGCCCGGCCGGCCTGCTTCTTTCCCACCTCCTCGCCCAGGGCGGCGTCGAGTCGGTGGTCCTCGAGACCCGATCCGAGGAGTACGTCGCGGCCCGGATCCGCGCCGGCATCCTGGAGCACTCGAGCGTCGAGCTTCTGGAGTCGGCGGGGCTCGGCGACCGGATCCGGGCCGAGGGCGACCACCACCGGGGCATCTATCTGCAGTGGCCCGGGGAGCGGCACCACCTCGACTTCATGGATCTCGCCGGCCGCAGCGTGTGGGTCTACGGTCAGACGGAGGTTCAGAAGGACCTCATCAAGGCTCGCGCCGCACAGGGTCAAGAGATCCACTACGAGGTGCAGGACGTCGCACTGCACGACCTCGAGGATCGACCTTTCGTGACATTTACCGATAAATTCGGGCAGAGCCAGCGCATCGACGCGGAGGCGATCGCCGGCTGCGACGGCTCCTTCGGCCCGAGCCGCAACGCGGTCCCGGCCGCGGAGAAATACGAGAAGATCTATCCCTACTCCTGGCTCGGCATCCTCGCCGACGTGGCCCCCTCCACCGACGAGCTGATCTACGCCTGGCACCCGGACGGCTTCGCCCTGCACTCGATGCGCTCGGCCACGGTGAGCCGCCTCTACCTGCAGGTCCCGAACGGCACCGACCCGCAGTCCTGGTCCGACGACCGGATCTGGGACGAGCTCGCCACCCGCCTCGGCCACGGCCAGAACGGCTGGAAGCTCACCCCCGGCCCGATCACCGACAAGAGCGTGCTGCCGATGCGCAGCTACGTGCAGACGCCGATGCGGCACGGCTCGCTGTTCCTGGCCGGCGACGCCGCGCACATCGTCCCGCCGACCGGCGCGAAGGGCCTCAACCTCGCGATCGCCGACGTGGCGCTGCTCAGCAGGGCGCTGGTCGCGCAGATCCGGGAGAGGTCGTCGGCGCTGATCGACAGCTACTCCGAGGACGCCCAGCGCCGGGTCTGGCGGTGCACCCACTTCTCCTGGTGGATGACGACGATGCTGCACACGTCCGGCGACCCGTTCGACGCGCAGCTCCAGCTCTCCCAGCTCAAGTGGGTGGCGAACAGCGAGGCCGGCGCCACCGGCCTCGCCGAGAACTACGCCGGCCTACCGATCGGGTACTGACTCCTCCGAGCGGGCCAGGAGAGCCCTGATGGCCGCCCCGATCCCGGGATGCACCGGGTAGCGGTGGCTCAGCCACTCGAAGGTGGCCCGGGCCGCCGCCACGTTGTGCGCGTAGCCCGGGACCATCGCGGCGAGCGGCAGCGCCGAGGCCGGGTAGGCGCGCTCCACCCGCCGGGTCACGTCGAACGGATCACGGTAGGGCGCGTCCCCGCTCGCCAGCCGGAGCAGCGAGATCACCCGGTCGACGGCGTGCGACTGGATGAGCCGGGACGCGCTCAGATGCTCGCCGCGCAACTCCCGGTGCAGGCCGGCGTAGAGGTTCGTGAGCGCCTCGTTCAGGTGGAAGTCGACGGTGTCGTAGGGCGTGCGCGGCATCGGCGCCTCGGACTGGGCCAGGCCGGGCGGCGCGTCGGCCCGGCGCCACACCACCTTCGCGGCGCAGAACGGGATCCGGGGCAGCTCGGCCGCCGTGAACACCGCGTACTCCGCGAAGACGCCGTCCTCGTAGAGCGCCTTCCGGCCGTTGCGCTCGTGGGCGAAGCTGAACAGAACCGGACAGGGCGCTTCGAGCCAGTCGAGGCGGTCGACGTACCGGGAGCGCGCGCCGTCCTCGACGATGACGAAGAAGTCCAGGTCGGAGTGTTCGTCGAGGCGGGCCCGCTGAGCACCCGCCGAGCCGAGCCCGAGCACCGCGATGGTGTCGTCCCGGCGGGCGAGGTGGGCGGCGAGCTCGTCCAGGCGGCGCAGCGTCGGTTGCATCGTGCCTCCGGAGATGTCGGTGGATACCTAAGGAGCATCACCGATCCGTAGCCGCATCCCAACCCCTAGCGTCGAGCCCATGATCGAGGAATTGCTCGGGGGACTTCCGCCGATCGTCGTCTACCTGGTCGTCGGCGCGCTCGTGACGCTGGAGACGGCCCTGCTCGCGGGCGTGGTGCTGCCGTCCGCGACCGCGCTGATCGCGATGGGCCTGCTCGCCAACGCCGGCGTCGTCCCGTTCGTGCCCGCCCTGATCGTGGCGGTCGCGGCGGCGCTGCTGGGCGGCAACATCGCCTATCGCCGAGGCTCGTTCGCCGCGATGGGGCGGCACGCGCAGCGCACCGAGAAGCTGTTCGCCCGGCATGGGGGCCGCGCGATCTTCTTCGGTCAGTGGGTCGTCGGCGCCAGGACGCTGATGCCTCGTCTGGCCGCGCGGAACAACGTACCCATGAATCGCTTCCTCGCGTGGCACACGCCGGCGGCAAGCCTCTGGGCTGCATGGATGGTGGGCGCGAGCTATGCGGCAGGCGCGAGCTACGACGTTCTCGCCGCGCGCGCAGGACGCGCGGCAGGCGCGCTTGCAGCGCTGACGCTGATCATTCTGGGACTCATTCTGGCGGGCCGTTGGTTGGGGAAAAACCCCGATCCGGTACGAAGGATTCCCGTCGCGCTGCGTGATCTCCGGCCGTTCCGTGGTCTCGGGGGTGCGGAACCGCGGCCCACCCGGATGGCCATGCTGAGCCTCGCCGTCCTGATCGTCATGGCCGCGCTGCTGGTCACCGTGGTCCCCGCGGTGGTCCGCTTCAGCGGCCTCGCGGCCACCGACGAGACGATCCTGACCTGGGCGCGCGGCCAGTGGACCTCGGACGGCTACCTGTTCGCGCTGGAGACCGCGACGACGCTGGTCCCGGAGGCCCTGATCGCCCTCGCCGTCGTGGTGTCCCTGCTCCGGGCCCTGCTGGCACGCCGCCCCCTCACCGCCGCCCTCTGGCCGGTGTCACCCGCCGTGATCCTGGCCGTGGCGCTGGAGATGTCCATGCTGCCCGGCTGGCAGGCCGTCGACGCCGTGACGTTCCCCGGTCCCGACGAGTTCGACGGCCTGTTACCGCAGGACGCCCCGGCGATCGCCCTGGCCACCATGTCCGCCGGTCAGACCGCCCAGGTGGCCGCCGCGGCGGGCCTGCTCGCCTGGCTGGTCGCCCTGAACCTGCCGTGGAAGTGGAAGGTCACCGTCTGGACGGCCGCCGCCACCCTGGTCACCCTCGGTGCCGGCTCCTGGATCTACCTGGGCTGGAGCCGGACCAGTGAGACCGTCGCGGCCGTGGCGCTCGGGGCGGCGTGGGCGGCCCTCAACGCGGCGATCTGGTCCCGGCGCCCGGCTCGTCCGTCGGCTTCGGGATGGTCGGCAGCAGTGTCCGGCTGCGGCCCGGACGCGGGTACGCCTCGGCCGCCGCGGCGAGCCGGACCGCGTGGTCACGCTGCTTCTGCCAGTGGCCGTACAGTGCGCCCCGCCGCGAAAGCCGGTCGACCTCGCTGATCGTCTCCGGGTCGACGTCGCCGGCCGGGGCGTCCCGCCACGGCGTGCCGGGCAGCGGCATGAACGTGTGCGCGTGGATCCGGGCGCCGATGTCGGCGAGATCCCGGGCCAGGGCGAGCGACGCCTGCACGTCGGCTTCACCCTCCCCCGGCATCCCGAAGATCATGTCCACGTTGATCCGGAAGCCCTCCTCGACGGCGAGCCGGGCCGCCCGCCGCACCTCCTCGACGTCGTGCCCCCGCTTGGCAGCGCCGAGCACCCGATCAGAACCGGACTGCGCCCCCACGATGATGTTGTTGTTGGCGCAGTGCTTCTTGACGATCCGCAGCGCCTGCCGGCTGACGTGCTCGGGCCGGATCTCACTCGGGAACGACCCGAAGAACACCCGCCCGTCCGGCCCGATCCCCTCCTTGCAGGACGCGAGCATCTCCTCCACGGCGTCGAGGTCCGGCTCCTCGGTCTGGGTGCCCCAGGACAGCGCCGTCGGCGTGATGAACCGGACGTCCCGCAGCCCGCGCGCCCGCATCTGATCGACGTGCCACCGGATGTTCTCGAGACTGCGATGCCGGAATCGGGCCGAGAACATGAACGGCGTCTGACAGAACCGGCAGGCGTAGATGCACCCGCGCGTGATCTCGAGGGCGTTGAACCTGTCCCACTTGAGGGCGAAGCCCGGGAACTCGTTGAGGTCGCGCTGCTTCGCCTTGCCCGTCCGCTTCACCTCGCCGGCGGCGTCGCGGTAGGCCAGGCCCGGGATGCCGGTCGGGTCGCCCTTGGCGTCGACCAGCGCGGTCAGGGTGGTCTCGCCCTCCCCGATCGCCGCCATGTCCCACCCGGCGTCGAGCGTCTGCACCGGCTCGGCGGTGGCATGCACTCCTCCGGCAAGGTGGGTGACGTTCGGGCCGTCGGCGAGGGCTCTGATCTGCTTCAACTCCTCGGCGAGTGCGGCGGCGTCGGGTGAGTAGAAGGACCAGAGCACCAGCACCCGCGTGGACCCGGCCTCGCGGATGTGCCGTGCGGTCTCCTCGACACTCTCGCCGAACTCGACCTCGTAGCCGGTGGTGGTCTCGTGCTCGCCCAAGGCGCCCAGCAGCACGTGGAAGCCGTAGGTCACCGCCTTGCGGTAACGCAGCACCAGGACCAGCTCAGGAGCACCCATGCCGGAATTCTGCCAGCCGCCTCACTGCTCACGCCGTCGCGGGCGCTCGGGGGTGGACCACCGACGCACCGATTGGCGACCATCACTGCCATGACACCCGACCAGCATCGCGCTCGCGCCAAGGAACTCACTGAGGCCGCCGACGGCCTGTATCGGACCATCGTCGAAGGTGAAATGCCGGTGGACGCCTTCGCCGACCGGCGGCTGACCGTCACGATCGCCCTGGCTCAGCTCCACGCCACCCTCGCCCTGGGGCCTGCATCCGGATGGCCGTCGCCCGTGCCGGCCGACGAGGTCGTCGACTACGGCGACGGCTTTCCGTAGTGACGTTCTCCCGGCATCGCCCGCCCGCGGGTGCTCACGTCCAGCCAGGGAGCCCTGGCCGCCGGGTGCGGACGACCGTAGGGTGAACGTCATATATCGGCGCATCTCGATGAAGGGGAACCGATGAGGATCTTCGCCACAGCTCTGGCCGCTCTGATCGGCACCGCGCTGGCCGCCACCCCGGCCCAAGCGGGTCCGGCATCATCCGACCGGCTCCCCTCTTCGACCGGGCAGTCCGCGCCCGCCGCGGAGCAGCTCGCGGCACCCTCCGCCGCGCAGCTCTCGGCGCTGGCGCCGGCCCGGCTCATCCCGGCTCAGCCCAGCCCCGACGACGTACGCCGCGCGCTCGCCCGGATCGCCCGCGACAGCGACGGCCGGGTCCGGCTGGGCGTCATCGGGCGCAGCAACGATGGCCGGGCCTTGCGGCTCGCCTCGGTCGGGCATGGACGCACCCGGCTGCTCTACGTGACCCAGCAGCACGGTGACGAGCCGCTCGGCACCCCCGCCGCGGTCCGCGCCCTGTGGGCGCTCGGCGTACCCGACACCGCCTGGCACCGCTGGCTGCGCGGCCGGGTGACGATCGACGTGGTGGTGCAGGCCAACCCCGACGGCGCGGTACGCGACCAGCGCTACAACCACGACCCGAGCGCCACCGGCGACTACGCGGAGCCCGGCGTCGGCTACGACATCAACCGCTTCCACAACCCGCTCACCCCGATCGCGGACAACCCCGTGCCCGAGTCCCGCGCCATCCTGCGACACTGGCACGCCACCCACCCGCGGATCGTCGTCGACTATCACATGCAGGGCCGCTACCTGCAGCCCGACGGCCAGGAGACGACCGCGTCGATCCTCTGGCCGACCAGCCCGCTGGCCGAGGACCCGGCGGTCACCTCGGGCCGGCAGCTGGCGGTGCGGAACTACGACGCGATGACGCTGCTGGCCCGCGCCAACGTGACCCGCTATCCGGGCGGTGACTACGAGGGCATCGCGCGCAACGCGTACGGGATCCTCGGCAGCGCGTCGCTGCTGGTGGAACTCTCCGCCCTGCCCGCGGCACAGACCGATTTCCAGATACGCACCGCGTTCGTTTCCATGATCGCCACCGCGCAGGGCGCGGCGGACGGCTCGCTGTGGCGCGTCGACCCGGCTCGGGCCGATGTGATCCCGGAGCGGGGTTCCGCACTGCCGCAGGCCGCGACCGATCACCAGGACGCAGCCTGAAGGCGCTCCGCACCCGCACCCAGGCCGTTCATCCTGCGATTTTGCCGGGGTGATGCGGCACACTGACCGGCAGGGGGTGCCGATGAGTCTGGAAAAGGTGATCTTCGGGTTCTTCGTGCTGCTCGCGGCGACGCTGAACTTCGGCTTCTTCATCGGTGACCTCGCCGATCCGAAGCTGCACAACGAGTACGAACTGTTCGCCGCCGTCGTGGTGAACCTGATCGCGACCGTGCTGAAGTTCGGCGACCGCACCCAGATCGGCGCCGTGCACCTGGCCACCAGCCTGGTCGCCGACCTGCAGCTGATCGCGGCCACCCTGGCCTGGACCTGGGCGACACAGGTTTCGGCGGACGGCCTGGACGGCGAGTCGATGGCCGCCGTGGTGTCGCTGTCCGGCGGCGCCCTGCTGGCCAACATCGTCTCGGTTGTCCTGCTGGTCATCGAGACCGTCTCCTTCCAGCGGCGCTGAGCGGCAGCCGTGCCCGGATCACGACGGTGGTGGCGGCCCGGCCGCGACGAGCAGCGGCCCCGCGAGGCGCGCCGCTGGACGCGGATCGCCGTCGCCGTGCAGGGTCCGCCCACCGTTTTCCTGATCCTGCGCCGGATGCGGGCACCGCTGATCGTTCTGATCAGCATCTTCGCGGTCAGCGTTCTGGGCCTGACGCTGATTCCGGGTCGTGACGACGCCGGGCAGCCGACCCGGATGGGGTTCTTCGACGCGTTCTACTTCATGAGCTACACGGCCACGACCATCGGGTACGGCGAGATCCCGCACGCGTTCACCGGCGCCCAGCGACTGTGGGTGACGGCGGCCATCTATCTCACCGTCATCGGATGGGCCTACGCGATCGGCTCGCTGCTGACGCTGCTGCAGGACCGCGCGTTCCGGCAGGCGCTCGCGCTGCAGCGTTTCACGCGTACGGTCGCCCGGCTCCGCGAGCCTTTCCTGCTGATCGCCGGGTACGGGCAGACCGGCCGGCTGCTGGGCCGCGAACTCGACGCGCTCGGTCGCCGGCTCGTGGTGATCGACACCGACGCGGAACGGGTGGACGCGCTCGACATCGACGCCTACCGCTCCGACGTGCCGGGGCTGGCCGGTGACGCCCGCAACCCGCAGACGATGGAGCACGCCGGGCTCGGCCACCCGTACTGCGAAGGGGTGCTGGCCCTGACCGACGACGACGAGGTGAACCTGGCGGTCACGATGACGGCCGCTCTGGTGCGCCCGGACCTGCCGGTGATCGCCCGCACGGTGTCGCCGGCCGTCGAGCACCGGATGGCCGCGTTCGGTTCACCCACGGTGGTCAACCCGTTCGACCGGTACGGAGATCATCTACGGCTCGCCCTGCGCGCGCCGGCGTCGTACCAGTTGATGGCGTGGCTGGAGAGCGGGCCGGGCGCCGCACTGCCGGAGCGGGCCCAGCCGCCGCGGGCCGGGCGCTGGGTGCTGTGCGGCTACGGCCGGTTCGGCCGGGAGCTCACCGAGGACCTGCACGCCGAGGGCCTCACCGTCACCGCGATCGACATCCAGGCTGTCGCCTGCGCCGAGCCGTGGGTCATCCCCGGCGACGGGTCCGAGCCACAGGTCATGGCCGCCGCCGACCTGGCGCACGCTGTCGGCTTCGTGGCCGGCACGGACAACGACACCACCAACCTGTCGCTGGTCGCCGCCGCCCGCCACATCAACCCCGGCCTGTTCGTCGCGTCCCGGCAGAACCGGCCGGAGACGGCGCCGCTGTTCGCCGCCATGCGGATCGACTCCCTGCTGGTGCCGGCCGAGGTGGTCGCGCACGAGATCTACGCGCAGCTGAGCACCCCTCTGCTGTGGCGCTTCCTGCGGGAGATGCCGGCCCTCGGCGACGAATGGGCCCGGACCATGGTGGAGCGCCTGCAGCGGCACTGCGGGCGCCGTCTGCCCGGGCTGTGGCGCACGACGCTGGACGCGAGCGAGACCCCGGCACTCGCCCGCCGGCTACGCGAGGGGCGGGCGACACTCGGCGATCTCCTGCGCCGTCCCGTTGACCGGGAGCAGCGCCTCGACATCGTCCCGCTGCTGATCCTGCGGGACGGACAGGTGACGCTCGGGCCCGCCGACGACCACGTGCTGCAGGCCGGCGACCAGCTCCTGCTCGCCGGGCAGCCGCCGGAACAGCGGGCGCTGACGGACACGCTGACCATCGATTCGGTGAGCCGATACGTCTTGTACGGTCAGCGTGTGCCGTCGAGCTGGATCTGGCGGCGCCTGACCCGCTCGAACCCTTAGGGCTCGCTTCAGCTGCGGCAAGAGCCGGCTACGAACATGCGATTTCCCGGCCTGATCTGTAGTAGTTCCGGTTGCTACGAGCACCGACAAATATCCCGCGCGATTCTCGAGGGCGCTGAGATCGTCGAGGCCGACTCTTCGGGCGTCCAGTCTTGACGATCCCGCCCACCACGTCGCGGTAGACCAAGCCGGTGACGCCGGTGGACCGCCGACGGCGTCGACGAGCTTGAGGAAATGGTCTCGCCCTTGCCGACCGTCGCGATGTCCCGGCCGGCGTCAAGGGTCTGCACCGGCTCGCTGGTCGTGACTCAGGGCGGCCCAGTGCTTCGGCCGCCTGTCCATTGTCGGCGGTAACTACCGTGATCTAGTGCCGGGAGCAAGCCGCTCCGACCGACGCAGCTTCAGGGGACGATCTACTTCAAACGGCCGGTTTCTTCCGGGCGTTCGGCAGCGCACCCGCCGCTTGACGTCTCCGGTCGCGACAGCCCGAGAGAGCATGCCGGTCCTACTCACTCGCGTGGCGGCAATCCCGCTCGCACGGCGTCGGCAAGAGCAGCACGCTGAGGCGCCCGGAGGCCCCTAGCTCCAGTAAGCCGATCCAACGCTTCATGCGGAGGAAGGCTGCGCAAGCCCACATATCGATCGATCGGCACGTCGCTCCACGTATGGCTGTCACTGCGGATCTGGATGTGTGGATCAGCGCGAAGCGCCGCCCTCGATGCCGCATAGCTGGTGGCGGCGTGGCCCTCAGATACACCAGCTACGACGACGCGCCTGAGCAACATCATCTTGGTGATTTTGCGGCTGTCACGGATGAACTCGGTGAACACATGGACTGGATCGGAGTCGAACACCTCGACGACGGAACCAGGATCCAAGAGCCACTGCGCACATACCGTGTCGTCACTGGCATAGCCGACGGTCTGGTCGCTTGGTCTGATTCGTTCCTCGCTGCCGCCATCCCAGCGCACCGCGATAGATGAAGCAGCTGATTTACCGCGCTGGACGACTATTCCACGCTGCGGAAGCTCTCCTGGAAGCACTCTGACGGCGATCTCTTGACTTCCCACGGTGTGCACCGTAACCGCCATCCAAATATCAAATCAAGCATCGGTCTAGATCGAACAAGATTCAGTTATCACGCAGTTACGCAAAACACTGGAACATGGACGAAAGAGGCAATCTCGCCACGATACCCTTCTCCGATATCGCGGCTCGGAAGACATTCGTATAACGTGTCCCCGAGAAGGGGGTCCCCAGGTGAACAAGATTCATGTGCGTCACGTTCGGCAAGTGTTGATGAAGCGATTCACCGGCCTGATCGACCTCGACGACCTCTCCAACCGGCCCGAGAAAGACCGGCAGCAGTCATTCCTTTCCCGCGCCTTGGCGGCTCAGGCAATCCAGCATCTTGCCGGCGTCGACGTAAAACGCGCCGCTAGATCAGTGATCGACGGATTTGACGACAATGGAATCGACGCAATTCTGGCGGAAGGTGACCCGCCACAGGTTTGGCTCGTTCAAGCCAAGTGGAGCGATGAAGGACGGGCAGCCCTCGCGCTCGGCGACCCCGGCAAAATGCGCATAGGACTCGATTGCCTGGTCAACGGCGAGTTCGAGAAGTTCAACAGCAAATTCCAACCACTAGCCGGCGAGGTCAACGCAGCAATCGATACAGCGGGCGTGAAGATCACACTAGTCGTGGCTCAGATGGGGTCGAGTCTGCTATCCCGGCGTGTGCAGGACGCATTTGATCGGATATTGTCCGGATACAACCAGGCAGATGCCGAGGAGATGGTGTCCCTAGAGGTTGTCGGACTACCGGAGTTCTACGACATCGCCCGAGCAGGCGGCGACGAGCCGCGCATCGATCTTGCCGTGAGACTCGACAACCCCAGTTTTGTCGCCCAGCCATACATGGCCTACCAAGGCACTCTCGGCGCGGAGGTCGTGTCCGGATGGCATCGGAGACACGGGCAACGGCTCTTCGAGCACAACATTCGCAAATCACTCGGCGTGACGAATGTCAACAAAGAACTAATCCGCACGGTTTTAAATGAACCGCAGCATTTTCTTTATTTCAATAACGGCATAACAGTGTTGTGCGACTCGATCCAGAAGAGCGCGAAGTGGGCCGGAGGACATGGAACGCCGTTCGATCTAACTCTTCGCGGCGCGACTGTAGTCAACGGCGCACAGACGGTCGCGTGCATGCACGAGGCCATGCAGTTGAATCCGGAGGTTGCCAGCAATGCCCGAGTCTGGGTGAAGCTCATATCCCTCGAGGACTGCCCGGACGGGTTCGCTTATCAAGTGACCCAAGCAACCAACACGCAAAATGCCATGAAACTGCGTGACCATTTCTCCATGGATGCAACGCAGATCCGGCTACGCGATGAGTTCTCCGTCTTCCTGGATATGACGTATGCGATCAAGCGTGGCGACATCGACCCCGCTCCCGCCTCGGGTTGCACCCTCATGGAAGCGGCCATCGCGCTCGCCTGCACACACCGAAGCGCAGAATACGCCGTACGCGCGCGAAATGGCAGCGAGGTACTCTTCGAGACCGGCGAACAAGGCGCCTACTCCATACTATTCAACCCCGATACCGACGTCCATCGGACCTGGCGGTCCGTCCTACTACTGCGGGCTTGCGGTGAACTTCGGGACGGGCTTCGTGGAGAACTGTCAGGCCGGGCCGCGCAGGTATTGATGCAAGGCGACCTGCTGGTTACACACATCCTGGCCCGCATTATCGGGCAACGGACGCTCAGCGATGCCGAGCGGAACTGGGACGACGTCATGAAGACTGTGCCTGGCCTGGCAAATGAGGTATTCCTTCGCCTCGTGGCCGCAATCGACGAGCTATATCGCCGGACGCCAGTGCACACGTTGTTCAAGAACAAGGAACGCGCGACAGCCCTGGCCGACAGGATCACGCGAGAGTGCCGCCAGGCGCTGCCAGTACCCGAACTGGCGGTCGACTATCGAGCAGCCCGTACTGAGCCTAGGATCAACGCCGTCGCCGTGATCGTGGACCGCTCCCTGATCGCAGAAGGAACGATTCTTGAATTTAGGCCAGGGACAGCGCCGCAGAGAAGCAAATTCGCGTCATGGCTCGCTCAGGAACCACGGCGCGGGCGTGCCACCTGGACGAACGATCGAGCCAAGCCGCTGATCTGGGAATTCGACCGCGAGCAGTACTCACCGGACGGCCTGGTCCAACATATGACGTCGCAGATCACGGGCAAGCCCTCCGGGGCGCGGCAAGGGGTCCGCCGCTGGTATCTGGCCCGCCAGGGCTGCCTGGCCGACATCGCAGAGACCGCCCTGGTTGACGAGACTGAACGCCCCGAGCTGTAGGCGCTCAGCCAACACGTCGTCGCTGCTGCACAGACGCGGAGAGTAGTCACGGGTTTTAATGATCAGTGTCGCTGCTGACCGAACCTGTACGACCAGTAGCAGCGACGGCGATTCATGACCCCGCGTCTGCTGCCGGGCAGTGCTCGTAGCGGCACCCTGACGGTTCTCGGCGTCCCAGGTACTCATGGTCACTACTCCCTGATTGCTCCGTCTACGAGACTCAACACCGGTCCTGACACGTCTGCGTGCCGAGACCAGTAATGATTAGCACTTTGGAGCCTTGACCAGCCGTCCATGCTGCGGGATCCACGTCCGCAATCACAGATGGGCGCCCGCAGACCGCGTCCGGCGGGCATGCCCGAGCCCTCTGGACGGACCTCCACCTGCCCACACAGTCCAAGACGTCGCGCAGTCCCGACCAGGCTCAGTAAGGCGGACTCGCCCTCCGATTGCTGCCAGGTCCCGGCCTGCGTCCAAGGTCTACGTTGCCGGCCTCGCGGATGCGCCCGCCGTCTCCTCCACCGACTCGCCGGAGCGGACCTCGTCGCGGGTGGACGTCTTGTGCTCGCCGAGCAGCACGTTGAAGCCGTACGCAGCACCAGGACGAGGTCAGGGTCACCCGTGGCGCGATCTTGTTGGCTACCTGCCCGGCCGATCGAGCGGCCGGGCAGGTCACGGATGGTGGGTCGTCAGGGGCGGTGGCGCAGGGCGAGCGTGAAGGTTCCCTCGCCGACGTCGGTGAGGGTGCGGGTGTACTGCCTCAGGTAGGTGTCGAGGAACGGCGACCGGTCACCCTGAGTCGGCACGTCGAGCCGCGGGTTCTGCAGCGCGAGCTTGAGCCGCGCGCGGGTGATCGCGATCGTGTTGCCGCTCGGGGTGTCGCGCCAGCTGCCGCTGCCGATGGTCCCGATCTGCACACCCAGCTGGTGGCCCGCCTCGAGGGTCCAGTCGGTGGATTTCAGGTCGAACGCGACGCGGCCCGCCCGTTCGATCAGCGCCACGTTCTCGTCGAACATCACGCCGGTCCCGTCCGGGGCGACGTCCCACAGCCGCACCATGACGTTGCCCGGCGCGCTCGCGTGCAACGTGATCCGCGGGGTGGCGGTGATCCGCAGCCGCGATGCGACCGGTGTCGACCAGGTGAAATAGCTGGGTTCCGGCGCCAGGCTCTTCAAGGCGGGCGGAGCGGGATCCGTGTAGTGCTCCATGTCCCACTCCTGACCGGCGGGCGCGGCCAGTGCCGAGGGAACGCCGTCGTCGACGTACTGCCCGTCGGCCAGGGGTGCGCTGGTGACCGAGGACGGCGTCGGCCACGTCGGCTGGGCGCGCCACGCTCCGGTGTTGTCCTCGATGGCGTACGCCGGGTCGTGCACCGCCGGCCGGGCGCCCCGCAGGTAGCGGTCGTAGAAGCGCATGACCTCGTCGAAGAATCCGGCGCGGCCCATGAGCAGCTGACCCTGATCGTTGGTCTCGTTGCCGCGGACGTGCTCCCACTGCCCCAGCCAGCCGCGCTCGACGCCGTGGTGGTTGTCCAGGAACTCCTCCATGTCCTCGGGCTTGGTGTTGTTCTCGATGAAGCCCTGCGTGACGAAGAGCGGGGTGTTCGTGCCCCTGGCCTGGGCCGCCAGGTTGCGGGCGCGCCAGTAGGGCGAGCCGGCATCGGGATTGTTGTTGTTGGTGAGGTTGTCGGAGAGGCATTCGGGGTGGCTCTGCTCGTACGCCGCGTTGGCCCGGTAGCGGGCGGTGTCGTCGGGGAGCTGCGGCATCGTGGCGATGCTGTTGTAGGCGTTCGGGGTGCCGGTCACGTTGGGGCGGGGAACCCCGTTGCTGAACAGGTAGTTGTACATGTCCCACACCGGCTCCTGGGCCACGACCGCCTTCAGGGCCGGCAGGCGCAGATTGTTGCCGACGAGCCCGGTGACGGCGTCGTACGACTTGCCGTACATGCCCACCTTGCCGGTGGACCACGGCCGGCTCGCCGCCCACTGGATCGCGGCCTTGACGTCGGCCTGCTCGCCCGGCCCCACCCAGTCGAGGCAGCCGGTGCTCCCGCCGAAGCCGCGCAGGTCGACCATGACGTAGGTGTAGCCCCGGGCGAAGAGGCCGGTGCCGCTGGTGAAGTCCGCGAACCGGTTGGACGGGCCGGTCTGTTCCCATCCCTCCGGCCCGGTCTGGCCCGCGTGGCTGAAGTACGAGCCGACGGCGAGGATCACCGGCGTCCGGGCGTGGGACGGCAGGTGGGCCGGCCGCAGCACGTCGGCGTGGAGCTCGACGCCGCTGCCGTCGGCGGACGGGAAGTAGGCTTCCGTCCACACCGCGCCCTCGGGCACGCGGGGGTTCTCCTCGTGGGTGACGCCCGGTGGGGAGACAGCGGCGGCGTCCGCCGGGCCACCCACCCCGAGAGCGCCGACCAGGATCAGCGCGCCGGCGGCGACAGCTGCCCTTCTCCGTGGACTCATCCGACCTCCAAGGATCGTCGATTGATTGCTGTCGATAAGTTTGCCAGGATGGCGCCATGACGACAGGGCGACGGTTGTTCTCGGCACTGTCGGTGGCGGCCCTCGTGGTGGCCGGCGCCCTCAACGCGCTGCCGGCGGCGGCGGCGCCACCGGCCGGGGATCCGGACACGCCGTGGCGCATGCGCCACTGGCCGCAGACCCAGCCCTGGCAGGTCGACGAGGCGGCCACCCTCGGCGGCCCGGCCGGCGCGCCGCAGCCGATCGACCCGCAGCGGTACGAACTACCGGACACGATGACCTGGGACGACTACCGGCCCGTGCCGGGCACCGACTGGGCCGACCCGGCGGTGCGCGGCTCGGAACGCACCTTCAACGGGGCGCTGGTGCTGGTGGACTACGCGAACCAGCCGTTCGTCGTCACCCAACCGGCGAACTCGACGATCTACGGGAATCCTTCCGGCGTACAGAATCTTGATCGTTCTGAAGTTCCGGCGTTCTATCGCGACTTCCTGAACAAACCGGGGACGCTCAACCGCGGCCACACCATCCACGAGTACTGGATGGAGGACTCGAACGGGCGCTTCGGCATCGATCTGAGCGCGTTCGGCGTGTACCGGATGCCGCACGCGAGCCACGAGTACGGCATCGAGAACTCCATGCAGCGCGGCCAGGGTTGCCCGGCCGGCGACGTCTGCGGGCGTGACCCGCGCGCCGCCTGGATCGCCGCGGTCGGCGAGCAGGAGGCGGCCTCGTACGATTTCGTCTTCTTCCTCTCGGCCGGCCAGGACGAATCGGCCACCTGGCAGGAGTTCGGCCCGATGAAGTTCACCACCAAGGAGGACGTGAGCGACGAGTTCGGCCCGCCGGACCCGGCGCTGCCGAACTGGAACGCGACCCGGTACGTCGAGTGGACCTCCTGGCAGGCCTCGGCGAACATCTGGCCGAACGCCACCCAGGGCAGCTCACTGCAGGCGGAGAGCTCGGGCATGTCGACGTACGCGCACGAGTTCAGCCACATCCTCGGCATCGGCGACAACTACAACAACCCGTACTCCGTACCGGCCCGCCGCGACTACAGCGGACCGTGGGAGATGCTGAGCCGCGGCACCTTCAACGGCCCCGGCGGACCGCACAGCCGGTGGCTGATCCCGGCGACCGCGGGCGCGTCGATGGGCGCCCAGCACATGCTGCGCAACAAGATGAAGCTCGGCATCGTCGACGACGACGCGGTGCTGAAGCTCTCCCGCGCGGCCCTGGCCGAGTCCGGCGTCGTGGTGACCCGGGTGACGGCGCGCGCGGTCGATCCCGGCCGTCGCGGGCTGGCCGGCATCAACGTCACCCTGGACGGCGGCGACCGCAGCCCCGCCTGCGACACCGCGACGGATCCGTACTGCGACGGCGGCGGATACGACAACTACACCCTCGAGGTCGTCGACCGGATGGGCTTCGACTCGTTCACCCCGGACTCCGGCGTGCTGCTGGCCAAGACGAAGAACGCGGACGCCGCGCCGTTCATCTGGACCGTCGACGCCAACCCGCAGGACATCGACAAGGTGGACTTCGTGCTGCCGGACGGCACGCCGCAGAAGATGACGATCGGGGACTACCGGCAGCTCTCCGACGCGCTGTTCCACGCCGGCACCGGATCGGGCAGCCTCTTCGAGTACGCGGACACGGCGAACCGGCTGCACTTCTACGTTCTGAACCGCGAGCGGGACCGGAAGGGCGTTCTTTCGTACGAGGTAGCGGTCCGCTCCCTCGACGGGGCCGGGCCGTCCGCCCGCGGCGTGAAGGCGTCGCCGGCCACCGCCCGCCGCGGGCCGTCCGGCTGGGCGCGGTGCACGATCCCGATCCGCAACACCGGCCGGGACGCCGACGTCTTCCGGATCTCCGCGCCCGGGGCGGTGCTGCCCCGGGCGGTCGTCGGGGTGGCAGGCCGGCAGCCGGCCGCGGTCGAGGTCTACGTCAAGGGCGCGTCGAAGGTGGCGGTCGAGCTCAGGTCGGAGAGCGACCCGGGCGCGACCGCCGTGACCTCCTGCACGGTGCGTCAGTGAGCGATCGACCGCGGCGGATCAGCCGGCCAGCGGCATCCACGTGCTCACATCGGCGCAGTCGGTGGCGGTGAGCTCCTCGGCCATCCGTACCGCGTCCTGCTTCGGGATCCGGGTCCGGTCGGCGATGTTCAGCTGGATGTGACAGCGGCCGGTGTCCACCACCACGATGCTGCCGCCGTCGACCGGCTCGAGCGCCCTGTTCGGCTCCTCCAGGTACCAGACGTCGTGTCCGCCGGCCTTCCGCGGCGTCGTCAGTTCCTTGTCGATCATTTCCCAGTCCCGGTCGCCCGCGGCGGCGCCGGCGTAGACGATCATCGCGGGACGGCCGGCCGGCCGGTCGTCGCCGTAGTCGTACGCCACCGTCGCGGCGCCGCTGAGCTGCCGCAGGTCGCGCACCTGCAGCCCGGCGACCCGCAAACCCGGGGCGAGCCAGCCGAATCGGTACGGCGCGGCGACCTGCCGGAGCGGATCCTGGATCCGTACGTTGCGCGCCACCTCGATCAGTTCTGCCCGCGTCGACGCCGTCAGGTGGCGCCGGAACAGCAGGACCCAGGCGCCGGACGTCTCCTGCCAGCCCAGCGCCGGCCCGGTCGACCCGGCCGGCGCGGAGACGCCGTCGAACGGGGTCATGTCCTCCTCGATCGGCAGGTCCGGCACGTACCACGCCTGCCGGTCGGCGACGGTCACCGGTGTGCCCGCGCGCAGGTTCGCCGGGTCGTAGGCGCCCGGGTCGAAGACCTCGAACCCGGCGCCCTGGTTGACGGTCAGTTCCTCCGGCCGTTCGGCGGTCAGCTCGGCCCGGTGAGAGACCAGACCGCTCTCCTCGCCGGGGACGCTCTGGCGCCACGGAACCACGAAGTCGGAGCCGGGCACCGTGGTGAGGGACAGTTGCGTCACGTCCCGGAACGGCGGCGCCTCGGCGGCCGGCGGCGCGGTGTCCTGGCGCAGGGCCAAGGGCACGGTCACGGCCGCCACGGCCACGGCGACCACGGTGGCGGCGCCCTGCAGGACCCGGCGGCGGCGCCGGATCCGGACGGCGCCGTCGCGGGCGCGCTCCACCATGCCGGTTCCGTCCGGCGCGGCCCCGGCGCGCTGTGCGAGTGACTGCTGAAGATCTTCGATCGTACGCATTACCGCACCTCTACAGGCTGAACGGCGGACGGTTTCAACTCGACGCGGAGGGCGGCCAGAGCCCGGCTCGCGTACGCGCGGACGGTGGTGGGCCGGCACTTGAGCACCTCGGCGATCTCCGGGTCGCTGAGTCCCTCGTAGTAGCGCAGCACGATCACCGCCCGCTGCTGCCGGGGCAGCCCGCCGAGCAGCAGCCACAACTCCTCGTCCGGCCGGCCCGATGCGGGCTCCGCGGCCGCGACGGTGTCCGGCACGTTCCCGCCCAGCGGCACGGTCGGTACCCGGCGCCGCCGGAGGAACGACAGGTACTCATTGGTCAGCATGGTGCGCACGTAGGCGTAGGGCTCGTCCAGCGCACCGATGCGCCGCCACTTCAGCAGCGCCTTCGTCAGCACGTCCTGCACCAGATCACCGGCCGATTCCCGATCACCGGACAGCAGCACCGCGTATCGCAGCAGCGCCGGCAACCGCGCCGCCGCGAACTCCTCGAACCGCACATGTCCCTCCCCCGTCGATGTGTCCCTCTCTGGAAACGCCACCTCGTCTCGATTTGTTGTGCGGATCCGACGGGCTCATTCGTACGCGATGGCCTCCAGCACGTTGAGCCGGGCCGCCCGCCAGGCCGGCCACAGCGCGGCGACGACCCCGGCCAGCGCCGCGATCAGGACGAAGACCGCGAGGCTGACCCAGGGCACCGAGATCGTGGTGAGGAAGTCGATGTCGATCAGGGCGGCGGACAGGGCGACGCCCAGCCCCAGCCCGACCACGATGCCGAGCAGGCAGCCGAACACGGCCATCACGACCGACTCGGTGCCGATCATGCGCACCACGCCGAACCGGCCGAGCCCGACCGCCCGCAGCATGCCCAGCTCCCGGGTCCGCTCGTAGATGCTCAGCAGCAGCGTGTTCAGGATGCCCAGCAGGGCGATCAGGATCGCCAGGCCGAGCAGCACGACGACGATCGTCAGGGCGATGTCGACGAACGAGTTGAACTGCTCGACGAGGCTGGACCGGTCGCCGACGGTCACCAGCGGGAAGTCCGACATGATCTGCTCGATGTCGCCGGTGACGGCCGTGGCGTCGGCGCCCTCGGCGAGGTCCACATAGCCCTGGCTGGCCAGCGGCCCGGCGAAGTCGTCCACCGCCGAGCGCGGCAGGAACAGCGTGCCGGCCAGGATCGGCGTGCTCTCGAACGTGCCGGCCAGCCGGTACTGCCGCTCGCCACCCCTGCTCAGCGCGATCGGCACCGGCTCGCCGACCTCCCAGCCGCGCGCCTCGGCGGTGTTCGCGTCGGTCACGAACTCGCCCTCGCCGAGCGCGCCGAGGTCGCCGTCGACCGGCGACATCCCGAACATGCCGGCCGCCACCGGAAAGTCCTGGTCGACGGCGCCGAGCGCCAGCGACTGGTTGGTCTGCCCCTCGATCTCGGCGTCGACGGTGACGAACAGCGACAGGGCCCGGTCCACCCCGGGCAGCTCGCGGACCTGCTGCATCGCCGCCGCCGAGAAGCCGGTCGCGCCGGTGGGCGGGCCCTGCGTCTGGTTGGTCTGCACGATGACGTCCGCGCCGATCGACGAGTTGACCTGCTGGTCGATCGTGGTCTTGAACGAGGCGCCGACCACGCTCGCCGCGCTGACCAGGGTGACGCCGATCATCAGGGCCGCCGCGGTGACCGCCGTACGCCGGGGGTTGCGCAGCGCGTTGCGGACGCCCAGCTTGCCGCTGGTCCCCCAGCCGACCACCCGGCCGATGAGCCCGGCCAGCGGCCGGGTGAGCAGCGGCGACAGCAGCGCCACCCCGAGGAAGATCAGCCCGACGCCGAGCAGCAGCGCGGGCAGCGTCAGGTCGCCCGCGCCGGTCAGACCGAAGCCCACCAGGGCGGCGCCCGGCACCGCCAGCGCGGCGCCCGCGATCGACAGCGTCCGCAGCGGCTTGTCCGGCCGGGCGACCTCGCGCATCGCCGCCAGCGGCGGCACCCTGGACGCCTTCACCGCGGGCACGAGCGCCGCGAGGACCGTGACGAGAACACCGACCGTGTACGCCAGGACGACCGGTGTCGCGCCGACGCGCACGCCACCGCCCGGCAGATCCACGTTCAGCAGGCCGGTCAGCAGGGCGCTGCCGGCGTACCCGAGGCCGATGCCGGCGAGCAGACCCAGGGTGGCGCCGACCAGCCCGACCAGGACGGCCTCCACCAGCACCGAGCCGGCCACCTGCGCCCAGCTCGCGCCCATGGCACGCATCAGCGCCAGCTCGCGGGCCCGCTGCGCGACCACGATGTTGAACGTGTTGAAGATCAGGAAGACGCCGACCAGCACCGCGACGATCGCGAACGGCCCGAAGAAGTACCTGCTGAGCTGCGACAGGCCCTCGTTGACGGCGTTCGCCTGCTCCTCGTTGGCCTGCTCCCCCGTCATGGCCCGGAACTCGGCCGGCACCAGCGGGGCCACCCGGTCGCGCAGCTCCTCCGGGGAGACGCCCTGCTCGGCGGCGAGGAACGCCCCGGAGTACAGCCCGGTCCGGCCGTAGAAGATCTGCTGGGCCTGCGCCTCCGGGAACAGCACGAGCGTCTCGCCGGCCAGCGAGTCCCGGTCGCCGCTGTACGTGACGACGCCGACCACCGTGAACTCCCGGGCCTCGTTGACCCGCGGCAGGTAGATCTTGAGCCGGTCACCGACGGCGGCATGCGTCTGCTCGGCGGTGAAGCGGCTGATCGCCGTCTCGCCGGCCTGTGCCGGCCACCGTCCCTCGGCGGCCCCGACCAGGGAGAACGGGTCGTCGCCGGTCACCCCGCCGCCGATCTGCGGCGCCCCGGAGGTGGTGACCGGGTCGCCGTCGCGTACGTCGAAGGGGATCACACCGAGAGCGCTCACGTCGCCCTGGACCGCCGCCGCGCCGGGGACCCGCAGCCGGTCCAGCTGCTCCCGGGTCAGCAGCGGCGGCTCACCGTCCCCGGCCGCGTCCTCGGTGGCGCCGACCTGGACGTCCACGTTCTGGTTGATGGTGGTGAACAGCTGCTCGAAACGGGCGCCGAGCGAGTCGGTGAGCACGAACGCCCCGGACAGGAAGCCGGTGCCCAGCAGGATCGCCACCAGAGCCAGGGTCAGCCGCAGCTTGCGGGAGAACAGTCCGCGCAGGCTGGCGCGCAGCATCAGCGGTCACCGTGAACCGTCGCGGCGGCGGGACTGTCCAGGCCCTTGAGCCTGTCGAGCACCGTCTCGGCGGTGGGGTCGCGCATCTCGTCGACGATCCGGCCGTCGGCCAGGAAGACGACGCGGTCGGCGTAGCTCGCCGCGTTCGGATCGTGGGTGACCATGACGATGGTCTGGCCGTGGTCGCGTACCGATCGGCGCAGGAAGCCGAGGACCTCGGCGCCGGAGCGGCTGTCCAGGTTGCCGGTGGGCTCGTCGGCGAAGACCACCTCGGGCCGGGCGACCAGGGCACGGGCGCAGGCCACCCGCTGCTGCTGTCCCCCGGAGAGCTGGGCCGGGCGGTGGCCGAGGCGGTCCCGCAGGTCGACCGTGTCGATGACGGTGTCGTACCACTGCCGGTCCGGCTTGCGGCCGGCGATGGACAGGGGCAGCAGGATGTTCTCGGCGGCGGTGAGCGTGGGCAGCAGGTTGAACTGCTGGAAGACGAAGCCGACCTTGTCGCGGCGCAGCCGGGTCAGGCCGGCGTCACCCAGCCCGGTGACCCGGGTGTCACCGATGTGCACCTCGCCGCGGCTGACCGAGTCCAGCCCGGCCAGGCAGTGCATCAGCGTCGACTTGCCGGACCCGGAGGGCCCCATGATGGCGGTGAAGCGGCTGCGCTCCAGCGCGACGTCCACCCCGCGCAGGGCGACGACCTGCGCCTCTCCGCTGCCGTATGTCTTGTACAGGTCGGTCGCGCGGACCGCCGCCTCCGTCACGTCCATTCGGCCCAGGCTAGACACCGGCACGGCGGCCGGGGACCACCCGCCGAAATCAGACAGTAGACAAAGGACAGCGAAGAGTAGCGTCAATTGCCGTCGCCGTTCGGCACACGCGATGAAGGAGTTCCGCGTGATCGAGTCGATAGAGATCCTGCCTCCGCTCGGTTTCGGCCGGGTCGGGCCCTCCCGCACGCCGTGCGACGGCTACACCTGGGGGCCGAACGACCTGCACCCGCGGGGCACCGGCAAGACCACGATCCGGCCGGCCGAGACCCTCGCGGTCGCGGCCGACGGCACGGTGACCGGCAGCGTGCCGGCCACGGTCACGTTCAAGGACGCGACGGGCTGGCGCCCGGTGGCGCCGTTCTTCGAGCTGCACGGCCGGTGGACGCTGAACGGCCGGACCGAGTCCGGTCCGCTGACCGCCGACGTCCTCGCCGCATCCGGGCTTTCCCCCGGCGATCTGCGGTGGCGGATCGAGGTCGCGAACCTGAAGGCGTTCCACTACACCCTGGACGACGGCGACCGGGTGGCCGCCACGCTGGAGCTGCGCGGCGACGACACGGCGGTGCATCCGCTGCCCGGCGTCTCGCCGTCCGGCGCGGGCCGGCCCCTGGTTCCGGCCGGCCGGAACGTTCCGCTGGGCGCGGTGCAGGTGACCCGGCCGACAGCCGAATTCCCGGAGCTGCGGATCCGCTTCACCCCGGCCGCCGGCAACGTCTACGGCCCCGCCGACCTGCCGCAGCGGTCGTCCGCGTTCGTGCTCCCGGCCGACCGGCTGATCCTCGATCCGCAGGCGACCTGGTGCGGCTTCCGGCTGACCGGCGATCCCCGGACCAACCCCGGCGGGCTGTTCGCCGGTGGCGCCGACCAGGAGAGCCTCGGACTCGTCGACGACGTCTGCGACGGCCTGATCCGGTGCACGCTCCCCGGCGTCGGCACGGCCGTGGCCCGGATCGTGGTCGGCCCGCCCGACTTCGCGCCGGACCGCCGGCCGTTCACCTCGATCGCCGACGGGCTGACCGACCGGGTGCGGCGGGAGGACGTCCACGATCCCTCCTATGTGGCCGACGAGGAGACCACCACCCGGGAGGTGCAGGATCTCCTCGAACGTGTCCTGGAGACCATGGAGAACGTCAACGTCGACGCGCAGAACGACCGGGCCCGCGCCGAGAACGCGGCGATCGCGCGCGCCCGATCACTGCCCGAGGCCGACGCGGAGGGCGCCACGTTCGACCTTCCCGGCTCGATCCTGTCCCGCACCCTGCCGCTGACCGAGGCCGGGCGGCAGCGGCACCGCCGGTTCCTCGCGCTCGAGGTGATGGAGGACCTGCTGCGCGAGCAGCCCGATCTGATCGACCGGGTGGTCCGCGCGCCGGCGACCGACGACCGCTACTACGACCGGCGGATGCCGGCCATGATGCGCGGCTCGGACCGCTACCCGATGCACCTCACCCGCCGCCAGTTCGATCTGCTCCAGCAGTGGGCGCGGCAGCTGCGCAGCCGGATCGAGGAGGGCACGTGACAGTCCTGCTGCAGATCGGCCGCCGCCCGCCCGACGAGCCCGTCACCGACGCAAGCCACGCCCGCCTCTTCCGCAGCGCCGGCGGCGCGCACCTGTTCGTCGCCGACGGCAGCCGCGTCTACGACCTGCCCGACGAGACCGCCGAACGGGTACGGACCTGGCTCGACGGCGCCGGGGCGATGCCGGAGGAGATCGCCCCGCTGATGACCGGCGGCCCGCCGCGGATCGACGGACGCCCGCTCGACCCGCCGCCGCTGGCCTCGATCTCGCTGAACGTCATGCAGAGCTGCAACATGTCGTGCGGCTACTGCTACGCCGACGAGGGCCGGTTCGGCGGGCGGGCGCGGGCCATGCCGGAGGAGGTCGCCTTCGCCACGGTGGACCGCCTCATCGCCGAGTCGGCTCCGGGCGCCGACCTCGTGGTCGGCTTCATGGGCGGCGAGCCGCTGCTGGCGCGCCGGCTGGTCCACCGGGTCACGCGGTACGCCGACCGGGCCGCCCGCGCCGCCGGCCACACCGTCCGGTTCGCCGTCACCACCAACCTCACCACTGTCACCCCGGAGGACGCCCGCCTCTTCGCCGAGTTCCCGTTCACCGTGTCGGTGAGCCTCGACGGCCCGGCAGAACACCAGGATTCGGTACGCCGGATGCGCGACGGCTCCAGCTCCTACCAGAGGCTCCGCACCGGCCTGGACGTGCTGCGAAGGCACGGGCGCCCGCGGCACCTGAGCGCCCGGGTCACGGTGACGTCGCGCAGCGGACCGCTGCTGCCGATCCTCGAGCACGGCATCGGCCTCGGCTTCGACGAGGTGGGCTTCAGCGCGGTGCTCGTCTCCCCCGACCCCGCGCTGGCGCTCGGGCCCGCCGACATGGCGCCGCTGCTGGAGCGCATGGTGGCGTGCGGCGAGGTGGCACTGCGCGAGATCGGCGCCGGGCGGCGGTACCCGTTCGGCAACTTCGAGACCGCCGTGCACCAGATCCATCGCGGCACCCACCGGCCGTATCCGTGCGGCGCCGGTGCCGGGTATCTCAGCGCGAACGCGGAAGGCGACCTCTACGCCTGTCACCGATTGATAGACGATCATGCGTACGCCATGGGCGACGTCACCGCCGGAACCGACCGCACGGCCCGTGCCCGGCACCTCGCGGCCTCGCACGTGGACCGGATGGAACCCTGCCGTTCCTGCTGGGCCCGCTACCTGTGCGGCGGCGGCTGCCATCACGAGGTGAGCCGGCGCGGCCGGGTGGCATGCGACTACATCCGCGGCTGGCTCGCCTTCACCCTCCGCGCCTACGCCGAGCTCCTCGACACCCGGCCGGACTACTTCACGATCGACCACCCGCTCGACACAGGGGGCCTGGTATGACCGGCGCCGACAAGATCTATCCGCGGAATCTGACGGCCCGGGCGGACCATCAGGTCCGCGGCAACCCCGCGTCGACGCGGCCGGAGAGCGGGGTGGACAACTGCTACCCCGGCCTCGAGTTCGACCAGCGCAACCTGGACAAGCAGTTCTTCCCCGGCCTCGTCGTCGAGTTCCACCGCAACGACGGCGCCCTGATCACCGGCGTCGCCGCCACCGGGCTGCCGGCCGAGCGGGGCCTGACCGCCGCCGACCTGCCCCTCGCCGTGTGGGCGGTCGGCGGCCGCACCGAGGCCGGCCAGTCCGAGGCCGCCGCGCCGACCTTCTCCTGCACCGGGTTGAACGGGCTGGAGGTGTGGCGGCGGGTGCACGACCTGATGCCCGGGCGCATCGCGCTGCTCCTCGGCCCCGGACCCGGGTTCTCGTCGCCGGGCAGCGATCCGGTCGGCGGCAACCTCAACGGGTTCCGGCTCCAGAACCGCAGCCTCGTGCAGCGCGACCAGGCCGGGCGGGTCGAGGCCGCGGTGCTGGTCGCGGACCGGGCGCGGTACCTCGACCCGGACGGCGTCATCGATCCGGACGCGTACCCGCCGGGCGAGCTCACCCGCAGCCTCTGCGCGCCCTGGCAGTTCGACTTCCGGGACTGCGGCTGCTTCTACTGGGCCGCCAGCAAACCGGACATCGTCACCAGCTCCGACGGCCGCTTCCCGAACCTGAACTTCCAGCGCCGCGACCGGACCAGCGTCCCGCCGCCGGCCGATCAACCGACCATGGCCGGGCGCCGGGAGCAGGAGCTGGACTACCCCGAGCTGATCCTCGACTGGAACGTCCTGCCGGTCGTCGTCAACGACCGGGAGAGCGACGCGGTGGCCGCCCCGCCGCCGGTCGACGTACCCGAGATGACCCGCGACGAGGTGATCGAGGAACTGACCTATCTCGCGACGGTCGAGCACGCGCTCGCCGTGGAGTACCTGTTCGCGCACCTCTCGCTGGACGCGCCGATGCGGCTGCCGGAGTCGCCGGACGACCGCACCCGCCGCATCCACGCCGCGGCCACCGAGGTCTTCTCGATCGCCGTGGACGAGATGCGTCACCTGCGGTGGGCCAACGAGGCGCTGACCCTGCTCGGCGCACCGCCCTCCCTCGGGCGCGCCGAACGGATCGGCCGCAGCCTCGACCGGCCGTTCGCGCTGGAGCCGCTCACACCCGAACAGCTCGCCTGGTTCATCGAGGTGGAACGGCCCAGCCAGGTGATCGGCACCGGGGTGGACGGCATGTACGTACGTCTGCACACCACCGTGGATCGGCGGCCCGACCTCTTCCCGGACCGCGAGCGGATCGTCCACCTGCTGAAACTCATCATCGACGAGGGGGACGACCACTTCCACCGCTTCACCGCCGTCCAGGGCCACCTCGCCGGCCTCGACCCGGCCGACTACCTGCGGGAGTTCGTGGAGAAGCCGGCCGACGAGCTCGCCGTGCAACTGCAGGAGCTGGCCGACCAGAACTACACGGCGCTGCTCACCGCGCTGCGGCTGACGTTCGCCCTCGGCGATGCCGCCGGCGGCCTGCTGATCGAGCAGTCCCGGCGGGCCATGTTCAACCTGCACGAGACGAACCACGTGCTGGCGGCCCGCGGGATCCTGCCGCGGTTCGCCCTCCCGGCGTCGGTGACCCAGCCCGGGCCGCCCGCCCCGGCAGGCATGGTCGCCGACCTCGCCGCGTCGCTGCGGTCGGCGCGGGACGCTTTCGCGGCCGTGGGTGGCCCCGGGGAGCGCGCGCTGGTCCTGCGCCAGGCCGCGGACCACGAAGCCCTGGTCGATCAGATGCTCCGCCTCACCGATGAGCACGACCTCGGCTGAACCCGGTTCGATGAGCACACCCGAGGCCGCAACGGGTTCGGCGAGCACGCACGCGGCCGCAACGCGGGTCACCGTCCACGGCGCCGGGCTGGCCGGGCTCACCTGCGCGGCGCTGCTGGCCCGCGCGGGCTGCCGGACGACGCTGACCGGCGGGCCGTCCGCCGGCGGGCCCCGGCACCTGGTCCTCAACGAGCCGACGGTCACCGTGCTCACCCACGTCTGGGGCGACGACGTCCTCGCCGGCAGCCACGCGCTCACCACCCGCCGGATCCGCTGGGGACCGGGCGCCGCCGAGCAGGACCTGCCCGCGCCGGCGATCGTCGTGGACGCCCCGCGCCTGCTCGCCATCCTCGACCGGCGGCTCACCGGGGTCGACCGGCTGGCGGACCCGGCTCCGAGCGACTGGGAGGTCCACACCATGGCCGTGCACGGCGCGGGCGGCACGGAAGCCACGGGCGGGGAGGAGGGCGCGGGCGGCGTGGCGGTCGGGCGGCGGTGTGCGATGGTCGGATACGCGCCGCTGGCCCCCGGAGTGCCGGCCACCGCCTGCCGGATGGCGACCACCGTGGACAGCTGGCTCTATCTCACGCCGCTCGGCGACGGGCGGGCGATGATCCAGGCGATGACGCCGACACCGCCGCCGGACCCCGACGGGTTCCTCGCGGCTGAGCTGGACGCCTCCGGTCTGGGCAGCCTGTTCGCCGGCCCGCCGGAACGGGTCACCGTCGTCCCGGCGGCGCCCTGGCTGGCCGAGCACCGGGCACAGCGGGGACGGCTCCGGATCGGTGGTGGGGTGATCCGGCTGGATCCGGTCAGTGGTTCCGGGGCGGGGCACGCCCTGCGTACCGCGGTCCTGGCCGCCGCCGTGATCACCGGCATCCGGGACGGGCTGCCGGCTGACACAGCCCTGGACCACTACGCACGACGGCTCGGCGCCGCGTTCCTCGACCACCTCACCGCGTGCGCCTCCCATTATCGGGCCGCGTTCGACACTGCCGCGTGGGCGGAGGAGGTGCGCGTCACGGAGGCTGCGATCACGACGTACGCCGGAAGCCCTCACGGGTTCGGCCTCACGCTGCACGCGTCCTCCACAGTAGACTTGCGCGGGTGACGGAGGTATCGGTCCGGTTCCTCGAGGGCGAGGCGGACGCCGGCGTGCTGCGCCGGCTCTACGACACGGTGATCGGGCCGAGTTTCGCGCCCGAACAGCGGGAGCCCTTCGAGCGGCTGCGCCGGGTTCTCGCCGCGGACGACCTGCGCGGCGCCGTCGCCCTGGCGGCGGACGGGGAGCCGGTGGGCGCGCTCTTCCTGGAGTGGTTCCCCGACATCCGGGCGGCGCTGCTCTGCTACTTCGCCGTCCGGCCCGACCTGCGCGGCCGGGGGATCGGCAGGGAGCTCGTCGCCGTGGCCGGGCCGCGGTGGCGGGCGGCGCTCGAGCCACGTGTCGTCCTCGCCGAGGCCGAGGATCCAGCGATCTTCGACGACGCCGGAGAAGGCGACTACGGCGACGGCGGCGCGCGGCTGCGGCTCTATGCCGGGTTCGGGGCGCGGCGGCTGCCGATCCCCTATCTGATGCCGGAGCTGGCGCCGGGCGCGGGACGGCTGCCCGGCCTGCTGCTGCTCGTGATCGAGACCGAGGAGCCCGGCGATCGGCTTCCCGGGGAACTCGTCGCCGGCTTCCTGGAGCGGTACTTCGCGCGCCTCGAAGGCGACGCCGCCGACCCGGCGGACACCCGGCTCCCGGAGCTGCTGACCACCTGCCGGAGCATCGGGTCCCTGCCGATGACGGAGACCTGACGGACGGTCACTCCTCGGTGAAGACCTCGTCCCGGCGCCGGCGGACCGCCGGCAGCACCGTGACGACCAGCGCCGCCGCAGCGAGGAACAGCAGCGTCGCGGAGATCGGGCGGGTCAGGAAGACCATCGGGTCGCCACGGGAGATGATCAGGGCCCGCCGGAGGTTCTCCTCCAGCAGCGGCCCCAGGACGAAGCCGAGCAGCAGCGGCGCCGGCTCGCAGCCGCAGGTGATGAGGACGTAACCGAGGACGCCGAAAACCGCGATCGCGTAGACGTCGAAGGCGTTGAACGCCAGCGAGTAGGTCCCGATCACCGCGAAGAGCACGATCATCGGGAAGAGGACCTGGTACGGGACGCGCAGCAGCCGCACCCAGATGCCGATCAGGGGCAGGTTGAGCAGGACCAGCATCAGGTTGCCGATCCACATCGAGGCGATCAGGCCCCAGAACAGCGCCGGCTCGTCGTCGATGACGTTCGGGCCCGGGGTGATGCCGTGCACGATGAACGCGCCGACCATGAGGGCCATCACCGGGTGGGCGGGCAGGCCCAGGGTGAGCAGCGGGATGAACGAGGTCTGCGCGGCCGCGTTGTTGGCGGACTCCGGGCCGGCCACGCCCTCGATCGCGCCGTGGCCGAACTCGGCGGGCCGGCGGGACACCCGCTTCTCCACGGCGTACGAGGTGAAGGACGCCAGCACGTGACCGCCGCCGGGGAGGACGCCGAGGGCCGAGCCGAGCCCGGTGCCGCGCAGGATCGGCGCGACGATGCGGCGGCGGTCGGCGGCTGTCGGCCACAGGTGAGCCACCCGGCCGGCCAGGGCGGGCGGCCCCGGCGAGGAGGACGACAGGTTCCGCAGGATCTCCGCCACGCCGAACAGGCCGACCGCCACCGACACGAAGTCGATGCCCCCGTACAGCTCGCGCCGGTCGAGCACGAACCGCGGCGTACCCGTGTAGATGTCCTGGCCGACCGTGCCGAGCAGGATGCCCAGGAAGATCATGGCGAGGGCCTTGAGGGTCGAGCCCCGGGCCAGCGCGATCGAGATGATCAGGCCGAAGAGCACGAGCGCGAAGTAGTCGGCCGGGCCGAACCGGAGTGCCACGGCGGCGAGCGGCGGCGCGGCGACGGCGAGGATCACGGTCGCCACCGTGCCGGCCACGAACGAGCCGATCGCGGCCGCGGCGAGCGCCGGACCGGCCCGGCCCCGGCGCGCCATCTCGTGGCCGTCGAGCGCCGTGACGGCCGCCGACGACTCCCCCGGCAGGTTGATCAGGATGGCCGTGGTGGAGCCGCCGTACTGGGCGCCGTAGTAGATCCCGGCCAGCATGATCAGCGCGGTGACCGGCTCGAACCCGAACGTGATCGGCAGCAGCATCGCCACCGTGGCGGTCGGTCCGATGCCGGGCAGCACGCCGACCGCCGTGCCGAGCAGCACGCCGGCGAAGCACCAGACGACGTTCTGCACCAGCAGCGCGGTGGAGAAGCCGAGAATCAGGTTCTCCATCTCAGAACCACCACAGCGGGAGGCGCAGCTGCAGCCCGACCACGAAGATCAGGGTGGCGGCGGCGGTCAGGCCGGCCGCCACGGCGAGCGCCGTCCGGAAGCGCGCCGCGGCGAGGGCGGTGAGCAGGGCCGCCACGAACGACGCCGGAACGAATCCGATGATCCGTACGGAATAGCCGAAGAAACAGATGGCGGTGACTATCAGGATCATGGCCCGCCACGGCACCGTCCCGAACGCCGGGCCGGACGACGAGAAGACCATGATGGCGATACCGAGACCCGCCACGATCACGCCCACCACCAGGGGGAAGTAGCCCGGTCCCATCCGCAGCAGGGTCCCCCGATCATGACCGAGGGCCCCCGCCACGAACCCGCCGCCGATCACCGTGAAGATCCCGCCGGCGATCAGATCCGGACTCCGGCTCATCTACGAGGCCTGATCATGAGGCCGGGACACCGGCGTCGGCGATGACCTTCGCCCAGGTGTTGATCTGCTCTTCGAGGTGGGCCTTGTGCGCCTCCGGAGTGGCATCCGAGGAGGAGACCGGCGCCGTGCCGAGTTTCGCCATCTGATCGATGACGGCCTGGTCCGCCAGTGCGGTCTTCAGAGCATCGGAGAGCTTCTGTACGACGTCAGCGGCCGTCCCGGCCGGCACGTACAACCCGTGCCAGACGCTGACCTCCAGTCCCGGCATCCCGGCCTCCGCCGTGGTGGGCACCTCGGGCAGGGACGCGACCCGGGACGGCGTGGTCACCGCGTACGCCTTGACCTTGCCCGCCGTGATCTGCCCGGTGGTGTTCGTGGTCTGGTCGCACATGACGTCGACCTGCCCGCCGACCAGGTCGGTCAGCGCCGGCCCGGTCCCCTGGTAGGGCACCTCCTGGACCTTGACGCCGGCGGCGGCCTGGTAGAGCAGCCCGCACAGGTGGGACGCGGCCCCGATCCCGGCGTTGGCGAGGGTGACCGTGCCGGCGTTCGCCTTCACGTACGCGGTGAGTTCGGCGAGCGTGGCGGGCGGGAGGTCGGGCCGGGCCACGACCGTCATCGGCACCTCGGTGACCAGCCCGACCGTGGCGAAGTCCTGGAGCGGCTCGTACCCGAGGTTCTTGTAGAGGGCGGGCGCCGTGGACATGCCGATGTGGTGCATGAGCACGGTGTAGCCGTCCGGCTCGGCCCGCGCGACCTCGCCGGCAGCGACCGTGCCGCCGGCGCCCTCGACGTTCTGCACGACGATCTCGCCGCCGAGGGCCTTCGCCATCGGCTCGGAGATCATGCGGGTCACGGTGTCGGTCGGGCCGCCGGCGCTGAACGGCACCACGATGGTGATGTTCCGATCGGGATACCCCTCGCCGCCGCCGGAGTCCGAGTCCGGTGACGAACACGCGGCGACCAGGGAGATCATGGCAAGAGCGGGGATGATGCGACGAGTCATCGACGACTCCTCCCGAGAGGAAGATATCGATGACCGTATTTGGAGAGCCGGTGAGATCGCCAGGGCCCGCGTACGGCATCTCGCGGCCTGGCTGATCGACGCCCTCGCGCATTCTTCCTGATTCGCGGCTTTTCCGGCGTTACGCTGCCGCCATGACTGCTGTCCGTGCCGTTCTCGCCTCGATCGCCGCGACCGCCCTGCTCCTCGCCGGTCTTCCCGCGCCCGCCTCGGCCGCCGTGGCGCTCACGCTGAGCAGGAGTTTCGGGGCAAGCGGCGCCGGCGGCACGATCGTCGGCTCGGTCCCGCAGAGCACCTCGGTCACGCCGTTCGCCGGCATCACCCCGGTCGTGCAGTTCCAGTTCGCGCCCACCACGACCAGCAGCACGGCCTGCAGCGAGAAGGCCAAGGCCCGGGCGCAGATCACCGCGAGCGGCACGACCACGACGGCGGGCGTGCTGACCGTCGACCCCGGCCAGGTCAAGCGGATCACCTCGTGGAAGATCGCCTTCCAGGTGCCGACCGCCGGGTACCCGGACAACACCGTGAACCCGAACGGCCTGGTGCTGGCCGGCACCCAGACGCAGTCCCGGTGGGTGGTCTGCGTCTACGACAGCGAGTCCACCACGTCGAGCACGCTGATCGCCTCGGCGTCGTACACGATCGCCGTCAAACCCGTCATCACCAAGATCAGCCCGGACAGCAGCCCGTCCGCCGGCGGCCAGACGATCAGCGTGACCGGCTCCGGCTTCACCCCGGTCACCAGCCAGATCACCGCGACGATCGGCGGCGCCCCGCTCAGCAACATCAAGGTCTCGGCGAACGGCACGAGCTTCACGGGCACGACCGGGACGCGGGCGCCGGGCGGCGGCCAGTACCTCACCGTGGTGGCGCCCGGCGGCACGGTGAGCAGCGAGGACCCGAACGGCGACGGCAGCACCGGCGACGCCATCCCGTTCACCTACAGCAACGCGATCACGGTCTCCCCGAACACCGCCGCCTCGAACACGGTCGCCACCCTCTCGGTCACCGGCGCCGGCTTCACCGGCATCACCTTCGACACGTCCGGCACCGACCCGACGAGCAACCTCGGACACGTCTTCCTGGTCGACGGCGCCTACGACGCGTCCGGCAACCGCGAGGTGGCCGAGTGCGACCTCGGCATGGTCATCAGCGACACCGAACTGGTCTGCGACCTCGACCTGCGCACCGGCCCGGTCCCCGACGGCGCCTACATCGTCACGGTCGTGGCCGACGGCTCCACCGGCGCCGGCCCGTCCGCCAACCCGTCCATCATCAGCAGCGGCGCCGGCTTCGTGGTCGCCCCCTACTGACCGATGCGGGCCGGCACCGAGAAGTCGGGCCGGTCGACCGGGCGGCCGAAGTGCCAGCCCTGCGCGAACTGGTAGCCCAGCTCGCGCAGGTAGGCGGCCTGCTCCTCGGTCTCGACCCCCTCGGCGACGGCGCGCAGGCCGAGGCCGTTGCTCACGTGGATGAGCGCGTCGACGATGACGGCCTGGCGGCCCGGCTCGGTGATCTCGTCGACGAACGACTTGTCGACCTTGAGGACGTCGACCGGGACGGTGCGGAGCAGGCCGAGCGACGAGTGGCCGGTGCCGAAGTCGTCGAGGGCGATCGGGATGCCGGCGGCGTGCAGGGTCTCGACCGCCTCGATGGCGACGCCGCCGCCGAAGATCGCCGTCTCGGTCACCTCGACGAGCAGCGCGCCCGGGTGGACGCCGGTGTCCATCAGGATGCCGGCCACCACGTCCGGGAAGCCGGGCTCGCTGAGCTGGCGGGCCGAGACGTTCACGCTGATGTACTGCGGGGCCGCCGCGCCGAACTCGCGCCGCCACTCGGCGAACCGGCCGCACGCGGTCCGCATGATCCACTCGCCGAGCTCGACGATGAGGCCGTTGTCCTCGGCCACCGGGATGAACGTCGCCGGGCTCACCGGGCCGCGCACCGGGTGGTCCCAGCGCACCAGGGCCTCGACCGCCGTGATCCGCCCGCTGTCCAGCGAGACGATCGGCTGGTAGACCACCCGGAAGTCGCCGTCGTCGAGGCTGTGCCGCAGGTCGGCGCCGAGTCTCTCGGCGGCCTCAGCGGTCCGGTCCAGCTCTTCCGTGTACGAGACCAGCGGCATCCCGCCGGACTTGGCCGCATACCGGGCGGTGTCGGCCCGGCGTACCAGCTCGGCGGCGGTCATCCCGGTCTCCCCCGCCGCGATGCCGAGCCGCGGGGTGAGCAGCAGCTCGTGCTCGCCGGCCTGGACGGGGTGGCGCAGCAGCTCGAGGATGCGGTTCGCGGCCGCCTCGCCGTCCCCGCGCACCAGCACCGCGAACTCGTCGGCACCCATCCGGGCAGCCGCGTCGCTGTTCGCGGTGCAGCATGAGCGCAGCAGGTCGCCGACCGCGACCAGGGCGGCGTCGCCGGCCGCGCGGCCGAGCCGGTCGTTGACGTGCCGGAAGCCGGCCAGGTCGATGACGATCACGTGGCAGCGCCCGGCCGCGAGCGCGCCGGTCACCCGCTGCTCCAGCTCGCGGCGGTTCGGCAGGCCGGTGAGGTCGTCGTGCATGGCCAGGTCGCGCAGCCGCCGCGCCTGGCTGTCGACCCGGCGGACGTACCCGGCCATCCGGGCCGTGATCAGGACGAACAGCACCATCGACCCGACCGCCACGACACCCCAGCGATGCCAGTCGCCCCGGATCAGCAGGACCGCCGGGACCAGCATCGTCGAGGCGGTGAGCACGCCGAGCCGGCTGCGGCCCAGGGCGTCGCCGGCGCCGGCGACCGGCAGGGCCATCGACGGGTGCGCCGCCGCGGCCGCGAAGAGGACGTACGCGACCAGGTAGGCGGTGTAGAGGATCCGGGTCGGGCCGGCCGGCACCAGCGTGTAGAGCACGTTGCCGACCAGCGTCAGCCCGCTCGCCGCCGTGAGCATCCAGAGGCTGGCGGTCCGGGGTCCGCGGCGCAGCAGGATCGGGATGATCACCGCGCAGAGCAGCACCCCGGCGGTCGGGTACCCGGCGATCACGGCCCGGGTGAGCGGCGGCGTGGACGGGTCGGTGACGATCGGCTCGATCAGGAACGTCCAGTACACGATGCCGACGCCGACCGCGATGATCGCCGAGTCGATCAGGGTGCCGGACCAGACCGGCCCGCGCTGTCGCGTGAGCCGGAACAGTGCCACCGTGAGCAGCGGGTACGCGCCCAGGTAGAAGACGTCCGCCCAGGACGGGAACGGCGGGTGGAACGCGTAGACGAGATCGCCGAGGACCCAGGAGCTCACGCCGGCCGCGAAGACGTACCAGGAGACCGCGGTGACCGGCCGGTGCCGCCGGGCGCTCGCCACCGTCACGACGATCGAGGCCATCGAAATGAGCAGGCCCAGGACGAGGGTGATCGGGCCCGGCGGCAGCAGGGCGTAGACCAGGCTCGCGCCCAGTCCGCAGACCACCCAGCCGCGCCAACCCGTCACGGTCTGTCATTTCGGCCGAAGATCTCGTTTCTTGAGCTCAAGTCGCCCGGACCGCTGCCGAAGCTCGATGCGTCATGACACGCATCTGTCTCGGCCTCTTCGCCGTGGCCGCGGCCTGGTTCGCGGTCAACCTGATCACCCCGGTGGGTCCGCCGGCGCTGCTCTGGGCCACCATGCCGCTCTACGGCCCGCTGGTCTCGGCGGTCTTCTGGCGGACCTCGCGCCAGCCCGCGCTGCCGGCCCCGACCCGGCGGTTCTGGCGGCATCTCACGCCGGTCCCGCTGCTGGTCAGCGCCGGCCAGACCGCGCAGGCCGCGGACGTGCTCACCAACCCGGCGGTCCGTACCTCGTACACCGGACCGGTCATGCTGCTGCTCGACGGCGGCGCGCTGCTCTGCCTCAGCTACGCGCTGATCCGGCTGCCGATGGGCCGGAGCCGGCCCGGCGCCGCCACCCGCACCGCCCTCGACGCCGGCGCCGTGGCGCTCGCGGCCGCCGTCTTCATCTGGCACTTCGGTACGCGGCAGGCCGTGCACGCCGGCGTGACCCCCGGCGTGGCCGCCTCCCTGGTCCTCGCGGTGCTCGCGATCCTGGCCGTCTTCGCCCTGGCCAAGGCGGTGCTCGCCGACTACGCCGCGATCGACGGGCGCGGCCTGCGGCTGCTCGCCTTCTGCGTGCTCTCCGGCGCGCTGCTCCCGATGCTCCAGCCGGTGATCGCCGGGGTCGACGGCCGGCTCTACGTGGCCCAGATCAGCCTGCCGATGATCTTCTGTGTCGGCGCGTACGCGGCGAGGTCGCAGTGGACGCCGGCCGCGGCGAAGGGCCGGGCGAAGCGGCGCCGGGCGTACAGCGTCCTGCCGTACGCCGCGGTCGCGGCCGTCGACGGGCTGCTGCTCTGGGAGGTCTGGCAGCACGGCGACGACCTGTTGGCCGTGGCGCTCTGCGCGGTGCAGCTCACCGCGCTCGTGGCGATCCGCCAGATCACCGCGCTGCGGGACAACGACCGGCTGCTCGCCCGGCTCGACCACGCGGCCAGCCACGACGGCCTGACCGGGCTCGGCAACCGGGCGCTGTTCCACCGGCGCCTCGACGCCGCCCTGGCCACCGGCGACGGCCACCCGGTGCAGGTGGCGCTCATCGACCTGGACGGGTTCAAGCAGGTCAACGACACACTCGGTCACGAGGCCGGCGACCTGCTGCTGGTCACCGTCGCCGCCGCGCTGCGATCCTGCGTACGGCCCGGCGACACCGCGGCCCGGCTGGGCGGCGACGAGTTCGTCCTGGTCCTCGACGGCGCCGACCGCGCCGAGGCGGACCGGATGGCCGCCCGCCTCACCGAGGCCCTGCACGAGCCGGTCGTCGCGGGCGGCCGCCGCCTCCAGGTCCGGGCCAGCATCGGCATAGCCGGCGGCCTCGCCGGCGACGACCCGGCCACCCTCCTGCGCCGGGCCGACGAGGCCATGTACGCCGCCAAGAAGCTGACCGGCACCGCCCACCTGCACGCCGCCTGACACCTATCGCGGGGTGGCGACCTTCAGGTCGGACTCGATGGCGGCCGCCGTCTCCAGCAGGGGTGGCAGCAGCCGCTCGCGGATGTCGTCGACGGTGGCCCGGGCCGCGTGGATGGAGACGTTGACGGCTCCGGCCGCCTGGCCGTTGCGGTCGCGGATGGGGGCGGCCAGGGCCCGCAGGCCCTCCTCCAGCTCCTGGTCGACGATGGAGTGGCCCTGGCTCCGGACCCGGGCGATCTCCTCGCGCAGCGCGCCCGGGGAGGTGATGGTGCGGTCGGTGAGGGGTTCCAGCTTGGCGCGGTTCAGGTACGCGTCGAGGTCGGCCTCGGGGAGCGCCGCCAGCAGCACCCGTCCCATCGAGGTGGCGTAGGCCGGGAAGCGGGTGCCGACGTTGATGGCGACCCGCATGATCCTGCTTGTTGGGACACGTGCGACATAGACCACATCGTCCCCGTCCAGCACGGACAACGACGACGACTCGTGGACCCGGGCGACGAGCCGCTCCAGGTGCGGTTCGGCCACCTCCGGCAGGGAGAGGCTGGAGAGGTACGCGTACCCCAGCTCGAGAACCCTCGGGGCCAGCGAGAACAGCCGGCCGTCGGTCCGCACATACCCCAGGTCGGTGAGGGTGAGCAAGAATCGCCGCGCCGCCGCTCGGGTGAGTCCGCATGCCCGGGCGACGTCGCTGAGGGTCAGTTCGCGATGTTGTGCGTCGAATGCACGGATCACCGCGAGCCCCCGCTCCAGCGACTGGACGTAGTACGGTTCCCGCGGCATCAGATGATCGACACCAATCGTTGACGTGACACGGGGCACATCATAGCGTTCTTGATGAGAACTCATGTTCGTGATGCGCACAGACTTCTAAGGAGTAAATATGCGGCGGCGACTCCTCGCGGGGATGGTGGCGGCAGCCCTTGCCGGTTCCCTCGCGGCGTGCGGCACCTCCAGCGACTCGGACTCGGACGGCGGCGGCAGCGGCGGCGTGGACAAGGTGAAGGTCGGCGTCATCCCGATCATCGACGTCGCGCCCATCTACCTCGGTCAGAAGCAGGGCTTCTTCTCGAAGCGCAACATCGAGCTGACCATGGAGGCCGCCGCGGGCGGCGCCGCCATCGTCCCCGGCGTGGTGAGCGGCCAGTTCCAGTTCGGCTTCAGCAACTGGACGTCGCTGATGATCGCCCAGACCAAGAACGTGCCGATCAAGGCCGTCGCCGCGGGTGTCGCCTCCACCGGCGAGCAGGGCAAGGACTTCGGCGCCGTGGTGGTCAAGGCGGACAGCCCGGTCAAGAACGCCGCCGACCTGGCCGGCAAGAAGATCTCGGTGAACACGCTCAAGAACATCGGTGACACCGTCACCCGCGAGTCGGTCCGCAAGGCCGGCGGCGACCCGTCGAAGATCGAGTTCGTCGAGATGCCGTTCCCGAACATGCCGGCCGCGCTCGACGGCGGCCAGGTCGACGCCGCGTGGGTGGTCGAGCCGACGCTCACCGCGATCAAGGCGGCCGGCGGCCGCGAGGTGGCCTCGACGTTCGTGGACGCCGCGCCGAACCTGTCGGTGGCCGCCTACTTCTCCTCGACCGAGCTGATCGGCAAGAACCCGGACCTGGTCAAGCGGTTCACCGAGGCGATCAACGAGTCGCTCGCGTACGCCGACGCGAACCCGGACGCGGTCCGCACCATCCTCGCCGACTACACCAAGATCGACGAGAAGAACCGCGCCGCGCTGGTCCTGCCGAAGTGGCCCGTCGAGATCAACACCGCGTCGGTCGAGACCCTCGCCAAGCTCGGCGAGCAGGACGGCATCTTCTCCGGCACGCCGGACCTGGAGAAGCTGCTCCCGTGACATCGGCTCGTCGCGGCAACCCGGCCTGGCTCGGCCACCCCGCCTTCCTGGGCGTGGCCGGCCTGGCCGGGTTGCTCCTCATCGTGCAACTGCTGCCGACGCTCGGTGTGGTGAACGAGCGGTACCTGCCACCGACCAGCGCGATCTTCTCGGCGCTCGCCGACGAGGCCGGCACCGAGCAGTTCTGGATCTCCCTGAAGGACACCCTGGTCGCGTGGGGCTGGGGACTGCTCATCGCGGTCGCCGCGGGCGTGCTGGCCGGCTTCCTGATCGGCTCGGTGCCGCTGCTGCGCGAGCTGACCGCGTCCACGGTGGAGTTCCTGCGGCCGATCCCGTCGGTCGCGCTCATCCCGCTGGCCGTGCTGCTCTACGGCACCGAGATCGGCTCGACCCTGCTGCTGGTCTGCTACGCGGCGTTCTGGCAGGTGCTCGTCCAGGTCCTGTACGGCGTCGCCGACGTCGACCCGGTCGCGTACGAGACGGCCCGCAGCTACCGGTTCTCGGCGGCCGCCCGGGTCCGGCACGTGCTGTGGCCGACCGCGCTGCCCTACGTCTTCACCGGCGTGCGGCTCGCCGCCTCGGTCGCGCTGATCCTGGCGATCACCGCGGAGCTCGTGATCGGCTCGCCCGGTCTCGGCAAGGACATCGCGGTGGCCCAGGCCTCCGAGGCGGTGCCGACGATGTACGCCCTGATCGTGGTGACCGGCCTGCTCGGCGTCCTGATCAACCTGCTGGCCCGCACAGGAGAGCGCCGCCTGCTCGCCTGGCACCAGTCGGTGCGCGCGGAGGTGCCGGCATGAAGCGTGTCGCGTACGCCCTCGCCTTGCCTCTTGTCCTTTTTGCCGCTTGGTGGGTTCTCAGCGCCGGCAGCGAGAGCTTCTATGCCCCTCCGCTCTCCGACATCCTCACCGCCTTCGCGAACACCTGGACCCTCGACACGCTGAAGGCCGACGTCCTGCCCAGCCTGCTGCGACTCTTCGCCGGCTACGCCCTGGCCGCCGTCCTCGGCATCGGGATCGGGCTCGCGATCGGCCTCAACCGCCGCCTGAGGTACGCCGTCGAGCCCGTCCTCGAATTCTTCCGGGCCATCCCGCCGCCGGTGCTGGTGCCGGTGATCATGCTGTTCGCCGGGATCGGCGACACCATGAAGGTCATCGTGATCGTCTTCGGCTGCGTCTGGCCGATCCTGCTGAACACCGTCGAGGGCGTCCGCGCGGTCGACAGCGTGGTGCTGGAGACGGCACGTTCGTACGGGGTGACCGGGCCGGCCCGGATCACCAAGGTGATCCTGCCGTCGGCGGGACCGCAGATCGCGGCGGGGCTGCGCCAGGCGCTCTCCATCGCGATCATCCTGATGGTGATCAGCGAGATGTTCGCGGCCAGCAACGGCCTCGGCTTCACCATCGTGCAGTTCCAGCGCAGCTTCGCGATCCCCGAGATGTGGAGCGGGATCATCCTGCTCGGCCTGCTCGGCTTCGCGCTGTCGCTGGTGTTCCGGCTCGCCGAGAAGCGGGCGCTGCGGTGGTACGAGGGGCTGCGCGCGGCGCAGCGCCGGGCCGGCTAGGAGGGCCGCGATGCTTGAGGTGAAGGGCCTGAAGAAGGTCTACCGGTCCGGGAACCGGGAGGTGGAGGCGCTCCGCGATCTCACGTTCACCGTGGAGAACGGCGATCTGGTCTGCCTGGTCGGACCGTCCGGCTGCGGGAAGACGACGCTGCTGCGCTGCATCTCCGGCCTGCTCGACCCGACCAGCGGGGACGTCAAGGTCAACGGGAAGGCGGTCGCCGGGCCGCCGCCGGGCATGGCGGTGGTCTTTCAGGAGTACGGGCGGAGCCTGTTCCCGTGGATGAGCGTGCGGGACAACGTCGAGCTGCCGCTGAAGCAGAAGAAGGTGGCCAAGGCGCGCCGCCGCGAGCTCGTCGAGGAGGCGCTCGACGCGGTTGGGCTCACCGGCACCGAGTCGGCGTACCCGTGGCAGCTCTCCGGCGGCATGCAGCAGCGGGTCGCCATCGCGCGGGCTGTCGCCTACGAGCCGGAGACGCTTCTCATGGACGAGCCGTTCGCGGCCGTCGACGCGCAGACCCGGGCCGACCTGGAGGACCTGGTCCGCGAGCTGTGGCAGCGGCTCGGGGTGACGGTGCTGTTCGTGACGCACGACATCGACGAGGCGGTCTATCTCGGTCGCCGGGTGGTGATGCTGTCGTCCTCGCCGACGGTCGTGCAGGACGAACTCAAAATCGATCTGCCGGCCGAGCGGGATCAGCTGCACACCCGGGCCGACCCGCGGTTCGTCGAGCTCCGCACCCATGTGTACGAGCAGATCCAGCTAGCCAAGAAGGCGGCCGCCAGATAGCCCGCCCCCTTCTCAGCCCGCCCCTCCTCCCGATCTTGTGAAGTCGCGCCGGACCGCCGGTGCAGAGCTTCACAAGATCGGGAGAAGATCCTCAGCGGACGCCGATCTCCGCGCGGACGTCGGCGGGAAGACCCGCTTCCGCCTTCTTGGAGAACGTCGACGCGCTACCGGCCGACGGAACCGGCTGCGGCACCGGGTCGCACTGGGCGTCGGAGCGGTTGCCGCGGACCCGGTCCGGCAGCTCACCGGTGGCCAGGTAGTCCGCGATGATGTCGTCGGTGCACGCGACCCCGTTCAGCGAACCGGAGTGCGTGGTGCCGCCGACACCCTCGACCAGGACCGACTTCGGGAACAACTGGCGGACCCGGAGAGCGCCCGAGTACGGCGTGGCCGCATCGTTCGTCTCGGCGATCAGCAGGATCTCCGGAGCCTTCTTGCCCTTGATCTCGACAGGCGTGCCCGGCTTGGCGCCCCAGGTGATGCACGGCGCGTTGTACCAGGCGTTGTTCCACGCCATGAACGGGTACTTGGCGTGGATCCTCCAGTTGTCCCGCTGCCACTTGGACCAGTTCGTCGGCCACTTGACGTCGGAGCACTGGACGGCCAGGTACATGGCGTACCCGTTGTCGGAGCCCGCGGCGCCCGGCTCGGGGTACTGCTCGAGCAGCAGCGACGGGTCCTTGTCGTTGACCCACGCGGCGAACGCCTCGGTCGTCTGTTCCCAGCCGAAGACGTAGTAGCCGGCCGAGACGAAGATGTCGTTCCACTCGTCCGGGCCGATCTTGCCGGCGGCCGGCTTCTTGATCAGCGAGTAGAGGGTCGAGTAGTACTTCTGCTTCACGACCTTCGCGGTCTTACCGAGGTGGTAGATCGAGTCGTACTTGGCGACCCAGGCGAAGTAGACGTCCATGTTCTTGTCGAACTGGATGTCCTGGTCGAGGTTCGCGTCGTACCAGACCCGGTCCGGGTTGACCACGCCGTCCCAGACGAACTTGCGCACCTTGTCCGGGTGCAGCGTGGCGTAGACCTGGCCGAGGTAGGTGCCGTAGGAGAAGCCGTAGTAGTTGATCTGCTTCTGGCCGAGGGCCTTCCGCAGGCTCTCCATGTCGGCGACGGTGTCGGTGGTCTTGACGTGGTCGAGCAGCTCGCCGCCCGCTTTGTCACACGCCTTCGAGTAGCCCTTGGCCTTGGCCAGCCAGGTCTTCTCGAGCTGCTTGGTGACCGGCACGTAGAACGGCCGGTTGTACCCCGCGTAGTTCACGTCGCAGGTCAGCGCCGGAACGCTGGAGCCCACGCCGCGCGGGTCGAAGCCGATCCAGTCGAAGTAGCTGCCGGCGTTGTCCGGCACGTACTCGCCGAGGACCGACAGGGTGAGCCCGGAGCCGCCGGGGCCGCCCGGGTTGGTGAGCATGACGCCCTGGTACTGCGCCGCGCTCGACGTGTGCTTGATCCGGGAGACCGCGAGCTTGATCTTCGTACCCTTGGGCTTGGCATAGTCCAGGGGAACGACGAGGAACCCGCACTCCGCGCCGCGGGCGTTGAGACCCGCGCTGGCGCACTTCCCCCAGTCGATCGGGGGTGGGGTGTAACCCGGCTCCCGGTGAGCGGAAGCCGAGGCCGGGATCACGCCGGCTCCGATCAGGAGCCCGACGGATGCGGCGAGGGTGGCCGCAAGGATTCTTCGCATCCCATGCCTTCCGAATTGCGAGCCACAGTGGTCGCCGTGGCTCCGGGGCGATCAAACGCACTCTATGCATAACGGCATGTTGTTTATAGGCCTCAATTTGGTTACCACGATATGCATCTATTGATATGAGGGGCCGAGCTGCTCCTCCTGCGATGCTTCTGCATGTTTTGATGGCTCAAGTCGCGGAGGATCCCGTGCGCTCGCTCCCCGTTCTCGGCGTCTCGCTGCTGCTCGCCGGCGGTCTGACCGCCGTCGCGTCACCGGCGATGGCCGCCGCCGCTCCGGACATCTCGGTCACCAACGTCAAGGCCCACCTCGCCCAGCTGCAGAGCATCGCGACCGCGAACGGCGGCAACCGGGCACACGGCCGCCCCGGGTACCTCGCCTCGGTCACCTACGTGAAGAACCTGCTGGACGCGGCCGGGTTCACGACGACCCAGCAGTCGTTCACCTACAACGGCGCGACCGGCTACAACCTGATCGCCGACTGGCCGGGCGGGAACACGTCCAACACGCTGATGATCGGCGGGCACCTGGACAGCGTCACGGCGGGACCGGGCATCAACGACAACGGTTCCGGCTCGGCGGGCATCCTCGAGGTGGCGCTCCAGGTGGCGCGCACCGGCTTCCAGCCCGACCGGCACCTGCGGTTCGCCTGGTGGGGCGCGGAGGAGCTGGGCCTGCGCGGGTCCACCGCCTACGTCAACTCGCTGTCGTCGGCGCAGAGGTCGGCGATCAAGGGATACCTGAACTTCGACATGATCGGTTCTCCCAATCCAGGCTATTTCTTGTACGACGGGGACAACTCGGACGGCACCGGCGCCGGGCCCGGTCCCGCCGGTTCGGCGCAGATCGAACAGACCCTGGCGGCCTACTTCACCTCGATCGGCGTCCCGACCCGCGGCACCGACTTCGACGGGCGCAGCGACTACGGGCCGTTCATCGCCAACGGCATCCCGGCGGGTGGCATCTTCACCGGCGCCGAAGGCACCAAGACGTCGGCGCAGGTCTCGCTCTGGGGCGGCACCGCGACCCGGTTCGACCCCTGCTACCACGCCTCCTGCGACACGACCTCCAACATCAACGACACGGCGCTGGACCGGAACTCGGACGCGATCGCGTACGCGGTCTGGACCCTCGCCGGCGCGACCGGCGGTGGTGGCGGCACCACCGTCTGGGCCGACGACCTGGAGACGGCCACCTCGTGGACCCGTGGCACGGCCGACACCGCCACGTCCGGGCTCTTCGAACGCGGCAACCCGGCGGCCACCAGCAGCTCCGGCGTGGCCACCCAGCTCGACGCCGCCGCCTCGGGCAGCAACGCCCTGATCACCGGCGCGTCCGCCGGTTCCAGCGCCGGCGCCAACGACGTGGACGGCGGCGTCACGTCGCTGCTCGGCCCGTCGGTCACGCTGCCGTCGTCCGGGACGCTGACGCTGTCCTGGTCGTGGTACCTCGCCCACCTGAACAACGCGACGAGCGCGGACTATCTGCGGGTCCGGCTCGTGTCCGGCTCGACCACCACGACGCTGGCGACCCTCACCGGCGCGGCGAGCAACCGGGCCGCGGCGTGGGCGTCGGCCTCCGCCAACCTGTCCTCGTACGCCGGGCAGACCGTCCGGATCCAGGTCGAGGCCGCCGACGCCGGCACCGCCTCGCTGGTCGAGGGCGCGGTGGACAACCTGAAGATCACGCAGTCCTGATCCTCCGCCGCACGAAGCTGCCGTCCCGCCGTCCGGGGCGGCAGCTTTTTTCTCAGGCCCGGGGCGCGGGGGCCGATCGGGGATTCGGCCCGGTTTTCGGTTCTCCGCTCTGCCGCTCTGCCGCTCGTCCGCTCTTCCGCTCGGGGAGGAACCCACTCATGACCGCTTCGGGAGCGCCCGCCGGCTGGTACGCGGACCCGCACGGTCTGCCCGCCCTGCGCTGGTGGGACGGCCGGGAGTGGACCTCACACATCCAGCCGGGCGCACCCGCCACGCCGCCGGCCGCACCCTTCCCGTCCGTGCCCTTCCCTGCCGGGCCCTTTCCCGCCGGGCCCTTTCCCGCAGCACCCTTCCCCGCGGCACCCTTCCCCGCCGCGCCCACCGGAACGCCGCTGCCCGGCTCGCACGTCGAGGCGCCCGGGGCGTTCGTGCCGACGCCGGCGGAGCCGGCCGCCGCTCCCTCGATCACGGCGCCGTCCGGCCGGGCGCAGCAGCAGGCGTTCGCCGGATACTCCATGCAGCCCGTCGACGCGGTGTCCGCCCAGCTCGGCTACACCACACCGGCCACGCCCCAGCCGCCGCGCCCCTCCCCCGCCACCGATCCGGCACCCCGCAACCGGGCCGTCGTCGTCGGCGCCGTCAGCCTCCTGATCAACCCGTTGCTGCTCTGCTCGATCTACGCGATCGCCCTCGGCCTACGAGCGCTCCCCGACGACCGCCGGAACAGCACCCTGGCGATCGCCCTGGGCGGATCCGGGGTGCTGACGCACGTGGCCCTCGTCCTCCTCCTGATGCATCTGCTCGGAAAGTGACCGATCACGGACAGGGGGTCGCGGTTCGGGCGCGGGGTCACTAACGTGGCGCCCACCGTCCCACCCGGGATGTGCCGTTTCTCGACGAAAGGCACCTCGTGTCCTCCAGTCATGCGGCACCGGCGCGCCGAGGACGCCGCGATCGGGCCATCGCCCTGGGCGTCGGGTTGCTCCTGGCGCTGATTCTGCTGTTCATCGTGCTCGCCACCTGCGACAACAACGGCGACGACACCGGTCAGCCGACCACGCCGGGGACGAGCGCTCCGAGCTATCCGCCGGGTGGCGGCAACGGCAGCGTCAGTCCCGGCCCCGGAGAGGTGAGCGGGAATCCGGGCGGAGGGGGCGTGACCGCCTACCCGAGTGAGAGCACGCCCGGCGACGGCGGCGACAACGGCGGTGGCAACAACGGCGGGAACAACGGCGGCGGCGACAACGGCGGCGACAACGGAGGCGAGGACGGCGGGAACAACGGGGGCGGCGACGACGGGGGCGATGGGGACAACGGCGGCGGCGGGAACGACGGGGACGACACGACGACCGCTCCCACTCCCAAGGGCGGCGTCGACGCGGGTGGTGGCAGTGGCGCGTCCGACCGGCGGGTCCCGTTCCTGGTGATGGGCGTGTTCCTGCTGATGGCGGCGTTCGGGACGGCCACCTACGCGGTGGGCCGCCGGCCGCGCGCCTGACGATGCCCCGGATCCGCGACCGCCGCGCCGCGGCCCTGGCCGCCCTGCTCGGGGTGCTCGGCGTCACCAGTACGGCGATGGGCCTGCGGTCCGAGGCGTCCACCCTGCCTCCGGTCGCCGCCCAGGAGCCCGGCCCCGATTCCGTGACGCCCAGCCCCGCGACGCCCAGCCCCGCGACGCCCAGCCCCGCGACGTCCAGTCCCGCGCAGGCCAGCCCCGCGCAGGCCGGCCTCGTGACGTCGAGCCCCGTGGCGTCGAAGAAGGCCGGCGCGACCGATGGAGCCGCACCAGCGGTGACCGATTCTGATCAGGAGAGCGACTCCGTGCCGGCTCCCCCGTCGACCGCGCCGAAGCCCCGCACCGCGAAGGGGATGAAACGCTCGGAACCGGTCCGGCTGGAGATCCCCGCCGTGGGGCTCAAGACGGCGGTGAACAGTCTCGGACTCCGGGAGGACGGGACTCTGGAGGTTCCGCCGCTCAGAGCGGACGCTCCGGCCGGGTGGTACCGCGGCTCACCCACGCCGGGTGAGGCCGGGGCGGCCGTCATGACCGGACACGTCGACTCGGCGCGTGAGGGGCCGGCGGTCTTCTACCGGCTTCGCGAGCTCGCTTTGGGAGACACCATTTCGGTACGACGGAAGGACGGATCGACGGCGAAGTTCGAGGTGTACCGGGTCGCCACCTATCCGAAGCACGCGTTCCCGAGCGGCGACGTCTACGGCGCGGTCGATCGGGCCGAGCTCCGGCTGATCACGTGCGGCGGCAGCTTCGACCGGAGCAAACGGAGCTATCGGGACAACGTGGTCGTGTTCGCGGCGCCCCCGTCCTGAGTGCCGTGCTCCCCTCGTACCCAAAGAAAAATGCCGTCCGGGAACGGTTGCGGAACCGGTTTCGGGGCTTCGAAGTTCCGGAACCTAGGGGTCTCGTCCGGATGTGCGGCGGTATGCCGGATCGAGGCGCTTGACATGGAGCTCCGCCGATTGCTTCTGTGACCGGGATCATTGCGATCTTGTTACGGAAGGGAACCCTCCGCATGACGCGAATCCGCCGGATAACCGCCGGTGCGCTCGCCCTCGGCCTGGCACTCGCGGCAGCCGGCGCCACCGGCAGCCCGGCCGCCGCCACCTCGTCGTCGGCAACGCCGAACCTCGGCGCCAACGTGACCGTTTTCGATCCCAGCATGCCGGTCAGTGAGATCCAGGCCAAGCTGGACGCCACGCATGCCCAGCAGGTCAACAACGAGATGGGCACGCAGCGGTACGCGTTCCTGTTCAAGCCCGGAACGTACGGCACCGCGGACAAGCCGCTGCAGTTCCAGGTCGGTTACTACACCGAGATCACCGGTCTCGGCGCCGACCCCGGCGATGTGGTGATCAACGGCAAGGTGGAGGTCTACAACCGCTGCCTCAGCGCCGACCCGGCCAACCCCAACTGCATCGCGCTGGTCAACTTCTGGCGCACCATCTCCAACCTGACCGTCAACATCAACGGAGCCGGGCAGGACGGCTGCCGGCAGACGGCCAACTTCTGGGCCGTCTCGCAGGCCGTCTCCATGCGCCGGGTCCAGTTCACCGGCGGCGGGCTATCGCTGATGGACTACTGCACCGCCGGCCCGCAGTACGCCAGCGGTGGCTTCATCGCCAACTCCAAGCTGCCGGCCACCACCAACGGCTCGCAGCAGCAGTGGCTCACCCGCAACAGCGAGGTGGCGAGCTGGTCGAACGCGGTCTGGAACCAGGTGTTCTCCGGTGTCGTCGGCGCGCCCGACGACTCCACGTTCCCGGACCCGCAGTACACCACCCTGGAGAAGACCCCGGTCAGCCGGGAGAAGCCGTTCCTCTTCGTCGACTCCAAGGGCAAGTGGCAGGTGAAGGTTCCGGCCGCTCAGCGCAACACGAGCGGCACCTCCTTCGACGGCCCCGGCCGTACGCTTCCGCTCTCCGACTTCTACATCGCGAAGCCGGGCGACTCGGTAGCGAAGATCAACCTGGCGCTCGCGCTCGGTAAGCACCTGCTCCTGACCCCGGGCGTGTACGACATCGCCCGCAGCATCGAGGTGTGGCGACCGAACACGGTCGTCCTCGGCATCGGCCACGCGACCCTCACCGCGGTCAACGGCTCGATCCCGCTCGACGTCGCGGACGTGCCCGGCGTCATCGTGGCCGGCGTGACCGTCGACGCCGGCACCAAGGAGTCGCCGGTCCTGCTCCGCGTCGGAAAGAAGCACGGCCTCGGCATCTCGTCGCCGAGCAACCCGACGACGCTGAGCGACGTGTACTTCCGGGTCGGCGGCCCGCACATCGGCAAGACGAACATCGCGCTCGAGGTGAACAGCGACGACGTGCTCATCGACCACACCTGGGTGTGGCGCGGGGACCACGGCGTCGAGGGCTTCACCGAGGGCGTGAACGGCGACACCGACCGGTGGAGGACCAACACCGGACGGTACGGCGCGGTCATCAACGGCGACGACGTCACCGCGACCGGCCTGTTCGTCGAGCACTTCCAGAAGTACAACACCGTCTGGAACGGCGAGCGGGGCACGACCGTGCTGTACCAGAACGAACTGCCGTACGACCCGCCGACGCAGGCCGACTGGATGAACGGGTCCACGAAGGGCTACGCCGGCTACAAGGTGGGCTCCAAGGTCAAGAAGCACAACCTGTACGGCGGCGGCGTCTACGTCTTCAACCAGAACAACCCGTCGATCGAGACCGAGAACGGGTTCGAGGTTCCGAAGACCCCGGGCGTCAAGCTGCACCACATCATGACCGTCAACCTCAGCGCCGGCGTCATCAACCACGTGGTGAACGGCGTCGGTGAGGCGGCGGACATGACGAAGGTGGGCCAGCCGGTCTACGTGGTCGACTACCCGTAGGTCAATCCCCGGTCGCCGGGTGCGTCACCACGAGCACCGGGCGGCCGGCCCTCTGGATCAGGCTCAGCGGCACGCTTCCAAGCAGCCGCTGAGCCACCAGGGGACGCACGCTCGAGCCGACCACGATCAGGTCGGCGGACTGCTCCTCCCCGAATCGGATGATCTGGTCGACCGGGCGGCCCGGCAGGACCGTACCCGTCGCCTCGATCCCCGCCTCGGCGAGCCGCCGCACGGCGGCCTCCTTCGCCCTCTCCGCGCGTTCGGTGTAGACGCTGCGCGGCAGCGGCGCCAGATGTTCGATCTCCAACTCGTCGACCGCCACCACCGCGACCGTGGCACCGGTCTGCCGGACCAGGTCGGCGGCCGCGTCGGTCACCCACGGCTGATCGGCCTCGGGGTTGGCGGCGAGCACGATACGCATGATGTCCTCCCAGGTTTCCCGTGACTCAAGGTACGGGTAACGTCACTGTTCCGCAGTGGACCCGTTCTACGGGAGGTGGCGGACATGACTGATACCGAACAGGAACAGCCCACGCTCAACCGGGTCATCGGGCCCGCGTTGCTGCTGCTGTTCGTGGTCGGCGACATCCTCGGCACCGGCGTCTACGCGCTGACCGGGAAGGTCGCGAACGAGGTGGGCGGCGCCGTCTGGCTGCCGTTCCTGCTGGCGTTCGTGGTCGCGTTGCTGACCGCGTTCAGCTATCTGGAGCTGGTCACCAAGTACCCGCGCGCGGCCGGTGCGGCGCTCTACACGCACAAGGCGTTCGGAATCCACTTCCTCACCTTCATGGTCACCTTCGCGGTGATGTGCTCCGGGCTGACCTCGGCGTCCAGCGCGTCCAAGGCGTTCGCCGGGAACTTCGCCGAGGCGTTCGACCTGTCCCTCGGCGACGGGTTCGCGCTGACCGCGGTCGCGCTCGGGTTCATCACCCTCGTCGCGCTGATCAACTTCCGGGGCGTCGGCGAGAGCGTCAAGGCGAACGTCGTGCTCACCTGCGTCGAGCTGACCGGTCTGCTGATCGTCATCTTCATCGGCGCGTGGGCGCTCGGCGGCGGCGACGGCGACCTGTCCCGGCTCACCGAGTTCAACACCCCGGAGGGCGAGAGCATCACGCTGTCGGTCACCGCCGGCACGGCGCTCGCGTTCTTCGCGATGGTCGGGTTCGAGGACTCGGTGAACATGGCCGAGGAGACGCGTGACCCCGTACGGATCTTCCCGAAGGTCATGCTCACCGGGCTCTGCATAACCGGGCTCATCTACGTGCTGGTCGCCATCTCGGCGGTCGCCCTGGTCTCGCCCGAGGACCTCGGGTCCGGCGACACCCCGCTGCTCAAGGTGGTCGAGGCCGGCGCGCCGGCGTTCCCGCTCGGGATCTTCGCCTTCATCACGATGTTCGCGGTCGCCAACTCGGCGCTGATCAACATGATGATGGCGAGCCGGCTGCTCTACGGCATGGCAAACGAGCGGGTCCTGCCCCGGGTCCTCGGCCGGGTGCACCGGACCCGGCGCACCCCGTGGGTGGGCATCGTCTTCACCACGGTCATCGCGTTCGGGCTAATCTGGTTCGCCGACCTGACCGCGCTCGGCGGCACCACCGCGCTGCTGCTGCTCTGCGTGTTCACCGTGGTGAACGTGGCGGTCCTGGTGCTGCGCCGCGACCCGGTCGATCACGACCACTTCAAGGCGCCCACGGTCATCCCGGTGCTGGGCGCGCTGGCCTGCGCGTTCCTCGCCAGCCCGCTCTCCGGCCGGGCCACGGCCGACTACCGGGTGGCCGGGGTGCTGCTGCTCATCGGTGTGGTGCTGTGGGCCGCCACCTATGCGGCGAACCGGTTCGTGCCGAGTTTGTCGAGGTGACACCCTCTTCCTGATGCCGTCGGGGCATGTGGAAAGCTGCCCGCTACCACATGCACCCCCATCTCCTGTCCGGAGGCCCGATATGGCATCATTCCTCTACTTTGTTGCCGGGCTCGTGATCGGCGTTGTAGCCGGCTGGCTGATCAAGGGACGCCTCGGCGCCGCCAAGCCGGCTCCGTCGCCTGCCGACCCCGTTCCTGCCGCAGCTCCTGCCGCCGCCGCAGCCCCCGCCGCGGCCGCTCCCGCCGCTGTCGCCGTCACCGAGCCGGCTGCGTCCTCCTCCGCTGAGGACGAGGTCGCACCCGTCACGCCTTCCGAGTCCAAGCAGTCCACGCCGGAGGATGAGGCCGTCGCGGCCGAGCCGGTTGCCGCAGCCGAGCCCGAGACGGCTGTCGTCACCGAGCCCGCCGCCCCCGCCACCCCGGTCGTCGACGAGCCGGTCGCTCCTGCCGCCGCCGAGCCCGAGCCGGTTGCCGAGCCCGAGCCGGTCGCCGCTCCTGCGCCCGTCGCCGCGCCGGAGCCGGTCGTCGCTGCCGAGCCCGTGGCTGCCCCCGAGCCCGTCGCCGCACCCGAGCCCGTCGCTGCCCCGGAGCCCGTCGCTGCCCCCGAGCCCGTCGCTGCCCCGGAGCCGGTCGCCGTACCCGAGCCCGTCGCCGCCGCCGAGCCTGTTGCCGCCGCCGAGCCCGTCGCCGCCGCCGAGCCGGTCGCCGCCGCCGAGCCGATCACCCTCGCCGCCGAGAGCGACGACGAGCCTGAGGCCGCACCTCTCACCCCGGCCGAGATCGCCGCTGCTGTTCCGGCCGACGTCCCGGAGCCCGACGACCTCACGAAGATCGCCGGCATCGGACCGAAAATGGCCATGGCGCTGGCTGCCGCGGGCATCACCACCTACGCGAAGCTCGCCGACTCCGACATCGCCACGCTGAAGCAGGCCGTCACCGACGCCGGCATGCGCCTCGCCCCGACCCTGTCGACCTGGCCCGAGAAGGCGCGCGAACTCGCCGCCGTCAAGAGCTGACGACCGGAACCGGCCGCGATCGGGTGCTCCCCTCGTACCCGATCGCGGTCTTCCGTTTGTTCAGCAACCGCACAGGTTGCACAGCTGTTGCATAGCTCACTCGGGAAAGTTGCAGGTCAGGAGCGGTACGGACGATGTTCGGGATCGTCCCCACCGGCACCACCCCCCTTCAGGAGTCCCGATGAACGTCAGCTCCGCGACCGCATCCACCTGGAGCAGCGCCGTGGCCTGGAGCCGCCTCCAGAGCAGCCGGACCAAGCTGGCCGAGTCGCTGACCGCCGGCGACGCCGACCCCGGCACCGTCACCGCCATCCGCGCGACGATCCAGAACGCCGCCTTCGAGGTCTCCCGCATCGAGGCCGCGCGGGCCGGCGACCTGGCCCGGATCCGCGCCGCGCACCAGACCATCGACCTGCTGGTCTGACCGTTCCTGATCACCCTAGGGCGATCAGTTCCGCCAGCCGGCGGCCTCCAGCGCCGACCGCAGCTGCCCGATCACCACGTCCGGCCGGGAGCGGATCAACCCGGCCGGGAATCGCAGCACCCGATCGCCGGAGATCCACAACTGGTTCTGCCGCAGCATGTCCTCGGCCCACTGTCGTGCCTCGAGGTGATGTGCGCCGTCGATCTCGACGTGCAGCCGCCAGCGCGGCCAGTAAGCATCCAGATACCGTAACCGCCCCGAGGCCTCCCTCCGCGGCCGCTGAAGATCGGGAGCGGGAAGTCTCGACCGCCGGCACAACGCCGCGAAGTCGATCTCCGACAACGCCTGCGCGCCGCCGGCGACGTCGAGGACCGTGCGCTTGATCAACGCGAGTCGCGGCAATCGTCTCCTCGCGGCGAGCACGCCGAGCACGTCGTCGGCAACCACGCGACGCTGCTGAAACGTCGCCGCGATGATCGTCCGGGCGGCGTCCTCGCTCGGCGCCCAGGCCGCGGCGTCGACCAGCGCCCGGCACGTGACCATCCGCGGCGGACTGCCTCGGCCGCGGTGCTCGTCCGGGAGGATTCGAGTACGCGTCAGGCGGATCGGCGGCATGTCCGGCGGCATCGTCGGCAGGCGGAGGCTCCTGCTCGTGGCGGCCGGCACCACCACCCGGAGCGACGTCTCGCGCAGACCCCGGACGCCCGCCTCGGTCAGGGCCGTCACGCCACCGAGCAACGCCTCCGGGCCGGCCGTCAGAACCGCCGCCCACATCTGGCGGCGGCGATCGAGGACGCCGTTCGTCGTGGTGAGGACGCCCCGGCAGATGCGACGCCAGCGCCCCGCGTTGAGGTGTCCGCGGACGACGCCCCTGGTCAGCAGGCGTACCGCCTGGTCGGTGGTCAGCACGCCGGACTGCTGGAAGCACAGCTCGGCGAAGTCGTCCGGTTCAAGCATCGTGCCAAGGTGACAGTTCCCGGCGATCTTCGGAGCGCGCCTGTGGACGACCGCCCTCCCGCGTGTTGAGCTGAGGCGCGATCCGGACCGCAACTCAACACACGAAACGGGAACGGCCACAGCGTGTTGAGTTGAGGCGCGATCCGCACCCGAAGTCAACACACGAAGCGGCGCCACCCACCGCGCGACCGCAACTCGACACACGAAACGGGAACGGCCACAGCGTGTTGAGCTGAGGCGCGATCCGCACCCGAAGTCGACACACCGGTCCGCGCCGCAACCGGGACGCGATCCTGGGACAAGCTGACAGATATCCGTCAGCGTGCCAGATCCACTGAATCCGGTGAATTCGCCGTAGCCTGCAAAACCCGCTCCAAGAGCAACATCACCGCAGGTAGATCGCCTTGAAAACCCCCTGATGCACCCCCGAGATCAACAACTCTCCGTCTCCGGGTGATGGCGTTTCGTAGTCATCGAGGGGTTTCGTCGGTAGCCTCCGGCATCGCACCATGGGTGAAGGGTGATGCGATGAGCGGCCGACGACTGGCAGTGGTGGTGACGGTCGAGCACCAGGACGATCCTGTTCTGCGCAGGTTCGCGGTGCCGACCGCCGACGTTCCCGTGCTCTGTGACGCGCTGCGCGACGGCGGGCTCGGCGGATTCGACGTGGCGTTCCTGCACGACGCCGGCGCCGCCGAGGCGCAGGCGCGGATCACGGCGCTGTTCGAGGGGCGCGACCCTGACGACCTGGTCCTGCTCTACTTCCGCGGGATCATGCTGACCGGGCCGGGCGGCGGGCTCTACCTCGCCGGCACCGACACCGCGATGGCCCGCCCGGCCGAGACCGCCGTCGACGTCGCGCAGATCGCGACGATGATGCAGCGCAGCCGCGCCGGCCAGGCCGTGGTGCTGCTCGACGGGCGCACCGGCGGGCCGGTCGACGCCGGCCACCACTTCCGCGCGGCGCGGACTGCCGAGTGGCAGAGCCGGGTCGTGATCGCGACGACCGCGCGCCCCGAGCCGCCCACCTTCGCCGGCATGATCGCCGACGGCATCCGCAACGGCGGCGCCGACCGTGATCGCGACGGCTTCGTCAGCGTCGGCGAACTCCACGACCACCTGCGCGAGCGCGATCCCGGCGTACGCCAATGGGTCTTCGGATCGGGCCGCCAGCCCTACGTCTCCCGCGTCCGCCGGCCCGGCTCCGACCAGATGACGATGATCGCGGCGCTCGCCACGGCCGCGGCGGGCGGCGATCTCACCCGCGCCGTCGAAGCCCGCGAGACCCTGCGGCGCATGACCACCGGTGAGGGCCGGGTGGCTGCCGCGGCTGCGGCCGCGTTGAGACGCACATCCGTACGGTTGACCGAACCCGCCCTCGATTTCGGGCGCGTTCCACCGGGTACGCGTCAACTGGCCGCCGGCGTACCGGTACAGGGCCCGCCGCTGACCGTCGCCTCGGCGGTGACGAGCTCGGTCGAAGGCCTGCACGCCCGACTCGAGGGCAGCGTGCTGAAGGTGTCCTGGTTCCCGACGGCCGGCCGCCTCGACGGGGTCGTCACCCTGGAGGGCCCGGCCGGCGCGGCGCGGCTCGTCGTGACCGGCGAGGTCTCCGACGAGTTGGAGGCCACCGGCGGGTTCACGCCCACGCCGGGGGTGAACGGGGCCCGGCCCGCCGCCGAGCTTCCGGTGGCCGCCGGCGCCGCCGGGTGGCAGCACGCCCTGCCGCCGACGGGCCCAGTCCCCGCGCCGGTCGACCCGGTCCCCGCGTGGACGGATCCGGTGCCCGCACGACGTGATCCGATTCCGCTGCAGGCGGGTCCGGCTTCAGTGGTCGCCGACCCCGTTCCGCCGCAGACGAGCCCCACTCCAAGCGTGCCTGAAACGACGAACGGCACCCCGGCGCCCCCGCCTCCTCTCACCCCGACCGCCGACACCGGTCCCGCAGAAGAAGCAGTTGCGAGCGACCCCCCGATGAATCCCCCCGCGAACGACCGCCCCGCCGGCTCCCCCGTCAGCGGCGCCCCCTCGGCCCCTGATCCCGTCGGCGGCGCCCCCTCGGCCCCTGCTCCCGCGAGCGGCCCGCCTGCCCCGGCTGGTGGGCCTCCCGCTCCCCGGCAGGCCCCTCCTCCGGACGGCGGCGGCTGGCCGAGCGCCAACGGTGGGGGTTTCGGCTGGAGTTCGCCGCCGCCACAATCCCGGGGTCCGGTTCCGGCCGAGCCCGAGGGTACGGCCACCACGGCGCAACCGGCTTCCGTAGCGTGGACGGCAGCGCCCGCAAACGGCACGTCCCCGTCTGCGGCGGCGCCCGGGACGGCGGAGTCACCGGGCGTACCGGCAGACGCGGGCAAGGAGGACACGGGGAACGGCGGGGTGCCAGAACAACGGCAGCACCAGACGTCGAACGGCTGGCCGGCACCACCCGGCCAACCGGGCACCACCGAGCCCTCGAACGAAACCGCACCGCAGGAAGAGACCGCGCAGGAGCACCAGCCCGCGCAGCAGCACCAGACGGAGCCTCCGGAACCGTCCGCCGACGCAGAAGAGCCCACCCCCGAGACCGCCGGCGACCCGAGCGCCGAGACGCCGAGCCCCGCAAACCCGAGTGCCGAGTCACCAGCGCCGGAGGAACAAGCACCTGCTGAACCCGGTTCGACCGGCTACCAGGGTTGGAGCGCGGCCGGTTCGTGGCCGTCGGGTTCCGTGGCAGGCGCCGCCTGGCTGCGAAGTCAACAACAACCGACCACCGCCGAGCCGGCGGAGAGCTCCGAGCCTCAACCCACGCCGGAGCCCGCCGCAGCTGCGAAATCTCCCGCCGCGCCGCCCATCGAGGAACCGACTCCTACCCAGCCGTGGCCCGGCCCGAGCCATCACGGTGTGGCCGGCGACCCCTGGCTGACCCCTCCCACCCGATCGGGCTCGCACCCCGCCGACGCCGACATCACGGATCCGCTGCCGGCCCGGCCGGTACCCACCGATCCCTCCAACCGGCCCTGGCCCGCCACCCCGGCGCCTACTTCGGGCTGGCCCGGCGGCGGCCCCGGTTCCGACGATCCGTGGGCAGGAGCGGGTCCCACCTCCAGCGCGGGCCCCACGTCCGGCGCGGGCTCGAACAGCCCCGCTCCGACCTCGGGAGCCGGCCCGCAATGGCCCGCCCAGCCGCCGGCCGCACCGACTTCGGGAGCGTCCGCGCAGCCCTGGCCGCCTTCCGCACCCACGTCGGGCCAGCCGAACGCCTGGCCGTCGGCACCCACTTCAGGCCGGCCCAACCCTTGGCCGTCGACGCCCACCTCGGGTCAGCCCAACCCCTGGCCCGCCACGACTCCCGACGACCCGTGGGCGACGACCAGCCCGCAACAAAGTCAGACGACCAGCCCGCTGGAAAACCAGACGACCAGCCCGCCACAAGACCAGACGACCAGCCCGCAACAAAACCAGTGGCCCGCCACCCCGGCAGCTCAGCAACCCCAGCAGCAATGGCCCGCCGAGCAACCGCAAGCGCCCTCGGAGAGCCAGGCGCCCGCCGACCCCTGGGGGCAGCCGACCGCGCGCGTCTCCACCTGGCCGGCTTCCCCGGCCGGCGCCGGGTGGCAGTCCACGAACGACTGGCCGGCCACCCCGGCGACCTATCCGCAGGACGCTATGCCCGGTTATCCGGCCACGCCGGCGGCCGGGTATCCGGCGACCGTCCGCGGCACGGCGCAACCCGGATCGCTGCCACCTGGATCGCTGCCGCCCGGAGCCCCGCCGCCCGGGTCGCCGCCGGGATCGGTGCCGGCGGAGCACGACCCGTACGGTGAAAAGCCGCGCCGCAAGACCGGCATGGCTCTCGCCATCCTGCTCGCGGTGGTCCTTCTCGCGGCGGGCAGCTATCTCGGCGTCCGTCTGCTGAGGAGCGACGACACCACGGCGACACCGCCCGCCGAACCCCAGCAGAGCCAGCAGGAGCAACCGGGACAGCAGACCACCCCGCCGCCTGCGAACGAGCCGCCGGAGAACGTGCCGGCCTCGCTGACCAAGCCCGTCGTCGTCGACAAATTCTCGCTCGGGCAGGAACCCGAGGGCGTCGTGGTCTCGCCGGACAACAAGACCGTCTACGTCGCCGACCAGAACTCGAAGGACGTGCACTTCATCGACGTCGGCAGCCGGGAGATCACCAAGGTGCCGGTGCCGAACACGCCGCGGTTCATCGCGGTCTCCCAGGACGGGAGCCGGGTGTACGCGAGCATGTTCGAGAACGACTTCACCGGCAACGGGCTCGCCGTGATCGACACGGGAAGCCGCAAACTGGTGAAGGCGATCCGCACCGGGCCGCGGCCGTTCGAGCCGGCGGTCGGGCCGGACGGCGACGTGTGGGTGCCGATCCACAACGGCGCGCGGGTGGAGATCTACGACGACCAGTCGCTGACCGAGTCGGGGCGGATCTCGGTGCCGCCGAACCCGCACTGGGTGACGTTCTCGCCGGACGGCACGGTCGCCTACACGGCCAACCACGAGTCGGCGCAGGTGTCGGTGATCGACACGGCGGACCGGCTGGTGCAGCGCAACGTCAAGGTGGCGAAGACGCCGCACGCGATAGCGCTGACGCCGGACGGCAAGAAGCTGATCGTCACGAACTACGACCTGGACAAGGTGCAGATCTTCGACACCGCGACGATGCGCCAGATCAAGCAGATCAGCGTCGGCAGGGAGCCGCAGGCCGTCATGACGTCGACCGACGGCAAGCACGCCTACGTGGTGAACGAGGGCTCGGACAACCTGTCGGTGATCGACCTGGACGAGGCGAAGGTGGTGTCGACGGTCAAGGTCGGGGACAGCCCGCGGGTCGTGGCGATCTCCCCGGACGGGCTGCGGCTCTACGTGACGGACGGGAGGGGACGTACGGTTACCGTGCTCCGGACCTCTGAAAAGTGACTATTCCCTGGTAGCGTCGCGCCATGTCGACGGATTCCGAACGCGTTCACCTGAAGAAGCTCGCTGCCCGGGAGCGCGCTGCTTTTGCCGAGCGGCACCCCGGTTCAGCTACGGCGTACAAAAAAGCTGATCATCTTTTCGGCAGTGTGCCCATGACCTGGATGAACAAGACGGCAGCCGGTTTCCCGATCCATCTGGCGACCGCGCGCGGGAACCGGATCACCGACGTCGACGGCAACGAGTTCATCGACTTCGCGCTCGGCGACACGGGCGCGATGGCCGGCCACTCCCCCGCGCCGGTGACGGAGGCGGTGACCCGGCGGATCAGCGAGCTCGGCGGCCTGTCCACGATGCTGCCGACCGAGGACGCCGCGGTCGCCGGCGCCGAGCTGGCCCGCCGGTTCGGGCTGCCGCTGTGGAGCTTCGCGCTGACCGCTACCGACGCGAACCGCTGGGCGATCCGGCTGCTGCGCGCGGTCACCGGCCGTTCCAAGATCCTGGTGAACAGCTACTGCTACCACGGCTCGGTCGACGAGTCGCTGATCGTGGTCGGCCCGGACGGCCGGGGCGTGAGCCGCGAGGGGAACGTCGGCGCGCCGGTGGACGTGACCGCGACGAGCCGGGTCGCCGAGTTCAACGACCTCGAGGGCCTGGAGCGCGAGCTGGCGCACGGTGACGTGGCGGCCGTGCTGATGGAGCCGGCGCTCACCAACATCGGCATCGTGCTGCCCGAGGACGGCTACCTGGCCGGGGTGCGGGAGCTGACCCGGAAGTACGGCACCTACCTGATCAACGACGAGACGCACACGTTCTCGGCCGGCCCGGGCGGCGCCACCGCGTTCTGGAACCTGGAGCCGGACGTCGTCACGATCGGCAAGGCGATCGGCGGCGGCGTGCCGGTCGGCGCCTACGGCCTCTCCCGCGATCTCGCGGACCGGCTCAGTGGCCGCGGCGATCTCGACCTGGTCGACATGGGCGGCGTCGGCGGCACCCTGGCCGGCAACCCGGTGTCCATGGCGGCGACCCGCGCGACGCTCCAGCAGGTGCTCACCGAGTCCGCTTTCGATCACATGATTGGGACGGCGGCGGCGTTCGCTGACGGCATTCAGAAGATCATTAATGCGTACGCTCTCCCGTGGTCCGTCTCCCGGCTCGGGGCGCGGGTGGAGTACCGGTTCGCGAATCCGGCCCCGCGCAACGGCACCGAGTCGGCCCGCAGCGCCGACGCCGAGCTGGAGGACTTCCTGCACGTCTACCTCGCGAACCGGGGCGTGCTGCTCACCCCGTTCCACAACATGGCGCTGATGTGCCCGGAGACGACGATGGCCGACGTCTCCCGGCACCACGAGATCTTCGACGGGGCCTTGAAGGAGCTCACCTCCTGACGAGAACGGGGGCTTCGAGCGAGCTCAGCTGACCCAGGTCAGGTCGGGCGGGCGGCATCGCACCCGCTCCAGGATCCGCATCGACTCCTCGGCGCCGATCCCGGAGTCGCTGGTCAGGTAGACCATGATGCCGTCTCGCTCGACCGCCTGGAACGGCGTGCCCGTCTCCGGCGGCGAGGTCGCGAGCAGCAGCCCGTCGTACGACAGCGACTGGTACCCGGCGGGTTGCCAGCCGTCCGGGTACGTCAGGACGCCGTCCTCGTACGTCAGGAAGCCGGCCGGGTACACCTCGAACACCGCGGTCCCGGAGGTGGGCGCGTCCCGGGTGACGGTCAGGGTGATCGGCACACGCTCGGCCGTCTGCGTCACCGACCGCGCCATCCGCAGCGCGTTGCCCTCGTCGTCGGCGGTGCCGTACGCGGACACCACGATCATCGGACCGGCCTCCGGCTGCCACTGCACGTACGCCGTGTCGCCGCTGTTCCACCGGATGCCCCGCGCCGTGCCGACCGTCACCGGCTCACTGGTCTCCGGTTCCATCCGCTCGCCGACGACGAGGCCGACGCTGCCGGCGGGGACCGTGCCGGAGTAGGGGGCGTCCTCCGGATACCAGCGCCGGGTCGCGCCGAACGCCTCCCCGGTCACGGTGTCGAACGAGACCGACCGGTAGCGTTCCGTCACCCCGTCCGGCAGCCATCCCGGCGTGTACAGGAGTGGCACCTCGGGCACCGGCCCGAGCGCGGGTGGCTCGGACTCACCGCGCCGGTCGTGCAGAGTCAGGGGCACGCCCACCGCGGCGGCGACCGTGGCCATCCCGGCGCCGGCCAGCAGCATCCGCCGCTGCCGGTGCACGCGGGCCCGGGCGCCGATGCGGGCGCGTATCCGCTCGGGCGAGACGGCCGTCGCGGCGATCGCCTCGTACGCATCTCTGATGCTCTGTTCGTTCATGGCTGCCCGCCTCCGATCAGGGAAGACATCACGGGAAGATTCATCGTCGGCCTCCGATCCGGGTCGTCGGTGCGGGGAAGTCGGCGCGCATGCTCGCCAGCGCGCGCGACGTGTGGCTGCGGACCGTCGCGGGCCGGCAGCCGAGCAGGTCGGCGATCTCCTGGTCGCTGAGTCCCTCGTAGAACCGCAAAGCGATCACGATCCGCTGCCGCACCGGGAGCCGGGCGATGCGCCGGATCATGGCGTCCCGCTCGCCGAGTTCGGACTGGGCGTCGCCGGACGGGTGCGCCACGGCGTCGAGGGCGTCGTGCGACAGCGGCACGACCCGGGCGGCCCGGCGCCGCCGCCAGGAGGCCAGCTCGTTGATGATCATGCGTTTCACGTACGCCTCGGGCACGTCCGTGGCGGCGATCCGATCCCAGCGGGACTGCGCGCGGGCGAGCACCTCCTGCACGATGTCCTCGCCCAGGTGCGGGTCGCAGGCCAGCACCGTGGCGTACCGCAGCAGCGGGACCAGCCGCGCGGCCAGAAACTCCTCGAACGTCACCGGCACTCCCTTCCACCCTCGAGACGCCATCGGCCGCCGGAAATGTGGAGCGCGCCACGGGAAATTTCCTATTGTGGTCGGGTGATCGAAACCGATGTATCGGCGAACGGACGGGTCCTGCACGCCTACTCGTGGGGCGAGGGCGACCGGGTCGTCATGTGGCACCACGGAACCCCCAACATCGGTACGCCGCCCGCCCCGCTCTTCCCGGCCGCCCGCCGCGCCGGGATCCGCTTCATCGCCTACGACCGGCCGGGCTACGGCGGTTCGGCGCCGAACCCGGATCGCACCGTCGCCTCGGCGGCCACCGACGCCGCGGCGGTGGCCGACGCCCTGGGCATCGAGCGCTTCGCCGTGCTGGGCCACTCCGGCGGCGGCCCGCACGCCCTCGCCTGCGCCGCCCTGCTCCCCACCCGCGTCACCGCAGCCGTCACGATCGCCGGCCTGGCCCCCCGCGACGCCGCCCTCCCCACCGCGCCCGGCGCCGCCGAGCCGGCGCGAGCCAGCGCCGCGGGACCGGCGCGAGCCGGCGCCGCGGGCACGGAGGACGGCTCGGACTGGTTCGCCGGGATGGGGCCGGGCAGTGCCGCCTCGCTCAGGGCCGCGGCGGCCGGCCGGGCCGCGAAGGAGGCCTACACCGCGAACCCGGCGGTCACCGAGGTCGACTTCACGGCCGAGGACTGGGTCGCCTTGAACGGCGTGTGGGGCTGGTTCGGCTCGGTCGTCGAGCCCGCGGCCGCTGCCGGTCCGGCCCCGCTGATCGACGACGACCTCGCCTACGTCCGGCCCTGGGGCTTCGACCCCGGCACGATCACGGCGCCGGTGCTGCTGGCGCACGGCGAGGCCGATCTCATGGTCCCGGCCGCGCACAGTGTCCGGCTGGCCGCGCTGATCAAGGACGCCGAGCTGCGCCTCACGCCGGGCGCCGGGCACATCTCGGTGCTGCCGGCGCAGGGTGAGGCCGCGATCGAGTGGATCGCCGCCCATGCGTAAGCCGCCGCCCGACCTGTCCGAGACCGACCTGCTGGCGACGCTGCGCGCGGGCTGGGGCGTCGAGGCCCGGGACGTCGTCTTCCTCCCGGTGGGCGCGGGCAGCCACCACTGGTCGGTCGCGGGACGCTGGTTCGTGAAGGTCGACGATCTCGGTTTCGACCCGGCCGGCCGGGAGGCCGAGCTCGACCGGATCCGGCGTTCGCTCGCCACCGCGCTCTCGCTGCACGAGGATTCCGGGCTCGACTTCGTCCTCGCCCCGCTGCCGGATGAGACCGGGGCGGTTCTGCGGCGGCTCCTTTCCCGGTACGTCGTGACGCTCTACCCGCTGCTCGACGGCGAATCCGGGCACTTCGCGCCGTGGCCCCCCCGCCGACCGTCCGCAGATCGCCGAGCTGCTCGCCCGCCTGCACGGCGCCACCGCCGCGATCGATCGGGCCGGCATGGACGATCCCGGTGTCGCGCCGCGGATCGACCTCGACGTGCCGGAGCGGGACCGGCTCGAGGCCGCGCTGAACGAGCTGGACCGGCCCTGGGACGCCGGCCCGTACGCGGAGGAGACCCGCCGGCTACTGGCCGCCCGGGAGTCCGACGTCCGCCGGTGGCTGGCCGACAACGATCGGCTCGCGGCGGAGCAGCCGGCCGACTGGGTCGTCACCCACGGGGAACCCCACCCAGGGAACTTCCTGCGTACCGGATCGGGTCTTTTCCTGATCGATTGGAACACCGTGGCGGTGGCCCCGGCCGAGCGCGACCTCTGGATGCTGACCCGGCGGTTCGCCGAGCTGGCCGGGACCGCGCCGGACGGGGACGACGACCTCGTGCTGCGGCGCTACGAGCAGCTGACCGGCCGATCGATTTCGGACACCGCGCTGGATCTCTATCCGATCCGCTGGACCCTGTACGACATCGCGGTCTACGTGGACGAGCTACGCCGCGGCGAGGATCTGCCGGAGTCGCTCACCTACCTGCGCGGCTATCTGCGGCCCTCCCGCTAGATCCACGCTTGACCTGGCCGCCCGCCTCCAGCACGCTTGCGGGCAGCCCCGCCGGGCAGCGAAAAGCTGAGCGGCGAAAGCCGGGCAGCGAACCGCCGGCATCCACGGGAGAGATCGAGTCTCATGAGCGTGATCACCACGTATGTCCGACTGCGGCCGGACGAGCTGGCCGAGCTCCGCGGCCTTCTCGTGGAGTCCCCGGCGGAGGCCCTCGAGTACGCCGACGACCTGCGAATGGACGACCGCGGCCTGGACGCCGGCAAGGCCTGGGACGGGCTGCGCCACCTGCTGTCGAAGCTGGCGCCGCCGGTCGACGTGATCTCCGGCGGTGAGCCGCTGGCCCCCGGCGCGCCGGGCCGGGACGCTCCGCGCCTGCTCACCGCGGAGCAGGTGACGGCCGCGGCCCGGTTCCTGTCCGGTACCCCGTTCACGTCGCTGGCCCGGCACTACGATCCGGCCGAGCTGACCCTCGCCACCGCCTATCCGGAGGCGATCGGCGACGAGGACCTGGCGCTGGACTACCTGGAGGACTCGTACGGCGACCTGGTCGCCCTCTTCCAGGCGGCCGCCGCCGAGAACGAGCCCATCATCCTCTGGAGGAGCTGACTAGCGCCGGTCCGCGAGCACGTAGGACGCCGCCGCCGTCGCGGCCGACACGGCGAGCACCGACGGCCACGCGCCGATCTTCCTGGCCAGCGGGTGCGACAGCCCGAACGCGCCGAGATACGTCGCCACCAGCGCGCCGGTCACGGCGGGGCTGGTGCGGCGGGCCCACTCCCGGCCGGCCAGGATGCCGCCGGCGGCCAGGACCGCGCCGCCCAGCGGACGGATTCCGGTGCTGCGGGCGACCTGCCAGCCGCCGATGAGGGAGCCCGCGGTGATCGCTGCGGTGGGGAGAGCCATGAGCCGACCCTACGACACGTCCACCCGGTCGACCGTCATGGACTCGATGAACTCCCGGTCGGGCTCCCATCCGAGCCCCGGCGTGGACGGCACGTCCACCCAGCCGTCCGCGCAGACGATCGGGCGGGTGGTGACGTCGCGCGCGTAGTACTTGTCCGAGCCGGACACGTCCGACGGTAGCGTGAAGCCGGGCAGCGAGCTGAGCGCGACGTTCGCGGCCCGGCCGATCCCGAACTCGTGCATGCCGCCGCACCACACCGGCACACCCTCGGCGCGAGCCACGTCGTGGGCGCGCAGGGCATGCGTGAGACCTCCCATCCGGGAGACCTTGATGTTGAGTACGCGACCCGCACCGAGGCGCAACGCGGTGACCAGGTCGTCCACGTCCTCGACCGTCTCGTCGAGGCAGATCGGCGTCCGCAGCCTCGACTGCAGCGCGGCGTGCGCCACGAGGGCCCGCGGCGCGAACGGCTGCTCGATCATGAGCAGTCCCAGCTCGTCCAACGACGAGAAGACCGCGATGTCCGACTCGGAATACGCCCCGTTGGCATCCACGTGCACCGGCACGTCCGGGAAGGCCGCGCGCACGGCGCGGACCGGCTCGACGTCCCAGCCCGGCGCGATCTTCAGCTTGACGCGCCGGTATCCCTCGGCCACCCGGGACGCCACCTGCTCCAGCAGCGCGTCGATGGTGGGCTCGATGCCCAGCGACACGCCCGCCTCGGCGCGGGCACGCGTCCCGCCGAGCGCCGCGGCCAGCGGCACGTCCGAGGCGGCCGCGAACAGCGACCAGGCGGCCATGTCGAATCCGGCCCGGGCGAAGTGGTTGCCGCGCACCTTCGCCATGGCGCCGGCCAACGCGGCCGGGTGGTCCCATTCCGTGGCGCGGACGATCGGGATGAGGAAGTCCCGGGCCACCGCCCAGCACGACGACACCGTCTCGGCCGAATAGAACGGCCCGCTCGGCGACGCGATCTCACCCCAGCCCACCGCGCCGCCGGTGCTCTCGTACCGCACCAGGATGTGCTCGAGGAACCGCTTCGCGTGCGAACTGGTCTGGAATTCGTGGACCAGCGGCAGGCGTACCCGCCGCAGGGAGACGTGCGCGATCCGAGTCATGATTCTTCCGTGTAGAGGCCGAGTTCCGCGGCGAGGGCGTCGCGTTCCCGGAGGCGGCGTCCGGCGCCCTTGGAACTGGCGATGGTCAGGGTCGCGAGAAGGTGCAGGGCGAGCACGACCGAGGTCGGCGAATTCGCATAGGAGGCGCTCTCCGAACCGATGACGATGCTCGTCGTCGCGATCGACGACAGCGGCGCGTCCTCGGCGTCGGTCACCAGGATCAGGTCGCCGCCGTGCCGCGCGTAGGCCGCCGCGATCTCGACCGTCTCCCGCCGGTAGCGCGCCATCGACACGGCCACCAGCAGGTCACCCTGCCGGATGTCGCTGAGCACGTCGATCGACCGCAGCGCCGCGCCGTCGACGAGATGCACCCCGGAGAGGCCGGCGCTCATGTCGGCGGCGAGCAGCGAGGCGTAGCTGTGCGACTTTCCGTAGCCGAGCAGGAAACGGCGCCGCGCCGACACGATGAGAGCGGCCGCGCGCTCGATGGCGTCCTGTTCGGCCGCCCAGGCGAGCGCCTTCTCGAATTCGGCCCGCTGCTGTTCCAGAACGCGCTGCTTGAGCACCTGCGCGGACCGCCGCTGAACGTTGCGGTCGAAGCGCTCGGAGGGAGAGGAGTTCACGAGGAGCCATTCTCGAACGTGTAGGCCACTCCGTCGCCGGTCCGGGCCACGCCGGCCAGCCGGCTTCCGGCCGCGAAACGGTCCATCAACTGCCGCCGCAACCGGCGGCGATCCTGCGGCTCGGGCGCCGCGAATCGGTCACTCGCGGGGGCCATCAGCCAATTCTTCGAGTCAGGAGAGTCCGAGGATTTTGTACGAGTGGCAGCCCCGCTCTCCAGGCCCCATTCCACGAGGATCCGGTCCGTCCCGGGTTCGCCGTAGAAGTCGGGCAGGAAACGGATCCCCGTGGCGCCCAGCACCGTGAAGTTGAAATGAGCGTTACGGAGGGCGTACGGATCGAAGGTCCACCTCATGGAGCGCGCCCCGGTGGCCCGCGCCGCACGCGCCTGCGCCTGCTTCAGCAGGCGCCCGACGCCGAGACCCTGCGCGGCCGGGGCGACCACCGCGGCCTGGCTGTAGTGGTAGATCTCGCCGGCCTCGACCCCGGTGAACCCGTAGCAGAACCCGATCAGCGTGCCGTCCGCGCCGAACGCGCCGATCACGGTGCCGGCGTTCTCCCGCAGCGCCGCGAGCAGCCGCGGGCTGAGGCCCCACTCGGGTCCGGTGTATCCGAACACCGACCGGTAGAGCGCCGAGGCCGCCGTCCACTCGACGAGACCGGCCAGGTCACGGATCGTCACCATGATCTCCTCCAGTCAAAGATAGCGAACGTATGTCGGTCATCTTGGCCGCAAATCCGCTCGTTGACAACGCTCATGGTGCAACTTAGGTTTCGCATATGTCAGCCACCGCTCTTGAAGCGCTGCACCGGTACACGTTGCTGGAGTCGCCCACCGGCGACTCGCGAGCGCTTGCCGCCCTGGCCGAGGTGCTCGAGGCGGACGCGGCCGGCGCCGGGTTCACGGTCGCCCGCGAGGCGCACCCGACCGGAGACCACCTGCTCTGGACCCTGCCCGCCTCGCCCGGCGGCGGCGCGAGTGCGACCGGCGGCCCCCTCCTGCTGCTCAGCCACTACGACACGGTGTGGCCGGTCGGCACGCTCGCGACCATGCCGTGGACCGCCGAGGGCGACGTGATCCGCGGCCCCGGCGTGTACGACACGAAGGCCGGCCTCGCCGCCCTCCTCGAAGCGGCCCGGCGGCTGGCCGGCCGGCCGCACCCGGAGATCCGGGTGATCGTGGTGGCGGACGAGGAGATCGGCTCACCGACCGCCGGTGACCTGGTGCGCTCCGAGGCCGCGCGGGCCGCCGCGGTGCTCGGCCTGGAACCGCCGCACCCGGGCGGCGACCTCAAGACCGGCCGGCGCGGCAGCACCCGCGCCCGCATCGCGGTGACCGGGGTGGAGGCGCACGCGGCGCTCGACCCGGACGCCGGCGCGAACGCCATCGACGAGCTCGTCGATCAGCTCCTGCGGGTCCGCGCCGGGGTCGCGGAGCGGCCGGTCCTGCTCAACGTCGGGACGATCGCCGGTGGCGGGCGGACCAACGTCGTGGCCGGGAAGGCCCACGCCGACCTGGGGCTGCGGTTCACCGACCCGGCGGACGAGGAGGCGGTGATCGGCCTGCTGCGGTCGCTGCGGCCGGTCCGGGAGAAGGCGCGGGTGACGGCGGACCTGCTGTCGCACCGGCCGACCTGGAAGCCGGCCCCGGACGCGCCGCTGCTGGCACGGATCCGGGCGATCGCGGCCGGAATCGGTCAGGAGATCGACGGCCGGCCCGCCGACGGCGCCGCCGACACGAACACGACGGGCGCCCTCGGCGTGCCGACCGTGGACGGCTTGGCGCCGCGCGGCGGCGGTGCTCACGCCCGTACCGAATGGGTCTCGTCGTCCGGCGTGGGTGAGCGCATCGCCCTGCTCGCCGCCCTCCTGGCCGGCGGAGGCCTGGTGTGACGACGCTCGAGGAAACCCGGAAGAGTCCGATGCTGCCGGCCGCCGTGGTCAGCACCCTCGCGGCGCTGCTCGTGCTGCTGCCCTCCCCCGGCGAGCTGGGCTCGCTCGCGGTCGCGTCGGCCGGCAACCAGGTCACGCTGATCGGTGTGATCATCGTGCTGGGCGCGGCGGTCGGCGAGGTGATGCGCCGGACCCGGGTGGCCGACGTGATCGTGCGGGCCTGCGTCGGGCTGGTCGACGGGCGCGGGCCGGTGGTGACCTCGTTCGGGCGCTCGCGCCGTTCGCCGGCTCCGACGTGGCGATCATGTCGGCAGCCGGCGCCGGATACCCGCAATACCTGATCTACGGCGCGCTGCCGCTCGTGGCGGTGTCGCTGCTGGTCGGCCTGCCGGTGGTCGGGTGGATGCAGCGGCGGTCCTCGAACGCGCCGCCGCTCAGGGGGTTCTCGGCTTCTCGACCGGGCTCATCTATCCGCCCGGGCTTTTCGCTTCGAACGCGGAAATAGTGGACTTGGTGCGAACGGCCGCCCGCCACGGCCTCCTCTACTCCACTCATATCCGCAACGAGACCGACCACGTCCTCGAAGCGATCACCGAGGCGATCGAGACGGCGCGCGCGGCCGGCGCCCGGCTCCAGATCTCGCATCTGAAGAGCATGGGGCCCGGCAACCACGGCAAGGCCCGGCAGGCCCTCGCGATGATCGGTGACGCCCGGGCCTCCGGATTGGACGTGGCCTGCGACGTCTACCCGTACACGGCATCGAGCACCTCCCTGGCCTCGCGCCTCCCGGCGTGGGCGCTCGAAGGCGGCGCCCCCGCCGTGGCGCGACGCCTCGCCGACCCCGGAGGAGCGCGCGCGGGTGGTCGAGGGCCTGCGCGAGCGCTTCGGCCGCGACATCGACCCGGCCGGGATCGTGCTGGCCGAACTGGGTCCGGGCCCGTTCCGGGAGCAGGCGGGCCGCTCGCTCACCGAGATCGGCGCGGCGACCGGCATGGAGCCGGCCCACGTGGTGATCGCGGTGCTGGCCGGGAACGGCGACGTCGCGATCGTCAACCACGCGATGGCCGAGGAGGACGTCCGGGCGGTGCTCGCGTCTCCGCTGTCGGCGGTCGCCAGCGACGGGTGGGTTCTCGATGCCTCCGGCATCGGCACCCCGCATCCCCGCAGCTTCGGGACTTTCGCTCGCGCTCTGGGCCATTTCGTACGAGGGGAGCACGTGCTCACCCTGGAGGAGGCGGTCCGCAAGTCGACGACGCTGCCGGCCGGCCGGCCGGACCCGGCTCGGCGACCGTGGCCGCATCGCGGTCGGCGCGGCGGCCGACCTGGTGGTCCTCGACCCGGACCGGATCATCGACCGGTCCACCTACGAGCGGCCCTGGCAGCTCGCCACCGGCGTGGACACCGTGCTGGTCAACGGCGTCGTCGCGGTCGACGGCGGCGAGATCACCGGCGCCCGGGGCGGAGAGGTCCTGCGCTTCACCCGTCCGTGAGGTTTGCGGCGGCCGAAATCGGGTAAGCACTCACCATTGAAGACTCCCGGGAGTCCATCGATGCTTTCCGATCGAGACCGCCGCATCCTCGCCGACCTGGAACGCCAGTTCGAGCCGCCCGCGCCGGACGTGCCCTTTCCCACCGTGGCAGTGCTCTGCATCCTGCTGTTCCTGGCCGTGCCGCTGGTCATGCTGCTCTTCAGCTGGCCCGGCCTGCTGATCACGGTGGACGCCTTCGCGGTGGCGGTCGCCTACGTCATGATCCGCCGGTACCGCGGCCGGCGGTCGTGAGTCAGGAACCGCGGAACTCGAACAGCTCGTCCAGCCCGGCCATGGCGATGACCCTCCGCTCCCACTCCCGCACGTCCTCCAGCACCAGCTGACGGGCCCGGTCCTGCGCCGTCGTATGGCACTCGACGAGCACCCGCAACCCCACCGAGCCGAGGAACGTCACCCCGGACATGTCGACGCACAGCACCTTCGGCACCGCCTCGAGCACCCCCAGCAGCACGTGCCGCAGATGCTCCCCGTTGTCCATGTCGATCTCCCCGCGCACCGCCACGGTGACCGCATCCGATGACCGCCCCACGACCGCGATCCCGAGCTCCGCGCGAGGACAGCAGCCGGGAAGATCCACGGAGTCCATGTTCCCCCTCCCCCACCGGCGATGTGTTGTACGACGCTACCAACCACCGCGAGAAACGCCGGGAACACGGCACGTTGACAATGGATCCGAGCCACTGCCAGGGTCGGTTCCGTGAACCGCATCGCGCCGATGACCTATGCCGAAGCATTGCGCATCGTCGCCCGCGACGACGCCCGCATCGCCCGGCTGGACCGGGCTCTCGGCGGCTTTCTGCTGGCAGCGGCGCCCTTCACCGCATTCGGATCCCTCGCCCTCATCGACCCGAAGACCGAGCTGATCTCACAGATCCGTCAGATCACCGACACCGTCGCCGGACGGATCAAGAGCAATGCCGGAAAGCCGCATCTGGAACTACTGGAGGCGGCCCACACGACGCTCGGCCTGTCCGCGTTCTTCGACGCGTTCGAGGCGGTGGCCGCCGACCTCTACCGTGAGCTGGACCTGAGCCCGGCCGAGCGCGAACTGATCACCGGCCGTGGCACGGACGGCCTCACCCGCGAGATCCGCAAAGGCTCGTTCCCGCTGCCGACCCCGGCGCGCGGTTTCGAAGCCACCCTGGATCTGATCCGGCACACCTTCGCGGCCCTCGCGGAGGGCTCGCGTCGGTCGGATCCGCCGGGGCCGTGAACGCCGTCGAAGGCAAGCTGGCCCGGAGGACGCACGGCGTCCTCGGCGATTCGATCTGGCCGACCGAGATCGCCGGCCTGGCCTTCACCACCGTGGAGGACGGTTTCGTCAGCCCTGACTTCCGGCTGGCCCCGTCACCGCTGCCGGCCGACGCCGGACTGGCGAGCGAGGATTGGTGGCGGGACGAGGCGCCGGTCCACCGCGACCTGGCCGGGTTCCTCACCCGGTATCTGACTCTGGCGAGAGATCGGGCGAGCAGGGAGCCGCTCGGTTCCATCCTCCTGGAGAAGTCCTCCCGCCTGCACGACGATCCCCGGCTGAAAGCACTGTCGGAGTTGACCTGGGAATCCGATGACGTCGGCAGTGCGAGGAGCGCGCCGGAGATGGTGCGGGAATTCGCGGGGAAGCACGTGAGTGACGACCTCGTCGCGGAACTTCTCGACACCTTGACGGACTACGAATATCTGGCCTGGGACAGCGTGGAGCCCTCCGACCTGATCCGGCTCATCGACGGCCGTCCCGACATGGATCAGGCGGTGCTCGCGAAAGCCGTCGCGAGCTATCTCGAACACCGGGGCACGCCGCCGACCGAACGTGCGGAACTGCTGCGCTACGTGGGGGAATGAGCGTCAGCCGGCGGTCACCGTGGTCGCGGTGACGATGCCGTCCGCGTCGGTGGCGCCCTGGACGGTCACCTGCTGGCCGGTGGTCAGCTGGTCCAGCGTCGTCGTCTGCGCGAGCTTCACCGCGGTGGTGTCGGTCGTTCGTACGGTGATGGTCTCGCCCTCCGCGGTCTGCACGTAGAGCGTCGTCCCGTCGACCAGTTTGACCGTTCCCGACGTGCCGGGGCTCTGGCGCATCCCGCCGCCGGGCGCGACGCTGCCGGCGGGGCGGGGGGAGGCGGGCGCGGAGGATTCCCCCCAGCGCTCCTGGGCCTGCACGCCGCCGAGGAAGCCGCCGATCGCCAGGACCAGGCCGAGCAGGGCCAGGGTGGTCCGGTTCCACCAGCGCTTCGGGGCGGCCGCCGCGATCGCGCTGCTCAGATCCTCGTCCGCGGAGGAGGTGCGCGGCAGCACCGCGGTGTCGTCATCGGGAGGAGAAGGGGGAGAAGGCACGGATCGGTCCTCACTCGTAGCGCAGGGCGTCGATCGGCCGGAGCCGGGCGGCGCGGGCGGCGGGCAGCCCACCGAAGAACAGTCCGATGAGCACGGAGACGCCCAGGGCGAGCGCGACCGAGCTGGGCACGATCACCGGCCGCACGCCGGCGATCTCGAAGCGGCTGCCGATCACGGCGGCCGCGACGCCCAGACCTCCACCGATAACACTCAGCAGCGTCGCTTCGACGAGGAACTGGCCGAGGATCACCCGGCGGGGCGCGCCCAGTGCTTTCCGGATGCCGATTTCACGGGTACGTTCGGTGACCGTCACCAGCATGATGTTCGTGATCCCGATGCCGCCCACGAGCAGGCTGATCGCGGCGACCGCGCCGAGCAGCGTCGTGAACGTGCCGGCGGTCTCGGTCTGCGTCTCGAGCAGCTGCGACGCGTTCTGGATCCGGTACGCGCCGGAGTCCATCCGCCGGTTCAGGATCGTGGCGATCTGGGACTGGGCGGCGGCGACCGTCTCGGGGCTCCGCGACTCCACCAGGATCGAGCTGAGCGGCCCGTACCCGGCGAGCACCTGCCGGACCGCGCTGATCGGCGCGACAGCGGTGTCGTTCGCGTCCTGGAATCCGGACGAGCTCTTCTCGGCCAGCACCCCGGCCACGGTGAACAGCGCGCCGCCGACGGTGACCTGCGCGCCGACCGGGTCGACGCCGCCGAACAGCTCCTCGGCCACGGTCCGGCCGATCACGACGACCCGGCGGGCCTGCGCCTCGTCGTCGGCGGTGAAGGCGGCGCCGGTCGCGACCGGGAAGTCGGAGGCGGTGAACCAGCCCGGCGTGGTGCCGACGAACGAGCCGATCGCGTGGTCGGCGCCCTCGTACGTGAGCGTCGCCGACGTGCTGACCACCGGTGACACGGATTCCACGTCGGGTGCGAGCACCGGATCGTCGAGCGCCTCCGCCACCTCGTCGTCGAAACCGGATCCTCGGCTCGTACCCATGATGGTCAGCGTGTTGGTGCCGAGCGCCTCGATCCGCTCGGTGACGGCCCGCGCCGAGCCGTTGCCGACGGCGACCAGCAGGATGACCGCGGAGACGCCGATCAGGATGCCGAGCATGGTGAGCGCCGAGCGCAGCTTGTCGGCGCCGATGCCACGGAGCGCGAACCGTACGATCTCGGGGAGATTCATGCCGCGTGCCTCACGCTCTCCCGGTGCGCGTCGGAGATGATCCGGCCGTCCAGGAGGCGCACCACCCGATCCGCGTGCGCCGCCACGTCGTCCTCGTGGGTGATCAGCACGATGGTGCGGCCGGCCGCGTTCAGGTCGTCGAACACGCTGAGCACCTCCTCGGTGGCGTGACTGTCCAGGTTGCCGGTCGGCTCGTCGGCGAGCAGCAGCGCCGGCTCGGTGACCAGGGCGCGGGCGACCGCGACGCGCTGCTGCTGACCGCCGGAGAGCTGATGCGGCTCGTGGTCGGCCCGGTCGGCGAGACCGACCAGATCGAGGCTGAACAGGGCGCGGCGGCGGCGTTCGGCGGCGCGCATCCCGGAGTAGGCGAGGGGCAGCTCGACGTTCGCGGCGGCGCTGGTCCGCGGGATCAGGTTGAACGCCTGGAAGACGAACCCGATGAGCCGGTTCCGCACCAGCGCGAGCTGCGCGTCGGCGAGCCGGCTCACGTCCACGCCGTCCAGCAGGTAGGTGCCGGTCGTCGGCACGTCGAGGCAACCCAGGACGTTCATGAGGGTGGACTTGCCGGATCCGGACGAACCCATGATCGCCACGTATTCACCGCGCTCGACCTCCAGCGACACGTGGTCGAGGGCGCGCACCGCGGTCTCGCCGCCGCCGTAGATCTTGGTGAGGTCGCGGACGTCCAGGACCGCCATGGTCAGCGCCCACCCGGTGGGGCGCCGCCTCCACCGCCGCCGATTCCGCCTTGTCGCGGGGTGGTCGAGGCCGAGGAGGTGGTCACGGTCGGGACGATCACTCGCTCACCTGCGGTGAGACCTGAGGTGATCTGGTACGCGTCATCGCCCTCGAGTCCGACCTGCACCGGCCGGGACTCCTGCTCGCCGTCCACACCGAGGACCGTGACCGTGTGCCGGTTCCCTGCGGTGCTCACGACCGCGGAGTTGACCAGGACGGCGTTCTCGACGTTGCCGGTGATCACCGAGACGGTCACGGTCTGGCCGGGCCTGGCGCCGCCGGGAGGGTTCGGCAGGGAGACGGTCACCCCGTACGTGACCACGCCGTTCTCGGTCGTCGCGGTGGGGTCGACGGCGATCACCCGGCCGGTGGTCTCGGCGCCCTGGAGGGCGTTCCAGGTGACCGTGGCGGACTGGCCCTCCTTCAGCTCGGTGGCGTCGGCCTCGGCGAACGCCGCGGTGATCTGAAGCTTGCCGAGGTCCGCGATGTCGACGAAGCCCGCGCTCGCGTCCTGCCCGGAGGTGCTGCTCGGGCCGCCGAGCGTGCCGTTGACAGCGGTCACGGTCCCGGCCATCGGCGCGGTCAGCCGGGTGCCGGCGACCGCCGCCTCCGCCTCGTCGACGGCCAGTTCCGCCTGGGTGACCTCGTTCGTGGCGCTGCTCGTGTCGGTGCCGGCGGCCTGCGCCCGGCCGAGCGCGTCCCGGGCGGCGGCCAGGTTCGCCTCGGCCAGGCCGAGGGAGCGCTCCGCGCCGGTGGCGTCCACCTGCGCCAGCAGTTGCCCGGACGTCACCCTGTCGCCGACCTTCACCTTGATCGCGGTGACCGTGCCCGCGGTGCCGAACGTGGCGGTCGCCGTCGACGCGCTCGCCACGCTGCCGTCCGCCTCGACCGTCCTCGTGACGGTGCCCTGCTCGACGGTGAGGGTGCGCACGCCCGACGCGTTCGCCCCGGTGTCCGAGCCGGTGTCCGTCAGCAGCGTCCAGCCCCAGAACGCGGCGCCGACGATCAGCAGTGCCAGCAGGGCGTTCACGGCCGTACTGGGACGGCGAATCGCTTTCACATCTGCATTCTGTCCGGTTCTCGCAGCCTTGTCCGCGAGATCACCAGGACCGCACGACCTGTTCGCCCTCGGCCAGTCCGTCGGTTATCTCGGTGTACTGGTCGCCGCGCAGCCCGACCGTGACGGTCCGGTCCGCGCCGCCCGCGATGCGCACGGTCCCCGATTCACCGGCGATGTCGTGTACGGAGGTGGACGGCACCCGCAGCACCTCCGCCACCTCCCCGGTGCGCACCCGGACCTGAGCGCTCTGCCCGACGAGCAGCCCCTCCGGCGCGGCCGTGAAGGCGAGCAGCACCCCGTACCGGACCAGCGTGCCGTCGGAGGTGCCGACCGGGTCGACCTGGACCACCTTGGCCTCGTACGACGCGTCGGAGTCGGCGAGCGTCACCGTGCCGGCCTGCCCCTTCGCCAGCGATCCGGCGTCGGCCTCGGGGAACTCGGCGGACACCTGCATGTCGTACGTGTCGGCCAGCCCGACGAACGTCGACCCGCCCTTGACCTGGTCCCCGACGCTTCCGCCGACGGTGAGGACGGTGCCGGCGATCGGCGCCTTGATCACGGTGCCGTCGAGGGCCTCCCGCGCCTTGACGAGCGAGAGTTCGGCGTTGTTGACGGCCTGCTCGGCGGTGAGGACCTGATCGTTGCCGCTGCCCGGATATCCCTGGGTGGCACAGACGGTGGCCGCGGTCGCGGCGGCCTGCAGTTCCTCAGCCTGGGCCATGGGCGCGCCGGCTTCAGCCACGTCCGCAATCGGTCCGATTCCGTCTCCGGCCTGCGCGATCCGTCCCCCATAGAGCGCCGCCGCGGCCGCGGCCCCCGCTACCGCCCGCGCCCCCTCCGCCGGCTGCGGGCTCTCCGCCACCGCTCCCCCGGCCGCCGCTCCCCCGGCCTGCGCTCTTCCGGCCTGCGCTCTTCCGGCCTGCGCTCCCCCGGCCTGCGCTCTCCCGGCCTGCGCTCTTCCGACCTGCGCTCCCCCGGCCTGCGCCGGCGCCACCGTCGTCGGGACGGCCGCTTTCGGCGCGGGCATCGGCTCGGCCGCCGCCCGGCCGGCCACCACGGGTCCCCCGGTCCGCGTCTCCACCGCGCAGACCGTGGCACTGGCCGTAGCCATCGCCGCGCTCTCCCGGGCCTCGGTCAGCCGCGCCTGGGCCTCGGCGAGCTTGGTCTGCGCGTCGCTCACGTCCTCGGCCGCGTCCACGTCGTCGAGGCGGGCGAGCTCATCCCCTTCGGCGACCCGGTTCCCGGCCCGGACCGCGATCGACTCGACGGTCCCCGCCACGGCGAACGACAGACTCCGGGTGGTGGCGGGCTCCACCGTCCCGGTGGTGGCGACGTCGAGCGTCACCGCACCCCGATCCGCCGCCACGGTCACGAGCCGGGCCGTGGTCGCCGCCTCGTCGTCCCGGGCGACCGCGAGCGTCACGCCCGCGGCGACCGCGCCCACCAGGACGATCCCGGCGCCGATCCACCGAATGCGGCCGTTGGCCCGGCTTCGCCCCGTTACCTTGCTCATGTTCGCATTGTGGCCGCTGGCCGATCCGCAGGAGCCCGCTTTGCCGACGACGCTTCACCGGCACCGGCTGACGACTATTCGATCACCGTGATCGAGACGTCGTAGGCTCCGTACGCCTCGGGAACACGGGTCATCACCACGCCGCCCATCACCTTGGCCTCGCGGATCACATGGCCGACCATCAGCGGCCCGATCAACGCGGTGTGCACCGGGTGATGGAGGAGCCTGGCCCGCGCGATGTCACCGGCATCGACCGCCGCCAGAGCGGACAGCGGCAGCTCGGAGACCTGGGGCCGACCGATCACGACTTCCCATGAGGTTGAGGTCAGCGCCATGACCGCCTGCGCCTCGGCGATCGCCACGGTCGGAACGGCGAAGACGTATTCACCCTCGATGTCGTCGAGGCGCCCCAGCAGGTCGGGATTGCCTTGGCACAGCTCGACCAACGCCGAGGCGTCCAGGACCCTCGGCCGCCGATCGGTCACGGCTCGCCGGCTCTCCGGCGGGCGTAGATCACCCTGGCCCGCTCGTCGGCCTCGCGATCCTTCCGGCGAATCTCTGCTTTCTGTTCCTCGGTCAACGGCGGCGGCAGCGGAATCCCGAGCGCCTCACAGAACTCGACGACCCGCCTGCCCCATCCCGTAGATATCTGATCATCCATAGGCCTGAGACTACTAGGCGTGGAGCATGATCAGAACATCCGTAAGTCTTTCGTGTCACCCCTGCGCCGGCGCCGTCAACGCCTCCACCCGCAGCAGCAGATCCTGCGCCGTGAACGGCTTCACCAGGTAGTCGTCGGCGCCCGCGTCGAACCCGGCCGCCACGTCGAGCCACTGCCCGCGCCCGGTCAGCAGCAGGATCGGCACGTCGGCCGTCGACTCGTCGTCGCGCAGCGCGCGGCACACCTCGAGTCCGGAGATGCCGGGCATGCCGACGTCGAGCACGGCACAGTCCGGCACCCGCTCATGAGCCGCCTCCAGCCCGTCCCGCCCCGAACCGCACGTGGCGACGTCGAGCCCGCCGGACCGCAGCACCGCCTCCACGATCTGCAGGATCGTCGGGTCGTCGTCCACCACCAGCACCGAGGTCACCACCTCACGGTAGGGCGCGGATCGGCGGGCCGAGTGATAACCCACCCGGATGCCCACCGCCGCGACCTAGAGTGGATCTCATGTCCCGGTGGACCGTGGGCCGGATGCTGGCGGCCGGCTTCGCCCTGGCCCTGGCGGCGCTCGCCGTCGTCGGGTTCAGCGCCTACGCCCGGATCGGCACGCTGGTGGCCGGCCAGGAGCCGATGCGCGACTCGCACGTGCTGCTCGCGGGGATCGGTGGGCTCGGCGACGCGATCGGGGCGCTCGACCGGGTGTCGCTCAGTCGCCCGGACCCGCCGACGGCGCAGTGGACCGAGGCGTTCCGGCAGACGAGGGCGACTGTCGATCAGCGTCTGGCCGACGTTCGCGCGGACACCGGCGGGGACATGACGCATCAGGTGCTGCTGGATCAGATCCAGGAGAAGGTGGACGCCTCGGAGGTGGACGCCGGGCAGATCTTCCCGCTGGTGAACGAGATGCACCAGCACGAGCGGACGCAGCTCGAGCGCAAGCTGGCGGAGAGCCGGGCGAGCGCCCAGAACACCCGCTGGCTGATCCTCTGGTCCGTGGTGGCCACGGCGGTCCTGGTGGCCCTCTGCGCCCGTTGGATCACCAGGCGGATCACCGAGCCGGCCGGGCAGGTCACGGCGGCGGCGCAGCGGGTGGTCGAGGGTGATCTGACGCGGCGCGCCGAGGTCACGTCGCCCCGTGAGCTGGCGCAGATGGCGCAGGCCGTGAACGCGTCGATGAGCGCGATCCTGGAGGCCCACGACGAGGCGGTGGCGGCCACCGCGGCGAAGTCGGCGTTCCTGGCGACCATGAGCCACGAGATCCGTACGCCGATGAACGCCGTGATCGGCATGACCGGCCTGCTCATGGAGACGGATCTCGACGAGCGCCAGCGGGAGCTGGTGGAGACCGTGCACGCGAGCGGCGCCTCGCTCCTCGTGATCATCAACGACGTGCTGGACTTCTCCAAGATCGAGGCGGGCGAGCTGGCGCTCGACGAGCAGCCGTTCGCGCTGCGGGCGTGCGTGCAGCAGGCGATGAACCTGGTGGCGCTCACGGCCGACGCGAAGGGCCTGCACCTGTCCAGCCACTTCGCCCCCGATTGTCCGGAAGTGGTCAGCGGCGACGAGGCCCGGATCCGGCAGATCCTGGTGAACCTTCTCGGTAACGCGGTCAAGTTCACCGAGCACGGCGCCGTCACGGTGGCGGTCTCGGCGGCGCCGGATCTCGCCGCGCGCGAGCACGGGAGGATCGCGATCCGGCTGGCCGTGCGCGACACCGGGATCGGCATTCCCGCAGATCGCATGGGCCGTCTCTTCCTTCCCTTCAGCCAGGTCGACGCCTCGACCGCGCGCAGCTACGAGGGCACCGGCCTCGGCCTCGTGATCAGCCAGCGCCTCGCCGAGAAGATGGACGGCGGCATCACGGCGGACAGCCAGCCGGGGCACGGGTCGACCTTCGCGGTGACGCTGCGGCTGGGTGAGGTTCAAGATCAAAGGCCGATTCTGTACGCCGGAGTCCCGAGCGCGCCGGGTCCCGCCGACCATGCCCGTTCCCTGCTGGTGCTGGTGGCCGAGGACAACCCGGTCAACCAGAGGGTGGCCCAGCTGCTGCTCGAACGCCGGGGTCACCGGGTGGACATGGTGGACGACGGCGAGGCGGCGGTCGAGGCCGTCATGCGGACCCGGTACGACCTGGTGCTCATGGACGTGCAGATGCCGGTCCTCGACGGTCTCGACGCGACCCGCCTGATCCGCGCCGACCCGCCCCCGCACGGCGCACCGCGGATCGTCGCGCTCACCGCGAACGCCCTGGTCGACGACCGGAAGGCGAGCCGGACCGCCGGCATGGACGGCTTCCTCGCGAAGCCCATCGACGAGACGGACCTCGATGTCGTGCTGGCGGCCGCCGCCGCGCACGCCGACGTACGATTGGCGGGTCTCGGTCCTCAGCCGGGGCCTGATCTGACCGAGCCCGCGAGCATCCGGGCCTGCGTCGATGCGATCGCCGGCACCGTCCCGGACGACCGCGAGCGGCTGGCCGGGATCCTCGGCAACTTCGCCGACCGGCTGCCCGGCGTGCTCGGCAGGATGGAGCATGCCGCCACCGCCGGCGACACCCGCACCCTGGCCCGCCTCGCGCACGGCCTGAAGGGCTCCTCGTCGACGCTGGGCGCCAACGAGTTCGCCGCGATCTGCGCCGACCTGGAGGACCGCGCCCACCGGCATCCCGAGGCCGCCCCCGACCTCCTCCGCGACCTGAAGACCCACTCCGGCGAGGTCACCGGCACGATGCGCACCCTGGCCGCCGAGCTGACGACGGGCCCGCCCCGGCCTGCATTGACCAGAGCCTGACACCGCGCCCGCCCGTGCCGCCCCGGCCCGGAGACGGCGCCGGCCGCACGAAGGGCACGAGGAACCGTCAGCAGGCCTCGACCGGCACCACCGGCGACGTCACCTCGTCCCCGCCGTCCGTGGCCGCGCCGAACACCACCTCGTCACCGGCGTAGGCGGGCTTGACCCGCCACCGGTACGTCCCCGCGTCCTCCGACACGAGCGGCCCGCCCCCGCCGACCTCTTTCCACGACCAGTCCGCCCCGGACGACTTGAACAGACCATCGTCCTCGATCATGTACTCCGCGCCGAACCCACCCGCGACCCCGTCCACCCGATACCCCGTGGACGGATCACCGTCGGTGTCGAGGAAGACGTGCCGATAGTCGTACCCATCGGCGAAAGTCGCTGTGAGGGCCACCCCGCCCTTCTCGGAGCAGGCCGAATACCCGCTGATGACCGCAGGCGAAGGAGACGGCGCCTCAGCGGCCGGCCGGGTGACCGCCGCGTCCGACCGGGACGGCGCCCCCACCGCACCCGGCGTTGCCGAGGGCCTCGCGGTCCCCGTGCCCGCAGGTCCCATGCCGGCCGCCCCCGCAGTCTCCTCCACCGGGATCGGCGACAACTCACTCGACGACGACGGCTGCGACCCCGAAGGCGGCGTCACGATCGGAAACCCCCGCCCCACCGGATCGGCCAGACCCGATCCGGTATCCGCGTCACCGCCCCCGCACCCGGCCACGGCGAGCAGCAGCACACCACCGGCGACCGCAAGTTTCCCCCGCATCACGAACTCCCCCTCGTCGATGCCCGGTCAAGCACCGTACACACCCCGGACATCAACGAAGTCCACTGGGAGGCCTTCAGGCGTCCTAGGAGGCTAGGCCGCAACAAACGGCCCAACAAACGGCCCAACAAACGGCCCAACAAACGGCCCAACAAACGGCCCAACAAACGGCCCAACAAACGGCCCAACAAACGGCCCGACCAACCGCCCAACCAAGTGCCAAAACCAGGCGTCCTAGGAGGCTAGGCTGAAGCGTGCGGACCGCGACGGGTGGCTCCACTCGCGGCCCGCGTGGGTCCTCCGGGAATCAGGGCCTCAGGATCAAGCGGATCGGATTGCCCTCCTTGCGCTGCAAACGCTCGACCGCGGCCGGCGCCTCGGCGAGCGGCACCACGTCGCTGATCGAGGCGGCCAGATCGAGGCGCTTCTGACCGGCCAGCCGGACCAGTTCCTCCACGTGCGAGGCGTCCGAGCCGTAGTGACCGTGGATGGACAGCTCCAGGTAGTTGAAGAAGCTGTCCGACCCGATGGTGATCGGCTTGTTGGCGATCCCGGCGAGGACGAGCTTTCCGCCTCGTCCGAGAACGGTCAGTGCCTGCTCGCGCACGGCCGGCACCCCGGCGAAGTCGAACGCCACCGCCAGGCCGCCGGTGAGCTCCCGCACCCGCTCGGCGAAGCCGTCCGCTGCCGGGTCGAGGGCGACGTCGGCGCCGAGGGCGAGCGCCCGCTCCCGGGCCGGGCCGAGCGGGTCGACGGCGATCACCGGGGCCGCCCCGATCAGCCGCAGCAGCTGGACGGCGTGCGCGCCGAGCCCGCCGACACCCCAGACGGCGACCGGATCACCGGCCCTGACCTGCGCGGTGGCGGTGATCGCCGCCCACGGCGTGGAGACCGCGTCCGGGATGATGCAGGCCTGCTCGAACGGCAGGTCGTCGGGGATCGCGACGAGCGTGTCGGCCCGCGCCACGGTGTACTCGGCCCACCCGCCGTCGTAGTCGACGCCCCGGGTGAACACGGTTCCGCGCCGATCCCGCTGCCCGGCCTGGAGCAGCACCCGATCCCCGAGCTTCCACCCCTCGACCCGCTCCCCCACGCGATCGACGGTCCCGGCGGTCTCGTGTCCGAGAGTGACCACGTCGCCGTCCAGCAGCCGAGGGGTGAGCCCGCCCTCGATCAGATGGACGTCGGACAGGCAGACCCCCGCGGCGGCCACCTTGACGAGAACGTCGTCCGCCCCCGGTTCCGGCACCTCCACCGTCTCCATCCGCAGCGAACGTTCCTTCAGGTGCAACCTGCCAGCCAGCATCCTCATGAAGATCAGCCTAAATCCCCCACCGCGGAGGAACGCGCCCAATCCAGCACCCGCATGGCCCGCAGGGTGTTCCACCGGCTGGGCCGGCCCGCCTCCTCGAAGTCGAAGAACACCCGGCCCGGGTGGATCCGATCCAGCAGCCACGTCCCGTCCGGCTGCCGCTTCGACCGCACCACCTCGACCGCCGCCGCCATCCGCGGGTCGAACCCGCCGGCCTGCCGGAAGTAGTCGAGGGCCCGGAGCACGTCGTAGTGCCAGTAGTACGGGAAGGCGAACGACAGGTAGCCCGGCGACACGACCTCGCCGGTCGAGAGCCGGCGGAACAGCTCGCGCGCGAGCAGGTATTCCTCGCCGCGGCGGCGGGCCTCCCGCACCTCCTCCGAGCCGCCGGTGGCCCGTTCGAAGGCCAGCAGCCCGTCGAGTACGCACAGGGTCGTGTCGAACGACGACCGGGGCGAGGGGTAGCAGTTCCATCCGCCGTCGGCGAGCTGCTCACCGAGGACCCGTTCGACGAGCGGCCCCACCGACACCCCGAAGTACGCCCCGGCCTCGATGGTCCGGCCGTTGATGCACGGCTCCACCTCGCCGTCGAAGTACCGCTGGCCGTCGTGCTCCCACCGGCCGTGCGCCGCGATCAGTCCGATGATCCGCTGGGCGGAATCGGACATCGGATCGAGGCCGAGGATCTGCAATGTCTGCAGGGTGTGCAACGTCGCCGTCCACGGCTGGCCCGGCTCGGAGAATGTGAAGGAGAAAGGGAAACATGCCCCGCCGTCCCAGAGCCCGTCCGGCCCGGCCAGCGCCAGCAACCGGGCCCCCCACCCGGTCCGCTCCACCAGGGCACGCGGTTCCGGCGTCACCCCGAGCAGATCCCGCTGCACCAGCCGCCGCATACTCGGATCCGCGTCGAGCAGCCAATCGACAACCGTCACGGGCTCACTCTAGGCCGGTTCCAGCACCACCACAGCGGTCTCCGAGGGCCGCAGCGCCGCGTACGCGTCAAGATGCCGGTCGATCCCCCGGAAGATGGACCACAGCCGTTCGCGCTCGCTGCCGGAGGCGGCGCGCGCCCGCACCCGCCGCACCTCGCCGCGCAGCTCGACCCGCGCCGCCGGATGCGCCTGCAGATTGAGCCACCACAGCGGCTCGCCGGCGTGCCACCCGTTCATGGCGAGGGTGACCAGATTCGGACCGTCCTCGAGGTACGCCAGGATGACCCCGCGCTCCCGGCCACTGCGCCGGCCGACCACGGTGAGCCGCATGGCGCCCCAGCGCCCCGGACGGGGACGCCAGAGCCCGAGATGTCCGCGTGAAATCCCATATATCGCGCGATGGGTACGCCAAGCGAGCCGCTCGACCCAGCGCGGTGGAACCCGCACACCAGCCATGAGTCCACAGTGACGCTAAGCCGCAAGCAACAGCACGTGCAGGTGGCGCGGCCCGTGCACCCCCTCGACCCGATTCAGCTCGATGTCGCTCGTCGCCGACGGCCCGCTGATCCAGGTGAGCGGCCGCCGCGGCTCGAGCCGGCCGACCGCGTCCGGCACCGCCGCCACCACCTGCTCCGGCCGCAGCACGCAGAAGTGCACGTCCGGGAGCAGCGTGATGATGCGCCGGCCCTGGTCGGGCGAGCCGTCCAGGACGATGGTCCCGGTCTCCGCGACGGCCACGGCCGCGGCGGTGAGCACGGCGTCGGCCCCGGCGATCCGATCCTGCGCGAGCCCGTCGTCCTGCAGGGCGCCGGCCGGGCGCCATTCGTGCGGAAGACCCGGGGGTACGAGGACCGTCCCGCTCACGATCCCGGAGACGGTGGCGGCGATCTCCTCCTCCCGGATCCGGTGGACGACCGCCTTGTAGTCGACGAGCCGGTCGATCAGCGTCTCCAGCGAGGCGGGCCGCCCGGCCGGCCGGTAGTCCCGCGGCACCGGCGGCGCGACCGGCGCGTCCCGCAGGGCGTTGCGCACCCGGCCGAGGACCAGGTCCCGAGCTGCGCTCATCGGCCGGCCCACCAGTCACGGAACGTCTGGGAGGGGAATTCCGGCAGGTCGCGCCCCGCCGTCCAGCCGGAGAGCGGTGGCGGCAGCCCCCGGCCCCGCCGCCCCGCGATCCTGGCCAGCTTGGCCGCCCGCTGCGCCGACGCGTACACCCGGGGTTTGTCCATCACCGACGCCGCCGCCGCCATCGCGGCGCGCTCGGACCGCGGGTGTGGCGCCTCGTTGCGGAGGTGCACCAGCAGCGACGGGATGTCGATCTTGACGGGGCAGGCGTCGAAGCAGGCGCCGCAGAGCGAGGACGCGTAGGGCAGGCTCGCGTTGTCCTCGATGCCGGTGAGCTGCGGGGACAGCACCGCGCCGATCGGTCCGGGATAGACCGAGCCGTAGGAGTGGCCGCCCGCGCGCTCGTAGACCGGGCAGACGTTGAGGCAGGCCGAGCAGCGGATGCAGTGCAGCGCCGAGCGGCCCACGGTGTCCGCGAGAACGGCACTACGACCGTTGTCCAGCAGGATCAGGTGGAAGTTCTGCGGGCCGTCGCCGGGCGTCACGCCGGTCCACATGGTCGTGTACGGGTTCATCCGCTCCCCGGTCGACGCCCGCGGCAGCAGCTGGAGGAACACTTCGAGGTCCTGCCAGGTGGGCAGCACCTTCTCGATGCCCATCACGGTGATCAGGGTGTCCGGCAGGGTGAGGCACATCCGGCCGTTGCCCTCGGACTCGACGACGGCGAGGGTGCCGGTCTCGGCGATCGCGAAGTTCGCGCCGCTCACCGCCACCTTGGTGGACAGGAACGTCTCGCGCAGGTAGCGCCGGGCGGCCGCGGCGAGCACCGGCGGGTCGTCGGTGAGAGCGGGGTCGACGCCCGGCATCTCGCGCAGGAAGATCTCCCGGATCTCCGCGCGGTTGCGGTGGATCGCCGGCACCAGGATGTGGCTGGGCTTGTCGTGGCCGAGCTGCACGATGAGTTCGGCCAGGTCGGTCTCGACCGGCGCGATGCCGGCCTCCTCGAGGGCCTCGTTGAGCCCGATCTCCTGGGTCGCCATCGACTTGACCTTGATGACGCGATCGGAACCGGTCTCGCGGACGAGGCGGGTGACGATCGCGTTGGCCTCGTTCGCGTCGGCGGCCCAGTGCACCACGCCACCGGCCTCGGTGACCCGCTCCTCCAGCTGCTCCAGCAGCTCGGGGAGCCGGGACATCACGTCCGTCTTGATCGCCGATCCGGCGTCGCGCAGGAGCTGCCAGTCCGGCAGCTCCCCGATCACCTTGCCGGACTTGCCGCGGATCGTCGTGGTGGCGTGCCGCAGGTTGCGGCGCATCTGCGCGTTCCCGAGGGCGTCGTGCGCGGCCTGCGGGAACGTCTGGTCGCCGCGCAGGTTGCCGACACCGCGCGGCGCGGTCGCGGGCATGCCCAGGAAGGTCGTCATGAGGACTCCGTCGACGCGAGGATCTCGGCGAGGTGCACGGTGCGCACGCCGGTGCGCAGCCGGGACAGCCCGCCGCCGATGTGCATGAGACACGAGGCGTCGCCGGCCGAGCAGACGTCCGCCCCGGTCGAGACGATGTTCGTCATCTTGTCGGCGAGCATCGCCGTGGACGTCTCGGCGTTCTTGAGCGCGAACGTCCCGCCGAACCCGCAGCACTGCTCGGCGGCCGGCAGCTCGACCAGTTCCAGGCCGCGTACCTGGCGGAGCAGGCGCAGCGGCTTGTCGCCGACCCGGGTCATCCGCAGGCTGTGGCAGGTCGGGTGGTAGGTGACCTTGTGCGGATAGAAGGCGCCGACGTCCTCGACCTTCAGGACGTCGATGAGCAGTTCGGACAATTCGTAGGTGCGTTCACCCACTGAGGAAGCGCGAGACGCAAGCCCGGCATCGCCGTACTTCGCCGCGACCATCGAGTGCTGATGCCGAATCGACCCGACACACGACCCCGAGGGCGCCACGATGACGTCATAAGGGTCAAATACCCGGACATACCGCTTCACCAGCGGCAACGCTTCCTTCTGATAACCCGTGTTGACGTGCATCTGCCCGCAACACGTCTGCTCGAACGGGAACACCACCTCGTGACCCAGCCGCTCGAGCAGCAGCACGGTCGCCTTGGCCGCCTCCGGGAAGAGGGTGTCGGCCAGGCAGGTGGCGAAGAGCGCGATCCGCACGGTCACCTCCCTGCCCGCGCGGCCGCTGCCCGCCAGGCAGCGTCGTCGCCGCGCGGCTCGTAACGCACGATGCGTTGAGTCTCGCGCACCAGCGCCCGCATCGCATCCAGTCCGCCCTCGACCACCCCGGCGGCCCGCGCCTGCACGAGCAGGTTGCCGATCGCGGTGGCCTCGACGGGTCCGGCGAGGACCGGCAGCCCGCAGGCGTCCGCGGTGAGCTGGCAGAGCAGCTCGTTGAGCGCGCCGCCGCCGACCAGGTGCACCTTGGTGATCTCGCGTCCGGCCAGCTCCCGGGCCTGGCGCACCGCGCGCCGTTGCGCGAGCGCCAGGCTGTCCAGAATGCACCGCGTGACGGTCGCCCGGCTCGCGTCGGCCGGCAGACCGGCGGCCTTCCGCAGCCGGCCCGCCATGTCGCCGGGCGGCAGGAACAGCGGATCGTCGAGATCCACGACGTGGGCCAGGCCGGGTTCGGCGGCGGCCTGTTCCAGCAGCTCGCCGATGGCGGGAGCGCCCCATTCGCGCAGGCACTCCTGCAGCGGCCACAGGCCCATCACGTTGCGCAGGTAGCGGATCGTCCCGTCGACACCGCCCTCGTTGGTGAAGTTCGCCCGCCGGGACGCCTCGCCGAGCACCGGCTCGTCCAGCTCCAGGCCGACCAGCGACCAGGTGCCGCAGGAGATGTAGGCGAAGTCGGTGCCCTCCGCCGGCACGCCGACGATCGCCGAGGCGGTGTCGTGCGAGCCGACCGCCACGACCGGCGTGCCCTCGAAGTGGCCGATGACCTCGCCGGGGTGCCGGATGTCCGGAAGGATTCCCGCCTCGAGGCCCAACCGCGAGATCAAGGACGAGGACCATTCTTTCGTACGCACGTCGAGCAGTCCCGTGGTCGACGCGTTCGTGTACTCCGCGCCGATCCGGCCGGTCAACCAGTAGGCCAGCAGGTCCGGGACGAGCAGCAGATGCCGCGCCGCCCGGTACTGCGGCGTGTCGCGGGCCGCCACCAGCTGGTAGACCGTGTTGAACGGCAGGGTCTGCAGGCCGTTGACCTCGTAGAGGTCGCCCAGCCGATCGGCGATCCCGTCGGTGCGGGCGTCCCGGTAGTGCACCGGGTTGCCCAGCAGCGCGCCGGACTCGTCGATCAGCCCGTAGTCGACGGCCCACGAGTCGATGCCGATGCTGTCGACCGGGCCGGCCTTGCGCAGGCCCTCCACCATGCCGCGGTGCAGCGACAGGATGTCCCAGTGCAGGGTGCCGCCGACCCGGACCGGCTCGTTCGGGAACCGGTGCACGACCTCGAAGGTGAAACCGCCGTCGTCGCCGAACCGGCCGACCACGACGCGCCCCGAGGACGCGCCGAGGTCGACGGCCGCAAAAGCCTTGCTCATCGCAGGAACGCTGCCGCGACGCCGGCGTCCACGGGAACGTGCAGGCCGGTCGTGTGCGACAGCTCGCCCGCGGTCAGCACGAAGACGGCGTTCGCGACGTGCTCCGGGAGCACCTCGCGCTTGAGCAGGGTGCGCTGCGCGTAGTACGCGCCCAGCTCCTCCTCCGGCACGCCGTAGACGGCGGCCCGCTGCGCGCCCCAGCCGCCGGCGAAGATGCCGGAGCCGCGGACCACGCCGTCCGGGTTGATGCCGTTGACCTTGATGCCGTACGCGCCGAGCTCGGCCGCGAGCAGCCGCACCTGGTGGGCCTGGTCGGCCTTCGCGGCGCCGTATGCCACGTTGTTCGGACCGGCGAACAGCGAGTTCTTGCTGGAGATGTAGACGATGTCGCCACCGAGGCCCTGCTCGATGAGGACCTTCGCGGCGGCCTTGGCGACCAGGAACGAGCCCTTCGCCATGACGTCGTGCTGCAGATCCCAGTCCTGCTCGGTGGTCTCCAGCAGCGGCTTCGAGATGGAGAGGCCGGCGTTGTTGACGACCAGGTCGACGCCGCCGAACGCGAGCACGCCCTCGCGCAGCGCCGCTTCGACGGCGGCCGCGTCGGTCACGTCGGCGACGACGCTCACCGCGGCGTCGGTCCCGCCGATCTCACGGGCCACGGTCTCGGCGGCCGCGCCGTCCCGGTCGGCGACGACGACCACGGCGCCCTCGGCGGCGAGCCGCAGCGCGATGGCCCGGCCGATGCCGGAGCCGCCGCCGGTCACGAAAGCGATCCGGGTGGCGAGGGGCTTCGGCTTCGGCAACCGCTGCAGCTTCGCCTCCTCGAGCGACCAGTACTCGATCCGGAACTTCTCCGACTCGTCGATCGGCTGGTAGCGGGAGACCGACTCGGCGCCGCGCATCACGTTGATGGCGTTCACGTAGAACTCGCCGGCCACCCGGGCGGTCTGCTTGTTCGCGCCGAACGAGAACATGCCGACGCCCGGTACCAGCACGATCGCCGGGTCGGCGCCGCGGATGGCCGGGCTCTCCGGGGTGGCGTGCCGGTCGTAGTAGGCGCGGTAGTCCTCGCGGTACGCGGCGTGCAGCTCCTTGAGCCGGGTGACGACCTCGTCGAGCGGCGCGTCCGGGGCGGTGTCCAGGACGAGCGGCTTCACCTTGGTCCGGAGGAAGTGGTCGGGGCAGGAGGTGCCGAGCGCGGCCAGTTCGCCGAGCCGCTCACTGCCCACGAAATCCAGCACGACGTCGCTGTCCGTGTAGTGGCCGACCTGCACCCGGTCGGTCGACGCGAGCCCGCGGATCACCGGGAACAGCGCTGCAGCGCGCTCCCTTCGTACGCTCGCCTCGAGGGCCTCATGCACCGTCGCGCCGAAAGGCGCGCTGCGGCCGTGCGCCTCCAGATAGGCCGCGGCCTTCGCGATGATCTCCTGCGAGTTCGCCTCGCACTCGTCGCTGGTGGCACCCCACGCCGTGATGCCGTGACCGCCCAGGATCACGCCGATCGCCTGCGGGTTGGCCTTCTGCACGGCGGCGATGTCGAGGCCGAGCTGGAACCCGGGGCGGCGCCAGTCCACCCACAGCACCCGGTCGCCGAAGATCTCCTTGGTCAGCGCGGGACCGTCGGCGGCCGTCGCGATCGCGATGCCGGCGTCCGGGTGCAGGTGGTCGACGTGCGCGACGTCGACGAGCCCGTGCATGGCGGTGTCGATGCTCGGCGCGGCGCCACCCCTGCCGTGCAGGCAGTAGTCGAACGCGGCGACCATCTCGTCCTCGCGCTCGATCCCGGGGTAGACGTCCGGCAGGCTCTTGAGCCGGTCGAGGCGCAGCACCGCGAGTCCGCTTTCGGTCAGCGTGCCGAGGTCGCCGCCGGAGCCCTTCACCCAGAGCAGGTCGACGTTCTGTCCGGTGACGGGGTCGGTGTCGGCGCCCTTCGCCGACGTGTTGCCGCCGGCGTAGTTGGTCGTGCGGGGATCCGCGCCGAGGCGGTTCGAGCGGGCGATGAGCTCGGCGACTACGGGGTTCGTCATGACGGTCCTTCGGGCCGGGGCGGGCTTCCTGCACGCTTCGCGTGTGAAACGTTTCAGAGTTACCGACACATTACGACTCCCTCACCACCGGGTCAAGGGTTTCGCGGCGCTTCACGGCCGGAAGGGGCCACGCCGCGGGACCAGACAGCGTACATTTGTACACATGGACGTCAGTGCGAAGAGCATGCACGCCCGGATGCTCGCCGGTGAGCTGTACATCGCCGACGACCCGGACATCGCCCGCGAGTCGGCCCGGGCGCAGCGGCTGGCTCACGAGATCAACATGAGCGATCCGGCGGACCACGCGCGGCGGCGCGAACTGCTGACCGAGCTGCTCGGCGCGTTCGGCGAGGGCAGCGAGATCCGGCCGCCGTTCCACTGCGACTACGGCTACCGGACGACGGTCGGCGCCCGCACCTTCGCGAACTTCGGGCTGGTCGTCCTCGACGTCGCGACGGTGACCATCGGCGACGACGTCCAGATGGGCCCGAACGTGCAGCTGCTGACGGCCACGCATCCGCTGGAACCGGGGCCGCGCCGGGACAAGTGGGAGTCCGCCGAGCCGATCGTGATCGGGGACAACGTCTGGCTCGGCGGCGGGGTGATCGTCTGCCCGGGCGTGACCATCGGGGAGAACACGGTGGTCGGCGCGGGCTCGGTGGTGACCAAGGACCTGCCGCCGAACGTGATCGCGGTCGGGTCGCCGGCGCGGGTGATCCGCCCGGTGCCGGGCGACGCCGGCGAGCCGCACGGCGCCGGCGAGAGCGCGCCGCAACCCGCGGGCGGCGGCGCGCGGGAGGGCGGGCAGCCGTGAACGGGACGCGCGCCGACGGTGTCGTGCGTCAGCCCTCCCCCGAGCGGCGGGCCCGCCGGCACGACCCGGAGCGGAAGGACCGGATCGTCGACGCGGCCATCCGGGTGATCGGCAAGCACGGCGTGGCCGGCACGACGCACCGGCTCATCGCGGCCGAGGCGGACGTGCCGCTCGGCTCGCTGACCTACCACTTCACCGGCCTCGACGATCTGCGGGCGCAGGCGTTCACGAAGCACGCCGAGCGGATGTCGGCGATCTACGCGGCCCACTTCGACGGGGTGGGCACCGGCGACGAGCTCGTCGAGGCCCTCACCCGCCTGATCCACGGCGACGCGGGCGCCGGCGCCGACGACTGGGCGGTCGCCTACGAGCTCTACCTGGCGGCCCTGCGCGACCCGGCGCTCCGCGGCGTCACCGAGAGCTGGATGCGGACCAGCCGCACGGTGCTGGAGCAGTTCGTCGATCCGGTGACGGCCCGCGGGGTGGACGCGCTCATCGAGGGCCTCGTCATGCACAAGACCCTGGCGACCACCCCGGTGCCGATCGACGAGATCCGGGCGATAGTCAGGCGTGCGCTGGGGCGCTGACCGACCTCTCGGCCACCGGAGTGTGCTTGCAGAAGATCAGGACCACGACGCTGCCGAGGAGCGCCATCCCGGCCGCGATCCGCAGCGCCGTGTCCAGGCCGTCGGTGTAGACGCCGCCGAAGACCGTACCCAGCACCGCCACCCCGAAGGCGAAGCCCAGCTGGCGGAACGCGTTCAGCGCGCCGCCCGCCATCCCGCTGCGCTCCCGCGGCACCTCGCCGAGCACCGCCGAGGCCATGGTCGGCAGCACCACGCCGACGCCGAGCCCCACCACGACGAGGCCGGGGATCAGGACGTCTCCGCCGGACGACGGTGACACCCGGGTCTGCAGCAGATCACCGGCCGCGATCAGCAGCAGCCCCATCCCGACCGTCCAGCGCGCCGGCACCCGCTGCAGGGCCCGCCCCGCAAGAACGCCCACGAGCAGCGAGGCGACGCTCATCGGCAGCGCGCCGAGCAGACCGGCGTCGACCGGGCCGTGCCCGAGGATCTGCTGCAGCCAGACGGTCGTGTAGGGCATCACCGCGAAGGCGGCGGCCTGGGTCAGGAACGCCGCCACGATCAGCGAACTGAAGGGCGCGCGCCGGAACAGCCCGAGGTCCAGCATCGGGTGATCCGACCGGCGTTCCACGGCGATGAACACGACGAAGCCGGCGAGCCCGGCGACGAACGCCCCGAGCGTCGACCCGGCCGTCCACCCGTCGACCGACGCCGAGATCAGACCGTAGACCACCGCACCGGCCGCGACCGTGAAGGCGACGGTCCCCGGCACGTCGAACCGGCCGCCCCAGGGCGCCTTCGACTCGGCGACGCCGCGCACCGTGAACCAGACGGCGAGCGCGCAGACCGGCAGGTTCACCAGGAAGATCCAGTGCCACCCGAGGTGCTCGGTGAGCAGCCCGCCCGCGATCGGGCCGGCGGCAGCGGCGGCCCCGTTCACCGCGCCCCAGACGCCGAACGCGACACCCCGGTCCCGCCCCTGGTAGGTGACGTTGAGCAGGGCGGCCGTGGTCGCGAACATCGCCGCGCCGCCGACGCCCTGCACGACCCGCGCGGCGATCAGCAGGCCCACGCTCGGCGCGAAGGCGCACGCCAAGGAGGCGAGAGCGAAGATCAAGACACCGATCAGGTACGTCAGTCTGCGGCCGTACCGATCGGCAAGCGACCCGGCACCCAGCAGAAGCGCCGCCAACGCCAGGGCGTAACCGTCCAGAACCCATTGCAGGTCGTCGTTGCCGGCGCCGAGGCTCGTGGCGATGTCCGGCAAGGCGACCACGACGACGGTGACGTCGACGAGCAGAAGAAACGTGCCGAGACAGACGGCGACGAGCGGTGACCATTTGCGCATGCGAAGCACTATCCTGGGATCGCGCCGGACAGAGCGAACCAGGCTGCGAGACTTGGCGGATCTCGACACAGCCGAGGAGCGACGACGTGGAAATCGACATGCTCGACCGGCAGGTCATCCATGCCCTCCGGGTCAACGGCCGCGCCGGCTACCGGGAGATCGGCGCGGTCCTCGGCGTCTCCGACCAGACCGTCGCCCGCCGGTACCGCAGACTGCGCGAACAGGTCCGGCTGCGGGTCGTGGCGCTGCCCAACCCGTACGCGCTCGGCCAGGAGATGTGGATGATCCGGCTGCGGTCGGCGCCGGACGCGGCGATGTCCATCGCCGGGGCGCTGGCGCGCCGCCGCGACACCGTCTGGGTGAGTCTCACCAGCGGCGGGACGGAGATCTCCTGTTCGGTACGGGTGCCGGCCACCGCCGACTGGGAATCCCTGCTCCTGGAGAAGCTGCCGCGCACCCCGCGGCTCGTCTCGGTGACCGCGCACTGCCTCATCCACCAGTTCATGGGCGGCGCGACCGGCCCGGACAACCTGGACCGGGCGCTCACCGCCGAGCAGATCACCGCGCTGACCCCGCAGCGCCTGCCCGGACCGGCCCGCCTGACCGAAGCCGATCAGCCGCTGGTGGACGCCCTGGCCTGGGACGGCCGGGCCGGCTACACCGAGTTGGCCGCCAAGACCCAGGAGCCCGAGTCATCCGTACGGCGACGACTGCGTGACCTGCTCGGCACCGGCGCCCTCTTCACCGACGTGGAGATCGACCCGGACGCGCTCGGTTTCCGCGGGCGGGTCATGCTCTTCCTCTCGGTGGCGCCGTCCCGCCTCGCCGAAGCGGGCGCCGCGCTCGCCGGCCACAAGGAGGTCGTCTTCGCGGCCGCGACGACCGGGCCGACGAACCTGACGGCGACGGTCATCTGCGAGGACATGGCCGGGTTCTACCGCTATCTGACCGAGCGGATCGGGTCGCTCGACGGGGTGGAGCGGGTCGAGTCGGCGCCGCTGGTCCGGCATTTGAAGCAGGTCGGGGCGGTCCGCTGAGAAAGTCCGGGCGGCGGTGCAACGTCCGGGGGCCCGGCCGCGTCTTGATCTATAGAGGGCACTCCCCTGCCCCCGGGGCCGTGCCCTGCACGGAGGCGGCGACGGACCGATGCGGACCGTCGCCGCCGAACCCCGCCGCGCTTCCGGCGCCGTGTTTCCGGCGCCGTGTTTCCGGCGCCGTGTTTCCGGCGCCGCGTTTCCGGTGCCGCGTTTCCCGGCGAGCGCCGCTTTTTCCGCTTTTTTCAGCTTTTCTCAGCGCAGATCATCACGGGGTGGCCGTCCGGGTCGGCGACGTAGGCCATCCGCTCGCCCCACGGCTGGTCGGCCGGCTCGACCAGGACCGGCACCCCCGCGGCCCGGAACCCGTCGATCGCCGCGTCGACGTCGTCGGTATAGACGCAGAGTTCGAACTGGCGGCCGGCCCGCAAATCCCGCGGGAGATCCATCGGCAGGCCGTGCGAGCCGATCTGCCCGTCGCTCGCCTGCGCCACCGAGATCGCGGAACCGCCGAGGGAGAGCGCGACGAACTCGCCGAACCGGTACGTCTCGACGAATCCCAGCAGGTCACGGTAGAAGCCGAGGGCGGCCTCCAGGTCGGCGACGTAGAGGATCGGGTGGGCGTCCCGGAATGTGGTCATGCACCATTCTGACCCCTGTTCCGTCAACCCCGCCGCAACCGCGCGCCGAGGCGCAGGGCCGGTCCCACGGCGCCGGTCAGCGCCGCCATCCGCCGCGGAAAGGAGACGAGCGCGGTCCGTTTCCGCACACAGCGCAGCAGGACGTCGGCGGCCTCCTCCGCGGAGATCTTGAACGGTGTCACCGGCGACTTCGCCATCTTGGTGTCGACGAATCCGAATCGGACAGCGCTGACGGCGACTCCCCGCGGCCGCAGCGCCGCGTCGAGGCTCAGCAGGTAGGACGTCAGCCCCGCCTTCGACGCCGCGTACCCGGGGGCGTCCGCACTGATCAACCCGTCCGCCATGCTGGACAGCCCGATCACGTGTCCGCGGCCGGCCGCCAGCATCGGCGGCACGACGGCCTCGATCATGCGGGCCGCGCCGAGCAGGTTCACCTCGATCGCGCGGGTCTGCACGCCCAGGTCGGAGGTGAGCGTGTCGCCGACCCCGGCCGCGTAGACGGCCAGGTCGAAGCCGGGCAGCGACGCCAGGACCCGGGCGAACTCCGGCGACGTCACATCGACGACGTGATGCTCCGCGGCGTCTCCCGCGGCGGCCGGTGCGGGGCTGCGGGACACGCCGGTCACCTGCCAGCCCTCGCCGAGGAGGCGCCGGGTGAGCGCCAGTCCGATGCCGTCGCTGTTGCCCACGATCAATGCCCGCATGACCGCGAATGATAAGCCGATTCCCGCGGCCGCAGAGGCGCCGTCGTCACCCCCCGGCCGGGGAGTCCTCAGGCCCGGAACGCGGCGACTCTGCGCACGACCTCCTGCGTCCCGGCGTTCCACGGCGTGCCGTGCCCCGGCAGCACCCAGGTGACGCCCAGGTCGGCGAGTCGTGCGAGGGACGCCGCCGCCAGCTCCGGATCGTCGGTGAACGGCGCCGGCTGCGGCCCGTCCGCGCCGGTCAGCACGTGCCGGGTGGTCAGCGCGTCGCCGACGAACACGGCGTCCACCGCGGCCGAGTGGATCGCGACGCTGCCCGGCGAGTGCCCCGGCAGTCCGATGATCCGCGGCGCGCCGGGCAGGTCGAGCACGTCACCGTCCCGGATCGTGGAGACCTCGGTCAGATACGTGGTTCGCAGTCCGCCCTTGCGGCCCGCGTACCAGAGAAAGCGCGCCAGCGCTCCGATCTTGATCTTTCCCCAGCTCGGCGAACTCTTCATCTCGCCGCGAGCGCGCGCCGCGTCGGCCTCGTGGACGAAGACGGGCACGCCGTGATCGCGCCGCAGCCGCTCCGCGAACCCGAGATGATCGCTGTCGCCGTGCGTGAGGACGACGCCCCGGACATCGGCGAGCGTCTTGCCGGCGGCCTCCAGCTCACTGATCAGTTCCGGCCACTGACCTGACAATCCGGCGTCGATGACCGTGACGCCCCCATCGGTGACGATCCGATAGGCGGCCACGATGTCGTTCCCGATCCGGCGCAGGCCGGGCCCCAGCTCCATGGTGGACACGGTACCCAGGCCGCGCATCAATGACAGAGTGCGAGCACCTTGAGCTCCAGACAGCACGACACCGTGAGCACGGTCATCACGGCGAGGAGCCCGCGCGCGACGATGAGCGCCCCGCTCCGCCCGTTCCAGGTGGGCGGCAGGACCTGCTCCACGATGACCGCCACCAGCCAGACGAACAGCAGCAGCAGGTAGACCAGGTCCCAGATGCCGTCGTCGAAGGCCGTCCCGTTCCCGTTGCCCCCGTAGTTGGAGCATCCGCGTACGTCGGTGGCCGGCCGCAGCATCAGCGTCAGCACGGTGAGCACCACCGCGCCGGCCACCAGCGCCCGGAACCCGGCCAGCGGCGACCGCGGCTTGCGCAGCCCGGCGCGCTCACCCTCGAAGAAGAAGATCCCCGGCTCCCCGTTCAGATCCACCCGAAACGATGATCACCGTAGCCGACCCCCGCGAGCGGCCGTCTTGTAGGTGATCACCGGAACCGTGGTGAGCACCGGCGTGGCCAGGCCGAACGCCTCGAGGTCACCGATCACCTGCTCGATGCGCTTGTAGGCGGTCGGCGCCTCCTCGAAGAGCAGCTGCCGGTCGCCGCAGACGACGAGCGAGCCGACCGGGGTGCGCCGCAACTCCTCGACGGTGTGCTTGGCCTTCCCGCGTTTCAGGGCGTCGGCGCGCGACATCTTGCGGCCGGCGCCGTGCGCGACCGACCAGCCGGCGTCGGCCCCGGCGTGCGCGGCGACCAGGTAGGAGCGGGTGCCCCGGGTGCCGGCGATCAGCACGTCGCGGCCGTCGCCCGGCGCGGCGCCCTTGCGGTGCAGGTAGAGGCCGTCGCGGATCTCCACCGAGTTGTGGCAGACGTCGACGAGCGGTTCGCCGAGCTCGGCGCCCAGGGCGCCGGCCACCCGATCCGCGAGGGCACGGCGGTTGAGGCTCCCCCAGCGGACCGCGGCGTCGTGCTGGTCCAGGTAGGCGGCGGGGTCGGGGGCCGGGCCGGCGCCGTGGACCTCGGTGTGCGCGCGGAGGATCCGTTCCCCGAGACCGCGCGAGCCGCTGTGCACGATCAACACAAGGTCTCCACGCAACAAACCCGACTTTTCCGGATTTATCAGCTCGGAAACCTTCGCCAGTTCGACGAAGTGATTGCCGCGGCCCACGGTTCCGAACCCGTCGGCGTACCCGAGAGGCAGCTCCGTCGAGGGCTCCACCGGCTCGTCGAGATCCGGGAAGCGCGCCGCCAGCCGCTCCGGCACGACCTTCTTGAGCCTGATCGGGAAGACCGCGATGCCGCAGCCGATGTCCGAGCCGACGAGGAACGGGTAGAGCACCCGCGACGTCATGGCGGCGCCGATCGGGGCGCCTTTGCCGGGATGGAGATCGGGCATGCCGGCGACGTGGAGCATGCCGTCGAGCGCCGCGACCTGATGGCACTGGGCGATCGCGCCGGACTCGATCCAGCTGCGTTCACCCGCGAAGACGGTGACAGACAAAAGAGACGATCTTTCTGCGTACGAGGGAATGAGCCTTTTTCAACGTGGCGGGGAGTGATCGTCAGTTCGTCATGCCGACCAGTGTCGGCCCAGTTCACACCGTCGGCAACATCATTTCCGTCCTGTTACATATCGCCGCGACATGATCCCAGTGGGATTACCGGCGAGTAACGCACACATTCACATTCATGTGTGTGCACGTTCCCACACCCCAGGGAGATCACGCATGAGAGCACTGTTCGCATCCCTAGCCGCGGCCGCCGCCTTCCTGGTCGCGCCCGCACAGCCCGCCCTCGCCGCCAACCCGTACGAACGCGGTCCCGCCCCCACGAACGCCAGCATCGAGGCCAGCCGCGGCTCGTTCGCCATCGCGCAGACCACGGTGGCCCGGCAGAGCGGCTTCGGCGGCGGCACCATCTACTACCCGACCTCGACGACGGCCGGCACCTTCGGCGCGATCGCCGTCTCCCCCGGCTTCACCGCGACCCAGTCGAGCATCGCCTGGCTCGGCCCGCGCCTCGCCTCACAGGGCTTCGTGGTGATCACCATCAACACGCTGAGCACCCTCGACCAGCCGGACAGCCGCGGCACGCAGCTGCTGGCCGCGCTGGACTACCTCACCGGAACGAGCTCGGTGCGCACCCGCATCGACGCGACCCGGCTCGGCGTGATGGGCCACTCGATGGGTGGCGGCGGCAGCCTCTCGGCCGCGCGCACCCGCCCGGCACTGCAGGCCGCCGTGCCGATGACCCCGTGGCACGGCACCAAGTCGTGGTCGACCGTCCGCGTCCCCACGATGATCATCGGCGCCGAGAACGACACCGTGGCGCCGGTCTCCTCGCACTCCGAGCCGTTCTACACGAGCATGTCCAGCGCGCCGGACAAGGCGTACCTGGAGGTCAACAACGCGACCCACTCGGCACCGACCGAGGGCGGCAACGTCACGGTCGCCAAGTACGCGCTGTCCTGGCTGAAGCGCTTCATCGACAACGACACGAGGTACGACCAGTTCCTCTGCCCGGCGCCCTCCGGCTCCACGATCCAGGAGTACCGCGCCACCTGCCCGCACGCTTAGTCCCGTACCCCTCGAAATCAATCGCCCGGCGGGGCTCGCCTCGCCGGGCTTTCGTTCCGCGGAGCTCGCGGTCTTTGTTTCCGTCTTTTGTTTCCGCCAAGCGCGCGCCGCGCCGCGTCAGTCCAGCAGCCAGCGGCGCAGATCCGTGCCGAAGGGAGTGAGCGCCGCCGCCGTCAGCAGCACCCACGCGGCGGTGCTCCACAGCAGGCCGCGGAATGTCGCGCGATCGCCGATCTGCCAGGTGTGCATCAGCATGCCGAGGCCGAAGAAAACGGTCACGAATCCGAACGCGTAGATGAAGAACGCGACGAACATCCCCGGCACGAAAAGCCACGCGAGCCCCGATCCGGGCAGCGAGTCCTTCGGGTCGCCGAGCCGTTCCAGGCCGGGCGCGAGCACCGCGCCGAAGTCGCCGGCCCGCGCCGCGGCGAGCAGCAGCACGCCGAAACTGCTGATCAGGCACGCGACCAGAAGCGTCCACTGTAGCCAGACGAGGAGCCGCCCGCCGGCCGACCGTTGATTCACGGCGCGCAATCTATCGGACGCGTCCCGGCGCTCAGAACAGGGTCGGGGGCTCGTCCGGCGCGGGCAGCGGAAGCGGCTCCGGCAGGGGATCGATACCGGGCACGAGCGCGCGCACCTCGTCGTGGAATCGCCGGCACAACTCCGGCGCGTCGGCATTGTCCGGAGTGTGGACGAAAACCGTCGGCGTCCGCCCTTCCCGCAGCCATCGCGCGACGGTCCGGACCCATTTCTGCCAACCCGCAATCGTACGATCGGAAGCGTCCCGCCCCAGATACCGCACGATCGGCCGGTCCGTGAGCGCGTGCTCCCGCAGCGGCATCCGCGGTTTCTTCGTCCAGGCGTCGCGTTCGGCGTCGCTGGTCGGCGGATCGGCGAAGAACGTCGTGGTGTCGAACGGAATCCATTCCGCGTCGAAATACGTCAGCATCTCCTCGAGCCGTTGCGGCGCCGCGAAGAATTCGGGATGGCGCACTTCGACGGCCCAGCGCTGCCCCGCCGGCATCCGCTGCAGGAATCGGCCGAGCACCGGCATGTCCTGCGGCCCGAACGACCCGGGCATCTGAATCCAGAGGGTGCGGTTCACCAGCGGCTCGACGGCGTCGAAGAAGGCACGCAACGGCTCGTCGGCGTCGGCGAGGCGCCGTTCGTGGGTGACCACCTTCGGAATCTTCAGGACGAACTGGAATCCCTCCGGCACGTCCTGCGCCCACCCGGCCGCCGTCTCCCGCGTCGGGATCGCATAGAAGGTGGTGTTCCCCTCGACCGCATTGCACCAGCTCGCGTAGGCGCGCAGCCGCTCGCCGGGCGTCGAGGGATGCGGCAGGAACCGCCCCTGCCACGACTTGAGGCTCCACATGGCGCAGCCGACGTACAGTTTCTTCGGTTCGGCGCTCACGAAAGCAGCGCCTCCGCGAGTTCGGCCGGCCGGCTGAGGCTCATCAGATGACCGCCGGGCAGCTGCTCCACGCCGAGCCCGAGCCGCTCCTTCGCGATCCGCTCCTGAAACGCGGCCGGAAAGAACCGATCGTCCATTCCCGCCAGCACCCGGGTGGGAACGTCCGGCCACGCCGCCAGCGGCCACGGCAGCTCGAACGGCGTCCCCGACTGCGGCGAGTCGTGCGCCAGGGCATAGGCGGCCAATTCCTCCGGAACATCGTGAAAGAAGTACACCCGAAAGTCGAACTCCCCGTCCGGATCCCGCCCTTCGGCCAGGTCACAGGCCCGCCGAGCCTCCTCCTGCCCGGTGTTACCCCACCATTCCCCGCCACTTTCCCCAGGCGCCGGAATCATAGCGTTGACCAGAAAGATGCGGTTCACCGAAAGGCGGTCGCAGACAAGCGGAGCACTGAGCCCACCCATCGAATGAGCAACAAGCACCAGTTCCCCAGCGCCATCCCTTTCGCCGGAGCCCTTCCCCTGGCCCGCACCATTCCCGTGGCTCGCGCCATTCTCCTGACCCGCGCCACGTCCCTGGCCCGCGCCATTCTTCTGGCCCGCGTCACTTCCCTGGCCGGCGCCGTTCTCCTGGTCCGCGTCACTTCCCTGACCCGCGCCATTCCCATGGCCGGCGCCGTTCCTCTCGCCGGTGTCGTTCTTGTGGACGGCGCCCTCCGCGTACCCGGCCTCCCGCACCGCTTCCACGATCACATCGGCGTATTCCCGCAGCCCAGCCCGCTCATCCCCGGCAGGCAGATCAACCGCGACGACCGCATGCCCAGCACCCCGCAGCCGCTCAGCGACGAGATGCCAGATCCAGCCATTGCCACCGGCGCCAGGAACCAGCACATAGGTACGACGAGACATCCGCCAATCCTATGCAAATCTCACGCCCGCCCTCGACCAAGGCCGCCGCCCGCTCAAGGTCGCCGTCTCGCTCAGGACGCCGCCTCGCTCACGCCGTCTCGCTCAGGACGCCGCCTTGCTCAGCAGGACGCCCCAATCAGGACGCCGCCCCAACCAGGGCCGCCGGATCAATCAGGGCCGCCGGATCAATCCCGTGGACGCCCGCGCCACCAACGCCGGCACAAAGGACGCCTGCTCATGCACGTGATCCGGATTCGTGGCCTCGTCGAGGACCAGCCGGGCCGCCGTCCGCCCCAACTCCTGACGCGGCTGCCGTACCGATGTCAGCGGCACAGCCGCCGCCGCCGCGAAGTCGATGTCGTCGAACCCGACGATCGCCAGGTCGTCCGGTACTCGCAGGCCGGCCGTCACCGCATGCTGCAACAGCCCGAGCGCCAGCAGATCGTTCGCGCAGAACGCCGCGGTCGGCCGCCGCCGGCTCGGCAGCCCGGCCAGCCGTTCCCCCGCCGAACGCCCCTCACTCACCGACAGCGCCTCGGTCGGCAGGTTGATCAGGTCCTCTTCCGGCAGCCCGAACTCCGCCCATACCTCACGGGCGCCCTGCAACCGCTCCCGCACCTGCCCGATACTCGACGGCCCACCCACAAACGCGACCCGCTGATGACCGCGATCGATCAGATGCTCCACCGCAATCCGGCCGCCGAGCACGTCGTCGACCGAGACCGAGCAGTGGTCCGCCGCCCGGCTCAACCGGTCGACCATGACGAACGGGATCCCCCGCTGACCGATCTCGGTCAGGTGCTGCGCGTCCGGGTCGACCGGCGTGATCAGGATGCCCTGCACCCGCTGCTGGACGAGCCGATCGAGATGTTTCGCCTCGCGGTCGCCCCGGCCGCTGCTGTTGCAGACGAACAGCGACAGATCGGCGTCCTCCGCGGCGGTCTCGATGCCCTCCGCCACGTCATGGAAGAACGGGTTCCCGCCGTCGAGCATGACGTACGCCAATGCCCGGCTGGTACCGGCCCGAAGCTGCCGAGCAGACTCGTTGCGGACGAAGCCCAGCTCAGCCATGGCGCGCTCGACCCGCTCACGGGTGGAAGCGCTCACCACGGCGGGACGGTTGAGCACGTTCGACACCGTGCCGAGCGAGACACCCGCGGCTGCGGCGACATCCTTGACCGAGGGGGCGCGGCCGTTGCGCGTCAACGGTGGACCTTTCGCCGAAACGGATGTTGCACCTCGAGTGAACCACCGGAACTGAAACATTTCAACGTCCCACTCCCCGCGTTTCGCGGTTCCGGAACCACGGCCCCTCAACCCCGCTCGACCCCGCCGCGGGCCCACAAGTTGCCAGCCCGAAACCCGGCCGCGGACGCCCGGCTCCCACCCGACAAACCACGCAGGAAGTCGCCACCTCACGAGGTCATCACCTCGGAAGCGCCACCAGCCCGCAAGCGTCACCGCCTCAGAAGCCGCCACCACTCCCGCAGTGCCACCGCCCCGACGCGCCACGCCTCCTGGCGCACCGGACCCGGGAACCCGCCGCCGCCAGCCTCCGAAGATCAGGTATACCGGCCTGTATACCACAAGTCCTCATGGCCATTCCGCCCACCCCGAACCGCGGCGCCGACCGCGCGGACGTGGCCCACGAACGGCTCCGCGAAGCCATCCTCGCCGCCGAACTGCGCCCGAACCATCGGCTCGTGGAGAAGGAGATCGCCGACTGGCTCGTGCTCAGCCGCACCTCGGTCCGCGAGGCGCTGTTCCGCCTCGTGCAGGAGGCGTGGTCGTCCAGCGCAAGGGCGGGGTGGTCCGCGACCACACCCCGGCCCGAATCGCCAGCGAACACGTGGACGACACCGCCCGCATCATCAAGGCCCTCGGCATCCGACGAGCCCCGGCGTTCGATGAACCCGACGCACCGCATGACGCTCAGGCTGAGCGCCCGCACGCCCTCCTGACGGGTCGTTCCAGGCGCCTTCCTCACGCTCCTTTCTTCCGTACGCCGGGAGCACCCGGCCCGGACGGCACCGCCGCTCATCACCCTGACGGCCACGGCAAGGCGCCATCCCGTACGAAATGAGGGCGAAAGCAGTCGTCCATGATGGACCGGTGGCGCCCGGTCACGGCTACGTGATCTTGGGGATACAGCCACGACACACACGGCTCCAAGAGTGGCGATCATGGCTGTCACACCTCCCACGGACGCCGAGCTCAACACCATGATCCGGGCTCGTCTCGCGTCCCTCGGCATCGACCTGGACCAGCTACCGGCGGGCACGACCGCCGACCCGGTGACCGGCTCCCCCGGCCGCGACTCGGTACTCGCCTCGCTGCGCTCGTTCGTGCGAAGCAGTGTCACCAACCTCGCCTCCTTCCAGATGCCCGCTCCCGCCGGTAGCGACCCGGCACACGCGGCCGCCCTGTCGCAGCAGCCCGCGCCGATGCTCTACCCCTCGATCAGTACGGAGTGGCGCCGATGACCCACCTGCCCATGACCTCCTCCCCGACGGCGCTCGATGCCGGCGAGGCCGACCAGTCGGTCAAGGCCGTCAACCGCCGTGCCTTCCTGATGCAGACCGCCGCGATCACCGCAGCGGCCGCCGCGGGCGCTGCCGCGTTCCCGGCCGCCGCCAGCGCCTCCAGTTGGTCCGGCAAGGCGCCGAAGTTCGGCTCCGACGCCTACGTCAAGCCACGCCCGGAGGCGATCGCCGACCCGACCGAGCTGACCGTCGCCGAAGCCGCCTGGATGATCAAAAACGGCAAGCTGAAGCCGGTCGACCTGGTCGAGGCCTATCTCGCGCGGATCACCGCATACGACTCGGTCTACCAGGCGTTCAACACGGTGCTCGGCGCGGAGGCGCTCGCCGCCGCCAAGGCCGTCGCCCGGAAGAAGCCGACCAGCCCGCTGCACGGAATTCCCCTCGCGATCAAGGACAACTACTGGACCAAGGGAGTGCGCACCACCGCGAACTCCTATCTCTTCCAGGACTTCGTCCCGCCCTACGACGCGACCGCGGTCGCCAGGCTGAAGTCGGCCGGCGCCATCGTGATCGGCAAGACCCAGATGGGCCCGCTCGCAACGACCCGCGCCACCACCCCGGACGGGCGGATCACCACGGTCAACGCCTGGACCCCGAACAACGCCTCCACCGACCCGGGGGGCTCCTCCACCGGCACGGCTACCTCGGTCGCGAGCAGGATGGCCGCATCCGGCACCGGCACCCAGACCGGCGGCTCGATCACCGCGCCGTCGAACGCCCAGAACCTCACCGGCCTCAAGCCCACGATGGGCCGGGTGTCGCTCGCCGGGATCATTCCGCTCAGCTATACGCGTGACCACCCCGGCCCCCTCGCTCGTGACGCCAAGGACGCGGCGATCATGCTGACCGCCATGGCCGGCGAGGACTCGGCCGACCCGCGTACGCAAGGCCTTCCCCCACTGCCGGACCTGGTCGCGGCCGCAACCCCCTCCTTCTCGAAGGGCCGGTGCCGCACCCGCAAGAAGATCCGCGTCGGCGTGCTGCCCGGGTACGCGAGCAACACCACCCGGCAGGCCTTCCTGTCGACCTTGGACGGCATCGACAACATCTCGCTGGTCGACGTGCCGCTCCCCGACCAGTGGGACCTGCTCACCGGCAACGACTTCAACAACGTGCGGCTGCCCGAGCGCAGCGAGCCGTTCATGCCGTACCTCCGCAGCGACCTCCGTGGATTCGGCGTCTCGGTGACCGGCTGGCTGCAGGGCGCCCTGCTCGGCGCGAACGAGTTCATCACCGGCCAGCGCGCCAAGCTTCTGCTGCTCGAACGCGTCCTCGACCAGGTGTTCGCGAAGTGCGACGTGGTCGTGCAGACCAGCCCGGTGCCGTTCGACATCCTCGGCCTCCCCGAGATCGGATTCCCCATCGGTTTCTCCGCCGCGGGCGTACCCATCGGCACGATCCTCGGCGGCGCGCCCTACGAAGAGGACACCCTGCTGTCAGTGGTCGGCGCCTACCAGGCCGTCACCGACTGGCACTGGAAGCGCCCGGCCGACCCCGCGGTCCCCGCCGCCACCGCCCGTGCCCTCAAGACCACGGACGACCGTGGCCGCCTCTCCGCCGACGACGTCCTCGACCAGATGCAGTAGCGCTCCGAGCAACGCCGGCCCGAACCCGGTGACCGCTCAGCGCAGATGGTCGCCCGGTTCGGACCGGTCGCTCGATCCGAGCCGGCCGCTCATTGCGGCAACCGTTCGTCCCCGAGGTCCGGTCCGGCTTCACGCCGGGCCGGCCTTTCTTTCTGTGGCGACCCCGGACCCTCCGTGACCGGTCGTCGGACTACGCATTCGCTGAGGCAACCGGCGACCGTCGGCTTGTGACCGGGCGATCGAGTCCTGGGATCGACTCAACCCTTGTGCGCGGCGAGCTGGCGGGTGTCGGTCAATCGGTGAAGGACAGACCGTGCTCGGCCAAGGCCTCGGCGAGGATGCGGATCGCCTTGGGGCCGACGCCGTGCATGGCCAGCAGCTCACGGCGGCTGTGCGTCGCCACCTGGGCGAGCGTCGTGATGCCGGCGGCCATCAGCGCGCTGGTGGCCGGCCTCCCGATCGGAGGCAGGTCGCCGATCTGCGCGGGAACGTCGCGAGTGCTCACCCGCCCCACGATAGGGCCACGCCCGGTCGGCCTCGGCCGCGAGACGACGGCCCCACCAGCGGCGGAACGCGAAGCCGAGCAGGATCGCCGCGACCACGCCCGGCCCGCAGTGCACGAGAAGCACGCCGGCGAGGCTCGGCCCGCCCCAGTCGGCCTGGTAGGTCGACGGGTCGGACATGTCGATGAGGAACGGCTCGGCGACCGCGCGGACGACGAAGTAGAGAGCGATGATCGTGCCGAGGATGCGTTTCATGCGGCGAAGGTACGACCGCCGGCACGGGCGCCGCATCGGACCAGGGTCTGAACTGATTTTTCCGACCTGAGTCCGATGAATTCGAGAGTGCCGCTGTGACACGATGCCCGCCATGACGGGGACTTCGCGATTTCGGACGGCCACGGGCACCTTCGTCTGGGCCGCGGTGATCCTGGTGATCGCCTTCTGGTTCTTCTACATGGGCGCGGCCAGCGAGACGGCCTGGATGGAGAACATCACCGACGACGGGACGGGCCCGGCCGTGGCGACCGCTCTCATCACCGTGCCGTTCCTGCTCGTCCTGCTGGCGGTCCGGCTCTACCTCTTCCGCCGCGAGCGAGCCGGCGTGGTGCTCGGCTGGGCGGCCGCCCTGCCCGTGTCGGCCGGTCTTTATATGGTCGCCGTGAGCATGCTCGGGTGAAGCGCGGTCGGCGCGCTTTGAGCGACACGGATGATCGAGGCACCTCGGCGGTGCGATACTGCCAGGGGAACCCGACACGCTGACCGAGCCGCCGTTTGGACGAACCTCACCCGTTCCGATGCCGGGCACACGCACCCTCCGGGCATGCCGATACTGGAGAGTCGTCATTTGATGCGGAGGACTGATGGACGAGTACAACCCGGGGGCAGCTCCGTCGGTGGCCCGGCTGCTGCTGGAGCTCCGCGGGCGGACCACCGTCGACGTGAAGCCGGTCGGTAAGGCTCTGCAGGTGCGCCCGCAGGGTGCTACCGGTGTCGCGGTGTACATCCACGCGGGCGGCGTCGACGTCGCGGTGGAGCAGGACCGGGCCAACGACCTGGCGCTGTCGATGCCGGGGGCCTACGTCCGCGACCCGGACGACCCGAACACCGTCGTGACGCTCGAGGCGGACTACATCGACGAGAACTACGACGCCCTGCTGGAGGCCGCGGTTCAGGCCGTCGACCTGCGCAAGACGACGGTTCGCCCGGCGCGGGCCGCCCGCGCGGCCGGCAGCACGACCACGTCCACCCCGAAAGCGCCGAAGGCACCCAAGCCGGTGAAGGCCACCGCGGCGAAGCGGATGGAGATCGAGCGTCCCCGCTGCCCGAAGTGCAAGCAGTACGAGCTGCTGGCCAGCGGTGAGTGCCCCTCCGGCTACTGCTGACGGCCACCGCCGGAAACGCCCGGCACGAACGGTCCCGACCGCAGCGCCGGCCCCGAGGTGGGTCGAGGCCAGCGCTGCGATCGGGCCCGGCAGGCGCTGCCGTTGGGCTGGGCAGACGCCACGGTCGGGCCGGGCAGACGCCACGGTCGGGCCCGGCAGGCGCTGCGGTCGGGCCCGGCAGGCGCTGCGGTTGGGCCGGGCAGGCTCGTGACGGCCGAGTACATGAGCGCTTGGGCGCCTGGGTGGGTCATCAGCGTGGTGATGGGCAGGCTTCGGGGCACCCGGGCCGGGTCGGAGGCGCCCGGGTCGGAGATCTCGGCTTCGGGCTGCCGCCGTAACCCCCTGAAGCCAGCGGCGGCGCCCGGGCCGAGAAGTGTCCGCCGCCGGCGTGGGAATCGAGGGGTTCGGCGCAGATCGTCGACGGTTGCGGCACGGCATGGCGCGGCAGGGCGGGCGGCCGCGCCGCCACACCGCCACACCGCCACACCGCCACACCGCCACACCGCCACACCGCCACACCGCCACACCGCCACGGAATCTTCGAACACCATGCGCAACCCTTCAACCTGTTCGACGCGCGGTCTGGCACAACGCATCCGCCGGCGGCGGTAGGGCGTCGTGTAGACATGGGAGGCGTGGGAGATCTCGAAGCGGAACTGCTTGCGGCCGAACAACGGCTGAAGGACGCGCAGCGCGAGGGCGACGTCGCGGCACTGGACCGGCTGCTCGACGATCGGCTCGTCGCGATCGGGCCGGACGGCGGTCGATACACGAAACGGGACGATCTGGACGCCTATCGCTCGGGGAGCTCGGTCATCGACAGCCTGACCGAAGAGTCCCTCGAGCACCTGATCGCCGGCAGCACCGGGGTCACCTTCTTCGTCGGCACCGTTGCCGGGACGTTCGGGGGCGCGGCGGTGACCGCGCGGATGCGGTATACGCGCACGTGGGCCCGGGTCGGGGACGAGTGGCGGGTCGTGGCGGCGCACATCGCGACGGCCTGACAGCGGGATTTCACCCGGCGGGGAGCCCCCAGCCACGGTGCTTCCGGCGTACGAAATAGGGGTCTTTCTCATGGAATTGTCGGACGAAGCGCGGGCCCGGGCGGAGCGGGCGCGGGCCAAGGCCGTGAAGGCGGGCATCGACGTGCGCGGGGCGCTGGGGGTCGGGCACATGCTCGACGGGGGCGCCAGCGTCTACCTGCTGGTGTTCGCGGATCGGCTGGAACTGATCAGTACCGGTCAGATGGGGCTGCGGACGGGCGCCGGACGGTCGGTGATCCCGCTGGCGTCGATCACCGGGGTGGCGACGAGGAAGCGGTTGCTGCGCGGTGCACTGCTGATCGAAATCGGCGGGACGACGGTCGAGTTCACGACGGATCGGGCCGTCGTGCCGCTGCTGCGGGAGCTGATCGAGGCGCGGCTGACGGCGGGGCCGGTGGCGAATCCGCTGCTCAAGAGCCTGGACGAGTTGCATGCGGCGGGGCTGCTGACCGATGAGGAGTACGCGGCGAAGCGGGACGGCCTGATCTGATACTGCGGTCTACCGTGGACGGATGACGGTGGAGTACATCCGGTACCGCATCGACGGGGACACCGCGGGTTTCGAGCAGGCCTACGCCCGCGCCGCGGACTATCTGGCCCGGGCGCCCCAATGCGTCGACTACGAGCTGAGCCGCTGCGCCGAGGAACCGTCCGCGTACATCCTGCGGATCACCTGGACGTCGGCCGAGGATCACCTGAAGGGGTTCCGCGGCGGCGACCTGTTCCCCGGCTTCCTCGCCGCGATCCGCGACTACGTTCCGGCCATCGAGGAGATGCGCCATTACGAGCCGACGAGCGTACGAGGTACCGCCGGCCCGACGCTCTACGAGTGGGCCGGCGGCGCCGCGGCGTTCGAACGGCTGACCGAGCGGTTCTACGAGAAGGTCGTCGCCGACGACGTCGTGGGGCCGCTCTTCGCGCACATGGACCCCGGCCACCCGCGGCACGTCGCGATGTGGCTGTCCGAGGTGTTCGGCGGGCCCGCGCGTTACACGTCGGAACGCGGCGGCTACGCCCACATGCTCGGGCACCACCTCGGCAAGGCGATCACCGAGCCGCAGCGCCGGCGGTGGGTGACCCTGCTGGCCGACGCGGCCGACGAGGTCGGGCTGCCGGACGACCCCGAGTTCCGGGCCGCGTTCATGGGATACATCGAGTGGGGGACGCGGCTGGCGCTGGCGAACTCGCAGCCCGGGGCCACCCCGCCGGCGGAGGCGCCGGTGCCGCGGTGGGGATGGGGCGTGGCGCCGCCGTACACCGGATAGCGGTCTCTTCCGGGCCATTCGGTCTCAGTTCCCTTTCGGGCCGGTCGATAGGGAGGACGTGGCCCAACGTCCTGGTCTGGTCGGCAACCTCAGCGTCCGTACCAATCTGTTCCTGCTCGTCGCCCTGACCGGTATCGTCGCGGTCGTCGTCGGCACCATCAGCCTCGTCCGGATGTCGCAGGTCGCCGACAGCGGACGGGAGATCTACACCGACGCGTACCAGCCGTCCCAGGACGTCGCGGCGATCCGGGAGACGGTCTGGAAGTACCGGTTCGAGGTCCTCACGTCGGCCACCGCCACGACCGACGCCCTCCGGACCGCGGCCCAGGACCGGGCCACCGCCGCCACGGAAGCGCTCGAGGCGGCGATCACGGCGTACAGCGCGCGGGAACTCGACGGGGAGCAGCGGGCCGCCATCGACGGGTTCACCACGGCCTGGACCCAGTACGGCGAGCTGCGCGAGAAGGCCGGCGAGCTGCAGGCCGCCGGCGACCTGACCGGTTTCGACGAGATCCGCACCAACGAGATCCCCGCGAAGATCACCGAGGCGCTGGCCAGTCTCGAAGCGCTCGACACCGCCGGCGACACGGCGGCCGGGGAGGCGCTCGCCGCGGCCGACGACGAGTACAGCAGCGCCCGCACGATGGTCATCGCCGTCCTGGTGATCGGCCTGCTCGTCGCGGCGGCGCTGGCACTGATCATCGCGAACAGCGTAGTCAAGCCGCTGCGGCAGTTCCGCGACGTGCTGCACGCCGTCGCCGAGGGCGATCTGACCCGGCGGGCGTTGATCGAGAACCGCAACGAGTTCGGTGACATGGGGTCCGCCCTCAATCAAGCCACCGAGCAGATGCGTACGGCGGTGGGCACGCTCGCGGCCAGCGGCAACGCCCTCGCCGGACGGGCCGGCGAACTACAGGACGCGTCCCGGACCCTCGCCGGGGGCGCCGACCGCACGTCCGGGGAGGTCACCTCGATCGGCGGCGCCGTCACCGAGGTGAACTCGCGGGTCGGCGCGGTCGCCACCGGCGCCGAGGAGATGGGCGCCGCCATCCGGGAGATCGCGGTCTCGGCGGCCGAGGCGGCGAGCGTCGCCCAGGAGGCCGTCATCGCGTCCAGCACCGCCGAGGACCTGATGGCGCGGCTCGGGCGCTCGTCCGCGGAGATCGGCGACGTGGTCAAGGTGATCACCTCGATCGCCGAGCAGACGAACCTGCTCGCCCTGAACGCCACGATCGAGGCGGCCCGCGCCGGGGAGAGCGGCAAGGGGTTCGCCGTCGTCGCCGGGGAGGTCAAGGACCTCGCCCAGGAGACGACGAAGGCCACCGAGGACATCAGCAAACGCGTCGCGGCCATCCAGGCGGACACCGGCACGGCCGTCGCGTCGATCTCCCAGATCGGCGAGATCATCGGGCGGATCAACGAGTTCCAGACGACCATCGCCTCGGCCGTCGAGGAGCAGAGCGCGGTGACCAGCGGGATGGCCGCCGACCTGACCGCCGCCGCGGACGGCGCCAATCAGATCGGCGACGGGATCACGCAGGTCGTCGGGGTTGCCGAGGAGAATCGGCAGGGCGCCTACGCGACGCACGAGGCGGCGGCGGAGTTGAGCCGCTTGTCGGATGATCTGCAGGGTGTGGTTCGGACTTTCCGGTTTTAACCGATTTAAAGAGCTTTTGGGTACGTTGTTCGACCGCGTGCCCCCGTGGCTTTTCGACCGCGTGCCACCGTGGCTTTTCGACCGCGTGCCCCCGTGGCCGCGGGCGAACTCGGTCAGTTGACGGTCAGTTGCGGCTTGAGGCGTGCCCGGACGGCCTCGCGGCTGACCTCCTCCGTCTGTCTGCGGTGGTAGGTGTGGTGCTTTTGATCGCCGTCGTCGGTGTGGCGGGCCAGCGGGGCCAGCGCCGCCAGGATGATCAGTGACGAGAACGGCAGCATGTCCAGGTCGACGGTGATCCCGACGATGCCGGCGCCGAACAGCAGCGGGCTCCACACCGGCAGTCGCCGGGCCGCCACGAGCAGACCGAGAAGGATCAGCATCCCGAGCGGGAACAGCGCCGAACCGCCCGCCTCCAGCACATCCGGCAACGGCGCGGCCTCCCGGAACCGGTCGGACAGGTCACCGGCGATCACCCAGAGGAAGCAGCCGATACCGAACAGGGCGGCCGCCACCGCGACGGCGCCGGTACGGCGGGCCCAGTTCGGGGTCAGCGGCCGGGCCGCCACGGCGAGGACGCTGAACAGCACCATGGCCACGAAGAACGCCACATGTCCGGCATCCCAGGCGAGACCGTTGCCCCGGTCACCGTCCAGGCCGTCGATGAACCGCAGCACCCCGTAGCCGAACATCAGAACCGGCCCGGCGATCGCGGTCCGGCGGACGATGACGTGTTTCGATGACATGAGCTGACCGTAGGGCCGGTCGTCGCCCGCGCAGCACCGGTGCAATCCCTGCCCGTTCCCGGATTCCGCTCTCAGGGTCCCCGGGTACAGCCCGTAAGGCATCCTAGGTTGCAGTCTCCTGCCACGGCGTCACGCTATGCGTCCTAGGAACCTAGCCCGAAGCGCGCCGGCCTCCGGCCGCCATGCCCGGCCGAAGTGCGCGGCTCGCATGACAGCCTCCGGCCGCCATGCCCCGACGGAAGCGTGTGGCTTGCATGACAGCCTCCGGCCGCCATGCTCGGATACGGTGCGTCGTGCTCGGCTACGGTCACGACGCAGGACCGGACGGAAACAAGGGAACGGCATGACACTCCCCGCGGACAGCCACGTGCACAGCGAGTTCTCCTGGGACGCCCCGCTCGGCGACATGGAACGGACCTGCGAGCGCGCCGTGGAGGTCGGCCTGCCGGTGATCGCGTTCACCGAGCACCTCGATCACACCGCGTGGCCGGCGCCGACCGAGGGCCCGTACGTCAGTGCCGCCCTGACCGAGGCCGCCGACGCGGACGGGCTGGTCACGCCGCCGCCGTTCGACGTGGAGGGGTACCTCGCCGCGATCGAGCGCTGCCGGGACCGCTTCCCCAGCCTGAAGATCATGAGTGGCCTCGAGGTCGGCGAGCCGCACTGGCACGCCGAGGCGGTCGCCGGAGTGCTGCGCCGGGGGACCTTCGAGCGGGTGATCGGCTCGCTGCACTGCCTGCCGCACAACGGCGGATTCGCCGAGCCGTTCGGGATCTATCCGGACCGGCCCGCCGGCGAGGTGATCCGGGACTACCTGCTGGAGATCCCGAACCTGGTCAAGGGCAGCGACGTCTTCGAGATCCTGACCCATATCGATTACCCGATCCGGCACTGGCCCGGGCCCGCGCGGTTCGACGCGCGCGACTTCGAGGAGGAGTTCCGCCACGCGCTGCGGGCCACCGCGTCGTCCGGCAGGGCACTGGAGATCAACACGCGGCTCGGGTTCGACCGGCTGATCCTCACGTGGTGGCACGAGGAGGGCGGCGAGGCGGTCAGTTTCGGGAGCGACGCACACTATCCGGAAGCGGTCGCGAAGGGCCTTCGGGAGGCGGCGGCCATGGCTGAGGCGTGCGGTTTTCGTCCGGGACTTCGAGCGTATGAATTATGGGGTCGCATCGACTGACATGCCGAAATATCCGGCGGGCGTGGCGACGACGGCGTAGCCCGCTGATTCGGCGCCGACGGCTCGCCACGCGGCGACCGGCGGGACTCCGCCGCCACAGATGGTCGCCAACCCCGCGCTGGTGAAGCACCAGTACGGGCCGGCCGCCGGTGATCGTGCCCCGGTCGTCAGCGCGATCGCCACCCCACGGACGACGATCGCGCCGGCACCGGCGCCGATCGGGCCTCGCAGCGGCGCGGACCAGTGGGCTTTCCCGGTCAGGGGGTCGTAGCTCTCGACCCGCCCGGCCCGGCACCGGATCACCGCGGCGCGCAGCGGGACGCCGCAGTCGGTCAGCGTGCCGGGCACCGTCCACAGCAGCCTGCCGTCGGTGGCCGCAAGCCCGACGCTGCCGGTCCGCGTCCGGCCCACCCAGACGCCGCCGATCTCGGTCCACCGCAGCACCCCCGGGTCGGGCCGCCGCCACAGCACCGCGCCGTCGCGAATGAGAACCACCTCGGTTCCGATTCTGATCAGTCCTTCGCCGGGGATGCCGGCACCGGACGGGATGAACGCGCCACTGATCAGATCCAGTCGGTAGCCGTGCCCCTCCTCCCCCGGCTCGGGTGCGGCCGTCACGCAGACGGCACGGTCATGGAAGCAGCGCCGCGGCGTACCCGAAAAGATCATGCTTGGACTGCGCTGGATCTGCCGCCCGGTCAGTGGATCGGCGACGACGAGGCTCGCGTAGCCGGGGCCGAGCGCCTCCTCCGGCTCGCGATAGACGATCCACTCGCCGGCGCGCACCGGCTCATCCTTGATCGCCTCGGCCTCCCAGAGCGGCGAGCCGTTCGCCGGGTTCCGTGCGGTGAGATAAAAGCGCTGGTCACGCCTGGTATAGCCGATGATCGCCGCGCCGGCCGCGAGAGGTTGCCCGATCGGTTCGAGGCCGGCGACCGTCCATCGCTTCGTGGAGGTGGGCGCTGCGCTCGCCGGCGCCGCACTGGCCTGCGTCACGTTCGCCGGAATTGTCCGCGTCGGGCTAGTCGACGCAGGATTCGCCGGCACCGCGCTTGGCCGAGCCGGGCTTGTCAGAGCCGGGCCAGTCGGGGCAGAGACTGTCGGCGCCGGGGTTGTTTGTGCTGCTCCTGGGCCTGCCGCTTCGGCCGCATCGACGACGGGGAGATCCGCGAGGCAGGCGATGGTCAAGGCCGCGAGAGCGGCCGCGGCCGGGTGCGGCGCCATCTTTCCTCCGATGTACGGGTTCTCCGAGTCGCGAAACAGTATGCAAGCCACAAACCACGCACTCCGGCATTTGCACACCTTGTCCACCTTCCGTTCTCGCAGGTAGGCGTATATTCCTATCAGTTTGATAGGAGTGCTATGCTCGCGTCTTCCGACACCCGGGGAGTGAGGCACCGTGACCGCCCTGACCGAACAGGCCGCCGCCGAACTCATCGCGGCCGGCGCCTTCTCGCCCGGACTGCCCGGTTTCGTCGGTATCGCCGTCGACCTTCTCCTCGACCCGGCGAGCGCACCGACCGGCCGCCGCCCGCTGCGACACGGCTTCCTCGACGCGCGGTCACCGAGGGTGATGGTCGTCAGCGGTCCGCCGTCGCCCGGCCTCGAGGTAGCGCTCCGCCGCATGGCCGACGACCTGGCCGCCTCCACTCGACTCGTCGAGCAGCACCGCTTGACCGTTCTGGACCAGGCGACCGACACCGCCCACCCGGACGGGCCGGAGCACGCGCTCGGCACCGCCACGGCCGGGGTGCGGATCGGCCTGGAGGCGGGAATCGAGTTCGAGCCCGGGGACGGCGGCGGCGCGGGCAGCTTGTCCGGCACAGCGGGCTCGCAGCGCATGAGCGGCTCAGGTGGCGTGGCCGGCCCGCGAGCCACGGGCGACGGCGGTGCGGGCGGGCCTGGCGCGGGCGGGCCCGGCGCGCGTGGGTCCGGCGCGGGCGGGCCCGGCGCTGGTGCGTTCGATCTAGGTTCGATGGGGCTGGAACGTCGCTGGGCGCTCGCTCACACGCTTGCGCCGGTGCTGGCGGCCGCCTTCGCGAATGCTCCGCTGCGGCATGGGCGGCCCACCGGGTGGCGGAGTGTGCGGCAGGCGCTGCGGCGAGGGCTTCCGGTCGGGCCGCGGGCGGGGTCGGCGCGGGAGGGCTGGGTCGCGTACGTCATGGAAGCTCGCACCGTGACCGGCCGCAGCCTGCGGGAGGCGTTCGCGGCCGGCGTTCGGGTGACCGAGAACGATCTGAGGCGGCACCTCGCGTCGCTGCGTCCTCCGGTGGCGGCCCGCGGGCACCTAGAGCTGGATGTGGCGGACCGGCAGGCCGGGAACGGGTGGCGGCTGCCGGCTACGGTCGCGGCGGTTCTGCTCGATGATCCGCGGGCTTCGGACGAGGCGTGGGCGGCCACGTCGCACCTGGTCGGCGAGCCTGAGCTGTGGGAGCGGGCGGGCCGGCTCGCGCTCACCGATCCGGTGCTGGCGGGTGCGGCGCGGGAGTGTTTCGTGGCGGCCTACGCGGCTCTGGCCCGGCGCGGTGCGGGGCGCGAACTGCGGGATGCGGTCGCGGAGTTCACCGAGCGTTATGTGCACCGGGGCCGCTGCCCCGCCGACGACGTCCTGGACCAGGTGACCGCCCGCCCCTAGGCAGCCCAGCTGTACCGCAGGGTCTGGTCGGCGCCCGATTTGTCGCCCTGTGGTACAGCCAACCGGGACTGGCTGCACCACAGGGTCGGGTCGGCGCCCGATTTGTCGCCCTGTGGTGCAGCCAACGGGACTGGCTGCACCACACGGTCGGGTCGGCGCCCGAATCGTCGCCCTGTGGTACAGCCAACCGGGACCGGCTGCACCGCACGGTCGAGTCGGCGCCCGAATTGTCGCCCTCCGGTACAGCCGGACGCGCGCACGGCCGGGGACTACCGGCTGCGGTGCGGCGGAGGGTCAATCGCGGACGAGGCTTCGAAGGGTGTCCATGGCCTTGAACTTGGCGGCCCCCGAACCGAGCAGCCCGTCCGGGATGATGAGCTCGTCGACGCCGGCCGCCTCGTAGGCCGCCAGATCCGCCTGCAACTGCCTACGTGAACCGCCCATGACCGGCATGGACGGGTGGGGCGGAAGGTCGCCGTCGACGACGGTGAGGGCCTGGGCGGTTCGGATGATCTCGGTGGGATTGCGGCCTGCGGAAGCGCAATGACGGTCCAGGACGCCCGACTTGTGGGCGATCAGATCCGGTCGGCCCCAGGTGTTCCACATGTCGGCGTGCTCGGCCACGACGCGCAGCATCCGCTGCTCCCCCTTCGCGCCGATCATGATGGGTAGCGGGTCCTGGAGCGGCTTGGGCTCGCAGACCGCGTCGGTCACCCGGTAGTGCTCGCCGTCGACAGTGGTCCGGCCGGAGCGCAGCAGGCCCTTGATCACGAGGAGTGCCTCGACGAAGCGGTCGATGCGCTTGCCGATCGGGGGCAGGTCGATGCCGTACTGCTCGTGCTCGTTGATCTGCCAGCCGGCGCCGACACCGAGTGTGAAACGGCCGCGCGTGATGTGGTCGACGGTCGCGGCCATGTTCGCGACGACCGCGGGGTGACGGTACGTGTTCCCGTACACGAGGGTGCCGACCCGCACCCGCGGCACCGCCGCACCGATCGCCGCGACCAGCGAGCCGGCCTCCAGGACCGGGTGCAGCGGGTCGGTGCCGGTGCCGTCGTTCGGCATGAAGTGATCGGCGATCCAGACGCCGTGCCAGCCGGTCTCGGACGCGTGCCGGGCGGCTTCGAGCACGTCGGCGTAGGGCTGGCCGGCGCCGGGCCAGATCGAGATGCGCATGACGATCACCCTGCCACGGTCCGATTGTGATACCACAGAGGGGTGGGTGCGCGATCCGCCGTCGACACCGCGCACGCGCTGGTCGAGGCCGCGCGTCAGACGTGTGCCACGGCGACCGCGATCTCGTCCCGGTCGCGCGAGATCGTGCGGGAGTCCCGCCGGCAGCGGGCCCGCCGATGGCGTCGCCATGTCCGGGACGATCTCCAGACGCGCTGGTCGGAGGTGCTCGAGCGGGCCGCGCGGCTGGAAGCCCTGCTGGCCGATCCGGCGGCCGCGATCGCGTCGGCGCTGCTCGACGCGGCGCTCACGCTGAGTCACGCCACGAAGGGCAACGTGCAGCTCGTCGATCCGGAGTCGGGCGGGCTGCGGATCGTCGCGCAGTGCGGCTTCGAGCGGGAGTTCCTCGATCATTTCGCGCTGGTCCGCGCCGAGGACTCCGCGTGCGGCGTCGCTTTCGCGACGGTTCGCACCGTTCATGTGCGCGATGTCGCGTGCAGCGCCATCTTCGAGGGGCGGCTCGCGCGCGAGGTCGTTCTGCGAGCGGGGGTACGGGCGGTGCGCTCGATCCCTCTTTCGACGCCGGACGGCCGGCTGATCGGGATGCTGTCGGTGCACTACCCCGAGCCGTTCGAGCCGGGCCCCGTCGAGCAGCGGCTGCTGGAGGCGCTCGCCGCCGCCGGGGCCCGCCGCCTCCAGAGATGATCACCCGAGCCCGGACGGTCAGAGGTCCCCGGCATTCCGGGCGGCTTTCACGGTACGGCGGCAGTCCGTCCAGGCGATCCACGCCGTCCGCCAGCGCGGGGAGGTCGTGTCCGTTCCCGATCGGCGGGCGCGGAGCTGTTCCTTGAGCCGGCCGGGCGCCGCCGACTCCTCGATGGCCCGGCTCTTGGTCAGCAGGTCGCCGGTCGCGAGCGCGTGCCGGCCGCGGGCCATCGAGGTGAGGCCGAGATCCGCGAGCTCCGGGTCGAGCCAGATCCACGGCCGGCGGGCCGCCCAGGCCCAGTAGCCGGTCAATTCGGCGCGGGCGGCGACGCGTACCGAATGGGGTGTGGAAGCCGGAAGCAGGTCGCCTGGATCGCGCCCCCGCACGGCGAAGCCGTGACGGGCCAGCTCGGCGCGGGTGATGCCGGAGAGAATGCGCTGGACCATTCGGCCGTGCGTCCAGGTGGGGTGCTCGGCGTCCGCGTCGGCGAGCCGATTCTCGTCGACGTAGACGCAGCCCAGTTTCAGGCCTTTCGCGGCGCCGTCGTCGAGCTTTCGGTGCAATGCGGCGAGCGTTTCCCGGCGCTCCGCCGGCACCGGGCCCTCGGTGATCGCGACGAGGTCGAGGTCGCTCACGAAAGGGCGATAGTCGCCGGTCGCCAGCGAGCCCGCCACCAGCAGATCGGAAACCCATCCGAGTTCGGCGAGCTCACCGGCGAGAACGTCGACGGCTTCCGGCACGGCGGTCATGACCGGAGTCTATGCACCGGCTCCTTTTCCTTCAGGCCGAGACGGCCCCGGGTGGCCGCGATCAGAATGACGGCGATGATTCCGGAACCGACGATGAGGGCGTGCAGGGAGGCGCGGAAGACGTCGAGGGACGGGAAGATCTCCGGCCACATCAGCGAGAAGACGGTGTTCACGTTGGCGTGCACCAGCATCGCCATCGGGAGGCTGCCGCCGGTGGCGTTGACGACCCAGGTGAGCACGATGCCGAGCAGCACACAGCTCACGATGAATTCGGCGGGCATCAGCCAATCCACGTCCGGCCAGCCGGCCCAATCGGTGAGGAACAGCGGCAGATGCCAGGCGCCCCAGAGAGGGCCGAGAATCAGCGAGGCGGTCATCGGGCCGAAACGGTTCTGGAGGCGCGGCTGGGCGAAATCCCGCCAGCCCGGCTCCTCGGACAATCCGCTCGTCAGCACCTGGACGACGAGCATCGGGAGATAGGCGAGAAAGACCGCCGCCGGCGGAAAACGCACATCGTCGGCGGCGCCCGGCAGCGCGAAGGTCGCGGCGACGGCCACGACCGGCACGGCGAACAGCGCCGCGAGATACCAGCGGGCGCCCACCCGCCAGCGGATCAGCCGCCGGGACCAGCGGCGCAGGCCCTCCCGGCCCTCGGTCCGGGCGGTGATCAGGAACGCCGCGGTGATCGGACCGAGATAGGCGCCGGGCAGCACGCCCAGGGTCTGGCTGCTGCCGAGCAGCTCGGGGTAGTGCCACGGGAGGACGCCGAGGCCGTTGCCGGACAGGACGTAGGGCAGCCAGGCCAGCCAGGTGAGGCCGAACGCGAGACCGAAGAAAGCAATCATGGGTGCCAAGGGACCACTTCCGCCCGGGTCCGCGCACTACGGCCAGGCATACCTCGAGGCTAGGCCCAGCCACCTGGGAACGGATGACGGGCGTCGATACGGTGATTTCCGTGCCTCTCTGGACCCGTCGTTTTCTGATCACCTGGTGGCCGTGGCGTGCCCTCGGATACGTCCTCAGCGCCGTTCCCCTCGCCGTGGCCGCCGGCGCGCCGCTCGGACTCCTGGCCGCGCCCTGGATCGTGCTGGTCAGGCGGCTGGCGACCGGCGAGGCCGAGCCGGTCGGATCGCTCCTGCTCCTGGTCGGCGGCGCGGTGCTGCTCGGTGGCGCCGGCCCGTTCGCGGCGTGGCCGGTCGCCGTGGCCGAACGGTGGCGGCTGCGGCTCGCGGACGACCGGCCGGTGGCTCTCACCCGCTCCCGATGGCGGCGCTTCGCGTACGCGCTGGTGCTGGTCACGGCGGTTCCGGTGGGGTACGCCGCGCTGGTCGTGACGGTCCTGCTGATCGTCGTGTGCGCGTTCAGCCCGCTGCTCGTCGGCTCCGGCCCGATCTCGTTCGGCGTGGTCACCATCGTCTCGGCGGGACAGGCGGTGCCGTACGCGATCGGGGGTCTGATCTCCCTGGCCGCGGTGCCCTATCTCGTCGGGGTGACCGCCGCGGCCCATGCGGCGGCGGCCCGGGCGATCCTGCACGACGCCGGCCTGAAGGCGGAGCTGGTGGAGGTGGCGCAGTCCCGGGCGCGGCTCGCGGACGCCTTCGAGGCGGAACGGCGGCGGATCGAGCGGGATCTGCACGACGGCGCGCAGCAGAAACTCGTCGGGTTGACCCTGCAACTGGGGATCGCCAGGCTCGATCTGCCGGACCACTCCCCCGCCGCGTCGGCCGTCGGCACCGCGCACCAGCAGGCCAAGGAGCTCATGGCCGAACTGCGCGAGCTCATCCACGGGATCCGGCCGCAACTGCTCACCGAATTGGGACTGCCGGCCGCCCTGCGCGATCTGGCCGGGCAGTCGGCGATCCCGGTGCGGGTCCGTGCCGGCGTGGGGCGATTGCCGTCGCCGGTGGAGACCACCGCCTATTTCGTGGTGGCCGAAGCGCTCGCGAACATGGCCAAGCACAGCGGCGCCTCTTCCGGGACGGTGACCGCTTCCGCCCAGGACGGGGAATTGCTGGTGGAAATAGCCGACGACGGGCGCGGCGGCGCCGATCCGGCCCGTGGCACCGGCCTCACCGGGCTGGCCGATCGGGCCGCGGCGGCCGGCGGCAGACTGCTGTTGTCGAGCCCCTCCGGCGGCCCCACCGTCGTCCGGCTGGAACTGCCGTGCTGACCGTCGTGCTCGCCGAGGACGGCGTCCTTCTCCGCGAGGGCCTCGCCGGATTGCTGGAGCGTTTCGGATTCCGGGTGGTGGCCGCGGTCGGCGACGCGGCCGCGCTGATCCACGCCGTTTCGGCGTTCTCCCCCGACCTCGTGGTCACCGACATCCGGATGCCGCCGGGATTCAGCGACGAGGGGCTCCGGGCCGCCGTGGAACTGCGCCGCACGCATCCGGGGCTCGCCGTCGTGGCGCTCAGTCAATACGTGCAGCACGGGTACGCGTCGGAACTGCTCGGATCGGGCGACGGCCGCCGGGTCGGCTATCTGCTCAAGGACCGGATCGTCGACGTCGGCGATTTCGTCGCGGCGCTGCGGAGGGTGGTCGCCGGAGAGGCGGTCATCGATCCGGAAGTGGTCCGGCGGCTGCTCGGTCAGCGTCCGGTCGCGCGGCTTTCCGGGCGGGAGCGGGAAGTGCTCGGGCTCGTCGCCGAGGGGCATTCCAACGTCGCCATCGCGCGGATTCTGCACCTGTCCGAGGCCGCCGTCGGCAAGCACGTCGGCAACATTCTGGCGAAGCTCGACCTGCCGCCGGACGACAGCACCAATCGGCGCGTCCTCGCGGTCCTCACCTATCTGAAGGATCAGGATTAGAAAACCCGGCGCCCGAACGGGCGCCGGGAGGGCGGATCAGCCGACGAGCAATTGGGCCCGCAGGGCGCGCAGGTCCTTCGAGGACAGGCCGAGGCCCTTGCGGAGGTAGCCGTCGAAGGTGCCGTACTTCGCGGTCACCTCGTCGAACCCGGCGCGGAGGTAGGACTCCCGGACGTCCAGGACGGCCTTATAGCCGGGGCGGATCGCCTCCGGGACGGCGGCCAGGGTCGCGGCGTTGGAGGCGGCCAGGTACGTGTTGCTGAGCAGGTAGTCCCGGAAGACCGTCTCCTCCGGGACGCCGAGCGCGGTCAGCAGGGCGGCGCTGGCCCAGCCGGTACGGTCCTTGCCGGCGGTGCAGTGGTAGACCACGTTCGCGGCCCGCGGGTCGGCGACCGTCGCGAAGAAGGTGCGGTAGGCGGCCCGGCCCGGCTCGGCGGAGACGAAGGCCCGCTCGCCGGCCTCCATCATCGCCACGCCGCCGGCCTCGGTGGTGAGGTCGATGCCGCCGGTGCCGACGTCCGAGGCGCCGATGACGTTGGCGTGGACGTAGGTGACGCCGGCCGGGATCCGGTCCGGCGACGCGGCGATCTCGGCGTCGGTGCGGAAGTCGATGTCGGTGCGGATGCCGAGACGCTTCAGCTTGGCCTGGTCGGCGTCGGTCAGCCTGCCGAGGTCGTTGGCGCGATAGACGACGCCCATCCGCACCCACTGCCCGCCGGCGGTGCGGTATCCGCCGGCGTCCCGGAAGTTCGGGGCCGAGGCCAGGTGCAGCGAGCGGTCGGCGAGGGTGAGCGACTCGCCGCGGTCCGGCACGAGCTCGAACCACCAGCGGTCGGCGGCGCCGAGGCCGGAGACCGTGACGGTGGCCCGGGCCGAGCCCTTCGCGACGGCGCGCCTGTGGGAGATCCGGTTCTGGTCGGTGCCGGCGTAGACGCTCACCGCGCGGGCGCCGGTGGCAGCCCACGAGATGGTGAACGTGCCGTCGGCGTTCCGGGTCACCGTGGCCGCCGTGAACGGGATCTGATGGCGGGCGGCCGGCTGGTGGGCACCGTGGCCGACGTGGTTGCCGTGGGAGCCGCCGGCGAGGGCGGGGGTGCCGCCGGCGAGGGCGGGGGTGCCGGCCGCGAGACCGCCGCCGAGGGCGATGGCGCAGGCGGCACAGGTGGCGGCGAGGCGCTTGTTGATCAACTTCACGGGTACTTCGTACGGGCCCCGATCGAACGGCAGGCGAGCGGGACGTTACCGGCGGGCGGAAAGTAAACGCCGTTTACTTGAGGGGGACGACGATGTTCGTTCTGGTCGGCGGGTGGCCGGCGTCGGGCAAGAGCACCCTGGCCCGGGCGCTCGCCGCCGAGCTGGGGATCGCCTGCCTCGCCAAGGACGAGATCAAGGAGGCGCTCATGGACGGGCTCGGCGCGCCGGCGACCGTCGAGCGGTCGCGGGAGCTCGGGGTGGCGGCCGTGCACGCGGACACCAGCGGGCCGGTCGACGTGCCGGCCCTGGCTCGTCAGGTGCTGGCGGCAGCCGGCTGAGAGGAAGCGGCCCGGGCCGCCCGAGGGAAGGGAAAGGCCGCCGCAGGGGTGCGGCGGCCCAGGGCGAGGACAAGCGTTTACCCGGCGCTCTCCGGGGTGGCGATCATCGCCATCAGGGAGTCGAACATGTCGTCGACGGGCGGCTCGCAGAGCCCGGTCACGGCGAGCGCCTGGCGGACCGGCCCGTGGGCGCCGGTCACCTCGTACCCCATGCCGCCGCGCAGCGCGCGGGTGTAGCCGACCAGCAGCACCTCGATGCACTCGCTGCCGATCGATTCCGTCTCGGCCATGTCGATCACCACGGTTCCCCGGCCGGCCCGCTCGAACGCACGGCGCAGGGAGCGGCGGAGCTCCGGGTGGGCCGCGCGGCCGAAGTCGCCGGCCATCGCCAGGCGGATCGCCGACCGGCCGTCGCGGGTGATCACACAACGCGCTTCTTCCATGAGGTGGGTCTAACCGCGGCATGTGTACGGATGCCGAACACCAGGTGAGACCCACACGCCGAATCCTCCTGAGCTGGGCTTTCAACTTTTTGGTTGACAGGTGACCCGGACCACGTCTACGTTCTCTTTAAACCTGTTAGTTGAAAGAGGACTTCGATGCCGGCGGACACGTTGACCCGCGTCTTCTCCGCACTCGCCGACCCCACCCGCCGCGACATGGTGGCCCGGCTCGCCGAGGGCGACGCGACGGTGAACCAGTTGGCGGAGCCGTACCGGATGTCGTTGCAGGCCGTCTACAAGCACCTCAGGGTGCTCGAGGACGCCGGCGTCGTCAGCCGCCCGCCGGGACCGCAGCCACGGGCCGTGCGCCTGGAGACGGAGGTCTTCGACGAGATGGGTGCCTGGATCGAGTTGTACCGCGAGCGGGCCGAGCGGCGCTACCGCCGCCTGGACGCCGTGCTGGAGAGCATGAGGACCGAGGAGAGGGAGAGGGACGACCATGAACAGGAAGGCTGAGGCGGTCATCGAGGCCGACCCGAAAGTACCGATCATCCACATCACGCGCGACTTCGACGCGACGCCGGAGCAGCTGTTCCGCGCGCACACCGACCCGGACCTGTTCGTGCTCTGGAACGGCCCGGACTCGGTCGAGAACAAGATCGACTACTGGGACGCGCGGACCGGCGGCAGCTGGCGCTACGTCTCCACCCGGATCGGCGACAGCAGCCAGGAGTTCGCGTTCCACGGCTGCTTCCACGACGTCCGGCCCGGCCTGATCGTGCAGACGTTCACCTGGGAGGGCATGCCCGACGCGGTGTCGCTGGAGACGCTGCGGTTCTCCGACCTCGGCGACGGCCGGACCCGGCTGCACGCGCAGTCGCTCTGCGACAGCTTCGAGGGGCGCGACGCGTGGCTGCAGAGCGGCATGGAGGTCGGCGTGAACGACGGGTACGCGCGCCTGGAGCAGCTGGCCCGGGACGGCAGGATCTGAGATTCGTACGAGGGGAACGGCCGTTCCCCTCGTACGCATCAGGCGGGTTTGGTGTTGAAGAGATCGTCGAAGACGGCGGCCCGGTCGAACTGCAGCGCGTGGGCCCGGGCCCGCTGCTCGAGATCACGCTTCTCGGCCGGGGACATCTCCAGGACGACCCGGTCGAGCGCGTCCGCGAGGGCGCCGATGTCCCCGGCCTCCACGATGATCGCGGTGTCGCCGACGGCCTCGCCGGTGCCCCCGGTCAGCGTCGTGACGATCGGGCCGCCGCCGGCCAGGGCCTTCTCGGCGAGCGCGATGCCGAAGGTCTCGACGAAGTCCGGCTCCGGCTTGGTGGGCAGCGCGTAGGCCGCACAACCCGCCATGAGCAGCGGTTTCTCGTCGTCGTCGACGTCGGTGAGGAAGACGATCCGGTCGTCCTCCTTCGCCATGGCCTGCACGTGCTCGAGGGCCGGGCCGGTGCCCGCGACCACCAGCGTGACGTCCTCGCGGGCGCGCATCTGGCCGAAAGCGATCACGAGGTCGTAGATGCCCTTGGCGCGGGCGACGCGGGACAGGAACAGGATGTACTTCCCGCGCTCGAGGCCGCGCCGGGCGAGGGCGGCATCGACGTCGCCGTGTTCCGATCCCACGAAGGCGGACGAGTCGATCGGCGGGTAGCTCACCGTGACCCGCTCCCGGCACTGCGCCGCGAACGTCGTGCCGCAGTGCGCGTCCACCTCCTCCGCCGAGGCGACGATCTCGTCGCGGGTGTACTCGGAGACCGCTACCACCTCGTCGCTGGCGAGGAACTGGGTGAGCAGCACGGTGGCCGCGCCGAACCGGCCCTCCCGCAGGCAGTTGCGGATCACGTTGGTGACGTCGGATCCGACCGCCTTCGCGATGGTGTGCACGTCCGGGTCGAACCCGGCGGCCCGGGCCGCGGCGACCGCGTCGTTGATCACCTGGGTGTGCGGGACCAGGTACATGGAGAGGCAGACGGTCGGCACCGGCTCGCTGAGCAGCTCGACCAGGCGCCCGGTCAGCCCGGCGATGTGCCGGCCGTCCGGGACCCGGTAGTCGCCGACCGATTCCGGTCGCTCCACGGTGATGCCGGGGCTGTACGGGAGGAGCCGGTCGAGCGGCTTGAGCGGCAGCCCGGCCGCCTGAAGCGTCGGGATCGGCCAGGTGAGCAACCGGACGTCGTCGAAACCACGGGTCAGAGCCACCTCGGCGAGGTTGCGGGCCTCGCCGGAGTGTCCGCAGATGACCGGGTCGGCGCGGACCGCGATGACCAGGCGGCGGGTCGGTCGACTCATGGTGCTTCCTTCGGATGAGGGTGGGGGTGCGAGAGGGAAGGCGGCCGCGACCCCTGACCCCAGGTGGAGGGTTCGGGACCGAGCCGCAGATGCAGCCGCCCGCCGTGATGGACGGCGGCCGCGGTCAGATGCGTGGTGTGCAGCGGCCGGCCGTTGAGGGTGGCGGACTGCACGTACTGCGGGGGCGGGTCACGGTCGATGCCGTCGACGCCGATCGGCGTCTCGTGGTGCCCGCTGGTCTCGATGACGAACTCGCCGCCCTCGACCTGGAGCTTCGCGTGGCCGAACGCCGGGGCGTTGACCAGGAACAGGTCCTGGCCGGCGACCGGGAACAGGCCGAGCGACGCCCAGACGTACCAGGAGCTCAGGCCGCCGGAGTCGTCGTTGCCCGGCAGGCCGCCGGGCCCGGTCCCGAACTGCCAGGTCAGCGCCGCGTGCACGACCTCGGCGGTGCGGTCCGGGCGGCCGGCGTAGTGGTACGCCCAGGGCGCCTCCATATCCGGCTCGTTGTTGAGGCCCTCGAACCGGTTCAGCGCGTAGCCGGCCGCCATCTCGACCGGTGACGGGCAGCGCCCCGGCTGGGTGACCGGGTCGGCGCCGTAGCCGAAGAACCGGTCCAGCTTGTCGATGAAGCCCCGGTCCCCGCCGGCCAGCTCGATCCGCGCGGCCATGTCGTGCAGCAGCCGGAACGAGTAGTTCCACTTGCCGCCCTCGTAGAACTCCGAGTCGCGCAGCAGCCCGGTGGCCGGGTCGAAGGCGTTGATCCAGTCCCGGCTGCGCCGCTCCAGGTCGTCGGCGAGGCGGTGGTCGCCGAGCGCCCGGGCCACCTTGGCGGTGCAGTGGTGGGCGTACGCCAGGTCGAGCGTGTGGGTGATCGGGTGCACGACGCCGTGCTCCCAGAAGTCCTCGCCGTAGAGCCGGCGCAGGTCGTCGACCATGTGCACGAGCGCCCAGGACCAGTCGATGCCGGGCCGCCGCAGCGCGTGCACGTCCGCGAGCGCGGTGTGCGCGAGGGCGCTCGCCTGCCGGAAGAACCGGTCGGCGCCGCGGGCCATCCGGTACCCGATCGGGAAGTTGCCCTCCTCCTCGCAGACCCGGATGAGCGACTCCAGCAGGTCGCCGGCCCGGTCCGGGGCGATCGCCGAGAGCAGCGGCAGCTGGGTCTTGTAGATGTCCCACATGGTGCAGATGTCGAACGCGTACGGGCCGCTGTTGGGCCACATCGGGCTCTCGTCGTCGGCGATGCACGGCTTGATCAGCGAGTGGTAGAGCGCCGTCGCCATGACGGTCCTGCGGGCCGGGGTGCCGCCGTCGACCTGCACCCGGCCCAGGTGGTCACGCCACCGGGCCCGGGTCCGGGCCCGGACCGCCTCGAAACCGCCGGCGCACTCGCGTTCCAGGTTGGCCCGGGCCTGCTCGGTGCCGCGCAGCGAGAAGCCGAGGCGCACCTCGATGGTCTGCCCGGCCCGGGCCGGTCCCATGAAGAGCATGCCGAACGGGCGCAGCGTGGTGTGCCGGATGCTGTCGAAGTCGAGCCGGGTGCCGCCGGGGATGAGCCGCCGGTCGTACCAGAGCATCTGCCGCCAGCCGGGGCTGTCCACCTCGACGTGCACGGAGAGCGGGACGCCCTCCATCACGACGGTGCCCTGGGCCCGGCCGTGCCCCATGCTCTCGGCCTGGGCGCGCAGCGGCACGGTCCGGCCGAGGTCGATGGCGAGGCCGCCGCAGGACAGATCGACGACGACGCGGGCGCTGTCGTTGTCGGGGAAGGTGTAGCGGTGCACCGCGACCTTCTCCCCCACGGTGATCTCGCACCGCACACCGGTGCCGAGGTTCGCGGCGTAGTACCCGGCCTCGGCCCGCTCGTCCTCGAGCGGCCAGGACTGGCCGAGGTCGTCGAGCGGCTGCACCATCGGGGTGACCCGGACGTAGTTGTAGTACTTTCTGATCGCCCCGGTGCCGGACTGCTGGAAGTGGGTGAACCCGCTCGCCTGCAGCCGGTCGAACATCTCCTCCGGCACGCCCTCGGTGTTCTTGGCGTACCGGCCGTATCCGGTCGGGTACGCCCCCGAGTACGCGCAGGCCGAGACCATGCCGAAGGGCGAGGTGGCGCCCGGGTGGGTGTTACCCACCTGCGGTTTGGGCCACCACCACGTGGCGGCGAGACCGTGTGCGCGAGGCAGATCGGTGGCCGCGGTGCCGATGAATGGATCAACGTTGTCGAGGATGGCCGGACTCTAACCGGCCAGGGCCCGCCCGGTGGTTTCGTTCAGGTGAACTCCACCGAAGGTGAACCCCGACATGATCATCTTGTCGAACTCCGGGGCCGGCAGCGGCTTGCTGATCAGGTAACCCTGCACGGCCGGGCAGCCGGCGGCGCGCAGCGCCTCCCAGTCGGAGAGCTCCTCGACGCCCTCGGCGATCGTGGACATACCCAGCGACTGGGCCAGCCACAGCACGGCCGAGATGATCGACGCCTTGCGGGCGTCGTCGGCGAGGCCGGCCACGAACGAGCGGTCCAGCTTCACCACGTCGGCGGGCAGCGACTCGAGCCAGGTCAGCGAGCTGTACCCGGTGCCGAAGTCGTCCAGCGCGACGCGCACGCCGAGCTGCTTGAGCAGGGCGAGGCGCTCGCTCACGTCGACGGTCGAGGAGATCAGGGCGGTCTCGGTGACCTCCAGGACGAGGCGGGACGGGTCGAGGCACGGGTGCTCGGCGAGCAGCGCGGCCACCATCGGGACGAAGTCGGCCTCGGCGAGCTGGCGCGGGCTGACGTTCACCGACACGTAGCCGAGACGGTTCGACCAGTGCTGGAGATGCTCGATCGCCGAGCGCAGCACGTGCGCGCCGAGCGGCACGATCAGGCCGGTCTCCTCGGCGGCGCCGATGAAGTGGCCGGGCGCCAGGATGTCGCCCTGCTCGGTGCGCATCCGGACGAGCGCCTCGGCCCCGATGATCTCCCCGGTCACGGTGGAGACGACCGGCTGGAACCAGAGCGGGAACGAGTACCGCGGGTCGGCGGTGAGCGCCCGGCGCAGGCGGGTCTCGGCGGCGATCCGCTCCTGGACCGGGACGGCCAGGTCGTCGGTGAAGACCTGGAGCCGGTTGCCGCCACCGCGCTTCGCGGCGTACATGGCGGTGTCGGCGGCCAGGACGACCTCGTCGGCGCCGGCCGCGCCGAACGCCGTGGTGACGCCGATGCTGAGCGCCACCGGGAAACCGGCGAGCGGCTCGGCGAGGGACGCCAGGATCGTGTTGCCGACGCGCAGGCCGGTGCCGGCCGGACCGGCCAGCGCGACCACGAACTCGTCGCCGCCGAGCCGGGCGATCAGCGCGCCCGCCGGGACGACCTGCTGAAGCCGTGCCGCGAGGGCGCGCAGCACGTCGTCGCCGGTGGTGTGCCCGGAGCCGTCGTTGATCGACTTGAAGCGGTCGACGTCGAGGTAGATGACGCTGACCGGCTCGGCGCTGCCGGCCAGCAGGACGGCGAGGTCGTGCTCGAAGGCCTGCCGGGAGAGCAGCCCGGTGAGCGAGTCGTGCCGCACCTGGTGGCGCAGCTCGGCCTCGTGGTCGCGGGTCGCGGTCACGTCGAAGCAGTGCACATAGATCAGCCGCAGCCGGTCGTTGCGGTCGTAGAGGCCGGTGCCGTGCACCTCCACCCAGATCAGCCGGCCGTCGTCGAGGCGGCGGTACCGGCGGGTGACGGTGAGCGACTCCCGGCTCGCCGCCATCAGCTCGAGCATCGGCGGCTCGCCCGCGTCGACCGGCGCCAGCGGCACGTCGCGCAGGTGGAATCCGGCGGGCAGCTCGTCCGGCAGGCCGAGCCACTTCCGGTAGGCGGCGTTGGTGCGCATGATCAGGCCGTCCGGGGAGAAGATCGCCATGGGTACGGGTGTCTGGTCGAACGCGACGCTGAGCTGCGCCTGGCTCTCGTCCAGGTTCTCCCGCGCCCGGTCCTCCTCGACCTCGGTGAGCCGCCAGGAGACGATCTGGAAGCCGGCCGCGAACAGCACCGCGACGCCGTGCAGCAGCGCCCAGACGAGCGGGTGCGCGACGGCCGAGTCGTGGTCGTACGTGTGGTCGCTGAACAGCGTCCCGAACGCGCCGTGGTGCAGCGTCGTGGCGACCAGGAACACGCCGAACGGCGCCCAGTCCCGGTAGAGCGCGAGCGCCGCCACCGCGATGAAGAACGTGAAGTGCGCCTCGGTGAGACCGTGCGCCAGCGAGACGAAACCGGCGCACGCCACCGTGTAGCCGAGCGCCACGAAGACCGACCGCAGCCGGCGCGAGCGCGGCAGCGTGCCCGCGATCAGGCACGGCAGCACGAGACCGACGGTGAGCAGCAGCGCGGGGATGTGCTCCTCGCCCTGCAGCACCCCGAAGACGATCATCGCCACCATGACGACGGCGAGCAGCACCGTCAGCAGCCGGTGCCGGCCCGCCCAGTCCTCGTCGCGCAGCCCGCCACCGGTCGGAAGCCGGTCGCGCAGCCACTTCATCCAGGTCGCCACACCAGAATGATCGGCGCGCGGCCTGGACGGGACAGTGCCCGATCGGTAGCGGATCAGTAGCTTCGGAGCGCCGCCAGCACCCGGTCGATGTCGTCGTCGGTGCTGCCGAGCCCGAAACTGATCCGGAGCAGGCCCGGCGTCGTGGCGCAGGATCCGGTCGCGTCGCCGGTGAGCCGGCGGACCAGCGGGTGCGCGCAGAACTGACCGGCCCGCACGCCGATGCCGTGGTCCCGGGCGAGCCGCTGGGCGGTGCCGGCCGGGTCGTCCACGGCGATCGAGACGATGCCGACGCGGGGGTGGTCCGGGCCGAACAGGCTCACCTCGCGGACCGTGTCCGGCAGACCGTCGCGCAGCCGCTTCAGCAGCCGCTGCTCCTCGGCGTGCAGGGCGTCCCGGTCCGCCGTGATCAGGGCCGCGCAGACGGCGGCGATCGCCACGGCGCCGAGCAGGTTGGGGGTGCCGCCCTCGTGCCGGGCCGGGCCGGTCGCCCACTCCAGGTCACCGGGGTGGTCGCCCACGGCGGCGCTGGCGCCACCGCCGCGGAGGTACGGCTCGGCCGCGTCGAGCCAGTCCGACCGGCCGGCCAGCACCCCGGCGCCGAACGGGGCGTAGAGCTTGTGACCGGAGAAGGCGAGGTAGTCGGCGTCGGCCAGGCCGACCGGCCGGTGCGGGGCCAGCTGGGCCGCGTCGACGGCCAGCCTCGCCCCGTAGCGGTGGGCCAGGGCGGCGATCTCGGTGATCGGCCAGAGCTCGCCGGTGACGTTGGAGGCGCCCGTGACGGTGACGAGCGCCGGATTCCCCGTACGTTCGAGGGCTTCCTCCAGAGACTCCAGGGCCTCGGCCGGGGAGCCCGGGGCGGGCAGGCGCAGCTGGTTCGGCCAGGGCAGCAGATTCGCGTGGTGCTCGCCGTCGAAGACGATCGTGACGGTGCCCTCGGGCAGCGCCCGGGCCAGCAGGTTGAGCGCGTCGGTGGTGTTCCTCGTGAAGATCACCTCGTGCTCGGGACCGGCCCCGACGAACTCGGCGACCACGTCCCGGGCCAGCTCGTAGGCGATCGTCGAGGCGGAGGAGCGTACGCCGGTGCCCCGATGCACGCTGCCGTAGCGCGGCAGAAGCTCGCCCACCGCCTGGGCCGCGGCGGCCACGCACGGCGCGGAGGCGGCGTAGTCGAGATGGGCGAAACGGACGGATTCCCCGGTGGGCAGTTCGACCTTCAGGTCGTCGCCGACGATGTCAAGGGACATGGATGCGCCTCTCTGGCTCGCGCTTGCCGCGCCGGGATCGGCGACGGCCCGGTCCTCACCCGGGGCACCCCATCGCGAACGCAAGGGTTGCCGGCCAGCAAGCCGGGGCTCAGTGCTGGCACTCATGACCTGACGATCACGGTAGCAGAGTGGAATCTAGGGTTGAGGCATGACGATCTTGTTTCAGCAGCAGTGGGACGAGTGGCACGCCGCGCACGAGAAGCGGCGGGCCGATCCGCACGGGTTCCTCGCCATCACCGGGCTGCACTGGCTCGATTCGTCCCCGTCCCGTTTCGATCACGCGCCCGGGGCGTGGAGCACCGGGACCGAGGGCGTGACCGTCGACCTGGGTGCCGAGTCGCTCGTGGTCGGCGACGTCACCGTCACCGGCGTTCACCGGTTCGACCCCATTCCGGAGCGCTCGGACATCACCGCCCACTGGGGTGACATCGCCGTCGAGATCGCCCGGCGCGGCGGTCACGACGTGGTGCGGCCCCGGAACCCCGCCAGCCCGGTGCTCGCGGCCTACCGGGGGACGCCGGCGTACCCCGCCGACGAGAAATGGGTCATCCCCGGAGATTTCGTTCCCTATCCCGAGCCCACCCCCATTCCGGTCGGGTCGGTTTCCGAGGGGATCGAGCATGTGTACGAATCTCCCGGCACGGTCTCCTTCGAGATCAGCGGGGTCCCGCTCTCGCTGATCGTCTTCAACGGCACGGCGCCGGGGTCGCTCTTCGCGCTCTTCACCGACGAGACGTCCGGACTGACCACCTACGCCGCGAACCGCAGCCTCTTCATCGCCGCCCCGGACGACGGCGGCGCGGTGACGCTCGACTTCAACCGGGCCACGAACCTGCCGTGCGCCTACACCGAGTTCGCCACCTGCCCGCTGCCGCCGGCCGGGAACAGGCTGCCGGTCGCCATCGAGGCCGGTGAGCGGAAGCCGCGTTAGTTTCGTCCGATGGACTCGTTGCTGGACGCGGTGGTGCGGCTCATCGGGATCCGGTCGACCGCGGACCGGCCCGACGAGCTGCGGCGCGCTCTCGATTTCGTGCTGTCGCTGGTCGGGCCGGGTTTCGCGGTCCGGCGGTTCGAGTCGCGGGGCAGGCCGAGCGCGTTCCTGACCTCCCGGCCGGGGACCCCGCGGGTGATCCTCAACGCCCATCTCGACGTGGTGCCGGGCGCCGACGCGCAGTTCACGGCCCGGATCGACGGCGATCGGCTGCACGGGCGGGGCGCGCACGACATGAAGGCCGCGGCCGTCGTGCTCGCCACGGTGTTCCGCGAGGTGAGCGGGTCGCTGCCCTTCCCCATCGGGTTGCAGCTCGTGACCGACGAGGAGCTGGGCGGGTTCGACGGGACCGGCCATCAGGTCGCTTCCGGCGTGCGCGGGGATTTCGTCGTCATCGGCGAGCAGAGCGGCCTCGAGATCGTCACCGAGTCGAAGGGGATTCTGCGGGTCCGGCTCGACGCTGCCGGGCGGCCGTCGCACGCAGCCTATCCATGGCTGGGGACAAACGCCCTGCTAACGATGCTTGAAGCGACAAATCGACTTATTTCACGATATCCGGTGCCGATGGCGGAATCGTGGACCACCACCGTCAACGTCGCCCGGATCTCGACGTCCAACACGGCCGCCAACATCGTGCCGGCCGACGCCTCGGCGCTGCTCGACATCCGCTTCCCGCCGTCCGACCCCGACCTGGCCGGGCGCTCGCCCGAGGAGATCGCCGCCCACCTCGCGTCGGTGACCGGTCCCCGGGTCGCGGTGACGATCGAGGCGCTGGGCGCGCCCCACTCCGCCGACGCCGCGAGCGAGCCGGTGCGCCTGCTGCGGGCGGCGGCGAAGGCCGCCGGGTACGACGGGGACCTGCTGCGCAAGCACGGCGCCGCCGACGGCCGGTTCTACTCGGCCGAGGGGATCGACGCCGTCATCTTCGGCCCGGGCGGCGACGGCCAGCACGGCCCGGAGGAATACCTCGACGTGCGGACGCTGCTCCCCTACCGGGAGGCGCTGACGACCTTCCTGCGCTCGCTGTAGGTCGCGGCCAGCAGCGCCTCCACCCGCGCGGCGACCGCCCGCAGGTGGGGGCGGCGGCCCGGGTCGGCGAGGGCGTTGAACGAGCACGGGCCGTGGCGCAGGAGCATCTCCGCATAGCGCGCCTCGGGATCGACCCGGTCGCCGCGCGGCCCGACGGTCTGGTCGGCGTAGGTCAGCACGTCGGCGACGATCGAGCGCTCGTCCGGGAACTCGGACAGCTCCGCCGCGAGACCGCGGACCTCGGCCACGAACCGCGCCCCCGAGTGGTGGGCCACGAGACCGGCCACCCGGGCGGGCCAGCCCTCGCGGGTCAGGTGCCGGGCGCCGTCGATCGGGTGGAACCCCGTCTCGATCAGCGGGGCGGCGTAGCCGACGTCGTGCAGCCAGGCGGCCGCCACCAGCAGATCCTCGTCGAGGCCGAGACGCACGGCCAGGGCGCCGGCCCGCTCGGCCACGCCGGCGCTGTGGCGCCACCGGTCGGTGCCGTCGCCCAGCAGGGATGCGGCGAGAACCCGCGCCGCTTCGGCGCGAGTGGTGATGATCGGCGCGGCCATGGCTGAATGTTAGGTCGCGCCGGGTGAACAGCAGGCGAACGCGGAATGCCGGATCACTGAACCCGGACCCGCTGGGTCGGCACGCCGGCGGCGGTGAGCTGGCGGGCGAGCGAACCGTTGGGGTTGTCCAGGAAGACGGCGACCTGGTGATCGTCGCCGAGATCGCACGCGGCAGCGACCGAACCGAGGTTGATCGGGTCGAGTTCCAGGACGTCGGCGAGGTCGACGATGAGACGGAGCGGGCGGACCCGCCGGACCGTGTGGACGAGGAGTTGCTGCAGCTCGACGGCCCGGTCCGGACCGACCGAGCCGCGTGGCTGGATGACCACGCTCCCGTCGGGGCTGGTGCTCACTTCGAGAACCGAGCTACGCATCGGATCACCTCTCGTTACCGTGCGTTCAGCTGCCTGACCACCATACGGTCGGCCTCGAAGATCGTCGAGATACCACCGGACCAACGGGACATGTCCATCCGGTGAACGCGCGGTCAGAGCGGTGGGCCCAGCCTCAGGATGCGGCGGGCGCGGCGGCGGTCCAGCCAGCTCGGCTGCGGCGGGTCGATCGGGTCGCTGTGTGAGGCGAGCTCGGCGACGATCTGGATCCAGAAGCCGGCGGCGCTCATCAGGTTGCGGAACCGGCCCGGCTCGGGCGCACCGACCGGCAGCACGGCCTCGGCCCACCGCCACGCCACCCAGGCGACCTCGGTGTCCGGATGGCGGCGGCCGGACTTGGCGAGCGACCGCACCTCTTTGCGGGTCTCGTCCGGCAGCCGCCACCAGCTCCGGAGGGTCTCCAGACGGGTGGATCCATCGTCAGTCATGGCGGACATTGTGGCCGATCCGGTCCAGCCGATCATCAGCGCCGGCCCGGTTCCGGGGACCTGGTTCAGCGGCACTGCCAGACGACGGCCTGGATCGTGCCGGACTCGTCGTCGGACTGGCCGGCCACGATGCCGCCGTCGTCGCTGATCGTGGTCGCGATCGTGGCGTTGCCGCCCGGGTCGTGCCGGCCGAGGCCGGGCAGCCGGATCGTGTCCTCGCCGGTCACGACCACCGCGTATCCGTCGGCGTCGGTGCCGGTCTGCCAGCCGTAGGCGTTCACGGCGTCGGCCGGGTGCGTCAGCTCGCCGGTGATCTCGGCGGTCCCGGTGCGCAGGTTCCACCGTGCCGCGTAGACCCGCTCCCGCGCCCCGCTCGCCTCCTTCTTCTCCTTGTCCTTCAGCGTGCTCGAGGAGGCCATCCCCACGGCCCAGCCGTTGCTGATCCGGAACACCTGCGCCACCGCGGCCGGCGTGCCGCCGATCTCCGGCATCGGCAGCGCGCCGTGGGTGCCGTCGGGCCGCCAGACGTACGGGGTGTCCAGGTCGAGGCTGCCGGCCACGGTGCCGTCGAGGTCGACGTCGCGGGCCTGCGAGGTGGTGGTGCCGGCCGGCACCGGCAGGGTGACCGGTGCGGCGCCGGCCGACTCCCAGACGACCGCGCGGCCCCTGCCGTCGTCGCCGGCGATCCGGCCGTTCTCGTTGATCGCCAGCGCCTCGCCGGCCTCGGCCAGCCTGGTCACCTCGCCGTCGTGGTAGGCGTAGGGCACCGGGCCGTACGCGGCGTAGCTCCAGCCGACCGCGGTGCCCCGGCCGTTGACGTCGCGCAGCGACTCCTCGAGGTCGCCGGGCAGCGCCACCTTCGCCACCTCGCCGTCGTGCCAGATGACGGCCTGGTAGCCGCCGGCCTCCGGGTAGGTGCGCCCGACGATCCAGGCGCCGGTCGGGTCGGCGCCGGACACCAGCGCCATCGGCTCGCCGTCCGGCACCGGGAGGCGGCTCAGCTCGCAGGCGGTGATCGCCGGGGGCGCCGGCGCGGGGCCGGACGGGCCGGCGGTCGCCGGGATCACCGGGGGCGTGGGCGCCGCCACCGGCCGGGCCAGGGCGAACCCGGCCGCCGACGCGGCCACGGTGACCACGGCGGCGCTCGTCCCGGCGACGCCCCGGCGCAGGCGGCGCTTCTTCCGGGCCGCCGCGATCGCGGCGCTGATGTCCACGCGGCAGGGCGTGTCCGGCTCGTCGTCGAGCGTACGCAGCAGGTCCGTCAACTCGGCACCTCGATTCGTGGTGGGAGCAGGCGGCGCAGCGCGGCCAGCCCGCGGGAGGTGTGGCTCTTGACGGTTCCGGCGGAGCAGCCCAGGATCCCGGCGACCTCCTCGACCGGCAGGTCGTAGAAGAACCGCAGCACGAGCACGGCCCGCTGCTGGCGGGGCACCCGCTTCAACGCCTTCCGCAGCACCTCGCGGTCCTCGGCGCCGCTGTCCTCGAACGGCGCCGGCTCCGGCATCTGCCGGAACAACCGGACCTTCGACCAGGCCAGGCGTTTCTCGTCGACGTACCCGCGCACCAGCATGGTGCGCACGTACGCGTCGAGGTTGTCGGCGGCGCGGGCCTTCGGCCACTTCAGGTACAGCGTGGTGATCGTCTGCTGCACGAGATCGTCGGCGCGATGCCCGTCACCGGTCAGGACGTACGCCAGCCGTCGCAGCGCGGGCACCCGCGCCGCGACGTACTCGACGTACTCCTCCTCCGCGCTCGCGCGCATCGGCCACGTCCTTCCGTCGGTTTCGTCACCCCTCAGACGGGACCGGCGTGGCGGACGGTTGTCACGAATTTCCTACAGCGGCTTGATCCGGGCCCGCAGCAGGCAGAACTCGTTGCCCTCGGGATCCTGCAGGACGTGCCACTGCTCCTCGCCGGTCTGGCCGATGTCGGCCGGGCGGGCGCCGAGGGCCAGCAGGCGCTCGAGCTCGGCGTCCTGGTCGCGGTCGGTCGGGTTCAGGTCGATGTGCAGCCGCGACTTGCCGGGCTCCGGCTCGTCCCGCTTGGCGAAGAAGATCGTCGGGTGCGGGCCGCCGAACCCCTCGGGCGTGCCGATCTCGACGCAGCCGTCCTCGCGGCCGACGACCACGAAGTCGAGGACGTCGCACCAGAACCGCGCCAGCAGCTCGGGGTCGCGGCAACTGAGGACGAGCTCACCGATACGAGAAGCCATGCGGGGAACCTATCTCACCCGAGCGGTTTCGGACCTTCTGTCCAGCATGAAACTGATCATCGCCAATCCCAGGCCGGCGGTCGCCAGCGCCACACCGGTCCAGGCCGGCGCGAGATATCCGTACCCCCGGGCGATCACCAGACCGCCCAGCGCGGCACCCAGGCTGTTCGCCAGATTCATCGCGGACTGATTGACCGCGGCGCCCATGAGCTGCGCCTCGGGAGCGACCGTGATGAGCCGCGCCTGCAGCGCCGGCCCCAGGAAGATGCAGGTGGCGCCGGTCAGGAAGGCCCCGAGGAAGAGGCCGGCCGGCGTAGCCGCGGTGAGCGCGAAGAAGACCGTCGACACGATCACGCCGCCGAAACCGGCCGTCGTGGCGAGCCGCAGGTTGCGGTCGGCGAACGCGCCGCCGAGGAAGTTGCCGGCCGTCATGCCGAGGCCGAAGACGGCGAGGACCCAGGGCACCGCCCTCTCGGAGAGGCCGGTCACCTCGGTGGTCACCGGCGCGATGTAGGTGTTCACCGCGAAGAACCCGGCGAACCCGATCGCCGCCGTCGCCGCCACGAGCCACACCTGCGGCCTCCGGAGCGCGCGCAGCTCGGCCGCCGGCGAGCCGTCCACCTTCGCCGGCGCGTCCGGGACGGTGGCGCCCACCGCGAACAGGGTCGCCACGAAGACCAGGGCGATCACGGCGTAGGCGATCCGCCAGCCGGCCGACTGCCCGAGATGCGTGATCAGCGGGACGCCCACGACGTTGGAGATGGTCAGGCCGCCCAGCACCATCGAGTACCCGCGCGCCTCGTTGCCCGGCCCCATGAGGCTCGCCGCGAGCAGGCCGGCCGCGCCGAAGTAGGCGCCGTGCGGCAGCGCCGCCACGAAGCGGGCCACCAGGACCAGCTCGAAGGTGGGGGCGATGGCGCTGGCGAACGTGCCGGCCGCGAACAGCACGAGAAGACCGAGGACCAGCCGCTTGCGCGGCATCCGCGCGGAGAGCGCGGCGATCAGGGGCGCGCCGCAGACGACCCCGAGAGCGTACGCCGTGATGACCCAGCCGGCCTGCGCGACGGCGTCCTCGGCCGACCGGCTCCACGCCCCGGGAAGCAGCGCGCGTGCCATGTCGGGCAGCAGTCCCATCGCCACGAACTCGGTCAGGCCGATCGCCACGCCACCCAGGGAGAGCGCGATCAGCGCAGCCCAGCGTTGCCGCCACGTCAAATGATCCACTCGCCGAACGCTAGCTCTTGACCTTTCGGTCCGCCGGGCAGGGACCGAACGGCCGTGGCGCCTCATCTGTACGTCTGGTTACCTCTATGGGCTCATCTGTCCCGGTGAAGAGGTTCGCATGCTCCTGAAGTACCGGAAGCGCCTTCTCGGCGCCCTGGTCGTCGCGCTCTGCGTCGCCCCGCTCGCGCTGGTGAACGGCAACGCCGCGGCGGCCGCGGCCCTGCCGCCGCAGCCGGGCACCTTCAAGGGGTACGGCTTCGACGCCTGCACCGCGCCGTCCTCGGACGCGATGAAGGCGTGGCTGAAGTCGCCGTACCGGGCCGTCGGCGTCTACTTCGGCGGCAACAACCGGGGCTGCGCCCAGCCGAACCTCACCGCGTCGTGGGTGCGCGAGCAGATCGGCCGGGGCTGGCGGCTCATCCCGCTCTACGTGGGCCCGCAGGCCACCTGCACGACCACCACGAAGAAGAACCGGATCGACAACCGGAACGCGGAGAAGCAGGGCCGCGCGACCGCCGACGACGCGGTGGCGCAGGCCAAGGCGATCGGCCTGGCGCGCGAATCCGTGCTGATCTACGACATGGAGGCGTACCGCACGAACGACGCGGCCTGCCGCGCCGGCGTGCTCGCGTTCATGAAGGGGTGGTCGGCGCGCCTGCACGACCACGGCTACTTCTCCGGCTTCTACAGCAGCGTGAGCTCCGGCGTGGCGGATCAGGTCGCGGTCTACACCAAGGCCGGGTACGTGAAACCCGACTACATGGACTTCGCCCGGTGGGACCAGGTCGTCACCACCGCCGACAAGGTGATCCCGTCCTCCTACTGGACGCCGGGCCGCCGGATGAAGCAGTACCGCGGCGACCACAGGGAGACGTGGGGCGGCGTCACCATCAACATCGACAACGACTACCTCGACTTCGCCCCGCTCCCGTCGGCGAAGTTCGGTGACTGGACCCGCAACGGCTGGCCCGACGTCCTGGCCCGCACGAAGGGCGATCTCTTCGCCTACCCGGGCAACGGCTCCTACATCTCCGAGGCCAACCGCACGAAGATCTCCGGCGGTTTCGCGGGCATGAACGCGATCGTGCGGATGGACCTGAACCGGGACGGTTTCGAGGACGTCGTCGCGCGAACCAAGGCCGGCGCCGTCTGGTTCTATCCGGGCAAGTCGGGCGGCAAGCTGGGCGCCCGCAAGAAGATCTGGACGAAGTTCACGCACATGCGCGAGCTGACCGCGATCGGCGACTTCAACCGGGACGGATACCCCGACCTGCTGGCCACCCAGAAGAGCAACGGCGACGTCTACCTCTACCCGGGGAAGAAGGGCGCCAAGTTCGGCAAGCGCACGGCCATCGCGTACGGGAACTGGGCCGATCGCACCGAGTTCACCGGCGCCGGCGACTACAACCGGGACGGATACCCCGATCTGCTGGTGAAGGAGAGGAAGACCGGCACGCTCTACCTCTACCCGGGCAAGGGCAACGGCTTCAAGAACCGCGTGAAGATCGGCAAGGCGAACGGTTTCCGCGACATCACCGGCATCGGCGACTTCGACCGGGACGGTTTCCCGGACATCGTGGCCGTGCAGTCCTCGACGGGCTACCTGATGTGGTTCCGCGGAACCGGCAAGACCCTGCGGGCCGGGGTGCGGCTGGCGACCGGGTACCAGGGCCGCACTCCCCTGTTCTAGCGTTGACGGGGTGCGCCTCGTCCTGATGTCCGACACCCACCTGCCGAAGCGTGCGCGCGACCTGCCGGCCGAACTGTGGTCGGCGGTCGACGCCGCCGACGTGGTCGTGCACGCGGGCGACTGGGTCGACGTGCCGCTGCTGGACGCCTTCGAGGCCCGCGCCGCCCGCCTGATCGCCTGCTACGGCAACAACGACGGCCCGGCCCTGCGCGCCCGCCTGCCCGAGGTGGCCCGCGCCGACCTCGGCGGCGTGCGGCTCGCCGTCGTCCACGAGACCGGCCCGGCGACCGGTCGCGAGAACCGCTGCGCCGCCCGCTTCCCGGACGCCGACGTCCTCGTCTTCGGCCATTCCCACATCCCCTGGGACACGACGGCCGCTTCCGGTCTGCGTCTTCTCAATCCGGGTTCCCCCACCGACCGACGGCGCCAGCCGCACCACACCTACATGACGGCGACCATCGAAGCCGGAGCCCTGACCGACGTCACCGTCCACCCCCTCCCCCACAGATCTTGACCGATCCCGCCCGCCGGCGAACCACAAAGAAGGAGATCAGCGCGCCGGTCTCAGCAGCGGCGGGTGCAGCAGCGTCGCCGGCCCCCGCCGGAACAGCTGCGCCGGCCGGCCCCGCTCGCGGCTGACGGTGTTCCCGGTCGCCTCCACGAAGCCCTCCGCCGACGTGACCTTCCGGTGGAAGTTGCGCGGGTCGAGGGTCGTCTGCCAGACGGTCTCGTAGACCGCCCGCAGGTCGGCCACGGTGAACTCGGGCGCGCAGAACGCCGACGCGAGCGGCGTGTACTCCAGTTTGGACCGGGCCCGCTCCACCCCGTCGGCGAGGATCCGGTCGTGGTCGAAGGCGAGCCCGGCCTGGTCGGCGGGCCGCCACGAGGCCGCCGACGCGTCGCTGCCGGCGACCGGTGACGGCAGGTCGGGCAGCAGCGCCAGGTAGGCCACCGTCACCACCCGGCCGCGCGGATCACGGCCGGGCGTGCCGTAGGTGGCCAGCTGCTCGAGATGACCGGCCTGCGGGTCGAGCCCGGTCTCCTCCCGCAGCTCCCGGCGGGCCGCCTCGTCCAGATCCTCGTCGGGCAGCACGAACCCGCCCGGCAGCGCCCACCGGCCCTCGTACGGCGGGATGCCGCGCCGCACGAGCAGTACCTGCAGCGACCCCTGCCGGATGGTCAGCAGCACGAGATCGACGGTGACGGCCGCCCTATCAATCGTCATGTTGACGATAATAGCCGCCACGTATTATCGTCATGGTGACGAAAACAAGGGAAAGGCACGACCATGGCTGACGTGACACGGCGATTCAACCTGCGGCACCTGCGTACGGCGCCGACGACCTGGGTCAGTCACACGGTGAAGGGCACGACGAAGCGGGCCGGCACCGGGCTGTCGTTCTGGTACCGGCCGCTCACCGCCGCGATCTCCGAGGTGCCGGTCGACGACCGCGAGCTGCCGCTGCTGTTCCACGCGCGGACCGAGGACTTCGCGGACGTGACGGTGCAGGCCACGGTGACGTACCGGGTGGCGGACCCGGCCGCCGCCTCGGCCCGGCTGGACTTCTCGATCGACCCGTACCGGGGCACCTGGCGCGGCCAGCCGCTCGACCAGGTCGCCGGGCTGCTCGCCGAGCTGGCCCAGCAGCCGGCCCTCGACCTGCTCGCCCGGCTTCCGCTCACCGAGGCGCTGACCACCGGCATCGCGCCGGTCCGGGAGTCGGTGGCGAACGCCCTCGCCGCCGATCCCCGGCTCACCGAGACGGGCGTGTCGGTGGTGAGCGCGCGGGTCGTGGCGATCCGCCCGGAGCCGGACTTGGAGCGCGCGCTGCAGACGGCGACGCGCGAGCAGGTGCAGCAGGACGCGGACAGGGCGACGTACGCGCGCCGGGCGCACGCCGTGCAGCAGGAACAGTCGATCGCCGAGAACGAGCTGCAGAGCAAGATCGAGCTGGCCCGCCGCGAGCAGGAGCTGGTCGAGCAGCACGGATCCAACACGCGCCGGGAGGCCGAGCTCGACGCCGAGACCCGGCTGGTGGCGGCGCGGGCCGAGGCGGCCCGCGAGGACGTCGCGAGCGAGGCGGCGGCCGAGCGGGTGCGGCGACTCGCGGTCTCCGAGGCCGAGGCGGCGAGGGTACGGGACGAGGCCCGCGCCGCCGGCGCCAGGATCGTCGGCCTGGCCGAGGCGGAGGCCGAGGCCGCGCGCCTGGCCGCGTACCGTGACCTGCCGCCGGCCGTCCTCCAGGCGCTCGCCCTCAAGGAGCTGGCCGGCAACATCCCGGCGATCGGCGAGCTGACGGTCACCCCCGACCTGCTCAGCAAGCTGGCCGGACGGCTCGGATGAGCCTCCCTCCCCGGATCGTGGTGGTGTCGCGGCGCAGCGAGCTCGACGAGCTGCTCGCCCGGCACGGCACCCGCGGCGCCGCGGCGTTCTTCCTCCGGCAGCGCGGCCGTGACCTGGACGAGGTGACGGCCCGGCACGAGGCGGCGCAGGCCGCGCTGACCGCCGTCGGCGCGGCCATCCCGGCGGACTGGCGGCGCGGCCACGTCGAGCGCGCCGACCTGCCGCGGTTCCTCTTCGCGCCGGAGGACGTGGTGGTCGCGGTGGGCCAGGACGGCCTGGTCGCGAACGTGGCGAAGTACCTCTCCGGCCAGCCGGTGATCGGCGTCGACCCGGAGCCGGGGCGCAACGCCGGCGTGCTGGTCCGGCACCGGGCGGCCGCGGTCGGCGCCCTGCTCCGCGACCTGCCACCGGCCGGCCCGCGGACCATGGTGGTGGCCCGGCTCGACGACGGCCAGGAGCTGTACGGCCTCAACGAGATCTACATCGGGCACGCCGGCCACCAGTCGGCGCGCTACGTCCTCGCCGACGGCGCGGGCCGCCGGGAACGCCAGTCGTCGTCCGGCCTGATCGCCGGCACCGGCACCGGGGCGACCGGCTGGTGCGCCTCGATCGCCCGGGAGCGGGCCGCCGCTCCCCCGCCGCCCGCGCCGGCCGAGGAGGCCCTGTGCTGGTACGTCCGCGAGGCCTGGCCGTCCCCGGCGACCGGGGTGTCGCTGTCGGCCGGCACCCTGACCGGCCGCGAGGAGCTGGAGCTGACGAGTGAGTCGGAGCGCCTGGTCGCCTTCGCCGACGGCCTGGAGCAGGACGCCCTGGAGCTCTCCTGGGGCCAGCGCATCAGGCTGGCGGTCGCGGACCGGCGCCTGAACCTGATCTGATCGGGTCAGTCCGGCAGCGTGAAGATCACCCGGGTGCCGCCGCCCGGGTTCTCCTCGACCCGGATGGCGCCGCCGTGCCGGTCCACGATGCGCAGGCAGCTCGACAGCCCGATGCCGTGCCCACCGGCCGGGGCGCCGTCGAGGCGGGTGAACATGTCGAAGACCCGGCGGCGCTGCTCCGGCGGGATGCCGACGCCGTTGTCGGCCACCGCGATCTCCCAGGACGCCGGGAGCCGCCGCGCCTCGACCGCCACCCGGCAGGGGCGGGCCGGGTGCCGGTACCTGATCGAGTTGGCGATCAGGTTCTGGAGCAGCTGGCGGGCCAGGACCGGGTCGCACATGACGGTCGGCATCCGGTCCGGCACCGACACCTCGGCCGCGGCGGCCTCCATGGGCGCCCGCAGGTCGGCGAGGACCTGGCCGGTGATGTCGCCGAGGTCGGCCGGGACGCGGTGGATCGGGGCACTGCCGGCCTGGGCGTACTGGAGCAGCGAGCTGATCAGGTCGTGCATCCGGGTCACCGCCCGGCAGCAGGCGGCCACCCAGCGGGCCTGGTCCCCGGACACCTCGTCCTCGAGCAGTTCGAGGTAGCCGCGGACGGTCGCGAGCGGCGTCACCAGGTCGTGGCTGACCGCGCCGGCGAAGTTGGTGAGGTCGGCGTTCGAGCGGCGCAGCTCCTCGTTCGCGACGGCCAGCTCCCGGCGGGCGGCCTCGATGGCGCGCTGCTGGCGGCGGTCGGTGGTCACGTCGGTCATCGCGACGACGGCGCCCATCGGGGTGCCGTCCGCGGCGACCAGCGCCCGGCCGCTCGCCGTGACGTGCACCGGGTCGGCGCCGGCCCGCTTGATGATCATCTCGGCGTTCTCGACGCTGCCCTCGCGCAGCGCCCGCAGCAGCGGGATCTGACCGGGCCGCAGCAGCGTGACGCCGTCGGTGGCGTAGAGCCGGTAGCGGCCGGAGAAGCCGGCCGGGTCGAGGGTGGGGTCGGCGTCGAGGCCGTGCCACTCGCGGGCGGCGCGGTTGAACACGGTGAGCCGGCCCGACTGGTCGGCCGCGACCACCGCCACGTCGATCGTCTCCAGCAGCGTGTCGGTCCAGCGCTGCCGGGCCTCCGCGACCAGGGCCAGCTCGCGGTTCACCCGGGCCTGCCGGCGGCGCTCGAAGAGGGCAAGCACGACGCCGGCCAGGTCCTTGAGCCGGGCGATCTGGAAGTCGTCGAGCGTGCCCGGCCGGTCGTCGAAGACGCAGAGCGAGCCGAGCGCGTACCCGTCCGGGGTGACCAGCGGCGCCGAGCCGTAGAGCCGCACCCCGGCGTAGACGCCGGTCACCCACGGGTTGTCCCGGTAGATCGGATCCCGGCTCGCGTCGGGCGTGTACATGAACTCGCCCTTCTCGAACCGGATCGCGCACATCGAGTCGGTCCGCGCCGAGTCCCCGCCGTCGAAGCCGACCGTGGTGAGCTGGCACTGCCGGTGCTCGTCGATCAGGTTGAGGGTGGCCGTCGGCACCCCGGCCACGGCCGCCGCGACCCGGACGACCGCCTCCAGCTCGTCGTCGGCCGGGGCGTCGAGCAGCTGGTACTCGTGCAACGCGGCGAGCCGCGCATGCTCGCGCTCGCGGGTCGGCACGACGAGGTCCACTCCTGACCCATCGGCAGGTTCAGGGCGTATCTGACCCCCGGCCCCGCCGGGCCGCGGCGGCGCTGAGCAGGGATTCGATGACCTCCCGCATCCGCTCGACCCCGGCCATGGCGGCCCGCACATGCTCCTCCGCCTCGCCGCTCGCCTCCCCGGCCTCGCCGCTCACCTCGGCGGTCTCGCCGCCCATCTCGTCGGCGACCAGCTCCAGGTAGCCGCCGACCGCGGCGATCGGCGCGACCAGGTCGTGGCTGACCGCCGCCGCGAAGTTGGTGAGGTCGGCGTTCGAGCGGGTCAGCTCGGCGTTCGCCGCGGCGAGCCGGGCCCGGGCCTCCTCGATGAGCCGCTTGCGGGTCACCTCGGCCGTGATGTCCTGCAGCGCCACCACGCCACCGGTGATCCGCTCGCCGCCGGCGTCGTACAGGGCACGAGCGTTCGCCCGCACCACGGCGTCGCCCCGGCTCGGCCGCCGGATCACCATCTGCTTGCCGGTGACCGGCCCGCGACCGCCGATCACCACCATGAGCGGCAACTCGTCGTAGGGGATCGGCGTCACGCCGTCCGGCTCGTAGAGCTGGAACCGCTCGGCGATCTCCTCGGGCGCGGATTCGAGGTCGATGTCCGCATCGTGGTTCGCCCGGGCCGCCCGGTTGTACATGGTGACCTTGAAGTCGCTGTCGAGCGCCATGACCGCCACGTCGATGCCGTCGAGCAGCGCCTCGGCCCACTGCTTGCGCGCCTCGGTCGCGGCCGCGAACTCGGCGGTCACCCGCGTCTGCCGGCGCCGCTCGAAGAACGCGACGATCACCTGCGCGAGGTCCCGCAGCCGGTTCAGATCGACCGGGTCCAGCTCGCGCGGCTCGCTGTCGAAGACGCACAGGGTCCCGAGGACGTGCCCCTCCGGCGTGATCAGAGGAGCGTTCGCATAGAACCGGATCATGCCGAACTCGCCGGTCACCCAGGGATTTCTCCGGTACGCCGGGTCGAGCCGCGCGTCCGGCAGGCACACCGGCCGCCCCTCGGCGAGCCGGACCGCGCACATCGAGTCGTCCCGGTCGCAGTCCCGCCCCGGGAAGCCGACCGTGGTGAGCTGGATCTGCCGGTGCTCGTCGATCAGGTTGAGCGTGGCGGTGGGCACGCCCGCCACCGCGGCGGCGATCCGGACGACGGCGCGCAACTCCTCCTGCGGCGGGGTGTCGAGCAGCCGGTACTCGTGCAACGCGGCGAGCCTGCTCGTCTCCCTCTCCACCGCGTTCACCACCCCAGTATCGGCCTAGTAACCCACGTCCCTCCGCCGGAATCCGGCGAATCCGGCGGCCATCAGGGCCAGCACGACGACGGCCAGGGCGAGCGGCGGGCCGGCCGTGACCGGGTCCAGCGGCGCGGCCGGCAGGTGGGCGAAGGGCGACGCCTGCTGGATCCAGTCCGGCAGCCGGAACGAGTCGGCGAACAGCTCGACCACGGCGCAGTAGCCGAGCGCGACCCAGCCCAGGATCGCGGCGGCCCGGGCGAGCCAGCCCAGGCCGAACGCCGGGACGGCCACCACCGCCCAGACGGCGGGCAGGTAGACCAGCGCCGCGCCGGTCATCCGAAGTGCCTGGCCCGGCTCGCCGACGGTCAGGCCGTACGACAGTCCCTCGCCGAAACCGGCCACGACCAGCACCAGCGCGCTGCCGATCAGGGCGACGCCGAGCTGGCCGGCCAGCCAGGTGCGGCGGCTCGTCGCGGTGGCGAGGACCGGCTCGGCCCGGCCGGCGGTCTCCTCGGCGCGGGCCCGCAGCACCGACGAGACCCCGAACGCCGCGGCCAGCAGCGCGCACATGGTCAGCGTCAGCGACAGGTACGAGTCGACGATCTCGCCGGCGCCGCCCGGCAGGAATTCGGCGACCTCGGGGTTGTCCCGGATGTAGGACTCGATGCTGTCGCCGAGCGACCCGTACGCCACGCCGAGCAGGCCGACGCCGAGCACCCAGCCGATCACCGCGCCGCGCTGCAGCCGCCAGGCCAGCCCCGCGGCGCCCCGCAGCGCCCGGGACGCCCGCGGCCGGCCGAGCCGCGGCCGGACCAGACCCGCGCCGAAGTCACGGCGGTTCAGTGCCGCGATCGCGATGGCCACGAGAGCTCCGGCCGTACCCATCATCACCAAGATCGGCCACCAGCGGCCCGGACCGAAAGGCAGGGTCCTCTGCCCCCAGCCGATGGGCGAGGCCCAGGCGAGCGCGGGATCGCCGGCGTCGCCGGCGGCACGCAGCGCGTAGCTCGCGCCGAGCACGAGACCGGTGAAGCCGTAGACGCCGCGGGTGTGCTCGAAGACCTGCGCCGCGAGGGCGGTGAGCGCCGCGAAGACCAGCCCGACACCGGCGATCGCGGCCGCGGTCAGCGCGGAGCCTCCGATCTCCAGGCCGGTCCCGGCCAGCGCCGCGAAGATCGCCGCTGCCGCCGCCAGGTTCGCCAGCAGCGCGAGCAGCAGCGCCGCGTGCAGCGGGGCGTGCCGGGCGATCCCGGTCGACCGGATCAGCTCGGCGCGGCCGGTCTCCTCGTCACCGCGGGTGTGCCGGCCGACCAGGAACATGTTCATCAGCGCCACGAGGATCGCGACGAACGCGAACATCTCGAAGACGATCTCGTTGCCGATCGTGCCGAGCAGCTCGGCCGGCCCGCTCATCGCGATCACCGCGGTGTTGCCGCCCAGCGTGGCGCGGAGCTGGGCGAGCTCCTCCGGGGTGCCGTAGAGGTTCTGGCTCTGCGTCGACTGGATCAGGAACAGCAACCCGGCGCCGAGGATCCAGACCGGCAGCCGGATCCGCTCGAGGCGCAGGGTGAAGAGGAGCAGGGAACGGGTGCCCGCCATGCCCCGCATCGTCCTACCGGACGGCGAGGACTGTCCAGGCCGGTTCTTAGGGATGGTTCATGGACACCTTCGTTGACTTCCGCCCTGACCAGGCATACCGCTGAAGGTCACACCTCAGGGAGGTTCCCATGTCGCTCGAACTCGACCGCAGACTCGCCGAGACCGGCACCCGGTTCCGGATCTTCCCGCAGCCCCGGTTCCTCACCAAGGCCGACGGCTCCCCGCTGTTCCCGGAACCCGAGACGGTGGTGGTCGCCCCCGAACCGGGCGCCGTGACCGCCGGGCCCGCCGACGACCGGATGTTCGTCGTCGACGCGGTCGGCAAGCTGCCCTACAACCAGTTCTTCCGGCCTCCCTACACCGGCGCGGCGAACCCGCCCGTCCAGCCCGGCCCGGACGGCCACTTCGATCACCTCGACCCGGCCACCCGCGACTTCTCGGCCGCCACCATGTACGCGACGGTCCGCCGGGTCCTGGACATCTGGCAGGACTACTTCGGCCGCACCATCGAGTGGCACTTCTCCACCGCGTTCGCGAAGCTCGAGCTGATCCCGCTGATCGAGTGGAACAACGCACAGTCCGGGTTCGGCTTCCTGGAGTTCGGCTTCGGCCGCACCCCGACCGGCACGATCGACCACTCCCGGCCGTTCTGCGAGAACTTCGACGTGCTCGCCCACGAGCTCGGGCACAGCATCATCTTCGCCGAGGTGGGGGTGCCGGCCAGCCCGCTCGACGAGGGCATCGACTACGGCGGCATGCACGAGTCGTCCGGCGACCTGGTCGCGATCGTCGCCTCGCTGCACTTCCACTCGCTCGTCGACATGCTGCTGGAGAACACCAAGGGGAACCTGCTCACCATCAACGGCCTCGACCGGGTCGGCGAGCTCTCGGACACCCGGCAGATCCGGATCGCGTTCAACGCGCTGCGCATGTCGGACGTCGACGACGAGCCGCACAACCGGTCGCTGCCGCTCACCGGCGCCGTCTTCGACACCATGGTCGAGGTGTTCCAGCAGGACCTCGTCGACAAGAAGCTGATCAGCGAGGACCTGCGGACCCGCTCGACGAACCTGCCCGGCACGGCGCAGGACCTCGAGCAGATCCAGGACGACTTCGCCGCCGCCTACGCCGGGAACGAGGCAGCGTTCAAGGAGTCGCTGCTGCTCGCCCGCGATTATCTGGGCCGGCTGCTCGCCACCTGCTGGTCGGCGATGTCACCGGACTTCCTCACTTACCACGGCGTCCTGCGGGCGCTGCTCGACGCGGACCGGCAGCTCACCGGCGGCGTGCACGCGGCCATCATCCGGGCGTGCTTCGCGTGGCGGGAGATCGCGCCGGTGCCGACGTCGATGCTGCTGCGCCAGCACACGCTCACATCCTGCGGGCTGGATTCCGCGCCGGCGCCGGTCGCGGCCGGCGCCGACGGCTATGCCCCGATGATCCCCGCGCCGCGAGGGAGTTACCAGAACCTGCGGCGGTAGTGCCCGTGGTGCCGGTAGTGCCCGTGGTGCCGGTAGTGACCGTGGTGTCCATAGGCGCCCGGGTGTCCTCCGTAGTAGGCGCCCGGGTGCCCGTAGCCGTGGTGGTAACCCTGGCTCCTGGCGATCCGGTGGTTCACCTCGCGCAGCAGGCCGTCGACGGCCGGGTTGTGCCGCTTCTGGGAGGCGTGGTGAAGTTTGGAGGCGACCATCGAGAGCACGAAACGCTTCATGAAGCCCATCGCAACCGTCTCCTTCTCTTGCTCTTGCTCTTTCCGGGGGACCCTCAACGGTACCCACCATTGTCCAGGCTGACCTGTATGTTCTCTGTGCGTCCCGCCGTCCCGGCCGACGCCCCCGGCCTCGCCACGGTGCATGTGCTCACCTGGCAGGCGGCCTATCGGGGGATGATGCCGCAGGCCTACCTCGACGCGCTCTCGGTGGCCGAGCGCGCCGCGACGTGGCGCGGATGGCTCGACCGGATCGCGCCGCCGCGGGCGGTGCTGGTGCTCTCTCCCGGGGTGTCCGGCTTCGTCACCGTCGGGGCGGGCGAGGACCCGTCGACCGGGCAGCTGTTCGCCATCTATGTGCTGCCCTCGCTGTGGGGCACCGGCTGCGGCCGGCAGCTCATGGACGCCGGGGTCGCGTCGCTGACCGCGAGCGGGTTCACGTCGGCGACGCTGTGGGTGCTCGAGGAGAACGTCCGGGCGCGGCGCTTCTACGAGGCGGCCGGCTGGCACTGGGACGGCGCCACGCTGCTCGACGACTCGCGCGGCTTCCCGCTCCACGAGATCCGTTATCGGCGGGCGCTGTGAGTGCGCATCCTGGTCTTGATAGGGAACCTTCTTTCCTTTCGACAGCCCATTCACATTGACCGGTATCATGCTCATAACCTGCTAGGTTGATCGCCGTGCGGGTATTCGAAAGCGACGACCATCTCTGCGATTACGGGCTTCTCGTTCTCCGGGATCCCGGGGTCGCCTGGGATTCCCCGCCGGCGCTGCCGCATTCGTACGACCGTGGCGACGAGCCGGCCGGGACGTTCGCGGGCTCGGGCGCAGGATGGATCACGTGCCAGGCTTCGGACGGTCCGCAGCGCGTCAGGCTGGAGGTGCACGAGTCGCGGCCACCGGCCTCCGACTTTTCTGACTTATCCGAAGTTCCGTATCTTTCCTGCTCGGGCGGGCTGTCGCTGACCTGGCTCACCGGCGGCACGGGCGAGGCCGACCTCGACCTCGGCGCAGGCGGCTACTACCGGGTGCGCGTCGGCCGCTCGGCCGCCCTCCCGGCCGAGCACTCATCACGCGGGCGTCCTGGCGACCTCCCTGCCGAGCACTCCGCCGCCGGGCGCTCGGCCGATCTTTCATCGCCCGGGCGTCCGGCCGATCGTTGGGTGCTTCAGTTCTGGCCCGTTTCGGACATCGAGCCTCCGATCTGGCTGCAACGCGCGCGACCTGCGGCCGGCGCCGGCAACAGTGGGTGGCTGAGCGAGCTCGGGTACGCCGTGATGGAGCTCTCCGGCATGGTGCAGGCGACGGCCGTGGCGCACGGCGGGGCGGTGACCGCCGACCAGGTCGACCAGTGGGGGCGGGACCACCAGCGCCCGGACGGCTGGCTCGACACCCCGGTCTGGCCGCTGCCCCGGACGCCGCTGCCGACCGGGCACGCCGACCTCGACCGGCGCAACGCCGGCCAGCACGCCGAGGCGGTCCGGCGCCTCGAAGCCCAGCAGCGCCGGCTCGACGAGATCGCCGCCGAGCTCGGCGTCCCGCCGGTGCTGCTCAAACGCGACGGCCTGCCACTGCTCGCCGCGGCCGGCATCCTGGTGCGCGAGGGCACTGATCGTTATCGGACCGGGGAACCGGCTCGGGTCGACACCGTCCTGTCCCTGCCGCCGGAGCGGGAACGGATGGTGCGGGCACAGGACGCCCGCAGCCGCTACGGCCGGCTCGCCGAGGATCTCGAGGCCGTGCTGCGCTGGTCGGAGCGGATCCCGTTCGAGGTCACGGCCGCGGACCTGGCGGCGCGGCTGCTCGTGGACGAGGACGATCTGCGGGCCGGGCTGGAGTACGCCGAGGAGTCCGGTCTGCTGCACGTCACCGCCCGGGACGAGGGGCGGCTCGGGCTCGCGCTCGGCCGCCGGCCGGCGCCGGCTTCCGTTTCCCCGGATCGACTTCCGTCCTCCACGGCGCAGCCTCCGGGAAAACAGCCCTCTTCCTCTCCGGACCGGCCCACCCGTTTCCTCGGAAAAGGGACCATCCGGATGGGCGCCATGGTGCGGTTCACTTCGGGCTCACGACCAGCGCGGCGCATTTCCCGGCCCGCCATTCCGTTCGGCCCTCCGCCGCGTGCCGGGATGCTGCTTTCCGACGGGACCATCACGCACGGTTCTGACGGCGTACCCATGAAGAATGTGCGGCTGGAAGCCGCGGCATGGACCCGGGCCGTGCAGACGGCTCGCGGCATTCTGGTGGCCGGGCCGAATCGGGTGGCCGAGCTTATCGACGCCCATGGCGGCATTGACGTCATTGACGATGTACGGCAACCCGACCTGCTCCTCATGGGCGATGGCCGACGCGTCGTGGTGTCCGAGAACGACCAGAACCGTCTCCGCGTCGTGGATCTCGACGGCGGTCCGACCGTCACGATGCCGTGGCCGGCCGACCGCCCGATCGCGCCGGTCGGCGCGCACGGGCACACGGTCTACTTCACGGGCGGCCACGGCGACACGATGAGCTGGACCCCCGGTGGCGAGCCGCGGGTGGCGGCACACCCCTTCCAGCAGATCGACCCGCTCACCGGAACCGGCCTGACCCGCACCAGCCAGGGCATCACGGTGATCCGCCCCGACCACACCTCGATCACCGTCCCGGTAGACCTGACCGCGCGCCTGACCCTGGGCGGTGACCGACTTTGGACAGCCCGCGCCAATCCCCCGGCGGTGACCGTCTTCCCCATTCGCCCCCATCCGAAGCCGCAGGTGCACTGGTTGCCGGAAGGCTCCTACAGCGAGCCGATCTGGGAGGACGGCGACCACATCATTCTGTGCCTGCAACCGTGGCATTCCCAGCCCGAACCGTCGGCCGGAATCCGCCTCTCCCTCCGCACCGGGGCCATCGAACGGCTGCCCACCCAGGGCCGCCCCATGCTCTTCATAGAGCCGCTCCCCCACCCCTGAACGCCGCCCCCGGCGCCGGCTGCACACCAGGGCTCGATCGGCGCCCGATTTGTCGCCCTGTCGTGCAGCCAAGCGGGACCGGCTGTACAGCAGGGCTGCCTTCCCGCCCGAAATGCCGCCCTGTCGTGCAGCCAAGCGGGACTGGCTGTACAGCAGGGCTGCTCCCCCGCCCGAAATGTCGCCCTGTCGTGCAGCTCGGCGGCCGGCCGGGTTGCAGGGCGACGCGGGCGACTGCGGTTGGCTGCCGGGCGTGGCTGGCTGCCGGCGTGAGGTGGTGTAGGTGTAGTACGGCGCGGCCTCGTCCATCGCCGCCTCCAGGACGGCCAGGACCTGACACCGCGACCGGCCCGGAGGCCGCGACCAGCCGGGAAGGCGCAACCGGGCGGGAAGGCCGCGACCGGCGGGAAGGCGAGATCAGCCGGGGATCTGCGGATAGGTGACCGGGGACGGCATGGGCTGCTGGCGCGGCAGGCGGCGGTTCAGGCGCCGGCGCTCCAGGGCGATCCAGTCGCGGCCGTCGGCGGCCACCGCCTCGAGGATGTGCAGGGCGCTCGTCACGCCGGACGCGTCGGAGGCGAGGCGGGACAGGTGATCCGGGTTCTCGCTGACGTAGTCGATCGCGTCGTCGGTGAAGTCGTCGAGCAGGACGCGGATCGCGTGGCCGTCGACCAGGGCGAGCTGGAACGCCTGCCGGGTGACGACCTTCTCGTCGCCGGCGCGGAGACCCACCTCGGTGACCTGGACCGAGCCGATCGCGTCGTACCGGAAGGTGGTCCGCCGCTCCCCCGAGAACGTGCCGGTCACGAAGTCGAGGCGGGCCTGCACCTGGCGGACACCGCCCTCGGTGAGCAGGAAGAGCAGGACCGTGTACGCCGAATGCCGGAACGGCCCTCCCACATCCCGGGCACGCATGCTGCGCGGCGCCGCCTCGGTGAGCGTCAGATGGGTGAGCAGGTCGCGGTTGGCCAGCCGGTAGTCACTCATCACCCCGCGCTTCCAGTAGGCGAGGTCGAGCGCGAGCCAGAGCCCCATCTCGACGTCGGTCGGGCGGTCGGCGAGCCAGGCGGTCCACCGCTCGAAGGCCGCCAGCTCCTCGCGGTGCTGCTGTTCGAATTCGGTCGTGTCGAGGGCGAGGCGGCGACGTTCGCCGTACAGGGCGAGGCCGCCGCGGTGGGCGAACCGGGCGCCGTAGAAGAGCATCGGGGCGGCCAGGACCAGCGAGCAGAACGTCAGCGCCGTCATCGCGAACAGGACGATCACGACGGCGGCCGCGAGTGCGGCGACGCCGGCCAGGAATGCGGGCGGGGCCGCGGCGATCCGGTGGCGCCGGAAGTCGTCGAGGCTGCCGTCCCGCCAGCGCGCGGCGGTCACTTCGGCGTGGTGAGCGGCCAGATATCTGATCGACTCCGGTCGCACGCCGCTGCCGGCGTACCGATCGGCAAGGTCCGCGTGCAGCGCCGCGCGCACGCCGGCGGTGTCCTGCCAGAAGGCCTCGCGCATCTGCGGCTCGCGCGGCCGGCGGCTCGCGAAGGCGTCCTCGACGATCGCGGCGACCCGGTCGGCGAAGTGCGAATACACGGCAGGAGCGCGCCCACGGAACGCGGCCTCCTTCGCGGCGAGACGGCTGCGCAGGAAGGCGCGTTCGAGACCGTGCCGGACCACCGCCCAACCACCGGCAACCAGGAGAACGAAAACGGTCACGGCGGCGATCACACTACGGGCGGCGGCGGCCTGCACAAGCGTCACCGCGCCGAAGAACAGCAGCGCGCCCCCGCCGGCGAGCGGCAGCCAGGTCGATTCGGCGGGCGCCGGGCGGGCGACTTTCGCGATCGGCGGGACGGGATCCGGTTCGAAGAATTTGGGTACGCGGGCCGCCCGGTCCCCGGACGTCCGGGCATGACCAACGTGGTCGGCGTTGAGCTGCTCGATGTGGTCCTGCGCCACGCCGGAGAGCATGAGACTGAGATGACGCTCGATGTCGGCGCGATCAGGATCGGGCAGGGTCGAGTACGCGCTGAGCGCCTGATCGAGCGGGCCGGCGGTCAGCAGCGCGTTCACCAGCATCCGGATCACCTCGACGCAGCGCCACCAGCGGCCGCTCGGGTACTGCTGGGCCATCACGAACGCCTGCTCGAGCTGGTTCATGTCGCCGCTGCCCAGACTGGTCAGCGACCGTCCACTGAGCACGGACAGCGTCCAGTGGTAGGCGATCTCGGCGGAGCTCATCCGGTCCTCGAAGACCAGGGCGGAGAGGCGGCGCTCGGCCTCCCGGGGCGACCCGCCCCGCAGGTAGTGGACCGCCACCTGGAGCTTCTCGGCCGGGGTCGCGGCCGGCGCGGTCCGGTAGACGTAGGCGTTGCCGTGCAGCACGCCGATCTGCATGCCGACGTCGGCGTCGCCGTCGGCCGCCATCGTGTACGTGGTCACGAGCCGAACCCCTGCACGACCGCGATGACCGCGCCGATCAGGGAGCCGTAACCGGCGATCCCCTCGGTCCAGCGCGCCAATCGCGTCAACGCCAGGGTCGCTTCGGCATTGTCGCCGGCCATTATCGCGTTCCGGGCGGCGAGGATCTCGCGGTCGGCGCGGGCGCGTTCCTCGTCGCCGATCGGCGACTGGTCGAGCACGGCTTTCAGGAGGTCGACCGGGCTGGGACCGGACGCGACCGTTCCGGTGTTCTTGCCGATCTGGAGACCGACGGTGGCGTTTCCGGAGGCCACGTTCTGGAAGTTCTCGTTCGAAGACATGCTCGGCTCTCTGACAGGCTGCGGGGCGTCGGCCGGTCATTCTGGCCGCGGCGCAAGGGGCGGCACCCCCGGGCGAACGGCCGATACGCGTCCGAGTTCGCCGTGACCTGCGACGACGGTTCCGGCTACCGGCCGGAATCCCTCGATAGAGGAGTGACGGTCACATTCGTGAGCGGTGGATCGTCCACCATTCATGTCCGCCGCTTACGTCACGGTCACCGTCATCGCCGCGTTTCTCGCCGGGAGCGCCGCCGTCACCTATCTGATCGGCCACGAGTATCCGAAAGCGCAGGCCGACATGAAGGGGATCCCGCGCCGATATGTCCCCGTTCTGGGACTGCTTCTCGCGGCCGGGACGGCCGGATTGGTGCTCGGGTTCGTCGTACCCATGATGGGCTTGATCGCCTCGGGGGGACTGGTGCTGTATTTCGTGGGCGCGCTCATCGCCCATCTGCGCGTCGGGTCACGGAATCTGATCGGCTGGGCCGTCTTCTTCGTCGCGATGGTGGCGACGCTGGTGGTGCAGATCGCCCACTACTGAAGGCCGGAGGGAGAGGATGCCAGAGCCTCGTGGACCCGGCGGCGCAGCACTTCGTACTGTTCGCGGCACCGGGTCAGCGGGTGGGCCGGGCGCGGCTGGACGACGCCGCCCACGACGGTCTCGTGCGCGAAGAACTGGTCGGCCGTGAAGTCGATCTCGCGGCCGTCCGGGAGGCGGTTCCAGTAGTGGTAGCCGACCCGGGAGTCGCCGGCGAAGACCTCGCCGAGGACGAGATCGCCGCCGAGGAGCTCCTGGACGATCAGGGCGGTGACCCCGCACTGGCCCCGGGCCGGATTGCCCGGATGCCAGTGCGGGAGGTCGTGCGGGTCGCAGGTGTCGGCGCCCCAGCAGGCGCGGAAGACGTCGTGGAGAAGCATGGCGGGGACGCTAGGACCTCGACCCGCTCGAGGGTCAACGCTCGAGCACGTCCAGGTAGTGCTGGTTGCGCATGACGCCCAGGATGTTGCCGAACGGGTCGAGCACCGACGCCGTCACATAGCCGGTCCCGCGCTCGGTCGGCTCGTCGTGCGGTGTCGCGCCCAGGTCGAGCAGGCGGCGGTAGGCCGCCTCGACGTCGTCGACCGCCCAGTAGATGATCGCGCCGGACGCCGTCCCGCCGACCGGGTGCGGCGCGAAGGCGCTCTTCAGCACGCCGAACTCGTGCTGGTAGTCGCCGACCCGCCATTCCAGGTAGGCGCCGCCCTTGTCGAAGTAGGGCTCGATCTCGAAGACCGACGTGTACCAGGAGCGGGCCGCCTCCAGGTCGTCGGCGAAGAACGTAACGGTGGTGAATCCGCGAAGTGCAGTCATGCCCTCATCCTGCGACCTTAAGTGCTCACCTTCTGAGCACTTAAGATGACCGGATGCGCGCCGATCGTCTCGTCGCCGCCCTCCTGCTCATGCAGGCGAGGGGCCGGATCACCGCCGCCCAGCTCGCGACCGAGCTGGAGGTGTCGGTCGCCACCGCACGCCGCGATCTGGAGGCGCTGTCGACGGCCGGGATCCCGGTCTATCCGCAGCCCGGCCGGCACGGCGGCTGGCAGCTGATCGGCGGCGCCCGCACCGACCTGAGCGGCCTCTCCTCGGCCGAGGCGCGGGCGCTGTTCCTGCTGGCCGGCCCGGCGTCGGCGGCCTCCGAGGAGGTCCGGGCGGCGATGCGCAAGCTGCTCCGGGCGCTGCCGGAGACCTACCGCGGCGAGGCGCAGGCGGCGGCCGGCGCCGTCGTGGTCGACCCGGCCGGCTGGGGGGAACGCGTCCGGGATCGGCCGCCCGCCGTGACGCTGCTGCAGGAGGCGGTGGTGCGGCAGCAGCGGGTGCGGTTCCGCTACAAGGACGCCGTGCGGGAGGCCGACCCGTGGGGCCTCATCGACAAGGACGGCGTCTGGTACCTGCTGGCCGGCACCGACCGGGGCCAGCGCACCTTCCGCCTCGACCGGATCGGCGACCCCACTCCGACCGGCGCGGGCTTCGAGCGCCCCGACGACTTCACCCTGGCCGCCGCCTGGGACCGGGTGGTCGGCGCGATCGAGGAGCGCCGCTCCCGCACCTGGGCCACCGTGCTGATCGACGAGCGCTTCCTCTGGGTGCTGCGCGACCACTTCGGACGCCACTGCCATCCGGGCGAGGCCGAGGCGGACGGCCGGGTGCGGGTCCGGGTCGGCGCGGCCACGCCACGTGACATCGCCCGGTCGATCGCCGGATGGGGCGCGGCCGCGGAGGTGGTCGAGCCTTCATCGGTACGGGCGGAGCTCGTGCGCATCGGGTCGGAGCTGACAGCCGCGTACACATGAAGTGGTCGCACTCGCGAGGGCGGCGGCGAGGGAAAGCCCTCGGCCGGCGACCCTTCAGCCGGCGAGGGCGGACCCGAGCCGGTCGAGCGCCGCCCGGAACTCCTCCGCCGGCAGGTGACCGAAACCGAGCCGGAAGACGCGGTCGTCCTCGCCGAACCAGGAACCCGGCGCCACCCGAACCTCGAGCTTCTCCAGCCGCCGGTAGAACGACGTGTCCGGGGCCCGCAGGCAGCACAGCGGGCCGCCGTCCGGCACCACCATCTCGACGCCGGCCGCCGACGCCCAGGACCGCAGTTCGCCGAGCCGGTCGCGGAGGAGCTTCGCGCGCTCCGCCAGGATCTCCGGCGCGCGTTCGAGGACCCGGGTCGCCAGGAACTCGTCCACGGTGGAGCACGCGATGGTCGTGTTGAACTTCGCCTCGCGCAGCCGGTCGTACAGATCAGGATCGGTCACGGTGAGCCAGCCCAGTCGCAGGCCGGGAGCGCCGTGCGCCTTCGAGACCGAGCCGCAGGTGACGATGCGTGACGACAGGTTCGCGGCCGAGGCGGGGACTGCTGTGTCCCCGTACGTCGAGAAGTGGTAGGTCTCGTCGACCAGCACCACCGCCTCCGGAGCGCGAGACCGCACCGCATCCAGCAGTTCCCGCAGCTCCGCCGCGGTCAGTCGCACGCCGGCGGGATTCTGCGGCGACGCGAGCGACACCAGCCGGGTACGAGGACCGAGCACCGCGACGATCTCCGCCAGTGGCAGACGGTAACCGTCGTCGAACGATGCCCGTACGATGTCGATGCCGGCCTTCAACGCGGTCGGGACCGTCAGCGCCGGCGGGAAGCAGGGCGCCACCACGACCGCCTGGTCGCCCGGCCCGCACACCGCCTGAGCCAGCAGGAACATCGCCTCGACGGCGCCCACCGTGATCAGCACCTGGCCCGCCTGCACGCCCACGCCGGCCGCGACGAGCGAGCGCAGCCTCGCGTCGCCGCGGGTGGTGCCGTAGCCGAGGGGCACCGCAGCGATCTCTTCGGGCGAGGCCAGCTCACCGACGGTGATCGGCGGGCAGGTGCTCTCCGCGAGGTCGTAGCGCACGTGAGCATCGATCAGCGAGGTCATCGGACTCGTGGCGAAAACGGTCATGTCCCCATCGTGGTCCGCCGCGGGGTCGTGCGGCAGGGCCAATGCCGATAGATTGGTCTGCCGATGGAGCCAATCGAGAAGACGACGCGCCCGGGCCCCGGCGCCGCAGAGCGGCTGGGGCTCAGCGCCGCGGACCGGCTGGGGCTGGTCGAGCGGCTGGGACGGTGGTCGTCCGGGCGCGGCGCGCTCTATCTGCTGCTGGCCGGGCGGCTCCGGACGATGATCGACGACGGCGAGCTGCCGCCGGGGGCGCTGCTGCCGCCGGATCGCACGCTCGCGGCGGCCCTCGCGGTCGGGCGCAGCACCGTCGTGGCCGCCTACGACCTGCTCGCCGGCGAGGGCCGGATCGTGCGCCGGCAGGGCAGCGGCACCCGGGTGGCCGGGCCCGCGTCCGGCACGCCGCGGCCGACCACCGACGCGCCCGCCTTCCTGCACCTGCTCGAACCCCGCGACGGCGTGATCATGCTGGCCTGCGCGGCGCCGGACGCTCCCCCGGCCGAGCTCGCCGAGGCCTACGCGCGCATCCTCCCGGACCTGGCCGGCATCTCCGGGGACATCGGCTACCACCCGACCGGCCATCCCGCGCTGCGCCGGGCCATCGCTGATCGGTACCGGTCACGCGGCCTGCCGACGACGCCCGACCAGATCCTCGTCACGACCGGCGGCCAGCAGGCGCTCACCCTCCTGGCCCGCACCCTGATCCGCCCCGGCGACCGGGTCCTGGTCCAGGCGCCGACCTATTTCGGCGCCCTCGAGGCGTTCCGATCGGAGGGTGCCGTGCTGGGAACCACCCAGGCCGGCGGAGTCTCCCTGAGGTATGGGATCACCGCCTTCCACAATCCGACCGGGGTGGTGACGCCGGAGGCGGAGCGGCATCGGATGGCCTGGTCGGCGGCGGCCTCCGGCGTGCCGCTCATCGACGACGAGGTGCTGACCGATCTGGGCTTTCCCGGTCATCCCTCGCCCCCGCCGATGGCCACCCACGCGCCGGACGTGATCACGATCGGCTCGCTCAGCAAGGTCGTCTGGGGTGGGCTACGCGTGGGCTGGGTCCGGGCCTCGCCGGCGTTGATCGCGCAGTTGGCGCGGATGCGTACGGTGATGGATCTCGGAGGGAACGTCCCGGCGCAACTCGCGGCAGCGGCCCTGCTCCCCCACCTGGATGCGCTCGCCGCGCGATCGGCCGCGCAGCGGCAGGAGCGACACGATCACCTGCGGTCGGAGCTGGGCCGGATGTTGCCGTCGTGGGAGGCCGATCCGGTGCCGGGTGGGCAGACCCTATGGGTACGGATGCCGCACGGTGACGGGCAGTCGTTCGCTCAGGTGGCGCTGCGTCACGGGGTGGCGGTGCTGCCCGGTTCGGGGCTCGACCCCACCGGCGGGAGCAGGGATCGGCTGCGGCTGCATTTCCTCGCGTCGGCGGAGGATCTGACGACGGCGGCCCGGCGGCTCGCCGAGGCCTGGCGGGAGTACGAGGCGAAGCCGCACCGGGAGACCTTCCCGCCGGCGATGGCGATCTGAGAGAAGATCAGGCCCGGGGAGACGACTCCTCGAAGAGCAGCAACGTCCTGGTGGTGACCACGCCCGGCATGCCCTGGATCTCGTCGAGCACCAGGTGCCGCAGCTCGGTGTTGTCGGCCACCCGGACCAGCAGGATCACGTCGAAGTCGCCGCCGACCAGGCCGATGTGGACGACGCCGGGCAGCTCGCGGAGCCGGCCGAGGACCTCCCGCCAGTTCGCCTGCTGCAGGTTGAGCGTCACGTAGGCGGCGGTGGTGAGGCCGGCCGCGACCGGGTCGACGTCGGCGTGGAAGCCGCGGATCACACCGTCCTGCTGGAGGCGGGCGACGCGGGCGTAGGCGTTCGCCCGGGAGATGTGCAGCGTCTCGGCGAGGGTGCGCATGGACATCCGGCCGTCCCGGGCCAGCTCGGCGAGGATGCGCCGGTCGGTGTCGTCGAGCATCGATGCCACCTGTCTCGCCGGGCGGCTCCCCGCGCATCGGATCTTGGACGATTGGACCCCTTGGAGGGCCCCAGCCAGAACAATATCTCGACTTTGCGCGGGATCTGGTGTTCATTTGGCGCGCAAACAAGAATCCGTCCATGACACGTGACGCAGCACACCTGCTGCCGTCCACGGAGCCGGTGACCCTCATCGACCCGGACGGCCACCCCGTTCCGCAGGTCGGCCACTCGATGCCCGACCCCCAGGCCCTGGTGCGCGCCTACGCCGCGCTGATCACCGCACGCCGCTTCAACGACCAGGCGAACGCCCTGGTCCGGCAGGGGCGTCTCGCGGTCTACCCGTCGTCGCACGGACAGGAGGCCTGCCAGGTCGCCTGCGTGCAGGTCCTCGCCGACGGCGACTGGCTCTTCCCGACCTACCGGGACACCGCCGCGATCGTGACCCGCGGCGTCGACCCGGTGCAGGCGCTCACGCTGCTGCGCGGCGACTGGCACAGCGGCTACGACCCCCTGGCGACCCGGGTGGCGCCGCAGGCCACGCCGCTCGCCACCCACCTGCTGCACGCGGTCGGGGTCGCGCACGCCGCCCGGCTCCGCGGCGATGACACCGTGGTCATGGCGGTCTGCGGGGACGGCGCCACCAGCGAGGGCGACTTCCACGAGGCGCTCAACTTCGCGGCCGTCTTCCGGACGCCGGTGGTGTTCCTGGTGCAGAACAACGAATACGCGATCTCGGTGCCTCTGGCGCGGCAGACCGCCGCGCCCTCGCTGGCGCACAAGGGCATCGGGTACGGGGTGAAGGGCGAGCGGGTCGACGGCAACGACGTGGCCGCGCTCCTCGACGTCCTCGGCAGCGCCGTGGATCGGGCCCGCGCCGGCGAGGGGCCGCAGCTCGTGGAGGCGCACACCTACCGGGTGCAGGCGCACACGAACGCCGACGACCCGGGGCGCTACCGGTCGGAGGAGGAGGTGACGCCGTGGCTCGGGCGGGATCCGCTGACGCGCGTGGAGACGTACCTCCGGGGTGCGGGCTTGATCACCGAATCGGATAAATCTGGATTTGTCGCTCAGGCCGAGGCGATCGCCGAACGCATGCGGGCCGGACTCGGCGAAGAACCGGTCGCCGACTACCGGGAGCTCTTCGCGTACGTCTACGCCGAGCCCACCCCCCAGCTGCGCGAGCAGCAGGCCCTGGTCTCCGACGAGCTCGCCCGGGAGAAGTGATGGAAAAGCTGACCATGGCGAACGCGCTCAACCGGGCGCTGCGGGACGCGCTGCGCGCCGACGACACCGTGATGGTCTTCGGCGAGGACGTCGGCCCGCTCGGCGGCGTCTTCCGGATCACCGACGGGCTGACCGCCGAGTTCGGCGACCAGCGCTGCTTCGACACCCCGCTGGCCGAGTCCGGCATCCTCGGCATGGCGATCGGGATGGCGATGAACGGCCTGCGTCCGGTCGTCGAGATGCAGTTCGACGCGTTCGCCTACCCGGCGTTCGAGCAGCTCGTCAGCCACGCCGCGAAGATGCGCAACCGGACCCGCGGCAGGGTCGGGATCCCGCTGGTGATCCGGGTGCCGTACGCCGGCGGCGTCGGCGGGGTGGAGCACCACTGCGACTCGTCGGAGGCGTACTACGCGCACACCCCCGGCCTGCACGTGGTGGCGCCGGCCGACCCGGCGGACGCCTACGGGCTGTTGCGCGCCGCCATCGAGTCCCCCGACCCGGTCGTCTTCCTCGAGCCGAAGAAGCTCTACTTCTCCCGCGCCGAGGCCGACCTGTCACTGCCCGTCCCGCCGATCGGCAGGGCCGTGGTGCGCCGGGAGGGCACCGACGCCACGCTGATCGCCTACGGTCCCGCCGTGCCGGTCGCGCTCGAGGCCGCCGAGGCCGCGGCGCAGGAGGGCCGCAGCCTCCAGGTCGTCGACCTGCGCTCGATCGTGCCGTTCGACGACGAGACCGTCTGCGCGGCGGTCCGCTCCACCGGCCGGGCCGTCGTGGTCGCCGAGGCGGCCGGGTTCGCGAGCGTGTCGTCCGAGGTGGTGGCGCGGGTGACCGAGCGCTGCTTCCACTCGCTGCACGCGCCGATCCGGCGGGTGACCGGGTTCGACATCCCGTACCCGCCGCCGAAGCTGGAGCACGTCCAGCTCCCGTCGGTGGACCGCATCCTCGACGCCGTCGACGAGCTGCAGTGGGAGTACGCGTGAACACGTTCGTGCTGCCCGACCTCGGCGAGGGCCTGACCGAGGCGGAGATCGTGCGCTGGCTGGTCGCCGAGGGCGACGTCATCGAGATCGACCAGCCGGTGGTCGAGGTGGAGACCGCGAAGGCCGTCGTCGAGGTGCCGTCCCCGCACGCCGGCCGGGTCGCCACGCGTCATGTGCCGGAGGGCGCCACCCTCGACGTCGGCGCGCCCCTGATCACGGTGGCGGCGCTCGACACCTACACCGAGGAGGAGCGCGCCGGTTCAGGGAACGTCCTCATCGGGTACGGGACCAGCCCCGCGGCCGGGGGCACCCGCAAACGCCGGCCGCGCGACGCCAGGACGCTCACGAGTGGGCCGCCGGCTGCTTCCCGCGTGGTATCCCCCCTGGTCCGCAAGCTCGCCCGGGATCGTGGCGTCGACGTGGCGACGCTGAAGGGCACGGGTCCCGGCGGTGTGATCACCCGGCGGGACGTAGAGGCGGCACCGACCCCGGTGCCGGCTCCCGGGGCGCCTGACGTGCCGGCTCCCGTGGCGACCGCCGTGCCGGCTCCCGTGGCGGCGGGTTCCGGGGAGCGCCGGATTCCGCTCAGCGGGTTCCGCAAGTCGGTGGCCGCGGTCCTGACCCGCAGCCGGGCGGAGATCCCGGAGGCCACCGTCTGGGTGGACGTCGACTGCACCGCGCTCTGGGAACTGCGGCAACGCTCCGCCCCCGGCCTGATGTCCTATGTGGCGCGGTTCGTGGTGGCGGGGCTGCGCGCCTACCCGGTCCTCAACGCCCGCCTCGACACCGCACGCCAGGAGATCGTCCAGCTCGACCAGATCAATCTCGGACTCGCGGTGCAGAGCGACAGGGGCCTCGTGGTCCCGGCCGTGATCGGCGCCCAGCAGATGACGACCACGATGCTGGACGCGGCGATCAAGGACGTGACGGCCCGCGCCCGCCGCGGCGAGTCGACGCCGGAGGAACTCACGGCCGGCACGTTCACGCTCAACAACTACGGCGCGTTCCACGTCGACGGCAGCGCCGCGATCATCAATCATCCGCAGGTCGCCATGCTCGGCCTGGGAAGGATCATCGATCGCCCCTGGGTGGTCGGCGGTGCTCTGACCGTACGCAAGATCTCGCAATTGTCCTTCGTCTTCGACCATCGGATCTGTGACGGTGGCGTGGCCGCCGGCTTCATGCGCACGGTCGCCGATGCGATGGAGGACCCGGCCTCGGCACTGGCCCACCTCTGACCGTTCCCGGACCCGTCCTGGCATATGGGGCGGGTCCGGCCCTTCGGGGCAATCCAGGGTCTATCGTCAACCCGAGAACTTCTCAAGTCACGGGTGGTGGCGGTGAGCTTCCTTCGCAACCTCAAGATCGGCATGCGCCTCGCGGCCGCTTTCACCGGCGTCTGCCTCTGCATGATCGTCGCCATCGGCATCGGGCTGTGGGGCGAGCATCGCGCCCGCGACGCCACCCGCGATCTCGGCACGGCCGAGGCGACCAGCAGCGCGGCGCTCGTCGCGAAGTTCCGCACCGCCGACTTCAACGGCTGGCAGACCGGGTACGCGTTCGACACCATCCGCGGCGTCGACGGCGCCACCGACGACACGGTCGGGCAGCGCGCCTCGTTCCTCGCCTCGGCGGCCGCCTTCGAGACCGACCTCGACACCCTCCGATCGCTCGGTCTGACCGATCCGGAGTCGGCGCTGGTCTCCGCGATCGAGGAGTCGTTCGAGCAGTTCATGGCGGTCGACGAGCGGATCGTCGCGGGCTATCGGGCGGGCACGCGGGCCGGTGAGCGGGCGGCGAACGCGCTGGTGGCCGGGGAGGCCCTCACGCTGATGGCCGCGATCATCGAGTCGGTCGACGGCCTGGTCGCCAGCACCGACGGCCGCGCCACGGCCGCGAAGTCGGCCGCCGAGGACGCGGCCGCGACCGCCGAGACCTTCATGATCGTGGCGGGAGCGCTCTGCCTGGTCTTCGCGGCGCTCGTCGCCGTCGTGGTGACCCGCAGCATCACCCGGCCGCTGGCCACCACCGTCACGGCGCTGAAGACCGTCGCCGGCAAGGACCTGACCGTGCGGGTCCCGGACACCGGCCGCGACGAGTTCGCCTCGATGGGCCGCGCCATGAACAGCACCCTCGACGTGCTGCGCGGCGCGTTCGCCACGATCACCGAGAACAGCCACACCCTCTCCGACGCCGCCACCGAGCTCACCGCCACCTCCGCGCGGATCGCCGGCGCCGCCGACGCGGCGTCCGGCCGGTCCGACATGATCGCGTCGTCGGCCGAGGAGGTGTCCCGCAGCGTGCAGACGGTCGCGGCCGGCACCGAGGAGATGAACGCCGCGATCCGCGAGATCGCCGACGGCGCCGGCCGGGCCGCCGGCGTCGCCTCGGCGGGCGTCGACAGCGTCCGGGCCGCCTCCGAGACGATCGCCCGGCTCGGCCGGTCCAGCGAGGAGATCAACGGCGTGGTCGCCCTGATCACCACGATCGCCGAGCAGACCAACCTGCTCGCCCTGAACGCGACCATCGAGGCGGCGCGCGCCGGTGAGCTGGGCAAGGGCTTCGCCGTGGTGGCCGGCGAGGTCAAGGATCTGGCGCAGGCCACCTCGCGGGCCACCGTCGACATCGGCGACCGGGTGCAGGCCATCCAGGACGACACCGGGTCGGCGATCGCCGCGATCGACCGGATCGCCGAGATCATCAACGAGGTCAACGAGCACTCGACGACGATCGCGGCCGCCGTCGAGCAGCAGACGGCCACCACGGCCGAGATGGGCCGCAACATCGCCGAGGCCGCGACGGGCTCCAGCGAGATCGCGGCGGGGATCACCGGGGTGGCGTCCGCGAGCCAGGACACCGCGTCCGGGGTGGTGGAGTCGCGGCAGACGGCCGAGCGGCTGGCGGCCATGTCGCACGATCTGCGGGATCTGGTGGGGCAGTTCCGGGCCTGACGCTCTTCACCCGCCTCGGGTGATCCGCCGGGCGCGGGGGCGCTGCGATCCTGGGCCGCATGAACCGGCCCCTGGTGCTGCCCGTGCTGCTGGTGCCCGTGCTGCTGGTCCCGGCCCTGACGGGGTGCGGCGGCGACGGGGATGCCCAGGCGCGGCTGGACGAGAAGCGCGTGGCGGACAGCCGGGAGGCGCTCGCCGCGGCGCAGCAGGAGCTGGTGGCCCGGGTCGACACGTTCTGCCGGAGCAGCACGTCGTACGTCGTCGCCCTGGACCGATACGGCGACCTCATCACGCAGACCGCGCCCACCGTGGCCGACGTCGAGGAGGCGGGCGCCGACCTGGCCGCGCCGCAGTCCGACGTGGCCGAGGCCGCCGAGCAGATCGCCTCCGGTCGCGAGGAGGTGGCCGAGGCCGAGCGGGAACTGGCCGCCCTGACCTCCGCGCCGCCGCCGTCGCCCTCGGCCGTGCCGTCCCTCCCCGCCACCACGGTCGACCGGGTGAAGCAGGCCGAGGCGGACTTCGCCGCGGCGCGGGAGGGCATCACCGGTCAGACACCGCTGCGGCAGGCGTCGGAACGGTTCAACGCGGCCGCCGTGGCCCTGGAGATGGCGTGGATCGGCCTGCTCAGCGAGGCCGGCTGCCTGACCGCGGACCAGCAGAGCCGGGTGCGCGACTACACGATGGCGATCCAGACGTCGCTGGCCGAGGCGGGCCACTACGACGAGGAGGTCGACGGCGTCTACGGCCCGGCGACCGTCGCGGCCGTCGAGGCGTTGCAGAAGGCGCACGACCTCCCGCAGACCGGAACCGTCGACAAGGCCACCGACGCGGCGCTTCGGGAGGAGAACGCGACGTCCTCCCCCACCACCGCGGCCGTGCAGCAGACGTTGAAGCTGGCCGGCTTCTGGCCCGCCCCGGTCGACGGCGTCTGGACCGACGAGCTGACGGCGGCGCTGAAGGAGTTCCAGACCGCCCTCGACGTCGAACCCACCGGAACCGTCGACGCCGCCACCATCGCCGCCGTGGAGAACAGGACGGCGCCCTCTCCGTCCGCCGGTCCCTCAGGTTGACCCTCGACCTGGTCGAGGGGTCAGGCTGTGCCTCCGGACGCCATGAGGAGGAGGACCGGAACGGTGGATGGGATTCGCAGGGCTCAGGAGATGAACGTGGCCGGGGATCGGGACGGGGCGCGCGCCCTGCTCGAACGGCTGTGGGAGGACGGCGGCGACGCGCAGCAGCGGTGCTGGATCGCGCACTATCTGGCCGACCTGCAGGGATCGGTGGCGGAGGAGCTGCGCTGGGACGAGATCGCGATGGCGGCGTTCCGGGAGCTCGGCGACGACGGGGATCGGGCGCTGCTGCCGTCGCTGCACCTGAATCTGGCCGACGTCCATCGGCGGGCCGGGAACGCGAGTGAGGCCCGGCGCCATCTCGCGGAGGCCGCCGCGGGGCTCGGCGCGCTGCCGGCCGGCGACTACGGCGACCTCATCCGCGGGGCGCTCGAGCAGGTGAGCGCCCGGATCGACGCCGGATCCGCCGAGCCGCTGACGTGAGGGGACCCCGGCCTGCAGCGCAGGCCGGGGTCCGGGGGACCTCAGGAGGGGAGGGTCCACTTCTGGTTGGCGCCGCCGTGGCAGTCCCAGATGTGGATCTGCTGACCGTCGGCGGAACTGTTCTGGCTCACGTCGAGACAGCGGCCGGACTGCGGATTCCGGATCGCGCCGCCGGCCTGCGGCGCCCAGTTCTGCGCGCCGGTTCCGTTGCAGGTGTACAACTGCGTCCTCGTGCCGTTGGCGGTGCCGCCGCCCGCGACGTCGAGGCATTTGCCGAGGGCCCGCAGCGTGGTGCCGGACCGGGTCCAGTTCTGCGCGGCCGTGCCGTTGCAGGAGTAGAGCTGGATCTTCGTACCATCGGCGTTTGATCCTCCGGCGACGTCGAGGCATTTGCCCGCCAATCCCCGGATCGGGCCCGACGCATTCGCGACCGATTCCTTGATGCGGATGTTGCGGAAGGAGGCGGTGTCGCCGGCGCCGTGGTTCTGGATGCCGATGTGGCCGGCCAGGGAACGCGCCGGGTCGGTGTTCGTGAAATCGTTTATCTGTACGCCGTTGAGGAACACCCGCAGCCGCTCCCCCTCGACCAGCAGCTCATAGGTGTTCCACGCGCCCGGCGGATTCAGCGCGGCATCCCGCGCCGCCAGATCCGCCGACTGGAACGTATAGACCGCTCCCGTGGTCCGGTCGGCCGCGTCGGTGGCGTCGATCTGCACCTCGTAACCGTTGTTCACGGCCGACCACGGGTCGTCCGACGGCGGGAAACCGAGGAAGACGCCGGTGTTGTCGTCGCCCTCGAGACGCCAATCCAATTTGAGCGAGTAGTTGGTGAACTGTTTCGCGCTGTACCAGAACAGGCCCATTCCGCCGGTCGAGGTCAGTGTCGCGTCGGTGTTCGTGAACGCGCCCGGGCCCGCCTGCGACCAGCCGGTGGTCGAGCCGTTGTAGAGAGGCGTGTACCCGGTCTCCGGCCGGCAATCCGCTTTCGCCTGGCCCGCCGCATAGCGGATGCCGCCGAGCAGGTGGGTGCGAAAAGCGCTTTCACTGTACGAGGAGATGGTGTGCCCGCCACCGGTGTAGAAGGAGCGGCCACCCTGATAGGGCTTGCACCACGCGTGCGGGTGGTCGGCGCCCATCGTCCCGCCGGAGTACGACGACTCGTCCAGGGTCGCGAGGACGTGGGCGCTGGACCGGGCGTTGGTGCGGTAGTCGTACCACTCGTCGGTGCGGTTCCAGGTCTGCGGCAGGTGGGCGGTCGCCGCGTGCGCGCGGTCCTCGACCTTCACGGTGGCCGGCTGGATCGCCGGGTGCGAGGCGAACCAGGCGCCGACGAGCTCGCCGTAGAACGGCCAGCCGTACTCGGTGTCGGCGGCGGCGTGCACCCCGACGAAGCCGCCACCGGCCCGGATCCAGTTCTCGAACGCGGTCTGCTGTGCCGCGTCGAGCACGTCGCCCGTGGTGTTCAGGAAGATCACCGCTTCGAAGGTGGCCAGGTGGGCCGGGGCGAAGACGGCCGGGTCCTCGGTGTCGGTCACGGTGAACCCGTTCGCGTCGCCGAGTTCCCGGACGGCCTGGACGCCCGCCGAGATGGAGTCGTGCCGGAACCCGGCCGTGCGGGAGAAGACCAGCACGTCGTACGGGGTGTCGGCCTGCGCCGGCGCGGGCACGCCGAGGGTCGCCGCCACCATGGCCAACAGGAGGAGCACTCTTCTCATGACTGGACCCACTTCTGGTTGGCGCCGCCGTAGCAGTCCCAGATGTGGATCTGCTGACCGTCGGCGGAGCTGTTCTGACTGACGTCGAGACAGCGGCCGGACTGCGGGTTGCGGATGCTGCCGTCGGCCTGCGGCGCCCAGTTCTGCGCGCCCGAGCCGTTGCACGTGTAGAGCTGCGCCCTGGTGCCGTTCGCGGTGGCGCCACCGGCCACGTCCAGACACTTACCCAGCGCGCGGTAGGTCTGACCGGACCGGGCCCAGTGCTGCGCCGCCGTGCCGTTGCAGGTGTAGAGCTGGATCTTCGTACCGTCCGAGGTGGCTCCTCCTGCCACGTCGAGGCACTTGCCCGCGAGGCCCTTCATCGGGCCGGACGGCTGGGTCGCGAAGGTGAACGCGTCGAGGTCGTAGAGCGCGCCCGCCCCGCCCGCGAAGGTCAGGTAGAGCGTCGTCGTGCCGGCCGGCGCGCCGCTGATCGCGCCGGTGACCGTGGTGAACGTGTCCCAGGCGCCGGTCACCGGGACGGCCGCCGAGCCGAGGACGGTCCCGGTCGGGGAGCCGGCGCGGACCTGCAACGTCCCGCCCGCCCCGGCGGACGAGACCCGGGCGGTGAAGGACGTGACGTTGCCGAGCTGGTACGGCTCGAACGCGATCCAGTCCCCGTTGTGGATGTCGCCGACGGTCCGCCCGCCCTCGGCCGGGGTCTTGGTGAACGTGTTGATCCCGGACGAGGTCGTGAAGTGCTCGGCCTGCCGGTGCCGGGGCTGGAGGATGTGCTGCTGGTGGGTGGTGATGCCGGCCGCGTCGGTGTACTCCGCGTCGAACACCGCGAAGATGTTGGCGGCCGCGTCGTGCTCGCCGTCGACCGGGATGGTGATGACGCCCGTGCAGCCGTCGACCGAGGTGATCTGGTGGCCGTGGCTGTCGTGGCCGAGCACGTAGGTCATCTTCGCCCGGGCACAGTCGATCGTGCCGTCCTCCGGGTCACTCGGCGTGAAGGTGAACGGGACGCTGTCCCCGTACGAGAAGAGCTGCCCCCGGCCCGGAGTGCCGATGCTGATCGAGGGTGCCGTGTTGCCCACCCCGATCGGCACGCTCGCGGTGCCGGACGCGCCCTGCGGGTCGGTGACGGTCAGTGTGACGTTGTAGGTGCCGTTCGCCGTGTAGGTCTTGGTGGGATTGGCGCTGGAGGACGTCGTCCCGTCGCCGAACGCCCAGGAGTAGGTCAGCGCCCCGCCCTCGGGATCGGACGACCCGGCCGAGGAGAACGCGACGGTGAGCGGCGCCTGCCCGGTCGTCGGGTTCGCCGCGACGACGGCCGTCGGCGCCCGGTTGCCGCCGCCGACGTGGTCGTAGCGGTAGAGCGCCGAGTTGGCGTCGCCGTTGAAGTAGCCGGTGCCGTAGTCGAGCACGTAGAGCGCGCCGTCCGGGCCGAACGCCATGTCCATGACCTGCTTGCCGCCCCAGGCGAAGTCGGAGATCTCCCCCACCGCGCCGTCGGCGCCCACGTGGATCGGCTTGATCCAGCCGCGGCCGAGCTCGCCGGCGAAGAAGTGGCCGTCGAGCGACTGCGGGAACTTCGTGGCGCTCGGGTTGGCGGCGTCGTACCGGTAGACCGGCCCGGCCATCGGCGACTCCGAGCCGGTGCCGAACGCGGCCGGGCTCCCGGCGTCGCCGGCGTACCGGATCCAGGCGCCGCGCGCCGGCGGCAGCGTGGTCAGCCCGGTGTTGCGGAACGAGTTGTTCGTCGCCCCCGCGGCGCAGCCGTACTTCGGCCCGGTCGTGCCGGTCGCGAAGTTCCACTCGTTGTACGTCTCGGTGCTGGTGTTCGTGCCGGTGCAGTACGGCCACCCGTAGTTGCCGGCGCTGGTGATCCGGTTGAACTCGACCTGGCCGCTGGGCCCGCGGTTCGGATCGGTGGACCCGGCGTCCGGGCCGTAGTCGCCGAGGTAGACGACGCCGGTGGCCTTGTCGACGCTCATCCGGAACGGGTTGCGGAAGCCCATCGCGTAGATCTCCGGACGGGTCTTCGCGGTGCCCGGCGGGAACAGGTTGCCGCTCGGGATCGCGTACGACCCGTTCGCGTTCACCTTGATCCGCAGCACCTTGCCGCGCAGGTCGTTCGTGTTCGCGGCAGTGCGCTGCGCGTCGTAGGCGGGGTTGCGGTTGGTCCGCTCGTCGAGCGGCGAGAAGCCGGCCGAGTCGAACGGGTTGCTGTCGTCGCCGGTCGACAGGTAGAGGTTGCCGGCCGCGTCGAAGTCGATGTCCCCGCCGACGTGGCAGCAGATCCCCCGGGTGGCCGGCACGTCGAGGACCGTGACGGCGCTCGCCGTGTTCAGCGTGAAGTCGGCGTTGAGGGTGTACCGGGCCAGCCGGTTCACACCCTCCCACGCGGAGAAGTCGGCGCCGGTCGCCGGGGCGTCGCCGGCCGGGGTGGAGAGCGGCGGCGCGTAGTAGAGGTAGATCTGCCGGTTCGTGGCGAAGCCCGGGTCGACGCCGACGCCCTGCAGGCCCTCCTCGTCGTGGGTGTAGACCGGCAGCGTGCCGATCACGGTGGTGGTACCGGCGGCGTCGGTGCGCCGTAGTGTGCCGTTCCGGGCGGTGTGCAGCACCGACCGGTCGGGCAGGACGGCGATCGCCATCGGCTCGCCGACCTCGGCCACGCCCTTGGCGAGGGTGACCTGCTGGAAGTCGGCGGCGTCGACGGGGTGGGCCTGGGCGGGCTGCGGCCAGGCAACGATCAGGATCAGTGCGGCGAGGATCGGTTTCAGGCGCATGGCAGGTCCGTTCCGAGAGGGATGTCAGATGCGGGGACCTGCGCCGACACACCGATCTGACCGGCTTTCGTGTTACACGGACGTTAATGACTTTCGATGTCTCTGTCCATCCTTTCGTCGGTCCGGACGAAAGTCCCGGATAAAGTCGGCTCATGGACGTCGTGGTGGTGGGCGCCGGCATCGCCGGCCTGTCGTGCGCGCGGGCTCTGGCCGAGGGCGGGGCGAGGGTACGGGTCGTCGAGCGCGGCCGGGTGCCGGGCGGCAGGCTGGCCAGCAAACGGTACGACGGGCGGTATGCGGACATCGGCGCCGCGTACTTCGTCGCCGACGACCCGGGCTTCGCCGCGCAGGCCGCGTCCTGGGAGTCCCGGGGTCTCGCCCGGCCGTGGACCGACACCCTGACGGTCCACCCCGGCGGCTCGCCGTCGACCGGCCCGATGCGGTGGGCGGCGCCCGGCGGCCTGCGATCCCTCGCCGTGGATCTTGCCGCCGGCCTCGACGTGCGGCTGTCGGCAGCGCTGGACGCGATACCGTCCGATGCCGACGTCGTCGTGCTCGCCATGCCCGGCCCGCAGGCGCTGCGCCTCGGTCCGCCGCCCGGGATCGCCGCGGCGGCCCGCGCGCAGGTCTGGCAGCCGGTGATCGCCGCGGTCCTCACCTACCCGGCCCGCGAATGGCCGGACTTCCACGGCGCCTTCGTCAACGACCACCCGCTGCTCGCCACCATCTGCGACGACGGCGACCGCCGTGGCGACCACGCTCCCGTCCTGGTCGCCCACTCCACCGCCGGCCTGGCCTCCCAGCACCTCGACGATCCCGCCGCCGCCGGCCCGATCCTGGCCGCCGCCGTCGGCGACCTCCTCGATCTCTCCGCGAAACCCGGGGTGGAGGTGCATCGCTGGACGTACGCCCAGCCGGAGCCGGTCGACGCCCCCTACGCCGTGGACGGGCGGGTCTGGCTGTGCGGCGACGCGTTCGGGAAGCCGCGCGTCCAGTCGGCCTGGCTCTCCGGACGGGCCGTGGCGCACGCTCTGCTCGATTGACTCACGCCGGCGCCGGTCCGCGACCGCGCCGGAGACCGTCGACCTGGAAGGTGTGGATCTCGCTCACCCATTCCCAGCCGGGCGCCGCCGATCCACCGATCCGCGGGTCGGCCGGGTCGCGGCCGTCGCGCAGCGCGAGCACATAGGCCCGGTCCCGCGCGATCCGGGCCCGCGCCTCCCCGGCCCCGCCGACCGAGCCGTGGCCGGGGACGACCACGGCCGCGTCGTCCGCCACGGTCTCCAGCAGATCCAGCGCCGCGAGGTAGTCGCCGACCGGGTCGGCGGCGTCCTCGATGTCGAGCATCGGGATCAGGACGTCGGAGAGCATGTCGCCGGCGACGAGGACGCCACGGTCGGCGATGAGCAGCGCCGCGTGGCCCTGCGCATGCCCCCGATGCTCGAGGATCCGGACTTCCGGACCGTCCCAGGGGATCCTCTCCGTCCCGGGCGGCAGACCCTCGATCAGGCCGTACCGATCCAAGGAGACCTCGTCCGCGATGCCCGCCGGCTCCAGGTGCTCGATGATCCGCGCCTTCGTCGCCGGGTCGGCTTCGACGGCCGCCGCGCAGCGGGCCGTGCCGTAGCGCGGCGGATCACCGAACCGGCGGTGCCAGAGCAGGTGATCCCAGTCCGGATGGGTCGAGAATCCGGCGACGACGGCGCCGGGCAGGTCGTCCGCGAGGCACTCCAGCTCGGCGTCCCGCAGGCCCGGATCGATGAGCAGCACACCGTCGCGCCCTTGCACGACGATGCCGTTGCTCTTCAGGAAAGTGCTCTCGTGGACCAGCACACCGTTCGCGACAGGCGTCAGCACGGGTTCACCCTGCCATGACACCGTCGTTGCCGCACGACCGCCGCTGGTCGAGGCAATTCCGGACGCGCTCGTTCATCGCTTTCCCGTCCCACATCAGGAACGCATCGCCGTGCATCGAGGAGGCGATCCTTGTGGACCTCGGTGGCGCGGTAGGCGGCCCGCGACGGACCGCCCTTTCGCGCGCGCGAGATCAGATGAGGCCGAGCTTGCGAACCGCCTCGCGCTCCTCGACCAGCTCGTTCACCGAAGCGTCGATGCGGCCCCGGGAGAACTCGTCGATCTCCAGGCCCTGGACGATCGAGAACTGACCGCCCGACGCCGTCACCGGGAAGGACGAGATCAGACCCTCGGGCACGCCGTAGGAGCCGTCCGAGACGACCGCGGCGGAGGTCCAGTCACCGTCGGCGGTGCCGTTGACCCAGGTGTAGACGTGGTCGATCGCGGCGGAGGCGGCCGACGCGGCCGAGGACGCGCCCCGGACCTCGATGATCTCGGCGCCGCGCTTGGCGACCCGCGGGATGAACTCGTCGGCGAGCCACGCCTGGTCGTTGATGGCGTCGCGGACGCTGTTGCCGTTCACCGTGGCGTGCGAGACGTCCGGGTACTGGGTGGCCGAGTGGTTGCCCCAGATGGTGACCTTCTTGAGGTCGGCCACCGAGACGCCGAGCTTCGCGGCGAGCTGCGCGAGCGCCCGGTTGTGGTCGAGGCGGGTCATCGCGGTGAAGCGGTCGGCCGGGACGTCCGGCGCGTGCTGCTGGGCGATCAGGGCGTTCGTGTTGGCCGGGTTGCCGACCACGAGGACCTTGATGTCCGGCGCGGCGCCGGCGTTGATCGCCTCGCCCTGCGGCTTGAAGATGCCACCGTTGGCCTCGAGCAGGTCGCCGCGCTCCATGCCCTTGGTCCGCGGGCGGGCGCCGACGAGCAGGGCCACGTTCGTCCCGTCGAAGGCGGCCTTCGGGTTGTCGAAGACGTCCACACCGGCCAGGGCCGGGAAGGCGCCGTCCTGCAGCTCGAGGGCGGTGCCCTCGGCGGCGCGCGTCGCGGCCGGGATCTCCAGCAGGCGCAGCTTCACCTTCTTGTCCGCACCGAGCAGCTGCCCCGAAGCGATGCGGAACAGCAGCGCGTACCCGATCTGGCCCGCGGCGCCAGTGACGGTTACGTTGATCGGCTCGGCCATGAGCATCTCCCTGTTAACAGTGTGTCCACACAATCGTGATCCACACACCTTATAAGGCGTTCAGCGGACGATGGCCATGATAAGTACCTCACTCACCGGCCAGGCCGTCACCCTTCGGGTCACTCTACGTGAGCATCGGCACCTTCCACCGTGGACCGGTCGTCTTGTCTCGAGCCGCGTGACAGGACACCATCGGGCCGTGACCGGATTGAGCGTTCGCCCGATGACCGCGACCGAGTTCGCCACCTGGCGCCGCGCCCTGGAACGCGAGTACGCCGACGAGCAGGTGGCCGCCGGACGCTGGTCCGCCGAGCAGGCGCCCCGGCTGGCCCGGGAGGGCAACGACACCCTGTTCCCGCAGGGCCTGACCACCCCGGGCATGCTGTTCCTGACGGCCCTCCTCCCCGGCGGCACCCCCGTCGGATCGATGTGGATCGGCATCGAGCACCCCCGGGGCAACCCCGGCTGCGCCTTCATCTACGACATCCACATCGACGAGGCATACCGTTCGGCAGGTCACGGCCGCGCCCTGCTGACGGCCGGCGAGCAGGCGGCCCGCGACCGCGGCGCCACCGCCATCGAACTGAACGTCTTCGGCGCCAACACCCGGGCGATCCGCCTCTACGAGTCCGCCGGCTACACGGTGACCACCCAGCAGATGCGCAAGCCTCTCTGACCGGCCGCCCTCAGAAGTCCCGCCGGTCGTCGCACCACTCCCGCGCCTCACCGGGCGCCACCCCGGCCGGGTTCGGCGGTCTTCCGGCGGCCCGGCTGCACAGGAAGGCGTTGAACGTGCAGGAAGACCTCTCCATCCCGCTGCGGCCCGAACCCCTGCGGCCCGGTGATCTCGTCGCGCTGGTGGCGCCGGCCGGGCCGGTGGCGGCCGGCCGGGCGGAGGCGGCGGCCCGGGTGCTGGAGGGCTGGGGACTGCGGTTCCGTTTCGGCGGGCACGCCCTGGGCCGTGACGGTCTCTTCTCGGCCCCGGACGCCGACCGGCTGGCCGACCTCGACGACGCCCTCCGCGACCCGGAGGTACGGGGCGTCGTCTGCCTGCGCGGCGGCTACGGCACCCAGCGCATCGTCGATCGCGTCGACTACGCGGCCGTCCGCGAGGATCCGAAGCTGATCATGGGGTTCTCCGACATCACCGCCCTGCACGCGGCCCTGTGGTGCGAGGCCCGCCTCCCCACGATCCACGGCCCCACCGGAGCGAGCCTGTCCGCCGGCCCGGCCGGAGACGCGCGGCGGGCGCTGATGACCGACGATCCGGTGACGCTGCGGGGCGAGCCGTCGGCGGGCAGCGCCACCGGCATCCTTCTCGGCGGCAACCTCGCCATGCTCGCGGCGAACGCCGGCACATCCCACCAGCTCGACCTGCGCGGCGCGATCCTGCTGCTGGAGGAGACGAACGAGGCGGCCTACCGGGTGGACCGGATGCTGGTCCAGCTCCGGCGTTCGGGGAGCCTGGCCGGGGTGGCCGGGGTGGCGGTGGGCCGGTTCCTCCCCGAGCTCCCCCGGCGGATCATCGAGGAGCACTTCGACGTGCCCGTCCTCTTCGGCCTGGAGGTGGGGCACGGCCGGCAGCAGGTCGCCGTGGGCCTCGGCGTCCCGGCCCGCCTCGACGCCGGAGCCGGCACCCTCACCGTCCAGTCACCCTGCCGGAAGAAGTGAAGCCCTGTTCGCGTACGCAGGTGCGGTCGGCGTAACACCTCAGCGGCGGCTCGGCCTTCAGCTCGCGGGCGTTGACCATGGCGTTCGCGCTCTGCACCAGGGCGGCGGCCGCGTTGGGGCCGAAGGCCAGCGGGTCGACGGCCGGCATGAACGGCGGGCCGCATCGTTCGGTGCGGATGCGGGCCGGGACGGCGGGGCCCGGGTGGGTGAGGGCGTCCATGCCGATCAGGTACGCGGCGTTGTCGTACGCAAGACCGAAGTGCTCCACCACCTCACCGGGGCAGACCCGGTCGATCTCCAGGTTCGCGACGTTGGACGCGGCCGGGAGCGCTGCCGAGGTGTGCGGCACCACGATCTCGTCGCTGTGCACCATGACCTGCGTGTAGTCGATCGCCGGCCAGGTCTGCGGCCCGTCGTTGAGCGCCGCCAGGAACCGCGAGCCGGTCCGCTGCTGCCACCGCGCCGCCGGGCACTCCCCGGCCGCCGCGCACTGGGCCACGAACGTGGCCGTCCCGTGGTTCGGCGGGGCGAGCGCCACGTAGTCGTCGACCATGTCGCGGGTGTCCGGCCAGTATTTGAGCGCCCACCTGCCGAGCAGGCCGCCCTGGCTGTGGCCGACCAGCGAGATCGGGGCGCCGGCCGCGGCATGGAGCGTACGGATGGCCCGCACCACATGCCCGGCCGCCACCTGCAGATCCCCGCTCGCGTCCTCGGGCAGGTCGATCCCGCAGTACGCCCGTTTCTCCAGCGTGAACGCGCGGGCCCAGTTCCACGAGAAGTTGGCCCGGAAGTTCGAGCCCGTCCCGTGGATCAGCAGCACCGGGGTGCGCCCGGCCCTGGCGCTCGCCGCGGCGTCCCCCACACAGTGCAGGCTCAGCTTCCCGGCGGCGATCGCGGGCCCAGGTTCCCGGCTGGGCATGGCGAAGGCCGCGCCCACCCCGGTGACGAGGACGGCGACCGCGCCCAGCAGCATGGCGCGGACGCCGAACGGTCGGGGACGGTGCTGACGCATGGTGCCGTTGCTCCTCGCAGGTCTGAGATACCAGCGAGGGGAACGACCACCCCCGGCCCCCGGTGACGCGACACGCTCCGGGCCGCAGCGCTCCCGGCGTACCCGAAGATCTGAAAAGCCTCGTGGACGGGTGCGGGAAGGGGGCACGCGCGCAGGCCGGCGTGGTAGCCATGACGGCATGGACGAGGACGATCACTACATCGTCATCAAGGGGCGGCGGTGGCGGGCCACCGATCCGGCGATCCCGGAGGACGTGGCGGCGCGGCTGCGGCGTGCGCTGATGGCGGCCCGGCGCGACGTCGGGGCGATGCAGCGGCGCGGCGAGGATCCGGCGCCGGCCCGCAAGCGAGTACAGGCCGCGAAGGTGGCGCTCGGCGAGCGCGGCACGCCCTGGTGGGAGCAGACGCTGGAGGAGCGCCGGCGGCGGTGGGAGTCGCTCAGCGACGACGCCAGCGCTGACTGATCTTGTAGGCGAGCGCCCGCGACCCGTGGATCGTGCCGGTCGGATGCAGATCCGGGGTGGCGTTGCGGATCGGGTCGAAGGCCAGGGCGGCGTCCTCCGCGCCGGAGATCAGCTCACCGAACGTGACGCGGCCGACCGGCTGATCGTCGACCGCGATCACCAGCTGGGCGTTCCCGGTCAGCGCGGCGGCCGAGACCGCGTCGAGGCTGCGGCCCAGCGGCGTCCCCGACCCGGTGGGTCCGGCGGCGAGATAGACCTTGCGGTCACTGCCGGTCCGGTACGCCGTGATCGAGCCGTACCGGGAGGCGAACGAGCGCCGGGGCGCCGGCAGATGACGGGTCAGCCGGCCGCTGCCCGCCGTCGACAACAGCAGATCGGTGCCGTGCCCGTGCAGCCGGATCGCGACACCGAGCACGTCCGGGCGGCTGCCCCGGGTCCCGACGCCCTTCGACATCCGGACCGTCACCGGCCAGCGGCTCGGCTCGTCGAGCAGCCGCGAGCCGGTCGGCCGCGGCGCGCCCCAGATCTCGAGCTCGCCGCGGAACGACCGCCCGGCCGGGTGCAGGGAACGCCGGTGCCGGGACTTCGCCACCCGGATCCCGGCCAGGAGCAGCACGATGAACGCGGCCTTCTTCACGAAGGGCATCGGTACCCGTGCACGCCCGCTCTATGCCGCCAGGATCTGCTCCCGGAGGATGTCGGCGTGCCCGCAGTGCTGGGCCAGCTCGCGCAGCACGTGCAGATAGACCCAGCGCAGCGGCAACGGTCCACGGCGATTGCCGGGCAGGAGATCATCCAGGCTGAGCGAGGCGGTCGCGCTCCGCGATTCGTCACAGGCCTTTTCGTACGCCTCCCGCACACTGGCGACGGTGTCCCCGGGCTTCAGCACGAACGACTGGTCCGGAGTCCGCGGAATCCCGATCTCGGCGCGCGAACGGCCCGTGACAGCCTCGTCGAACCACACCTTCTCCACGAACGTGACGTGCTTGACGAGACCCAGAAGGGTGGTCTTCGACGGGACCAGCCGGCGCCGGGCCTGCTCCTCGGTGAGGCCGTCGAGGCAGGCCGCCAGCATCCGCCGGTGCTCGTCGAGAAAGGCGTCGAGCTGCCGCCGGAGCGGTTCGTCGAAATCCTCGGACATCCCTCCAGCATGTCAGCCGTTGATCAGACGTGCGACGACGGGCATTCCTCCTGGGCGGTACGGTGCTGGCTCTGGCCGGCGGATGCGGGCGGACCGGCGGCCCCTCCCCGGTCATACCCTCGGTCCCGGCCGGCGACGAGCGCCTCGAACAGCGGTTCTCGTCCGCCCGTGGCCGGACCGTGGACTTCTGGACGGCCGTGCCCGCAGGTCACGGCGACGGCCGCGGACTACCGGTCTGCCTCATCCTGCACGGCGGCTCCAAGCAGCCCGCGGACTTCTCCGGCCTGGGCCTGGGCAGGTTCCTGACCGATGCGGTACGCCGGGGCGCACCGCCGTTCGTGCTCGCCGGGGCCGGCGGGGACCGGCTGGCGTGGCGGCCCCGCGGCGGCGACGACCCGCAGTGGATGGTCCGCCAGGAGCTGCCGGCGTGGTGCACCGACCGCGGCTTCGACACCACCCGGCTCGCCGCCTGGGGCTGGTCGATGGGCGGCGCCGGCGCGCTGCTCCTCGCCTCCACCTTCCCCGGCTTCGTCCGCTCGGTGGCCGCCTTCTCCCCCGCCGTCACCGCCGGCGACGTGGTCTTCGACGGCCTCGAACGGGTCGGCCGCCTGCCGGTGGGCCTGTGGTGCGGCAAGGACGACGCGCTCTACGACGACGTCCGCACCCTGTGGGCGTCCCTGCCGGTGCCGCCGCGGGCCGGCGGTTTCGGGCCGGGCGACCACAACTTCGCCTACTGGTCGACCCGCATCCCGGACGCCTTCGACTTCGTCGCTTCCACCCTCACCTGACGACACCCGGCACCCGCGCCTGACACGCAAGCGACACGCCGCGGAAGTAGGCAGCCCGACGGTTGGGGCGCGGCCGGGGGCCGGCGCGGTCGGCACGGTCAGCGCGGCCGGCGCGGTCGGCACGGTCAGCGCTCGGTCGTGGTGCACGGCGGCGGCCCGCAGATCAGCCGGATGCTGACGAAGC
>NZ_JBFAAR010000016.1:0-127894 GCF_040639855.1 Actinoplanes sp. NPDC023714
CGGTTACATTCCGAACCCGGTAGCTAAGCCCTCCAGCGCCGATGGTACTGCACTCGGGAGGGTGTGGGAGAGTAGGACGCCGCCGGACTCAACGTATGGAAAGGCCCACCCCACGAGGGGTGGGCCTTTCTGCTTTTCCGAAAGAATCACCCCAGAACCATTCCGTCGGTATTCGCCGGCGCCGGATCCGGATGGCGTCTCATCCGTATCGAGTTGAGCAGCCCCAGCAGCGCCGCCACCAGAGGGATCACCAGCGCCACCTGCAGCGAGATCGGCCGGGCCTCGGTGTTGATCCGCAGGATTTCGGCCTGGGTCGCCGGTGGCTGGCCGATCAGGAGTTCTTCCAGGTGGGTGTTCGTCATCACTTCGGCGTTCTCCTCGAGCACCTCCGCCACCCGTGTCTGCTCGGCGGGGGAGAGGACGTCGCTCGCCTCCGCTCTGTTCGTGAAGGAGAGGGACAGCGTGGCGAGCATGATGGCGCCCGCGAAGGCGAGGCCGAACGACAGCCCGAAGGACCCGCCGGCCGAGTTCACCGCGGCCGCCTCGCTCACCCGCTCCTCGGAGATCGGGGAGAGGGTGTAGTCGTTGAGCTGCGACACCAGCAGGCCCAGGCCGCTGCCGGCGATCGCCAGCGGGATCAGCAGCGCCCAGCCGAAGTCGGCCCGCGGCACCAGGGGGATCAGGATGGCGACGCCGACGGTGACCAGGAGGAAGCCCGCGCCCACGAGGTTCGCCGGGCGCTTCCGGCCCGCTCTCTTGCCGGCGATCAGCGCCACCACGAACATCGACAGCGAGAGCGGCGCGAGGGAGAGGCCGGCCTCCATGGCGCTGTATTCGAGGACCATCTGCAGGTAGATCGGCAGCGCGATCATCATGCCGCCGAGGGCGATCTGCTGGAGCAGCTGCTGCGAGATGCCGAGCCGGAACAGCGGGGACGTGAACAGGTCCGGGTCGAGCAGGTGCGGTTTGCCGGCGCGTTTGCGGCGGACGAGCCAGTAGGCGAGGCCGGCCAGGGCCGCGGCACCGAAGACCAGCAGGGCGAGGACGCGGGAGCCGCCCTCCTGCCAGACCAGGATGCCCAGGACGATGCCGCCCATGCCGACGACCGACAGCAGCGAGCCGACGACGTCGAGGGTCCGAGGGCCGGTGTATTCGACATTGCGGACCAGGCCGATGCCGGACAGCACCCCGGCGATGATGACGACCTCGAGGGCGAAGCCGACCCGCCAGGACAGGTAGGTGGTGATGAAGCCGCCCAGGAGGGGACCGACCGCCGCCGCGATCGCCGCGGCCGCTCCGACCAGGGCGTAGACCCTCCGCTGCGCGGCGCCCTGGAAGTTGCCGTGGATCAGGGACTGCATGGCCGGCAGGAGCAGCGATGCGCCGATGCCGCCGATGAGAGCCCAGAAGACGATGACGGCGATGAGATTCTGGGCGACGGTCATCGCGAGCGCGCCCACGGCGTACCCGAGAAGTCCCAGCACATAGGCGCGCTTGCGTCCGATGAGGTCGCCGACCTTGCCGCCGATCAGGATGAAGGCGGCCGAGACCAGCGCCTCGAGCGCGATCGCCGACTGGACGCCGCTCGTTGTGGTGTCGAGGTCGCGGACCACCGCGGCGATCGAGACGTTCATCAGTGAGGTGTCTACGACGAGGACGAACATCGCCATCGCCAGAAGGATCGCCAGGCGTCCGTCACGACCGCTCAGGGAGGCGGTGGGTTGCTCGTCCATGGACGAAGCGTCGGCGCGACGCGGCCGGAGGGCATCATCCGGGAGTGATGAACTCTCGCGGACGATCCCGGTCCAGCGCCTCGGAACCAGAAGAGCGAGACCCATGAGTACGGCGGATGCGGCTCATCGTCGTACCGATCGGGGGGTTGGAAAAACCAGGTGAGGGCGGATCCGGTCGGCTTCGGGCAGGCCGAGGTCGGTGGCGAGGGCCAGCGCCTGCCGGTAGTGCTCGCGTGCCGGGCCGGCCTCGCCGCGAGCACGGTGGGCGTCGCCGATGCCGGTCAGCGCGCGGGCCTGCTGATGACGATCCCCGGTGTCGAGCGCGACGGCGTGGGCCGCGCGGTGGTGGGCCAGGCTCTCGCTCGGGTGGCCGACGGCCAGGGCCGCTTCGCCGAGGCCGTTGAGCGCCCGGGTCTGGCCGTGGCGTTCGCCGGTCTCGCGGTGCAGGGTCAGCGCCCGCTCGTAGCGTTCGGTGGCCCGGTCCGCTTGCCCGAGCCGGCAGTGCAGGGTGCCGAGGCTGTCGTGGGCCCACGCCTCACCGGTGCGGTTGCCGAGCCGGCGGAACAATTCCAGGGCTCGCCGCAGATGACCGGTCGCGGGCTCGTGGTCTCCGGCCAGCAGTTCGGCGACGCCGAGGTTGCACAGCGAACGGGCCTCACCGGCGCGGTCGCCCAGGTCCCGGCAGATCGCCAGGGCGCGCTCGTGGTGGTCGCGCGCCGCCGCATAGCGACCGAGGCGTACCTGGATGAGGCCGAGGTCGTCGAGCGCCGAGGCCTCGCCGGTGCGGTCCCCGATGCGCCGGCGCAGGTCCAGGGCCTGCTGGTGGTGTTCGGTGGCCGGGCGGTAGTGACCGAGCCGCTCCGCGACGGCGCCGAGGTTCGCCAGGGCGCGGGCCTGCCCGATGAGGGAACCGGTCTGCCGGCACAGGCGCAGGGCCTGCCGGAGGTGATCGGCGGCCTCCGCGTAGCGGCCGGTCGTGAGGTGGGTCGCGCCGAGGTTGGTGAGGGCTTCGGCCTGTGCGGCCGGGTCGCCGGTGCGGCGGGCGGCGTCGAGGGCGAAGGCGTGGACGGTCCGGGCGTCGGTGGGGTGCCCGCCGTCGAGGTAGCGGTACAGGATGGCGGCCAGCGCGGTGGTGTGGCCGGGCCATCCGTGCCGGGCGGCGTGCTCGGCGACGGCGATGAGGGTGGGCCGTTCGGTGTCGAGCCAGGCGCGGGCATCCACCGCGGCCTCCAGGGCGGGGGAGGGATGACCCGGCGGGACGGTGGGTCGGCGGTGCTTCTCGGCGGGGTGGAGGGCGTCCATGGCGGCGGCCGCGGTACCGAGGTAATAGTCGAACAGCCTGGTGAGGGCGGCCCGGCGCGCGGCCGGCCGGTCCTCGTCGCCGGCCCGGACGGCCGCGTGGGCGCGGACCAGGTCGTGCAGGGTGTAGCGGCCGGGCCTGGTCTGCTGCAGCAGGTGGTCGTCGTGCAGCAGGCGCAGATGTGCCCGGGCGTCGGCGAGGGCGATGTCGCACAGGGCCGCCGCGGCGTAGGCGTCGAGCTCCTGGCCGGGGTGCAGGGCCGCCAGGCGCAGCAGCCGCCGCCGGTCGGCGGGCAGGTGCCGGTAGGAGACTTCGAGGGCGAGTTCCACGGCGGTGTCGAGGCGCCGGTCCCGATGGCGTTCGTCGAGGCGGTCGGCGTGGTCGGTGAGCGTCCAGCCCGCCGTGGCGCGGATGTGCCCGGCGACCAGGCTCAGCGCCAGGGGCAGGTGGCCGCAGCGCTCGGCGATCCGGGCCGCGGCGTCCGGGTCGGCGCCGGTGGGGATGCCGGGCGCGGCCGGGGTGGGGACGCCGGATACGGCCCGGGTGAGGAACGCCAGGGATTCGGCCGGGGTGAAGACGTTCATCGGCAGCCGGATCGCCGGGTGCAGGCCGGCCAGGCCGCTCCGGCTGGTGACCAGGACGAGACAGCCCGGGGTGGCCGGGAGCAGCGGCCGGACCTGCTCGGCGGAGACGGCGTTGTCCAGCACCACCAGCGCCCGCACCCCGGCGAGCCGGTCGCGGTAGGCGGCCGCGCGGGCGTCGAGCGTGTGTGGGATCTGCCGGCCGGGCATCCCGAGCAGCCGCAGGAATCCGTCCAGGACGGCGGCGGGATCGGCCGGCGGCTGGGCCGGGTCGGGGCCGAAGCCGCGCAGGTTCACGAACAGCACCCGCTCGAACGGGCCCAGCAGGTGGCCGGCGTGCACGGCGAGCCGGGTCTTGCCGACCCCGGCCATCCCCTCGATCACGGCGACCACGGCGGTTTCCCCGCTTCGGGCGGCGTGGCGGAGCCGGTCGAGCTCGGCGTCGCGGCCGGTGAACCCGTCGAGATCCCGCGGCAGACGATCCTGCACCCGGACCTGCGACACCGCCTCGATCTCCCCGCCCACGACCCGCAGCGCCTGCCGCCACGCCGCGACGTACCCGGTCTCCGGATGCAGCGCCTCGACCACCGCGATCACCAGGTCGGTGTCGAGCCGGCGCCGGCCGGGCCGGAAGCAGTACGCCACGGTGGACCGGGACACCAGCTCGCCGGCGGGCCGGCCGGCCGCCGTCCACGCCGCGCCGACCCGGTCCTTGATCACCTCGTACGAGGGGTCGCCGGCCCAGATCTTCAACCGGCGCAGCCGCGCGACGAGGTCGTCGACGCTCCTCGCCCGCGCCGGGTCGGGCGGGGCGGCCGGCTCCTCGGCCAGCGGCATCGCGCACCCCCGGAAAGCGGCGTCCGAATTCGTCCGAACCCCGGCCGCGCCGGGAATGGACGCCCAACTATAGAAGGCGACGGGGGACGGCGTCCGGGCCCGGACGGCATTGATCAACTTGCATGAGTCCCTACACTGAGCCTGCCGGCGTCACGGCGACAAAAGCGACTCGTGGAGGCGCATTCCCTCGTGCCCGAGAAGACGGTTCCACCAGGTAACGGGGGACGTCTGCGCACCGTCGTCGCAGCCGTGGTGGCCCTGGCGATCGCCGGGGGTGCGCAGTTCGCGATGGAGCGGGCCGACAACAGCTGGCTGCTGCTCGTCGCCGCGATGGTGATGGCCGCCGTCAGCATCTGGTCACTGGCCTACCGGGAGTCGATCGCCTGGCTGCTCGACTACCTCTACGGGCTGCCGGGGCGGATGCCGCGCCGGGCCAAGGTCACGGCTGCCGGTGGGGTGCTGCTGGTGCTGGCCGCGTCGTCGGCGGCGCTCTACGAGTCCGCCCGTGAGGCGGTCTGCCCGCAGGCCCTGGAGATGCGGATCCTCACCTCGCCGGAGGGATTGCAGGCGACCCGCGAGGTGGCGCACGAGTACGCACGATTCACCGCCCGGGGCCACGACGGATGCCCGGCCGTCTACCCGTACGTCTACGCCGCCGGCACCCTCGCGACGACCGGCGCGCTGACCCGGCAGTGGGCCGACTCGAAGGAGCAGAAGCCGCTCGAGGAACTCGGCCCCCGGCCGGACGTCTGGCTGCCCGACTCCATGCTGGACGTCCGCGAGGTGCAGGAGATCGCGGTGAAGGCCACGCTCCCGTCGCCGCTGCGGACCGTCACCTCGATCGCGACCTCGCCGATCGTGCTGGCCGGGACGGCGGTGCCGCAGACCGAGGGTGACGCCACGCTCTCCGCGGTGGTCGCGGGGCTGCTCGACAGGTCCGGCGCCGCGCTGTCCGCCGCCGACCCGGAGGCCAGCACAGCCGGACTGCTCGCCGCCGACGTCTACCTGCACGACGCGTCCGGTGAGGCGGTCGAGGCGGCGGTGGCCCGCCGGCGCGCGCAGATCGTCGCCGACTCCACCGTGGCGGGGACCGACGAGGTGAGCGTGCTCTGCGCCTACCTGCGCGAAGGCAAGGCGCCCCCGGCCGTGCTGACCAGCCTGCGTACGTGGCGGCGGTTCGTGAGCGGGCGCGCGCTCGGCGGCGCCGGGTGCTCGTCACCCCGTACCCCGCCTGAAGATCTTCCGGCGCCGGTGGTGCTCGATTCGGCTCCCGCGCTCGATCATCCCCTCGTCCAATTCACCTGGACCGGTCCGGGGCAGCGGGCGGCGGTCGAGGCGTTCCAGGCGTGGCTGCGCGGTGAGGACGCCGATGCGGTGCTGCGGGAGGCGGGTCTCGGCGAGCCGGATCCGGCGTGTGCCGGGCTGAACGGCAACGCGTGCGTGCCGCGCGATCCGGCGGAGACCCTTGATCGGTACGAGCAGGCGAAACGTCCCGGCCGGGTGCTGCTCGCCGTGGACTCGTCGGGGTCGATGGCGCAGCCGGCCGGTTCGCGCCGGACGACCCGGTTCGCGGTGGCGGCGCAGGGTGTCGCTGCGGCGGCGGCGCAGATGGGTACGAGGGACGAGTTCGGCCTGTGGACGTTCCCGATCCCGGACGGCCGGAAGACGTTCGAGCTGGTCGGGCCGGCGGAAGGGTCGGCGCGGCACCGGGAGACGGTGGTCGGGGCGCTGCGGGCCGTGAAGCCGGACGGCGGGACCCCGCTCTACGCCACGATCCAGGCCGGGATGCGTGAGCTGGGCAAGGTCCGGGGCGAAGGGCAGATCCGCGCGTTCGTGGTGCTGACCGACGGCGAGAACACCGGCGCGAAACCCGGCCTGAAGCAGACCGCCGCCGAGGTGGAGCGCATCGCCCGCGACGGCGTCCGGCTCTACGTGATCGCCACCGGCGAGGCGGAGTGCGGCGACGACGGGCCGCTCTACCAGCTGACCCGGGCCGGCCGCGGCGGATGTCTCACGGCGGGCGCGGCCGAGGTGCCCGACACCATGACCCAATTGTTCAAGACGTTGTGGAGCGGCGAATGACGACCCGACTGCGCGACCTGATCTCCGGGCCGATCGCCTGGTTCACCCTCGGCGTGATCGTCATGGTCGTCGCCACGGCCGCCCGCGAGCTGATCTTCTCCGGCGGCGAGGAACCGGCGCCGCGGGCCCAGGCCGGCAGCGCCGAGCTGGTCATCTACTCCGGCAAGGACGAGAGCATCGACGGCCAGCGCCAGAAGCTGATCGACGAGTGGAACGCCGACCCTGAGAACAGGAACACCCCGGCCCGCCTGGTGAGCCTGCCGGCGAACGCGGACGCCCAGCACAGCCAGATGCGCGCGACCGCCCAGTCCGAGGTCTCCGACGCCGACATCTACAACCTCGACACCACGTGGACCGCCGCGTTCGCCTCGGCCGGATTCATCCTGCCGCTCGACCCGTCCACCGACACCGGCGGGTTCCTGCCGGCCCCGCTCGCGACCTGCATGTTCGAGGGCCGGCTCTGGGCGCTGCCGTTCAACACCGACGCCGGGCTGCTCTACCACCGCAAGGGCGTGCTGGAGAGCGCGAAGCCGTCGGCGCTGCCGCCCAGCCCGAACGACGTGCGCGCGCTGCGGGACGCGGTGCGCGGCATCCAGGCCGGGTTCGTCACGCCGCTCGACACGTACGAGGGGCTCACGGTCAGCGCGCTCGAGGCGATCTGGGCCGAGGACGGCGAGGTGTACGACGCCGAACGCGACATCGTCGTGGTGGACAGCCCGGAGGCGCGGGCCGGCCTGCGCAAACTGGCCCAGTCGACGAAGTCGGTCGACGGCCTGCCGCCGGCGCTCTACCCGCCGGCGACGAGCCTCGACGAGAACGGCGGCCGGGAGGCGTTCCGCAGCGGCAAGGTGGCGCTCATGCGGGACTGGCCGATCGCGTACGGGCAACTGCGCGTCGGCGAACAGCCGCTGACCGATTTCGACGTCTGGGAGCTGCCGAAGCCCAGCGTCCTCGGCGGGCAGAACCTCGCGGTCGCCAGCAGCACCGACAACCCGGCCGCGGCGCAGCGGCTGATCCGGTTCCTCACCAGCGAGGAGAGCGAGCTGCGGCTGTTCCGCGACGGCGGGCTCGCGGCCACCCGGGCCTCGGCGTACACGAACCCGTCGGTGCTGGCGAAGCGCCCCTACGCCGAGACGCTGAAGAGCGCGCTCGACAAGGCCCGGCCGCGGCCGGTGACCACCCACTACGCGCTGTTCAGCAGCACCTTCCAGGAGATCGTCAAGGAGACCCTCGCGGCGGACGGCGAGCTGCCCGGCAACGCTGTCGCCCGGCTCACGAAGGCGCTGCACGGCCGGGTCGACTGACCTCTTCCGCCCATCGGAACGAGCACCGGCGATCGCGCCGGTGCTCGTTTTCGTATGCCCACCGTTGACAAAGCAGTGACACATCTGAAACTTTGAATTTCCTGCGCCGCAAGAAGTCGACAGTGCGGCGAAAATCCCCGACAAGGACCGCCATGAAACGTGTGTTGACGACGGCCCTCACGGCCGCGCTGATCCTCCTCGGCATCTCCCCTCCCGCCCATGCGGCAGCGGGCCCCAACCTGGCCGCCGGAAAAGCGGCCACCGCCAGCGGCTCCCTCGGCGCCCAGCCCGCCTCCGCGGTCACCGACGGCAACGCGTCGTCGTACTGGGAGAGCCCGAACAACGCCTTCCCGCAGTGGATTCAGGTCGACCTCGGCAGCGCCGCCACCGTCGACCAGGTCGTGCTCAAGCTGCCGCCGGCGTCTGCGTGGGCCACCCGCACGCAGACCCTGAGCGTGCAGGGCGGCGCCAACGGGTCGAGCTTCAGCACGCTGTCCGCCTCGGCCGGCCGGGTCTTCGACCCCGCGTCCGGCAACACGGTGACGATCGGCGTCACCGCGACAACGGCGCGATATGTCCGGATCAACATCACCGCGAACACCGGTTGGCCGGCCGGGCAGTTGTCCGAACTGGAGGTCTATGGGCCGTCGGGTCCGGTGGATCCTCCGCCGACCGGCACCAACCTCGCGCAGGGCAGGGCCATCGAGGCCTCGTCGAGCGTGCACAGCTTCGTCGCCGCGAACGCCAACGACAGCAGCCTCACCAGCTACTGGGAGTCCAACGGCTTCCCGTCCACGCTGACCGTCAAGCTCGGCGCCGACGCGAACCTCACCGGCCTCGTCGTGCGGCTCAACCCGGATCCGGTCTGGGGCGCGCGCACCCAGGAGTTCCGCGTCCTGGGAAGAGCCGCCGGATCGTCGGGCTTCACCGAGATCAAGACCCGGCAAGGGTACGTCTTCAGCCCCGTGGCGAACCAGAATTCCGTGACTGTCCCGCTCACGGCACGGGCCGCGGAGGTGCGCCTCGAGTTCTTCACGAACACCGGCGCGCCCGGCGCTCAGGTGGCCGACCTCCAGGTGCTCGGTAGCTGGGCGCCCAACCCCGACCTCGTCGTCACGTCGGCGACCTGGTCCCCGGCGAATCCCTCGGAGTCGTCGGCGATCACCCTGAGCGCGGTCGTCAGGAACAACGGCACGGCAGCAGCGGCCGCCAGCAGGGCCGACTTCCGGCTCGGCGGCACGGTCGCCGGCACCGCCGACGTCCCGGCCCTCGCGGCGGGCGCCTCGGCGACCGTCTCGGTGAACGCCGGCACGAAGGCGCAGGGCAGCTACCCGGTCGCGGCGGTGGCCGACGCGACGAGCGCGGTCGCCGAGACCGACGAGTCGAACAACACGTACACGGCCCCGAACCAGCTGGTCGTGGCGCAGGCGCCGGGACCGGACCTGACGGTCACCGCGATCACCACGAACCCGGCCAACCCGGCCGCCGGCGCTGCGGTGAGCTTCACCGTGGCGGTCACCAACCGCGGCACCAGCGCGGCCGGCGCCAGCACCACCCGGGTCGTCGTCGGCGGCGCCACGCTCACCGGCTCCACCCCGGCGGTCGCGGCCGGCGCGACCGTGACCGCGACGATCGGCGGCACCTGGACGGCCGTGAACGGCGGCGCCACCGCCACGGCGACGGCCGACTCCGGCGGCGTGGTCGCCGAGACCAACGAGCAGAACAACGGTCTCGCGAAGGCGATCGTGGTGGGCCGCGGCGCGGCGGTGCCGTACACCGAGTACGAGGCCGAGGCGGCCCGGCACAACGGGACGCTCGTGCAGGCCGACCCGCTGCGCACGTTCGGGCACACCAACTTCGGGTCGGAGTCGTCCGGCCGGCAGTCGGTGCGGCTCAACAGCACCGGCCAGTTCGTCGAGTTCACCTCGTCGAACCAGGCCAACTCCATCGTGGTGCGCAACTCGATCCCGGACTCCGCATCCGGCGGCGGCCAGGAGGCCACGATCAGCCTGTACGTCAACGACGTGTTCACCCGCAAGCTGACGCTCTCGTCGCGCAACAGCTGGCTCTACGGCACCACCGACGACACCGAGTCGCTGCAGAACACCCCGAGCGCGGACGCGCGCCGGCTCTTCGACGAGTCGAACGCGCTGCTCGGCCAGTCCTATCCGGCGGGCACCCGGTTCAAGCTGCAGCGCGACGCCGGCGACACCGCGGCGTTCTACATCATCGACCTGATCGACCTGGAGCAGGTCGCCCCGGCCGCCTCCCAGCCGGCCGGCTGCACCTCGATCACCCAGTACGGCGCGGTGCCGAACGACGGCGCCGACGACACGGCCGCCATCCAGCGGGCGGTCACCGACGACGAGAACGGCGTGATCTCCTGCGTCTGGATCCCGGCCGGTAGGTGGCGGCAGGAAGCGAAGATCCTCTCGCCGGACCCCGCGCGCGGGCAGTGGAACCAGAAGGGCATCCGCAACGTCGTGATCCGCGGCGCCGGCATGTGGCACACCCAGCTCTACTCCGACACCCAGCCGCAGAACGCCACCGGCGGCATCAACCACCCGCACGAGGGCAACGTCGGCTTCGACATCGACGACAACACCCAGATCTCCGACCTGGCGATCTTCGGCAACACGCAGAACCGGGCGAACCGCGGGCACGGCCTCAACGGCCGCTTCGGCAGGAACACGAAGATCAGCAACGTGTGGATCGAGCACGTCAACGTCGGCGCCTGGGTGGGCCGCGACTACTCGGACACCCCGGCGTACTGGAACCCGGGCGACGGCGTCGAGTTCACCGGCATGCGGATCCGCAACACGTACGCCGACGGCATCAACTTCTCCAACGGCACGCGCAACTCCCGGGTGTTCAACTCGTCGTTCCGCACCACCGGCGACGACGCCCTGGCGATCTGGGCCAACCCGTACGTCAAGGACCAGAACGTCGACGTCAACCACGACGACCACTTCCTCAACAACACGATCCAGTTGCCGTGGCGGGCCAACGGCATCGCCATCTACGGCGGCCGCGACAACTCGGCGCAGAACAACCTGATCTCCGACACCGCCAACTACCCGGGGATCATGCTGGCGACCGACCACAGCCCGCTGCCGTTCTCCGGCACCACGCTGATCGCCAACAACGGCCTCTACCGCACCGGCGGGGCGTTCTGGAACGAGGACCAGGAGTTCGGCGCGATCACCCTCTTCCCCTCGACGAAGGACATCGTCGGCGTCACGATCCGCGACACCGACATCGTCGACTCCACCTACGACGGCATCCAGTTCAAGAACGGCGGCGGCAACATGCCGAACGTAGCCGTCACCAACGTGAAGATCGACAAGTCCAACAACGGCGCCGGCATCCTCGCGATGGCCGGAGCCCGCGGCAACGCGATCCTCTCCAACGTCACCATCACCAACGCGGCCGACGGCAACATCGTCACCGAGCCGGGTTCCCAGTTCACCATCACCGGCCGCTGACCCACCCACCCCCACCCCGCCCCGCTCCCGGCCCCGCCCCCTCCCGATCTTGTTGATTCCCGCAGCGCCGGTGCTGCAGAGCTTCACAAGATCGGGAGGGGCGGGCCGAGGGGGCGGGCCGGAGGGAGGGGTGGTCAGCTTCCGGTTTCGTTGGGTGTGGAGAGTGGTGTCGCGTTGCTGGTGATGCCTACCTCGTGCAGGACCGGTGAGCCGCTGCCGCGCACCAGCTCCACCCGGTACTGGGCGTAGCGGGAACTACCGACGACACGATCACCGTCGGCCGCCCGCTTCCAGGCGGTCCAGCCCGCGCCGGCCGTCGAGGTGCTCCCGGTGCGGACGAAGACCCGCACGCCCGGACCCGACGCCTGGTAGGAGAGCCGGTCCCAGGTCACCAGCTGGCCCGCGTCGAGGACCCGGGAGACGAACGTCCCGGACCGGGCCCCGCCGGCCAGCCGCACACCGTCGGAGTCGACCCGCACCCGATCGGAGACGCCGGTTCGCAGGCCGGCGACCGTGTGGTCGGCGACGCCGGCCGCCGCCGAGACGAAGGTGGACGCCGGGGTGACTGTCATGTTGCCGGACTCGTCGACGGTGCGCAGCGAATACCGGTACGTCGCCGACGGCTCCAGGCCGGTCACCACGGCGCTGTGCCGGCGGCCGGTCAGGTCGGCCGGCCAGTTGCCGAGGCCCTCCACCTCGAGGGTCGCGGCGGCCGGCTCGTCGGAGCGCCACGACACCGTGGCGGTGCCGTCCGGCCGGGCCGTCACGGACACCCGGGAGACCACCGGCGGCGTCGTGTCGGGTGCCGCGGTGACGAGCGTGCGCACCGGCGAGACGACCGTCCGGCCGCCCGGGGTGGTGACCCGCGCCCGGTAGTAGTACGTGGTGCCGGGGGTGAGGCCGTTCAGTGTGACGGTCCGCTTCGCCGCCTGGGTGCCGTCCACCACCGTCGCGGTGAGCCGGGACGCGCTGGTCCCGTACTCGATGGTGGTGGAAGCCGCAGCGGACCCACCCAGGGTGACCGACGCGGTGGTCTGGTCGGCCTGCGCCGCCGCCGTGACCGCCGGGGTGGCGGCGGGCGGCGTGTAGACGGCCTGGTAGGCGCCCGCCGAGGCGGCGAACATCGCGTACTCGACGCCCTTGATCACCGTCTTGGTGAACGGGACCGGCGTGCCGGCGCGGGTCAGCGTGGACAGCGTCCGGCCGGCCGGGCCCGCTGTCGGCACCATGCCGGTCAGCCCGGTCGCGCCCGAGCCCACGTTCACGGTGAACGAGAGGTTGTCGCCGGACCAGGCGATGTTCGAGTACGACGACGCGTTGCGCCCGTCGACCCAGGAGAGCAACTGCTTGGCGGTGACGATCGGGACTCCACGGGCCTGCGCCGAGGTGAGGATCTGATCGCTTTCGAACATCGTGGTGGCGTCGGTGTGGATGTTCGCGGTGAACGCCCCGTAGTAGCCCTCCGCCCCGAGCGCCCGGTCGAGCAGCGTGTTCACGGTGAACGGGTAGCTCTGGTTCGACTCGTCGGTCATCTGGGTGGCGGCCTGGTAGACGTCGATGAGCCCGCCGGTCTTGCCGGAGAACCGCATCGGCATGCCGGAACCGGTCATGAAGCCGGGCCGGTCGGTGATCCACGAGCCCGGCCAGTAGTAGTAGTTGGTGTCGAGCCGGATGCCGTTGGCGCCCTCGGTGCCGGCCTGGGTGGACCAGTCCGACCAGACGATGCAGTGCGTCCGGTTGGTGACCGGGCCCTGCACCGCGTTGTACTTCGACCGCCAGGTCGCCAGCTGGTTGGTGTAGAAGCCGGTCAGCGTCGTCGGCGTCCAGTCGGCGCAGTTCGTGTTGACGTGCAGGCCCACCTCGAAGCCCCGGGACTGGTAGTTCGACGCCTGGCCGCCGGTCAGCGGCGCGTTCGGGAACACGTACGACGTGTACCGGGCGCACTGCCACTCGTCGACGACGCAGCCGGTCGGGCTGTTCGCCGCGAACTGGTCGAACCGGCTGGCCGTGCCGCCGACGGCGTGGTCGTCACCGGTGGCGACGACGACCGCCTTGAGGCTGCGCGGGAAGTACCAGAACTTGGGCAGCGGCTTGCGGTCGGCGTTCATCGCGCCGATCAGGTTGGCGAGCAGGCGCTGCTGCTCGTCGGCCTGCGGGACGGCGACCTTGGCGAGGTTGACCCAGTCGGCGCTGCCGCCGCCGAAGTACAGGTCGTCGGAGCGCCGCGGCTGGGTGCCGTCGCGTTCCTGGCCGTCCCAGGCCGGGTTGCCCTGCCGGGTGTAGACCAGCGACTGCGCCAGGTCGAAGCTGAACGCCGCGGCCTGACCGCCGCTCGTCCCCACGTTCACGAGCGACACCGCCGGGTCGGCGGTGGCCGTGGTCGCGTTCGACCAGAGCGTCGCGACGGCCCGGGCGCCGTTGAGCGTGTACCGGTCGGCGGTGCCGTGGAACTGGATGCTCTGGTCGGTGATCCCGGCGCCGGGCGAGCTCGTGGTGTCGACCTTCAGGTATCCCTCGGCGAGGGTCGTGGTCGTGGCGGTGAGGCCGAGCAGCCCGGCGAGCTGCTTGTCCGGCCGGAAAGCGATGAGGTTGCCGCCACCGGTGACCCAGGTGGTGAACAGGGTGACCTGGTCGGCGGTGAGCGCGGCCTGGCCGAGCAGCACGACGTCGTACTGGGCCAGGGTGGCCGCCGTGACCGTGCCGAGGTCGGCCGTGGCGAATTCGTTGAGGCCCTCGGTGCGCAGCACCTCGGCGAGGAACGGGCTGAAACCGGGCGTCCGGATCACCAGGACCGGGCCGCCGGGACCCTGGTCGGGCGGTGGCGGCGGTGGTGCCGCGGTGGTGAACGTCCAGGTCACCGGCGTCATGACGTTGCCGGCGGCGTCCCGGGCGCCGCTCACCGTGACCGTGTACGCGGTCGAGAACGCCAGCGCCGCGGCCGGGGTGAACGTGGCGGTGAGGGTGGCCGGGTCGTAGGCGAGCGCGCCGGTCACGCCGGTCGCCGTGATGCCGGCCTGGGTGACCGGCTCGCTGAACGTGGCGGTCACCGCGGTCGTGGCCGGGACGCCGCTCGCACCGGCGGCCGGGGCGCGGCCGGCCACGGTCGGCGCCACGGTGTCCACGGCGGTGGTGTCGAAGACGACGTCCACCCAGTAGTTGGTGGCCTGGAAGGTCTGGTTCGGGTAGGCGCTCGCCCCGTACCGGTAGACGCCGTTGCCGCCGTTGCCGCTGCTCGCGAGGGCGGTCAGCGGGCCGCGGGTGACGGCCGTGGCCAGGCCGTTCGCGGTGGAGGAGTAGAAGCCGGTGTCGGTGTGGTACGACGCCACGTACGTGGTGTTCGCGGTGACCGCGACCGGGCCGGCGAGGGTGGCGGTCTGCCAGCCGGTGGCCGTCTCGCCGGTGAAGGTGACCGTGGCGAGCCGGGTCCCGGCGGTGTTCCAGAGCGAGCCGGTGTGCGTGCCGGTGTTCCCGGCGCCCTTGTAGAACCGCAGCCCGGTGATGAATCCGGCGCTGGAGGCCCGGAACTTCACGCCGACCTCGACGGCGCTGTTGTCGGCGACCGCCGGGGTGGCCGGGGTCGCGGTCGGCGGCCAGATCGTGCACGGGCAGGACGACCCGGACGACGCGATCGTGAACGACCAGGAGAACGGCGTCATCGTGTTGCCAGCGACGTCCCGGGCCCCGGCCACCGTCGCGGTGTAGGCCGCCGACGCCGTGAGCGCGGCCGACGGCGTGAAGGTGACGGTCCGGGTGGCGGCGTCGTAGGCCGTCGTGCCGGTGACGCCGGGGATCGTGATCGCCGCGGTGCCGGCCTGGAGCGGCTCGTTCAGCGTGGCGGTCACCGTCGTGGTGGCGGGCACGCCGGTGGTGCCGGCGGCCGGCGCGGTGCCGGTCACGGTCGGCGGCGTCGTGTCGGTGGCGGCCGGGTCGAAGACGACGTCGACCCAGTAGTTGGTGGCCTGCCAGGTGTTGGTCGGGAAACCGCCGCCGGTGCCGTACCGGTAGAGGCCGTTCGCGCCGTCCTCGCCGTCGCGCAGCGCGTGCAGGGGAGCGTTGTCGACGCCTGACGCGGCGAACCCGCCGTCGTCGCTGGCGTACCGGCCGTTCGGCGCGTAGTAGGAGGCCACGTACGTGGTGTTCGCCGAGATGGCGATCGGGGTGGCGAACGTGGCGGTCTGCCAGCCGGAGGCGGTCTCCCCGGTGAACGTGACGGTGCCCAGGTTCGTGCCGCTCGCGTTCCACAGGTTGCCGACGTGCGTGCCGGTGTTGGCGCTGCCCTTGTAGAAGCGCACGCCGGTCACGAATCCGTCGGTGTCGGAGCGGAACTTCACGCCCAGCTCGACGGCGGAGGCGTCCGCGTCGGACGCGACCGCCGGCGTCGCCGTGCCGGGCCAGATCGAACAGGGACAGGGGGCGGCGGCTGCCGCCTCGGGGGCGGTGAGCACCCCGGCCACCAGGGCCAGCGATGCCAGGAGCGCTGTTATGGTCCGCCGAATCCGGCCGGCTGGTCGCATCAAGGCCCCTCCTCGGGACTTCAGGTGGCCGGCGCGAACACCACGTCGACCCAGTAGTTGCTCGATTGCCAGGTGCTGTTCGGGAATACGCCGCCGCTGCCGTACCGGTAGAGGCCGTTCGCGCCGTCGGCGCCGTCCTGGAGGGCGTGCAGCGGCCCGGTGTCGACGCCGCCGGTCGCGAAGTAGCCCTCGTCGCTGGCGTACCGGCCGTTCGGGGCGTAGTAGGAGACGACGTAGGTGGTGTTCGCGGCGACGGTGATCGGGGTGGCGAAGGTGGCGGTCTGCCAGCCGGTCGCCGACTCGCCGGTGAAGGTCACCGTGCCGAGGCTCGTGCCGCTCGCGGTCCACAGCTTGCCGACGTGCGTGCCGGAGTTGCCGCTGCCCTTGTAGAAGCGGACGCCGGTGACCTGACCGGCCACGTCGGACCGGAACCGCATGCCGACCTCGACCGCGGAGTTGTCCGAGTCGGCCGGTGTGCCCGGCACGGCGGTGGACGGCCACACCGAGTAGGAGGTCCCCGGCGGGGGAGTGGTGGGCGCCGCCGCCGTGGTGAAGGTCCAGGAGGTGGCCGCCATCGTGTTGCCGGCGGCGTCCTTCGCCCCGGAGACCGTCACCGTGTGGGCGGTGTTCGCCGCGAGGGCCGCGGACGGCGTGAAGGTGACCGTGTTCGTTGCCGCGTTGTAGGAGGTGGAACCGGTCACGGCGGCGACCGCGATCGCGGCATTGGTGACCGGCTCGCTGAACGTGGCGGACACGGCGGAGGTGGTCGCCACCCCGGTCGCCCCGGCGGCGGGCGTCCGGCCGGTCACCGTGGGCGGCGTGGTGTCCGGGGTGCCGCCGCCCGGGGTGAACACCACGTCGACGTAGTAGTTGGCGCTCTCCCACGACTGGGTTGGGAAGCCGGCGCCGTACCGATAGACGCCGTTGACCCCGTCCGCACCGTCGCGCAGCGCGTGCAGCGGCGCGTTGTCGGCGCCCCGCGTCGCGAAGTACCCGGTGTCGCCGGCGTAGTGGCCGTTCGGCGCGTAGTAGGAGACGACGTAGGTGGTGTTCGCCGCGAGCGTCACCGGCGCGGACAGGTTCGCCTGCTGCCAGCCGGACGCCGACTCGCCGGTGAACGTCACCGACGCGAGCTGCGTGCCGGTGTTCGTCCACAGCTTGCCCACGTGCGTGCCGGTGTTGGTGGCCGCCTTGTAGAACCGGATGCCGGTGACCTGGCCCGCGACGTCCGAGCGGAACCGGATGCCGACCTCGGTGCCGGTGCCGTCCGGGTCGGCCGGCGTCGACGGCGTGATGGTCGGGCCCCAGATGCTGCACGGGCAGGCGCGCGGTCCGACGGTGACCGGCCGGGTCACGTCGGCGCCCACGTTGCCGCTGTCGTCGGCGGCCCGGACCCGGATCACCACGGCGCCGGTGTTGCCCGGCCGCCAGGTGTAGGTCCAGTTCGCCCGGCCGGTGGCCGGGTGCCAGGTCGCGCCGTCGTCGGTGGAGACCTCGACGCCGCCGACCACGCCGCCGCCGGTGTCGGCCGCCGTGCCGGAGATGACCGTCGGCGAGCCGGCCTGCACTGTCGAGCCGGCCGCCGGCGCGGTGATGGCCGCGGTCGCCCCGGTCGTGTCGGTGGACTTCGTGGCGGCGGTCAGCCCGGGCTGCAGGGTGCCCGGCTGCACGCCCATGTCGGCGAGCAGGTTGACGGTGGCCTGCCGCATCGGTGTGCTGGCCGCGCCGGACCCGCGGTCGTGGTCGCTGTCCAGGCCCCAGGACCACTGCACGGTTCCGGCGCCGAAGACCAGCGCGCCACTGGCCGCGCGATAGAGCGTCAGGTTGTGGGTGGCGCTGCCGGTCGCGTACGTCGACCCGTAGTCCTGCAGAACGTCGAGCCCGGACGCCGTGGTGGTGGACAGCTTGATCAGGCCGCGCGGCCGGAACCCGTTGTCGGCGTCCTCGTCCCACTCGTAGCCGAGGGTCCCGCTGCCGAGGGTCGCCGTGGCGCCGGCGGCCTGGTTGGCGACGGTGGTGCCGCGCCACAGCCGCATCTTGCCGTCGGCGGCCGGGACCTGCAGGTTCACCGTGCCGGCGTTGACCTCGAAGCTCGTGCCGGTCAGCGCGTTCTCCGGGCGGCCGCCGTCGGCCGGCGGGCTGAACCGCGGGTCGCGCCAGGTGCCGGTCCACGCCGCGGTCGGGTCGATCTTGCCGTTCGCGTGGGTCTCCTTGTAGCAGACCATCGTGCGGTAGCCGTCCTCCCACCGCGTCTTCCAGAAGACCTCGTTGCCGCTGAGGAAGGCCAGGTTCACCCCGGCGTCGCGGGCCGCCTCGACGTTGGCGCGCTGCTGGCCGGACCAGTACTCGTCGTGGCCGACCGACAGGAACGCCTTGTGGTTCTTGAGCAGCGGGCCGCTGCGGTCGGCGTCGACGCCGGCGATGTAGCTGACGTCGTAGCCGTTCGCCTCGAGCCAGCGGACCATCGGGTACTCGGCGTTGAAGACGAAGTCCTCGGCGCCGGTGCCGCGGGTGGTGATCGGCCGGTTGTAGCTCACCTTGTAGGCCCGGCCGGCCGGCGACCCGGTGTAGAGGCTGTTGCCGCCGTAGGTGTTGTACGCCTGCCAGGTCGAGTCGGAGGTCTGGAAGACCACGTCGGAGCGGCCCGCGTCGTCGCGCACCACGAAGACGATGTGGCTGGCCCCGGAGGTGCCGTCGGTGCGCACGAGCCGGGCGAAGTAGATGCCGGAGACCGCGGTGGCCGGCACCGGCCAGGACGCCGAGATCTGCCAGTTCCCGCAGTCGACCAGGCCGGTCGCGGCCTGGCTCATGCAGTTCGGCTGGGTCTGCCGGCCGACCGGGTTGACGGTGGTGATGAACCGCGCGCCGTTGCCGCCGTAGTAGCCCATCCGGTAGATGTCGAGGCGGTACGACGCGGCCGACGACTTGATCTTGAAGTCCACGGGGGTGCCGGCGTTCACGCTGATCTGGGTGGGGAAGCCCTGGAGCGCGTCGCTGCCGTACCCGGAGACGTCCCAGGTGCTCTTCGGCGTGCCGGGCTTGCTGTTCTCGCAGGCGATCGCGTTGACCAGCGGCGCGCAGGGATCGGCCGAGGCGGGTCCCGCGAGCGGCACGGCCAGGCAGGTGGCGGCGAGGATGAGCACCAGCAGCGTCCGCCACCGGAAAGTCCTGAACTGACGCACCGGAATCGCCCCCCGGTCGATGTGGTGAAAGAAGTCAAACGAGAACGCTTCTGCCGATGATCCGAGTTGATCGATGCGGTGTCTATCGGCCGGGCGACAGGCGGGACGGCATGGGCGAAGTGCGAGACTAATCCGCCCGGCCAGTGGGACTCCGGGGACCACACGGAGCGAAAGCCCCGCCGATCAGGGGATTTCCCGGTGACGGGGACGGAACTATGGAGGGTTCGGCATTGACGGTCATGGCGTGGGAGCCCGGCGAGCGGGAGCTGTGGTGGTCGCGGGCCGAAGCCCTCGACCACGGGCGTGAGCAGCCGGACTGGGGTCTCGCGGTCACCGGCGCCGACCGGCTGTCCGATCTGGATCCCGAGCAGGTGCCGTGGCTGATCGCCAAGGGTCCGGAGGGTCCGGCGCGGGCGCTGATCGGCGCCGCCCCGGCGCTGAGCCCGTTCCAGCAGCGGCTCGACCTGGCCCGGGTCGCGGCGGCCCGGTTCGAGGCCGACGCGCTGCCGCTCGTGCTCGCCGAGGCCGCCCGCGAGGCCGACTCCCAGGGTCTGCTGGTGCTGCCGTTCCGCGCGCCCGAGGTGGCACCGCTGGTCGCGGGATGGCTGCGGCACCTCGGCTCGGCCCGTCTCTGGGCCCGCCTGTGGCTCGACCGGCACGCCGAGACCGCCGCTCAGGCGCTGGTTCCGGCCGCCGCGGGCAAGCCGGGCCGGGCGCGGCAGAACGCGAGGGAGGCGCTGGTCCGGCTAGCTGCCCGCGGGCACCGGCCGATCATTTCCAAGACCGCCGCCGGGTACGGGGTGAGCACCCTCGCCGTCATCGAGAAGGTGCTGGATCCGGCGGTGACGCTTCCCCCCGTACCCATGAAGCTCGATATCTTGAAGCGCTCACGGCTCGCGGATCTCCCGGAACCCCCGCCCGGAGACGCCGCGACGGCTCGGAGTGTGGAGTCGTCGGCGGCCGCGCAGCCCATGGTGGCGCCGCTGGAGCCCGGGGCACTCGACGGCGAGGACCCCGACGATCTCGCGAAGCTCGGCCGGACCCTGCTGGAGGGGTGGCTCGCCGACGGGATGCCCCCGGCCGACGCCTGGGTGGTGCTGGCGCAGGCGCACGTCGGCGACGACGCCACGATGGACGTGCTCGCGCCGCTGGTCCGCTCGTGGCCGGCGAAGAACAGGTGGCAGCGGGCCGTCGACGGGTACGCGGTGCTGGCGACCGCTGGCACCGACGTGGCGCTGCGGCACCTGCTCTCGATCGAGGCGGGGATGTCGGGCGGCCCGACGAACGACCGTGCCCTGACCTATCTGGATCAGGCCGCGGCCCGGCGCGGGCTGTCGGTGACGCAGCTGGCCGACCGGCTCGCGGTCACGCACGGGCTGGACGCCGGGGTGGTGCTCGGCCACGGGCCGCGGCGGGTCCCGGTGGTCCTCGACGAATACCTGGTCCCGAAACGACCGCCCGGGTCCGGCGCCCACCCGGAGTTCTCGCGGTTCACGAAGGACCTGCGGGCGACCGTGGCGGCGCAGACGAAGCGGCTGGAGAGGGAGATGCTCGCGCACCGGCTGCGCCCTGTGTCGCATCTGCGCGAGGTGGTGCTGCCGCACCCACTCCTCGGACCCCTCGCGCGCAGGCTGCTGTGGGCAGTGGTCGACCGCGACCGGCCCCTGGCGCTGCGGATCGCCGAGGACGGCAGCTTCGCCGACGTGCACGACTCCCTCGTGGCCGTCGACCCCGACGCGCAGCTCGGCATCGTGCACCCGGCCGAGCTCGGTGACGACCTCGCCGCGTGGCAGCAGCTGTTCACCGACTACGAGATCCTCCAGCCGTTCCCGCAGCTGCACCGGCCCGCCGTGATCCTCTCCGCCGAGCAGCGCGCCGCCACCAGCCTGACCGGATTCGGCACCCTCCCGGCGGACCGGGTCGAGAAGCTGTCGGAGTGGCCGTGGCAGAGCACCTCCCGGGGCGTGCACACCCGGCTGTCCCGGCGGCTGCCCGGAGACCTCACCCTGATCGTCGAGCTGTCGCCCGCGTCCGCCGAGCAGCAGATCACCGAGATCTGGATCGACGACACCCGGTCGGACCACTGGCAGCTCACCCGGCGAACCCCGATGGGGGCCCGCGACCAGGCCGCCCTGTCGGAGTTGCTGGTGGCGCTCCTCTCCTAGCGGTTCCCGGCCGTCACCGTCGTGACCTGGGTGCCGGAGAGGGTCCCGCCCAGGTAGAGGCCGCCGCCCGCCGCCGTCCCGGAGACCGTGCCGCCGGTGCGGACCGCGTACGTCGTCCCGCGCGTGATCTGACCCGACGAGAAGACCACGCCGCGGAACGCCTTCGCCGGCTGGTAGGCGGCGATCTGCGTGCCGGACGTCGTCGCCAGGTGCACGATCGTGCCGGCCGGCTGGTTCGCGCCGAACGTCACCGACACCCAGCCCTGCCCCGAGCCGGGCAGCGTGCTGGTGCTGGCGCTGATCCCGGACGAGATCAGGGTGCCGCCGGTGATGGCGAGCGCGCCGTTGGCGTCGAGGCCGCCCTCGCCGCCGCCGCGGGTCGCCGAGCCGGTCACCACCAGGGTGCCGCCGCCGATCGTGAGGGCGCCGTTGGAGTCGAGGCCGTCCGTGCCGCCGCTCGCCACCACCGTCCCGCCGGTCACCGCGATCAGCGCGTTCGGCGAGTTCTGCATCTCGCCGTACGCCGGGTCGGAGGCGTTGACCGCGTCGTCCGAAGCGGTCACCGTGGCACTGCCGCCGGAGATCAAGACCTTGAGACCCTCAATGCCTTCGTACGACTTCGTGACGCCCACGGTCCCGCCCGCGATGGTCACCGCCGTCTCGGCGTGCACGCCGTCGTCGGCGGTCGCGATCGTGGTGGATCCGCCGTCCACGGTGAGGTTCGCGTCCGAGTGCAGCCCGTCGTCCGAGGCGTTCACGGTCGTGGTCCCGTCGCTGATCGCCAGGAGGACGCCGGCCTTGAGGCCCTTCGCCGAGGTCTCGCCGGGCGTCACGGTGCTGCCGCCACCCGACTTCGCGGTGACCGTCCCGCCGTTCACGATCACGTCGGTCGCCCCGGTGATCGCGTCGCCGGTCGCCGTGACGTTCACCGAGCCGCCGGTCACCGCGACGTACCCGCGGGTCGCGTCCTCGTCGTCGTCCGACTTGAGGCCGTCGCCACCGGCCGTCGCGGTGACGCTGCCGCCGCTGACGATCACGTAGTCCTGCCCGCGCAGCGCGTCGTCCGGCGCCGTCGCGGTGATCGTGCCGCCCGCGACGACCAGGCCGTCCTTCACGTTGATCGCGTCGTTGACGGTGCCGGTCACGACGAGCGCTCCGGTGCCGGCGATGGTGAGGTCGGCGGCCGAGGCGATCGCGCCGTCCACCGACGCGGCGCCGTCGGTGAGCCGGTTCGTGGTACCGGCCTGCAGGAAGACCAGCACCTCGTCGGCGGCCACGACGTCGAGCGCGCCGGTTCCGCCGGTGATCGTCACACCGTTCAGGACGATCCGCACCAGCCCGGCCCCGGCACTGTTCACGACGATCTGCCCGCTCGTGAGCGAGCCGCTGAAGCGATAGGTGCCCGCCTCGGTGACCGTGACCGTGCTGCCGCTGACGGTCACGCCGGGGCTCGTCGTGGTGGCCGAGGAGCCGGTCAGGGTGACGGCCCGGACGTCGGACTCGTTCCAGGTCAGGTCGGCGGCCTGAAGGTGGCTCGCCCGGTTGGCGGCCAAGGCGGCAGCGGCGGCCGGACCCGCGGCCAGGGCGGGGGAGGGCACGGCCCAGGCGGCCAGGGTGGCGGTGATGAGGATTCTCTTGAGCACGGGGATTCCTTCTCCTCGGGGATTCATACGGCGAAGTAGCGACGCAGCTGTCGCCTCCACGGGGCGGCCGGCAGTTCGGGGCGCAGCGCGGCCAGCCCGGTGGCGTATTTGGATAAGCTCACCGGCCGGTGGCCGGCCGCCCAGAGCAGGCGGTCGACGGGTGAGGCGGCGGAACCGGTCTTGGTCTCGACGACCGCGAGGTCCGGCAGGCTCAGCTCGCGGCCGTCCGCATCGGTCCAGGTCAGGTCGGTGTCGACGGTGGCGCGGGAATTGCCGGCCGGCTGGAAGAGGGTGGTTCGCCGGTAGTGGGTGACGATCGTCGGCGTGTAGTCCCCGGTTCGCTTCCCGAGGATCTCGTCGACGAACCACCGACCGGGATTGATCGTGTCGTGGTGGCTCACCTCGTACGCAAGGCGCTCTTTGATGGTCCCCCCGCGAAAGCCCTCGGTCTTGACCTCGAGCCAGCACTGCGACGAGTCCAGATAGGTCCGGGTGCGGATCTTGAATCGTCGCCGCCGTCGATGCGCGGTGAGCCGGAAGCTGATCAGATCCGGGGTGTCGAAGTAGACCGACCGATACCGGAACGTCCGCAGCCCGTCGATCTCCAGCACCCGCGTGCACGGATCGACCCCTTCCATGATTTTGTGGGCAGCCGTCACGGGCAGCAGATACTTGCGGTCCACCCTCGTCTGCAGCGCCGCCTTCGCGGTCAGCTCGGCGAGATCGATCGCGGCCAGGTGGGTGGGCACGCTCATCAGCGCGCCTCGACCAGGGTGCGGGTCCGGCTGCCTGCGGGGTACGAGTACCGCACCTCGACGGTCGTCGTCTCGTTGACCAGATCGACCCGCTCGACGGCTGCCGCATGCACCCGCGCGCCGAGGATCCGCTCGAGCTGGGCGATCAGCGCCGTCCGGTCGGTCATCGCCGTGTCGAGCACCATGACCTGCCGGTGGTAGCCGCGGAACAGCCGCGGATGGTCGCCGAGATACATCACCACGAGGATCAGCGCCATCAGCGCCGGGGTGAGCCAGGCCGGCCCGCCGCTGAGCGGTCCGAGGATGCCGAGCGCGAGCGCCGAGAAGTAGTACGCCACCTCGTGCTGGTCCAGCTCGGTCGACCGCAACCGGATGATCGACAGCACCCCGAACAGGCCCAGCCCGAGCCCCGCCCCGACCGTGCTCGAGCTCAGCGATCCGGCCACCGCCAGCACGCCGACGTTGACCCCGAGATAGGCGACGACCAGGTCCCGGCGCCGGTGACGCGGGAAGTAGAGGCCGAACACCAGCAGGGACACCGCGACGAGATCGATCGCGAAGAGGGCGAGCCGGGGCATGATGGGAGACCTCCGGAAGGTTGCCGATAGATGAACGTCGATGGAACGGTGTCCGCTCAACCTCAAAGGAACCTCGGAGAGCCCTGTGCGCGGCCTGTGCCGTTAGGGTTTGCGCATGTCGTTGAAGTACAAGTCAGCGGCCGGTCGCTGGGTGCTGCTGGCCACCGTCCTCGGCTCGAGCCTCGCCTTCATCGACGCGACGGTCGTCAACATCGCGCTGCCGGCGATCGGCCGTGACCTCGGCGCCGACGCGGCCGGCCTGCAGTGGACGGTCAACGGCTACGCCCTCAGCCTCGCCGCGCTGATCCTGCTCGGCGGCTCGCTCAGCGACCGCTTCGGACGCCGCCGGCTCTTCCTGATCGGCGTCGGCTGGTTCGCCGCGGCGTCCCTGCTCTGCGGCTTCGCGCCGACCGTCGAACTGCTCATCGCGGCCCGGGTCCTGCAGGGCATCGGCGGCGCGCTGCTCACCCCGGGCGCGCTCGCCATCCTCGAAGCGTCGTTCGAACCCGGCGACCGGGCCCGGGCCATCGGCGCCTGGTCCGGCCTCGGCGGCATCGGCGGCGCGCTCGGCCCGTTCCTCGGCGGCTGGCTCGTGATGATCGGCAGCTGGCGCTACATCTTCCTGATCAACGTGCCGATCGCGGCGCTGGTCCTCTGGGTGACCGCCCGGCACGTGCCGGAGTCCCGCAACCCGCAGGCGGCCCGCTCCTTCGACGCGGCCGGGCTGCTGTCCGGCGCCGTCGGTCTCGGCGGCCTCACGTACGGCTTCACGGCCTGGCCCTCGCACGGCCCCGGCGACCCCGTCGTCCTGATCTCCCTGGCCGTCGGCGTGGCGGGCATGGCCGCCTTCGTGGCCGCCGAACGCCGCTCGGCCCACCCGATGCTCCCGCTCCAGGTGTTCCGCACCCCGGCCTTCACCGGCGCGAACCTGGTGACCTTCCTGGTCTACGCGGCGAACGGCGGCGTCTTCTTCCTGGTCGTGGTCAACCTCCAGGTGGTGGCCGGCTTCTCCCCGCTCGCGGCCGGCATCGCCCTGCTCCCCATCACGATCCTGATGCTGTTGCTCTCGGCCCGGGCCGGCGCGCTCGGCCAGCGCATCGGCCCCCGCATCCCGATGACCCTCGGCCCGATCGTCTGCGCGGCAGCGCTCGGATGGCTCTCCACGGTAGGAGCCGGCGCCTCCTACTGGACCGACGTCCTGCCCCCGGTGATCGTCTTCGGCCTGGGCCTGTCCCTGCTGGTGGCGCCGCTGACCGCGACGGCGCTGGGCTCCCTCGACGACTCCTACGCCGGCATCGCCTCCGGCGTGAACAACGCCGTGGCCCGAGCCGCCGGCCTCCTCGCCGTCGCGGTCCTGCCGCTGGCCGCGGGCCTCGGCTCCGGCAACCTGACCGACCCGGCGACCCTCTCCCCGGTCTACCGCAACGTCATGCTGATCTGCGCGGCGCTGATGACGGCCGGCGCGGTGCTGGCGTGGTTCCTGATCCCGGGCCGCCTGGAGAAGCCCGCCACGGACCCCAACTCCTTCTGCGACCCGTGCAGCCCTCCGATGCGCCCGGTCAGTGGGCGTCCGGCCGCTCATTCCAGCTGACCCACCCGCTGCCATGCTGGCTCGCGAGCCTGTCGAGCCATCCGGACCTGGGGCAGGCAGCCTGCCACACCTGACACTTCGAGTGACCGCCTGTCTCGGTACCGTCAGCAGGTGCTCGACTTCGACTCCTCGGTCCAGCCTCGAAGAATTTCCGAGTGGCTCTCCCTACTTGATGCTGTCTACCGGGCCGACCCGAGCGACGAGAAAACGTGGCTCGAATGGAAATCCCGTCTCGACCTGCGCTCCAAAGAGAACATGGCGACCATCGTCGCTAAGGCGATCATCGCTTTCGCGAATCGAAACCCTGATAGAGCAGCAGAGACTACCGGCGGAATCGGCGTCCTCATCATCGGCCTGGAGCCGGGCGCCGTCCACGGCGTAACCAAGGTCGACAATGCCGATCTTGACAAGTTGATCTCACCCTACGTCGGCGCCGAAGGTCCCATCTGGGAGCCGCACTGGACCGAGTACGCCGGAAAGCCGGTCCTCATCATTGAAGTCGCCGCTCCGCAGTGGGGCGATAGGATACACACTTTCCGCAAAGAGTTCGGGAACATCAGGAGCGGCACGGCCTACGTTCGCAAACTCGCCCGATCCGTTCCTGCAGCCGCCGACGATATTGACCGGCTCGCCGAAAGGTTCGCGGCCGGAATCCGCACACCACTGAACGTGACGGTCGGCGTTCGCTATCCCCAGCCCCTGAGCCGTTACCGCTGGATGCAGTCGGACTTGGACATGGTGCTCCACGAACGGCGTAAGGGACTACTGCGAGACCTTCCTGACACACGATTCCCCGAGGAACACGAGAGCAGCGTCAGAGACGGTCAGGTGAAGGCATTCATACGGCCACGAGCGATTACCTCAAGCCTCGGAGATGTCTTTTCTCAGCAGATCCCTGAGCACCGGACGCCGATCGAGTTCGAGAAGGAGGTCGAGGAGTATGCCAGAGCGATCGCCCAGCGTTGGCCCGCGATGATGCAAAAGCTGGCGGCTCGCTTCATCAGGCCGCCGAGGTTCGTGCTGACGAATCCCACCACGAAGAATTTTCACCAGGTACAGGTGGCGATCACACTGCCGGACGGCGTCGAGGCGGCTGAATACGAGCAAAACCCGCCAGGTTTCGACTTCGAGAAGTTGATGCCTGAACGGCCTCGCTCTTGGGGGCCTCGTCCGCTCCGAACCGACGACATGATTCTAGGTATGCAATTCGGTCAGATGGCCACTTTGTGGCGACCGCCACCGAGCATGCACTTCTCTGTCGAAGTACGACGTGATTCCGGCGTGATGCTCACGTTCCCGCCCGTGGACCTTCGCCCTCACGGTGAAGTCGTGCTGGCTGATGATTGGTGTGTCATCGCCTCGACCAGCCACGAGGACCCCGTTGTCGCAAGCTGGACCGCTACCGCGACGAACGCCGACGGCCCGCCGGCCACGGGAAGCTTCGTTGTGGACTTCACCGGGCCGCACGTCGACGTGATGGCAGAAGTGATGCGGCTGAGGGACGCATGACGAGCCACCCGGATATCAGAACCTCTGGGACCTCTCGTGGGTGGTCGCCGATCCGTTCGCGAAGGGTGGGCTGCCAGGAGTCCGCGGCGGCCACGACCAGCTGCCAGGCGAACCCCGCGATCGGCGGCGAGCTGATCGAGGAGCTGGATCTGCGGCAGGCGGCCCGCCACACCTGAGCGATCCTCCAAGGCACAACCCTCAAGAACGAACTCCGGGAACCGATGGCTGGAGCAACATCCGGACAGCCATGGAGGGCTCCCATGAGTGACATCCCGCCGCAGGAGTTCCCCGCCGGCTGGTACGCCGATCCCGGCAACGCCTCCGCCCAGCGGTGGTGGGATGGGCAGCGGTGGACCGACTTCGTCCAGCCTGTGGGCCCTCCCGCGGTCGCAGCCGCGGAGGCGACGCACGGCAGGCCGCCGGCGGCGGGCCCCCGGCATCGCGGACGGTCGAGCCTGGCCGGTGTCATCGCCGGGGCCGCGGCCGTGGTGGTGCTGCTGGGCGGCGGCGCTGCCGCGGCGGCGGTCAGTTCCTCGGCCGAGTCCGAGCTCTGCGGCATCATCAGCGGTGAGGAGTTGTTGCCCGGCGCCGGCGGGGACGACGCGGACCAACTGACTCGCATCGAGACGGCGGCCGGGCGAATCCGCACGCTCGCCGGGCGGCTCGTCTTCGACGCAGAGCTCAAGGACGCGGGCGTGGGCTTCGCCGATGCGCTGGAGAGCATGGCGACGTTTCTGCGTGCCGGTTATGAGGACACCGGAACTGTCGACGCCGTCATGGCCGCCCGCATGAACGAGATCGCGTTGGCCGGCCTGGAGAACCTGAGCCGGATGCAGCGGTCCTGCGGCCTGCCCGCCACGGGCCGGCTCGGTGCCGACCCGGGCGTCACCGCCGGCACGGCCGACGAGTCGGCGAAGTCCGACGTGCGGGGCGCCATCAGCGCGGTCGAGCAGTACTACACCGACATGGGCAACAGCTATCCGGCCACGGCGGTCGCCGCCGACAACAGCGACGGCGGCACCCCGCAGGTGACCCTCGGCGCCTCCGCGAAGACGATCACCCTGTCCGACAGCACGCGGCTGTACTACGTTCCCACCTCCTCCTACACCTACCGGATCTGCGCCACGAACGCCGGTGGCAGCGGCGCGTGGTACGAGTACGACTCCTCGGTCGGCGGCTCGGTCAAGGCCGTCAGCCCGCCCGCCGACCCGGCTCGCTGCGCCTGAGCTGACCGCAAGCGGTCGCTGAAGGGACTGCTCAGGAAGCGTCCACCTGGTATCCCTTGTAGATGGTTGTCGATCCGTTCGCGAAGGGTGGGCTGCAGGACGCCGAGGCCACGCTGAAGAAGCACGGCGTGGACGCCTACTTCCGGGCCGTCGAGGGGTGGACCGGCGACGGGTTCGCGATCCTCGACGGCCGCAAGGTGGTCCTGGCCGGGTCGAACGACTACCTCGGGCTCTCCCGCGACCCCCGGGTGATCGACGCGGCGGTGGAGGCGCTCGGGCGCTATGGGGCGTCGGTGAGCGGATCGCGGCCGCTGAACGGAACCGTCGACCTGCACGAACGCCTGGAGGAAAGGATGGCCGCCTTCCTCGGGCAGGAGGCGGCCGCCGTGACGACCACCGGCTATCAGGCGAACCTCGCGATCGCCGCCGCGCTGGGGCCGGCGGACGTGGCGTTCAGCGACGCCCGCAACCACGCCTCGCTGATCGACGGGCTGCGGCTCGGCGAGGGGACGATCCGGTCATACCGGCACGCCGACCTCCGTCATCTCCGGCGACGACTGGAGGCCGCGGCAGGAGACGAACGCGGGCTGCTCATCGTCACCGACGGGGTCTTCTCGATGGAGGGGGATGTCGCTCCCGTCGCGGGCCTGCGGGACCTCGCCGACGAGTTCGGGGCGAAGCTGGTCGTCGACAGCGCCCACGACCTGGGCGTGCTCGGCCCGCGCGGCGCGGGAATCGGCACCGGGGCCGACCTCATCACCGCCACCTTCTCGAAGGCGCTCGGCTCGACCGGCGGCGTGATCGCGGGACCTGAGGCCAACGTGCGACGGCTGCGCTACAACGCCCGGTCGCTCGTCTTCTCCGCCGGCCTGCCACCCGCCTCGGCCGCTGCCGCGCTGGCCGCCCTCGACATCCTCGAGGCCGAACCGCAGCGCCGGGAGCGGCTGCGCCGGCTGGCCCGCCTGCTGCACGACGGGCTGCGGGCGATCGGTCTGGACACCCGGCCGTCGACCACGCCGATCGTGCCGGTGCCGTTCCCGGACATGGCGGCGGCCGGCGCGTTCTGGGCCGGCCTCGAGCGGGCCGGTGTCGTGGTGAACCTCGTGGGCCCGCCGGCGACGCCCCGCGCGATGCTGCGGGTGACGCTCACGGCTGCCCACGACGAGGGTCACGCCGAGCGGGTGATCGGTGCTTTCGCCCGGGTGGCGGACCTGCTGGGAACGCCGAGGGCGCCGCGGCCGCTGCCGCCGGTGGAGCTCAGCTGAGCCGGCGCACCATGCGCAGGGCGCTGATGTGGTCGTCGGCGCGGGAGAGCGCCGCCCGCACCGTCTGCTGGGGCTCGAAGCCGCGGTACCGGTAGAACCCGATCCCGGCGCTGTCGCCGAGGAAGACCGAGACCCACATCTCGGTGCCGCCGGCCGCGCGGATCCGGTCGGTCACGTGGTTGAGCAGCAGGGTGCCGAAGCCGCGGTTGCGCGCCGCCGACTCCAGGTAGATCAGGGAGAGCTCGCCCGCGGTCGCGCTCGTCATGCCGCCACCGGCCGCGCCGACGACCCGGCCGTCCTCCTCGATCACCTGGTAGCCGAACCACTCCGGGTAGGACGCCTCGATGTCCTCGGCGACCCGGGACTCGTTGTAGAACTCGGTCACGCTGCGCTCGATGTATCCCTGGGGGAGCACGTTGCGGTAGGCGTCGCGGTAGGCCCGGGAGCAGACGCTCGCGATGCTGCTGGCGTCGGCCGGGACGGCTTGGCGGACAACGGCGGTCAACGATGTTCCTGGCACGCAGCCCACCCTAAAACGGTCCGGGCGCCGGAAGGGCACCCGGACCGTGATTAATTTTCTATGCCGTGGTGCAAATAGTGCCGTTCAGGGTGAACACGGACGGTAATACGTTGGGTCCGCTGTAGGAGCCGACGAACCCGACCGACGTGGACGCTCCGGGTGCCAGGCTCGCGTCGCTGGTGACCCGGACGGTGCGGCCCTCCTGGGTCCAGGTGGCGTTCCAGCCGCTGCTCAGGCTCTGCCAACCGGTCGGCCAGTCGAAGGTCAGCGTCCAGCTTCCGGTCGGGCGGGTGCCGGAGTTCACGATGTCGACCTGGCCGACATAGCCGTTGCCCCAATCGTTGGTGTCACGGAACGTCACGGTGCAGGACGACGAGGCGGGCGTGCCGGTCGTGAAGGTCAGCGGCGGCGACGGCGGGGATAGCCGCCCGGCGCCGTCCCGCGCCACCACGTTGATCGTGTAGCGGCGGCCCGGATCGAGGTTGCGCGCGGTCAGCGACGTGCCGGTGGTCTCGCCCCACAGCTCGCTCGCGCCGCCGTTCTGCCGGTACACCTCGTACTTCACCCCACTCGCCGTGGCCGGCCAGCTGATCGTCGCGGTGCGATCAGTAACGGTCACGGTGGGTTGCGCGGGTGCCTTCGGCGCCACGCCAGCGGTGGGTTGCGCCTTCAGGGTCAGGAGCGAGATTCCGTACGCCGGAAGCGTCTGTGCGGACGAGGTCCCCGCCGGGCCCGTCGCCACCGCGTCGTCACCGTTGCCGTACGCCGACACCACCGGCGTGCCGCTCGCCGGCGTGAAGCCGTGGTAGTTCAGCGACACCGTCTGGCTGTTGTCCGGGTCCTTGTTGATCAGCAGGACCGCGAGGTCGCCGTTGGCCCGGCGTACCGCGTGCGCGCTGACCAGCGGGTTGTTCGTGCCGGCGCCGACGAACCGGTCACCGGGCCGGGCGAGGTCCCCGACCAGCGAGAGCGCGTGGTACGGGGCGAACGGCGTGTTCAGCGGCGGCTGGCAGGCCGAGTTGTCGGCGTTGCAGTTGCCGCTGGACAGCAGGCCGTAGTCGCCGTAGTCGGTCTGGCCCTCGATCTCGGAGACCGTGCCGAGGCCGTTGTGCACGTTCCACCAGTGCACGGTGAAGACGCCCTGGGCGAGCAGTCCGCTGTAGACGTCGGCGAGGAAGAGCGCGCCGGGCTGAGTATTGCGCCCGGTATCGACGTTCGTCTCGGTCATGCTGATGCCGATGGAGCGCCCGGCGTACGAATGGATCTGGCTCTTGAGCAGTTGCACCGCGTCCTGGATCTGGGCGGGCTTGGTGAGCGCCTCGGCCGGCGTGCTGCCGCCGGGGTACCAGTGCACGTCCACGAAGTCGATCACCGATCCGGCGCGGGTGAGCACCTCCTGGTTCCAGCTGCCCTGGTCACCGGGACCGACGATGGCGTCCGGCCAGTTGCCCGGCATGGTCAGCACCGCGCCGATCTTGATGCTCGGGTCCACGGCCTTCATCGCCTCGGCGTAGGCCACGACGTTCTCGGCGTACTCCTTCGGGCTCTTGTCGGCGTGGTCGTCGGCCTCCCACGCGGAGCCGTAGTGACCGTTGCCGTAGTTCTCGTTGCCGATCGTCCAGTAGGTCGCGTCGTAGCCCTTGGTGATGTTGGCGTACCGGACCCACGCCGCCGCCTCCTCGGCGGTCCCGGTGCCGTAGTTGGCGATGATCATGGGCTCGGCGCCGGTGGCCTGCGCGCCCGCCATGAAGGTGTCGAAGTCGGTGTCCGGTGCGACGTAGCCGCCGGGCGCGGTGTGGTCCTCCCAGTGGTAGATGTCGGCGTAGGAGCCGCCGGGGTAGCGCAGCATCGTCACGCCGGCGTCGTTGAGCAGGCCGGACACGGCCGGGGTGCCGAGCTGGGAGTCCCAGATGGCGTGGTTGACGCCGACGGCGACGTCGCTGACGGTGGCCAGCCCGGCCCGGACGTCGATGTCGACGCGGGTGCTCGTCGCTGCGGCGGCGGCCTGGGCGCTCGATGGGGCGATGGCGGTTGCGGCGGCGAGCAGGACGGCGCTCGCGTACCGGTTCCAGGTTCTCAATGGAGTCTCCGTGGGGTGCGGAGGGATGGGAGCGCTCCCAATGGTCGGCCCTCGAAATGATGGATGTCAATGCAGGTGGTGGCGATGGTCCACACTGAGGCGCATGGTGATTGCCGCATACGTGGTGCTGCTGATCGGCGCCGTCGGCCTGATCGTCTATTCGATCGACACGCATCGGAAGAATCCGGTGAAGAAGCAGCTCAAGAAGCATCGCGCGGCGGCCAGGCGCTCGCGGCGGTCCGACTCGAGCGGTGGACATTCACATCACGGCTCGGATGACGGCGGCTCGTGGTGGAGCGGCTGGGGCGACGGTGGCGGCAGTGACGGTGGAGGCGGCGGCGATGGTGGCGGGGGCGGTGGAGGCGGCGACTGATCGGTGGCGCTCCAGGGCCTGATCCGCGAGGATCGGAGCATGCGAAGGCTCGCGGGGGTCCTGGCGTCGCTGGTGGCTTTCCTGATCGCGGTCGTCCTGATGCCCGGCGTCCCGGCCGCGGCCGCCGGGCTCCCGGCCGGGCTCAGCCACGTCGGCAACGCCAAGCAGCTCATCGTCGTCAGCGGTCGGAGCTGGAAGTCGACGTACGCGACGGTGCGCGCCTATCAGCGCGGCACCAACGGGAAGTGGACTCAGGTGTTCGGCTCGATGAGCGCCCGGATCGGGTACGGCGGCTGGGTGTGGGCGTCGAAGCGCGTGCAGGACACCGGGAAGACGCCGGCCGGGACGTTCACTATCACGCAGGCGTTCGGGGTGCGCGCCGATCCGGGCACGGCGCTGCCCTACCGCAAGGTGGACGGCAACGACTACTGGGCCGGCGACAACCGGGACGCGAAGACGTACAACCTCTTCCAGCCGTCGGCCTCGGCCAAGCGCACCTGGCGCGTCTCCCAGGCCGAACGGCTGGCGGCCTATCCGAAGCAGTACGCCCACGCCGCCGTCATCAACTTCAACAAGCCGTCCGGGGTGCGCTGGGACGCCAAGCGCAAGCAGTACGTGGCGTCCAAGCCGGCGAACACGAAGCGCGGCTCGGCCATCTTCCTGCACGCCAGCGGCAAGGGCTCGACGGCCGGCTGCGTGTCGGTGAGCAGGGCGAACATGGTCAGGCTGCTGAAGTGGCTCAAGCCGTCGAAGAAGCCCCGCATCGTGATGGCCCCTTCCTCGGACCTCAAGCGGGCTTAATCGTCGAGATCGTCGCCGAGCAGGGCGCGCAGCCTGGTCAGTGCCCGCGCGGTGCGCATCTTCACGACCGACTCCGACACCCCGAGGATCATCGCGACGGTCTCGATGCTGTGATCCTCGGCGTGCCGTAGCACCAGCACCGCCTGATCCTCGACGCTGAGCCGGGCCAGCGCCTCGACGAGCGCCAGCCGCAGTTCCGGCGAGCCGTCCGCGCGCCCCGCATGATCCGGCAGCTCGGCCACGACCACCTCGGAGGCGCTCCGCCGTCTCCGCTGGTCAAAGATCAAATTCATGAGGACCTTGCGACTGTACGCCTCCAGATTCGTCCCGGTACGCAGGCGAGGCCAGGCCGCGTACATCTTGGCGAAGGTCTGCTGGGCCAGGTCCTGAGCCAGGTGCCAGTCCCGGCACATCAGGTAGGCGCTGCGCCGCAGCCGGGTGCCGGCCGCCTCGACGAACGCCGTGAACTCGGCATCCCGGGCCGCCTTGGCGCGCCGGCGGCCGGCACCCCAGCCTCCCTTGCCGGTGTCACCCTTGCCGGCGTCGCCGGCGGGCCGGTACTGCGTCACGGTCTCGGTCACAGAACCCCTCCGACCGGCGCGCCGGCCGGGCAGACCCGCCCGACGACCTGCGCGACGCCGGGCTTCTCCGCATACTCCCGGCTGAACCCGGCGAACGCGTCCCGGTCGTTCAGCCTCAACCGGTACGACACGGGCAGCGACTCCGGCCGCACCGCCGCCACGAAGTCCGGGCTGTCCGCCCACAGCGCCACGAACCGTTCGTACGCATCTCCCCGGCTCTCGAAGACCAGCGCCCCGACCCGCGAGTCCCCCTCCAGTTCGCGACCCACCTCGGCCAGCTCCCGATCGGTGGGTTCGGACAGATAGATGACCGCATCGGTGGCCCCGTCCGCAACCGGATCCGGCGAACACTCCGGCGCCGGCGGTCGCATGGCCGCGGCCACCAGGTCCGTCGGCTTCGCGCCGCCCCCGCCGTCCCGCACGGTCGTATTCGCAAAGCCGACAGCCATCGCCACAGCCACCACCGCGGCAGCCGACCCCGCGACCCCCATCCGCCGCCGCTGCCGGATCCGCCCACCCTCCACCATGGCGACCCGAGCCATCTCCCCCGGATCAGCGCCGGGATCAGCACTCACCGCCACCTCGAAGCGCCTACACAGGTCCGGTTCCACAGCAGTTCTCCTCAATGTCCGCGGGTCTCTGCTTGATAGGACTGGCTGGACCACCGTTCAGGTCACACCCTCGCGAGCCGTGTTTCCGGCGCGATACCTTCCCGCGGCCCCTCTCGTACACCCGTGTGGCAGGGCGCCGGGAGGTTGTCCTTCAACCAAGCCGACGTGGGCGGCGGTCCCATTGAGCGACCGGGACCCGCTGACCGACGCCCCGTACCGCCCGAGCGCCTCCACCGCCGCATCGATCACCCGGGAGCCGCGCGAGAGCCCCGAGGTAGTCGTTCGGCAGCCGCGAACATCATCGGTGAGTTCAACAGGCTTGCGGATGCTCTGTCGCGGCACGACGTCGAAGCGACGAACCGGCTCAGGGAAGCCATGGTGAATACGGCTTGCACCGTCGACGCGGCGGCAGCCGTCGCCGGCGAGGGGGTTAGACAGGAGCTTCGGGCGTTCGCCGCCCTGATCCGGCGTGTACACGAGCGAACGCACGACGGGTCGTTCCCGGTCGTGAAGACGAATGTCGACTCCATCGCCCTTGTGTTCCGATCCTGCGACTTCGCGCCCCTTCCCTGGATTGTTGATCCGGCTCAGGCGGAGCTATTGCCGCCAGCCTGATCGGTGATGGTGGCGTCAGGTGTGGCGGGCCGCCTGCCGCAGGTCCAGGTCCTCGATCAGTTCGCGAGCGACCTCCTCGCTGATCACCCGGTCGCGGACGGCCGTGCCGACGGCGGCGCGCTGCGCGTCGAAGGAGGCGTCAACAGCGTCGACGCCGTCGAGGGAGGCGTCCGGTTCCCGGCGGGCGGCTTCGACCAGGGCGTGGCCCCGGGCGCGCATCGCCCGGTATTCGGCGCGCTCGGTGGTCAGGTCGAATTTCAGGCGGCGGGCCAGCCAGCCGATCGTGGTGCCCTGGATCAGCAGCGTGCCGAGGGTGACGATCAGGGCGATGGCCTGGATGGCGTCGCGGCCGGGGAAGGGGGCTCCGGAGGCGGTGTGCTCGGGGATGCCGGCCGCGGCGGCGAGGGTGAGGATGCCGCGCATACCGGTCCAGCCGACGAGGGTGGTCTCCTTCCAGGACGGGGGAGGAGGCCGGCGTGCGGAGCGGAAAGAGGCGGCGCGGCGCTGGATCCGGTCGTAGCGCAACCGCCATCGGCCGAAGAGAACGAAGACGGCGACGAGGCGGACGACGATCGCTGCGATTAGCAGCACGAAGGCCGCGACAAGGGTGCGGGCCGAGTTGGGTGAGGAGATCACCCATTTGAGCTGCAGGCCGATGTACGCGAACACGAACGTCTCCAGCAGGAAGTCGAGCGTCTTCCACACCTGCTCCTCCTGGAGGCGCGTGCGGTATCCGCCCGGGTACTGGAAGTTCGGATCGAGGGTCAGGTTGATCGTCACGGCGAAGGCGGCCGCGACGACGGCGAGGATGCCGGAGGCGTGCAGCTCCTCGGCGATCAGGAAGGCGGTGAACGGCAGCAGCAGGACCAGCGACGTCTCGAGCGTCGGGTTGCCGAGCCGGCGCCGGATCAGCAGCGTGATCGTGGAGAGCCCGCCGCCGATGGCGATCCCGATCAGCGCGTTGCGGAAGAACGCCGCGACGCCGCCGCCCCAGGTGGCGTGCTCGCCGTTGACCGCCGCGATCGCGATGGTGAACAGTGTCAGGGCCGTCGCGTCGTTGACCAGGCTCTCCCCGGTGAGGATCGAGGTGGCCCGTTTCGGCAGGCCCATCTCGTCGCCGTGCGAGACCGTCGTGATCGTGTCCGGGGGCGCGAGGACGGTGCCGAGCACGAACGCCGCGGCGACCCCGATCGACGGCAGCAGCAGCGAGGAGAGCCAGCCGAGCACCGCGGCCGTGAGCACCACGGTGACCACGCCGAGGTAGATGATCGCCTTGAGGTTGGCGCGGAAGGCGGTGACCGGCGCGTTCCGGGTCGCCGAGTAGAGCAGCGGCGGGATCACCAGGGCGAGGATGAGCTCGCTCTCCAGTTCCAGCCGCGGCACGCCCGGGATGAACGACGCCGCCGCCGCGAGCACCACGATCACCCAGCCGGGTTCGATCCGGTGCCGCCGGGCCACAGCGGTGACCGCGATGCCCACGCCGACGATGAGTAGGAGCTGAACGCCGTTCACCGATTTATCCTAAATGTCGAATTTGACTCCTTGGGCGAGTGGTAGCGACCCGGAGAAGTTGATCGTGTTGGTGGCCCGCCGCATGTAGGCCCGCCACGCGTCGGAACCGGACTCGCGCCCGCCGCCGGTCTCCTTCTCCCCGCCGAACGCGCCGCCGATCTCCGCGCCCGAGGTGCCGATGTTGACGTTGGCGATGCCGCAGTCCGAGCCCTCCGGCCCGAGGAACCGCTCGGCCTCGGCGAGATCACCGGTGAAGACGCTCGACGACAGGCCCTGCGGCACGTCGTTGTTCATGGCGACGGCCTGCTCGAACGTGGAGTAGGGGAGCACGTACAGGATCGGCGCGAACGTCTCCTGCCGGACGATGTCGGTCTGCTCGCTCATCCGTACGATCGCGGGCTCGACATAGAACGCACCCGGCGCCTCCTCCGCCAGGCGGCGATTGCCGCCTGCGACGATCCGCCCACCCTGCTGCCGCGCCGCCTGCAGGGCGTCCTGCATCGATTTGTACGAGGAATCCGAGATCAGTGGGCCGACGAGCGTGCCGGCCTCCAGGGGTGAGCCGATGGCGAGAGTGCGATAGGCCGCGGAGATCCGCTCCACCAGCGGGTCGATCACGGATTCGTGCGCGATGACCCGCCGCAGCGTGGTGCAGCGCTGCCCCGCCGTGCCGGCCGCCGCGAACACGATCCCGCGGGTGGTGAGCTCGAGGTCGGCCGTCGGTGTCACGATCGCCGCGTTGTTGCCGCCGAGCTCCAGCAGCGAGCGGCCGAACCGGTCCGCCACCCGGGGCCCGACCGCCCGTCCCATCCGGGTCGATCCGGTGGCGCTGAGCAGCGCGATCCCGGGATGGTCCACGAGCGCCTCACCGAGGTCGGCGCCGCCGATCAGCACCTGGCTGAGCCCGTCCGGAGCGCCGGTCTCGGCGATCGCGCGGTCCAGCAGCGCGGCCGAGGCGAGCGCGCTGAGCGGGGCGGCCTCGGACGGCTTCCACACCACTGGGTCGCCGCAGACCAGCGCGATCGCGGTGTTCCACGACCAGACCGCCACCGGGAAGTTGAACGCGCTGATCACCCCGACCACGCCGAGCGGGTGCCAGGTCTCCATGAGCCGGTGGCCGGGACGTTCCGAGCTGATCGTGCGCCCGTAGAGCTGCCGGGACAGCCCCACCGCGAACTCGCAGATGTCGATCATCTCCTGCACCTCGCCGGCGGCCTCCGAGGTGATCTTGCCGACCTCCAGGCCGACGAGCGTTCCGAGATCCTCCTTGTGCTCGCGCAGCAGTTCGCCGAAGCGCCGCACCAGGGCTCCGCGCACCGGCGCCGGCACGGTCCGCCACACCCGGAAGGCGTCATTCGCGCGATTCACCGCCTGCTCGGCGTCGCTTCGCGAGTGCATGCGTACGGAGAAGAGCGGCTCCCCGTTGATCGGTGAGGTGACCGGGCGGTCTCCGGCGACCGCGTCCAGGTCGACGCCGCACTGCTCGGCGGCGTCCCGGGCGCGGCGGCGCAGATCCTCGGCGGATGGCAGGCTGGTCACGGCGTCTCCTTCACACGATGTTCAACTCGGGGCGGGTGCCGGCCGCGGTGAACCGGTCCGCGCTGAATCCGCTGACGTCGACGAACGGCTCCCGGCGCAGGTAGAGGTCGCGCATCACCTCGCCGACGGCCGGGCCCATCAGGAAGCCGTGCCCGGAGAAGCCGGTCGCGTACAGGAAGTTCCCCTCCCGGCCGATCAGCGCGTTGTGGTCCGGGGTGTTCTCGTAGAGCCCCGCCCATCCGCTCGCGATCCCGACGTCGGCGAGCCGCGGCGCCCGGCGTTCGATGGCGGCGGCCAGTCCCGGCAGCCAGGCGTCGTCGCGGTCCAGCCGGAAACCGGGCGTCTCGTCCGGATCGGACATGCCGAGCAGCAGCCCGCGGCCCTCGCCGTGGAAGTAGAACGTCGTGCCGAAGTCGATGGTGAACGGCGTGTGCGGATCCAGCCCGGCGACCGGCTCGGTGGTCAGGATCTGCCGGCGCAACGGGGTCACCGGCAGGTCGACGCCGGCCCACCTCCCGATCTCGGCGGACCACGCGCCCGCCGCGCACACCACGGTGGGTGTGGTGATGGTGCCGGCTTCCGCCCGTACGGTGAAAAGCTCTTGATCGTGCTCGAGGCCCGTCACGGCACAGTGCGGAACGAGGGTCGCGCCGAACCGGCGGGCCGCCGTGGCATAGCCGAGGATGACCGATTCCGGCGTGCAATGCCCGTCGATGGGGGAGTAGGCGGCGGCCAGCAGATGATCGGTGGCGATCAGGGGTGAGAGCCGTTTCGCCTCCGCCACACCGATCATCCGCGAGGGAATGCCCAGGTCGTTCTGCAGGGCCACGTTCGCCTCGAACGCCGCCACGTCACCCGGATCGTCGAGCAGGAAGAGATAGCCCACCCGCTTGAAGTCGATCTCCTGACCGAATCTGTTCGGAAAGTCGGCGAACGTCTCGAGGCTGCGAGCCCCGAGCGCGATGTTGACCGGATCCGAGAACTGCGCCCGGACCCCGCCCGCGGCCTTGCAGGTCGAGCCGGATCCGAAGGCGTTCCTGTCGAGCAGCACCACGTCCCGGACGCCGGCCTTGGCCAGGTGATAGGCGGTGCTGAGCCCCATCACCCCACCGCCGATGATCACGACGGCGGCGCGGGAGGGCAGGGGGGAAGAGGGCATCACGGTCCTCCAGCCTTTCCCGTGATCCTCATCCGCGCGGGGGTGATAAATCAAGGCGTGCGGCTTTTGAAGCGTCGGCTTCGTCAAGGCGTTCGGCGCAGCAGGAGCCAGGCGTCGGCGGGGAAGAAGCGGCGGGCGATCGTCCATGCGATGCGGGAGTAGTACGGTCTCGCCTGCTCCTCGGTGAGGATGCGCGGGTCGGTGACCCGGTGGTCGGTGCCCTTCGACGTGATGATGCAGGAGCCGGCGGCCTGGACGTTGCGGACCCAGTTCGTGCGGGCGCCCCACGGCAGGTTGATGACGAAGCCGTCCGGGGTCGCGATGACGACGACCGGGACGGCCAGATCGCGTCCGGACTTGCGGCCCCGATGGTGCACGACCGCCCAGGGCGACCAGCGGCGGCCGGCGAGCTTCACGACGGTGGGCGTGGTGGCGCGGACGAGGTTCATGCGCCCATCGTCCCGCTTCGCCCGGATGGCGCACTTCCCCGGGATCCGTCAGCCGGTGTGGCGGTTTTCCGTCATGCCTTCCCGCGCGCGCAGTGCGTAGAGCACCGCATCGGTCCGGCCCCGGGCGCCGATCTTGCGGTAGAGGTTGCCGAGGTGGCGTTCCACGGTATGGACGGCGATGCCCAGCTGGCGGGCGATCTCGGCGTTCGAGTCGCCGGCGGCCAGCCGGCTCAGCACATCGTTCTCGCGCGGGGTCAGAGCCGGGGCGGCCGGCTTCTCCTGGCGGGCGAGGCCCGGCCGCACGAAGTCGGTGATCAGCCGCAGGTCGGTCGCCGGGTCCTCCATGAACAGCGTCGGCGTCGACCCGGGGCGCTCGACCAGCCGGGCGTCGGGCAGCGCCGCGGCGAGCCGGCGGAAGACCTCGGGCTCGATCTGCTGCTCGCCCTGGCGGTGCATCACCAGCGTGGGCGCCCGGACCGCGGCCAGCTCCCCGGTGACGTCGATCTTCTCGGCCGCGTCGAACCAGGCCCGGGCCACCGGGGCGGTGGTGGCGGTACGGAACGCCTCGGCCGTCCACCGGCCCGACGGCGCCGCGTCCCAGCCGAGCCAGGCGGTCGCGGCCGCGTCGGCGAACAGCCCCCAGTCCTGGTCGATCAGGGACAGCAGCGCCCTCGTCTGCGCCGGCCGCATCGCCTCGCGCATCCGCGGCGCCCCGCCGAACAGCACGAGACGCTCGACCGCCGACGGGTTGCGGGCCGCGAAGGCGATCGCCGTGGCGACCGAGTGGTAGTAGCCGAGCAGCGACGCCCGCTCGACGCCGGCGTGGTCGAGGACCGCCCGCAGGTCGCGCAGGTGGGCCTCCACCCCGAGGTCGCCGAGGTCGATGTCGCGGTCCGAGCTGCCGGTGCCGCGGCCGTCGTAGAGGATCACGGTGAGGTGTTGCGCGAGGCCCTCGTACGCCGCTCGCAGCCAGGAGATCCGCCACTGCGCCACGATGTTGCTGAGCGACGGCATCCAGACGAGGACCGGCCCCGCCCGAACTTCTGATAGCCGATCGTCACGCCGTCCCCGGTACGCGCGAAGCGCAGGCTCTCCACCCCCGGATCATTCCTCCTCCGACGGATAGGCCTCAACCCCGCGCCCCGCCCGCCGATGAAGCTCAGGATGCGCGCGTTCTTCCTGCTCTTCGCGGCCGCCGCCATGATCACTTACGTGATCGCGGGCGACGGCCGGCCGGTCGTGCAGCTGGTGATCGTCGCGACGCCGCTCCTGACGTTCGCGTACGCGCTCGCCAGCCGGCGCCTGCCCCGCCACCGGCCGTGGCTGATCTCCGTCGGCGGCCTCATCCTGCTGCTGATCGGCCAGCTCACCTGGCCGGGCTGGCTCGACGGTCACCTCGGCAGAGCCGAGGGCACACCCGCGGAACTCACCCTCTCCGCTTCCCACGGGCTCTTCCTCATGGGTACGGCGATGGCCCTGCGCCGCCGCCTCGCCTCCGACGCCAGTGGTCTGCTCGACGCGGCTTTGCTCGGACTCTGCGCCGGCGGCCCGCTCTGGGTGTGGGGTGTGCAGCCGCATCTGCCGGCGGACGTGTCACCCGTCGGCCTCCTGCTCCTCATGATCGACGTGTTCGCGATCTCCGGGGTGATCGGCTGCCTGGTCCGGATGGGCGTCGCGCGCGGCCCCGGCCGGGACTCGATCGTCTACCTGCTCCTCACGGCCGTGCTCACCCTGACCGCGCTGGTCACGGGACGGCCCGAGCCCTTGCTCATGGCGTTCCTCACGATCGCCGGAGCCCCGATCCAGCGCGACGCGGCCGCGGTGACCGAGCCGCTGCGGGGTGCGGCCGCGCCCGCCACGAGCCGGTTGACGCTCCTCTGGCTGGCCGTGGCGCTCTGCGTGAATCCGCTGCTCTCCGTCGTACAAATCCTCCGCGGAACCGACACCGCCAGCCTCATGCTCCCGGTGGGCACCCTCCTGGTCATCCCGCTCGTGCTGCTGCGCTTCCATCGGCTCGCGGTCCAGCGCGAACAGGCCGAACGAACCCTCGCTCACCAGGCCACCCACGACGAGCTGACCGGCCTCCGCAACCGCCGCCACATGATGGCCTCGATCGACCGGGCGCTGGCCGGCGGCTCCGCGGTCTCCGTGCTGCTCTGCGACCTCGACGGTTTCAAGCCCATCAACGACAGGTACGGCCATCTGGTCGGCGACGAGGCCCTCAAGGTCGTCGCCGCCCGCCTGTCAGCGGTCACCCGCCCCGCGGATGTGGTCGGCCGACTGGGAGGCGACGAGTTCCTGGTCGTCTGCGAGGAGGGCTCCCCGTCCGAACTGGCCGCCCGGATCCGCGAGACGCTGAGCCTGCCGATGTCGCTCTCGATAGGGGTCGTGTCGATCGGAGTTACCGTCGGTTTCGCCTCGGCGCCGCCCGGCTCCGCTCTCGACCGAGACACGCTGGTGGCCGAAGCCGACGCGGCGATGTACGCCGGCAAGTCAGCCCGAGCAGCCTGAGTCGGCCCTCGAAGCTTTCGGCCGGCTCCCGCCTTCGGCCCTCGGAACTCGCGGCTGGCTCTCGCCTTCGGCCCTCGAGGCTCCCGCCGTCGGCCCTTGAGGATCGCGGCTGGCTCGCGGCTGGCTCCCGCCTTCGGCCTCGGGGCCACGACCTAGCCTCCTAGGACGCCATTACCCTTGCGTCCCGGCGAGCCCGCCGCTCGGCGACCGCTGCAGGACCGCGACCTAGTCTCCTAGGATGCCGCCAACCTTGCGTTCCGGCGAGCCCGCCGCTCAGTGACAGTCGCAGGGCCGCGACCTAGCCTCCTAGGATGCCTGGAGTCGCGTTTCCTTCTGGGTGCCGATGGGCTGACCGGAGACGGCGAAGGGCGCCCCGGCTTGCTGGATCATCGCCTGCCGGAGCGCCCTCGGAGCCGGAACGACGGGTCACGGCCAAGCAACACCCGTTCCTCGACGTATGCTCCCGCAGTTGCAAAGCTTTTGCAACAAGCGACCCTAGACCCGACGCAGGACGGAGACGACCTTGCCGAGGATCACTGCCTCGTCGCCGTCGATCACGTCGTAGGCGGGGTTTCGCGGCTCGAGGTGCACGTGACCGCCGCGGCGCTGGAAGACCTTCACCGTCGCCTCGTCGTCGATCATGGCGGCCACGATGTCGCCGTTGTAGGCGTCCGGCTGCTGGCGTACCACCACGATGTCGCCGTCGCAGATCGCTGCGTCGATCATGGAGTCGCCCTGGACGCGGAGGCTGAAGAGGGTTCCCCTGCCGACGAGGTCGCGGGGGAGGTTGAGCATCTCCTCGTCGGCGGCGGTGTCGGCGGAGGCGAGGATCGGCGAGCCGGCCGCGATGGTGCCGACCAGCGGCACGCTGACGTTATCCGCGGAGATTTCGGATTTGTCGGAGTCGAGGAACATCCGTACGTCGATCGGACGGGTCAGCGAACTTCCGCGGCTCAGGAAACCGTACTCCTCCAACAGCCGCAACTGCCTGCCGACCGTGGAGGGCGACAAGCGCACCGCCGCGCTGAGTTCGCGGGTGGAGGGCGCGTACCCGTACTTCACCGCCCACTCCTGGATGACCGTCAAGATCTTGCGTTGCCGGTCGCTGAGCGCGGAGGTGTCGTGGAGCGGGGAATCGTCGAGGTGCACCCCGAGATCTTGCCTTATCGCCCGATACGAGCACGCCGCGGCACGCTGACGAGGGCGGGAACGGCGGAAACGAGTACGACCACCGCGAACCGTCGCGGTGGTCGTACCCAAGAAAGGTCTTCCGATCAGGACTTGAAGGCGTCCTTGATCTTCTTGCCGGCATCCTTGACGCTCTCGCCGGCCTGCTTGAGGTGCGACTCGCTCTGGTCGGCCCGGCCCTCGGCCTCGAGGCGCTCGTCGTCCGTCGCGCGGCCGACACCCTCCTTGACCTTGCCGCCGAACTCCTCGGCCTTGTTGTCCACCTTGTCGTCGAAAGCCATGGAAGGAACCTCCTAAGTCTGTTCCGTACGGAAGTTCTGGTACCCGGCAGCGCAAATCTCTAACGTCACGCACCGTGATAGAACAATCGCCCCAATCCGACCGTGAAGATCGTGATGCGAGGACGATGAAGGCGCCGACCAGGCCGTAGAAGACCAGCACATGCTCGACGATCAGCCAGATCACACCGCAACCCAGCCGCGCCGGGTTAACGCGCCCTAGCGCGGGTGGAACGCGAACGGGTCGGGCAGCTCTCGCCACGCCTCGAAGCCGTCGGCCAGCTCCTCGTCGGTGAGCAGGCACGCCGTCAGGGTCCGGTCGAGCGCCTCCGCGTCCAGGTCGACGCCGATGAAGGCGAGCTGGTGGTGGCGGTCGCCGTAGTACGGATCCCAGTCGAGGGTGGCCGCGATCCGCCGCTCGGGATGAACCTCCGGCCACGACGAATCGGGCAGATCGGCCAGCCAGCCGCCCGCGCCCTCGATGCGCAGCACGCTCGCCGACTCCCAGGACAGCACCATCTCGGGGCGGCTCGCCAGCCAGAAGTGGCCGCGCGAGCGGATGACCCGGCCGGTGATCTGTTCGAGGGCGGTGTGCAGCCGGGCCGGGTGGAACGGTCGCTTCTGCCGGAACACGCTGGCCACCACGCCGTCCACCGCGATCGGCTCATGCACGCCCACCGAACGCCCGCTCAGGCCCCGCACCACCGGCATCAGCGGCGCACGATGGCTCGTCGGGCGGCACAGGTCGGCGCCGGGCTCGTCGCGGACCGTCGCCCACGGCGCCAGCCGACGCACGAGTGTCCGGATCTGATCGGCTTCCCAGGGCTCGTCGCCCTCCGGGCGACCGGTCACGACCACCGCGTCGGCCTGCTCTATCTGCCGTGCGACCAGGTCCGCGATGCGTCGATCATCAAGAGCGTTCGCGTACGGGTCGACCGAGCACACCGGATTGTCGTCGGCCAGCCCGTCGAGGAGCAGGTCGGCCGCCACCGCCGTGCAGAGCATGCCCAGCGTCACGTCTTCGGGGACGTCCGATTCCGACCAGGCGATTCGGAGCTCGTCCGGTTCGTACCTCTCGGGCAGCAGCGTGACCAGCGACGGCGCCGGCGCCCGCCGCGCCTCCTTGACCACCACGGTGATCAGCGCCTGCGGGGCGAGGCCGGTGGCCCGCAGATCGAGCACCGCCGAACCGTCGAACCGCTGCGCCGCCGCGTCGGTGGCGTGCGGCCAGAAGCCGGCGAGCGGGGTGACAAGCGTCGTCATGTTCTCAGGCGCCATGAACGGATCTTGCCGTGTCCGGCCCGCCGGCGGCTCCCCCGGAACGGTGTGCCACCCGACACAGCCGGCCGAATCCGCCCACTCGCCGGCCCGGCCCGCGACGCGGCTGCAGCCCGTGGTCGGCCCGTCGGTCGGCTGCAGTCCATGGTTCGCGGAGCGGGCGTGAGGCGGCCATGTGCTGCAGCCGGTCGCACGGTCGACTCCGGCCCGAAAGCCGGGCTGTACCAGAGAGCGGCATTTCGGGCGCTGACCCAGCCGTGGTGTTCAGCCAGTGCGGGTTGGCTGTACGGGAGAGCGGCATTTCGGGCGCTGACCCAGCCGTGGTGTTCAGCCAGTGCGGGTTGGCTGTACGGGAGAGCGACATTTCGGGCGCCGACCCAGCCCTGGTGTTCAGCCAGCTCCGGTTGGCTGCACAGGAGGGTGGCAAATCGGACGCGCGGACAGCCCTGGCGTTCAGCCGGGCAGTCAGGCCGCCGCCGCGTGGGACCGGCGGTGGTGGGAGAGGTGCTCGTGGTGATCGTCGCCCGGGTGGGTTGCGGGGTCGACGTGCACGGTGGCGCCGGTCAGGCGCGGGATGTGGTGGGTCAGCTGGTGTTCGGCGTCGGCGGCGATCTCGTGGGCGGCCAGCAGGGTCAGGCCCGCGTCGACGACGATGCAGGCCTCGGCGTGCAGGTGGTGGCCGATCCAGCGCAGCCGCAGGCCGGAGACGTCGCGGATGCCGGCGACGGCGCGCAGTTCGCTCTCGGCGTGGTCGACGAGCGCGGGGTCGACCCGGTCCATGACGCGGTGGTAGACCTCGCGCGCCGCGTCCTTCAGCACGAACGCGATCGCCGCCGTGATGACGAGCCCGATGACCGGATCCGCCCATCCCCAGCCGAGGGCGGCGCCGCCCGCCGCGAGGACGACGGCGAGTGAGGTGTAGCCGTCGGTGCGGGCGTGCAGGCCGTCGGCGACCAGGGCGGCCGAGCCGATCCGGCGGCCCACGGTGATCCGGTAGCGCGCCACGATCTCGTTGCCGGCGAAGCCGATCACGCCGGCCGCGGCCACCCAGGGCAGGTGCGTGATCGTCTGCGGGTCGACCAGGCGGTTCACGGCGAAGAACGCCGACGCCACCGCGGACGCGGCGATCACCGCCACGATCAGGATGCCGGCCAGGTCTTCGGCGCGACCGAAACCGTACGTATAAGCCCGGGTCGCCGCCCGCCGGCCCAGCCAGAACGCGATCGCGAGCGGCACCGCGGTCAGCGCGTCGGCCACGTTGTGCACGGTGTCGCCGAGCAGCGCGACCGAACCGGAGAACGCCACGATCGACGCCTGCAGCGCGGCGGTCACACCGAGCCCGGCCAGCGAGATCCAGAGCGCGCGCAGGCCCTCGCGGGACGACTCGAGAGCGCTGTCGACCTTGTCGGCGGAGTCGTGCGAGTGCCGTGCGAACGGGTGGTGGTGATGATGACCGGACACAGCGTCACCCTAACCCCGGTACTAGGCATGCGACAACGTTGCTACTGCCAATGACGTGCAGAAAGGGATATGATCATGGGTGTCTTTCGTGCTCTTTCCCGGTCGCCATCACCTGTTGACCCGTTTCCAGGCGGACTATCTACACCAACTGGCCGGCCAAAGAACCATCGTCTGGGCGGTCACCTCCGCGAACCACGAGAACACCCGGCGGAACCCCGTTCCGTACCATCGCCGGGAAGCCGCGATCGAGCGCCTCAGCGCGCAGACCGGGCTGCGCTCGCTCGTCGTCCCGATCTTCGACACCGCCCCGACCGACGCGTTCGCCGAGGTCACGCTCAAGACCATCACGGTGGCGACGGGCATCGAGCTGACGCCGGAGAACACGATCCTCGCGTGTTCCACCCCCGAGGTCTCCGACCTCTACCGCAAGCTCGGATTTCCGGTCGCGCTGGTCGAGGCAGACCCTTCCTTGCGTACGATCCCCGCCCGTCCCTGGGATGTCCTGCTGCGCCTCGCGGCGGGCGACGAGGAGTGGCGGAAGCTGGCGCACCCCGCCACCATCGACGTGTTCGAGCGCTACCGGCTGGTCGAGTCGATCCGCGCCGTCGTGAACGACCCGCTCGTCGGCGACGAGGGCGGGCTCACCGCGACGCGGGACTACCGGACGTACGTGGAGGCGTTCGCCGACGCGGCCGACCGCAAGTGGAAGGCGGTCCGGCAGTACGTGCAGCCCGGCCGGATCGTCGACGTCGGCTGCGGGGCCGGCTCGCTGCTCGAACTCGCCGACCGTGAGCCCGCGCTGCACGAGAGCGACCTGATCGGCGTCGAAGTGGCCCGGCACCTCTACCAGGAGTGCGTGCACAAGAAGGCGCAGGGCGTGTTCCGCAACGCCAACGTCTACTTCTACCGGCGCAACGTGCTCGGCGGCGCCATCTTCGCGGACCGGTCGATCGACACGACGCTGACGTTCGCTCTCACCCACGAGATCTGGTCGTACGGCCGGCAGCGCGAGTCCCTGCTCCAGTTCGCCCGCCGCATCTTCGAGCACACCGCACCCGGCGGCGTCTGGATCAACAGCGACGTGTGCGGCCCGGCCGACCCGCGCAAGTCCGTCATCCTGCGCCTGACCACCGACGACGGCGCGAACCCGGCCGAGCCGCGCCGCGACCTGGCCGGTCGTGACACCGCGGAGGTACGGGAGTACGTCGGCGGCCTCTCCACCCGGGCACGCCTCGACCAGTTCGCCGTCGACTTCGCGTTCCCGTGCGCGTTCGAGCCGGTGGGCGACGACGCGGTGCGGATCGAGCTGGCGGCCGCGATGGACTACCTGACGCGCAAGGACTACACCGACAACTGGCTGTCCGAGACGCACGAGCAGTTCTGCGGCCTGAGTTTCGCCGAGTGGTCGGAGCTGCTCGCCGAGGTGGGCTTCACCCTCGACCCGGCCTCGGGTCCGCTCCGCAACGACTGGATCGTCGAGAACCGCATCGCCCCGGTAGCCTCGCTGACCGATCTCGACGGCCGCCCGCTCGAATGGCCCGACACACACCTGTTCACCGTGGCCCGCCGCCCCCGCAACGGCTGAGGAAGCCGGCCCGCCGCCCCCGCAACGGCTGAAGAGGGGGCGGCCGGTCGCCCGTACACATCAAGGGTTAAGCCGCCTTGGCGAGGGCCTCGTATTCGTCGTCGGTGAGCTGGACGTCCGCGGCCGCAAGGTTCTCCTCCAGGTGGGCCACCGAGGACGTGCCCGGGATCGGCACCATCACCGGCGAGCGGCGCAGCAGCCAGGCCAGGGCGAGCTGACCGGTGGTCGTGCCCGGGTGCGCCTTCGCGACCGTCTCCAGCGGACCGCCCGGGCGAGCCAGCGTGCCGGCGTCGACCGGCGCCCACGGGATGAACGCGATGCCCTCCGACGTGCAGTAGTCGAGCAGTTCCTCGGCACGGCGGTCGCCCAGGTTGTACCGGTTCTGCACGGACGCGACCGGCAGTCCGGCCGCCTGGGCCGCCTTCACCTCCTCGACCGACACCTCGGAGAGACCGACCTGCTTCGCCAGTCCCTCGTCGAGGAACGCCTTCATGACGCCGAACTGCTCATCCCGCGGCACCTGCGGGTCGATGCGGTGCAGCTGCCACAGGTCGATCTGCTCGACGCCGAGGCGGCGCAGCGACAGCAGGATGCACTGCCGGAGGTATTCGGGCCGGCCGACGACCTGCCAGATGTTCGGGCCGTGCCGGGTGAAGCCGCCCTTCGTCGCGATCACCACGTCGCCGTAGCCGCTGCCGTCGTGCAGCGCTTCCCGGATCAGGTTCTCCGACACCTCCGGCCCGTAGGAGTCGGCCGTGTCGATGAACGTGACCCCGAGCTCGGCCGAGCGGCGCAGCACCCGGATCGACTCGTCGTGGTCGCGCGGCGGCCCCCAGATGCCGTCGCCGGTGATCCGCATGGCGCCGAACCCCAGCCGGTGGACGCTCTTGCCGCCCAGGTCGATGGTGCCGCTGTTGGAAAGAGTCATGAGTTCACATCTACCCCCTGTCCGGTGATCCGCCCCCGCGAAGTTGACGAGTCTCACCCCGGGAATAGATCGCGTCCCGCAGCCGCCGCGCCTCCCTCACCAACCGCGTCGAGCCGGGACCCGCAGCGAACTCGTCAAGCGCGGGAATCGGCCAGACCATCGCGACCTCGCAGCCGAGCGCGAGAAGATCGGCGAGCCCACGAGGAGGCGCGGAAAGGAGCACCGGCAGCGCGGCGGCGATGACGTCCCCGACCGCGCGCGAGGCGCCGGCCCGATGAGCGTCGGTGAGGGCGAGCACGGTCCGGTTGAGTTTCACGAACCCGCGAACCGCGAGGTCACCGAGATCCCGCCCGACGACCGACCCGAAGGACGCGCCGGGCTCGGCCGCCATCAGCAGGAACGCGTCGACCGCGGCCGTGCGGTCCACCTCGTGGCGAGCGCTCAGCGCGTATGCCACAGCCAGCGACATCGCCGCCCCGAACGGACCGTCCCGCTCGGCCAGCGCCGGCAGCAGGGTCGCGCCACCCCGCTGGTCCCGGTCGGCCAGCTCGGCGAACGAGGACAGCGACCACGCCGCGCTCACCTCCCGATGATGGGGGAGTGCCGCGGCGAGCAGCGACGCGTTCGTGATCCAGCGGCGGGCGTCGAACGCGAGCACCGGATAGCGCGTCAGCGTGAGCAACTGCTCCTCGACGGCCGGCCGCCCGGGCCGCGCCGGAGTCAGATCGACGACGATGCGAGCGGGCGGGCCGCCCTTCTCCGCCGACTGCACGAGCCGCGTACTCATCGGATCCGGCAATCCACCCCCGGCCAGCCATGCGGAAAGCTGTCGCCCGGCCGCACACGTCAGCTCTCCGGCCACCGACGCATCGGTCCCGCGCGGCAGCCGGATCAACGCCTGCTCGAAGTCGATCGGCCACGGCTCCCACCCCTCGGCGGCTGCTTGCCGCAGCCGGGCCACGAGCGTTTCAGCTGCGAGATTCCCGTCCCGGTGGGTGGGTGTCGAGAGGAGCAAGGGTACGGGGGACCGCCGCACCCGCGCGGCCACCTCCGCGACCCGCAGATCGAGGAGCCGGTCGGGCGCACCACCGACGACCGGTTGCGGATCGCCGGGCTCCCCGGAACCGTCCGGGGCGAGCAGAACGTGCAGCGCCAGGTTGAGGTGCCGGTAGCGCGGCAGCAGCGGCCACCGCATCTCGCTGATGTCCCCGTCGTATTGATCCAGCAGATGCCGCAGCGGCGCCAGATCGTCCGAATGCCGGAGGGCGGCCGGCGAATCGCCGCCGGGCCGCTGGATGGGCTCGGGACCGGTCGAGGGTCTCAGGGTGACCAGCGCGGCCAGGATCCGCTCCCAGCGCTCGGCCGTCTCGTCGTGCCGCAGGGCCGCGATCTCCCCGGCCAGCTCGGCCACGCCGGTGATCGGCGCGGGCATCGGGCCGGCGGCGAGCCGGGCCGGCAGCGGGACGACCGGCGCGGGGACGGGCTCGGCCGCAGCCAGGATGGCGGCCACCTCGGCGGCGCGGGACGGGTCCCGGCGGGCGGCGGTGGTGAGCCAGGCACGCTGTCGCTTGACGAGGCCCTTCTCCTTGCGGACCAGCACTGCCTCGCTGATCTCCAGCAGCAGAGTGAGGTCGATGCCGGTGGCCCGCAACGTCTCCTGCGCCAGGGAAGCGACGGTGGACGGTCCGACGGTGAGCATCCGGGCGTAATCGCCGGTGAGGGCCGCCACCTCGCCGGCCGTGGGCGCCAGGGCCTCGTGCAGCTCGAGGAAACCGCGCAGATCGGACGGCCGCCCGCCACGAGCCAGCCGGTCGACGGTCGAGCCGAGAACCACCTTCCGATCGAGGCGTCCGCCGACGGTCAGTTCAGCGATGACGGCGGTGAGGCGCGGCTGCTCCCGCCACGCCTCGATGGACGGGTCCCCGACCGTCGCCGCCGACAGGGCGGAGCCCAGCTCGTCGAACTCGAACAGGGCGGGCAGCATCACGTCGAGGTGGGTGAGGTTCGTCCGGCGCAGGTTGCTCAGCCAGCCGCGGACCACCGCCGGCGTGACCGGGGCCGTCGTGCCGGCCTCGGTCATCAGCGCCGCGATCAGGGGCCAGCCGGCGCGCCACGGGTCGTCGCGGTCGAGCTTGGTGAACAGGCGACGGCCCAGGTCGGCCAGCCACGGCAGCCGGCGGGCGCGGGCGATCCCGGCGGCGCTGCCGACCGGGATCTTCGCCCACTTGCCGCGCATGTCGGGCCGCAGCAGCAGCGACGCCGTGCGGGCCGCGGACGGCTGGCTCGCGAGGACGGCGAGGCCGCGCGCGCCGCTGGGATCGGAGCGCGACCACCACCAGTCCTCCGGCCGGATCGACTCGAACCGGGCGCGCACCTCGGCGCCGAAGGCCAGGCGCTGCTCCTCGGACGCTTCCAGGAGCAGCGCGGTGACCCCGGCGACGTCGCCGCCGCGGGCGCGCTCATCAAGGACGTCCCACGTGAGACCAGCGGACTCCCGGCTGAGATCGATGGACATGCCGCAGAACCTAGCGGGACCCCCCGACAAGAACCGGCATCGCTTCCGTGAGCATGGCGTGCCAATCCGGGAGCGGATCCACGCCGGTCCCGGCCCAGGCGTCGTGGCCGAGGACGCTGTAGGACGGACGTTTTGCGGGCCGCACGAACTTGTCGCTCGTGGTCGGGCGCACCCGCTCCGGGTCGAGGCCGGCCAGCGCGTACGCGGCCCGGGCCAGGCCGAACCAGGTGGTCGAGCCGGCCGCGGTGCCGTGGTAGACGCCCGGCGCAGCGGAGGAGCGGGCCAGTGCCACCAGCTGCCGGGCCAGGGCGTACGACCACGTGGGCGGGCCGACCTGGTCGTCGACCACGTCGACGGTGTCCCGGGAGGCGGCCAGGTTCAGCATGGTGCGCACGAAGTTCGGGCCGTGCTCGCCGTAGAGCCAGGCGGTGCGCACGACGTAGCCACCGGCCGCGAGGACCGCCTGCTCGCCGATGGCCTTGCTCCGCCCGTACGCATTGATCGGGTTTTGCGGGGTGTTCTCGGCAATGGGCGCCGATGCCGTCCCATCGAACACGTAGTCCGTAGAAATGTGGACGAGCCGGTCACCGGCCACCGAGGCCAGCCCCGCGACGGCATCACCGTTGATCGCCGTGGCGGCGGACTCGGACGACTCCGCGGCATCCACGTTCGTCCAGGCAGCCGCGTTGATCACGACATCCACGCCGTCGAGCGCCGCCCGCACGCCTGACAAGTCGGAGATGTCCAGGTCGGCCCTGGTCAGCGCGACGACATCGGCATCGGCCAGCACCGACTGGAGATCCCGCCCCAGCATCCCACCGGCACCCAGGATCACCCAGCGCATCAGAGGGCGCTCCGTGCCTTCAGCGGCTCCCACCACGCCCGGTTCTCGCGGTACCAGGCGACCGTCGCGGCGAGTCCTTCGTCGAGCGTGACCTGTGGTTCGTACCCGAGCTCGCTCTTGATCTTGTCAATGGAGAGGGAATAGCGGCGGTCATGTCCCTTACGGTCAGCGACCGGCTGAACACTCTCCCAGTCGGCGCCGCACGCGTCGAGGAGACGGCCGGTCAGCTCCCGGTTGGAGAGCTCGGTCCCGCCGCCGATGTTGTAGACCTCGCCGGCCCGGCCCTTCTCCAGCACCAGCTGGATGCCCCGGCAGTGATCGGACACGTGCAGCCAGTCACGGACGTTGCCGCCGTCGCCGTAGAGCGGCACCTTCTTGCCGTCCAGCAGGTTCGTGACGAACAGCGGGATGACCTTCTCCGGGAACTGATGGTGACCGTAGTTGTTGGAACAGCGCGTGACGACGACGTCCATGCCGTGCGTGCGGTGCGCGGCGAGGGCCATCAGGTCGGACGCGGCCTTCGAGGCGGCGTACGGCGAGTTCGGCGCGAGCGGCCAGGTCTCGGTCCACGACCCCTCGTCGATCGAGCCGTAGACCTCGTCGGTGGAGACGTGCACGAAGCGCCCGACGCCGGCCGCGCGCGCCGCGTCGAGCAGGACCTGAGTGCCGAGCACGTTCGTCGTGACGAACGGCACAGCGGAGTTGATGGATCGGTCGACATGTGATTCGGCGGCGAAATGGACCACCACGTCGTGACCGGGAAGCAGGTCACGCAACAGGTCGGAATCGGAAATGTCGCCTTGAACGAATTGGAGTCGGGGATCCGACACCGGGAGGTTCGCGCGATTACCCGAATAGGACAACAGATCCAGAACGGTCACCGAGGCTCCGGCTGCCCCCGGGAACTCGTCCTGCAAGAGGGCCCTCACGTAGGCCGATCCGATGAAGCCGGCACCACCGGTTACGAAAATCTGCACGGGTGGGGAGTGTAGACGCTGGCGCCCACTGTTTAGGGTTCCCCGGTGCGCGGAATCTTGCTGGCCGGAGGTACCGGCTCCCGACTCTGGCCGATTACCAAGGCCATGTCCAAACAGCTAATGCCCATCTTCGACAAACCGATGATTTACTATCCGCTGACCACTCTGGTATCGGCCGGGATCCGCGAGATCCTGGTGATCACCACACCGGAGGATCAGCCTCACTTCGAGCGACTGCTCGGTGACGGTACGCAGTTCGGCCTCGAGCTGACCTACGCCCAGCAGCCGAAACCGGACGGGATCGCGCAGGCGTTCCGCATCGGCGCCGACTTCATCGGGGACGAGCCGGTCGCCCTCATCCTCGGCGACAACATCTTCCACGGCGTGGGCCTCGGGCGACAGCTGTCCCGGTTCGATCAGCCGGACGGCGGCCGGGTCTTCGCCTATCCGGTAGCCGACCCGGAACGCTACGGAGTCGTCGAGTTCGACGAATCGGGCAAAGTGCTCTCGATCGAGGAGAAGCCGGCGAAGCCCAAGTCGACCTATGTGGTGCCGGGCCTCTACTTCTACGACGCCGACGTGGTGGAGATCGCCGCGAAGCTGACGCCCAGCGCCCGCGGCGAGCTGGAGATCACTGCGGTGAACGAGGAGTACCTGCGCCAGGGCCGGCTCGACGTGACCGTTCTCGACCGTGGCACGGCGTGGTTGGACACCGGCACGTTCCAGTCCATGGTCCAGGCCTCGGAGTACGTGCGGGTCATCGAGGAACGCCAGGGCTTTAAGATCGGCTGCGTCGAGGAGGCGGCCTGGCGACTCGGTTTCATCTCCGACGACCGGCTGCGCGAGCTGGCTGACCCTCTGCTCAAGAGCGGTTACGGCCAGTATCTGATCCGTCTTCTGGAAACCGGAAGATACGGGGGAGTCCTATGAAAATCCGGCCACTGACCATTGAGGGCGCCTACGAGGTGACGCCCGTCCAGCACCGCGACGCCCGGGGCACGTTCCTCGAGTTCTACCGCTTCGATCACCTCGCGGCGGCCGTCGGCCACCCCCTGAATCTCGCTCAGGGCAACATCTCCGTCTCGGCGCGTGACGTCGTGCGCGGGATCCACTTCGCTGACGTCCCGCCCGGGCAGGCGAAGTATGTGACGTGCGTCAAAGGCGCGGTGCTGGATGTGATCGTCGACATCCGGGTGGGGTCGCCGACCTTCGGCGCGTGGGAGGCGGTGCGCCTCGACGACGAGGAGCGCAGGGCGGTGTACCTCGCCGAGGGCCTCGGTCACGGCTTCTGCGCGCTCACCGAGGGCGCCACCGTGTCCTATCTGTGCTCGGCCGAGTACCGCCCCGGCCACGAGCACGGCATCCACCCGCTCGACCCCTCCCTGAACATCTCCTGGCCTGCGGAAACGCCGCTCCTCTCGGGCAAGGACGGCGAGGCGCCGACGCTCGAGGAGGCCCGCACCGCCGGCCTTTTGCCCCGTTATGACGAATGCCGTGACCATGTCGCAACGCTGCGTCAGAATCACGACCGTGCATCGTCCTAAGTGGCCGATTGACCGCCCGCGCGGCGGGTGTTAGCCGGGGCCGCCGGAAGCGGTTCCCGGCGCGGATGTGGGATGATCCATCACGGCTTTTCGGTATCGTCCGATTCGGATGTGTTGCCCTGCTATGGCGTTCGCCCTCATCCGATCCGCCATTCTCGTCGAACGGAAAGATGTAGCGCGATCGTGCGTGGGTCAGCAGTCTGTCTGGTGTGTCGCACGGGTTTCCACCCAAGGGGAATTTCGGTCTGATGTCCCACTCTCCAGGCATCTCGGCCATGCCGGGTGAATCGGACGTAAGGTTGATCGCAGTCGATACGGGGGCATGAGCGTGCAAACAATCGAATCAGTGGAGACGCTCGATCTCGCTGAGGAGGCACGGCAGCTCAAGGCCGGTCCCCGCGCCACCAAGGCCCGCGCCAGCTGGCAGAGCCGCTACACCCGGCGACTCTGGGTCATCGATTTCGTCGTCGGCCTCTGTGCGGCCTCCTGGGCCCTGGTCCTCCGTTTCGGATCGACCGGCACCGAGCCCTACAACCGCGGCTACCTGATCATCACGGCGCTTTTGCCATTGGCGTGGATCGCATGCCTCGCGATGAACCGGGCCTATGAGCCACGCCACCTTTTCGTCGGCACCGACGAGTACGCCCGGGTGTTCCGTTCCGGATTGGCGCTCACGGCCGGCCTCGCCATTGTTTCCTTCTCGTTCGACCTTCGTTTGGCGCGCGGTTACGTGATTATCGCGATGCCGCTCGCGATCGCCGTCGACATCTTCGCCCGCTACGTGTTCCGGCAGATGCTGCACCGCTCCTGGGCGCGCGGCGAACGATTGAACCGCGTCATTCTCGTCGGTCACGAGCGCGCCGTCGCCGACATGGCCCGCCGGCTGCGCCGTGAGCGTTTCCACGGCCTCGGCGTGATCGGCGCCTGCCTGCCGCCGGGCGTGACCCGCAGCCGCTTCGTGGACGGCCTCCCGCCGATCTACGGCACCTTCGACGGCGTCGCCACGGCGGTCGCCCGCTCCGACGCCGACACCGTCGTCGTCCTCTCCTGCCCGGAGATCGACGGCCCGGCCCTGCGCCGCCTCGCCTGGCAACTCGAGCGCGACGAGATCGACCTGATCGTCGCGAGCACCCTCGTCGACGTGGCCGGCGACCGCACCACGATCCGCCCGGTCGACGGCCTCCCGATGCTCCACGTCGAACACCCGCGCCTCAAGGGCAGCGCCCGATTCGTGAAGAACCTCTTCGACCGTGTCGGCGCCCTCCTGCTGCTCACCGTGATCTCACCGTTGCTCGCCGTGGTCGCCGCGCTCGTCGCCTTCGGACCCGGCGGCCGCGGCCCCGCGATCTTCCGCCAGGAACGAGTGGGCAAAGACGGACAACTCTTCGTGCTCTACAAGTTCCGCACGATGGTCGTCGACGCCGAGGCGAAACTGGCCGAACTCAAGGCCCTCAACGAGCACGACGGCGAACTCTTCAAGATCCGCAAAGACCCCCGCGTCACCCCGATCGGCCGCTTCCTGCGCCGATACTCCCTGGACGAGCTGCCCCAGCTGGTGAACGTCCTCAAGGGCGACATGTCGCTGGTCGGCCCCCGCCCGCCGCTCGCTGCCGAAGTGGCCGGCTACCCCGCCGACATGCGCCGCCGCCTAGTGGTCAAACCCGGTCTCACCGGCCTCTGGCAGGTCTCCGGCCGCTCCGACCTCTCCTGGGAGGAATCGATCCGCCTCGACCTCACCTACGTCGAGAACTGGTCGATGGCCATGGATCTCGCCATCCTCGCCCGCACGGTCAGCGCGGTCGTCCGGAGCTCCGGCGCCTACTGACGGTCACGTGGTGGGTGCGCCCTTTTCAGGGGTACGAAGATTAGCGGCCGCTCCCAACCGCACCACAACCGTCCCCGGCCCACGACGCGGGCTTTCTGCCGGGTGAAGGCCGTTGAGCGCCTTTCGCTATCGCTGCATCGGTCACCCCTGACCAGTCCCAGCCGCCCCAGCCCTTCGCGGGCGACGGCTCCTACCCCCACCGGGTCACGCCGGCTGCAGCCGGACCGAGGGGACTGCGGGCGGCGAGTGTGTGGCCGGGACGCGGGGGAGGGGTGGCGGTAGCGCTTCGGCTGGTGGGGGAGTGGTCAGGGGTGACCATGCACCGATAGCGAAAGGCGCTCGGCGGCCTTCACCCGGCAGGTGCCCGCGTCGTGGGCCGGGGACGGTTGTGGTGCGGTTGGGAGCGGCCGCTCACCTTCGTACCCATGTAAAGAGGAAGAGGGACGGCGGCCGCTCGTGCGGGGGTGCGGGCCGACGAACGGCCGCCGTGTCTGGAGCCCCTTGAAACGATCAGGAAGGGGAGTTGGCGGGGGTGAGGGCGCTCTGCGGCGGGCGCGGCTCGTCGAGCTCGGGCCAGCCCGCGGCCCAGGTGCGGCGCTCCTGCCAGACCTTGGGCCAGTCGACGCCCCGGGAGCGGTCGCGGCCGACTATCGCCTTCGCCAGGCCGCGCCAGGCCACGCCGGTCTTCATCAGGGCGATGGCCAGGCCGGCGCGAGGGCGGGACCAGTGGCGGCGGGCGTAGGTGGCCTTGCCGCGCAGGATCTTGATGCGCTGGCCCTCCGAGCTGGAGGAGGCGCCGCCCACGTGGATGACCGACGCCGAGGGTACGACGACCGGGCGGGCGCCCAGGGCGGCGGCGCGCGTGCAGAGGTCGATGTCGTCGCTGTAGAGGAAGAAGATCGGGTCGAAGCCGCCGAGGCGGTTGAAGAGTCCTCGTTCGATCAGCATGGAGCAGCCGGAGACGGCGGGGACCTCGCGGACGGTACGGCGGTCGTAGCCGGGCAGCAGCTCCGGGTTGGCCCACGCCCTGCCCGGGAAGACCGTGGAGAGGCCGGTCGCGAAGCAGAAGTTGCTCCACACCGTCGGCAGGCCCCAGCAGGAGTACATGTCGTCGGTGCCGTCCGGGTGCAGCGTGCGGCCGGTGTAGATGCCGTGCTCGGGGTGGGCCCGGGCGAACTCGAAGAGTGCGGCGACCGGGTGGCCGACCGGCGCGGCGTCCGGGTTGAGCAGCAGCAGGTGGCTGCCTTCGCTGGCGGTGGCGCCCCGGTTCACGGCGCGGCCCCAGCCGACGTTCTCGGTCAGGCGGATGAGGCGGACCTCGGGGAACGCGGCCGCGATGTGGTCGGCGGAGCCGTCGTGCGAGGCGTTGTCGACGACCGTCACGTCGAAGCTGACGTCCGGGGTGCGGCTGTCCAGCAGCAGGCGCAGGCAGCGCCGGGTGAGCTCGCTGGTGTTGTAGGAGACGATGACGACGGAGACGTCAGGGGTGGTCACCGAGCGTCACCTTTCCGGAAGCGGCCGACAGTGGACGAGGACAGCAGGCGCACCGCGAACGGCACGTCGTGCAGCAGGTAGCGCTTCGCGAGCCGGCCCGGCTCGGACAGCAGCCGGTGCACCCACTCGAGGCCGGTGTCCTGCATCCACTTGGGTGCGCGCCGGTGCGTGCCGGCCACGAAGCCGATCGCCGCGCCGCAGCCCATGAACCAGGCGTTCGGCAGCAGCGGGCGCAGGCGTTCGATGACGCGCTCCTGCTTCGGGAAGCCGAGGCCGACGAAGACGAAGTCGGGTTTCGCGGCGGCGACCTCGTCGAGCATCGCCTGGTATTCGTCGGGCCGCTGATCGAAGCCGTAGGCCGGGCTGAGGTGCCCGATCCCCAGGGAAGGATGACGGTCCCGGAGAACGGCGGCGGCCTGCGAACCCGCGCCCGGTTCACCACCGAGCAGGTAGATCGAGCGGCCGGTCGCGGCCATCGCCGCGGAGATGCTCCAGATCAGGTCGGAGCCGGCGACGCGCTCCGGCAGTGGGTTGCGCTCGATGCGGCTCGCCCAGATCAGCGGCTTGCCGTCGGCGACCACGACGGTCGAGGACTCGACGTGCGCGCGGGCCTCCGCGTCGGAGCCCGCCAGCCGGAGAATGTCCACATTGGGGGTGATGATGCGACCGCCCTTGCCCGCCGACAAGTCACCCAGAACGCGATTGACCACATCTTCTTGGTGTAAAGGGTCGAATCCGACACCCTGGAGGACGACTCGATTCCGTTGGGGCGCAACGGTTTCCTGGGCACTAGACACATGGAGAACCTACCGGCGTCCCGCCACTGGCAAGAGCGACGAAACGATAGACGGTTCCCTCCGTTCGACGGGTTGCCTCATCCGATCGGAGCCGTGACGATCACACGCGTGTCTATCAGCGTCATCATGCCCGCTTACAACGAGGCCGCCGGAATCGGCCGGATTCTCTCCGATTTGCTGGGGGATCCCGACTTCGGTTCCGACATCGAAGTGATCGTCGCTGCCAACGGATGCACCGACGATACGGCCGATGTGGCCCGATCCTACGGCGTGCGTGTGATCGATATCGCAACGCCGTCGAAGACCGCCGCGTTCAACGCCGCCGACGCGATCGCCACCGGTGACGTACTGATCTATCAGGATGCCGACATCCCGGTCACGGCGGCACTCCTGCGTCAGCTCGCCGCGGCGGTCGCCGAGCCCGGCATCGAGGCCGCCGTCCCGGGCCGGGAGATCGACGCGTCCGGTTCGGCCTGGCCGGTCCGCGCCTTCTACGCGATCAACGGCCGGCTGCCCGTCTTCAGTCGCCGGCTGTTCGGCCGCGGCGTCATCGCGCTCTCCCGCGAGGCCCGTTCGCGGTTCGACCGCTTTCCGGAGATCACGGCCGACGACATGTTCCTCGACGCGATCGTGGCGGCCTCCGAGAAGGCCGAGGTCGCGACGCCGGTCCGGGTGGGTGCTCCCAAGACCTCAAGCGATCTTGTACGTCGTGTCGCGCGTGCGCGAGACGGCAATGCCGAGTTCTGGCGTTACGTGGACGCCGGGGCGGAGGGGCACGTGCTCGCCCTCGACCCGGTGGCCGGGCCCAACCAGTGGGCGTGGCTCGGCTCGGTCGTGCGCCGCAAGCCGGCTCTGCTGCCGTCGGCCGTCTGCTACGCCGGGATCGTGGCGCTGGCCGAGGCGAAGCGGCGGTCGCCGGGCTGGGATGTGAAGTCGGGATGGGGCCGGCCGGCCGCGCCGATCCCGCGCCAGCGGTCCGGGGCGCACGACGAGACGAAGGTGCGGGAGAAGTGAGCGGGGAGCAGCAGCAGGGCGGCGGGCGTCATCGTCGGCCGAAGGCGGTCGGTGTGGCCGTGGGGGTGGCACTGGGAGTGCTGCTGGCGACCGGGGCGGTGGCCGCGACGCGGTTCGTCGGGTCGCCGGAGTCCTCGGGGGATGAGCCGGCGGCGTTCGTGCAGCCGTCGGTGACGGCGGCGTCTGCCGGGCCGTCACGTGAACCGTCGCCGACGCCCGGCAAAACGTCCAGATCGCCCTCGAAGAAGGCCTCTGCGAAGCCGTCTCCCTCGAAGTCGAAGAAGACGTCGGGCTACCCCGGCCCGGACGACACCGGCGTCCCGGAGGGCACGAAGCTCAGGACCGTCGGCGAGGTGACCATCACGAAGGCCGGCACGGTCCTGGAGGGCGTCAAGGCCAAGTGCGTCATCGTGCGGGCCAGCAACGTGACCGTCCGCAAGTCGCTGATCCGCGGCGGCTCGTGTGGCAGCGCCCGGCAGTTCGAGGTCGCCGACAACGTCAAGAACGTGCTCATCGAGGACGTCGAGATCGACGGCGCGAAGGTGCACGCGCGCGGCGCCGGCCTCGGCGGCTCCGGCTTCACCTGCCGCCGGTGCGACATCCACGGCATGGCCCGCGGCGTGCAGCCGAACGACAACGTGGTGATCGAGGACTCCTGGATCCACGACCTCTACGGCACGAGCAACAGCGAGAACGCGGCGTTCCAGTCGAACGGCGGCTCGCACCTGGTGATCCGGGGCTCGAACCTGGAGATGAACGAGGTGCCGTTCGGCGGCATGGCGCTCGCGCTGATCGGCGACTACGCGGTGCTCGACGACATCCTGGTCGAGAACAACCTGTTCAACGGCGGTGGCAGCTACGCCATCTGGGCCGGTGACGCGGCCGACGACAAGGACCCGAAGTTCAAGGCGCGCAACACCCGGTTCCTGAACAACGCGTTCGGCCGGAAGATCTACCCGAAGTGCGGCTACTACGGCCCGGTGGCCGGCTGGGACGGCTCGATGCCGGGCAACAGGTGGTCGGGCAACCACTGGCTGGACAGCGGCAAGAAGATCGTCGCCTGATCTCCCCGCCGCCGTCCAGGCGTCCTGGCGTCCTATGCCGGGATCTTGTACACGTGGTGGCCCCAGCCGTCGAACTCGTCGGTGAACGTGCCGGACGCGTCCGCCTTCACCGTGCGGTTCTCGCCGACCACCTCGACCGTCGCGCCGGCGGCGGCCGCCACCGTGAAGGACGCGTCGCCGCCGTTGCCGGTGTTCTCGGCGGCCACGACGTACGTGCCCTGCTTGTCCGCCCGCAGCGTCGCGTCGGCGCCCTTCGCGGTCAGCCCGGCCGGCTGGCGCTGCGCGTTCAGGATCGGCGCGAGGGACTGCACCTCGGCGTTGACCCGGGTCACCGTCTTGACGGTTTCCGGGTGGTCGAAGAGGCCGTCCTCGGTGAGGCCGCCCTTGAAGAAGTCGTGCACGAAGTAGACGATGCCGTTCGCGCCGTGCGCCAGCATGCTCCAGACCGCGGCCTCGACGGCGGCCGGCTCGATCGTCCCGTCCTTCGAGAACGGCGGCCAGTTGCCCGGCGCGTCGGCGAACGGGTGCCCGGTCTCCACGAAGCCCCACGCCGGCTTGGACGCTCCGCACAGGTTGCGGGTGTTCGTCACGGCCTGCCCGTAGTAGTTCGGCAGGTGCTTGTCGGCCGGTTCGTACCCGTCCGTCGCGGCGTAGTAGTCGGAGGACGAGATGTCCACCTCGGAGCAGTACTGCTTGAGGCCGGCCTCGTCGTCGTGCGCGCCGACCCACGGGTAGAGGGCGAACGCCTTGCCCCAGTTGTTGTAGATCGGGCGGCTCGGGTCGAGCGCCTTGATCCGCTGGGCCTGTTCGGTCACCTCTTTCGGCGTGATGTGCTTCGGGTTGGTGCTCATGTCCTGCTCGTCGCCGAGGTGGTAGCCGGTGAGGCCCTCGGTCTCGGCGAGCGATCCGTCCATCACCGCGGCGGTGCCGACCTCGTCGCCGGCGAAGACGTACAGGCCGTCTTCACGCAGTGTTCTGAGCCGCGCCGCCGAGTCTTCACGGGTGGGGAACTCCCACTGCCCGAGGAACGTGTTGATGCCGGCGTTCTTGTAGTTGACCGAGTTCTTCTTCCCGTCGCGCTCGCGGTTCGGATCCTGCAACCAGACGCCGATCGGGAAGAAATCCGGTGAGGAAGGCAGGCTGTTCGGCCACTTCTCGTAGTACGACGGGACGAATTCTCCGCTGTCCGTCAGAGGCGCCGCGGCCTTCGGGGCATCGCCCGACACCGGTGCCGGGTCCTCGTCGTCTCCGCGGGTGACGCTATAGATGCCCACTGTTGCCGCTACCACAGCAGCAGCTGCGACGAGGCCGATTTTCCGGGCGTGTTTCATGCAATCATTCTCCGGTGCATCGTGTGGGAAGGCCGGCAGGACCGGGGCCGCTGCAAAGGCGCGGCGGGGCCAGATGATCGCCGCGGGAGCGTTGCGGCATCATCCCATCTCGGAGGTCGGTGCCCGAACTGTAGCGGGCAGACTGCCGGTTCGACGGACATCCGTCCGGACCAGATTTGACTAGTGTCGGGGTTCGGACTTCCTCCCGGAGGTCCGGGTGCGCTGCTTCCATCATGGGCGAGAGAGCCGTGACGGCAAGATTCCGGTGAGAGGGTAATAGTGGACTTTTGGGACCTGACGCGGCTGGTTCTACGACGCTGGTACGTCGCCGCGCCAATGCTCCTGCTGACCATCGGCGGCGCGGCGTGGACGTTCACCAGTGTCGAGCCCGACTACATCGCCACCGCCCACGTTCAGCTCGTCACCCCGTCGACCGTTCTGCAGACCCCGGACACCAAGGTCAAGACACCGACCGAGGTCGCCCGTAACCCCTGGCTGGACCTCGGCCTCGGCGCGCTCAGCGCGGCCGGCTCGGTCACCGTCCAGGACCAGGAGATCGTCGAGCAGCTCGAGGCCGCCGACCTCAGCACCAACTTCACCGTCGAGACCAGCAACCAGGTCCCGCTGGTGACGTTCGAGGTGGTCGGCAGCTCGAAGGAGGAGGCCACCAAGACGGTGGACTTCCTCGCCAAGAACTTCGACAACAACGTGCTCGCCCTTCAGGAGTCCTACGGCGCCCCGAAGAACGAGATGATCAGCACGAAGCGCCTCGACCTCGGCAGCAACGTCACCGAGTCGACGTCGAAGGTGAAGCGTGCCCTGGTCGCCGTCGCCGGCGCCGGTCTGCTGCTCACCGCCGCGCTGACCATCTCGGTCGACGCCTACATGCGCCGCCGCAACCGCCGCAGGGAACTGCTCGAGGCGGGTCCCGAGGCGCCGGCCACCACCGAGACCTCGTCGCCGGTGCCGGTGCAGCGCAACGGCAGCTCGGCCGCCCCGCAGCCGGTGCAGCCGATGCAGTCGGTGCAGTCGCTCGCCGACCGGGCCGGTCTGGACCGGACCGTGCGGATCACCGCGCCGACCATGTCCCGGGCCGGGAGCACGCCGGTCAACGGCGCCGCGAACGGCGGCGCCGCTCCGGCCGCGAACGGCGGCGAGGCGAAGAACGGCATCGACGCGCCCAAGTCGCCGCCGCCCGCCGACGCCACGATCGTTCTGCCCAACAACATCTACGGCGGGATGTACGGACGGCGTGGTGAGAACAAGGATCGTCAGTGAGCCTGAGCACCGCCCCGCAGCTCGCTGATCTGGAGCCGTCGTTCGTCGGCTCCCGGACCTACGCCACGCGCCGGCGGTTCATGCGGCTGGACGCGGGTGTCCTGCTCAGCCTCATGATCTGCCTGCTGACGCTGATCCCGGCGTCGCTGATCCTCCCCGGCATGACCGACGTCGGGCGCCCGGCGCTCGTCGTGGCCCTGCTCATGTGGTTCTGGTGGATCGCCGCGAAACTCAACCCGAACCTGGTGATGGTCGGGCCGAACCCGATCCGCTTCGCGGTCCTGGCCTACGTCGTGGCGATGCTCGTGTCGTACGCCGTCGGCTTCCTGCGCGGCCTCTCGGTCATGGAGGCCAACGGCGCCGACCGGGCGCTGCTGATGATGCTGGCCTTCACCGGCGTGATCCTGATCATGGCGGACGGCCTGCCCAACTGGGAGCGCCTCAACGGCGTCCTGCGGGTCTTCGTCTGGTGCTCGGCCTTCATGGCGGTCGTCGCGATGTTCCAGGCCGTCCTCAAGCTCGACGTCACGCAGTACCTGATGGTGCCCGGCCTGCAGCCCAAGGGCTACATGCCGGACTTCGAGACGCGGGGCGCCGCGATCCGGGTGGCCAGCACCACCGGTCACTACATCGAGATGAGCGCGTGCATGGCGGTCGCGCTCCCGCTGGCGATCCACTTCGCGCGCTTCTCGGTCGAGAAGTGGCGGCGGCGCCTGTTCCTCGTCGCGGCGCTGCTCGTCGCCGCGGCCATCCCGCTCACCATCTCCCGCACCGGCGTCGTGGCCGCCGGCATCGCGCTCGCCGCGATGCTGCCGGTCTGGGGCTGGCGCATGCGCTACAACATCTTCGCCATGGGCGTCGGCCTCATGGGCGTGCTCATGGTGGCCAAGCCGGGCCTGCTCGGCACCATCCGTGACCTGTTCACGGGCGCCAACGAGGACACCAGCATCCAGGCCCGGACCGATCGGTACGGCATGGTCGGGCACTACTTCGCCCAGCGCCCCTGGCTGGGCCGCGGCACCGGGACGTGGATCCCGCCGCAGTACCAGATCCTCGACAACCAGTGGCTGACCCTCGCTCTCAACGGCGGCATTCTCGGCGTCGCGGCCCTGGCCGCGCTGCACGTCACGGCGATCACGCTGACCGTGATGGCCTGGCGCCGGTCCGGCAGCGAGGAGCAGCGGCACCTGTGCGCCGCCCTCATCTCGGCGCAGCTCGGCGCGTTGTTCGTGGCGGCGTTCTTCGACTCGCTGAGCTTCAGCACCTACGCGACGGTCATCTCACTCATGATCGGCGCCTGCGCCACCGTGTGGCGCTTCACCCATCCCTCGCATGAGGTCCGCACCTCGCGGTCGCGGGGTCTCGGAGACTGACTGCGCCGCCTCGTCACGAGGTGGCCAAAAGGACTACCGGCCCCGGCCGGTCGTCGTGATCATAAAAACCTGCTGAAGGTGGCCGCCAGAGACGTCGGCGGTTACATTCAGGCCGCCTCTCCGTCGTGGGAGCAGAGGCGTTGAAGAGTGGGTGGCGAAGCAGTGTTTCCTCGACGCGACAATGTCGCTTTACGTAACCCTTTCATTGCACTCAGGCAAAGAATGGGCAATCGTCGATCAATGTGGGCCGCGGTTTCCGTGATCGTTGCCGGCGCGGCCGCCGTGGCGGTCCCGACCATGGCCTCAGCAGCGACGGACCCGTGCGCTCCGGCTGTGAACCCGATCGTCTGCGAGAATTCCAAGGACGGCTCGCCGAAGTCGGAATGGCAGATCTTCGGTGCCGGTGATCCCACTATCCAGGGCTTTACCACGGACGCCAGCGTGAATGTCGGCGGCACGATCGACTTCAAGGTGAAAACCGACGCCGACGACTATGAGATTAAGATCTATCGGCTTGGATATTACAAGGGTGACGGCGCTCGCTACATCGACACCGTGAACCCGTCGGTGGACCTGCCGCAGTCCCAGCCGGACTGCCGCAAGGACCCGGCCACGGAGGCCTTCGAATGCGGTGAGTGGGGCGTCTCCGCCTCCTGGGCCGTGCCGTCGACGGCGGTCTCCGGGCTCTACATCGCGCTGCTGCGCCGCGAGGACACCGGCGGCGACAGCCACATCCCGTTCGTCGTCCGCAACGACGCCAGCCACTCCGCGCTGTTCTTCAAGACGTCGGACGCCACCTGGCAGGCCTACAACAAGTACGGCGGCTCCAGCTTCTACGAGGGCGACGCCAACGGCCGGGCCTACAAGCTCAGCTACAACCGCCCCTACGCGACCCGCGAGGGCGTGACGGCGCGCGACTGGCTCTTCGCCAACGAGTACCCGATGCTGCGCTTCCTGGAGCGCAACGGCTACGACATCAGCTACACCACCGACGTCGACACCGACCGGTACGGCTCGCTGATCAAGAACCACCGGACGTTCCTCTCCGTCGGCCACGACGAGTACTGGTCCGGCCCGCAGCGCGCCAACGTCGAGGCGGCCCGCGACGCCGGGGTGAACCTCGCGTTCTTCAGCGGCAACGAGGTCTACTGGCGGACCCGCTGGGAGCCCAGCGCGGACGGCAGCAACACCCCGTACCGGACCCTCGTCTCGTACAAGGAGACCTGGGGCAACGACGACATCGACCCGTCCGACGAGTGGACCGGCACCTGGCGTGACCCGCGATTCGCCTCGTCGACCGCGAAGGGCGCCGGCAACCCGGAGAACGGCCTGACCGGCACGGTCTACATGTCGAACCACAACGAGCTGCCGCTCACCGTGCCCGGCCGGATGGCCGGCCTGCGGCTGTGGAACAACACCGCGGCCGAGGACCTGTCCGCCAACGGCTCGATCAGCTTCACCGAGAACACCGTCGGCTACGAGTCGGACGAGGACCTCGACAACGGCTTCCGGCCGGCCGGCCTGATCCGGCTCTCCGAGACGACCGGCCCGACGCCGGAATACCTGCGCGACTTCGGCAACACGGTCTCGGCGGGCACCACCACGCACCACATGACGCTCTACAAGGCGGACAGCGGCGCGCTGGTCTTCTCGGCCGGCACCATCCAGTACGCCTGGGGCCTGGACGAGGAGCACGACCCGACCCGGGGCGACCCGGCCGACGTCAACATGCAGCAGGCGACGGTCAACCTCCTCGCCGACATGGACGCCCAGCCGGCGACGCTGATGTCCGAGCTCCAGCCGGCCACCGCGTCCGAGGACAAGGTCGGCCCGACCACGGTGATCAGCTCGCCCGCGGCGAACACCAGCGTCAAGAACGGCGCGAAGGTGACCCTCACCGGCACCGCCTCGGACACCGGCGGCGGCGTCGTCGCGGGCGTCGAGGTCTCCACCGACGGCGGCGAGAGCTGGCACCCGGCGGAGGGCACCGACTCCTGGACGTACTCGTTCCACAGCACCGGGATGGGCAGCCAGACCGTGGTTGTCCGGGGCATCGACGACAGCGCGAACAAGGGTGAGCCGGCCTCCCGGCAGCTCACGCTCACCGGTGTGAGCACGATGTTCGGCCAGGCCAAGCCGAAGGTCGAGAGCATCAACGACGAGCAGCAGGCCGAGCTCGGCGTGCGGTTCACCCCGCAGACCGACGGCCTGGTCACCGGCATTCGCTTCTACAAGGGCGACGGCAACACCGGCACCCACACCGGCACGCTCTGGACCGCCGACGGCGAGCGCATCGCGAAGGCGACGTTCTCCGACGAGACCGAGTCCGGCTGGCAGCAGGTCGAGTTCTCCCAGCCGGTCAACGTCGACGAGGGCACCAGCTACATCGCCTCGTACAACGCGCCGCGCGGGCACTACTCGGGTGACGCGTGGGCGCTGAGCTACGGCGTGAAGGCGGGCCCGCTCGCCGCCGACCCGTCGCGGCCGGGACACCGGTCCGGCCTGTTCAGCTACGGCACCGGCGCGCCGACCGAGTCGTTCCAGGACACCAACTACTACGTCGACGTCATGTTCAAGCCGTCCGCCACGACCCCGCCGTCGGTGGTCGCGGTGAGCCCGCTGGCCGGCGCCGTCGACGCGGCCGCCGACGTCAAGCCGAAGGCCACCTTCAGCGAGAAGGTCACCGAGTCGTCGATCCAGTTCACGGTCCGCGACGCCGCGAACGCCCCGGTGGCCGGCTCGGTGTCCTACGCCTCCGGCACCCGGTCCGCCACCTTCACCCCGGCGGCGGCGCTGACCACCCCGGCCACGTACACCGCCACGGTGACCGCGTCGGACGTCGACGGCAACGCGATGGAGGAGCCGTTCACCTGGACCTTCACCACCGACCCCGATGCGTACGTGGGCCGGCTGTTCCCGGTCAACGCGGCGCCGGCCACCGCGTCGGTCAACGATCCGACGGCGGTCGAGCTCGGCGTGAAGTTCGAGCCGGCGACCGACGGTGAGATCATCGGCGTGCGCTTCTACAAGGGCGCGGGCAACACGGGTACGCACACCGGGTCGATCTGGGCCGCGAACGGCGACCCGATCACCAGCGCGGTGTTCGAGTCGGAGACCGCCACCGGATGGCAGACGGTCTACTTCGACGAGCCGGTGGACGCGACGGCCGGGACCACCTACGTGGCGTCGTACCACGCGCCGAACGGGCACTACGCCGGCGACGCGCACTACTTCGAGACCGAGCTGACCCGCGGTCAGCTGAGCGCTCCGGCGGGCGGCAACGGCGTCTACCGGTACGGCAACGGCTCCTTCCCGAACGAGTCGTACAACGACACGAACTACTGGGTGGACCCGCTGTTCGTGGCGGAGGGCACGACGGTCAGCCCGACGACGCCGTCGCCGTCCCCGTCGGTCTCGCCGTCGGTCTCGCCGAGCGCGTCCCCGTCGGTCTCGCCGTCGGTCTCGCCCAGCGCGTCTCCCTCGGAGTCGGCTTCGCCCAGCACGTCCCCGTCGGCCTCGCCGAGCACCTCGCCGAGCGCGTCTCCGAGCGCGTCGCCTTCGGTGAGCCCGAGCGAGCCGCTGGTCGAGAACCCGACCCCGACGCCGCCGGCGAGCGCCGGCCCGCCGGTCGGGATCTTCGCGGCCGACGCCACCCCGTCGGTGGCGGGCTGGGACGACGCCGGCGCCCTCGAGGTCGGTGTGAGGTTCGTCGCTGACGTGCCCGGCACGGTCACCGGTGTCCGGTTCTACAAGGGCGCGAAGAACACCGGCACGCACACCGGCACGGTGTGGGGCCCGGACGGCGCGGTCCTGGCGACCGCGACCTTCCAGGACGAGACCGCCTCGGGCTGGCAGACGGTGCTGTTCGACAAGGCCGTCACGATCACGCCGGGCGTCGAGTACACGGCCTCGTACCACACCACCACCGGCTATTACGCGGTCGACCTGAACGGGCTCGCCGACGGTCTCGTCGCGGCGCCGCTGCGGGTGCCGGCCACCGGGGCGGTCTACCGCTACGGCAACGGCGGCGAGGCGCCGACCGCGACGGGCAAGCACAACTACTGGGTGGACGTCCTCTTCGTCAAGCAGTAGGCCCACCGTCCTAACACGACCGCCGTCCGTATCGACTTCCCGACACGGGCGGCGGTTGTCTCGGCTCCTCAGGGTGCGGGAGCCTGTTCATCGATACAGAGAAAGGTGTCTGGGTACGTCATGACCGTCAAAACGGCACCACGGCTGATGAGAGGCCGCCCCCGGATCTCGGTAGTGATCCCCTGTTACAACTACGGCCACTTCCTTCCCGAGTGCGTGCGCACGGTCCTCGACCAGCCCGGTGTCGAGATGGACGTGCTCATCGTCGACGACGCCTCCCCGGACGGCAGCGCCGAGGTGGCCCGCGAGCTGGCCGCCGCCGACCCGCGGGTCAAGCTGCTCGCGCACGAGAAGAACAGCGGTCACATCGCCACCTACAACGACGGCCTCGCGGCCGTCGACGGCGACTACGTGGTCCTGCTCTCGGCCGACGACGTGGTCGTGCCGGGCGCGCTGGCCCAGTCGGCCGCGCTGATGGAGTCCAACCCCGGCGTCGGCATGGTCTACGGCTTCGCGCCGACCTTCGTCGACGTGCCCCGCGAGCCCCGCACCCGGGTGCACTCGTGGACCGTCTGGGAGGGCCCCGAGTGGCTCGAGCAGGTCTGCCGCCGCGGCGGCAACCCGCTGGCCACCCCCGAGGTCATGCTGCGCACGTCGCTCATGCGCGAGCTCGTCGGGTACGAACCGGAGCTGCCGCACTCCGCCGACTTCCTGCTCTGGCTGCGCGCCGCGTCCCGGGCCCAGGTCGGCCGGGTCAATGGCGTCGACCTCGCCTTCTACCGCGTGCACGGCGGCAACATGCACACCTCGCAGTTCTCCGGCGTGCTGACCGACCTGACCGAGCGCTGGAAGGCGTTCGAGTGGTTCTTCGCGCACGACGGCGACGCGGTCGACACGCCCCGGCTGCGGGCGTCGGCGGCGCGGGCCGTGGCCCGGGAGGCGCTGATCGCCGTCCGCCAGTCCTACGAGCTGGGGGAGCCGGCCGCCGACGCCGCCGAGCTGGTCGCCCTGGCCGAGAAGATCGATCCGGACTGCCGCGGGGGCAGGTTGTGGACGGTCTGCCAGAACTACCTGCGCCGTGGCGCGCGGGTCCCGGTGCGCCTCACGGCCACCGTCGACAAGGCCATTTTTCACGCTCGCTGGCGGCGCTGGCGGCGGACCGGAGTGTTGGGTGCGGTGAGGTCTCTGTGAGTCAGTCGGATCAGCGCGGTGACGCCGTCATCGTGTTGTCGCAGCTCTCCAAGGTTTACGAGCCCACACCCCGGTGGATGCGGGTGTTCGCCCGCTCCCACCTCACCGAGAACGTGCGCGCCCTGGACGGCGTCGACCTGTCGGTGGGCGCCGGCTCGATCTGCGCGATCGTCGGCCCCAACGGCGCCGGCAAGACCACGATGTTCCGCATCATCATGGGCCTGACCACCGCCACCAGCGGCACCGCGAAGGTGCTCGGCCTCGACGCCGAGGGCGACTCGGAGCGGATCCGCCAGGTCGTCGGCTGGATGCCCGCCGAGGACCGCAGCCTGCTCATGCGCGCCACCTGCCGGGAGAACCTGCAGATGCACGGCCGCCTGCAGGGCATGCCGCGCAAGCTGCTGGCCGAGCGCATCGACCACGTGATGGAGCAGGTCAACCTGATCCCGCAGATGCAGTCCGTGGTGGCCGGCCTCTCGGCCGGCATGAAGGCCCGGCTGCGGCTGGCCCGGGCGCTGCTGCCCGGCCCGCGCGCGCTCATCCTCGACGAGCCGACCGGCGCGGTCGACCCGATCGCCGCGCACGGCCTGCTGGAGCTCATCACCAGCCTGGTCGCGCAGGAGCAGCTCGCCGTGCTCATCTCCTCGCACCGCCTCGAGGAGATCGAGGCCCTCCAGTCGCACGCGCTGCTGATGGACCGCGGCCGGGTCAAGTACGACGGCGACCTGGACGCCCTGCGCAGCGAGTGGGACCGGCCCAGCCTCGAGCTGGTCGCGGCCGACCCCGCGTCCGCCGGGCTGATCGCCGACGACCTCCGGGCCCGCGGCCTCGACGTGACCACCGAGGACCTCAGCGTGCGCGTCCAGCTCGACGGCAAGCACCGGGTCGGCGCGGTGCTGGCCGGCCTCGGCCCGCTCGCCGACTCCGTCGAGCACGTACGCGAGATCCCGATGCCCCTGCGTGACCTGATCGCCCAGGTCTACACCACCGGAACGAAGGCGGAAGCCACGCGATGACCGCTGCCACCCTGTCCTCCGAGCGCCGGTTCGGCCGTAAGGTGCTGGACACCCTCGAGGGCTACATCCGCATCGACCTGGTCGAGGAGCGGATGTTCCCGCTCTCGACGGTCCTGCGCTACGCGGCCGTGGTCTTCCCGGTGCTGCTGTACTACTTCCAGAGCACGTTCCTCGGCACCGGCCAGGACGTCTTCGTCTTCATGCTGATCGGCACGGCGGTCATCGCCGGCCTGCAGGACGCGCTGACCGGCCTCACCAGCCGGCTGCAGTTCGCGCAGGAGCGCGGCACGCTCGAGACCTACCTGATCGAGCCGGTGCCGTGGGCGCTCATCCCGGTCGCCATGAACATCTGGCGCAGCGTCACCGGCGCGGTGCTGGCCTGCCTCATGGTCGGCATCGGCTGGCTGCTCGGCGCGCCGATCCACGTCGCCGGCATCCCGCTCAGCCTGGTCGCGCTCTTCCTCGGCATCGTGGCCTGCAACGCGCTCGGCACGTTCGCGGCCGCGTTCATCGTGCTGTTCAAGCGCGGCGAGCCGGTGGTCATGCTGTTCAGCCTGGCCGCCTCGGTGCTCGGTGGCGCGCTGTTCCCGATCAGCGTGCTGCCCGAGTGGATCCGCTGGCTCAGCTACCTCGTGCCGCATTCGTACGTGATCAGCGCGGTGCGTCAGCTGCTGGCCGGGGAGACGTCGCCGGACGAGCTGTCGCCGGCGCTCTCGCTCGGCATCCTCGCGGTGTTCTGCGTCGTGACGATGACGTTCGGCCTGTGGCTCTTCGACCGTTCCCTGCGGCTGGCCCGCAAGCTCGGCATCCTGAGTATCTGAGAGAGGGCAACCGGTGAGCGGAGTGGGAGAGAGCGCCGCACGGTCGCGGGAGGCGCTGCGGCTGTTGCGCAGGCAGGGCGCCCGCGGTTTCGCGCAGCGGGTGGCTCGGGTGGCCTACAACAGGCTCGGCGCCTCGTCGCTGGAGTTCCCGCTGCGGTTCGAGGACGTGGCCGACTCACGCGGCCTCAAGCTCGCGGCGCCCGCGGCCCGGCCGGCCCGGGGCACGCCCCTGACGATCGGCTGGATCTGCACGCCGCCGGCCGCCGGCTCGGGCGGGCACACCACGATGTTCCGCATGATCGAGGCGCTCGAGGCGGCCGGTCACCGGTGCGTGCTCTACCTGTACGACATGTTCGACGGCGACGTCGACCGGCACCGCGGCGTCATCCGCGGCTCGTGGCCGAAGGTCCGCGCCGAGGTCCGGTCGGTCGCCGACGGGCTGGCGCCGATCGACGCCTACGTCGCCACGTCCTGGCCGACCGCGCACGTGCTCGCATCCCGCGACGACCTGGCGACCCGGCGGCTCTACTTCGTCCAGGACTTCGAGCCCTGGTTCTACCCGCAGGGCGCGGAGTACGCGCTGGCCGAGGACACCTACCGGTTCGGGTTCCGGACGATCACGGTGGGGCGGATGCTCGCCGGCATGCTGGGCGAGCAGTTCGGTGTCGAGGCCGCGGTGGCCGAGTTCGGCTGGGACGACGCGGTCTACCACCTGACCAACCCGCAGCCGCGCAACGGCGTGGTCTTCTACGCCCGGTCGGACACGGCCCGGCGCGGGTTCGCGCTCGGCCTGCTGGCGCTGCGCGAGTTCCACCGCCGGCACCCCGAGCAGGAGATCCACCTGTTCGGCGACCCGACCGCGCAGGTGCCGTTCCCGGCCACCAACCACGGCCGGATGACGCCCCGGCAGCTCGGCGAGCTCTACAATCGCTGCGCCGCCGGGGTGGCGCTGTCGTTCACGAACCTGTCGCTGGTGCCCGACGAGATGCTGGCGTGCGGTGTGGTGCCGGTCTGCGGCGAGTCGCCGTACGCCCGGGCCAGCCTGGACAACCCGCACGTGCGCTGGGTGCCGCCGACCCCGCTGGGGCTGGCCGAGGCGCTCAGCGACGCGGTCTCCGGCCGGAGCGCCTCACCGGCCGAGATCAGCGCGAGCGTCCGGCCGGTCGCGTGGGACACCGCGCAGCGCGCCACGCTCGCGGCCATCGAGGACGAGGTCTACGGGGCCTGAGCGGCGGCCCCGTCGGTGATCACCTGACCACCGACGGGGACCAGGCGTCGGCCACGAGCACCTGCGGGCTTCCGCTGCCGTCGGCCGGCACCTGCCAGATGTCGCTGGTGGTGGCGCCGTTGCCGGCGGTGCGCGGCAGCCCGTACAGAATGGTGTCGTCATCGAGCCACTCGGCCTGGTCGTCGACGCTGTTCGTCTCGGCGAGCACGGTCTCGGTCTTGGTGCGCAGGTCGTAGACCGCGAGCCGCCACTTGCCGGCCGGCAGGTCGCCGTGCTTCTTGAACGCGATCCGGGTCCCGTCCGGCGACAGCGACGGGCACTCGACGTCCTCGCGCAGCGCCGTCACCGTCTGCTTCGACAGGCTGCCCTCGGTCAGCCAGGTCTTGCCGCCCGACGACGCGGTCACGTAGAACCTGTCGTCGTCGGCGAACGTGACGCCCCACAGGTTCTTGTCCACCGCGGTGATCGTCCTACCGTTCACGACCAGCTTGAACTTCTCGATGTCGCCGACCACTTCGCCGTCGGTGCGGGTCACGATCGTCCGGGTGGAGAACTGTCCCGGGTTGGCGTACGAGTCCCCGTACACGAAGGTCGTGGTCGCCACCAGCGAGCCGTCCCGGGACAGCCGGGCCCGGCTGGGCAGGCCGGTCAGCGGGAGGTCCCGGACCGGGCCCCAGACCGTGTCCAGCAGCTGCGACTTGTAGGTGGTGACGATGCCCCGGTCGGCGGAGAGGCAGATGGCGTCCGCGGTGGTCGCGTAGACCCGCTCGCAGGAGGCCGGGGTGAACGCCCGGGGGCCGCCCGGGTCCGCCAGCGGCGCCATGGCGACCTGGCCGTAGCCCTGGCCCAGCGCGGTACTGCGGAAGACGATGTGCGGCTGCGAGCGCAGCGTGGCGACGTCGCCGGCGGTGGCCACCGCGGGGGCCGCGGCGAGCCGGTCGGCCTGGTCCCGGCGTTCCTTCCAGACGTAGCCGCCGGCGCCGGCGAGCGCGACGACCAGGATGACCACCAGCAGGGAGACCCGCAGACGGGTGCTCATGCGGCGACCTCCGGCCGGCTGTCGATGCCGCGCAGCATGACCCACGCCGCGGGGATCGCCGCGGCCAGCAGCACCGCGAAGACCACGAGTGACTCGCTCGGCCCCTGCACGGCCCAGAGCAGGCCGAACATCACCGAGGACGCGAAGCGGGCCAGCGCCACGACGGTCTGCGCCGCCGAGATGCCGCTGCCCCGGGCCTCGGCCGGCACCAGGCGGCTGACCAGGGCCGGCAGCACGCCGTCGGTGGCCGCGTAGAAGACGCCGAGCAGCAGCAGCGTGCCGAGGGTCAGCCCGAGGCCGCCGGACGGCAGCGCGCCGAGGACGTAGGCGAGCAGCAGCGCGCCGTGCCCGGCCACCAGGACCTTGGCCCGGCCGACCCGGTCGGCGAGCCGGCCGAACGGGACGGCGAGCAGCAGGTACGCGATGTTCGTGCCGACGTAGAGCAGCGGGAAGTAGGTGGCCGCGAAGTCGTCCCGGTCCTGCAGGGCCAGGTAGAGGAAGCCGTCGCCGACGGTCAGCAGGCCGAGCACGCCGGCCGCGACGAGCGGCTTGCGCAGCGGCCTCGCGGTGATCTCGCGCATCGCCCGGCGCAGCCCGATCCTGGCCTTCGCGGAGCTGGTGCGCAGGTTCGGCACGAAGAGCACGAGCACGGCCAGGCCGGCGATCGCGACCGCGAACGAGACGACCCAGATCGAGTCGTAGCTGTTCGGCACGGCCGCGAGCAGGGCGAACGCGACGATCGGGCCGATCGCGGCGCCGATCGTGTCGAGGGTGCGGTGCACGCCGAACGCGCGGCCCAGCATCTTCGGGTCGGAGGCCTCGGCGATCAGCGCGTCCCGGGGCGCGGTGCGCAGCCCTTTGCCGAGCCGGTCGGCGGTCACCACCGCGACGATCGCGCCGAAACCGGCGGCCGGGAGCATCAGCAGGCGGCTGACCGCGGAGGCGCCGTAGCCGACCACGGCGATCCACTTGGGCTGGCCGCCGCGGTCACCGGCGTAGCCGCCGGCGATCCGTACGAATGCACTGACGCCCTGATAGATGCCGTCGAGGAAACCGTAGGCGACGGTGCTGAGCCCGACCGCGGCGGTGAGGTACAGCGGCAGGACCGAGGCCACCATCTCCGACGAGACGTCGGTCAGCAGGCTCACGATCCCGAGCAGCACGACAGTGGTCGAGACGCGCCGGACGACGCTGCGCCCTCCCGGCTCCTCGTTCGACCCGGGCCGGTCCCGCAGCGACACGTACACGTTCGTCAACCACCTTCCGGGCCGCGATGATCACAGACGGCCGGGCCCACCCTATCGGCGCTGGCGAGCGCCGGTCGCGGTCCGTTCTGCCCTATTCTTCCGGCAGTTCGGACCGCGATGTCACGACGTTCAGCCAGCCAGCGCCGACTTCAGGGCCTCGGCGACCCGCTCCTGCTGCTCGCGGGTGAGCTGCGGATAGATCGGCAGGGACAGCAGCTCCGGCGCGACCGCCTCGGCGACCGGGTAGGAGCCGCCCAGGTAGCCGAACGCGCCGGTCTTGTGCACCGGGTACGGGTAGTGGATGCCCGCGCCGATGCCGTCCTCGTTCAGCCTCGCCAGCACCTCGTCGCGGCGGCCGCCGGGAACGCGGACGCAGTAGATGTGCCAGACGTGCTCGTTGCCCTCGAGCGTCACCGGCAGCGTCACGTCCAGGCCGGCGAGCAGCTCGTCGTAGTAGGCGGCGACCGCGCGGCGGCGGCGGTTGCCCTCGGCGAGCCGGGCCAGCTTCGCCCGCAGCACGACCGCCTGCAGGCCGTCGAGCCGGCTGTTCACGCCGATCAGGTCGTGGTGGTACTTGCGCAGGCCACCGTGGCTGCCCAGGGTGCGGACCGTGGTCGCCCAGTCCTCGCGGGCGCTCACCACCGCGCCGGCGTCACCGTAGGCGCCCAGGTTCTTGCCCGGGTAGAAGCTGGTGGCCGCGATGCCGTCGACGCCGGCGCCCCTGCCGTGCCGGGTCGCGCCCTGGCACTGCGCCGCGTCCTCGACCAGCACGACGTCGCTCCCCGCGAGACCGGCGCGCAGCCGGTCCACCGGGGCGAGCTGACCATAGAGGTGCACGGGCGCGATCGCCTTCGTGCGCGGGGTCACTGCCGCGAGCGCGGCTTCGACGTCGATGAGATACGTACGGGGGTCGCAGTCGACCAGAACCACGTCGGCGCCGGTGCGCGCGACCGCCTCGGCCGTCGCGATGAACGTGTTGGCCGGCAGGATCACCTCGCTGCCGGGGCCGACACCCACGGCGCGGAACGCCAGCTCGAGGGCGTCCGTGCCGTTCGCCACGCCGACGCAGTGCTCGACGCCGGAGAACGCCGCGTACTCCTGCTCGAACGCGGCCACCTCGGCGCCGCCGACGAACGCGGTCTCCGCGATGATGCGCTTGAAGCCGGCCTCGACCTCCTCGGCCACCTCCGCGTGGGCGGCGGCCAGGTCGACGAGCGGGATCTTGCTCATTTCTGGGTCAACTCCTCGAGCTTGGCGCTGCGCTCCTCAAGCTTGGCGCTGCGCAGGAAACGGGCCGGGCTGCCGACCCAGACCTCATCGGGCGGAACGTCACGCAGCACGACCGAGCCCATGCCGATCTGCGACCAGGCGCCGACCGTCACACCCTCGCGGATCAGGGCGCCGGCTCCCACGTACGCGCCGCGTCGCAGGATCGCACCGCCGCCGACGCGCACGCCAGAGGCGATGGTCCCGAAGTCCTCGACCAGATCGTCATGGGTGAGCACCACCTGGGGCATGACCGCGACGTGGGCGCCCACCGACAGGTCGGCCGTCAGGACCGTCCCGGCCAGCAGGACGCTCCCGGGGCCGACCGTGCAGCCGGCGCCGATCTCGGCGGACGGGTGCACGACCGTGGCGTACCGCTCGTCCGGCAGGCCGAGCCGCTCGACGATGGCCTGCCGCGCGGTGTAGTTGCGCGGGTTGCCCACGCAGACCACGACCGCGGTGTCCGCCATGCCGACCACGCTGTCCACCGGGCCGAGGATCGGCAGGCCGGACCGCAGGGTGCCGTGCAGGGCGGGGTTGTCGTCGACGAAGCCGGTGACCCGCCAGCGGGAGGCGGCCGCGGCGGCCGTCTCCCGGGCGAAGCCGCCGGCCCCGACGATGACCAGGTTCTTCACTTGCGGGCCCTCACTTGCGGGCCAGGTCGCGGAGGATGCCGACGATGTAGTCCTGGTCGCCCTCGGTGAGCTGGTGGTGCAGCGGCAGGATCAGCGAGTTCCTGGTCAGCCGCTCGGTCACCGGCAGCGGCGGCGGGGTGACGTCCGCGTAGGCCGGCTCGAGGTGCGAGGCCATGATGCCGCGGCGGGCCGAGACGCCCTTCGCGGCGAGCGCCGACAGAACCTCGTCCCGGTCCACCGGGAAGCCGTCGAGCAGCACCCAGAACGACTGGTAGTTGGTCTGCCCGTAGGCCGGGTCGCGGACCGGGATCAGCCCGTCGATGCCGGCGAGCAGCTCCTGGTAGCGCGCCGCGAACTGCCGGCGCTGCGCCACCAGGCCGGCGAGCCGGGTGAGCTGCACGAGCCCGACCGCGGCCTGGATGTCGGTCATCCGGTAGTTGTAGGCGGTCTCCAGGTACGCCTCCAGCACCGGCTGCTTGCTGGCGTGCCGGTCGGCGGCGGAGACGTTCATGCCGTGCTCGCGGAGCCGCTTCAGGCGGACCGCGGCGTCGGCGTCGTCCACCGTCACCATGCCGCCCTCACCGGTGGTGATGAGCTTGCGCGGGTGGAACGACCAGGCGGCCACCGCCGCCCCGGTGCCGGCCGGTTCCCCGTACGCCGTGGAACCCGCCGCGCAGGCGGCGTCCTCGACCAGGGTGACCCCCCACCCGGCCGCGGCCTTGCGCAGCGCCGCCGTGTCGAACGGAACGCCGCCCTGGTGCACGGCGATGACCGCGCGGGTGCGATCGGTGCGCACCGCGTCGACCGTCTCCACCGTCACGTTGCCGGTGGCCAGGTCGACGTCGGCGAAGATCGGCGTGGCGCCCACGTAGCGGACCGCGTTGGCGGTCGCGATGAACGAGAACGACGGGATGATCACCTCGTCGCCGGGGCCGACGCCGTGCAGTACCAGCGCCAGGTGCAGGCCGGTCGTGCAGGAGCTGACCGCGACGCCGTGGCCGGCGCCGACGATGGCCGCGAACTCCTGCTCGAACTTCGCGACGCGCGGGCCCTGCGCCACCCACCCGGAGCGGACGGCGTCGGCAGCGGCCTGCGCCTCCTCCTCGCCGAGCAGGGGGATCATGACGGGGATCTTGCGCTGTGGCTCGCTCACTTGGACGCCCGCCACCAGTCGACGAGGCCCTGCAGGCCCTCGGTGAGGGAGAGCTCGGGACGCCAGCCCAGCTTCCGCTCGGCGGCGCTGATGTCGGCGAGCCGGCGGGTGACGCCGTTGACCGCGCGGGCCGGGCCGTGCTCCGGGGCGAGGTCGGACTTCATCACGTCGGACAGCGCCTGGGCGAGCTCCTTGAGGCTGGTCTCCTGGGCGCTGGCGATGTTGAAGACCTCGTCGGTGACGTCCGCCTTCGCCGCCAGGATGTTGGCCCGGGCGATGTCCGCGACGTGCACGAAGTCCATCGTGGCGAGGCCGTCGCCGAGGATCAGCGGCGGGGTGCCCGCGGTGATGCGCTCCATCCAGCGGATCAGCACCTCGGTGTAGAGGCCGTGGATGTCCATCCGCGGGCCGTACACGTTGAAGTAGCGCAGGGCGACGTAGTCGAGGCCCTTCATCGCGTGGAAGCTGCGCAGCGTGGCCTCGTTGAACGCCTTCGCCGCGCCGTAGAACGTGTCGTTGTTGTACGGGTGGTGGCGCTCGGTGGTCGGGAACTCCTCGGCCAGGCCGTAGACCGACGCCGACGACGACGCGACGAGCTTCTTGACGCCCTCCTCGGCGGCCGCCTCGATCACGTTGAACGTGCCGTCGACGAGCACCTCGTTGGCGAGCCGGGGCTCCTCGGCGCACTGCGTGATGCGGATCGCCGCCAGGTGGAAGACCAGGTCCTGGCCCCTGGTCAGGTCACGGACCAGCTTCTGGTCGCGGATGTCGCCCTCGACCAGCTTGACCGGGCCGTTCTCCAGCGCCCACGCGAGGTTGTCCCTGCGCCCGCGCACGAAGTTGTCGAGAACGACGATCTCGGCGGCGCCGCCGCGGACCAGTTCGTCGACGACGTGCGAACCGATCGTGCCCGCCCCGCCGGTGACGAGAGCGCGCGCGCCCTCGATCTGTACCCCAGTCACGCCATGTGCCCTTCGTCGAGCTTGATCATTGTTCCGCCTTCGGCGAGGCTCCGCGAAGCCGCCTGAAGGATCTCCAGCACGCGCAGCCCGGACCGGCCGTCGGTCAGCGCCGGCGTGCCCGTCGTGATGGCCCGCGCGTACTCGTCCACCATCGTGCGCAGCGCCTCGCGCTCCACCAGCGCCGGGGCGACCATGTCGCCCGAGCGGTAGGAGATGCGCAGGTCGCGGCGCTGCTCGTCGCCGAGCTCGTCGGCCGACGACACGTCGACGCCCTTGTCGTAGATCGAGATCCGCTGGCTGGGGTTCAGGTCGTCCCAGACCAGGGTCTTCTTCGCGCCGCCGACGATCGCCGTACGGATCTTCACGGGCGACAGCCAGTTCACGTGGATGTGCGCGATCGCGCCGTTGCTCAGCTCCAGCGTGAGGTAGGCGACGCAGGCCCGGCCCGCGCCGATGCCGTCGGCGCCGTGCGCGGCCACCGCGATCGGCCGGACGCCCGGCGGCAGCACGAAGTCGAGGATCGACAGGTCGTGCGGGGCGAGGTCCCACACCACGTCGATGTCCTTCTGCACCAGGCCCAGGTTGATCCGGACCGAGTCGAGGAAGTGCAGCTCACCCAGCTCACCGGCGTGCAGCAGCTCGCGGATCTTCAGCACCGCGGGGGTGTAGCAGTAGGTGTGGTCGCACATCAGCGTCAGGCCGCGCCGGTCGGCCTCCTCGACGAGCTGGACGCCCTCGTCGTAGGTGGCCGCGAGCGGCTTCTCGACCAGCACGTGCTTGCCGGCGCGCAGCGCGGCCAGGGCCACCGGCAGGTGCGTGCCGGCCGGGGTGGCGATCGCGACGGCCTGCACCTCGGGGTCGGCGAGGACCTCGTCGAGGCTGGCCGAGACCTGCACCGTCGAGTAGCCGCCGAGGACCTTCCTGGCACGCTCGACGTCGAGGTCGCAGAGCCAGCGGAGCCGGAAGTTCGGCGACGCCTGGAAGTTGCGGACGAGGTTGGGGCCCCAGTAGCCGGCCCCGATGACGGCGACGCCGATCGGCGCGGTCGTGGGCTGTGGAGAGGTCACGGACGTCCGTTTCGTTCGGGAAGCCGGGGCTTCGGGTTCATTCGATGTCCTCGCACCGCAGGACCACCGTCCACGGCGGGTTGTTCGGCGGCGCGATCACCAGGCCGGTGTTCCCACCGTCGAGGGCGCAGGCGGCCTGTGCCCGGTCGAGCTCGGCGCTCCAGGTGAGCCCGTCCGCGCGCGGGTTGTCGATCCGCAGGTTGACCGCGGCGACCACCGCCAGCAGCGCGGTGAGCGCGTAGAGCGGGACCCGCGTGCCGCCGGGTGCCGGTTGCAGCAGCGCCACCAGCGCGACCACCACGAGCATGGCCGGCGCGACCGCGTAGCGCGGGGTCGCGGCGCCGGAGAGCACCACCGGCAGCAGGTACATCAGGGCGCTCTGCAGCGCGGCCGCGACCGCCAGGACCCACAGCGGGCGGGTGACCCGCCGCAGCGCGACCACCAGGGCCGCGGCCACCACGAGCCAGGCGATTCCGGCCAGCACCACCCAGCGCCCGTTCACGTCGTCGCCCAGCCAGCGCTGGCCGATCAGCGGCGCCGGCACCGCGCGCAGCACGTACCCGGCGACGGCGCCGACCGGGTCGAGCGCCAGCGCGCGCTCGCTGGAGCCGGACAGCAGCCCGGCGACCTGGAGCACCAGGCCGAGGCCCAGGGCGCCGGCCAGGAGCCGGCCGTGCCGGTCGCGGTTGACCAGCCGGAACGCCGCGAGCGGCAGGTAGGCCAGGACCAGGATGTCGCTGCCGGCCACCAGGAACACGGTGACCACGGCGACGATCTGCCCGGCCCGGCCGCGCGGCGACCACAGGAACAGCCAGAACAGCACGTACAGGCCGTACCAGTGGAAGTTGGCGATCGAGTTGAGCACCTCGTCCTGGGCGACCGGCACGAGCACCACGACGGCCGAGACGAGCACCCGGGACAGCGTCGACGGCAGGTGGCCGGCACTGGCCACGAAGACGAGCAGGGCCAGCAGGGCGGTGGCCAGCGACGCCGAGATCGCGAGCACCGCGGCCGCGGCCTCCGGTGGGAAGGCCGCCGCGACGGCGGCCAGCAGGCGGGGTACGACGTGGAAGTAGCCGGCGTACGACGTCGTGAGCGCCGACCAGGGGCCGTCGGTGACGGCCTGGCTGTAGAAGACGCTGCCGTCCTCGGCCCAGACCGTGTCGAGGGCGCCGTGCCCGGGCTGCCGGAGCAGCCCCACGGCGGTGCCGGCGACGACCGCGACCACCGCGGCCAGGATCGCTCTGCCGGTCACCGGCCGCGCGGGCGGCGCGACGAACAGGTCGCGCGCCGCCTTCACGAGCGGTGCCGGGCTGGTGGTGAGGGTCAGAGCCGGCCCTCGGCGACCGCCTGGGTCACCCACGGAATCACCTCGTCGAGCATGTCGTCCAGGGAGGTGGTGGCCTCGAAGCCGAGAACCTCCTTGGCCTTCGTGACGTCCGGGACCCGCTTCTGCACGTCGTACTCGAACGGGTCGTCCGAGACCAGGCTGAACGGGACGTCCGCGCCCTTGATCTTGCGCCAGATCACCTCGGCCAGCTCCTGCACCGTGGTGCCCTCGGCGGTGGAGATGTTGAAGTCCTCGTTGCGGGCGGCCTCGTGCTCCATCGCCACGACGATGCCGCGAGCGAGGTCGCCGCCGTACGTGTAGTGGCGCACCTGGCTGCCGTCGCCGAGGATGTGCAGCGGGTCCTGACCCTTGAGCACCTTCTGCACCAGGTCCGGGACGACGTGCGACATCGCCAGCTTGACGTTGCCGGAGAGCACCTCGGCCTCGCCGAGCGCGCGGCCCTCGCCGACGCCGACGCAGTTGAACGGCCGGACGATGGTGTAGGGCAGCTTGTACTGGTCCCAGGCGGCCTTCGCGTAGTACTCCACCGCGAGCTTCTGGAAACCGTACGAGGACAGCGGCGGCGGGACGATCCGCTCGTCGCCCTCCTTGGACGGCCAGCGGTCGGTCGACTCGAACACCATCGACGACGACAGGTAGGTCATCTTCTGCAGCCGGCCCTCGCGGTGCGCCTTGATGGCCGCGTCGCAGGAGGCCGCCATGATCCGCTCGTTGGTGGCGAGCAGGTCGTAGGCGTACGCGTGGAAGTACGAGATGCCACCGATCATCGCGGCGCCGGCGATGAAGTGGTCGCAGTCCGACGCGAGCCGGGTGACCAGCTCCACGTCGCGGGCGTCACCCTCGGTGAAGTGGTAGTTGGGGTGGTTGTCGTACGAGTGCGAGACCGGCCCGTACTTGGAGAAGTTGTCCAGCCCGACGACCTCGTGACCGCGGGACAGCAGTTCCTCCACGACATACCCGCCGATGAAGCCGGCGGAGCCGGTGATCAGAACTTTGGACACGATTTCCCCTATCTGTTAGCTGTTGTGGTCGATGGCGACGGGACGGGCGGGCATCTCGGCCGCCTCGACCCGCTTGGCGCGGGCGCCGAGTTGTTCCAGCGTGAGCCGCCTGCCGTAGGCGAACCTATACCAGCGCAGGTAGCTGGGAAGGAATCGACCCATGTCAAAATGCGACTCACCGAGCTGGCGGTCGAGCCAGATGGTGGGGATCTCCGCGACGGGCAGCCGCGCGCGGCACGCCTTCGCGGTCAGCTCCAGGCCGATCTCGAAGCCGACCCGGGACTCGATCCCGACCTGGCGGACGAAATCGGTGCTGTACGCCTTGAAGCTGTTCGTCGCGTCCTGGGTGCCGACCCGGGTCATCTGGTAGAGGCTGCGCCCCGCCCACCGGGACAGCAGGCGCTTCAGCCGCGGGCCGCCGACCTGCTGGCCGCTCGGCATGTAGCGGGACGCCGCGGCGACCACCACACCGCGCTCGACCAGCATGGCCAGGGTGTCGATCTGGCGCGGGTCGTCACAGCCGTCGGCCATCGTCACGACCGCGACCGGCGCCAGCGCCGCGTCGATGCCGAAGCGGATGGCGTTGGCCGGGCCCCGGCCGTACGTGTTGAGCACCGGCCGCACCCGGGAGTCGGCCATGGCCAGCTTCTCCGCGTACGGGACGGTGGTGTCGTCGGGGGTGTCGTGGACGATGAGGATCTCGGCCGGCAGGGTCACGTCGCGCAGCAGGCGCTCCATGTGCGGCAGGATCGCGTCACCCTCGTTGTAGACCGGGATGACGACCGTGACGCGGGGTTTCACACCAGCACTCCGCTGCGGGTCAGCCCCCACATGTCGATCAGGGGGAGGTCGGTGTCGAGCTCGGCGTACTCCTGGTGCGGAGCCGCGATGATGAGCACGTCGGCCTTCTCCAGCACCTCGTCCAGCGGAACGAAGCGGTCGTCGGCGATGTGCGGGTCGGTGCAGAGCACCGACTTGGCCTTGAGCGTCAGCAGCTTGCGCAGCTTGTACGCCAGGCTCTCGCGGGAGTCGTCGCTGCCGGCCTTGAACGCCATGCCGAGCACGCCGACGGTCAGCTCGCTCAGGTCGAAGCGGGCCTCGACCCGTGACACCAGGTAGTTCGGCAGGCCCTCGTTGATCAGCATCGCCGCGTGGCCGAGCACGAACTTGTTCTGGTTGAACGCGGCCAGCTGCATCGTGTCCTTGAGCAGGCACGGGCCGGCGGCGAAGCCCGGCATCGGCACGTCGGCCGCGCGCGGGTAGTCGTAGGTGATGGCGTGCCGGATGCGGGCGTAGTCGACGCCGTAGTCGTTCGCCATCATCCAGAACTGATTGGCCGTGGCGAACTTAATGTAGCGCCACGTATTGGTGAACAGTTTCGCCAGCTCAGCCTCCTCGGGGGAGACCGGGACAATCTGTTCGGTCAGATTCCGGAAAAGCTTCTCCGCACGGAGGCTGACTTCCGGGCTGCGCGCCGCGACGATCTGCGGAAGGTCGAACAATTCGGTCAGAGCCTTGCCCTCGGCGATACGCTCGGGACAGAAGGCCAGATCGACCTCGATGCCCCGATTCCGGAGCATTTTCTCAGTGAGCGCCGTCACTCCCGGATACACCGTGCTGCGCAGCACGACGAGCTGACCGGGCACCAGGTGCTCGGCGCAGCGCTCGAGCGCCCGCGGCACCACGCCGAGGTCGGGGTTGAGGTGCTCGTCGACCGGCGTGCCGACCACGACGATGAGGTGCTCGGCGGTGCTGACACTCGCCGGATCCGTTGTGGCGGAAAGCCTCCCGGCCGCGACGACCTCGGTGAGCAGCGCGTCCGCACCCTCTTCGTCGAAGGGCATCCGGGCATCGTTCACTGTGGACACTGCGGTCTCGTTGATGTCGTACAGGGTGACCGACTGGCCACGCGAGGCGAGCGCGATGCCCAGTGGCAGGCCCACCCGTCCGCAGCCGCCGATGATGACGACGTCACGTGTGAATTGCTTTGTCCCCACTGGTGTGTTTCCCCCCAAACCGACGGACCGGCTCCGGTGACGGGTCGGATCCCTGTGCTGTGGTCCCGAGGCCCGGAACGGCTCGATGCTATAGAGCACCGTGGTGCCTGACCGATGGGTTTGTCGAGTTCCGAACAAGGGGTTGAAACGAGGGGTCAGGGACCATTAGCCGGTCCGCTGGAAGCGTCACCGTTTCGGCCGATTCCGTTACCGTATCGGTTCCACCGAATCGCCGACAGCACTAGTCTCGCGTCATGACCGACACCACAGCGCGCGACGGTGTGACCGTCGCGCCGACCGCCGACGTCGACGACCGTGCCGCCATCGGCGCGGGCACCCGGATCTGGCATCTCGCCCAGGTCCGCGAGGACGCGACGCTCGGCCGCAACTGCAACGTCGGCCGCGGGGCGTACGTCGGCCCCGGCGTCAGCATCGGCGACAACGTGAAGCTGCAGAACCACGCGCTGGTCTACGAGCCGGCCGTGCTCGCCGACGGCGTCTTCGTCGGGCCGGCCGCGGTGCTGACCAACGACGAGTACCCGCGGGCGGTCACCCCGGACGGCCGGTTGAAGACCGGCGACGACTGGCACGCCGTGGGCGTCACGATCGGCGAGGGCGCGGCGATCGGCGCCCGGGCGGTCTGCATCGCGCCGGTGAGCGTCGGCCGGTGGGCTCTCGTGGCGGCCGGTGCCGTGGTGACGAAGGACGTGCCGGACTTCGCCCTCGTGGTCGGCGTCCCGGCGAAGCGGATCGGCTGGGTGGGCCGGGCCGGCCGGCCGCTCGAGACGAAGGGCGGCGGCGTCTGGGTGTGCCCGGAGACGGGCGCGGAATACCGCGAGGAGGACGGCGTCCTCACCGAAAAGGGGATCTAGGTCGCCAGCGCCGCCCAGACGACCTTCCCGCCCGGCGCCGGGGTGCTGCCCCAGCGCCGGGACATCGCGTCGACGAGCAGCAGCCCGCGCGGCGCCAGCGGGTCGGCCGAGGCGGGCCCGGGCAGCACCGGCGGGGCGGACGACCCGTCCCGGACCGCCACCACCAGATAGCGGCGGCCCAGGGTGAGCCGCAGGTCCAGCATCGTCTGCGCGTGCACCACCGCGTTGGTGACCAGTTCGCCGGCGACCAGCCCGGCCCGGCCGGACAGGTGCGGCAGCCGCCACCGCGCGCAGGCGCAGGTGGCCAGGTCGCGGGCGCGCTGGGCGGCGCCGCTGACCGGGAGCAGGACGTCGCTGATGACCGGATTCCGGCGGCCCGGCTTCGCGGCGAGGGCCTCGTCGACGCTCGCGTGCACGGCCAGGCCCCTCCCGAGTTGCCGGGAGAGGCCGGGGTCGGCGGTCGAGAAGATCAGCGGGGTGCCGGGCCAGCGGGCGGCGTGCTGGGCCGCCGCGTGGAAGACGGTCGCGGCGGCCGGCTCGACGAGCACCGTGCCGGCCAGGTCGACGACGACCGCGTCGGGCTGCTCGACCAGGCATTTGAGCAGGGCGGCGCGGACCCGGGGCGCGGAGGCCACGGAGAGCTCGCCGCTCAGGCGGATCAGCAGGCGCGTCCCGATCGGCTCGACGTCGCACCGGATGGCGGTCACGGTGATTTGAGCGCCGATCGGCGGGTGGCCGGGTGCGGGCGGAGCTCCATGGCGGGGGAGGACAGCACCGCCGCGACACCGGCGGCGACGAGCGCGTCGGCGACGATGTCCCGCGCGTTGATCACGTAGTACGAGCATCCCCGCACCAGCGCCGACTGACGCCCTTCGAGCAGGCTGCGGATCCCGGCCGCGGCGAGGTACGGCACCCGGTCCAGGTCGACGACCAGCGCGTGGATGCCGGCCTGGTCGGCGGCGTTCTTGATGATCACGCTGAGCGCGTCGCTGCTGTCGTTGTCGACGTCGCCGTGGACGGCGAGCCGGACGATCCCCTCACCCTCGTCGTGCTTACGAACCATGAACGGGCCGTTCATTCGCAGTCCTCTCGTCGGGCACTAGTGATCCTGCTGCACCGGTCGAGACGAAGACAATTCCTCTGCATTTGGTTCATTCTGCGGGGCGACGGCCGTTCAGATGCCCCGAAACGGGGAACGGCCGGTGTCAGACAGCAGGGTGCACGACCACGACAGTGGCCGGGCTGTGCCGCAGCAGGTGCTGGCTGACCGACCCGAGCAGCATGCCCCGCACCGCGCCCCGGCCCCGGCTGCCCACCACGACGAGCTGCGCGTGCGAGGAACGGACGACGAGCGCGGCCGCAGCGGGGGAGGCGACCGTCGTGGCGGTCAGGTACACCGCCGGATGGCTCTCTTTCGCGTTCGCCACGGTGACGTCGAGGTGCGCGTCGAGCGCGGGCGCCGGCGGCAACGCCGGGCCGTCTACGGCACCTCCGGCGTCGCCTCGGCCGGCCGCCGGCTGTGTCCTGTGTTACTCGTGCCGCCCGGCGCCCCGACGCGGCCGGCGCCGGTGGGGAGGGCCTCTAGAGTTGCCGCATGAGTGATCGCCCTTTGACGCTGATGGCCGTGCACGCCCACCCCGACGACGAGGTCACGAGCACCGGTGGCGCGCTCGCCAAGTACGCCGCCGAGGGTGTCACCACGATCGTCGTGACCTGCACCGACGGCCGGTGCGGGGATGGGCCGGACGGCGTGAAGCCGGGGCAGCCCGGCCACGATCCGGAGGCCGTCGCCGCGACCCGGCGCCGGGAGCTGGAGGCCAGCTGCGCCGCGCTGAAGGTGTCGCACCTGGAGATGCTCGGCTACCACGACTCCGGGATGATGGGCTGGGACACCAACACCGCTCCCGGGTCGTTCTGGTCGGCCCCGGTCGAGGAGGCGGCCCGCAGGCTGGCCGCGCTGATCGAGAAGTACCGGCCGGACGTGCTGGTCACCTACGACGAGAACGGCGGCTACGGCCACCCCGACCACATCCAGGTGCACCGGGTGACGATGGCGGCGGCCGCGCTCACCGAGGTGCCGAAGCTCTACCTGAGCGTGCTGCCGGAATCGGCCATGAAGGAGATGGGCGAGCGGATGCGCGAGCTCGGCATCGGCTTCGACGAGCCGAACTCCGAGGAGGCGCAGCCGGAGGGCTGGCCGGACGAGAAAATCACCACCCGGCTCGACGTCCGGTCCGTTCTGGATCAGAAGTTCGACGCGCTGTCGGCGCACGCGAGCCAGGGCGACGGCGCGTTCTTCATCAACCTCGGGCGGGAGACGTTCGACGCGGTGATGGGCACCGAGGCGTACGTGTTGATGAACGCGGACACGACGGCGGAGACGGACCTGTTCGCAGGACTGCGCTGACCGGTCGCGAAAGATGATCAATCGCGGAAGCACGCCGCCGTCTGCGGCGCCTCCGCCTCCACCAGCTTCATGCCGATCCGCTTGAGCTGACCTACCTCCTCGGCCGTGAGCACGTCGAAGATGAGCCGCCGCGCCTCCCGCACGTGATCGGGCGCGGCGGCGACCACGACCGCCATCCCGGCGTCGGTGAGCTCCGCCTCGACGCAGCGGCCCTCGGGGCTGTCCGAGGTGCGCCGGCGTACCCACCCCTGCCGTTCGAGCCGGGTGACCGCGTGCGACAGCCGGGAGATCGAGCCGCCCGCGAGGTGGGCGAGCATGCCCATGCGGACCAGCCGATCCGGGGTCATGGAGAGCCAGGACAGGATCTGGTATTCGAAGAAGTTGATCCCGGCATCCCGTTTGAGCTGGGCGTCGATCGCCGGTGGCAGGGTCGCGAACATCGCGGTGAGTGCCATCCAGGCGTGCCGCTCGTCGTCGGTGAGCCAGGGGACGGCTGTGCGATCGGTCACGACTGAGCACGATACCCGACCTGGGCACTTGAACATTCAATACTTGCGGTGGCAAGCTTAGGGCGCGTTGAACATTCAACTCCGCATAACCAGGGAGAATCCCCAATGGCAGTCCTGCGCATCGACGCCAGCATCCTCGGCCCGAACTCCGCGAGCAGCGCGCTCGCCGACCTGGTCGAGCAGTCGCTGACCTCGGCCAAGCCGGGCACCGCGTTCGTCCGCCGCCACCTCGGCCAGAACCCGATCGCCGCGGACGTGTGGGCGACCGCCATCGGCGCCGGCTACACCCCGGCCGACCAGCGCAGCGACGCGCAGAACGCCGCCGTCGCCCTGGCCGGTGAGCTGGCCGACGAGCTCCGCAACGCCGACGCCGCGATCCTGGCGCTGCCGTTCTACAACTACGGCGTCTCGCAGCACGTCAAGACCTGGTTCGACGTGGCGATGGCCGGCGGCGAGAACGGCGAGAAGTTCCTCGAGGGCAAGCCGGTCGTGGTGCTCACCACCCGCGGTGGCGCCTACGGTGCGGGCACCCCGCGCGAGGGCTGGGACCACAACACCGACTACCTGCGCCGCGTCGTGGGCGACATCTGGGGCGCCGACCTCACCGTGATCGAGCGCGAGTTCACCCTGGTCGGCGTGAACCCGGCGCTGGACCAGTTCACCGAGACCGCGAACCTGATGCACAAGACCGCGCAGGAGGCCGCCGCCGACGCCGGTCGCGCCATCGCCGACAAGATCTGATCTTCGACCGAAAGGGCCGCGCCGCGATTGGCGCGGCCCTTCTACGCTTCCACCGTGCGACGGTTTTCGATCACCGCGGTCGCGGTGGGCACGGTGGTCGTTCTGCTCACTCTGGGTGCCATTTCCTTCGTACGATGGAAAGCCGCCGGCCGGCCGCACGAGATCGCCCCGCCCGCCGGGGCGAGCGCCTGGCTCCCCGAGGGCGAGGTCACCCCGGCCGAACGCGACGTCGGCGACCGCGCCGCCATCATCGGCAGGTGGCTGCGCAACGACCGGGGCGACGCGACCGTCCGCATCTACGCGATGCCGGCCGGCTCGCCCTGGCTGCGGGCCCGCAAACTGGTCGCCACCCAGCTCGACCACTGGGAGCAGATCGGCGACTGCGCGGACCGGCCACAGGCCAGGATCCTGGAGTGCGGATGGCGGGAACCGACCCGCTGGTGGCCGCGCGAGGTCCAGCTCACCATGCTGCGCCGCCCGGCCGGTTCCGCCCAGGACTTCGTGATCATCGGTTCGGGACGAGGGGACTGAGCATCCAGCTCGTCACCACGGCGGCGTCCTGCGGGCGCAGGATGCCGTAGCCCTGGGCCAGGTCGCACCCGTACTCCCGGAGCCGCTCGAAGACCGCGCCGTCCTCCATCCCCTCGGCGACGACCCGCATGCCGAGGCGGTGCGCGAGCTGCACGGTGCTCTGCGCGCAGCTCGCCGAGCACGCTGAGCGCCTGCTCGGCGTCGGTCATCAGCACGCTCTCGGTCACCTCCAGCTCCAGGGCGGTGGTCGGCAGGGCGTACCGGTGGAGGAGGTCGGCGATCCGCTGCGGCAACGCCGGCTCGCGAAGATCGGAGACGGAGAGGTTGACAGCGACCGGCACCGGCATCCCCCGCTCCTGCCAGTCCCGCGCCTGGCCGGCCGCGAGCTCCAGCACGACCGTGGTGATCCGGCCCATCAGCCCGGCGCTCTCCGCCGCGGTGAGGAAGGCGTCCGGGTAGACCAGCCCGCGCTCCGGGTGCGCAGGGTGGACCGGTCGTCGCCGTCGGCCGGGCAGATCGCGATGCCGATGCTCGCGTCGACGTGCAGGTCCACCTCGCGCAGCGCGAACGGCGCCCGCAACGTGCGGAGCACGGCGTCCACCACGGCGGCCGCACCCGTCGTACCCATGCCCGGCATGACCAGGCCGAACTCGTCGCCGCCGAGGCGGGCCAGCATGACCGGCGGCTCGATCGACTCGTGCAGCCGCCGGCCCACCATGCGCAGCAGGCTGTCCCCGACGTCGTGGCCGAAGCTGTCGTTGACCTCCTTGAACCGGTCCAGGTCGACGAACGCGACCGCCAGCTCGCCGCCGCCCCGGCCGGCCAGCAACTCGTCCAGGTGCTCGACGAAGTGCCGCCGGTTCGCCAGCCCGGTGAGCTCGTCGGTGCGGGCCTGGCGGCGGGCCGCGCCGAGCGCCTCCGCGCCGCGCACGCTGAGCATCATCCGGACGATCGCGGCGGCCACCGCGACCACCGCGAGCGTGCTGCTCACCGGTGCCACGGTGCGCGTCGTGAACGCCGCGTACGCCATCAGCGTGAGGCAGAGGAAGGCGAGCGCCGCCGGGATCGCGGTGCTCACCAGCATGCTCGGCCGGCGTCCGGTGACCGGGCCGGCGCTCTCCGGCTGGTAGGCGGCGAGCGTCAGCAGGGTCATGCCGAGGGTCCACATCAGGCCGAGCGAGGACGGCACGTCGGCGCCCTGCCAGAGCAGCACCATGCTGATCGCGTCGGCGGTCGCGAACAGGCCCATGCCCGCGATCAGCAGGATCAGCACGCGGTCGGCGCGCCAGCCGCACAGCGCCCACGCGCCGAGCAGGCACCCGGCCACCGCGATGTCGGAGAGCGGATAGGCCGCGTTGACGATCACCCCGAGCGCGGTGGCTCCGGGCGCCGGGTCGACGGCCTCCAGCACCGGCAGCGAGACCAGCGCGGACACCGCGGCGGCCGCGATCACGCCGTCGAACAGGGCGGGCGCGCTGACCCGGGGTAATCGGGCCCGCAGCAGCAAGACCAGGGCCACGGCGAAGCACGGATAGAACCCGAGCCAGAGCGCGTCGGCCGGGGTGACCAGGGGCTCCGGGTCGAGGTCGGCGACGTGCAGGTTCCAGTAGAGGTTGCCGGCCGCGTACGCCAGCATCCCGGCGGCGAGCGCGAGCCAGGCGATCCGGCTGCGCGCCCGGGTCGCCACCATGAGGCCGGGAAGCAGGTAGAACGTGTTGTTCACGGCGGTCGCGAGCGCGCCGCCGCCGAACGCCGTCCCGAGGTCCGCCAGGACGTAGAGCACCGTGTCGGCCAGCAGCAGCGCGACGAGGACCGACCACGCCACCAGTTCGCGACGCGGCGTCCTCGCGAGGATCGCGCCCGGCCGCACATCAGGACTATCGGAACCGTCCGGGATTTCGTGAGACGCCGGCGACCAGATGGGCACCGAAGAGCATCAGCCCGGTCACCACGGCCGCGAGCGGGTCGACGCCGGTCGTCACGGACACCACTGCCGGCTCCTCGGGCAGCATGGTCGAGGCCGCCGTGACCCCCGCGACGCCGGTGAGCAGCGCCAGCCCGGTGAGCGCGGACCGCGTCGCCCGCCGCACCAGCGCCAGCGCGAACAGCCCGCAGGCCAGCAGCAGGAAACCGGTCTCGGCCAGGATCCGGGCGAGCGAGGGCGCGGTGGCGGTGGCCTGCCACACCGCAAGACCCCTGATGCGTACGAGGACCGCGAGCCAGAGTCCGAGCAGCCCCGCCCAGCGCAGAAGGCGCTCCGGCCGGGGCTCGACCGGCCGCAACGCCAGGACGGTCAGCACCACGGCACATCCCATCCCGAGCGGCCACGGCGCCGAGAAGAGCGCGCCCGCGACGGCGACGGCACCGCCCGCGAGCGCCGCGATCCGCATCCGTCCAGCGTACGGGCGCGTCCACCGCGCAGGCGGGAGGACCAGTGACCCCACCGGGATGACGACGGCGCCTCAGCGGACCGCGTGGCGGACCCGGCGGACCACGCGCCCGCTCCAGCGGATCGCGCGCCGGCTCAGCGGATCACGCGGTACGTGATGTGCGTGGCCAGCGTCGCGGGTCGTGAGCGCAGCTGTTCGAGCGTCAGTGGCGGCACGCCGTCGAAGAGCCGCCGGCCGGTGCCGATCGTGACCGGCGTGACGGTCAGGGTGAGCTCGTCGATCAGCCCGGCCGCGAGGAACTGGTTCACCGTCGAGGCGCCGCCGGCGATCGCGATCCGGCCGTCACCGGTGGCCTCGCGCGCCCGCTCGAACGCGTCGCGCACCCCGCCGGTGACGAAGTGGAACGTGGTCCCGCCGGCCATCGGGAGGTCCGCGCGCTCGTGGTGGGTGAGCACGAAGACCGGTTTGTGGTACGGCGGCTCCGGACCCCACCAGCCGGTCCAGGACTCGTCCCAGGCGCCGCGGATCGGCCCGAACATGTTGCGCCCCATGATGAACGCGCCGGCGTTGACGATCTCGTCGGTGATCTCCTTGTTCTCCTCCGGCGTCTCGAACATCCAGCGGTGCAGCTGATCCACCGGACCGTCCCCGAACGGCCTGTCGGCGGTCTGGTTCTCCCCGGCCGCGAAGCCGTCGGCGGACACGGAGAGGAAAGCGGTGACGAAGGCCATGTCGACTCCCTTGGCGTTGACCGGTTGCAATCCGCTATCGGTTGGCACCGTAGTCAAGACCGGTTGTAGAGTGCAAGTGGTATCCGGGAGGAACATGTGACAACCGCCGAGGAACGCCGCTCGGGCTGCCCGATCAACCTCTCGCTGGAGGTCCTGGGCGACAAGTGGTCGCTGCTGATCATCCGCGACATGATGTTCGGCAACCGCCGCCACTTCCGTGCCCTGCTCACCGGCTCCGAGGAGGGCATCGCGTCGAACATCCTGGCCGACCGCCTGCGCCGGCTCACCGAGCTCGGCATGATCACGTCGGTGCCCGACCCGCGCCACAAGCAGCGGATGTTGCTCAGCCTCACCGAGCCGGCCATCCAGCTCGTCCCGGTCCTGGCCCAGCTCGGCGCCTGGGGCCGCCGCCACCTCCCGGTCACCCGGGAGCTGGCGATCCGCGCCGAGCTGCTGGAGCGCGGCGGCCCCGCCCTCTGGTCCGACTTCATGGACGAGCTGCGCGAGCTGCACCTCGGCGTCGAGCGCCCGCCCGGCACGCCCTCGGTCCTCGACGGGCTGACCGCCGCCTACCTGGCCGAGGCGGCCCGCCCGGCGAGCTGATCCGCGCGGTCCAGCACGGTGGTGAGCACCCGGGCCGCCGTCTCCAGGTCGGCCGCGGGCAGGTCGCCCCAGAGCCGGTCGGTGACCGCCGTGTTGGCTTCCCGCACCCGGGTCCACAGGGCGCGGTCCTCGTCGCCGACCGGGCCGCCGCCGGTCACGGCCAGGGTGAGGGCAATCCATCCGGACTCGTCGAGGCCGGTGCCCTCCAGATGGCGGGCCAGGATGGCGGTGAGGGCCTTCTCGGTGCGGCCGATGAGCTGGGTGCCGAACGGGATCATCGCTTCTCCTCAATGGTTAGTAGGACTAACGCCAAGCTAGAACGTTAGTGTCACTAACGCAAGTGCTAGGATCGCGGCGTGGAACACGGGGCGGAACGGCTGCGGAACCTGCGGACCCGGCTGCTCTCGTTCGCCGCGACGCATTCCGATCGCCGGGTGAACGAGGAGCTGTCCAAGGCGGACGCTCGCAAGTGGCACTTCGCGGTGCTCGCCACCCTCGACGAGTTCGGACCGCTCAGCCAGGCGCAGCTCAGCGACCGGACCCGGATCTACCGCAGCGACCTGGTCTCGGTCATCAACGAGCTGACCGATCGTGGTCAGGTGGTGCGGGCGCCCGACCCGGCCGACCGCCGCCGCAACGTCGTGACGCTCACGCCGGCCGGCCACCGGCAGCTCGCCCGGCTCGATCGGATTCTGGCCGGCGTGGAGGAGGAGATCCTGGCGCCACTCACCGCCGAGGAACGCGACCAGCTCACCCGTCTGCTGACCGCCATGGTGGAGCGATTCAAGGTTATTTAAGACGCTTCGCAAGTTCCTCGCCCTGGCCCTCACCGCCGGGGTTGCCGGCGCCGTCGGCGCCCTCGGCGTCACCCAGGCGTCGGCCGCCGCACTCGACCCGAATCTCCCGCCCGGCGGCAACTTCGACCTGGCGATCTGGCAGCTCCAACTCCCGACGGGCTCGCCCGGCAAGCCGGACACGATCTCCCCGGCGCGGCTGAAAGGCGCCTCCGGCTACACGAACGCCGCCTATTTCTGGACCGACAAGAACGACGGCTCGATGACGTTCTGGGCGCCGGAGAAAGGCGTCACCACCCCCAACTCGAAATACGCCCGCTCCGAGCTGCGCGAGATGAACCGCGACGGCAGCGCGGCCGACTGGACCCTGGCCGGCAACCACACGCTCAGTGCCCAGCTGCGCGTCGTCTCGGTGACCAAGAACGTGGCGGTCGGCCAGGTGAAACTGGGCACCGGCGGCACCTCGACGAAACCGCTCGCCGAGCTCTACTACCGGGCGAACGGCGACATCTACCTGGGCACCCAGAACTCCCCGGACGCGAGCGGGCAGACCCTGCACCGAATCACCAACGTGCCCCTCGGCGCGAAATGGACCTACGTCAAGGCCGGCTCCTACAACCAGTCGTCGTCGGAGAGCACCACGAACGGCGCGAAGGTGAAGTTCTACAGCCTCACGGTCCAGCACTGACCGCCGGCGGCTCCTGGCGCGCCCGTCCGCGCCGGCGGAGGAGGGCGTGGAGGGCGGCCAGCGGGATCACGCCGATCGGGTACCAGAGCATGTCGGCCGGGTCGAAGTGGGCGCCCAGCACCAGGCGGGCGATCACGCTGCGGCCGCAGAGCAGTGCCGGCACCGGCGTGAGCTGGAGCAGCTCGACCGCCCAGCAGAAGGCGATCGCGGTGAGGGCGGCGGTGAGCGGGCGGGTCGCGGGGAACAGGACGACGACGCCCGCGTAGATGAGTGCGGCGTAGAGGGCCGTGCCGGCGTTCTGGGCGAGAGCGGTCGAGCCGTCGAGGGCGCCGGCGCCGCCCGATAGCAGGCGGACGGCGAGCCCCGCCGCGAGGATGACCGCCGCGGCGGCGATCGCCGTCACCCTGATCCGCCACGTCCCTCCGGTCACGCCGCGACGATAGGGGACCCCGGCAAGAGGGCCTCGTCCCGGGCCCGGGCGTGCGCCGACCGGCGGGCGGCCTCGGCGTCGGCGGTCACCAGGTTCGGGCGGAAATGGATCGTACGGATGTCGGTGATGCCGGACCAGCGGAGCCATTCCTCGACATAGGGCGCCTGGAAATCGGCTCCGAACGCCGGGCCGCGCGCCGGACCGTACACGGCACTGGTGTAAATGACCGCGGCGCGCTTGCCGCGCAGCAAGCCGGTGTATCCCTCGGCCGCGTCGAAGCCGAACAGGAGACCGGGCTGGCTGATGACGTCGATGAACTGCTTCAGGATGTACGGCACCCCGGCGTTCCACATCGGCACGCTGAAGAGGTAGCGGTCGGCGGCGTCGAAGCGGCGGAACGTGTCGACGGCGGCCTGCCACGCGTCCGCCGCGGCGCCGGTCGGCCGGGTGCCCGCGAAGATCGCCATCTTGGCCGCGGCGGCGTCCGGGCCGAACGCGGGCAGGGTGCCGTCCCAGAGATCCCACTCCTCGATCGTCACGCCGGGTTCGGTCTCCCGCACGGTGTCGAGGTAGGTCGCGGCCAGCGCCAGGGACTCGGACTGCGGGCCGCGGGGCGAGGCGGAGATGTGCAGAAGCTTGCTCACTGTGGTTCTCCTCTACTTGAAGTGCGTGCGCACGCACATTTCTACGCCAGTGCGTGCGCACGCACAAGACTTGGGTACGCTGCCGTGATGAGCGACACCGACACGGCCGCCTGGGCCGCGCTGCTCCGGGTACACGCGGCGCTGGTCCCGCTGCTCGACCGGGAACTGCAGGCGGCCTGCGGACTACAGCTGGCCTGGTACGACGTCCTGCTCGAGCTGAACTCGGCCCCCGACCGGCGGCTCAGCATGACCGAACTCGGGCAGAAGGCGGTGGTGAGCCGCACCCGGGCGAGCCGGGTCGTGGACGCCCTCGCCGCGGCCGGGCTGGTCGTGCGGGAGAGCAACCCGGACGATCGCCGCTCGGCCTGGGCCACGATCACCGAGGCCGGCCGGCAGCGGCTGCGCGAGGCGGCGCCGACCTACCTGGCCGGGATCGAGAAGCACTTCACCAGCCGGATGGAGAAGGAGGAGGCCCGCGCCGTGGCGGGTGCCCTCGGGAAGGTCCTGGCCGCTTCGTGAGGCAGCCTTCAGCCCAGCACGGTTCCGTTGGCGAGCAGCGCCTGTAGTTCGGCGGTGTGCTGCTCGGTGAGGTCGGGGCGGCCGTGGTACTGCGCCGGCGTGTTCTGGAACAGCAGCGCGCGGCCGTCCGCGACGAGCAGGCTCTGCACCGCGTTGAGGGCCGGGGTGATCTGGTTCGAGCCGGGCGGGACCAGCCCGGCGATCGCGTGCACGAGCTCCGCCCCGCCGCCGACCTCGCGGACGGCGACGACCTTGGCGACGTACGCGGCGGTCGGGTGATCGGTGAAGATCGGCCCGAGGTGCCCGGCGATGTCGGCGCCGGCGACCTGGCTGCCGTCGAAGCCGACGATCAGCGCGTCCGCGGCGAACGCGGCGGCGTACCGGTCGGCGTCCCGCTCGTTCCAGGCGGTGAGGATCTCCAGGTAGAGGTCCCGTGTGGTCATGGGCGGTCCTTCCTCAGGGTACGAGCGGGCCCCGCAACACCTCACGGGCGACGGCCTCGTCGCCGGTGAGCCGGGCCCAGGGGAGAGGGCCACGGTTCCAGAGTGCCAGCAACAGTTCTTCCGCCGTACCCTCGAGGTGCGCAACCGGATCCCCCGGCCCGACCACCCACGTGGTCGTGAGATCGGAAGCGGTCAGCCGGACCGCCGCGGTCGGCTCCGCCGCCAGCCCGCGCCGGACCATCCGCGGCACGAAGACCTCGATCACCTCGGCGACGCCGTCCCCGGCCAGCTCCGGGTCGATCGGATTCGGCAGCCCGCGCGCGTGCCGGGCGTCCCAGAGGTGCACGACCGTCTCCAGCAGCCGGCGGCGCCGCCAGAACCCGACGGTGCGCGGCGGCGCGAACGTCCACGCCTCGGTCGCCGGATCCGCCCCGAGCGCCGTGACCAGCGTGTCGGCGCTCGCCGCGAACCAGGCCCCGAGCCCGTCCTGCGGAACCGGCGGCCGATGGTCGCCGCGCCGCTCGGTGACCGCGGCGGCCGCCCAGAGGTTGCCCTGCCCGAGGTGCCCGGCCAGATCGCGCAGCGTCCAGTCGCCGCAGTGCTCGACGGCGACGCCGAGATCGCCGTCCAGCACGTCCGCGAACGCGTCGAGGTCGCGGCGCAGGAGCCCCAGGTGGTCCAGGTTCATCCGCCGCAGAGTACCCGCGAAGTCACGTTCGCGAAGTACCGTCTCTGGGTAAGGGGAAGGCCGCGATGGGCGTAGCCGCGGACAGGGTGGTGACCAGCATGTCTACCAAAGACACACGCCGGGAGTTCGACCGGATCATCGGCCGGCTGGCCGCGGAGGACCCGAAGTTCGCAGCACCGCGCACGCTGAGCAGGCAGATGCTGGTGGCGCTCGCCGTGGTCGGCGGCCTGGTCTGGGGCGGCCTGTCCGTGCTCATGGTGGTCTGGGGAGCCGCCGGCGTGGCCCTCACCTGTGCCGTCGTGGTCGCCGTCGCGCTGGCCGTGGCACGGTGGCGCCTCTTCCTCTGACACCGTCGTCAACTCGTCAACTCGTCAGCTTCGCCAGGTTCTCCGGGCTGAAGAACTCGGCGGGGGACGTCACCCCCGAGTTGAGCCGGGCGAAGGCGTCCATCTTCGCCTGGTCGCCGATGATCGCCGAGACGAGCTGGACCATCTGCGCGTCCGGCGGCTGCAGCGACGCGATGCCGAGGGTCATCTGGTAGACCGGCATGGCCCGGGCGTCGCGCGCCTCGTGATAGCCGCGCAGCGCCTCGGCGGAGCCGTCGTTCAAGGCCGCGGCCAGGTTCTCGGCGTCCAGGAACGCGTCGGTGATGCCCTGCGCCGTGATGTAGTCGCGGTTGTATCCGGCGTCGCCGACCAGCGCCCACCCGGGTCCGGAAGGCACCCGGAAGTAGTTCGGCACCGATGTGCCGGCCAGCTTCGATTCGAGCTTCGCGCCCCGGATGCGCTCGTCGAAAGAGGGAGACAGAGCAAAGGTACGACGGAGCTCGCCCTCGATGTCGTTGCGGTGCTCGGCCAGCTCGGCGTAGGGCCAGCCGCCGATCACCAGCGTGAGGTCGTCGTTCGTCGGGCAGACCGCCCAGCCCCGGCCCGGCCGGCTGTACGCCTCGAACGTGTCGGTCGGCAGGTTGCTCCAGTATCCGTAGTAGCCGACGGTCAGCGGCCCCTGGTCCTGGTAGACCTTCGCCTCGACGGCCTTCGCGACCGCCGAGTTGCGGCCGTCCGCGCCGACCACGAACCGGGCCCGCTCCACGGTCGAGCCGCTGCGGATCCCGACCACCCGATCGTCCTCGAACAGGATCTCCTCGACACTGAAGTCCTCGCGGACCTCGGCGCCGGCCTCCGCCGCGGCGTCCAGCAGGATCTTGTCGAGGAGCGTGCGGCGCGGAGCGTAGGCGTACGGCGACTCGGGCGTGCCGGGCGCGCCGGCCAGGCTGATCGGCCCGAAGTCGAACGAGTACCGGCCCACCGGCGGGCATCCGGTCGCCGCGATCCGGTCGAGCAGGCCCCAGCGCTGCAGGGCGGCGGCGCCCGGCGGGTGGATGACGTGGGTGGAGACCGTGTCGCTCGGGAACGTGGCCCGGTCCACCAGCAGCGTGCGCTGCCCCTGCCTGGCCAGCAGCATCGCGAGCGGCGCGCCGGCGCAGCGCGCGCCGACCACGATGACGTCGTATTCGGGGTTCGTCATGGATGTCCTCACATCGATCTTGCGGCCATAGTGGACGGTTCAACCAAGGCTGTCCATGGGCCGACCGGACCTCTCGAAAAATGTCATACCCCGGTGGCAGAGTCGCGGCGTGCTGAAAGTTGACATCGTCGATGAGGCCACCAGCGGGCGCCGGCCCGTGCGGTGGCAACTCGAGTTCCTTGATGACCGGCCGACGCTCCGGGAGCTCATCCTGGCGTTCTCGGCGCTCTCGGCCGCGCCGCAGCGGGCGGTCGAGTCCTTCTCCCGCAACGGGTTCGTCGTGCTGGTCGGCGGCCGCCAGGTCGAGGACCTCGACGAGACGGTCGACCTGAGCGGCGGCGCCGAGGTGACGTTCCTGCGGCTCGTGCCGCTGGCGGGCATCTGACGACCCCCGCGCGGGCGGTGGAGGCGCGGCTCGCGATCGGGCATGAGCTGTCCTGCGCCACGTGGCGCACGCAGCTTCTCGCGAGCGAGAGCCGGCTGAGGCGGTTGAACCCGGCCGACGCGGGGACTCCTGCATGATCGAGACACAGGGGCGGACCGGGGGTGGAATCGTGCGGCGGATCAACGAACGGCTGGTCAACTGGGCCAGCCTGCTCGAGGAGGAGACGCTGCGGCAGGCCGAGAAGGCGTCGCAGCTGCCGTTCATCCACCCGCACATCGCGCTCATGCCCGACGCGCACCTCGGCAAGGGCGCCACGGTCGGCTCGGTCATCCCTACTCTCGGGGCGATCATCCCGGCCGCCGTCGGGGTGGACATCGGATGCGGGATGGCGGCGGTCCGTACCCAGCATCACCGCGACGAGCTGCGGGGACATCTGGGCAGGCTGCGGACGGCGATCGAGCAGGCGGTCCCGCTCTCGGCCGGGGCCTACAACACCCGGCTCACCGCGTCGGCGCGGCGCCGGGCCGACGCGCTGGCCGCCGAGGCGGAGACGGCCGGGTTCGATCCGGCCGGCTATGCGAAGAACTGGAAGCTGCAGATCGGCACGCTCGGCAGCGGCAACCACTTCATCGAGGTGTGCCACGACGAGAACGGCGCGGTCTGGCTGTTCCTGCACTCCGGCTCGCGGGGCGTCGGCAACAAGATCGCGAGCCATCACATCCGGGTGGCGCAGGATCGGGGGCTGTCCGTGCCGGATCGCGACCTCGCCTACCTGGACGAGGGGACGCGGGAGTTCGACACGTACATGCGGGAGCTCCGCTGGGCGCAGAACTTCGCCCTGGCCAACCGCGACGAGATGATGGACCGGGTGATCGCGTGCTTCGAGGCGTACACCGGGGACGCGGTCGAGCAGCGGGAACGGGTGCAGTGCCACCACAACTACACCGATCGGGAGACGCACTTCGGCGAGGAGGTGTGGCTGTCCCGCAAGGGCGCGATCAACGCGGAGCGGGGCCGGCCCGGCCTCATCCCCGGCTCGATGGGCGACGCGTCGTACGTCGTGGTCGGCAAGGGCGACGCGACGTCGCTGAACTCCTCACCGCACGGCGCGGGCCGGGCCTTCTCCCGGTCGAGGGCGCGCAAGACCTTCACCCGCGAGCAGCTCCGGACCGCCATGAAGGGCATCGAGTACCGCGACACCGACGCCTTCCTCGACGAGATCCCGCAGGCCTACAAGCCGATCGACGTGGTGATGCGGGACGCCGCCGACCTCGTCGAGATCCGCCACACCCTGCGCCAGCTCGTCAACGTCAAGGGCGACTGAGCCGCGCGATCGCCTCCCGGACGAGCTCCTGGAAGATCTCGTCCGCCCACACGACGTCGTCGACCGAGCTGGGAACGTCCGGCCGGTCGTCCCGCGCGAGCAGCTCTCCGAGCCCCGGAACCGTCTCGGCGGCCCCGAGCTCGACGACGATCGCGGCGCCGTGCCGGCCGTCGTGGTCGGTCATGCCCCGTACCAGGGTCTCCGCCAGGTCGGCGGTGGGCACGCCCAGACGTGCGAGGGCGCGGGCGGCGGACAATCGGCTCCGGGGGTCGTCGAGGCGCGCGCGAAGGCCGGGCATCAGGCCGCGGAGAGACCCGCCCGGATCGGCGGCCAGGTCGGCTATCAGGTCGGCGGCGTCGCGGGACGGGGCGTCGCCGGCGTCGAGTACGGCGCGGATCGTGGGGAGGACGGCGTCCGGCCCGGCGACCGCGGCCACCACCCGGGCGGCGAGCAGCTGCCGTTCCCGCTCGGAGTGGAGGAAGGGCGCCTCGCCGGTCAGGTAGGGCGTCGCCACCGGAAGCAGCCGTTCGAGGCCGTCCACCTCCGGCAGCGAGAGCGAGGGCACGCCCGTCGTGCCGGTCAGCGCGGTGCGGAGGGCGTCGACGGCCACGGAGTCGTCGCCGGTCACACGGGCCACGGCGAAGGCCGCCGGCAGGCCGTCCATCGCACGCCAACAGGGCACGGCCGCCGGTTCGTCATGCCCGAGATGCAACAGCGCGGCGGCGATGGGCGGCGCCTGGGGACCGCCGTGGTGCAGAGCCTCCACCAAGGCCGGGATCAGGGGGCCGGCTTCGTCGCCCCAATAGGTGATCAGCGGGGCCAGGAAGGCGGCGTGGCCGGGGAGTTCGGATCGGATGGCGTCGCGGACCTCAGGGGTGAAACGGACGGCGCCGGGAGCGAAGCGCGGCTGGTGGGTGGCGGCCTCGCAGGCCGGGCGGACCCAGCGCGGGTCGCCGAGGCGCATCAGGATTTCGATGGCCTCGTATTCCCTGGTGAAGGCTCGACTGCCGGCCACCTCGGGATAGCGGGCGGCGATCCCGGCGACCGTGTCGCGGTAGGCGTGGACGGCCCAGCCGCCCCGGCGGAACGCGGTGAACGCGGCGGCCCGTACGTCCTCGTCCTGATCCTCCAGCAGCGGCGCCACCAGCGGCAGGAGCGCGGCCGGCGCGGAGCGGCGGCGCGCGCAGAGTTCGTTCATCGCCCAGATCCCGGCGCTGCGGGTCGCCGCCTTCGGCGAGTGGAGCATCGCCGCGAGGGTCCGCCGCGCGCCGGAGGGGGAGGCGGCGGTCAGGAGCTCCTCGTACCACTCGCCGCCCGGCGCCCAGTACCACGCCACCGAAGCGCCGTCGTCGATCGCGGCGACCACCGCCGCGATCCGGTCGGCGTCGAGATCGTGGCCGGCGCGGAGGAGGGCGAGCGCGGCGGCCACGCACACCGGCGGCTCGCCGTGCAGCACCAGATCCCGGACGAACGGCGTGGAACCGATCGCGAGCGCCAGGGAAGCCCGCACCGCCGAGTCGGACTCGACCTCCCACCGTTGCGGAAGAGCCGACCCGGAATAACCGCCGGACATCCGGACCGCGTAGGCCGCGGCCTCGCGGACGGTGGGCTCGGGGTCGTCGAGCAGAAGGGTGAGGCGGAGGCTCTGGGCGGCCACCGCCTGGCGGACGTCGGTGGCGCTGGTGCCGTAGGCGTGGCGTGGGTCGGCGAGCATGCCGAGCATCCACACGAGGCGGTCGCGGCCGTGCGGGGCGGACTCGGCCAGGCCGGTGAGGAAGGGGATCGCCGGGACGGTGGCCGGGTAGACGGTTCCCTGGTGGAAGATCGAGCCGTGCAGGCCGGCTACCGCCTCGGACGCCTCCTCGCGGTCCGCCGAGGCCGCGGCGCGGAGCAGGCCGGGAGTGTCGCCGGCGCTGCCGTAGGCGTGGGTGAACCGCTCCCAAGCGATCTCGTCGAGTCCGTCCAGCACGCCGCGCAGTCTATGAGGTGGTGATCGGGAGGGCGGCGTAGCCGCGGAGGACCAGGCGGTCCCGGCGGGTGGGGGCGCCGTCCAGGGCCAGGGCCGGCAGCATCGTCAGGAGCAGGGGGAACGCCACCTGGGCCTCCAGGCGGGCCAGTGGGGCGCCGAGGCAGTAGTGGGCGCCGCCGCCGAAGGAGACCGGCTGGATACCGGGGCGGTCCGGGTCGAGGACGTGCGGGTCGGGGTAGCGGGCCGGGTCGCGGTTCGCGGCGCCCAGCAGCATGGTCAGGGGCGTGCCTGGAGCGAGGTGGAGGCCGTCGCCGAGGTCGAGCGCCGTCCCGGTGAAACGGGTCGTGAGCTGCACCGGTGAGTCGTACCGGAGGATCTCCTCGACCAACGCGGGCGCGAGGCCCGGCTCCCGGCGCAACCGATCGCTCAGATCGGGGCGCTCCAGCAGGAGAGCGAGACCCGTGCCGAGCAGGTTCGTGGTGGTCTCGAAGCCGGCTACGAGAAGCAGCACCAGGTTGGCCAGCAGCTCCTGGCCGGTCAGCGTCCCGTCGGCGGCGAGGGCGCTGGTCAGGTCCTCCCGCGGGCTGCGCCGCCGCTCGGCGATCAGGCCGGCGAAGTAGTCCTCCAGCTCACGCCCGGCCGCGTCCGCGGTGCTCATCTCCTCCTCGGTGCTGATCGGCTCGAGGACGACGGTCAGGTCGGCCGCGCGCCGGCGGAACCATTGACGATCGGAATCGGGCACGCCGAGCAGGGCGCAGATCACCGCGATGGGCAGCGGATAGGCGAACGCGCTGACGAAGTCGGCCCGCTGCGGCATCTCCTTGATCAAATCCTCGGCCAGCCCGGTGATCACGTCGCGCATGCCGGCCACCCGCCGGGCCGTGAACGTGGAGGCCGCGGCCCGGCGGACCCGGGTGTGCTCCGGAGGGTTGTACTGCAGCATCGACATCACGATCGAGGCGACCGCGCGGTTCTCCCGCCAGTCCGGCCACGAGTCGTCGTAGTCGCCGGCGTCGGCGACCCGCAGGCTCGGCTCGCGCAGCAGGCGGTTGGTGAGCTCGTGCGTCGTGACGAACCAACGCCCGTCGAGCGCCCGGAAGATCGGCGAGTGCTCGCGGAGGGCGTCATAGGCCGGGTACGGATCGAGCCTGCCCTCGGCGGCGAACAAGGACGCGAGCGCGGTTTCGTGGTCCATGGAGTCCAGTGTGGCCCGCCCGCGCTCCCCGCCCGTGTTCCGCGCCCGCGCGCCGCCCGCGCTCCCGCCCGCGCCTCCCATCCGCGATCTTGTTAATCCGTGCGGCAGCGGGGCGGACGGAATCAACAAGATCGCGGGAGGGAGGCGCTCTCGGCCCGCGATCTTGTGAGTCTGTGCGGCAGCGGGGCGGGCGGAATCAACAAGATCGCGGGCGGGGGAGCGCGGGGGGAGGCGCGGGGCGCGCGAGGTGGAAGTGGTTCGTCAGAGGACCTCGGCGGCCAGCGCGAGTGGGTTGCCGAAGCGGTGGGCCGTGATGCTGACCGCCTGCTCGTGGATGAAGGGGAGCAGCTCCACCTGACCGGATTCGGTCACCGGGCCGGCCCAGATCGCGAGGTCGGGGCGGCCGCCGGTCGCTTCCAGCAGGGCCTTCGCGGAGCCGCCGATGAGGCGGACCCGGCCCGAGGACAGGTTCGCCGCGAATGTCGCGTCGTCCTCCACTACGGCCTGCGGGAACCGCGCCGTCAGCTCGGCGGGCAGCGGCGTGGCCGTCGAGATCCGCATCTCTGAGCCGGCCAGGGTGCCCGCCGCCAGAACGCGGACGAGATCGGCGAGCGACCCGCCGCCGGCCTGCGTGCCGCCGGCCGACCCGCCGTCGACCGACCCACCGCCGGCCTGCGTGCCGCCGGCCGACCCGGCGCTGGCCGGCCCGCCGCCGGCCTGGGCGCCGTCGAGGGCGGAGGAGGCGAGGCGGACGGTGACCGGGCAGGGCAGGTAGCGGAGCACGTTGCGCTCGGCCTCCAGACCGGACACGTCCGACGCCGCCATCGGGAACGCGGCGTCGCTGCGGGCCGCGCGGTCGAGCCGTTCGCGGTCGTCGGCGGAGAGGACGGGGGCGACCGCGGAGAGCAGGGTGCGGACGCCCAGGTCGGCGACGGAGGCCGTGGCGGTGGCCGGGCGGGACTCCCAGCCGGTGAGGCCGACCAGGTAGTTCGGGCCGCCCGCCTTCGTGCCGGGGCCGACCGCCGAGCGCTTCCAGCCACCGAACGGCTGGCGGCGGACGATCGCGCCGGTGATGCCGCGGTTCACGTACAGGTTGCCGGCCTGGACGCGGTCGAGCCAGGTACGGATCTCGCCAGCGTCCAGCGAGTGCAGGCCGGAGGTGAGACCGAAGTCGACCTCGTTGACCAGGTCGATCGCCTCGTCCAGATCAGAAGCGGTCATGATGCCGAGGATCGGGCCGAAGTACTCGGTGCGGTGGTAGGCCGAGCCGCGGCGCACCCCGTCCCGCACGCCCGGGCTCCACAGCTTGCCCGAATCGTCGAGCTTCCGGGGCTCCAGCAGCCACTTCTCACCCTGACCGAGACTGGTCAGCCCCTCCAAGAGCTTCCCGGAGGCCGGCTCCACCAGCGGGCCGACCTGGCTGCGTGGGTCGGAGGGGTAGCCCACCTCGAGCGACGAGACGGCGTCGAGCAACTGCGTACGGAATCGGTCGGAATGCGCGACCGATCCGACCAGAACGACCAGCGAGGCGGCCGAGCACTTCTGGCCGGCGTGACCGAAAGCGGACGACACGACGTCCTTGACGGCCAGGTCCAGGTCGGCGCTCGGGGTCACGATGATGGCGTTCTTGCCGCTGGTCTCGGCGAGCAGCGGCAGGTCCGCGCGGAACGAGCGGAACAGCTCGGCGGTCTCGTAGGCGCCGGTCAGGATGACCCGGTCGACGAGCGGGTGCGCGATCAGCTCGCGGCCCAGCTCGTTCTCCTCGACCTGGAGCAGGGTGACCAGGTCGGGGTCGGCGCCGGCCGCGCCGAGCGCGTCCCGGATGACACCGGCCAGCACGGTGCCGCAGCGTTCGGCCGGGCCGGCCGGCTTGAGGACCACGGGGGAGCCGGCGGCCAGGGCGGCCAGCACCGAGCCGGCCGGGATGGCGACCGGGAAGTTCCACGGCGGGGTCACCAGGGTGAGCCGGGCCGGGACCGGGACGGCGCCGTCGGTGTCGGTCAGCGCCGCGGACAGCTCGGCGTAGTAGTGCGCGAAGTCGACGGCCTCGGAGATCTCCGGGTCGGCCTGGTCGGCGGTCTTGCCGGCCTCGGCCGCCATCACCTCGAGGAACACGTCGCGGTGGGCTTCCAGTGCCTCGCCGATCCGGTGCAGGACGGCCCGGCGGTCGGCGCCGCCCCAGGTCGCGGCGGCGGCCTTCTCCATGGCGGCGTCGAGGTGTTCGCGGTCGCCGATCCGCGGCAGGTCGAGGCCGAGCCGGGAGTCGGCGGAGCGGGCCAGGATCTCCCGGACCCGCGAGCGGTTCACGGCCACGGCCGGGTCGGTGTCCGGCGTGTTGACGAACCGGCCCGGCTCCGAGCGAGGGACCGCGGCGTACCGGTCGGCGACCCGGTTCGGGGCCGGCACGGCGTCGTCCAGCGCGGCCAGGGACGCGAGGAAGCGCTGCTCCTCGCGGGCGAACAGCTCGGTGTTCGCGTGCAGCTCGAACACCGCCGACATGAAGTTGTCCGAGCTGGCGCCCTCCTCGAGCCGCCGGATCAGATACGCGATCGCCACGTCGAACTGCTCGGGACGCACCACCGGGGTGTAGAGCAGCAGCCCGCCGACCTCACGCCGCACCGCCTCGGCCTGGCCTTCGGCCATGCCGAGCAGCATTTCGAACTCGATGCCACCGCGCACGTCGCGCTTTCCGGCGAGGATCCATGCGTACGCCACGTCGAACAGGTTGTGACCGGCCACGCCCAGGCGGACGTTCCGGATCCGGTCGGGGTGCAGGGCGTAGTCGAGCACGCGCTTGTAGTTGGTGTCGGTCGCCTGCTTGCTGTCGCAGGTCGCGACCGGCCAGCCGTGCAGCTCCGCCTCGACCCGCTCCATCGGCAGGTTCGCGCCCTTGACGAGGCGCACCTTGATGCCGGTGCCACCGCGCTCGCGGCGGGCGGCCGACCAGACCTGGAGGCGCATCATCGCGTCGAGGGCGTCCGGCAGGTACGCCTGGAGCACGATGCCGGCCTCGAGGTTCAGCAGCTCGGGGCGGTCCAGCAGCTTCGTGAAGACCGCGATCGTGAGGTCGAGGTCCTTGTACTCCTCCATGTCGAGGTTCACGAACTTGCCGGTCTCGGCCGCGAGCGTGAAGAGCGGGGTCAGCTCGTCGACGATGTCGGCGACCGACTCCTCGAACGCCCACGGGTTGTGCGGGGCGACCGTCGAGGACACCTTGATCGACACGTAGTCGACGTCGGGGCGGGCCAGCAGGCGCTCGGTGCTCTTGAGCCGCTGCGACGCCTCGCCACGGCCGAGGACCGCCTCACCGAGGAGGTTGACGTTCAGCCGTACATCGCGCTTTTTGATCTTGGAAATCGCCCTGCCGAGCTTCGCGTCGGTGGCGTCCACGATCAGGTGGCCGACCATGTGGCGCAGCGCGCGGCGGGCGATCGGGACGACCACGCCCGGCATGAGCGGGGCGAAGAAGCCGCCCGCCTTGACCGCGGCGCGCAGGTGCGCCGGAAGGAACGCCGGGATGTCCGCGGACAGCGAGCGCAGGGCCCGGGCGCTGACCCGCAGGTCCTCGGGGCGGATCACACCGTCCACGAAGCCGACAGTGAAGGCCAGCCCCTTCGGGTCGCGCAGGACACCGGCGAGCTGCTTCGCCGAACCGCCGACGCGCACGTCGGCAGCCTCGCGCAGCCAGCGCCGTACCAAAGCGATCGACTCTTCGGCGATCTCAGACATCGGGATGCTCCTTCCGGTTTCGGCAACAGTGTGAGTCCGGGCATCCGGTTAGGAAAAGCGAAGCTTTCTGACGTTTACTCTTCAGTTCGGCTTATCTGTGGAACGAGGGGCGGCTTATCTTGGGGACGTGCTGGAGATCCGTCGTCTGATCCTGCTCCGCGAGCTGGCCGTCCGGGGCACGCTCGCCGCGGTCGCCGAGGCGCTCAACTTCACCCCGTCGGCGGTGTCCCAGCAGCTCAGCCTGTTGGAGAAGGAGACCGGCACCCAGCTGCTGCGCAAGGCCGGCCGGGGCGTCCGGCTCACCCCGCAGGCCGAAGTGCTGGTCGCGTCGGTCGGCGAGATCCTGGACACCCTGGAGCGCGCCGAAGCCCGGTTGCAGTCCGCGACGACGCAGGTCACCGGCACCGTGCGGCTGGCCGTCTTCCAGTCGGCGGCGCTCGCGTTCATGCCGGCGACGCTGCGGGCCATGGCGCTGCGCTTCCCGGACGTCCGCGTCGAGATGGTCCAGCGCGAACCCGAGGAAGCGCTGCGCGAGACCTGGGCGCGCGACTTCGACATGGTCATTGCAGAGCAGTACCCGGCTCACGCCGCTCCGCACCATCCCGGCCTCGATCGGCGTGATCTGACCACCGACGCGATCCGGCTGGCGCTGCCCGCCGAGGAGGTCTCGCTGCGGCCGGTCGGGTCGCTCCTGGAGGCCCGGCACATGCCGTGGGTGATGGAACCGCGCGGGGCCGCGTCCCGGCACTTCGCCGAGCAGCTCTGCCGCAGCGCCGGGTTCGAGCCGGACGTCCGCTACGAGACGGCCGACCTGCAGGCGCACATGCGGCTCGTCGAGTCGGGGAACGCCGTCGCGCTCATCCCGGACCTCGTCTGGGCGGGGCGGGAGACGTCCTGCCGGCTCCTGGAGCTGGACGGACGCCCCCGCCGCACGATCTTCACGGCCCAGCGGCTGGCCGGCTCGGCGTCACCGGCGGCGCGGGCGCTGCGGGAGGCGCTGACCGAGGCCGTCCGGATTTAGCAGGGCGGGTAGTTCCCTCGTACGCCGATGGTGAAGCGACAACCGAAGCTCGCGGCAGCCACCTTGCGCCGATCCAGGATCGCGTCGCCCGCGGGGCGGCGGCCCGTCTCCACCCAGCGCACCAGATCGTCGAAGCCCTGGCGCAGCTCCGGCTGGCTGAAGCCGCAGTGCGTGATGTCGCGGACGGCGCGGGAGACGAAGAGGTGCGCGCGGCCGTTGCGGAGCGTCTCGCGGGCGTATTCCTGCTCCATGGAGAACGGGACGAACAGGTCACCGATGCCGTGCAGCGAGAGGACCGGGATGCGAGGCTTGCCGTCGATGCGCGGGACGCCGTTCAGGCCAGGATCGGCGACGGCGGTCCGCTTCACGCGCAGCACATCCCGGTTGAGCCGCCACTCCGCGGCAGTCGGCTTCCAGCCGTCGGTGCTGCGGTAGAACGTGTGCCGGTTGTCGGTGAGGTTGCCCGGCGCGATCCCGGCCGTGCCACCGGTCAGTCCCGGATAGAGGCTGAACAGGAACGGCAGCCCGGCCTGGCTCGCCGCGTTCCAGTAGGCGAAGGCGCTGTCGAAGTTCGGTCGTTCACCGCCACTGCGGCGTTCGAGGACGTTGGACCATTGCTCTTTGTCCACTTTTTTCGTGATTTCGGCGACTTGCGGTGCGAAAGTGACCGCGTCCGTCGGGAACGCGATGTCGACGCCGGCCAGGGCCGCCGCCGTGACGTTGGCGTCCAGGAAGTAGTCGAAAAGCTCGACGTCGCCGAGCACGCCGCACGTCGGCATGGCCCCCGCGAACGCCCGCGGGAACTCCTCGATCGCCACGGCCGTGACGTGCCCGCCCATCGACGCGCCGGTGATGTAGACCTTCCGCGCCGACCTGCCGGTCTCCTGGCGGAACACGTCGATCAGCGCATGCGTGTCCCGGACGCCCTGCCCGACGTCGTAGCCGTTCGTGGCATAGCTCGAAGCGGCCCAGGCGAATCCGCGGTCCAGGTAGTGCTGCCGCAGGGCCGGGTTGTCGACGTAGACCGTCGTGCCGGTGCCGCGGTAGCCGTGCGCGTAGACGACGAGCTGCCCGTTCCAGCGTTTCGGCACCTCGATGCGGTAGGCGGCGTCGTCCTCGATCCCGGTGAAGACGCGGGCGTCCGGCAGGGCGGCGAAGGGGGTGCCGTCGAGCTCACAGTCCGGGTCGGCGATCGTGTACCCGGGCCGTCCCTGAACCGGCGCGGTGCATGCGGCTTCGGTGGGGCCCGCTTGGGCCGGCGCCGGCGTCATGGCCAGCAGGGACAGGGCGAGCGCCGCGGCGATCCGGTTCCGGCTGAAGATCATTTGCGTTACCTCCCGGTAACATCCAATGATCAGTGGAGATCGATGTCAAGGCGGCGCGGGGCCGGTTCTGCCGGCTCTCCCGCGGCCGCTCGATCAATGGCACTGTCGCGACCGGTGGGTTTGCCCGGCTTCTTTCCTCGTCAGCGCATAAAAGGACCAACCCCTCCCTCGGGGTGGGCACGTTGCGCCGGAAGCCGGGAACTCGTCCCCGGCCGCGCCGCTTCTTGGCCGCGCCGCTTCTTGGCCGCGCCGCTTCTTGGCCGCGCCGCTTCTTGGCCGCGCCGCTTCTTGGCCGCGCCGCGGTTGGGCTGCGCCGCGGTGGAGGCAGCGGGCCGGGGCGGCGGGCGCGCGGTGGGTCCCTTCCGGCCCCGGAAATAACGGTCCCGGTGGCGGCGTTCGGTTGATCGCGCACGGCGGAAGCCGACGCCGGCGCGGAAAGAGGTCGAGCGTCATGAAGGTCCGCAACTCCCTGCGTTCGCTGAAGAGCAAGCCGGGCAGCGTCGTCACCCGGCGCCGTGGCCGCCAGATCGTCGTCAACAGGAAGAACCCGCGCTGGAACGGCCGTCAGGGCTGACCGCCCCGTGAGCAGCGCCGGAGCATGCCGTCATCGCAGCGTTCCGGCGCCCTCACCGCTCGACGGAGCGAATGCCCTCCTGGCCGTCATCGCATTAGTCACGGGGCGTGAAATCGTCGATGCGCATTGAAGTGGACGGCGAAGTGTTCGACGTCGTCGCAAGCGGCGACGACAATCCTGGCGCCTACCATTACAGGTGGACGTCAGGTCGGGATCCCGATTACGGCTTCACCGCGGCCTGGTCGGATCACCGGCCGCCGGCAATGAGTGAGCATGAGGAGTCCATCCGTGATTTCCTCTCTCAGATCGACCCCGAGACGGGTTACATGCGCGAGTAGGTGAGGCGATTCCGGGTCTGCCCACGGTGGAGCTCGCTGGCCGTTTTCTTCTCGATGATGCGACGGAATGACGACCTTCCGGAATGCGCACGTGGGTGAACGTGAGGCACGCGGTCCGACGCCGCGGCCAGCCGCACGATCCTGGATCGCTGTGTCATGCCCGGCGACGCCGCGAGCCGCTTCGTCTCCGGCCGGTTCGCCGCCGACTGGGTCGTCCCCGGTCGGCTCGTCACCGGCCAAGTCGTCCTGGCCTTGGCTTTCTTGCTGCTCAAGGGTGCGAGGCTCAGAGGCCACCGTCGGCGCGCAGTGTTCGTCGGGCGCGATGTGCCTATCCGGCGCAGTGCGCTCATCTGCCGCACCGCGCTCATCTGCCGCACCGCGCTCACCTGCCGTGGCTCGCTCACCTGCCGTGGCTCGCTCACCTGCCGTGCCGCGTTCACCTGCCCTGGCTCGCTCACCTGCCGTGCCGCGCTCAACTGCCGTGCCGCGCTGACTCGCTGCGCCGGGCGGAATCGCCGGACGCTGGGCGCTGCCGCCGGATCGAGGGCCGGGTGACTCCTCCTCTGCCTCGTGCAACTGTCGGAGGCGCCGGGCGTGGCGCTGGATCAAGCCCCACGAACGGTGTCGTTGATGCTCGCGCCGGAAAGCGTCGGCCTCCGGCGAATAATGGTGACGCAGCGTCCGATTTCGCAAGTGCCTCGTGGGAAACAATGCCGGCTGCCCCATGCCTCCATTGTCCGCGCCACCGTCGCCCCCACCATTCCGGCAGCCCGAATTTCATTTCCAGAAATCATTCGAGCCGGACTGGATGATCCGCATATCCGGCGCTTATGGAAAAGGCGATGAGCCAGGCTGGGAGCCGGCGGCATGGCGGCTGGAATGACCGGCGGCGCATGAGCTTGCGCCGTGGGACGGCCTGGCGTTGCAGGCAGGCCGCCCGCCGCGAGTCCGGGGACTCATGCGACAACTCGTACAAAAAAGGTTTTCAGGCCTCTATCAAAGCGGTGCCGGCGGCGCGGAGCTCTCGCAGGACCGGGTGATCGGCCGGCGCGTCGGTGATGATGGCGGTGACGTCGGTTGCGGGGAGGACGACGAAGGGGGAAGCGGCGCCGATCTTCTCGCTGCTGGCCAGGACGATGACGTCGGCGGCCCGGGAGGCCAGGGTGCGCTTCATGGCCGCCTCGTCGGCGTCGCCGGTGGTGAGGCCCGCCTCGTGGTGCACGCCGGTGACGCCCAGCAGGAAGAGGTCGGTGGTGATCAGGCGGGCTGCCTCGGCCGCGGCGGCGCCGGACGTGACGGCGGAGTGCTTGAAGAGGCGGCCGCCCAGGATGTAGACCTCGACGGTCGGATGGTCGACGAGCGCGGCCGCGACGGTCGGGCTGTGCGTCACGATCGTGGCCTCGAGATCGCGGGGCAGGGCGGCGGTGACCGCCAGCGCCGTGGTGCCGCCGTCGAGGAGGGCCGTCATGCCGGGGCGGATCAGGGCCGCGGCGGCACGGGCCACCCGCTCCTTGCCGTCGAGGGCGACGGTGGTCCGGGTCGCGTAGTCGGCCACCGCGGGCGAGACCGGCAGCGCCCCGCCGTAGACCCGCTGGCACAGGCCCGCCGACGCCATCTCGCGCAGGTCGCGGCGGATGCTGTCCTCGGCGATGCCCAGTTCGGCCGCGACGTCCTTCGCCACGAGTTTGCCGTCCGCCTGCAGCCGGGCCAGCAGGTAGTCGCGTCGCTCCGCCGCAAGCATTACGTGTTTCTCCTCATTGTTGTCGACTGTTGCGCGTTTCGAGTGTACGGTTCGGGCCGTGAAGAAGCCAATGCTCATTCTCATCGCCGGCCCGTACCGGTCCGGCACCGGTGACGACCCCGCGAAGATGGCCGCCAACCTGGCCCGGCTCGAGGAGGCTGCCGGCCCCATCTACCAGGCCGGTCACGTGCCGATGATCGGGGAGTGGGTGGCGCTGCCGGTGTTCCGCTACCTGCTGGACAAGGACGTCTTCTACGACACCGCGCACCGGCTCCTCCAGCACTGCGACGCGGTACTGCGCCTGCCCGGCGAGTCCACCGGCGCCGACCAGGACGTGAAGATCGCGCAAGAACGCGGAATTCCGGTGTACTACGACCTCGCCGAGATCCCGGCATGACGGCCGGAATCGACACCCCGGACGCCCGCGGACGCACCGGCCTCGACCGGGTCGGGCGCGATCTCACCGGCAATCCCGACGTGATCATTCGTGACGTTGAGTTACTGGCGACGGCCTGGCATGTGCTGCGGCGGACCACCTACGACTACCGCCGGCGGGACGGGACGTGGACCCGGGAGCAGCGGGAGACCTACGACCGGGGCGACGGCGCGACCGTGCTGCTCTATGACCCCGATCGCCGTACCGTGCTGCTGACCAGGCAATTCCGGTATCCGGTCTACGTCAACGGGCATCCCGACGGCATGCTCGCCGAGACCGCGGCGGGCCTCCTCGACGGCGACGATCCGGCCGCCGCGATCCGGCGCGAGGCGAGCGAGGAGCTCGGCGTGACGGTGGGCGATCTCGAGCCGGTGTTCGCCGTGTGGATGAGCCCGGGTTCGGTGACGGAGCGTGTCCATTGTTTCGCCGCTCGCTATGACGGGTCCTCGCGGCGGGGGCCCGGCGGTGGCCTTGTCGATGACGGCGAGGACATCGAGGCGTGGGAGGTGGGGTTCGACGACGCGCTCAAGCAGATCGAAACCGGTCAGATTGCCGATGCTAAGACGATCATGCTGCTGCAGTGGGCTGCGCTTCAAGGACCTTTTAAAAGCTGATTTTGTACGAGTTTTCGATGGAGGCGCCCGGACTCGCGGCGGGCGGCCTGGTTGCAGCGCGAGGCCGTCCCACGGCGAAAGCTCATGCGCCGCCGGTCATTCCGGCCGGCATGCCGCCGGCTCGGCGGTGTGGCGGCCGGTTTTCGTCGGCGGCTCGGTGTGGGTGGCGGCCGGTCCGGTCGCTCGGCGGTGTGGCGGTCTGCTCGGTTGGCTCGCTCGGCGGCATGCGGTCGTCTCGTCGCGGGTCGGCGGCTGCTCTGCGGTCGGCGGGCTGTTCGGGCGTCGCCGGTTGCCCGGGATCGGAGCCCGTGCCACCGTGGCGGAGTGGACGAGAAACCCCGCTTCGCGATCCGTCGTGGGGCGGTCGAGCTCTCCCGCCGTCAATGGTCACTCCTCGGCGGCGTTCTCGTCATCGGCATCACCTCGGCGATCCTCCTCGTCGCCACGGTGTCACCGGCCGCCGGCGCCATCGCTCTCGGCATCACCGCGGTGACTGCCGCCCTGACGATCGGATTCGGTCACCGTCCCAAAGCGCACCGCTAAATCATGCCCGCACGTCAGTCGGTCTCAGCTCTGGTCGGCGGCGCGCCGGCGGAACTGTTCGTCCGGCTCTTCTCTGCGCTCGAGCACGCCCGCCCAGTGACCGGCCGAGCTCATACTACGCCCCGTCCCCGTCCGCCCACTCGGTCAGGGCGGCGGACAGCGTCACGATCGGCATCGTATGTGAGGTGGCGCGGGGTGGTGGCTGCAGCGTGCTGCCGGTGTGACCGGGTTGAGCAATACGCTGCAGCCGGGATATCGGGTCAGGCCTTGTGGAGGCGTACGGCGACGGTGTCGTTCTGGTGGATCAGGGTGGCCCGGTAGCCGGGGGTGGTGACGACCACCTTGGCGAACCGGCCGCGGAGTCTGCGGGCCTTGAGGACCGGGATGGCCTTGTCCCTGTCGAACTTCCTGTCGGCCACGGCGATCTCGAGGACGGCCGCGGCGCCGATCGTGGCGTCCTCGTGGATGGTGAGCGGGGCGGCGCCGTGCGGGCGGACCGTCGCGGCGAGGGTGCCGGCGCTGAGGCGGAGGGCGCCGCCGATGTGGACCTTCTCGGCGCCGAGAGCCAGCCTGCCGCCGGTCACCGTGACGTCGCCGTCGCCGAGGGCGTTCTTGGCGGCGGCCACGAGGGTGCCCCGGGCGACCGTGGTGCCGCCCTTGTACTCGTTGTCGCCGGTGAGGGTGAGGGAACCCGTGCCCAGCTTGATCAGGCCGCCGCGGCCCTCGATGTCGTTGCGCCAGGTGTCGGCCGCCTCGAAACCGCCGGCCGCCGCGTCGAGGGTGACCGCCACGGTGGCGTCGAAGGTGGCGTAGCCGTCGGCCGCGGTGAAGAGGTCGAGGCGGCCCCACTGTTCGCCGCCGTCCAGCAGCGGGTTGCCGGCTGCCAGGCCGGTGGTACGGAGGACCTCGCGGCGCTGGGCGGCGTCGAGGTACGGGAACCGGGTCTCCAGCAGGACCTCGGCGCCCTTCGGGACGGTGAACGGGGCGCGGTTGCGGGTGCGCGGAAGCCCGTACGTCTGCTTGGGTTCGACGATCGCGGCGTTGCGGGCCCGGTCCCCGTACGCATCGCCCTGGAACGAAGAGTGGGCGAAGGCAAACACATCTCCACCCACCCGGGCCTGGAAGTAGGCGAGCGCCTCCGCCCGGGCCGAGGACTTCAGGGCGGCGTTGGCCGGGTCACCGAGGATGGCAGCCGCGAGCGCGGTGCCGAGGATGCGGCCGCCGATCACGTCGACCGGGGAGTGCATGCCCGCGACGATCCGGGTCTCGGCCAGGTCGTACGCCGCGGTGATCATCTCCTGGAAGCGCTCCGGCACGGCGTAGGCCAGCGCGATCGAGGCGAGGTAGAGCGCGTTGGTGTGACCGCTGACGTAACCGCCGTCCTCGGCCGGATTGGTGCTGCGCTGCCGGAGCAGGGCCGGGACGACGACGGTGTCCGCGTCGTAGACCGGGTAGCCGAGCGCGTCCACGGCACCGGTGTCCACCACTGAACTGTCGGCGTTCATCCGCCACGGCCGCGGGTACTGGTATGCGAACTTCGCCGGGTTGCCGGAGGAGTAGCTGCCGCGCAGCGTGTTCACCAGCGTGACGACAGTGCCGAGCGCGGAGGCCGGGGAGCCGGCGCCGAGGGCCGAGCCGGCCGGGGCGCCCGCCGGGATCGCGTCGCTGATCGTGGTGGCCGGCGTCCCGGCCGGGGCCGAGGTGATGCCGGTGACGGCGAGCGCGCCGGCCTTGTAGACGTCGGCGAGCGGGCCCAGGCCGGCGATCACCGAGTAGCTCTGGTGCTGGCGGTCCACGATGAACGCGCGGGCGGCCTCGGCGTCGGTGCGGTTGCGGGTGGTCTTCACGCAGTACCGGACGTTCGCGCGCAGGAACGCCTCGTCGAGGACGGTGCCGGTGTTCCAGGCCGTGCCGGTCGACCAGACCTGCCGCATGCCGGTGAGGATGCGGACCGCGGCGTTGGTCTCGGCGGTCAGGTTCGCCGTGATGTTCGTCCGGTAGCTGTCCACGAAAGCCGGCGCGGCGGTGGCGGTGGGGACGCCCGCGAAGGCTCTGTCGGCCACGAGGAGAGGGCCGGCGAGTCCGGCGGCGGAGGCGCGCAGCAGCGTACGGCGGCTGAGGTTCATGTGGGGAGCTCCAAGCAGGGGGCGAGAACGCCGCTCAGCTTTCGGGGGCCCGGCGAAGATCATCCCAACTCTCCGTGTTGTGAACGTGAACAAACCCCGAAACGGCAGATCAGCCCGGTTCCGTAACTCGATGACTGCCGATATGTTCCGGACATGATCCGCAGAGGATTCCTCGCGACCGGCGCCCTCGTCGCCGGCCTGCTCGCCGTCCCCGCCCCCGCGTACGCCGCCGCCGACCAGGGCACCTTCGACGTCCTCACCTACAACGTCGCCGGCCTGCCGGAACTGCTCTCCAGCGCCGAGGTCGACCGGAAGACCGCGCACACCGAGATCGGCCGGCGCCTCGGCCCCTACGAGGTCGTCCACGTCCAGGAGGACTTCAACTACCACGCCTACCTCTACGCCGCCGACACCACGCACGCGTACCGGACGCCCACGAGCGGGGGAGCGGGCATCGGGTCGGGGCTGAACAGCCTGTCGGCCGTCGCCTACGACACCGGCGACTTCGAGCGCGGCGACTGGGACTCGTGCCAGTTCGACTCGGGCGACTGCCTCACGCCGAAGGGGTTCACGTTCGCCCGGCACCGGCTGGCCGAGGGCGTCTACGTCGACTTCTACAACCTGCACACGAACGCCGGCACCAGCGCCGGTGACCAGCAGTCCCGCGCCGACAACCTGAGGCAGCTCACCGCGTTCATCGGGTCGCACTCGGCCGGCAACGCGGTGATCGTCATGGGCGACACGAACACCCGGTACACCCGGGCCGCCGACACGATCCGGGACTTCGTCGCGGCGAACGGGCTCACCGACGCCTGGGTGAAGCTGGAGCGCGGCGGGGTGGTCCCGCCGGCGAACGACCAGGCGCTGCTCTGCGACGCGGCGGCGATCACCGACACCTGCGAGGTGGTCGACAAGATCCTGTATCGGGGCAGCCGGTTCGTCACCCTGGACGCCACCGGGTACCACAACGAGCACGCCTCGTTCGTGACGAGCGACGGGAAGATGCTCTCGGACCACTTCCCGATCAGTGCGTCCTTCCGCTGGGCGACGAATCCGAAATATCGGTTCAGTGAGCAATTCGGTGGGCCGCACGGGTCGTACTTCAACGACATCGACCAGGTCGGCGCCGTCATCCAGATCGGCTTGCGGACGGGCTCCCGGGTCGATCAGGTGTCGATCGGCGCGCTCAGGCACGGCGGGACCGGTGGCACCGCGAAGACGCTGACCCTCGGCAGCGGGGAATATGTGACGTCTGCGCATCTGTGCCGGGGGAAGCACAACTCGCAGACCCGCATCTTCTCGGCGCGCTTCACGACCAATCTCGGCAACAGCATCGCCGGCGGGACGACGACGGCGGACTGCGCGACCTTCACCGCCCCACAAGATACCTATATTTCCGGATTCCACGGACGGGCCGGCTCCGAAGTCGACAAGCTCGGAGTCATCTACACCCTTCGCTGACTCGTACGTCACTTTCCGCGTGGGACGGCGCCCGGTCCGGGTAACCGGGCGCCGACGGCGACAGAGCGGGAGGCGCAGATGTACGAGACAGCGGTGAAACCGAAACGGACCTGGCTGAGGGTCTTCCTGACCGGGCTCGGCCTGTGGCTGCTGACCGTCGTGGTCACGTTCGCGACCGGCAACCCCAACCTCGTGCCCACCCTGGTGCTGCTCGGCAGCTTCCTCGTCCCGGTCACGTTCGTGCTCTGGGCGTACGGCCGCCGGCACAGTGGCGAGGTCACCGCGGAGCTGCTGTTCAGCACGTTCGTGACCGGTGGCGTGCTCGGCGTGCTGTCCGCCTCGCTGCTGGAGACGTACCTGCTGCACCCGTCGCCGTTCCTGTTCGCCGGCGTCGGCCTGATCGAGGAGGCCGCGAAGCTCGCCGCGCTCGCCTTCCTGTGCCGCCGGCTCCAGCACAAGTACGCCGTCGACGGCGTGATCCTCGGCGCCTCGGTCGGCTTCGGCTTCGCCGCGTTCGAGTCGGCCGGGTACGCGTTCACCGCCCTGTTCACCGAGAACGGCCTGTCGCTCATGACGCTCGTGCAGACCGAGCTGCTGCGCGGCGTCCTCGCCCCGGTCGGCCACGGCCTGTGGACCGCGATCCTCGGTGGCGTGCTGTTCTCGGCGAGCGGCCGGCGGCACTACGCGTTCACCCGGCGGCTGCTGGTCACGTACCTCGGGGTGGCTCTTCTGCACGCCCTCTGGGACAGCATGCACAGCATCGCGCTGATCATGACGTTCCTGCTGACCGACTCGGCGTACTCGTCGACGCTCACCGCCTCGCAGGCGCACCTGTTCACGCTGCTCTCCTGGGGCGGGCTCATCCTGGTCTCGCTGGTCGGGGTGGCGTGGCTGATCCGGGTCCGCCGCCGCGCCGACCGGGAGAGCCTCGGCTTCCAGTGGCGGCTGGCGGCCTGAGATCCAGGGGCCATCGCCCGGGAAGTGGACCGCGACAGGCCGCCGGCGACGGCTCTACGTTCGAGGACGTGGATCCACTACTCGCCGGCGACCTCGCCGATCTCCCGGGGCTGCTCCAGGCCACGCGTGACTACGCGACCCGCTTCCTGGCGGAGCTCGGCGAGCGGCCGGTCGCCCGTACCCATGAGGCTCCGGCCCCGGCCACCCTCCCGGCGCAAGGAATCGGCGCTGCCGGCGCCCTGGAATTGTTCGGCAGGCGATGGGCGCCCGGCTTCTCGGCGAGCGCGGGCCCCCGCTATCTCGGCTTCGTGACCGGCGGCGCCACGCCGGCCGCCCTCGCCGGCGACTGGATCACCGCGACGCTCGACCAGAACGGCTCGAACCGGTCCGGATCGTCGGCCGCCTCCCTGGAGGACGAGACGGTCGGGTGGCTCGCCAGCATGTTCCATCTCGGACCCTCCTTCACGGGCGCCTTCGTCTCCGGCGCCACCATGTCGAACATGGTCGGGCTGGCGATCGCCCGGGAATGGCTGGGGGAGCAGCGGGGGGTGGACGTCGCGCGGGAAGGGGTGGCGGCGCTCGGGCCGGTGACGGTGCTCTCCGGGACGCCGCACTCCAGCGTCGGGAAGGCGCTGTCCATGCTCGGAATCGGTCGCGATGCGCTCCGGCTCGTGCCGACCCTGCCCGGGCGGGAAGCAGTCGACATATCCGATTTGTCGGGAATGCTGGACGAAATCGACGGGCCGGTGATCGTCGTCGCCAACGCCGGAACCGTCAACACCGTCGACTTCGACGATGTCCGCGCGATCGCCGCCCTGCGCTCCCGCCATTCGTTCTGGCTGCACACCGACGCGGCCTTCGGCGCCTTCGCGGCCCTCTCACCCGAGCACGCGCACCTCGTCGACGGCCTCGACGAATCCGATTCGGTCTGCGTCGACCTGCACAAGTGGCTCAACGTGCCCTACGACTCGGCGGTGCAGTTCACCCGCCGCCGCGACCTGCAGGTCCGCGTCTTCCAGAACACCGCCGCCTACCTCGGCGACCCGGGCGACGATCCGGACCACGTGCATCTCACCCCGGAGAACTCCCGCCGCCTCCGTGCCCTGGCCGCGTGGTTCACGCTCGCCGCCTACGGCGCCGCCGGTCACCGCGAGATCGTGGAACGCGACATCCGGGCGGCACGCAGGCTCGGCGAGCGGCTGCCGGCTCTGCCGGGGGTCAGGCTTCTGTCCCCGGTACGACTGAACGTCGTGTGCTTCACCTTCCCGGGCGACGTGGCGGCCGCCGTGCGGGCGATCGCGGACTCCGGGGAGGCGTTCCTGACGCCCACGGTCTATCGAGGGGTGCCGGCGTTGCGAGCCGCGTTCAGCAACTGGCGCACCACCGACGACGACGTGGATCGCGTGGTGGAGACCCTGCGCCGGCACCTGACCTAGCTTCCCGAGGGCCGGGATGCTCGCTCCACCAGCGTGACGGCCACCTCCCGCAACTTCCGGTTCGCCGACTGGGAGGCCTTGGAGAGGATGGCGAACGCCTCGTCCGCCGTGCAGTGGCGCTGCGACATGATGATGCCCTTGGCCTGCTCGATGACGGCCCGGCTCTCCATCGCCACCTGCATCTGGCGGGCCAGGGCGGCCGTCGTGTCGTAGAGGTGGGCGTTGGCGAGGCAGACGGCGGCGTAGTCGGCGAAGGTCTCGGCCAGGGCGACCGAGCCGGCGTCGAAGGCCCGGGGTGCCGTCGCGTAGACGTTGAGGGCGCCGGTCACCGACTCGCCGATGGGCAGGCCCACCGACAGAGCGCTGTGCACGCCGACCGAGCCGGCGTGCTGCTGCCAGCCCGGCCAGCGGCGCTCGGCGGGGATGTCGCCGACCACGAGGGTGGTGCGCTCCTCGGCGGCCGCGAGGCAGGGGCCGGTCCGGTTGTCGTACTGCCACTTGTCGATCCAGAGTGCGGCGTCCCCGGTGCAGGCGACCGTGCGCGGGCCACCGTCGGCGCGGATCAGGGTCACCGAGACCTCGAAGGCGCCCGGCACGGCCCGTTTCGCCAGCGCCGCCACCTGTTCGAGGACGCCCTCGAGATCGGTGTCGCCCAGGGCGATCCGGCCCAGCTCATGCAGGGCAGCGGTGGGATCGGCGTGCTCGGGCTGCATGGTCTCGAGTCTCGGTCAGAGGATGTTCCTGTGGCGCCGCGTTCCCGGTAATCCCACCGGATAACGTCGCGGCCGGTCTCTGGAATGAATCCAGTAAGCCCGGTGTACTATCTGGCTCTGCGGCCGGAGTCGTCCATCGACGAAGGCCTTCCGGCGTCAAGCAGCGGCGCGGGGTCCGAGGATCATTTCCGGTCCTCCGGGCACACCGACGAACACCGCTGCGGGGAATCCTCTGACGTTGAAGGCGCACGACCCGACCCACTCCACCACCGCTACCGCTACCGCTACCGCTACCGCCTTCGCCTTCGCCGAGCTCGGGCGGATCAAGCTGGGCGAGACCGACCTCGATGGTGTCCTGCACCAGGTCGCCGACCTCGCCCGGCGGACGCTGCCCGGCGCCGGCCAGGTGTCCATCACGATGATCAGGGGCGGCGCGGCCTCCACCGCGGCGCACACGAGTGAGACCGCGCTGCTGCTCGACGAGCACCAGTACGCCCGGTCCGGCGGGCCCTCGCTGGAGGCCGCGCACGGCAAGGCGACGGTCGTGGTGCCGGACACCGCGGGCGACGACCGCTGGGACGGCTGGCCGCGGCTCGCCGCCGAGGCCGGCTTCCGGAGCATGCTCTCGATCGGCCTGCCGGTCGGCGAGGCCATGGCCGGGGCGCTGAACCTCTACGGCGAACGGCCGCGCGGCTTCGACGACGACGGCGTCACGCTGGCGCAGACCTTCGTCCGGTACGCCGGGGTCGCCCTGGCGAACGCCCACCTCTACGACAGCACGGCCAGCCTCGCCCAGCACCTGCAGGCGGCGATGGAGAGCCGGGCCGTGATCGAGCAGGCCAAGGGCATCATCATGGGCGAGCGGCGGTGCAGCGCGGACGAGGCGTTCGCGATGCTCACGAAGGTCTCCCAGGACAGCAACCGCAAGCTGCGCGACGTGGCCGCCGCCCTGGTGGAGAGAACCCAGCGGGCCCCCTAGGACGCGAAGAGCCGCTGCTCGAGGTGCCGCAGCGCCGGTTCGAGATATCCGGCCACGGGGTTGCGGCCACCCGTCGAGTCGTAGCGGCGGGACAGATCCTTGAGGTAGACGGCGGTCACCTCCTGGCCGGGCGCGAGCCGGCCGGTGGCCCGGTCCGCGGCGATCGCGGCGGCCAGCGAGTTGATCCATCCGGCGTTGACCTCGCCGGACTTGATGCTCTGCCCGGTGGCCTGGAGGATCAGCTCCCGGTCCCGGTCGGTCAGCGAGGCGGCGTCCTCGCGAGCGTGCTGGTTGCGTTCCCGCACCGGCCGTGCCGGCAGCATGGTCTGGCTGCGGGTCAACCGGGAAATGGACATGGCGGCTCCGACTCCCGTGGGCACTGTACGTCCCTCTCTTCGGTGCGGCACGGTTGCGGCTTAGTAGAAGCGTATCCGCAGTTCAGGCGGGTACTTGAGGGCCATGACCAGTTGGAAGACGCAGGAACGGATCGATGCCGGCGGGGTCCTGCTGGACGGCGATCTGGCCCTCCCGGAGCACCCGTCCGGATTGATCATCTTCGCCCACGGCAGCGGCAGCTCGCGGCACAGCCCGCGCAACCAGATCGTGGCGACCGAACTGCACGAGTACGGGCTCGCCACCCTCCTGACCGATCTGCTCACCACCGAGGAGGAGGTGGCCGACGCCCGTACCGGCCATCTGCGCTTCGACATCGGCCTGCTCGCCGACCGGGTGATCGCGGTCGTCGACTGGGCGCGCAACCATCCGCCGACCGCGGCGCTGCCGATCGGCCTGTTCGGCGCGAGCACCGGCGGGGGAGCGGCGCTGGTCGCCGCGGCGGCCCGGCCGGAGGCGGTCCGGGCGGTCGTTTCTCGCGGTGGCCGTCCCGATCTGGCCGGACCGGCGCTGCTGGAGGTGCGGTCGCCGACGATGTTCCTGGTGGGGGAGAAGGACGCCGAGGTGCTCGACCTCAACGAGCAGGCCCGCAACACCATGCGGATCAGCGCGGAGCTGCGGGTGATCGCCGGCGCGACGCACCTGTTCTCCGAGCCGGGCGCGCTGGACCAGGTCGCCGAGGAGGCCGCCGGCTTCTTCCAGATGCACGTGACGCCCGCAGTAGCCAGATAACGAAATATCCGGATAAAGGGGGAGCAGCGATGATTTTCTCCGATCGGCGGCAGGCGGGTGAGGCGCTCGCCGAGCGCATCGCGGCCGTCCCGCTGCCGGGTAAGCCGCTCGTGCTGGGCATGCCACGCGGCGGTCTGCCGGTCGCCGAGCCGGTCGCCCGCCGGCTCGGCGCGGACCTCGACATCGTGGTGGCCCGCAAGATCGGGGCGCCCGGCCGTCCGGAGTTCGGGGTCGGGGCGATCGCCGAGGACGGACCGCCCGTTTTCGACGAGCGCAATCTTCGGTACGCCGGAGTCACCGAGGCCGACGTCGAGCAGATCGTGATCGAGGAGCGGGAGGAACTGCGGCGGCGGATCGCCGACTACCGCGGCGGCCGCCCGGCCCCACCGGTCCGCGACCGCGCGGTCGTCCTCGTCGACGACGGCCTGGCCACCGGGGTGACGGCCCGGGCGGCGATCTCCTGGCTGCGCGGGCACGGCGTGGGCCGGGTGCTGCTGGCGGTGCCGGTCTGCGCGCCGGCGGCCCGGGACCTGCTCGGCGCCGACGCCGAGGTGATCTGCCTGCACGCGCCGGACCGGTTCGCCGCGGTGGGCCAGTGGTACGACGACTTCGCCCAGCTCACCGACGACGACGTGAAGGGCGTGCTGTCAGAATTCATCACCTGTTGAATTACGCCGCCGATGCGCCTACCTTGGAGTCGACTTCCAGGGGAGGCACGCATGATCAAAGTCAGTGGCCTCGTGGTGAGACGAGGCAGACGAGTCGTTCTGGACGGCTTCGACTGTGAGATACCGCAAGGCAGCGTCACCGGGCTGCTCGGCCCGAGCGGCAGCGGCAAGACCACCCTGATGCGCGCCATCGTCGGGGTGCAGGTCGTGGAGAAGGGCACGGTGACCGTCCTCGGCCACCCGGCCGGCTCGCCGCCACTCCGTCGGAAGATCGGGTACGTGACGCAGGCGCCCAGCGTCTACGCCGACCTGACGGTGAGCGAGAACGTCCGCTACTTCGCGAGTCTCTACCGGCTGAAGGCGCAGGCCGCGAGCGACGCCATCGAGGCGGTCGGCCTGACCGGCCACGCCGGCCAGCTGGTCGCCGACCTGTCCGGCGGGCAGCGCAGCCGGGCGTCGCTGGCCTGCGCCATCGTGAGCCGGCCCGAGGTGCTCGTGCTCGACGAGCCGACAGTGGGGCAGGACCCGGTGCTGCGCGACGAGCTGTGGAGCCACTTCCGCCGGCTCGCCGACGACGGCGCGACAGTGCTCGTCTCCAGCCACGTCATGGACGAGGCGAACCGCTGCGACCGGCTGCTGCTCATCCGCGAGGGCGTGCTGATCGCCGACGACACCCCGGCCGCCGTGAAGCGGTCGGCCGGCACCGACGACCTCGACCAGGCCTTCCTCCGTCTCATCCGCAGTCAGGAGGTGGCGGCATGAGCGACCGAAGGGAGCTCATGAACGCGGTTTTCCTGCCCGGGTCTGAAGGTGATTCAGCGTGATCCTCGCCAGCACGATCCGGCGGATTCTCACTCAGCTGCGGCACGATCCGCGCACCATCGCGATGATCATCGTGGTGCCGACGCTGCTCATCACGCTGATCTACTTCATGTACGAGGGCCGGCCCGGCGCGTTCGACCGGATCGCCCTGATCATGCTCGGCGTCTTCCCGTTCATCGTGATGTTCCTGATCACCAGCATCGCGATGCTGCGCGAACGCACGAACGGCACCCTGGAGCGGCTCTTCACCACCCCGGTCGGCAAATTGGACCTCCTTTTCGGGTACGGGGTGGCGTTCGGTCTCGCGGCGGCGGCGCAGGCGGCGGTCGCCGGCGGGTTCGCCTACTGGGTGCTCGGGATGGCGACCGCCGGCGGTGTCGGCCTGGTCATCCTCATCGCCGTGGCGAACGCCGTGCTTGGTGTCGCGCTCGGCCTGCTGGCGAGCGCGTTCGCGCGGACCGAGTTCCAGGCCGTGCAGTTCATGCCGCTCGTCGTGGCGCCGCAACTGCTGCTGTGCGGGCTCTTCGTGGCGCGTGATGAGATGGCCGGGTGGCTGCAGGCGATCAGCAACGTGCTGCCGATGTCCTACTCGGTGGAGGCGCTGACCGAGGTGGGCACGAACGCGTCACCGACCGCGACCATGTGGCGGGACCTGGTGGTCGTGCTGGGGGCGATCGTGGTCTCGCTCATCCTGGGGGCGGCGACGCTGCGACGACGTACCGGATAGAAGGAGCACGCATTGCGACGGACCGGACGCCGTCCCGGAAACCCGGACACCCGGGAGGCCATTCTCGCGGCGGCGCGCGACGCGTTCGCCGAGAAGGGTTACGACGGCGCCTCGATCCGAGGCATCGCGACCGGCGCCGGAGTCGATCCGGCGCTGGTGCACCACTACTTCGGCACGAAGGACAAGCTGTTCCTGGCCACCATGAACGCGCCGATGGATCCGCTCGAGGTGATCGCGTCGGCGGCCGAGGGTCCGGTCGAGCAGACCGGTGAACGCTTCGTACGGATCTTCCTGGAGATCTGGGACGGACCGGCGGGCAGCGCCGGCGTCGCGCTGCTCCGCTCGACCGTCGGCAACGAGTGGACCACCCGGCTGTTCCGCGAGTTCATCCTCACCCAGATCCTGCGGCGGGCGGTGCCGAAGCTCGGCCTCGACGGGGACGAGGGCCGGCTGCGGGTGACCTTCGCGGCCAGCCAGATGGTCGGGATGGCGATGGCCCGCTATGTGATCAAGGTCGAGCCGCTCGCCTCGGCGCCGCCCGAGGTCGTGGTGGCGGCGATCGGGCCGGCCGTGCAGCGCTACCTTTTCGGCGAGATGCCCGGAGTGTTCCCGGCTGCCTGACTCAGTGGTCCGGCCGTTCTGCCGATCTTCCGGGCGTCGTCGTCATCGTCCGTCGTCGGAGAGGGTGCTCCTTGTCGCGTTGGAAGCGCATGCCCCGCTGGGGGAAGGTCCTGACCTCGCTTCTCGTCCTGGCCGCCCTCGTCGCCGGGCCGATCGCGATCACTTCGGGGGTGCTCGCCTACCGGTTCAACGACCTGGTGGGGCGGGATGACGTGCTGGCCGAGGCGGCGGCGTTGCCCGCGATCACGGCGAAGCCGGAGTACGAGTCGTGGATACGGAAATCCCGCTTCATTTCGGGAAATGCCCGGAATTTCCTCGTCCTCGGCGTCGACACCCGCAAGGGCTGGTCCCAGGACCAGTCCCGCAGCGACACGATCATGCTGGTCCACGTGGACGGCGACGGCTCGAACGCCTCGGTCGTCTCCATCCCGCGCGACTCCTACGTCTACATCCCTCCGGTCGCCGGTAGGTGGGCCGGCGGCAAGACCAAGGTCAACGCGGCCTACGCCTGGGGTGGCGCGCCGCTGGTCGTACAGGTGATCAGCCACCTCACCGGCCTCACCATCGACCACGTCGTCCGGGTCGACTTCGCCGGGGTGCGGACCATCACCGACGTGGTGGGCGGCGTCGACGTGACCGTCGCGAAGACGGTCCGCGACAAGCGGACCGGCGTCACCTTCACGGCGGGCCGGCACCACCTCGACGGGAAGATGGCCGAGGTCTACGTCCGTCAGCGCTACGGCCTGCCGAACGGCGACTTCGACCGGGTCAAGCGTCAGCAGCAGTACCTGCACGCGCTCGCCTCGAAGGTCACCTCGCTCGGCATCGTCACCAACCCGATCAAGCTGGACGCGTTCGTCTCGGCCATCGCCGGCTCGCTCGTCCTCGACTCCGGGATGAACCTGGCCGGCATGATCCGCGACTTCTCCGGCCTGCGCCCGGCCGATCTGCGCTTCACGACGCTGCCCTCGCGCGGCTTCGTGCGCAGCGCCGCCGGCACCGCCAACAAGCTCGCGCCGGAGGAGTGCGGCGAGCTGTTCGCTGCGCTGCTCACCGACACGATGGACGACTATTTCACGACAAAACCAAGCTTCTCGGGTACGACGGGAGCCTAGAGCGCATCTGACGGATCATCACGGATGACTGTGGTCGATCGTTGGCGTGTTGTGGCTGGTGATCTGACTGATCAGGACTGGGAGCGGCTGGA
>NZ_JBFAAR010000017.1:0-77752 GCF_040639855.1 Actinoplanes sp. NPDC023714
TCGCCGACGCCACCCGGCCCGGCGACAACACCCCCCGGATCATGCGTACGACAGGGGCAGTAAGTCATACCGGACCGAGCGACCGAGCAGTCCCCTGCTGGGGGACGATCAAAAAGGTAACGGGGCGCCGGGCCGGCCGGGCCTGCCGGGCCGGGCTCGGGTCAGATGACGGTGAAGGCTGGAGGGAGGGATGCTCGGCCGGTCAGGGCGCGGAGGACGGTGGGGCCCTCGCCGATCGCTGCTGCCATGCGGGCTGCCAGGGCTGCGGTCTCGGCGAGGGTGTCGGGGTCGAAGGTGATCGGCTGGCCGGAGGCCGTGGCGGCGTCGGTGGCGTGGACCACCAGTTCGAAGGTTCTGGTGGGCAGCCAGTCCTGGACTCGCATGCCGCCCGCCGGGGTGGCGATCAGGTCGTCGTTGCCGGCGGCGGCCAGGGCGGCGGTGGCCTGGCCCACGAAACCGCTCACGGCGCCGGCGGGGTCGTCGCCGAGGGCTCGGCCGGTGGTGCGGGCGTCCTCGGTCGAGGCGGTCCGGGCCGCGGCCAGCAGGTCCTTCGGGGCGCGGTGGATCGCGGCGAAGTAGGCCTCGGGTGTGGGCACGGCCAGCATCGGAGCCTGCTGGGACAGCGCCTGCGGTACCTGGCGCAACGCCGAGCTGACCGTGTGGCCCAGCAGGTCGCGCAGCGTCCACTCGCCCAGGCCCGGGCCGTCGAGGCGGTCGGCGGGGATCCGGGAGACCAGGTCGGCGAAGGCGATGGCGGCGGAACGGTACGTGCGGCGGTAGTCCATGTCACCAACCTGCCATGTGCGGGGCGGGGGAGCGAGCAGCGGCCGTACCCTGCGGTCGTGTTGCTTCCCGTGCCGGACGGCGAATTTCAGGCGTATCTGTTCGACTGCGACGGAACGATCACCGACTCGATGCCGGCGCACTACCTGGCCTGGCAGGCGGCGCTCGCCGAGTGGGGCTGCGACTTCCCGGAGGAGTTGTTCTACTCGTGGGGCGGCCGGCCGCTCGCCGACATCGTGGCCTCGCTGAACGAGCAGCAGAACCTGGACATGCCGGTCCACCGGGTCGCGGAACGGCAGGAGGAGCTGTTCCGGGCCGGGCTGCCCAGCATCAAGGGCGTGCCGGGGGTGCTGGAGCACATCGAGGACGCGTACGGCCGGCTGCCGATCGGGGTGGTCTCCGGCAGCACCCGGCTGTCCGTGACGGCGTCGCTGGAGGCGCTCGATCTGCTCGACCGGTTCGAGGTGCTGGTGTGCGCCGGGGACTACGAGCGGCCCAAGCCGTTTCCGGACGCGTACCTGCTCGGGGCGTCGCTGCTCGGCGTCGATCCGGCGCGGTGCCTGGTGTTCGAGGACACCGAACTCGGCATGCGGGCCGCCGCGGCCGCCGGAATGGCCGCGGTCCGGGTGCCGCCGCCGTGGGAGCGGAAGGTGCAGGAGGGGGCGTAGCCGCAAATCACGCTCCGCCCCGGACGGGAGGCCGGTGGGGTTGCCGGGGTTCACTAGGCTCGAAGGATGCTGACGGCCGAACGTAAGAGCATGTGGCGATCGCAGTATGCGCTGTCCCGGGACGGGGTTCCGGTCGCCTCATGGGACTCCAGCAACTGGACCAGCGGTGGTCGCTTCACGCTCGAGGGCCGGGAATATCGGGTGCGGGCCAACGCCTGGGGCAGCCGGTACTCGATGACGGACAGCGACGGCGCCGTCGTCGCCTCGGCCGCGAAGGTCCACCGCAAGAACTGGACCGTCGAGGCCGGCGGGCGGGTCTACGACTTCGAGCGCACCTCGATCTGGCGCAACGAGCAGCAGATGATGCACAACGGGATTCCGGTCGGTGTGATCCGGCGGACCAGTGCGTGGACCGGCAATCTCGAGGCCGACCTGCCCGGGCTGCCGCTGGCCGTGCAGATCTTCGTGGTGGGTGTGCTGATCGCCGTGGCGGAGGCTTCGGCCGCGGCCGCCGCCTGACCGATTCGTCCTGCCGGGTGGGCGGGTGCTTCGGGTACGGCTTGCGGGGCGTGCCGGTGGCGGGCAGCCTGATCATGGGTGCCGCCTGCTGATGGAGAGACGCATGCCGGGGTTTGAGAGTGTTCCGCCGACGACGCTGGCCGATGTGCTGGGACGTTCACAGGTCATGGACATCGGGATTCGGCCACTGTGGACGCCTGTTCCGCGGGTGGCCGGGCCGGCGTTCACGGTTCGCTGCCCGCCGGGGGACAACCTCATGCTGCACGCGGCGATCTATCGGGCCGCGCCCGGTTCGGTGATCGTGGTGCAGTCCGGGGATCTCGACCATGCGCTGGCCGGGGGCAACGTCTGCGCGGTGGCGCATCGGCGCGGGGTGGCGGCCTTCGTGCTCGACGGGTTGATCAGGGATCTGGGCGAGGTGCGGGAGATCGGGTTCCCGGTCTTCGCGCGCGGCGTCATTCCGATTCCGGGATCAAAGACCCAGATGGGTACGCACGGAGCAGCGATCACCTGCGGCGGGGTGACGGTCAGCGCCGGTGACATCGTCGTGGCGGACGAGGAGGGCGTCGTGGTCGTCCCCGGCGGGCGGCACGACGAGGTGCTGGCGGCCGCCCGGGCGAAGCTCGCCGCGGAGGAGGCGCAGTCGCTCGACGACTGGGAGCGGGCCCACCGCGCCCGCATCGAGAAGACGCTGGCGGACCACGGCTTCGCATAGACGCCGGCTCCGGGAGGGCGCCGGCTCCGGGAGGGCGCCGGCGGAGAGAAGGGGCGCGGGCTCCGAGAGGGTGCCGGCTCCTAGGAACGGGGCACGCCCTCGGAGGGTGACGGACCGCCGGGGCCCGCGGTTGCGGGCGCCGGCGGGAAGGGGCCGCAGGGTTTGTGGGGCGGGGACCCGTCAATCCGGCGGGGCGTGCCGCTCATTTCGTACAAATGGGAAGAAACGATCGGCCAGGATGTGCGCTGCGAAAAGGTGGAAGCCGACCAGCAGCGGAATCGTGGCAGGGACGGTCAGGGCCAGGAAGAAGGCGAGCACGCTGGTGGCCGCGATCGCCGCTGTCGCCTTCGGCCGGGTCCAGGCCTCGCGGGCCGCTTCACGCCAGGGCTGGGGCTCCCGGCGACCGAGAATGACCAGGGTGAGGGCTGCCACGCCGGCCAGCCAGGCGATCGCGGCGGCGGTCAGGAGCAGCAGCGGGGGACCGCCCGGGACCCAGCCCCGGGCCACCGCCGTCAGGTCCAGCAGCAGGGCCGCGGCGGCCAGGACGACCGGCAGGCCGCGGAGCAGACCGTGCCGGAAGCGGTGGAGCATCGGGCGGAGCGGGGGGAGACCGCCGCTGGCGTAGCGATGCCGGATCGCCGCCGAACCGGCCGCCAGCGCTGCCGGCGCGGTGAGCACCGGCAGCGCGAAGACGGTCGTGACGATGCCGATCAGCGCGAGATCGGTCGCCAGGGAGAGGCGCTCCCGCCAGTCCGGGCGCGGGACCACGTGCTCCTCGACCGGCCACTGCATGGTCATCCCTTCAGGCCCGTCGTGTTGATGCCCTCGACGAGCATCCGCTGGAAGGCCACGAAGAAGAGGAAGACCGGGGCCAGCGACAGCACCGACATGGCGAACATCGGCCCGACCGCGGACTGGCCGCTGGAGTCGATGAACAGGGTCAGCGCCACCGGGGCCGTGTACTTCTCCAGGTCGGAGAGGTACACCAGCTGGCGGAAGAAGTCGTTCCAGGTCCAGATGAACGAGAAGATCGCGGTGGAGACCAGGGCCGGCCGGGACAGCGGCAGGATGACGTGCCGGAACACGCCGTAGGCCGTGCAACCGTCGATCTTCGCGGCGTCGTCCAGCTCGCGCGGCACGCCGCGCATGAACTGGACCATCAGGAAGACGAAGAACGCCTCGGTGGCGAGCAGCTGCGGGACGATCAGCGGGGCGTAGGGCCAGTCGCCGCCCACCCAGCCGAACGCCTTGAACATCACGAACTGCGGGACGATCAGCACGTGGCCGGGGAGGAGCAGGGTCCCGATCATGATGGCGAACCAGAAGCCGCGGAGCCGGAAACGGAGACGCGCGAAGGCGTACGCCGCGAGCAGGCAGGAGATGCAGTTCGCCACCACCGTGAGGATCGCGACGAGGGCGCTGTTCAGGAAGAACCGGCCGAACGCCACGTCGAAGTGACCCCAGCCGTCGGTGTAGTTGCCCGGGGTGAAGTTCCGCGGGAACACCGACATGTTGTTGAGCACCTCCTCCGGCGACTTGAAGGAGCTGCCGAGCATCCACACCAGCGGGTAGAGGACGATCGCGGTGAGCACGACCAGGATGACGGGCCTTACCGAGACGCGCATCAGTCCTCACCGTCCGAGTAGTGCACCCAGAACTTGCCGGTGCGGAAGATGACCACAGTGAGCAGGCCGATCGCGAGCAGGAAGACCCAGGCCATCGCGGACGCGTAGCCCATCTGGTACTCGGTGAAGCCCTTGTTGTAGAGGTGCAGGGTGTACATGAGCGTCGAGTCGACCGGGCCGCCGGTGCCGCCGGAGAGCACGAACGCCGAGGTGAAGCCCTGGAAGCCGTTGATCGTCTCGAGCACCAGGTTGAAGAAGATGACCGGGGACAGGATCGGCAGGGTCACCGCGAAGAACTGGCGTACCGGGCCGGCGCCGTCCACCGACGCCGCCTCGTAGAGCTCCTGCGGCACCTGCTTCAGGCCGGCCAGGAAGATCACCATTGGGGCGCCGAACTGCCAGACCGCCAGCAGGATCAGCGTGCCGAGCGCGTAGTCCGGATCGTTCACCCAGGCCTTGCCCTCGATGCCGAACCAGCCGAGGAACGAGTTGAACGCGCCGTCCCGGTTGAACATGTTGACCCAGACGATCGCCACCGCGACGCTGCCGCCGAGCAGCGACGGCAGGTAGAACAGGCCGCGGAAGAGGCCGTCGCCGCGGAACGCCTTGTTCAGCAGCAGTGCCACCCCGAGCGCCGCGGCCAGCTTCAGCGGCGTCGCGACCAGGGCGAACGTGATGGTGACCCGGACCGCGTGCCAGAACGAGGGGTCCTCGGTCATCATCTGGCGGTAGTTGTCCAGGCCGACCCACTCGGTCGACGACCAGTCGCTGAGCACGTCGTAGTTGGTGAAGCTGAGGTAGAGCGACATCAGCATCGGGATCGCCGTGATGGCGGCGAACCCGAGCAGCCAGGGGGAGAGGAAGATGTAGCCGGCCGCGCCGTCCGACTTGTGCCGGGCGGGCCGGCCCCGCCGCCGAGGGGCGGCGGGACCGGCGATCGGCGCTGGCGACGGCGCCTGGGTGACTGCCACGGGACTCACCGGCTGACTGCCGCCTGGCTGGCGGCGAAGAACTGCTCGGCGGCCTGCGCCGGGGTGGCGCGTCCGTACTGGGCCTCCTCGGCCGCCTTGATCAGCTCGCTGCGGACCGTGCTGTGGCCCTTCGGCGGGACGGTCGGCGACGGGCCGTAGCTCTTGGACAGCTCGTCGATGGTGGCGATGGTCTGCTTCATCGACGCGTTGTCGGTGGTGGCGGCGACCGAGGCGCGGATGTCCAGGTTCGACGGCAGGCCCCGGTCGGTGCCGAGGATCGCGCCGGCCTCCGGGTCGTTCGCCAGGAAGTTGATCACGTCGGCGGCGACGTCCTTGTGGTCGGTGCCGCGGAACACCGAGAAGTACATCGAGGCGCGCGGCCACTGCTTGCTCGCGTCACCGGGGTACGCGACCAGGCCGAGCTCGTCCTGCGTGTTCTTCTGCAGCTCGGGCATCTGGTTCGCCCACACCCACGAGGTGAGCGCCTTGTTCGTCACCACGAGCTGCTTGGTGATGTCGGTGGCGTTGCCCTCGTGGATCACGTCGGCGGACGGGGTCGCCTTGGAGTCGCGGGCGCCCTTCCACAGCTCGAACCAGGCCTGCACGTCGGCCGCGGTGAAGCCGAGCTCGTTGCCGTTGTACATCTCCTTGCCCTGCTGGCGCAGCCACACCCAGAACGCCTTGTAGTCGGCGCTCGGGTCCTGCGTGCCGGCCAGCCCGGCGGCGGCGCCCGCCTTCTGCGCCCAGGCGATGTGCTCCTCCCAGCTCATCCCAGTCGTCGGCAGAGGCTGCTTCGCCGCCTCCAATTTGGACTTGTTGAAGACCAGGCCCTGGGTGTTCTCACCGAACGCGAGGCCGGCCAGCTTGCCGTCGACCACGCCGTACTTCCACAGGCCCTCGGGGAACTTCGAGGTGTCCACCTTGCCGGAGGACTGGTACGGGGTCAGGTCGAGGGTGACGTTGCGGGTCGCGTACTCGGAGAGGTAGTTGTCGTCGATCTGGAAGATGTCCGGCGCGTCGTCGCCGGCCGTCAGCGTGGCCAGCTTGTCGAAGTAGCCCTGGTTGGCCTGCCAGGTCTTCTTGAACGTGACGTCCGGGTGCTTCGCGGTGTAGAGGTCGAGCGCCTTCGCGGTGAGCTCGGCGCGGGCCTCGCCTCCCCACCAGAAGAAGCTCAGCTCCACCTTGCCGTCGTCGTCGCCCGAGTCGTCGCCGCCGCAGGCGCCGAGGACCAGGGGAAGGGCGAGCATGCCGGCTACGAGGGTGCGCAGGAAACGGCGCCGGGGCGGGTGAGTTGCGGTCATGGCTTGTCGTCACTCCTTGACGTATGCGGCGACCTCAGCGGTGGTCGCACCGGCCGGCAGGTACGGACCCGGACCGGTGGAGTTGCGGATGACAAGGTCGGTGTGCAGGTTGATCTGTCCGGTGGAGCCGTCGTCGCCCTGTTGCAGGAGCATGTCGACGGCGGCCCGCCCGGCGGCCGCGGTCGGGTTCGCCACCGTGGTGAGCTGGGGACGGACCAGAACGCTGGCAGCGATGTCGTCGATGCCGACGACGCTGACCTCTCCGGGGACCGCGACGTCCCGGTCCTGGAGGGCCTGGAGCAGGCCGATCGCCATCAGGTCGTTGTAGGCGAGCACCGCGGTGGCGCCGGTGGCCAGCACGGCCTCGGCCGCCGCGGCGCCGGCCGACGTGACCGGCTGGTGCGGACCGAGGACGGTGAGGTCCGCGCCGGCCGCCCGGGCGGTGGCCCCGGCGGCTCTGCGGATCTCCCGGTTGGTCCACGAGCCACGTGGTCCGGACAGGTAGACCAGGTGGCGGTGACCCAGGTCGAGCAGGTGACGCACGGCGGACCGGGCGCCCTGCCCCACGTCCATGACCACCGCGGGCAAGCCGGTGATCATGCGGTTGATGACGACCAGCGGCACCTCGCGGCGGAGCTGCTCGATCTGGTCGTCGGTCATCCGGGGGCTGCAGAGCAGGATCCCGTCGACCTGTTTCGCCAGGGCCTGAACCAGGTCGGCCTCGACGATCGGGTCCTCATCGGTGTCGGCGACGAAGACGTGGTAGTCCCGCCGCCGGGCATGTGTCTCGGCCGCCTTGATCAGCGGCGGGAAGAACGGGTTCGCTATGTCGGCCACGATCAGGCCGATGTTGTGGGTACGACCGGTGATCAGTGCCCGGGCCGCCCGGTTCGGGCGGTAGCCGAGCTGCTCCGCGGTGGCCAGAACCCGGGAACGGGTCTCGGGGTTGACCAGGTGCGGCGCCGAGAAGGTGCGCGACACCGTGGAGATGTGCACTCCGGACGCTCGTGCTACGTCCCGGATCGTCACGGCCACGATGCCCTCCTCGATGGTCGAGCGAGCAGAAGCCGGTGTGACCCCTGTCTCTCTGGTGACACATTGATGCAAACGGTTGCTGGCGTGTCAACCCCTGTCGATGTCGATCTTGTGGCGCGGGGGTTTCCTGATACGGAGGAATCAGGACGATTTCGGGCAGGATATTGACTTGCGTCGAGGCGGTGCCGCTAACCTGCTGCAAACGTTTGCCGACAACGGAGGCGACGGAATGCCCCTCTCACCCCGCCGCCGGTACGCCCTCGTGGGCGCCGGCGCCCGGGCCGGTCTCTTCCTCAGGGCCCTGGCCACCGACCATGCCGACGTGGCCGAGCTGGTCGCCCTGGCCGACACCAACCCGGCCCGGCCCGCGGTCCACAACGAACGGTTGCGGCGCCTCGGCGCCCCGCCGGTCCCGGTCTACGACGCGGCCGACTTCACCGGCATGCTCAAGCGCGAGCGGGTGGACGTCGCCCTGGTCACGACCGTGGACCGGTACCACGCCGACTACATCGTGGCGGCGCTCGAGGCCGGCTGCGACGCGATCACCGAGAAGCCGATGACGGTGGACGCCGACGGCTGCCGGCGGATCCTGGAGGCCACCACGAGAACCGGCCGGAACGTCCAGGTCACGTTCAACTACCGCTACAACCCGTTGCACGAGGCGGTGAAGCGGATCATCCAGAGCGGCGAGATCGGCGAGATCGGCTCGGTGCACTTCGAGTGGCTGCTCGACGTGCGGCACGGCGCCGACTACTTCCGCCGCTGGCACCGGGACAAGGCCAACTCCGGCGGCCTGCTCGTGCACAAGGCGAGCCACCACTTCGACCTGGTCAACTGGTGGCTCGACGACGAGCCGGAGGAGGTCTTCGCGGCCGGCCGGCTCTTCTTCTACGGCGATCAGGGGCGGCGGCACGGGTATGCGCGCTCCTACGGCCGTGCCCACGAGGCCGCCGACGCCGCCGACGACCCGTTCGCGTTGAAGCTGCGCGACGAGCCCGGCCTCAAGGAGCTCTACCTCGACGCCGAGCACCACGACGGCTACCACCGCGACCAGAACGTGTTCGCGCCCGGCGTATCCATCGAGGACGATATGGCGGTGCTGGTCCGCTACGCCGGTGGCGCCTCGATGAGCTACCACCTGACCGCCTACGCGCCGTGGGAGGGCTACCGGCTCATGATCAACGGCAGCCGGGGGCGGCTCGAACTCGAGGTCGTGGAGAGCGACCACGTGGCGCCCGCGGCGGCCGGCGCGGTGAAGGGTGAGCCGGGCGCCGAGTCGACGGCGGAGCGGGGCTTCAAGCGGCTGCTGGTCCGGCCGTACTGGGCGCCGCCGCGCGAGGTGGTCGTCGAGGGGCTGTCCCGGGGCGGGCACGGCGGCGCGGACGTCCGGATGCTCGCGGATCTGGTCGGCGGTCACGAGGACCCGCTCGGCCGGATGGCGACCGCGACCGACGGCGCCCGGGCCCTGCTCACCGGCCTCGCCGCCAACGAGTCGATCAGGACCGGCACGGCCGTCCGCGTGACAGACGTCCTGAACATCGAGGAGATCATCAGGTGACCCATCTCTTTCCCTCCGACCCGGCGCAGCGGCGGATCGCCGCCGAGCTCTACGACCAGGTCAAGGGCCTGCCGCTGATCAGCCCGCACGGGCACGTCGACCCGGCGCTGCTGGCCGGCGACACCCCGTTCCCGGACCCGGCACGGCTCTTCGTGGTGCCGGACCACTACGTCACCCGGATGCTGGCGAGCCAGGGCATCCCGCAGAGCCGGCTCGGGGTGCCGAGCATCGACGGCTCCCCGGTGGAGCAGGACGGCCGGGAGATCTGGCGGCTGCTCGCGAAGCACTGGTACCTGTTCCGCGGGACGCCGTCCCGGCTGTGGACCGAGAAGGTGTTCGCGGAGGTCTTCGGCATTTTCGAGAAGCTGGGCCCAGCAACTGCCGACAACATCTATGACGAAATTTCGGAGAAATTGCGTCAGGCCGAGTTCCGGCCCCGCGCCCTCTTCACCCGCTTCAACATCGAGGTCCTGGCCACCACCGAGAGCCCCCTGGACGAGCTGACCTCGCACGCCAAGCTCGCCGCCGACGGCTGGGGCGACCGGGTCATCACCACGTTCCGCCCGGACGACCTCGTCGACCCGGAATGGCCCGGCTGGCAGGAGCGGGTCGCCGCGCTGGGCGCGCTCACCGGCACGGACGTCGGCACGTACCCGGGCTTCCTGAACGCCCTCCGCGCGCGGCGGGAGCTCTTCATCGCGGCCGGCGCCACCAGCTCCGACCACGGGCACCCGACCGCCGCGACGCTGGTGCTCGACGACGCCGAGGCGGCGGTGCTGTACCGCAAGGCGCTCGGCGGCGGGGCGGACGCGAAGGACGCCGAGGCGTTCCGGGCGCACATGCTCGTCGAGTTCGCCCGGATGTCCCTCGAGGACGGCCTGGTCATGCAGCTGCACCCGGGGTCGGTGCGGAACCACGCCCGGTCGCTCCACCGGCGCCACGGCCGGGACGTGGGCGGGGACATCCCCTCGGCCACCGACTACGTGCGCGGTCTGCGGCCGCTGCTCGACGCGTACGGCGACGACCCCCGGCTGCGGATCGTGCTCTACACGCTCGACGAGACGACGTTCACCCGCGAGCTGGCGCCGCTGGCCGGCGGCTATCCGGCCCTCTACCTCGGCGCGCCGTGGTGGTTCCTGGACAGCCCGGAGGGTCTGCGCCGGTTCCGCGAGGCGGTCACCGAGACGGCCGGCTTCTACAACACGGCCGGGTTCGCCGACGACACCCGCGCGTTCTGCTCGATCCCGGCCCGGCACGACGTGGCCCGCCGGATCGACGCGGGCTTCCTGGCGCGGCTGGTCGCCGAGGATCGGCTGCCGCTGGACGAGGCCGCCGAGACGATCGCGGATCTCGCCTATCACCTGCCGAAGCGCGTGTTCCGGTTGGACAAGCCGTGATCACCGACGTGCGCGTCCACGACGTCCGGTTTCCCACATCGCGCGAGAAGGACGGCTCGGACGCCATCAACCTCGGTGACTATTCAGCGACATATGTGGAAATAGAGTCGGACAGCGGACTCGTCGGCACCGGGCTCACCTTCACCAACGGCCGGGGCAACGAGATCACCTGCGCCGCCGTCCGTGCCCTCGCCATCCACGTCGTCGGCCGGGAGCCGGAGGAGGTCCGGGTCCGGGAACTCACCCAGGACCCGCAACTGCGCTGGCTCGGCCCGGAGAAGGGCGTCATCGCGATGGCGTCCGGCGCGCTGATCAACGCGCTCTGGGATCTGCGGGCCCGGGCCGCCGGCAAGCCGATGTGGCGGTACCTGGCCGAGCTTCCGGTCGACGACCTCATCGACTCCGTCGATTTCGGTCACCTCAGCGATGCGATCACCCCCGGCGAGGCGCGCGAGATCCTGGAGAAGGGCCTTGAGGGGTACGCCGACCGTCTCGCTCTTCTCGAGTCCGCGGGCTTTCCGGCGTACACCACGAGCGTCGGATGGCTCGGCTACCCGGACGACAAGGTCCGCGACCTGACCCGGCAGGCGGTGGCCGACGGCTGGCGGGCCGTGAAGATGAAGGTCGGCGGACCGCTCGAGGACGACGTCCGGCGGGCGGCGATCATCCGGGCCGAGCTGCCGCCCGGCGCGCTGCTCATGATGGACGCGAACCAGGTGTGGGACGTCGACCAGGCGATCGCCGCGATGGGCCGGCTCGCCGGGTTCGACCCGTACTGGATCGAGGAGCCGACCCACGCCGACGACGTGCTCGGCCACGCCCGGGTGGCGCAGGCCGTCGCCCCGGTCAAGGTCGCGACCGGCGAGGCCGCCGCCAACCGGGTGATCTTCAAGCAGCTGATGCAGGCCGGCGCGATCGGCGTCTGCCAGGTCGACTCCTGCCGGGTGGCCGGCGTCAACGAGGTCCTCGCGATCCTGCTGCTCGCCGCGAAGTTCGGGGTGCCGGTCTGCCCGCACGCCGGCGGCGTCGGCCTCTGCGAGTACGTCCAGCACCTCGCGATCTTCGACTACCTGCGGGTCGGCCGGTCCCTCGACGGCCGGATGATCGAGTACGTCGACCACCTGCACGAGCACTTCACCGACCCGGTGACCGTGGTGGGCGGCCGCTACCGGCTGCCGTCGAAGCCCGGCTACAGCGTCGAGATGAGGCCGGAGTCGATCGCCGAGTTCCGCTTCCCGGACGGCCCGGCATGGCGGTGATCTCCCGGCTGGCACTCTCCTCGCTCGGCGGGCTGCCGATCGCGAGCCGCCCGCTGGTCCAGCCCGGCGAGGTCCGCCCCGGCATCGTCCACCTCGGACTCGGCGCGTTCCACCGGGCGCACCAGGCCGTCTACACCGAGTCGGCGGTGGCCGCGTCCGGCGGGGACTGGGGGATCGCCGGCGTCGCGCCGCGCTCCCGCGAGATCCTCGACCGGCTCCGCGAGCAGGACCGGCTCTACAGCGTGCTGACCGCCGGCCCCTCCGGCGACCGGGCGCGGGCCGTCGGCATCCTGTCCGGGCTCGCGCACGCGGCCGGCGACCCGTACGGGGTGGTCGCCGCGATCGCCGACCCCGGCATCCGGATCGTCTCGCTCACGGTGACCGAGAAGGCCTACCGGCTGCCTGCCGACCTCCTGCCCCAGCTGACCGGGGACGCGCCGCCGGTCTCGGTGCCGGCCCTGCTCGTCCGCGGGATTCTGGGCCGCCGCGGCGCGCCGCTGACCGTGCTCTGCTGCGACAACCTCCAGGGCAACGGTCCCCGGGTGCGCGCCCTGATCGCCCGGGCCATGGAGGCGGCCGGCGCGGAACTGCCGGACGACGTCGCGTTCCCGTCCACGATGGTCGACCGGATCGTGCCGGCCACCAGCGCGGACCACCGGAGGCGGGCCGCCGCCGCGCTCGGTGCCGACGACGCCGTGCCGGTGGTGGCCGAGCCGTTCAGCCAGTGGGTGATCGAGGACGACTTCCCGGGCGGGCGGCCGGACTGGGCGGCCGCCGGCGCGATCCTGACCGGCGACGTCACCCCGTGGGAGACGCTCAAGCTGCGCGCCCTCAACGCCGTGCACTCGGCGCTCGCCTACCTGGGCGCGCTCGCCGGTCGCGAGCTGATCGCCGACGCCCTCGAGATGCCCGGCATGACCACGGTGCTGCAGCGGTTCCTCGCCGACGAGGTGGCGCTCACCGTCACTCCGCCGCCCGGCGCCACGGTGACCGGATACGGCGCGACGGTCCTGACCCGCTTCGCGAACCGCGAGCTCGGCCACCGCACCCTCCAGGTCGCCATGGACGGCACCCAGAAGTTGCCGCATCGGCTGCTCGGCACCATCCAGGACCTGCGCGATCGGGGCGGGACGCCCTGCTGGGCGGGGCTGTTCCTGGCCGCGTGGATGCGCTTCGCGCGAGGGTACGCCGACAGCGGCACGACCATCCCCCTCGACGACCCCTCGGCCTCCCGCATCCGGGAGTCCCTGTCCGCCGTCCCCGACACGCCGAATGGGGTGACCAGCGCGTTGTTCGCTCTCACCGAGGTCTTCCCGCCGTCGCTGGCCGGCGACGACGTGCTGCGCCGCGAGGTGGTCCGCTGGTACGCCGAGCTGGACCGGCACGGCGCCGAGGCGACGACCCGGGAGGCGGGAAGATGAGCCCCCGGGTCGCGCTCATCGGCGCCGGTGGGCACGGGCTGTCGCACCGCCGTACGCTGCAGCGCCTCTCCGACGAGGGCCGGATCGCGGTGGCCGGGCTCTGCGACCGGCAGCCGTTCGACCCGGACCCGTCGGCGCCGCTCGACGGCGTGCCGTTCTTCACCGACCACGCGGCGCTGCTCGCGGCCACCCGGCCGGACGTCGTGGTGATCTGCACGCCGCCGCACACCCACCTGCCGATCGCCCTCGACGTGCTCGCGTCCGGCGCGGACCTGCTGCTGGAGAAGCCGCCGGTGATGTCCTCGGCCGAGCACCGCGAACTGGCCGCCGCCGTCGCCGCCTCCGGCCGCCTCTGCCAGGTCGGATTCCAGGCGCTCGGCTCGGCGGCCCTCGCCGCCCTGCTCGCCGCCCTCGACCCGGCCGGGCGGAACGAGGCTCGCGGCGACCTGTCCGGCGGGCCGATCGCTGTCTTCGGGGCCTGGTGGCGGCCGGACAGCTACTACACCCGGGCGCCGTGGGCCGGGCGCCGGGTCGTCGGCGGGCGGCCGGTCTTCGACGGGGCGCTGGTCAACCCGTTCGCGCACGCGCTCATGCAGGCGCTGGTGATCGCCGGCCCGGGGTACCGGCCGGTCGCCCTGGAGCTGGAGGCCTACCGGACCCGGGACATCGCCACCGACGACACCACGTTCCTGCGGGTCACCGGGGAGGACGGCCGGCGGATCACGGCCGGGGTGACCCTCGCGTCGGCGGTCTTCCTGGCCGGCGAGATCCAGGTGGGCGGTGCGGCCCTGGAGTATCCGACCGACCGGCTGCGGCTGCCCGGCGCACCGGACTTCACCGCGGTGCCGGGCCGGGCCGGGCTCCTCGAGAACCTCCTCGACCACCGGGCCGACCCGGCGGTGCCGCTGCTGGCGCCCCTGGAGCGGACCGCCACGTTCACGGCGATCGGCGAGGCGATCGTGGGGTCGGCGCCGCCCGCCGTGATCGACGCGAAGTGGCTCACCGAGCATCCGGACGGCGGCGGGCGGGTGCTGCCCGGCGTCGACGAGGTCGTCCGGCAGGTCGCCGCCACCGGCGAACTGCCCTCCGAACGCGGTGTTCCGTGGTCGGTCCCGCCCCAGCGAATCCCTTTGTCCGAGGAAGGAAAACCGTGCGCAAATTAGCCGTCAAGGAATTGCAGGATCACCATCGCGGTCCGACGTTCACCAGCGTTCTGCCGGGGCACGTGGTGCAGCGCGGCGGATTCCGGGTCTACGCCCAGCCGCAATTCCGCACGCATGACGAACCGGGCCGGCACGTGCATTCCGTACCCGAGGTGTTCGTCATCATCCAGGGCAGTGGCGTCATCGAGATCGAGGGCGCCGAGGTGGACGAGTTCGAGGCGGGCGAGGCCATCGTCTTCGAACCGGGGGAGGACCACCACCTGATCAGCCGGGGCGCGGATCCGCTGGTCTTCACGTGGATGCACCTGGAACCGGCGGAGTAGGCCCGCCATGCGCTCCCGGCTCACGCTCTGCGCGGCGCTCGCGATCGTCCTCGCGTCCTCGTCCGCCGCCGTCGCCTCCGTCCCCGCGTCCTCCACCGCCTCTCTCCCCGCGGCCTCTCTCACCGCCTCTCTCCCCGCCGCCTCTCTCCCCGCTGCCGCCCGGCAGGCGCTGCCCGCGAACGACGGGTGGGCGGCCGCCACCACCGGCACCACCGGTGGGTCGGCGGCCGACGACGCCCATGTCTTCGTCGTGCGCAATCGTGCCGAGCTGGCCGCCGCGCTGGCCGGCGGCACCGATCCCACCCCGCGGATCGTGCTGGTCGCCGGCACCATCCGGGCCAACACCGACGACGCCGGCAACGCGCTGACCTGCGACGATTACGCCGACCCGGCCTATTCGCTGGACGCCTACCTGGCCGCCTACGACCCGGCCGTGTGGGGCACCGCCACCCGGCCGGCCGGGCCGCTCGAGGAGGCCCGGGTGCGGTCCGCGCGCAACCAGGCCGCCCGGATCCAGCTGCGCGTCGGGCCGAACACCACCATCTTCGGCCTGCCGAACGCCCGCCTCATCGGCGCCAACCTGCTGATCCAGAACGTCGACAACGTGATCGTCCGCAATCTGCGGCTCGAGGACGCGGCCGACTGCTTCCCGGCCTGGGACCCGACCGACGGCTCGGCCGGGAACTGGAACTCGGCCTACGACCTGATCACGCTGACCGGCGCCACGCACGTCTGGGCCGACCACAACACGCTGAGCGACGGCAACAACGTCGACTCCCTGCAGCCGCTCCATTTCGGCCGGCCCTATCAGGTGCACGACGGCGCGCTCGACGTGATCCGGGCGTCGGATTACGTGACGGTCTCCTGGAACACCTTCCAGGAACACGACAAGACGATGCTGATCGGCTCCACCAACACGGTCGGCGCCGACGTCGGAAGACTGCGCGTCACCCTGCACCACAACAAATTCGCGAACGTCGGGCAGCGGGTTCCGCGCGTGCGATTCGGGCAGGTCGACGTCTACAACAACTACTATTACCTGACCGACGAGGACGACTATTCGTACTCGTGGGGTGTGGGTGTCTATTCGGCTATCTACGCCGAGAACAACTTCCTGCTGCGCAGCGCCGACATCGGGCTGGACGAGTTCGTCTACGACTGGGGCGGCACCGCGATGACCGAGATCGGCACGGCCACCCGGGTCGGGACCGGTCCGGTCCGGCCGGTCAGCCTGCTCGCCGAGTACAACGCCACCCACGAGCCGGATCTCGGCGCCGACGCGGGGTGGACCCCGTCGTTGCGGGCCGCGCCGCCGGCGCCGGCCGCGGCCGTCCCCGCTCTCGTGAACGCGGGCGCCGGAGCGGGCCGCATTTAGAAAGCACCCGATCGCGGCGACGGGCGCACACGCCACGGGGACGTGTGCGCCCGTCGCCGTGTCCGTGCTGGTAGACCGGGGTTCGGCCTGATCAGAAACGGTCAAGTTTCTTAAGAGGGCAGCCCCTCAAATCTTAAGTTCTCCTTTATTTCGATCCCTCGTGGGAGCGTTCCCGTATGGACCGTCGAGAAGGTGGTCCGACAGGAAGGCACGAAGATGAGGCGCTACCGGAGCTACCGGAGCAACGGGGGAACGAACGCTCGGCGCTGGAAGGTGGCCGGCGTCGCGGGTGTCGCGGTGGCCCTGGTCGGAGTCGGACTCGGGGTGGCGGCCGCGGCCGACGGCGCGGTGCCCACGGTGAACTGCCCGGCCGTCAACATCGCGGTGGCGGTGCCGGCCTCGGCGCAGGCCGAGATCACCCGGAACCTCCAGCTGCTGAACACCCAGATCCAGGAGGCGAACGCCCGGATCGTCAGCACGCAGGGTCAGGGCGGCCCGAACTTCATCCAGAACGCGATCCTCGGCCCGCTGAAGGACAAGCGGTTCGCCACGATCAACCGGATGGAGACGGCGATCGGCCGGACCGCGGCGAAGCCGGATCTGAACGCCGAGGGTCTGTCGACGTGCGGCCTGAACGAGAACGGCGGCTCCTCCGCGGCGCAGCCGACCGCGGTCCCGGGCGCCGGGGCCGGCGACAACGGCGGCAACAACAACGGCGGCAACGGTGGCGACAACGGCGGGAACGGCGACGACGACGCCGCGGCCGACGGGCTGCCGACGGTGAACTGCCCGGTCGTGAACATCGGCGTGGCGGTCCCGGCGCAGGCCGCGGCCGAGGTGGCCCGCAACCTGGAGCTGCTCAACACGCAGATCGAGGAGGCGAACACCCGGATCCGCAACACGGTCGGCCAGGGTGGCGCCAACTTCATCAACAACGCGATCCTCGGGCCGCTGGAGGACAAGCGGTTCGCCACGATCAACCGGATCGAGACGGCGATCGGCCGCAACGCCGCGAAGCCGGACCTCAACGCCGAGGGCCTCGCCCCGTGCACGCTGAACGAGGACGGCGGCGCCTCCGCGGAGCGGCCGACGGCGGTGCCGAGCGCGGCGGCCGGCGGCAACGGCAACGCGGGGAACGGCGGCAACGCCGGCAACGGCGCGGTCCCGACCGTGAACTGCCCGGCCGTGAACATCGGCGTGGCGATCCCGGCTCAGGCCGCGGCCGAGGTGGCCCGCAACCTGGAGCTGCTGCAGACCCAGATCGACGAGGCGAACGCCCGGATCGTCAGCACGCAGGGTCAGGGTGGCCCGAACTTCATCCAGAACGCGATCCTCGGCCCGCTGGAGGACAAGCGGTTCGCCGCGATCAACCGGATGGAGACGGCGATCGGCCGCAACGCCGCGAAGCCGGACCTCAACGCCGAGGGCCTCGCCCCCTGCAGCCTGAACCAGTGAGCCCCGTGCAGCCTGAACCAGTGAACTGACCGCTGAACCGAACGGCCCGGCCACCACGGTGACCGGGCCGTTTCGCGGCGGTGGTCACCCCTCGGTGTCCAGCAGGCCGTCCAGGCCGGGACGGGACGCCTGCCGGGCCAGCCGCACGTCCTGCTCCACGATCCGGGTCTCCTCGGCGAGGACCTCGGCCGCCACCTCGGCCACGTGTGCCTCGTGCCGCACCTGCGCCGTCTCGGCGAGCGCCCGGTCGTACTCGTCCCGCGCCGCCTCCACGTTCCGCGGGTCCAAGCCGGACGATCCGGCGTGCTCCCAGATGGCGTTCAGTTGCGTGACGCTGAGCTCACCTCTCCGGTACGCGTCCAGCGCCGCCCGCTGCACCAGATGGTTGTCCGGCTCGGAGCGCACCTCCCACTGCGCCGCCAGGTACTTCTGCTCGGCCTCGGAACTGGCCTGCTCGGCAGACTCGGCCCGGAACCGCGCTTCGTCGGCGGCCACCACCGCCCGTTCCGCCGCGGCCCGGACCGCCTCGGCCTCGGCGACCAGTTCGTCGTCCACTTCGTCGATGATCTCGGGTCTCGGTTGCCGCCCCTTGCTGATCGCCCAGCCGCCCAGCAGAGCGGCGAGGATCACCACGGCAACGACGAGGGTCCATCCCATCCGGTCGTTCCTTCCTTTTCTGCGACCGTATGGTGATCAACCGGACCTCGCCACCCGGCAGCGGAATCGCGCCGGAAGCCCACAGTCCGGTAGCGTTCCGGCCCGCGCGTAACACCCGCGTGGTAGAAAGCCCGGCGAACTTCGAGAAATGGGGCTCCGGCGTGAAGCAGCTCAACGACCTGATCGCGGACTTCTGGGCGGACTATGCCGCACTGGTCCTGCTCGGCGGTGGTCTGCTCGGCGTGATCGCCCTGATCGGGCTGTTCGTCTGGGCGAAGAAGTCGCAGAAGCCGCTGCGCCCGATCGCCCTCGCCTTCAGCATGAACCTCGCGCTGCTGCTCAACGCCGAGGGCATGTGGGTCATCGCGGTCGACCAGCTCAAGCTGCCGAAGATCTTCGCGGTGCTGGTCTTCGCGGTCTTCGAGATCTGCTTCCTGACCGCGACCTCGCTCGCGGCCGAGCAGTATCGCCGGACCACCGTCTACGGGCCGGACGGCAGGATCCTCACACCGGGTCACCCGGGTCCGATGCTCTACATCGCCGCGCTGATCGCCGCGATCTCCGGCATCATCGTGGCGAGCAACGCCGTCACCGGCACCGAGAAACTGCTCCGTCTCGCCGTACCCTGTGTGATCTTCCTGATGTGGTGGGCGGCACTCACCGCTGCCGGTCAGCGCGTTCGCCGCGGCCGGTTCGCCTACAGCCCGCGCCGGATGGCCGAACGCTGGGGCTGGCTCATCCCGGACGACGACCCCGACCTGGTGCGGATGGCCTCCGAGCGGCAGGTGCGCCGGATGGTCGTCAACTACCACCGGGTGAGCGGCGGGCGCTGGCCGAAGGCGTGGTGGAAGTCGCGGCTGCTCAAGGACGCGCGCACGGCCGGTGAGCCGGTGGTGGCCGACGTGATCGAGCAGCTGGCCCGCATCCAGCGCGTCATGGACCTGCTGGTGCCGGGCAGCATCCGGGTGGCCGCGCCGGTGATGCCGGGCGGGGCCGCAGCGCTCCTCGCCGGTCCGGGGTCGTCCGAGTCCGCCGGTGTCGGTGTCGGTGTCGGTGTCGGTGGCTCTGGCATGGCCGGTGCCGGTGCCGGTGCCGGTGCCGGTGGCTCCGGTGTGGCTGGTGCCGGTGGCTCCGGTATCAACGGTTCCGCGGTCAACGGGTCCGGTGTGAACGGTGCCGGTTTCCGCGGCGCCGGTCTGCCGGCCGGCCCGGACGGCGGGCGGGCCGCTGAGGATCCCGTCTCGCCGGCCGCGCCGCAGGTCCGGTTCGTGCAGCCGGTGGTGGCCGACGCACCGGACGACTTCGTGACCGAGGCGCTGGCCGAGGCCCTCGCCGCCCAGCGGAACGGCTCGGTGGGGGTGCCCGTCCCGCGCCGCCCGGCCGAGGAGCCCCCGGTCGCCCAGGCGCCGGTCGCGCCAGTCCCTGATGTGGTCTCCGGTCCGGCGCCCACCCCGCCCGCGCCGGTCTCGTCTCCTTCGGCCCCGCCTGCTCCCGTCTCGCCTGCTCCCGTCTCGGCCGCTCCCGGCTCCTCCGGCCCGGCCATCCCGGCGTGGGCCGCCATCGGCACCGGCGCCCGGCCCGCGGTCAGCATCGTGGGGTCGCCCTGGTGGCGGCTCGCCGTGGACCGGCTGAGCAAGCAGGTGGCGCAGGAGATCAGCGTCGAGGACCTGCCCGACATGACCTACCCGCGGATCACCGAGCTGGCCCGGAACCTCGCGGCCCGCAACACCGAGCTCGGCGAGGGCGTCGTGAAGGCCTTCGTGAACGACTACATCCGGGAGCTGAACGGCGAGTACGGCGAGGTGGCGTACCCCTGGCGCGACTTCCTCCCGCCGCCCGCCACCGCAGCCCCCGGTTCGCCGGCGTGGCAGGCCGCGCTCGAGGAGCTGCGCACCGCCCTGGAGGAGGAGCTCAGCCAGGGTGTGCCGGCCGACCCGTACGAGCTGAGCGACCTGCTCATCCCGGCCGCGCCGCGCCTCGACGAGGAGACGGTCCGCACGTTCATCGGCGACTACCTGCTCGCGCTGAACGGCCAGGCCGGCTCCGGCAGCGACCAGCCGTGGCAGCACCTCCTCCCGCGCCCGCAGAGCGCCCGCTCCGCCACCGACGAGGAGATCCTGGAGGCGTACGGCAGTCAGCTCGGGGAGTACCTCGCCGCCAACGGCCGGATCACCCGCAACCGCGTCCAGTCGATCACGGGGATCAAGAGCCGCCTCCAGGCCGACCGCATCAAGGCCATCCTCGAGGAGCGGGCCGGGGTCCCGATCAGCTGATCGTCATCGCGCCAGCCACACGTCCCGGGTGCTGCGGAGCGTGAGGCCGGTCCGCGCCTGGAGCGAACCGGGCTCGAGGAGCTCGTCGAGCGCGGCGAGGTCGGTTCCGGTCAGGCGGTCGGTGAGGGTCGCCCGGTATCGGGCCAGGATCGTGGTGGCGTAGCGCAGGGCGTTCTCGGTCAGGGGAGCGGGCAGCTCCACCGTCAGGGTGCGCTCCTCCCGAAGGGTGAAGCCGGCCTCGGCGAGCCGGGCCGACCAGGGGGAGCCGAGGTGGGGCAGGTGCTCGGCCTTCGCCTCGGCCGCCGCGGCGAGGCAGCGTTCCTCCAGGTCGCCGGCGAATCCGGGCGGCAGGAAGCGCGGCATGCTCTCCATCTCGATCATCACGAACAGGCCGCCGGGTTCGAGGGCGGCGCGGATGTCGCGGAGCACGCGGTCCGGGTCGGCCATGTGGTGCATCGACGAGGAGGCCCAGATCAGGTCGGCTTTTCCGGTCTCGGGCCAGCCCGCGTCGAGGTCGGCGCGCAGCATGGTGATGCGGTCCGCCAGGCCGTGGCGGGCGGCGCTTCCGGTCAGGTGCTCCAGCATGTCGTCGGCGGTGTCGACGGTCGTCGCGGTCGCCGACGGGAAGCGTTCGAGGAGGGCGAAGGTGCCGGTGCCGGTACCGGCGCCGATGTCGAGGATGGTCCGCACCGGGTGGTCGCCGAGGCGGTCGGCGATGTGCGCGGTCAGGGCTTCGAGCTGGGGGCGGGCCACCTCGGCGTCGAGGTCGAGAACATTCCGCAGCGTCGTGTCACCACCGTGCTGGTGGCCGTGAGCGTGCGGGGCATGGGGGTGGCCGTGGTGGCCGTGTGCGTGGGGCATGGTTCGACGATACGAGGCGCTTGCCCCAAGCGCATACAATCTTGCGTATGACGCAAGACGCTGAGGTGGACGCGCTCGTCCGGGCGCGGATTCGAGGGCTGCGGATCGCCAAGGGGTGGTCGCTCGACGAGCTGGCGGCGCGGTGCTATCTGAGCCCGTCCACGCTCAGCCGGATCGAGACCGGGCACCGGCGGATCGGGCTCGATCAGCTCACCGCCATCGCGCGGGCGCTCGGGGCGAGCCTCGACGCGCTCGTCGAGACGGCCGGCGACGAGGTGGTGATCAAGCCGCACCACCATCCGGAGCGGGGGATCACCACGTGGGTGCTCAACCACGAGCCGGGCCGGCAGGGGATGACGGTGTCCCGGATCCGGGTGACCCGGCCGCCCGAGCGCGACGTGCTGCGGGTGCATCCGGGGCGGGACTGGTTCACGGTGCTGTCCGGGACCGTCGAGCTGGTGCTCGGCGAGCGGACGATCCTGGTCGAGGCGGGGCAGGCCGCGGCGTTCTCGACGATGATCCCGCACGCGTTCGGCGCCCGGGGCGGCCCGGCCGAGGTGATCGCGATCCTGGATCACGACGGCGAGCGGGTGCACCTCGACGCCTGAGAGGGCTCGGGCGATCACCCCGCGGGCGCCGTGCAACTGGACCGCCAGGCGATCGTCGCCTCGGCCGGCTCGGTACGCGGGCACGGGTCGTCCCCGAGCGCCAGCGCCATCGCGCGCTCGCCCATCTCCACCATCGGCAGCCGGACCGTGGTGAGGGCCGGGGTCACGTCCCGGGCGATCGGCATGTCGTCGAAACCGGTCACCGACATGTCCTCGGGGACGCGGACGCCGCGCTCGCGCAGGGTGGCGAGCGCGCCGACGGCCATCGAGTCGTTCAGCGCCACCAGGACGGTCGGCGCCGGGTCGGCGGCGAGCAGGGCGGTGGTCGCCTCCACGCCGCCGTCCCGGGTGAAGTCGGCGTGCACCACCCGCGGCTCGACGCCCGCCTCGGTGAACGCCCGGCGGAAACCGGTGAGGCGGTCGGTCGTCGTGGTCAGGGTGCGCGGGCCGGCGATCACGCCGACCCGCCGATGCCCCTGGGCGAGGATGCGCCGGCCCAGCTCGTACGCCCCGGCCTCGTTCGCCGGCAGGACCGCCGAGCCGACCAGCCGGTGCCGGCCGATCACCGCGACCCGGCCGCCGGAGTGCTGGTAGGCGGAGAGCTCGGCGTTCAGCCGGTCGGTGAACGCGTCGTCGTGGTAGCCGGAGCCGGCCAGGATCAGCGCGTGCACCTGCTGGGCCCGGAGCAGGGCCACGTAGGCGAGCTCCCGCTCCGGTTCCCGGTAGCTGTTGCAGATGACCAGCAGCCGGCCGTGGTGCCCGGCCTGGCGCTGGAGACCCCGGGTGATCTCGGCGAAGTAGGGGTCCGAGACGTCGTGGACGATCACGCCCACCGCCGCCTGCCGCGGCCGGGCGACGTGCTGCGCATGCGCATTGGGTACGTAGTGAAGCTGCGCGACGGCGGCCAGGACCCGCTCGCGGAGGTCCTCGTTGACCTTTTTCGCACTGTCGTTGATCACGCGGGAGACGGTCGCGGGGGAGACCCCGGCGAGCCGGGCCACATCTGCCAAGGTGACCGCCATCGGGACAGTCTAGAGATTAACTCCGGCCCAGCAGGCGCAGCGTGTCCACGACGCGGTTCGCGAAGCCCCACTCGTTGTCGTACCAGGCCACGGCCTTGACCAACCGGCCCTGCGCGGCGGTCAGCAGCGAGTCGAAGATGGAGGACGCCGGATTGCCGGTGATGTCGGCCGAGACCAGCGGATCGGACGAGTACTCGAGGACGCCGCGCAGCGGCCCCGCGGCCGCCGCCTCGAACGCGCTGTTGATCTCCTCGACCGTGACCGGGCGCTCCACCAGGGCGTTCAGCTCGACCAGCGAGCCGACCGGGACCGGCACGCGCACCGAGTACCCGGTGAGCCGGCCGGCCAGGCGCGGCAGGACGCTGCCGATCGCGGTCGCCGCGCCGGTGGTGGTCGGCGCGATGTTGAGGGCGGCGGCGCGGGCCCGCCGCAGGTCGCGGTGCGGGCCGTCCTGGAGGTTCTGCTCCTGGGTGTACGCGTGGATCGTCGTCATCGAGCCGGTCTCGATCCCGGCCAGGTCGTCGAGGACCGCCGCGACCGGGGCGAGGCCGTTCGTCGTGCAGGAGGCGTTCGAGACGACGTCGTGCGCGACCGGGTCGTAGTCGCCGTGGTTCAGGCCGTACGCGATGGTGATGTCGGCGCCCTTCGACGGCGCGCTGACCAGGACCTTGCGGGCGCCGGCCGCGAGGTGGGCGCGGGCGTCGGCGGCCGCGGTGAACCGGCCGGTCGCCTCCAGGGCGACGTCGATCTCCTTCCAGGCGAGCTGCGACGGGTCGCGCTCGGCGGTCACCTCGATGCGCCGGCCGTTGACGATCAGGTGGTCGTCGTGGGCTTCGACCGACCCGGGGAAGCGGCCGAGGGTGCTGTCGTAGCGGAGCAGGTGGGCGAGGGTCGCCGCGTCGGTGAGGTCGTTGACGGCGACGATCTGGAGGTCACCGTCCTGTGCGGCGGCGCGGAGGACGTTCCGGCCGATGCGGCCGAAGCCGTTGATCGCGATTCGTGTCATGTCCCCATCGTCATGTGCTGATAAAGACGGATAAAGGGGGTGGAGCGTCAGGCAGCGTCAGGATCCCGCCAGCGGAACGTCCGCCGATACTCGGTCGGCGTCGTGGCGAGCACCCGCTGGAAGTGCAGCCGCAGGTTCGCGCCGGTGCCGAGCCCGACCCGCGCCGCCACCTGGTCCACCCCGAGGCCGGTGGTCTCCAGCAGCTCCCGGGCCAGGTCGACGCGCGCCCGCAGCACCCACTGCATCGGGGTGTATCCGGTGTCCTCGACGAACCGCCGGCCGAACGTGCGCTCGGAGACCCGCGCGTGCCGGGCCAGCGCCGTGAGGGTGAGCGGCTCGCCGAGGTGCTTCAGCGCCCACTCCCGGGTCGCCGCGAACACGTCGCCGAGCGGCTCCGGGATGGTCCGCGGGATGTACTGGGACTGGCCGCCGCTGCGGTACGGCGCCGCCACGATGACCCGGGCCACCGCGTTGGAGGCCTGCACCCCGTGGTCGCGCCGGATGATGTGCAGGCAGAGGTCGATGCCGGCGGCGACCCCGGCCGAGGTGAGCACCTGCCCCTCGTCGACGAAGAGCACGTCGCCGTCGACCTGCACCTTCGGATATTCGCGGGCCAGCACCGGGGCGAGCTGCCAGTGCGTGGTGGCGCGCCGGCCGTCCAGCAGGCCGGCCTGGGCCAGCGCGAACGCGCCGCCGCAGATGGAGACCATCCGCGCGCCCCGGAAGGCGGCGTCCCGCAGCGCGTCGAGGGCCCGCGGGTCGACCGGGCGGGCCGGGTTGCGATAGCCGGGGCAGATGACGGTGTCGGCGGTGGCGAGCGCCTCCAGGCCGGCCTCGACCACGAAGCCGAGCCCGTCCCGGCCGGGGACCGGGCCGGGGGCGAGCGAGCAGTGGACCACGTCGTACGCCGGGATGCCGTGCCGCCGCGAGAAGACCTGCGACGTGACGCCGACGTCGAGCGGGGAAGCGCCCGGCAGAACCAGTACAGCGATCTTGTGGTTTGCGGTCACATGACCACAATGCCGGTCGCGCGCCACGGCACGGAACTGACGGGAGGGACAGGATCCGTAAGGATATCGCCAAGCGGACTACCCTCTTGACGCATATGCACGTGTACCGTGTGTCGGTCGCGTGAGGCGATGCGGAACAGGCGCGTCCGGCGACGCGGAAAGGACGGCCGGCGATGCGGGATGAACGGAGCCGCTCGACAGGGCGACCCACGCTGGAGGAGGTCGCGGCCCGGGCCGGTGTCGGCCGGGGCACGGTGTCCCGCGTCGTCAACGGGTCGGCGCAGGTCAGCCCCCGGGCGAAGAAGGCGGTCGAGGAGGCCATCGACGCGCTCGGCTACGTGCCGAACCGCGCGGCGCGCGCGCTCGTCACCCAGCGAACCGATTCGATAGCCCTGGTGATCTTCGAGTCCGGCGAGCGGTTCTTCGCCGAGCCGTTCTTCGGGCGGATCGTGCAGTCGATCTCGTCGGTGCTGGTGGCGCGCAACCTCCAGATGGTGCTGATGATCGCGCAGGCCCCCGAGGAGCGCCGCCAGCTCGAGCAGTACCTCACCCGCCAGCACGTCGACGGCGCGCTGCTGCTGTCGCTGCACGGCGAGGACCCGCTGCCCGGGATCCTGGAGGCGCGCGGGCTGCCGACCGTGCGGGTCGGCCGGCCGGTCCACCCGGACGCGCTCAGCTACGTCGACGCCGACAACCGCGGTGGCGCCCGGGCGGCCGTCACCTACCTGCGCGACCAGGGGCGCCGCTGCATCGCCACGATCACCGGCCCGCTGGACATGGGCGTCGGCATCGCCCGGTACGACGGATACCGCGACGTGGTCGGCGACGGCCCGGCCGCCCGCGGCGACTTCGGCGAGCTGAGCGGCGCCACCGCGATGGAGTGGCTGCTCCAGCAGTACCCGCAGATCGACGCCGTCTTCGCGGCCTCGGACATGATGGCGGCCGGTGCGCTGCGCGTGCTGCGCCGTGCGGGCCGCCGGGTGCCGCAGGACGTCGCCGTGATCGGCTTCGACGACTCGGTCATCGCCCGGCACACCGACCCGCCGCTGACCAGCGTCTACCAGCCGATCGAGCAGATGGGCCAGGAGATGGTCCGGCTGCTGCTGGCGAGGCTGGACGGCGAGGACCCGGTCGACTGGGAGACCATCCTGCCGACCCGCCTGATCCTGCGCGGCTCGGCCTGACCCCGGCCTCCGGTTCCGCGATCTTGTTGATCCGTGCGGGGGCGGGCCTGCCTCGTTTCACAAGATCGCGGCTAGCCCGGCCTCCGGTTCCGCGATCTTGTTGATCCGTGCGGGGGCGGGCCTGCCCCGTTTCACAAGATCGCGGCAAGAAGCGGTCTCGCGGCCGAGCGGCGCCGGGTCAGGCGGAGGCGCTGCGCAGATCGGTGAGGCGGTCCTGGAGGCGGGCCGCCTGCGACTCGGTGAGGCCCCCTTCACCCAGGCGCTGACGGACCTTGCGGCTCAGCAGGTCGACCTGATCGTCCACCTGCACGTCGGAGCCGCCGTCCAGCTGGCCCAGCAGGTTGAGGAAGTCCAGGGCCACGTCGGGCCGGATCTCGCCGGCCTCCTCGCCCTGCTCGACGGCGTCGCGGACCCGGCTCACCGCGGTGTCCACGGTGAGCGTCGACTTCGGCGTCACGGATTTCGCGGCGGCGGTCGGCGGTGCCGGCGGCGGGGTGGTCGCGGCCGGGCTGCTGGCCGCCGGTGAGGCGCTCGGCGGCGCCGCGAACTGGGCCTCGTCGTCCGGCTGGCTGACCGTGTTGACCAGCACCACGAACGAGCCGGCCACCACCGCCAGGCCGACGCCGAGGGCGATCCGGCGGCGGTTCAGCGACGGGTCGCCGGCCGGCCGCGGGACGACCCGCGCGCTGCCGGTCGGCGGCGGCGCCGGCAGCGGGATGGTGCGGCGGGCCGCGGTCGACGGGATGAGCCGGGACAGCGTCCGGCGCGCCTCGGACGCGGACGGGCGGCGGTACGGGTCCTCCTCGAGGCACCGGCCGATCAGGTCCCGGAGCCGTTCCGGCAGGGTCTCGGGGAGCTTCGCGGGACCGTACTGCTGGGCCGCCGCGAGCTCCTCCCAGGTGTCCACCGAGTAGGGCGGCTCCCCGCACACCATCTCGAAGAGCAGCACGCCCAGGCCGTAGAGGTCGGTCGCGGGCTCGGCCGGCTTGCCGTCGAGGCGTTCCGGCGCCGCGTACGCCGGGGTGCCGAACGTGGCGCCGGTGTCGTCGTCGTCCGGCTCGCCGGCCGTCGCGCTGATCCCGAAGTCGAGCAGTTTCACCCCGCCGGGGCAGAGCATCACGTTGCCCGGCTTGATGTCGCGGTGCACCACCCCGGCGGCGTGCGCGGCGGCGAGCGCCTCGGCCACGGCCGCGCCGATCGAGACGGCCTCGCCCCACGGCATCGGGCCGTCGGCGATGCGGGCCGCCACGGTCTCCCCGCTGAGCAGTTCCATCACCACGAACGGTGCTACCGAGCCGTCCGGGCGGACCGCCTCGCGGTAGTCGTGCACGGCCGCGATGCCGGGGTGCGAGAGCCGGGCGGCGAGGCGGGCCTCCCGCCACGCCAGGTGCGCGGCCCGGGTGTCGCCGGCCGGGAGCTTGACCGCGACGGGGCGGTCGAGCAGCTCGTCGGTGGCCCGCCAGACCTGCGCCATGCCGCCCGTCTCCAGCAAGGTGACGAGGCGGTACCGCGAGGCGAGGAGGATCCCCGGGGCCGGCCAGACATCGTGCATGCGAGGACATTCGCGGAGTCCGGCGGGCATGTCAACCGCTGCGGGCCCGGAAGGGCCGGTTTGGACGGCAACCGTCCGGCAACCGTGCCCGCTACCGGCCCGAACCCAGCGCTGCGGATCGTAGTGGGCAACCAACCGGTAGTAGGGAGTCCACAGTCATGCGTATGCGCCGCACCGCCGCCGCGATCGTCATCGCCGCGGCCGTCACCGTCTCCGCCGCCGGTACCGGCGTGGCCTACGCCGCGTCGCCCGCCACCGGCAAGGCGCCGGCGGCCGCGAAGAAGCCGGCGTCCACAAAGCCCACCAAGGCCCCGACCAAGGCCCCGACCAAGGCCCCGGCCACCAAGGCCCCCGCGAAGAAGGCCCCCGCCAAGAAGAAGGTCAAGGTTGCCTTCTCCGCCAACGGCACGGTCACCGCGGCCGACGCCGCGAAGGGCACCATCACGGTGAAGGTCACCAGCGGCACCAAGGACGTCAAGGGCAAGTCCGTCACGATCGCCGTGCCGTCCTCCCTGCAGATCAAGCTGAACGGCAAGCGGGTCGCCCTGAGCGCCCTCGGCGCCGGCCAGAAGGTGCAGATCACCGGCACCCGGATCGACGCCGCCTACACGGCCGCGAAGCTCGTCGCCACCGGTAGGAAGACCGTGAAGCCGGCCCCGAGCCCTTCGGTCACGCCGACCCCGGCGCCGTCCGAGACCGTGACGCCGGCCCCGGAGCAGACCGAGGCTCCGGAGGCCCCGGAGGCCCCCGAGGCTCCGGAGGCTCCCGAGGCAACGGAGACGCCGGAGCCGGCCGAGTCCGCATAGATAGAGCATAAATAGATCAGTCGACGGTGGGCGGGAGGACCCGGGCGGCCTCCCGCAGCGCCGCCGCCGCGGCGGTGTACGGGTTGTAGGTGTACGTCCGGGAGATCGTCCCCGGCACGGTGAAGTAGCTCGCCGCGAGCTTCGCCGGGTCGGTGGCGATCTCGCCGCGGGCCACCGCGTCGTTGCCGTCGTCCCAGCCCCACGGCGCGTTGGCCGAGTTCGTCCCGCACGACCAGGTGCCGGTCCCGCAGCCGCCGCTCGTGTCGCCCGCGAACGTGCCGAGGCCCGCGAACAGGCTCGTGGTGTTCCGCTGGGCCCAGAGGCCGCCGGCGGCGAACACGTCGACGAGCCGGTACCGCACGTCCCTGTCGTCCGGGCCGGACGGCGCCTCCGCCACGGTCGAGGACGGGTAGTAGACGATCCCGTCGCCGTCGATGGCGTACTGCGGGTAGGCCTTCAGCCCGTGCCCGCGGGCCTCCTGCGCGGTGACCGGGTGGGCGAAGGCGTCGTGCGGCGACGACGCGGTCCGCAGCGTGCCGTCGATCGTCTCGCTGCCGTTCGACCACGTGCTGCCGGCCGGCGTGTACGAGAAGAAGTCGCTGTGCGCCACGGTCACGGCGGCCCGCAGCACCCCGTAGTCCGAGCCGTCCCGCTCGACCACGATCAGCACACCCTCGCCGTCGTTCTCGTGCTCGGTCTCGAAGAACGGGTGGTCGATCCAGTCCCGGGGGTGGAAGAACAGGTACGTCAGATACCAGTGGGTGGCGGTCTCGGCCACCGACCAGTACGCGTACGCGGTGGTGTCCGACCCCGCGTTGTCCCAGTTGTTGCGGCCGTTCAGGTCGCCGTCGAAGTCGTACCGGGTGATCATGTCGGCCTTGCCGGCCAGGGCGTGCGTGCCCGTCGCGTCGACGTCCTGGTAGTGGACCGGCGCCCAGCGCTGCGCCAGCTCCGCCCGGCTCACCGCGGCCCGCGCCGGCACCGCCGGGACCGCCGCGATCAGCATGCCCGCCGCCACGGCGGCCACAGCTCTTCTGAGATACATGAGCGTCAATTTAGCTAAGGCGATGCGGATTCCAGCCGATCGCTGGCGGAGATCGCAGAAGAACGGGAGACGAACAGATGCCCGCAGCGGCGCCCCTGAGGCGCGACCCGGCACTCGTCGTGCTCCTGCTGGGCGGACTCCTGCTGACCGGCGCCTACACGCTCGATCTCGGCAGCAGCCGGGCGCAGATCCTCGCCGCCTGGCTGGCCATCCCCGTGCTCGACCTGCTGCAGGCGTACTGGGCCCGGTCGGTGGCGCGCACACCCGGCCTCCCGGCGGCGTCCCGGCGCTTCTGGCAGGCCATCGCCGCGTCCGGCGTCGTCTTCCTCTGCGGCGACGCAATCCAGTGCGTGACCCTGCTCGCCGATCCGTCCGACGACGGGCTCACCCTCCATCCCGCGCAGAACGCCGCCGCCCTGATCGGCGTGCTGCTGATCTGCGTGGCCGCGCTGCGATATCCGGCCGGCTCGTGGCGGAGCGTCCGGACCACCCGGTTCCTGCTGGATGCCGGGATCACCGGCACGGCGGCGGCGGTGATCGCCTGGTGCCTGGTGACCCGCCCGGGTGTGCCCGGCGCCGGCGCGCACGTCTACGTCCCGCTCGCCTTCGGCGCCGGGCTGCTGCTGTGTGCCGTGTTCCTGGTGGTGCGGGTGGCGATCAGCGGGAACAGCCCGTTGTCCCGGCCGGCCGCGACCCTGCTGGTCACCGCCGTGCTGATCCAGGTGCTGGCGGCCGCGGTGGGGCCGACCCTGGACGCCCGCCACTTCCACCTGCAGATGATGCTCGCCTTCCTGCCCTGCCTGCTGACCGCCGCCGGTCCGCGGGTGCAGCTGCTGATCGGCTCCGATGGGGGACGGTCCCGGCAGGGCGGCGGCGGCCGCCGCCGGTACAGCGTCCTGCCGTACACGGGAACGGTGATCTGCGCGGCCGCGCTTGTGATCGTCCTCGCCACCGGCGGGCTCGGCCTGACCGCGTGGGGCGCCCTGGCCGGGCTCATCGCCAACGTGGGGCTCGTGGTGGCCCGCCAGGCGCTGTCGCTCGCCGAGAACAACCGCCTGCTCGACCGGCTCGACGACAGCCTCGCCGAGATCAGCCGTCGGGAACAGCTCCTCGAGTCGATGCTCCGGCATTCCAGCGAGATCATCTCGATAGCCGCGCCGGACGGTAGATTCCTCTTCGTGAGCCCGGCCGTCGAACGCCTGCTCGGCCTGCCGGTCGCCCACGTGCTCGGCCGCTCGTCCCGGGAGATCCTGCACCCGGAGGACGAGGAGCGCCTCGGCGCCGACCTGGACCACCTCTTCCGTACGCCCGGCGCCGAGATGGCCTACGAAGGGCGCTACCGGCGCGCCGACGGCACCTGGCGCTGGCTCGAGGTGTTCGCGATGAACCAGAGCCACGTACCCGGCATCGGCGGTCTCATCTGCAACGCCCGCGACGTGACCGAGGCCCGGGAACTGCACGAGCGGCTGCGCTACCAGGCCGGCCACGACGAGCTGACCGGGCTGGCGAACCGGCGCGAGTTCACCGCGGCGATGCGTCGCGAGCCCGGTGAGGCGGCGGTTCTCCTGATCGACCTCAACGGCTTCAAGCAGATAAATGATTCGTACGGGCACGCGACCGGCGACGCGGTGCTGAGGCACGTGGCCGCGCTGCTGATCGAGTGCGCCGAACCGGGTGACGTGCCGGCCCGGCTCGGCGGCGACGAGTTCGCGGTGCTCTCGGCCGGCGGCGATCGGGCCGCCGCCGACCGGCTGGCGGAGCGCCTGCGCACGGCGCTGTCCCGGCCGGCCGAGGTCGGCGGCCGCGCGCTCGCCGTGGGCGCCAGCATCGGCGTGGCCGCGGGCTCCACCGGCGACCCGGACCAGCTGCTCAATTCCGCGGACCTCCGGATGTACGAGGAGAAGCAGCGCTCGAGAGCGGTCCCACGGTGATCGCCGCGCTCGTCGCCGTCCTCGGCGTGGCCTGGTACCTGTTCTGGTCGGCGACCGGGACCGGGCCGGCGGCCGTCGCCTACCTGTTCATGCCGGCCGGCCTGCTCGCCGCCCTGGCCGCCCTCCGGTCGATGCGCCGCGCGACGGCGCTGCCCCCGGTGGCGGCCCGGTTCTGGCGGACCCTGGAGATCGCCTGCTGGCTGCTGACCGGCGGGTACGGCATCCTGGCCGGCGCCGCGTTCCGGTCCTCGCCGGAGCTGCCGGTCATGCCGATCCCCTCGGTCGTGCTGGCCGGCGCCGGGATGCTGCTGGCCATGGTCGCGGTGGCCCGGGTGCCGCTCGGCGTGGACGGCTCGCGGGAGCGCGGCAAGCAGCGCCTCGACCGGCTCATCGCGTTCCTCGGCTGCGCCACCGTGCTCTGGCACTTCGGGCTGGCCCCGATGATCATGGCGCCGGAGCCGTGGAGCACGCCGGTGCTCGCCATCGTGCTGCTGGCGTTTCTCTTCGCGGCCGCCGCCATCACGAAGGTCTCGTACATCCGCGGCGGGCCGGTGGACCGGAGAGCGGTCCGGCTGGTCGCCGGCACCGGCCTGGTCGCGGCGGTGGTCGCCGTGGCGGCGGTGGCCGGCGGCGCGGACGGGCCGGTCCAGGCGCAGGCGCTCTGCCTGCCGCTGGTCCCGCTGCTGGTCGCGCTGGCCGCCCGCCGGCAGCGGGTCGCCGCGGTCGCGCCGGCCCGGACCCGGGACGTCATGCTCCCGTACCTCGCCATGCTCGCCTCCGACGTGGCGGTCGCGCACGTGCTGTTCGGCGCCGCGCCGCGCACCGAGACCCGGATCGTGGTGATCGCCTCGCTGATGGTCACGGCGCTGGTCACGGTCCGGCAGTACCTCGCGTTCCGGGAGAACGACGCGCTGCTGCGAGAGAAGCGCGAGTCCGAGGCCCGGCTCGTCTACGAGGCCACCCACGACCCGCTCACCGGGCTCGCCAACCGGTCGCTGTTCCGCCGCCGCCTCGACGAGACCCTGGCCGCCGGGGAGGGCGTGATCCTCCTCGTCGACCTGGACGACTTCAAGACCGTCAACGACTCGCTCGGGCACGACGTCGGCGACGAGCTGCTCGTCGCGTTCGCCGGCGCGCTGACCGCGGCGGCCGGGGCGGACGGCGAGGTGGCCCGGCTGGGCGGCGACGAGTTCGCGATCCTGGTCGCCGAGCCGGCCCGCGGCGAGGCCGTGGCCGCGCGGGTGATGGCCGCGACGGACGGCCCGGTCGGCCCGGACCGGCTGCTCGTGCACGTGAGCGCCGGCCTCGCCGCGGCGCCGCCGGGAACCGCCGCGAGCGCCCTGCTGCGGGCCGCCGACACCGCCATGCACGTGGCCAAGGAGCGCGGCAAGAACAACTGGGTACGGTACGCGGCGGGCATGGAACGCGCCGCCCAGCAGCACGCCCGGCTCGGCGGCGAGCTCCGCCGGGGCCTGGACGAGGGCGAGTTCCGGGTCGTCTACCAGCCGCTGGTCGGGCTCGCCGACGGCCGGATCGTCGGCGTCGAGGCGCTGGTCCGGTGGCAGCACCCGGAGCGCGGGCTGATCCCGCCGGCCGAGTTCATCCCGGCGGCCGAGCGGACCGGGCTGATCGTGCCGCTCGGCCGGTTCGTGCTGCGCGAGACCTGCCGGCAGGCGGCCGCGTGGATCGGCGAGTTCGGGCCGGGCGTGCTCGCCAAGGTGGCGCCGAACGTCTCGGTGCGCCAGCTGCACGACCCGGACTTCGTCACCGACGTGCGGGCCGCGCTCGCCGACTCCGGGCTGGGCGCCGAGCTCCTGGTCCTGGAGCTCACCGAGTCGGCCGTGCTGCGCGGGCCGCGGGTGCTGCGGGTGCTGCACGAGCTGCACGGCATGGGCGTGCGGCTGGCGCTCGACGACTTCGGCACCGGCGAGTCGTCGCTGAGCCTGCTCCGGGCGTTCCCGGCCGCGATCGTGAAGCTGGACAAGTCGTTCGTCGACGGCATCGAGCTCGACGAGCCGGGCACGCCGCAGGCCGACGCCCGGCAGGCGGTCGCCCGCGCGGTGATCCAGCTGGCCGGCGCGCTCGGCCTGGACACGGTGGCCGAGGGCATCGAGAACCAGGAGCAGGCCGACCGCCTGCACCGGCTCGGCTACACCGTGGGCCAGGGCTATCACCTGGGGCGGCCGGTGGGTCCCCGGGAGATCTCCGCGCGCTTCGCGGCGGAGACCCGGCTGCGTGCGCAAGCTCCGGCAGCCGCCTGATCAGGTCGGCCCGATATCGTACGTCGGTGGACACGGCGGATGACGGCACCAGCACCGCCCGGTCGCTCGCTGCCTACCTGGCGGGGGTCACCTTCGCCGACCTGACCGAGAGCCAGGCCACGGCCCGGCTCGTCGACGCGATCGCGGCCTGGGGCGGCGAACAGGGCTGGCGGGTCTACCGCCGGGCGCCGAGCGTCTTCCCGCTGCCCCCGCCGCTGCGCGGCAACTCGGTGCTCGACGTCGCCTGCGCGCGTGCCGGCGGCCCGCCGATCGCGATCGAGGTGGACCGCAGCGACCGGCAGCGCACCGTCGACAAGCTGCTCGCCGAGGCCGCGGCCGGCCGGCTCGCCATCTGGGTGCGCTGGGGCGCCGGGCCGTTCACGCCACCGCCGATGCCGGTGCACCTGGTGACCCGGGAGGCGGTCCGGCGCTCCGGCCGGTGGCACACCGCGACCGACATGCCCCCGCCACAGCACTCGGATCGGTTACCCTCCGGTAACATCGCGGAACTGCCTCTGGAGGACGCATGACCGAGCACCCCTACCGGCTGGCCTGGCGGGTCACCGAGCCGATCCACGCGATGATCTACTTCGTGCCCGAGGCGCCCGAGGCGTACGCGAAGGCGGGTCTCGACGACGGCGGCGCCGCGTACTTCGCGTCCCGGGGCGCCGTGTTCGGCCCGTGCGGACCCGGCGTCGTGGCCGCGACGTTCTACAACTTCAACCCGGCTCTGGTGGCCCGGGCGCTGCCGGCCGCCTGGCAGAAGACCACCCCGGAGGCGCTGCTCGCGGCCCGGCACGACGCCGTCACCGCGGCCCTGACCCGCGGGCTCGGCGCCGACGTGCTGGACGGCCCGGAGGTCACCGAGGCCGCCGCGCTGGCCCGGACCGCCGCCGAGGCCGCGACCGCGCTCCCGCAGGGCCGGCCGCTGTTCGCCGCGCACGCCGAGCAGCAGTGGCCGGACCGGCCGCACCTGGCGCTCTTCCACGCGCAGACGCTGCTCCGCGAGTTCCGGGGCGACGGCCACGTGGCGGCGCTGCTGGCGGCCGGCGTGAGCGGCATCGAGGCGGTCGTGCTGCACGTGGCGAGCGGCCAGGCGGACGAGCGGTTCCTGCGGGTGACCCGGGGCTGGAGCCGGGACGCGTGGGCGGAGGCGCAGGAGGGCCTGCGGTCGCGCGGGCTGCTGGACGGCGACGGCCTCGCCGAGGCGGGGCAGCGGCTGCGCGCCGAGATCGAGGAGCGTACCGACCGGCTGGCCGAACCGGCCTACGCGGCGCTCGGCGAGGAGGGCGCGCTACGCCTCGCCGCGTTGACCCGGCCGCTCAGCCGTACGCTGGTGAAAGCGGGTTTTCTGGCCCCTGGCGGCCGGACTCGCTGAGCCAACCGGAACGTGAAAAGTCGCACCTTTTGAATCGTTGTCGTGAGCGTAGCGAGGGCGTCACTCTTAGTTGGTGACCCAAGAACGGAGACACCCCGCGTCCTGGTGGGCGCAGTTCCAAGAGGCCTCCGACCGATTCGACACCGCGTACCTGACCGAGGGGCTCGGTGATCTGATCAATGCGAAGATCTCGGCGCCGCTGCTGCGGCGTGAGGCCCAGATAGCCTCGGACATCGTCGTCCGGCACCTGAACAAACCGAACAGCGAGGAGCTGGCCGAGCGCTCGGCCAAGGCCGTCGAGCGGCTCGTCGAGACGGTGAAACGGCTCGAGGAGCGCTCCGGCGACGGATTCGAGCTCACCGAGGCGAACGCCCTCTGCCACCTGCTCGAGGGCCGGATCGCCGAGGCCGCCTCGGAGGCCGAGGAGTTCGTGAAGACCCAGCAGATCCTGCGGGTCTTCGTGGGCGCGCTGCGCATGGAGAGGTTCGACAACGACCTCGCCGTCCGCATGCTCGCGGCCGGCCACACCCCCGGCGCCGCCCTCGGCTCCGGTGCGGTGGTCGGCAAGTACAGCTGGTGGCCGAGCTGGCTCATGAAGGTGGTGACCGAGCGCGCCATGGCCGGCCGCCTCGACGAGCAGACCATCTCGGCGCTGGACCGGTGCGCGTACGCCGAACTGAGCCCGGCCCAGTCCCGCATCGCCCGGCGCCTCCTCTCCGGCGAGGAGGCCCTGGTCGAGACCACAGCCACCCGCCTCGAAGCGCTGAACGAACCCCGAGCCGCAAAACTTCTGCGCGAGGGCGACCTCACCGCCGTAGCCCTGGCAGCCCGCCTGATCCCCCTCTAACCCACCCCTCCACCCTCACCACCCCTCACCGCCCCCGCCGCCCCCTCTCCCTGCGATCTTGTGAATCTCTGCAGCAACGGGCCTGCGCAGACTCACAAGATCGCGGGGAGAGGGGGAGGCGTGGGGAGAAACGGGCGTAGGAGGCGTGGGCGGGGTGAGGCCGGCGGGCGGGTGCGGGTGGGGGCGGTTCTGGTTGTGGGCTATGCGCCGCCCTCTTCGAGGGTCACCGTGGTGGGCTGGAAGGTGGCGCCGTTGACGTCTACGCCGGCGGCCTTGGCTGCCTCGATCGCCTGGGTGATGTAGTCGTTGGTGTAGGCGAGACCCTCGGGGGCCTTGGTCAGCACCGTGTCGCCGGTCTGGTTCTTCGTGGTCATCGAGATGTCGACGGTCTGCTTCCAGGCCGCCTCGTCGATGACGCCGATGCCGCCGGTGGACGGCCAGATCAGCTTGCTGGTCTCGTTCATCTGCCACAGCTGGTGGCTCTTGCCGAGCTTCGAGCCCTTCGCCACCACCAGGTCACGGCACTTCTCCGCGTTGTCCCGGCAGAACGCCCAGCCCTTGATCGTGCCGGTCAGGAATTTGACGGTCTGCTGCTGGTACGCCGGGTCGTTCAGTTTCTCGGTGTTCGCCCAGACGGCGTCCTGGAGCATCGACGACCCCTCGGTCTTCCAGTCGATGATCGAGAAGTCGTCGGCCGTGTAGAGCTCGCCGGTGGCCGGGTTCTTCGCTTCGAGCAGCTGGGCGTACTCGTTGTAGCTCATCGCCTGGGCCGCGTCGATCTCCTTCTTCAGCAGCGCCTGCATGTCGAACTGCTGCTGGACCAGGGTGACGTCCCTGCCCGGGTCGATGCCCGCCTTGGTCATGCCGGCGAAGAGCTCGAACTCGTTGCCGAAGCCCCAGTTGCCGACCTTCTTGCCCTTGAGGTCGGCGGCGGTCTTGATGCCGCTGTCCGCCCACGCCACCTGGTAGGTGCCGGACCGGGCGAAGATCTGGCCGACGTCGGTGATCCCGGCGCCCTGCTCGCGGGAGGCGAGGGCCTTCGGCACCCAGGCCACCGCGTAGTCGGCCTTGCCCTGGGCGAGCACGGTCTGCGGGACGATGTCGACGCCGCCCTCCAGCAGTTCGACGTCGAGTCCCTGCTCGGCGTAGAAGCCCTGGTCGACGGCGGCGATGTAGCCGGCGAACTGGGCCTGGTAGAACCACTGCAGCTGGAGCTTGATCGGGGTGAGCGCGCCGCTCGCGCCCGGGGTGGCGGTGGTGGGGGTGTCGGCCGTGCCGCAGCCGGCCAGGACCAGGACGGAAGCGGCGACGAGGGAGGCAAGAGGAGTAAGACGCATGAGGGGACCTCTCAGGAGATGAGCCGCTGCCGCCACGGCATGGCGAGCCGTTCCAGCAGCAGTGTGGCGAGGTAGAAGGTCAGTCCGAGGAGGCAGGCGCCGGCCACGAAGGCCCAGGCACGGGGGTAGGCCGTGAACGCCGCGGCGGAGGTGATCCGCGCGCCGAGCCCGTCCTGCAGCCCGCCGAAGTACTCGGCGACGACCGCGGCGATCACGGCCAGCGACGACGCCTGCCGCAGGCCGGTGAAGAGGTGGGGGAGCGCGCCCGGCAGGCGCACCTTGCGGGCGAAGGTCCAGCCGCTCGCCGCGTACGTGCGCATCAGCTCCTGGTGGACCGGGTTCACCTCGCGCAGGCCGCGCAGCAGGTTCAGGAAGACCGGGAAGAACACCACGATCGCGGTGACCAGGCGGCGCGGCACGCTGCTGGTCGACTCGAACATGTTGTTGAGGATCGGGGCGAGCGCGATGATCGGCAGCGCGTTGATCACCGCGGCGAACGGGACCGAGACCTCGCCGAGGATCCGTGACCGGCTCGCCAGCAGCGCCGCGAGGATCGCGAGCAGGCTGCCGAAGATCAGTCCGACCAGGGCGTTGGCGCCGCTCGCGAGCGCCGCGTCCCACACGTTCCCGCGCTGGACGAGCAGTTCCCGCCCGATCGCCGAGGGGGCCGGCAGGATGAACGGCGCGATCCGCCCGAGCGTGACGGTGAGCTCCCAGAGGACCAGGGCCAGAATGCCGGCGATCACCGGTGGCAGCACGCGTCTCATGAGCGCAGCGCCTGCCGTACCTCGGTGATCTTCTCGAAGTAGATCGGGGCCTGCCGGCCGGCCTCGTCGCGGGACGGCAGCTTCACGTCGATCGCCGCGGTGATCCGGCCGGGCCGGGCCGACATCACCACCACCCGGTCGGAGAGGAAGACCGCCTCGGAGATCGAGTGGGTGACGAAGACCGTGCTGGTCCCGGTCGTCGCGCAGATCCGGAGCAGCTCGGCCTGGAGGCGCTCGCGGGTCATCTCGTCCAGCGCGCCGAACGGCTCGTCCATCAGCAGCAGCGGCGGCCGCACGGCGAGGGCCCGGGCGATCGCGACCCGCTGCTGCATGCCGCCGGAGAGCTGGCCCGGGTAGTGCCCGGCGAAGTCGGCCAGGCCGACCAGCTCCAGCATCTCCTCGGCCTTGGCCCGGCGCTCGGCCCGCCCGGCGCCGCGCAGCTCGAGGGGCAGCTCGACGTTGCGGCGCACGGTCCGCCACTCGAAGAGGCCGGCCTGCTGGAACGCGATGCCGTAGCCCTGCTCCTCGCGGGCCGCCGCCGCGGTCTTGCCGGCCACGGTGACCGTGCCGGTGGTGGGCGGGATCAGGTCGGCGATCAGGCGGAGCAGGGTGCTCTTGCCGCAGCCGGACGGCCCGATCAGGGACACGAACTCGCCGTCGCCGACCGTGAGGTCCACCTCGGACAGCGCCGTGACCTCGTCCCCCCGCCCCTTGTTGAACACCTTCGTCACGCCCTCGACTGCCACGGCGGTCATAGGGTCACCACCTCCACGTGGCGCCGGTGCCGCATGAGCGGCAGTTCCAGGAGACTGACGGCGCCGGCCACGAGCAGGCCGAGCAGCGCCGCGCCGAGCATGGCCGTGTAGACCTTGGCGGGGTCCGAGGTGGCCTCCCGCGAGTACTCGATGATCAGGCGGCCGATGCCGCCGCGGGTGCCGGTGGAGATCTCGCCGACCACGGCCCCGACCACCGCGGCGGCGCCGGCCAGGCGCAGCGCCGGGAAGAGGTAGGGCAGCGCCGCCGGGAAACGGAGCTTCATCAGCGTGCGCCACCAGCCCGCGGCGTAGCTGCGCATCAGCTCGACGCCGGCGGCGGACGGCGACTGCAGGCCGCGCAGCATGCCCACCGCGACCGGGAAGAACGCGAGATAGGCCGCGATCACGGCGACGGTCGCCCAGGGCGGCATCACGACGCCGCCCCAGCCGGCGATCAGCGGCGCGAGCGCCACGAGGGGCACGGTCTGGGAGAGGATCACGTACGGCAGGAGCCCGCGCTCCACGATCCGGAAGCGCTGCATCGCGACCGCCAGCGCCAGCCCGATCACCGCGCCGGCCAGGAATCCCACGGCGGTGATGCCGAGCGTGAAGACGCAGGCGTCGAGCACGACCTGCCAGACCGGCCGGCCGCCGGCCAGCTCGGGGGAGCCGAGCCGGTCGGCGATCGTCCAGAGGTGCGGCATCGAGAGGTCGTCGGCGCGCGGGAGGACCCGCACGCCGAACAGCACCGTCCCCTCGGGGTTGCCGGCCGCCTTGTAGCCTTCCCAGAGCAGCGCCGCCACGATCAGGCCGGCGACGACCGAGAGGATTCTCCTCATCCGAACGCCGGGATGACGCTCTCGCCGTACGCGGCAAGGGTTTGATCTTTCGCGTCGTGCTGGAGGTAGACCGCGAACTGGTCGACGCCCAGCTCCTTGAGCTGCTGGAGCTTCTTCAGGTGGCTCTCCACCGGCCCGAGGACGCAGAAGCGGTCGACGATCTCGTCGGGCACGAACGTGGTGTGGCTGTTGCCGGCCCGCCCGTGCTCGGCGTAGTCGTAGCCCTGCCGTGCCTTGATGTAGTCGGTCAGCGCCCGCGGGACGGCCCCCGACGATCCATAGCGTTCCACGATGTCCGCGACGTGGTTGCCGACCATGCCGCCGAACCACCGGGTCTGCTCGCGCTGATGATCCAGGTCGTCGCCGACGTAGGCCGGCGCCGCGACGCAGAACTTGACGGCGTCCGGATCCCGGCCCTTGGCGGCGGCCGCCTTCCGGACCGCGGCGATCATCCACTCCGCGATGTCCGGGTCGGCGAGCTGCAGGATGTACCCGTCGCCCACCTCACCGGTGATCGCGAGCGCCTTCGGCCCGTACGCGGCCACCCAGACCTCGAGGCGGCTCTCCGCCGCCCAGGCGAACTGGATCTCGTTGCCGCGGACCGTCACCTTCTCCCCGTTGCCGAGGCCCTTGATCACCTGCACGCTCTCGCGCAGCTGGCCGAGGGTCTGCGGGGTGAGGCCGAGGACGCGCAGGGCCGAGTCGCCGCGCCCGATGCCGCAGACGGTCCGGTTGCCGTACATCTCGTTGAGTGTCGCGAAGAGCGAGGCGGTGACCGTCCAGTCCCGGGTGCCCGGGTTGGTCACCATCGGCCCGACCACGATCCGCTCGGTGGCGCCGAGGACGGCCGAGTAGACGACGTACGGCTCCTGCCAGAGCACGTGCGAGTCGAACGTCCAGAAGTGGCTGAAGCCGGCCGCCTCGGCCTTCTTCGCCCACTCCACGATCTCCAGCGCCGGCGGGTCGTTCTGGAGAACCACACCGATGTCCATGAGGCCTCCCTAGACCAGGTAGTCGCTGAGGCCGCGCTTGACGTACCGGCCGCGGCCGGCCCGCCCGGTGTACTCGCCACCGGAGGCGATCACCTCGCCGCGGGAGATCACCGTGTCGACCCTGCCGTCGATCTCCCAGCCCTCCCAGGCGGAGTGGTCCATGTTCATGTGGTGCGTCTCGACGCTGATCCGGGTCCGGCCGTCCGGGTCGTAGAGCACGATGTCGGCGTCCGAGCCGGGCGCGATCACGCCCTTCCTCGGGTAGAGGCCGAACATCCGGGCCGGGGTGGTCGCGATCGTCTCCACCCAGCGGGCCAGCGACAGCTTGCCGTCGACGACGCCCTGGTAGATCAGGTCGACCCGGTGCTCGACGCTGCCGATCCCGTTCGGGATCTTGGAGAAGTCGCCGCGGCCCAGCTCCTTCTGGTCCTTGAAGCAGAACGGGCAGTGGTCGGTGGAGACCACCGACAGGTCGTTGGTGCGCAGGCCCTGCCACAGGTCGGCGCGGTGGCTCTCGTGCTTGCTGCGCAGCGGCGTCGAGCAGACCCACTTGGCGCCCTCGAAGCCGGGCGCGCCGAGCTGGTCCTCCAGCGTGAGGTAGAGGTACTGCGGGCAGGTCTCGGCGAACACGTTGCGTCCCCGGTCCCGCGCCTCGGCGACCTGTTCGAGGGCCTTCGACGCGGAGAGGTGCACGATGTAGAGCGGGCAGTCCGCCGCGACGCTCGCGAGCCAGATCGCCCGGCTCGTCGCCTCCGCCTCGAGCTCCTGCGGCCGGGTCAGGCCGTGGTGGATCGGGTCCGTCTCGCCGCGCTCGAGGGCCTGCTTGACCAGCACGTCGATGGCCGGCCCGTTCTCCGCGTGCATCATGATCATGGCGCCGTTGTCGCGCGCCTTCTGCATGGCGCGCAGGATCTGGCCGTCGTCCGAATAGAAGACCCCGGGGTACGCCATGAACAGCTTGAAGCTGCTGATCCCCTCGTTGGTGACCAGGTGGTCCATGGCCTTGAGGGACTCGTCGTCCACCCCGCCGAGGATCATGTGGAAGGCGTAGTCGATGTGGCAGTTGCCGTCCGCCTTGCCGTGCCAGGCGGCCAGCCCGTCCTGCACGACCTCGCCGTATCGCTGGACCGCGAAGTCGACGATCGTGGTGGTGCCGCCGATCGCGGCCGCCTTCGTGCCGGTGTCGAAGGTGTCGCTCGCCGCGGTGCCGCCGAACGGCAGCTGCATGTGGGTGTGCGCGTCGACGGCGCCGGGGATGACGTACTTCCCGGTCGCGTCGATCGTGTGGGCGATCTCGGGTGCGCTGCCCGGCGCGAACAGGGCGACGATCGTCTCGCCGTCGACGAGCACGTCCGCCTTGACGGGTCCGGTGGGACCCACGACGGTCCCGCCCTTGATGAGCATGCTCATGGCCGCACCAGGTCCCCGTAGGCGTCCGGCCGGCGGTCCCGGTAGAACTGCCAGCGGTCGCGGACCGTGGCGAGCAGGCTCATGTCCAGGTCGCGCACGATCAGCTCGGGGTGGTGCGTGTCGCCGACGTCGCCGACGAACTTCCCCTCCGGGTCGACGAAGTAGGTCTGCCCGTAGAAGTCGTTGTCACCGAGGTCCTCGACGCCCACCCGGTTGATCGCGCCGATGAAGTACTCGTTCGCCACCGCGCTCGCCGGTTGTTCCAATTGCCAGAGGTACGAGGAGAGGCCGCGACTGGTCGCCGACGGGTTGAAGACGATCTGCGCGCCGTTCAGTCCGAGCGCCCGCCAGCCCTCCGGGAAATGGCGGTCGTAACAGATGTAGACGCCCACCTTGCCGACCGCCGTGTCGAATACCGGATAACCGAGGTTGCCGGGGCGGAAGTAGAACTTCTCCCAGAAACCCTTGACCTGGGGAATGTGGTTCTTGCGGTATTTGCCGAGGTATTTCCCGTCGGCGTCGACCACGGCGGCGGTGTTGTAGAGGACGCCCGGCTGCTCCTGCTCGTACATCGGCAGGACCATGACCATGCCGAGCTCGGCGGCGAGGGCCTGGAAGCGCTCGGTGGTGGGGCCGGGGATGGACTCCGCGTACTCGTAGTAGGCGGCGTCCTGCACCTGGCAGAAGTACGGGCCGTAGAAGAGCTCCTGGAAGCAGATCACTTTCGCGCCCTGGGCGGCGGCCTCACGAGCGTAATCCTCGTGGACCTTGATCATCGATTCCTTGTCGCCCGTCCAGGTGGTCTGGACGAGGGCGGCGCGGACGACTCCGGTCGTCATTTGCGGCCCCTCTCAAATTGATCTTCATGCACGCTTCGTTTTCGGAGGCGACAGCGCGCGGCGCCTGTGATCGTGTGTTTACTCCTCGTCGTGTGTCCTGCGCTAGCTCTTGCTTGTCGGCGCCGGATGCCGTAGGACACTAACGACACACATTGAGGCGGACAATTGCCCGAACGTTACGGAATGTTTCGGAGAGGATAATTTGCTGACTCTGATCACCGGGGCGGTTCAGGACCGCAGCGCCCGCGGCATCGCGGCGGCCGTGAGCCGTCTGATCACCGCCGGGCGGCTGCCGGCCGGGATCCGGCTGCCCACCGTGCGGTCGGTCGCGACCGAGCTCGGTGTCAGCCCGACCACGGTGAGCGAGGCGTGGCGCAGCCTCATCCACGCCGGCGCGATCCAGACGCGCGGCCGTTCCGGCACGTTCGTCTCCGGGCCCCTGCCGCCGCGGGAGCGGTTGCGGTACACGCAGCTCGGCGGGGTGAACGCCGCCCTGCCCCGGGACCTCTCCACCGGCGTGCCCGACCCGGCCCTGCTGCCGGACCTCAGCGAGGCGCTGCGCCGGATCGGCGACGGCCGGTGGGCCGGCAGCTATCTCGACGCGCCGGTGCTCCCGGAGCTGGAGGCCGTGCTGCGGGAGCGGTGGCCGTACCCTCCGGAGCGCCTCACCGTGGTGGACGGCGCCATGGACGCCCTGGACCGGATCGCCGGCGCCGTGCTCCGGTTCGGCGACCACGTGCTCGTCGAGAACCCGGCCTTCGCGCCGCTGCTCGACCTGCTCCAGGCGCTCGGCGCCACCGTGGTCGGCGTGCCGATGGACGCCGGCGGCCTGGACCCGGCGGCGCTGCGGCAGGCCCTGCGCGACTACCGGCCGGTCGCCCTCTTCCTCCAGCCGCGCGCCCAGAACCCGACCGGGACCAGCATGGACGGCCGGCGCGCGCTGGTCCTCGCGCAGGCACTGCTGGACGCGCCGAACGTGCTGATCGTCGAGGACGACCACGCCGGCGACATCGCCTCGGCGCCGCCGGTCAGCATCGGCACGCACCTGCCGGACCGGACCGTCACGGTGGCCGGCTTCGCCAAGAGCCACGGCCCGGACCTGCGGCTCGCCGCGGTCGGCGGCCCGGCGCACGTCATCGACGCGGTGGCCGACCGCAGGCTGCTCGGGCCCGGCTGGTCCAGCCGCCTCCTCCAGGGCGTGCTCCTCGACCTGCTCACCGACCCGCGCGTGATCGCCCAGGTGGCGACCGCGCGGGACACCTACGCGGCCCGGCGCGCCGCCCTCCTCGCGGTGCTCGCGGCCCGCGGGGTGCAGGCCACCGCGGCCGACGGCATCAACCTCTGGATGACCGTTCCCGATCAGCAGAACGCGATGGTGGCGCTGGCCGCGCACGGGGTCGCCGCCGCGCCCGGCGCGCCGTTCTGCGTGCAGCCGCTGCCGGACGACCACCTGCGGATCACCGCGGGCCTGGTGGCCGGCGGGTACGACGACCTGGCCGGGGTGCTCGCCGCGGCCGCGCAGCAGACCAGCCGCGGCAGCGGACGGCGGGGGCAGGGGCACCCGCACGGCTGGAGATGACCTTCAGGAGGTTCGGATGAGTCTGTTGGAACGGCACCGAGCGGTGATGCCGGGCTGGATGCCGGTGTATTACGGCGACGACGCCCTCGAGATCGTGTCCGGGAAGGATCGCCGGGTCACCGACGCCTCCGGCCGGACCTACCTGGACTTCTTCGGCGGGGTGCTGACCACCATGGTCGGCTACGACATCGCCGAGATCAGCGACGCGGTGCGGCGGCAGCTCGGCACCGGCGTGGCGCACACCTCCACGCTCTACCTGATCCGGCAGCAGGTCGAGCTCGCCGAGAAGATCGCCCGGGTCTCCGGTATACCGGACGCGCGGGTCTTCTTCACCAACTCGGGCAGCGAGGCGAACGAGTCGGCGCTGCTCTTCGCCGCGAACGTGCGCCGGTCCAACCAGATCCTGGCGATCAAGAACAGCTACCACGGCCGGACGTTCGCGACCATGGCGGTGACCGGTCACCGCAGCTGGTCGTCGAGCTCGCTGAGCCCGCTCACCGTCAACTGGCTCTCCTCGGCCGACCGGCTGCGCGGGCGGATGGCCGGGCTCGCCGACGGCGACCTGATCGACGCGGCCGTCGACGACCTGCGGGAGGTGCTCGCCACGGTCACGGCCGGCGACGTGGCCGCGCTGATCGCCGAGCCGATCCAGGGCGTCGGCGGATTCGTGGCCGGCCCGGACGGGCTGCTCGGCGCGTACCAGAAGGTGCTCGGCGAGCACGGCATCCTGCTGATCGCGGACGAGGTGCAGACCGGCTGGGGCCGTACCGGCGACCATTTCTGGGGCTATCAGGCGCACGGCGTGACGCCGGATCTGATCACGTTCGCGAAGGGCATCGGCAACGGGTTCGCGCTCGGCGGCGTGGTCGGCCGGGCCGAGGTCATGAACGCGGTCCCGGCGATCAGTTTCTCCACCTTCGGCGGCAATCCGGTCAGTGCCGCGGCCGGCAACGCGGTCCTCGACTACGTTCTCGACCACGACCTCCAGGGCAACGCGCGCCGGGTGGGGTCGCTCCTGCTGAGTGGGTTGCGGGATCTTTCGTACGGAATCCTCGGGCAGGTCCGGGGGCGGGGCCTGATGATCGCGCTGGAGTTCGTCCGGCCCGGGACCGCCGAGCCGGACGCGGCCGTGACGGCGCGCGTCTTCGACCTCTGCCGCGAGGGCGGTCTCCTGGTGGGCAAGGGCGGCCTCTACGGCAACGTGATCCGGATCGGCCCGCCGCTGACGCTGACCGACGACGAGGCCCGGGAGGGCCTGGCGGCGCTGACCGCGGCGATCGCGGCCGCCGACGCGGAGTCGCGCATCGACTCCTGACCGATTCCGAGCCGAACCCCGCGGTCCTGACCGCGGGGTTTTGCTGTATGTGCGGGAACTTTTGCTAGATCTGAAGAAACTTCTCTTCACTGTGGACGAAACGCCTCGGTAATGTCTCGATGCATGTGAATGGATCGATGGGGGAGGACCGCAATGCCGCAGTCACTCAGCCGACGCAGCCTTCTGGGCGCCGCGGCCGCAGCCGGAGCCGCCGGCGCGCTCGCCGCACCCACCGCCGCCACCGCAGGTGGCGCCGGGCACGGCCGGGGCCGCGTCCCACGCGACCAGATCAGTGTGCAGCTCTACACGCTGCGCAACCAGCTCAGCATCGACCTCGAAGCGAGCCTCGCGGAGCTCGCCGAGATCGGCTACACCCGCGTCGAGCACGCCGGCTTCGTCGGCCGCACCGCCGCACAGTTCCGCGCCGCTCTCGACAACGCCGGCCTGCGCGCCACCTCGGGTCACGTCGGCATCCCGCAGCCGTTCGACGCCGACACCTGGAAGCGCTCCCTCGAGGAGGCGGCGATCGTCGGCAACAAGTACATCGTCCACCCGTACTTCGGGTTCGGCGCCGACGGGCCGATCCGCGACGCCGCCGTCTACCGGGCGTTCGCGGCCGACCTCGACCGGGCCGGCGCGCTGGCCCGCCGGGCCGGGCTGAGCTTCGGCTACCACAACCACCAGGCCGAGTTCTTCCCGCAGACCCGGAACGTCCGCCCCGGGACCCGGGTGACCGGTTTCGACATCATCACCGGGGAGACCGACCCGCGGAACGTCCACCTCGAGGTCGACCTCTTCTGGGCCTTCCGGGGCGCCAGCGACCCGGTCGACCTGATCAAGAAGCACCGCGGGCGGATCCGCCAGGTCCACGTCAAGGACCTGGACGCGAACGCCGGCTTCGCGGATCCCGGCGACGGCGTCATCGACTTCGGCCGGATCTTCGAGCACTCCCGCGAGGCGGGCCTGGTCGAGTACATCGTCGAACGTGACGACGCCGGCTCACCGCCCCGGACATCCGCCGACGCCCTGGTCACCGCTCAGCGCGGATACGCGTACCTGGAAGGGCTCCGATTCTGATGTTGCGCAGACTCGCAGTTCTCACCATCGCCGGAGCGGCCGTGCTGGTCGCTCCGGTGGCCGCCGCCGCCCACCCCGGGCACGACCTGCCACCCTCGTCCGACTTCCAGAAGGTCACCCTCGACGACTTCCCGGGTGAGCCGATCGCGCTCGCCGTCCTGCCCGACCGGCGGGTCCTGCACACCGCGCGGACCGGCGAGGTCCGCATCCACGAGCCGTCCACCGGACGGAATGTCCTGGCCGCGACGATCCCGGTCTACCTGCACGACGAGGAGGGCGTGCAGGGCATCGCGATCGACCCGGACTTCCAGCACAACAAGTGGGTCTACGTCTACTACTCGCCGGTGCTGAACACCCCGACCGACGACCCGGCCACCCCGGGGGTCAACGAGGGCGACGCGCCGGCCGAGGGCACGGCCGCCGACTTCGCGCCGTACAAGGGCCACCTCCAGCTGTCCCGCTTCAAGCTGGTGGGCAACACGCTGAAGCTCGGCACCGAGCAGAAGATCCTCCAGGTGCCGACCGACCGCGGGCAGTGCTGCCACGTGGGCGGCAAGATCGATTTCGACCGGTCGGGCAACCTGCTGCTCTCCACCGGTGACGACAGCAACCCGTTCTTCTCGGACGGGTACGCGCCGATCGACGAGCGGGCGAACCGCAACCCGGTCTTCGACGCGCAGCGCAGCTCGGCCAACACCAACGATCTGCGCGGCAAGCTGCTGCGGATCAAGGTCTCGCCGTCCGGGAAGTACTCGATCCCGCGCGGCAACCTGTTCCGGCCGGGCACGCCCAAGACCAAGCCCGAGATCTACGCGATGGGCCTGCGGAACCCGTTCCGGTTCACCGTCGACCCGGACACCAACGTGATCTACATGGCCGACTACTCACCGGACGCGCAGAACGCCAACCCGGCGCGCGGCCCGGCCGGCCAGGGCCGCTGGATGGCGATCGACAAGCCGGCGAACTACGGCTGGCCGTACTGCGTCGCGCCGGACCAGCCCTACATCGACTACGACTTCGCCACCGGGGTCTCCGGCGCGCCGTTCAACTGCGCCGCGCCGGTCAACGAGTCGCCCAACAACACCGGGCTGCGCACCCTGCCGCCGGTCGAGCGGGCCGAGGTCATCTATTCGTACGGCCCCAGCGCGCAGTGGCCCGAGCTCGGCACCGGCGGCATCGGGCCGATGGGTGGCCCGGCCTACGACTACGACCCGCGGTCGCGCTCGCAGATCAAGTGGCCCCAGACGTTCGACGGGCTGCCGCTGTTCGCCGAGTGGACCCGGGACTACGTGAAGGCGTTCCACCTGGACCGCCGCAACCAGGTCACGCAGATCGACCCGGTGCTGCCGGAGCTCGTCTTCGACAATCCGATGGACCTGGAGTTCGGCCCGGACGGCGCGCTCTACGTCCTGGAGTACGGCGACGGCTACTTCGCCGAGAACCCGGACGCGCAGCTCTCCCGGTTCGACTTCGTCCGCGGCAACCGGACGCCGATCCCGCGCGTGACCGCCACGCCGACGTCCGGGGAGGCGCCGCTCACGGTGTCGTTCTCCAGCGCCGGCACGACCGACCCGGACGGCGACGCCCTGCGCTACGCGTGGGACTTCGACGCCGACGGCCGGGTGGACTCGCGGCAGGCGAACGGCACCTTCACGTTCACCGAGAACGGCAACTACCGCCCGGTTCTCAAGGTCACCGACAGCACCGGCCGGTCCGCGTCGGCCGAGGTGATCCTGCCGGTCGGCACCCTGGCGCCGGTCGTCACGTTCGTGTCGCCGGTCGAGGGCCAGCCGTTCGAGTTCGGTGACACGGTGAACTACGAGGTCGCGGTCACCGACGACCAGCCGTTCGACTGCAGCCGGGTGACGGTGACCTACATCCTCGGGCACGCCGAGCACGGTCACCCGCTCTCCACGTCGGCCGGCTGCACCGGCTCGATCACGACCTTCGTCGACCCGGGACACGCCGGCGCCGAGGGGCTGACCGCGGTGTTCGTCGCCTCGTACACGGACACGGGCAACCCGCCGCAGACCGGGACCGCGGAGATCGTGCTGGACCCGGCAGATTGATGTCGCTCTAAGTTGCTGGAGAACCGGCCGGGCCCTCGGGCCCGGCCGGTTTTTCGTTTTCCGCCGAATGGACATAAACAACTATTCATTCGGCGTCCGTTGACGTGACGCTGCGTCCTTCCGGAGATCACTCCGCGTTCACATTTGGGAAACGTGAGGTAAACGCGAGGGGAAACCTATACATGTCCCGTTCTCCCCCTGGCAGCCGCACAGCTTCCTCCGTCACGATCACGCTCGTGACAGAAACATCCGTGATCTTGGCGCTGGTGGTCCTCACGGCCCTGGCCTTCGATTTCACCAACGGGTTCCATGACACCGCGAACGCGATGGCCACCTCCATCGCGACCAAGGCGCTACGGCCCAAGACCGCCGTCGCGCTCTCCGGCATCCTGAACCTGGTCGGCGCCTTCCTCTCCGTCGAGGTCGCGCTCACCGTCACCAACGCCGTCGTGAAGATCCAGGACAAAAGCGGCGCCCCGAAGGCGGAACTCCTCGCCGACGGCGGCAGCGCCCTCCTGCTGATCATCCTGGCCGGCCTGGTCGGCGGCATCGTCTGGAACCTGCTGACCTGGCTCGTGGGTCTGCCGTCCAGCTCCTCGCACGCGCTCTTCGGCGGCCTCGTCGGCGCCACGATCGCCGGCCTCGGCTTCAGCGGCGTCAACTGGAACGGCGACGGCTCGAAGCTCGACGGCGTCGTCGGCAAGGTGCTCCTGCCGGCGGTGCTGTCGCCGGTCATCGCGGCCGTCGTCGCCGCGGTCGGCACCTGGATCATCTTCAAGATCACGGCCGGGGTCGCGGCGCGCTTCACCGACAAGGGCTTCCGCTGGGGCCAGATCGGCAGCGCCTCGCTCGTCTCCCTGGCGCACGGCACCAACGACGCGCAGAAGACGATGGGCGTGATCACCCTCGCCCTGATCGCGAGCGGTCACTGGAGCGACACCGAGAACATCCCGCTCTGGGTGAAGGTCTCGGCCGCGCTCGCCATCGCGCTCGGCACCTACCTCGGCGGCTGGCGGATCATCCGTACGCTGGGCAAGGGTCTCACCGACATCAACCCGCCGCAGGGCACCGCGGCGCAGTCCGGCGCCGCCGCTGTCATCCTGGCCTCCAGCCACCTCGGGTTCGCGCTCTCCACCACGCACGTCGCCACCGGCTCGGTCCTCGGCTCCGGCATCGGCCGCCCCGGCGCGAAGGTCCGCTGGGCCGTCGCCGGCCGGATGGTCGCCGCCTGGCTGATCACGCTGCCGGCCGCCGGCATCGTCGGCGCGGCCATGTGGTGGGTCGGCGACGTGATCGGCGGGACGGCCGGCGCCCTCGTCGTCTTCACCCTGCTGGTCCTCGCCTCGCTGGCGATGTACCTGCGGTCCCGGTCCGCCCGCGTCGACTCGTCGAACGTCAACGACGAGTGGGAGTCCTCCGAGGCTCCCGGCAAGCCCGTCTCCGTCCCCGCTGAGGTGTCCTGATCATGCACAATCTCGGATTCGCCCTCGACGGCGCCTGGCGGGTTCTGCTCGCCGGCCTGGTCCTCGGCGCCGGGCTGCCGGTGCTCTTCGCCCTCGGCATCCGGTCGCTCGCCTGGGGAGCCGGGGAGGCCACCGTCAACCAGAGCGGGGTCACCGTTCCCGGGACGCGGCGGCCGGCCGGCACGGTGATCGGGTACGCGCTCTTCGCGATCGTGGTGCTCGGCGTGCTGCTGGGGCTGACGTTCATCGTGGCGACGGGGTTCGGCTACAAGCTCGACTTCTCCGGATTTTTCCCGACATTGGTAGCGAAGTAAGGAAGGGCCCGGCGTGGTGCCGGGCCCTTCCTCTTTCCTCTTTTTTCAGATGAGCGTGCGGGCGAGGACGCCGACGTCGGGGTTGTCGGTGAACAGGCCGTCGATGCCGGTCTTCAGGAACGTGACCTGCTCGTCGATGGCCTTGCCGTAGGCGGCCGGGTCGGTGCCGACCCGCAGCTCGGCCGGGAGGAACGAGTTCTCCGCCCGGAACGTGTACGGGATGACCTTGAGGCCGGCCCGGTGCGCGTTCGCGACCAGGCTCGTCGGCGTGCCGAGGGTGCCGTCCGCCTTCCGCGGGATGATCTGGCTCTTCTCCGGGCCGAGGCCGTCGACGAAGTCGTTCAGCTCCTTCAGGCCGGCCGGGGTCAGGTAGTCGGCGTACGAGCGGGTGTCGCCGAACGGCCCGCCCGACGCGCCGGTCAGGAACACCAGCGGCACCTGGATCCGGTGCCGGTCGGCGAGCTCCCGCAGGTTCGCCGCCTCGAACGACTGCACGAACACCTTCGCGCCGCGCCTGTCCAGGCCGTTCCGGCGCAGCGTACGGACCAGCGGGCCCTCCAGGGCGAGGCCGAGCTTCTGGAAGTACGTCGGGTGCTTGGTCTCCGGGAAGACACCCAGGTCGCGGTCGAGCTCCTTGGAGAGCCGCTTGCGCAGGTCGAGGACCTCCTGGAAGGTCGGCACCGGGAAGCGGCCGTCGTACAGGGTGTTGCGCTGCCGGATCGCCGGGATCCGCTCGGTGGCGCGCAGCGTCTTCAGCTCGGCCAGCGTGAAGTCCTCGGTGAACCAGCCGGTCACGCTGACGCCGTCGAGCAGCACGGTCTTCTTCCGGCTCGCGAACTCGGGCCGGGACGCCACATCGGTGGTGCCGCCGATCTCCGGCTCGTGCCGGCACACCAGCACGCCGTCCTTCGTGATGACCAGGTCCGGCTCCATGTAGTCGGCGCCCATCCGCGCCGCCAGCTCGTAGGACGCGAGCGTGTGCTCCGGCCGGTACCCGGAAGCCCCCCGGTGGCCCACCACGAGCGGCGCGGCCTTCCCGTGCCTCGCCTCGGCCAGCGCGGGTGCGGCGACGGTTCCGGCCAGCGCCGGTGCGGCGGCGGCCGCGGCCCCGATGCGCAGCACCTGACGGCGATCTGCCACGTGATCCTCCACGATTCGGTGTCCGGCGCGAGCCGCCGGACTGTCCGCCGAAAGTCCAGAAGACCGATTCGTCGCCCAGGCGAAGACATGATGGCAATACCGCGAACCCCCGGCGTTTTTTCAGCACCCACCCCTGGGTGTGGGGCGACATTTCGGGCAGCTGCTCAGCCCTGGTGTTCAGCCGGTCGGGTGTGGCTGTACGGGAGGGCGACATTTCGGGCAGCAACTCAGCCCTGGTGTTCAGCCGGTCGGGTGTGGCTGTACGGGAGGGCGACATTTCGGGCAGGAGCCCCCGCGCCAGCGTCCAGCCGGAGAGCTGCCGGCAGGTCGGCCGCGCCGACAGCAATACGCCGCAGCCGTAATTCCTCGTAGCGGCAGTACGCGCGCCAGGGCGCCGGGGACGCAGGCGGACGCGTCACGGCCTCGGGTCACGGATGGCGAGGCGACGCTCCGGCCCTATGTTGCACGGACCCCGATCGCGGCCTCCAACCTCCGCGCCTCGCGCAGCAATCGGGAACCGCCCGCCCTCCCGGCGACGACGGCGAGCTCGGGAATCGCAACCCGGACACCCAGATCCCCGGCCACCCGCGTCCCCAGCTCCAGCAGATCCGGCAACCCGCGTGGCCCCGCCACCAGCAGCGCCGGCAGAGCGGCCTCGATCACCTGCCAGACAGCCGTCCCGCCGCCGGCGTGGAAGGCCTCGGTGAGAGCGCCCGCCACCCTGCTCGGCTTGACCGTCCCGTCCGAGCAGAGATCACCGAGCGCCGCCCCGACCGCGGGGGCGCAGGCCGCGAGGGGCAGGAACGCGTCCACGGCCGCTATCCGGTCGGCGGCATGGCGGGCACCCAGGCCGTAGGCCACGGCCAGGATCACCGCCGGGCCGATCGGGCCGGTGCGGTCGGCCAGCATCGGGAGCAGGGAGGCGTCGCGGGCGTCCTGATCGGCCAGGGCGGCGATGTCGGGCAGCGCCCACGCGGCGGTCACCTCGCGGTGGTGGGGGAGGACCATCGCGAGCACGTCCGGGCGGTAGGTCTGCAGCCCCTTGAGGTCGGGGTGCGGGCTGCGCGTCACCGTGACGAGCGCGTCCTCCAGGAGGAGGCGATCCCCATCGGTACGGGCGGACTCCACGTTCACGACCACCCGGCGGAACGCGGCGCCGGCCCGGCGCTGCTCGAAGCGTGTGGTGATCGGGTCGGGGAGTCCGCCGCCGGTCAGCCAGCGGGCCAGCCGTCTGCCGTGCGGGCTCGTCAACTGCCCGGCCCGCTCCGGTACCGGGCCGCGGGGCACCCGCAGCAGCGCCTGCTGGTAGTCGAGGGGCCACGGCTCCCGCCCCTCCGCCTCGAGCCGGGCCATCCGGTCGGCGAGCACCCCGGCGTCGACGCTGCCGGTCACGTCGGTGGGGGTGGCGAGCAGCTCCGGAAGCGGGGAACGGCCCACCTGCACGGCCAGTTCGGCGATCCGCAGGGTCAGGACGTCGGCCGGCGTGTCGATGAGTGAACGGTCGGTGCCGGTCCAGGAGCGCTGTACGGCACCGAGCAGCCGTTCCCGCACCACGGGGTCGACCGGCAGCCCGGCCCGGGCCCGGATCGCCGCACCGAGGGCGGGCACGCGGCCCCAGGGCGCCCCGAACCGCTCATGCCGATCCAGCACCGGCCCGAGTGCCTCCGCGAGCCCGTCGGCCGGCAGCGCCACGACGGCCGCCATGATCCGTTCCCACCGCACCCCGGCCGGCTCCCGGAGAACCGCCACCACTTCCTCGGCGAGCTCCGCGGCGCTCCGCACGCCCTCAGGCATGGCGGCAGGCGGACGGACCACCTCGGACGGAGCCGCCGCAGCAGGAGGCGCCGCGTCGAAAGTCGTCCCGGGCCGGTATCGGGACAGCAGGGCACGAGCGCGCTCCCGGATGTCGAGGACCGGGCTCCCGGCGGCCACCTCCACCGCCTCCAGCACCGCCGGGATCTGTGCGGGGTCGCGCCGGCACAGCTGTCCGAGCCAGGTCAGCTGCGCCTTGACCAGGGTCTTCTCGGGCCGGGCCAGGGCCTCGGCGCTGACGTCGGGCGGCGGGACCACCACGCCGGCCCCGCGGAGGGTCCGCTGGGCCAGGCCGGCGATCGGGGAGGGGCCGGACGCCAGCAGGGTCGCGTAGGAGGAGGCGTGCTCGGCCACCTCGTCCGCCACCGGGGCGAGGATGTCGTGCAGGAGGGCGAACGGGCGCAGGGCCGCCGGGCGGTCGCCCCGGACGAGACGGTCCACCGTGGCGGCCAGGACGACCGCGCGGTCGAGGCGGCCCTCCGCCGTGAGCCGGGCGATCGCGGCCGGGAGGGCCGGCACCGGGTCCCAGGTCGCGCCGTCCCAGCCGGCGGCCGGGATCCGGGCGCCCAGGCCGTCGATCGTGAAGACCGCCGGGAGGAGCGGGTCGAGGAAGCGGGACGCGCGCAGCCGTTTCGCGAGGGTGGACGGGCGTCCCTGGTGGGCGGCGCGCAGCCAGGCCAGCACCACGCCCTCGGTGACCGGCGGCTCGGCCTCGCCCTCGTCGAGCAGGGCGACCACGAAGTCCCACTCGGCCGGCAGCAGCAGCTCGCCGGCGCGGATCCGGCCGGCCAGCCGGACGCCGAGATCACCGGCCCAGGGCAGGCCGCGCGCCCGGGCGATCGCGAGGAACCGGCCGGCCGGGATGGTGTGCCACTGCCGCAGCTCGCGCCGGCCGAGCAGCGCGGCCGCGCGGGCCGCCGAGGGAGCGCCGGCGATCACGGCGAGGGCATGGAACGCCACGGGCACCGGGCCCGGCGCCACGAGCGGATCGCGAAGGCGTTCGGAGAGCCGCTCGAGGAGGGATCGGCGGGCCGGCTCGTCCGCGTCGAGCAGCAGAGCCGTGAGCCCGCCGAGATCTCCCTCGCGCACGCATCGGTCGAAGGCAACAGTGGTCAGCGCCATGCCGGACAACCTAGACCGGAGGTCCGACAGAAAGCAGAGGCTCAGAGCCTCAGCTGCGACCAGTCCAGCAGACCCTCACCGAGATCCCGCACCCGCGCCAGCAGCCCGAGCCGGGCGGCCCGCACCGCCGGATCGTCGGCCATCACGAACACCTCGTCGAAGAACGTGTTCAACGGCCCGACCAGCCCGCGGGTCGACTCGACAAATCCGGAAATGTCGGAAAAGTCGCCAACTACGCCGACCGACTCGTGCAACGCCAGCTCTGCCGGCTCCTTCAGAACCGAGGGGTCGTAGGAGGCCGGCGTCCCCTCCGGAACGATCCGCCGGGCCCGCTGCACGGCCGCCGCGACGGCCAGGAAGCCCGGATCCTCGTCGAGCGCCGCCAGCTGCCCGAGCAGCACGTCGACATGGGACGGCCGGGCGTGGTGGGCGATCACGGCACGTACCCGGTCGACGGGTTTGCCCTCCTCGACCAGCACCTGCTCGAGCCGCTTCGCGAGGAAATCGGAGCAGGCGTCGAGAACCGCGGCGGAGACCGGGACCGGCTGCCCGGCAGCGGCGGCGGCGAGGCCTTCGCGGAGGTCGAGCGACGCCAGGGCGGGCGTGGCCCGGTGCACCGCCAGCAGGCCGAGGACGGCCCGCCGCACCGCGAACGGGTCGCTGCTGCCGGTGGGCAGCCCGACCGTGGCGGCCAGCCCGGCGATCACGTCGAGGCGGTCGGCGACCGAGAGCAGAGCGCCCGCGACGGTCCGGGGCAGCTCGTCCCCGGTGTTCCGGGGGAGCTCGGCCTCGTACACGGCCTGGGCGACCGCCCGGTCCTCCCCGGCGTGCAGCGCGTAGTCCCGCGCCATCACCCCGGCCAGGCGGGTCATCTCGGTGACGAGCTGCGATCCGAGGTCGAACTTGACGAGGGCGGCGGCCCGCTCCAGAACGGACGACGAGATCCCCAGGGCAGCGGCCAGCGACGACGCGAGAGCGGCGATCCGGGACGCCCGGTCCGCCATCGAGCCGAGCCGGTCGGTGAACGTGAGTCGCGACAGCCGCGACCGCAGATCGGCGAGCGGGGTGGCGCGGTCGGCGCGGTAGAAGAACGCGGCGTCCTCGTACCGGGCGCGCAGCACCGCCTCGTTGCCGGCCCGCACCAGCTCCACGTCGACCGGACCGTTCGCGACGGTCACGAACATCGGCAGCAGGCCGCCGCTCTCCACGTCGCGGACCGGCAGGTAGCGCTGGTGCTTGCGCATCACCGTGGTGAGCACCGCGGCGGGCAGGTCGAGGTAGGTCTCGTCGAACGTCCCGAGCAGCGGCAACGGCTGCTCCACCAGGTCGGTGATCTGGTCGATGAGCGCGGCTTCGCCCTTCACGTCGATCCGGCCGTCCGGGTAGACCAGGTCCTGCGCGCCGATGACGATCAGCTCCCGGCGGTCCTCGTGGTCGGCGACGATCCCGTTCACCCCGAGGGTCTCCAGGAACGTCTCGGCCGACTCGACGGCGATCACCGGTTCGGCGGCGGTGCGCAGCAGGCGCGTCTCGCGGCCGGCCGCCAGCCCGGACACCGCCACCGGCACCACGTCGTCGCCCCAGAGGGCGGTGAGCCAGCGGATCGGGCGGCTGAAGGCGAGCTTCGGGTCGTTCCAGCGCATGTTCTTGGCGGCCCGCAGCCCGGTCACGACCTGCGCGAGCACGGTGGCGAGCACGGCGGGTGCGGCGCGTCCGGCTTCGTGCTTCTCCAGCACGACATGGGGTACGCCGGAAAGCTCGGCGACGGTCACCGCGGAGATCGGCACGCCCTGTGACCTGACGAAGCCTTCGAGCGCTCGCGTGGGAGCGCCGTCCGCCCCGTACGCGGCCCGGGTCTTCGGTCCTTTCACCAAGCGCACGTGATCGTCCTCGCGCGCCCCCACGCCCTGGACGACGGCGATGAGCCGGCGGGGCGTCCCGTAGACGCGGATCTCGCCGTGTGCCAGCCGGGTGCCCGCGAGACCCTCGGTGACCAGCCGCAACACCTGCGCGCGGGCGGACCGCAGCTCGGCCGGCGGAAGCTCCTCGGTGCCGATCTCGAAGACCAGGGCGCGCGGCTCGTCGCCGGTCTGCGCCGTGGCGGGCGGCCGTGCGCTCTCGATCACCGGGGACTCGCCGAGGGGCAGGCCGAGCTCGGTGCGGCGCTCCACCCAGAGCTTCGCGACCTCGCCGGCGAGGCGGCGCATCCGGCCGAACTCGGCGGCCCGGTCGGCGGTGGAGACGGCGCCGCGCGCGTCCAGCACGTTGAACGCCTGCGAGCACTTCAGCACGAACGTGTGCGCCGGGACCGGCAGGCCGGCGTCGATCATCCGCTGCGCCTCGCCGGCGTAGAGGTCGAGCAGCCGCCGGTTCGCCTCGACGTCGGCGTCGTCGAGGTAGTAGCGGGACATCTCGTACTCGGACTGCCCGAACACCTCGCCGTAGCTGACGCCCTTCGCGTACTCGATCTCCTTGAAGTGCGTCTTCTCCTGGAGCGCCATGATGATGCGCTCGACGCCGTAGGTGATCTCGACGCTGACCGGGTCGAGGTTCAGCCCGCCGGCCTGCTGGAAGTAGGTGAACTGGGTGATCTCCAGGCCGTCCAGCCAGACCTCCCAGCCGAGACCCCAGGCGCCGAGCGCGGGGGAGGCCCAGTTGTCCTCGACGAACCGCACGTCGTGCGCGGCCACGTCGATGCCGAGGGCCCGCAGGCTGCCGAGGTAGAGCTCCTGCGGGTTGCCGGGGTCGGGCTTGAGGATCACCTGGAGCTGGGTGTGCGTCTGCAGGCGGTTCGGGTTCTCGCCGTACCGGGAGTCGTCCGGGCGGACCGAGGGCTCGACGTAGACGACCTTCCACGGCTCCGGGCCGAGGACGCGCAGGAACGTCGCCGGGTTCAGCGTGCCGGCCCCGACCTCGGTGTTCATCGGCTGGACGACCAGGGCGCCCTGATCTGTCCAATACGCGGTCAACCGGGCCAGCGCGTCCTGCATGGTGAGCATGGGATCCGAGTCTAGGTGCGGCTTCACGGGGGTACGAACCGAACATGCTTGCCGGAGATCTTTACGCCTTTCAGGGACTGCTGACCGACGACGAGTCCGCGATCGTGCGGCGCGTCCGCGACTTCCTCGCCTCCGAGGTGACGCCGATCGCGAACGAATACTGGTCGCGGGCCGAGTTCCCGACCCAGCTGATCAAGCGCTTCGCCGGGCTGGGCCTGGCCGGGGCGGAACACTCGTCGCTGCTCAACGGCTGGCTGGCCCTGGAGATGGGTCATGCCGACGCGTCGATGGCGACGTTCTACGGCGTGCACGCGGGCCTCGCGATGGGCAGCATCCAGACCTGCGGCTCGCCCGAGCAGCAGGAGCGCTGGCTGCCGGCGATGACCGCGTTCGACCAGATCGGGGCGTTCGCGCTGACCGAGCCGGGCGGTGGATCGGACGTGGCGGCCGGCCTGCGGACGACCGCGCGCCGGGACGGTGACACCTGGATCCTGAACGGCGCCAAGCGCTGGATCGGCAACGCCACCTTCGCCGACCTGGTGGTGGTGTGGGCCCGCGACGAGGCCGACGACCAGGTGAAGGGCTTCGTCGTGCCGGGGGACGCGCCCGGGTTCACCGCCACCAAGATCGAGAACAAGATCGCGCTGCGGATCGTGCAGAACGCCGATATAACCCTTTCGAATGTACGGGTGGATGAGGCTGACCGGCTGCAGCGGGCGAACTCGTTCAAGGACACCGCGAAGGTCCTCCGCCAGACGAGGGCCGGCGTCGCGTGGCAGGCCGTCGGCGTGATGCTGGCGGCGTACGAAATCGCTCTTGAATATGCCAAGGAGCGCGAGCAGTTCGGCCGGCCGATCGCGAAGTTCCAGCTGGTGCAGGACCTGCTGGTGCGCATGGTCGGCAACGTGACGGCGTCCCTCGGCATGTGCGTGCGGCTCGCCCAGCTGCAGGATGAAGGCGTCTACAAGGACGAGCATTCGGCGCTCGCGAAGGCCTACTGCACGACCCGGATGCGGGAGGTCGTCGGCTGGGCGCGGGAGCTGCTCGCCGGCAACGGGATCGTGCTCGACTACGACATCGGCCGGTTCGTCGCGGACGCCGAGGCGCTCTACTCCTACGAGGGCACCCGCGAGATCAACTCGCTGATCGTCGGGCGGGCTGTCACGGGTTTCGGAGCTTTCGTCTAGACGTAGGTGATCTGCGTGGTGTCCTGCGTGGCGCGGTAGCTGAGGTTGCAGAGCGTGGCCTGACCGCGCTCACGCTGCACGCTCGACCATGTCAGATAGAAGTGCCCGGCCGGCGCGGTCGGCGCCAGGTCGAACTCCACCGGCCCGGCGCCGTCCGGGAAGTCCCGCCAGCCCGGATCGCCCGGCGCGTGCTTGTTCCACGGGTCCTTGGTGAAGCCGAGGCTGCCGCCCGACCGGGTCGGCCCGCAGTCGCGCTGGAAGCTGACGTGCACCGGCCCGGTACCGAGCGTGACGTCCGGGCTCTGCGTCCGGCACACCGGGTGACACTGCTGGTTGGTGGCGCTCCAGCTATAGATCAACCGCTTCACCGTACGGGTGGTGTAGACGGAGACGTAGTCACTGGCGGAGGCGATGCCGCGCTGCCTGTTGCCGCGGTACACGGCCAGGTAGTCCCCGGACGCGCTCGCCGTCAGCGTCGTGCCGAACCGCCCCGCGTCGTTCGCGGCGAGCCGCCCGATCCGCGCATAGGGATCGTCCTCGGTCTTCCGGAAGAACAGATCGACCGCCCCGGCGTTCCCGCGCCGCCCGGCGCCGGCCACCCCGCCCAGCGTGATCCGCGACCCCGCCCGCACCGAGTCCGGCGCCACCGCGAACGTCATCTCCGTCAGCGGCCCCCGGGCGGCGGGCGCCTGCGGGGCGCCCGGCATCCCGGCGGCGAGCACGGCGGCAGCCGCGATCAGTGAGGTCCCGAACATTCTGGTCCTTCCGGTAAACGCCAGCTGAAAGAACCTACCAGATTGTCCGCGTTTGTCGGTTTCTCGTCGGGGGAGTGTTGCTGCCACGCCGCACCCTGCACTCATCACCGTCGATGCGGAGGGGGTTCGCCGTGGCCCGTAGTGGACTCGCCCGAGCCGGCGCGATCTCATCAGCCGCGCTGGTCCTGACCCTGGCACTGGCCGCCGGCGCGCCGATGCTGATGGTCGCCCTGGCCGGCACCGGCCTGCCCTGGCCACGCCTCGCCGAGGTGGGCGAGGCCTTCGGCGGCATCTCGGCCCTGCTGTCGGCGATGGCGCTGAGCGGCGTGGTGGCATCCCTGCTCTTCCAGCAGCGCCAGATCCGTCAGCAGATCGCGGACATCGACGGTCAGCACCACATGGAATTGCTCACCCTGGCGATCAACAATCCGGAGCTCATCGAGGTGCTCGATCGCGAAGCCGCCCGTGGTCCGCATTCCCGGCAGGAGATCTATGCGAATCTCACCATGATGTATTGGCTGCGGTTGTGGGAATTGGGTGAGATCGAGGACGACGAGTTGAGGAACATGACGTTCCGGATGTTCCAGTCCGACGTCACCCGGCGATGGTGGGGCCGGGTCGCGGACGCCTGGATCGGAACGCGTGCCCGTCCCCGGAGGCGCCGGTTCATCGCCACGGTCAGCGACGAGATGAGGAAGGCCGAACGGGAGGCGCGGCGGAGGCCTGATGCCGGCGGCGGAGACCCCGTGCCCCGCCCACGGCGGCACTCCGCGAGGCCGGCCGTGCTCGCCACCGCGGGAATCGCCGCGATGGCCGCCGGGTACGTCTACGGCCGGCGGACCCGTCCCTCACGCAGATCTTGAATGAAGGACCGCCAGCTATCCGTTCCGTAGGTGAGGACCGCGCCGCCGGGATCCTTGGAATCCCGCATCATGACCCGGTCACCGTCCGCGGAGAGAGCGATCTCGACACAGGCGCTGTTGGCCACGGAATAGGTGCTTTTTCGCCAGGCTGCGTCCATGGGGAGAGCCTATCCGCGGCTTTATACCACTCCTATAACTCACACGGGTGGTGACGTCCTGTCGTCACTCGTCAGAGGTCGGCCACCCGGACGCCGCCGCCGTTGCGCTTGGCCTCGTACATGGCGGCGTCGGCGGAGCGCATCAGGGCGCCGAACTCGATGGCGTGCTGGGGGCAGATCGCGACGCCGATGCTGGCGCCGATGCGTACCTCCTGGCCCTCGATGTCGAACGGCTCGCGGAGGAGCTCGCAGATCCGGTCGCCGGCCCGCACCGAGGCGGCCTCGTCGGGGTCGGCGGTGAGCAGGACCGCGAACTCGTCGCCGCCGAGGCGGGCCACCAGGTCGGGGCGGCGCACGGTGCTCTGCAGGCGCTTCGCGACGAGCTGGAGGAGCACGTCGCCGGCGTGGTGCCCGACCGTGTCGTTGACCTGCTTGAAGCCGTTCAGGTCGAGCAGCAGCAGGGAGACGCGGGTGCCGGTCGCGTAGCCGATCTCGACGGCCTGCTCGGCGCGGTCCAGCAGGTGCTTGCGGTTGGGCAGGCCGGTCAGCGAGTCGTGGAAGGCCTGGTGGGTCAGCTCGTCGACGTGCACCTGGGAGGCCTGCCGCATCCGGGCGCTGTCGATGATCAGCGCGCCCTCGACGGCGAGCTGCTGTGCCAGGATCCGGTCGCGGGAGGTCCACTCGCGGGCGCGGGTGGTGTCGCCGCAGATGATCATGCCGACCGGGCCGGTCGCGGACATCAGCGGGATCGCGATGAACGACTTGGCGCCGAGCGTCTGCACGAAGCCGCCGGCCCGGACCCTGCTCGCCGACGCGTCCGCGACCAGCTGCGGCTCGCCCGATTCGGCGGTGGCGCGCCAGACCGGCGAGTCGGAGGCCTTCTTGCCGAGCAGGTGCTCGGCGAGGCCCCGGTTCACGTCGCCGGTGAAGCCGACGCCGTGCACGTACCGGATCCGGCCCTCGCCGTCGATCAGGTGCATGCCGGCGTGCTCGGTGCGGAACGCGGTCGCGCAGGAGCGGGTCAGCACCTCCGCGGCGGTCTCCACGTCGGCGGCGGTCATGCCCTGCTCGAACAGGTCGCGGATGGTGGCGCTGGTGTGCGCCACGAACTGCCGCTGCTTCTCGGCGGCGAGGCCCTGCAGCGTCGTGGCGAAGTGCAGCGCCATCGTCGAGATGATCTCCGGGCGCAGATCGTCGAGGGCGGTGCCGGTGAGCAGCAGGACGCCGACGGTCTGGCCGCCGATGCGCAGGCGGATGGCCATCTGCTCGCCGCTGACCACCGGCTTGCCGCCGGCCGGGGTGCGGAAGACCTTGCCGGCCACCATCTGGTCCCGCCGGCCGGGCTCGCCGAGCTGGGCGGTCGCCGTCATCATGCCGGTCTCCGAGTCGAGCTCGAACACGGTCGCGGCGGTCAGCCCGGCGATCTCCCGCAGGTGCGGCCCGGCCAGGTCGAGCACGTGCTGGACCGAGGGGGTGTCCTTGGTCATGAACGCGACGAACTCGGCCAGCAGGAGGCCCTGCCGATCCGCCGGGCCCGGGACACCGAGAACGGCCTCGACGCCGGAACGCTCCGCGGTCGGGAGTCCGGCGGTGTGCACTGCGCTGCCCACGGTCATGGCCCTAGGGTCGGCACCCTTCCGGCCGGGTTGAGCCGCAGGCGGGGTCCGCGGGGTCGCAACTCGGGTGCGACCCGGTGCGCCCCGATCGGCCGTCCGGAAAGGGTGCTGGAGGGCGGTGAACCGCCCGTTGCCGCACTGTTTCCGGATCATTGCGCTGGGAGCGCTCCCATGCCATGCTGTCCCCATCGGCCAACGATCCCCACCGATGTGTTGGCCGCCGTTCCCTGGCGCGGTCCCGCGCCGCCCCCGTCTCGAGGAGTCCTCATGAGACCCATCCCCACCCGTGCCCGGGCTCTCACGGCGGCCGCTGCCGTGAGCATCGTGGCCGGCGCCGGTGCTGTCGCCGTGGCAGGCAGCGCCAGTGCCGCGGCCGGTTGTCGCGTCGACTATTCGGTGAACCAGTGGAACTCCGGGTTCACCGCCAACGTCACCGTCACCAACCTGGGCGACCCGATCAGCGGCGGCTGGAACCTGAAGTGGGCCTACGCCGGCAACCAGACCGTCACCCAGGGCTGGAGCGCGACGATCTCCCAGTCCGGCCAGAACGTGACGGCCACCAACCCGTCGTGGGCGGCCTCGCTGCCGACGAACGGCACCGCCAACTTCGGCTTCAACGCCAACTACTCGGGTACGAACACCACGCCCGCCTCGTTCTCCCTGAACGGAACGGTCTGCACCGGCAACGTGCCGACCAGCCCGTCCGGCTCGCCGTCGAGCAGCCCGTCGAGCTCGCCCTCCAGCAGCCCGTCGAGCTCCCCCTCGACCTCGCCGTCGACCTCCACGCCTCCGCCGCAGCCGGGCGTCAAGGTCGACAACCCGTACGTCGGGGCGAAGGGCTACGTCAACCCGGAGTGGAAGGCGAAGGCCGAGTCGGTGGCCGGCGGCAGCCGGGTCTCCAACAACCCGACGGCCGTCTGGATCGACCGGATCGCCGCCATCGAGGGCACCGAGGACAGCAGCTCGAACGGCGCCATGGGCGTCCGTGACCACCTGGACGCGGCTCTCGCGCAGGGCGCCGGCTACATCCAGTTCGTCATCTACAACCTGCCCGGCCGGGACTGCGCCGCGCTCGCCTCGAACGGTGAGCTCGGCCCGAACGAGCTGCCGCGCTACAAGTCCGAGTACATCGACCCGATCGCCGCGATCCAGGGCGACGCGAAGTACAAGAACCTGCGCATCATCAACATCGTCGAGATCGACTCGCTGCCGAACCTGGTGACCAACACCTCCGGCCAGGCCGGTGGCACCGCGATGTGCGACACGATGAAGGCGAACGGCGGCTACGTCCAGGGCATCGGGTACGCCCTGCAGAAGCTGGGCGCGCTCAGCAACGCCTACAACTACGTGGACGCGGCGCACCACGGCTGGATCGGCTGGGACTCCAACTTCGGCCCGACCGCCGACATCATGCTGCAGGCCGCCCAGGCGTCCGGCAACGTGAAGAACGTCCACGGCTTCATCACCAACACCGCGAACTACTCGGCGCTGCGTGAGCCGTTCGTGCAGCCGACCACCACGGTCGGTGGCCAGAACGTCCGCCAGTCCAAGTGGGTCGACTGGAACCAGTACACCGATGAGCTGACCTTCGCCCAGGCCTTCCGGAACAAGCTGGTCTCGATCGGCTTCGACTCCGGCCTCGGCATGCTGATCGACACGTCCCGCAACGGCTGGGGCGGCTCGCAGCGGCCCACCGCGGCGAGCACCTCGACCGACGTGAACACCTACGTCAACCAGTCCCGCATCGACCGCCGGATCCACGCCGGCAACTGGTGCAACCAGGCCGGTGCCGGCCTCGGCGAGCGTCCCACCGCGGCTCCGGCCTCCGGTATCGACGCCTACGTCTGGGTCAAGCCGCCGGGTGAGTCGGACGGCTCCAGCACCCTCATCCCGAACGACGAGGGCAAGGGCTTCGACCGGATGTGCGACCCGACCTACACCGGTAACGCCCGGAACGGCAACAGCATGACCGGCTCGCTGGCCGGTGCCCCGATCTCGGGCGCCTGGTTCCCGGCCCAGTTCGCCGAGCTGATGGCGAACGCCTACCCGGCTCTCTGATCCACCTGATCCACGTTCCCCATCCGCAACCGGTCGGCGTCATCTCGGGCGCCGGCCGGTTGCTCCTCTTCCGGGTCGGATCACCACCATCAAAAGATCAAGACCTTCGGGTACGAGGGGAATCAGCTCTTCGCGACGAAGAAGCGGTAGACCGCCCGGTACGGCACGGCCTTCGTCGCGCTGCCGGAGCAGGCGCCGGCCGGGGCCACCCCGCCGACCGTGTCGAGGCGCTGGATGTAGGTGACCTCGCCGAAGACGCCGTCGCCGCGGGTGCTCTTCGCGGTGATGCGCAGCTGCGGGATGCTGTCCGGATGGGCCGACGGCGCCCGGACCGCGGACGCGCCGTCGCCCTCGACCAGTGAGCCGTCCTGGTCGGACTGCCAGCTCGGGCCGCGGTAGTGCAGCGCCGTCACCTTCCGGGCCGGGCGCAGCGTCACGCCGGTGAGCGAGGCGGCCGGCTCGATCAGCGTCCAGGCGCCGGCCGTGCAGCCGTAGACCTGGACGCCCTTGGCCTTGAGCACGGCGTGGACGACGTTGCCGGCCGGCGGGTTCAGCTCGGCCGGGACCCGGGGCTCGCCGCCGAGGAGGCTGTCCGCCTGGGTGGTGGCCGGGCGGGACGCCGCGGCGGGCGCGTTCTCGGTGCCGGCGAACGAGACGCCGGCCGGGACCGCGACGGCGGCGAGAGCGAGGGCGCCGAACGCGCCGAAGACCTTTACGGGACGCCTGATCACGGTTCCTCCCCAAGGGACGGTGACAGCAGACGCCCACGCTAACGGCGGGTTCGCCGGTAGCGGGTCGTACAGTCGGGAAATCACCCGCAGGAGCCATGCTTACCGGGGCATACGGTAGAAACCGGTCGGTAGTGTCTGCGCCTCGAGGCGGGCGGCGCGCGAGCGGGCGCGGATCCGCAGCAGCAGGAGGACGCCGAGGAAGACGAAGACGCCGCCGACGATGAGGCCGGGCCCCAGCAGGAAGGAGTCCTCGGCGACGAGGGCCGCCTGCGGGTCGCCGGACTCCCGGGCCGGCTGCGCCGCGGGCGTCTCGTCCTCGGCCTCGGCCTCGGCGGGCGCCTGCTCCTCCCGGGTGGGCGACGGCGACGGGGACGGGGACGGCGGGGTGTCGCTCTCCACCCGGGTGGTCGCGCCCGCGGTGGTGAGCAGCGTGCCCTGCGCGTCGAAGGCCCGCGCCTCGAACCGCACCCGGCCGGCGTCCGGCCCGGTGAAGGCGACCTGCCAGCGGCCGGTCACGGTCCGGCCCCGGCACAGCGTGCCCGGGTCCAGCCGGTCGTCGAGGATCGTCGTGGTGCCGCCCTCGGCGCTGGTGCTCGTGCCGAACTCGCCGTCCTCCTCGACCCGGACCACCCTCAGCTGGTCGCCACTCAGCCCGTCGCCGGCGGGGCCGGAGCGCACGAGCAGGGCCCAGCGGACCTTGCGGCAGCGCCGGTTCTCCGAGGTCACGACGGCCGTGACGGTCTGCGCGGCCTCCCCGGTGACGAAGTCGCCGGGCGCTGTCACGCGTACGCTGAAGCCCGGCTCGTCGGCGCGGGCCGGCGACCCGGCGGCGGTGCCCAGGACCGCGCCGGCCAGCACCGCACCGAGCGCGGCGACGAAGTGACGCATGGAGCTCCCCCATTCCACGGCTGCACTACTTAGTTCGCCGCCGCGGGCGGAATGGTTCACCGGGTGGCCCGCGTCACTCGTACGGAAGACTTTAAATCTTTCTTAGGAGAGCAACCTTCTCGTTGTTTCGCCTGTTCAGCAGCCGTGTGCGGGCGGTAGTCACGCCGCTACGCAAAAAATTCCGGCGGTGTTCATCCGAACCCGGGCCGGCTGCGTAATCCGGGGAGGACGCGGACCGGAGCACGGCAGGGGAAAGCGGTGCTACGGAGCGGGTCCAGCAGAGCTTGAGCGCGGGGTGTCCCCCACGGACACCGGCGTCCCACCGCCCACGGGACGTGACCGCACTGCAAGGAAAACGAGGAGTCAATGGCCCGGTCGAAGAACACCCAGCGAGCCGCCGCCCCCCGGGTTGCGGTCGATGTCGGATCCACCGGCACGCGTCCGGCCTCGAGAACCGCGATCGTGCTGCTCGTCGTGAGCGTCCTGGCCGCACTCTGGGCCGTCGCCATGATGACCAGGCCCGGCCGCGTCGGCTACTACTACTTCTTCATCTACGCCGAGTTCTACATGGGCGTCATCAGCCTGGTGTCGCTCTCGATCACGATCATGGTCGGCCTGGTGGCGACCGACCGGCTGGTGCTCAGCATCCGCCAGCGGGTCCTGCTCCAGTCCACCCACCGGACCACCGGCCTGATCGCGGTGACCGCCCTCTTCGTGCACGTCTGGACGAAGTACGCGGAGGAGCACATCCGGCTCATCGACATCGCGATCCCGTTCCTGCTGCCCGGGAACGGCCTCTACGTCGGCCTCGGCACCATCTCCGGCTGGATCATGGTGCTGGTCATGTGGACCGGCATCGCCCGGTCGAAGTTCATCGGCCGCGGCAAGCCCTGGATGTGGCGCGGAATCCACTCGATCTCGTACCTGATGTGGCCGATCGCGCTGACGCACGGTCTCTCGGCCGGCCGCCCGGCGGCCACCTGGGTCACCGTGAGCTACGTCGTGTGCGTCCTCGGCGTGCTGGTCGGCCTCGCCGTCCGGCTCTCGGTCAGCCTGAACCGGAAGAAGGACTTCTCGTCGGCGGCCGGCACCGGCATCAAGCCGGTCGGCCAGCTCGTGCCCACCGGCGCGGCGCCGAAGCGGCGTGGCCGCCGCGGCGAGCCGACCGGCGACCTGATGGCGCCGGCCGGACCGGCCGCCACCACGGCCGCCTGGGTCCCGGCTGCTCCGCCGGTGCCCCCGGCGCCGCCCGCCCCGCCGATGTCCCGCCCGGTCAGCCCGGCGCCCATGCAGGCCGCGCCGTCCGGTCCGGTACCGGTCAGCCCGGCTCCGGCCGGCTACGCGCCGGCCGACTTCGCGCCGGCCGACTTCGCCCCGGCCGGATACCCGGCCGAGCTGGAGGCCCCGGCGCCGCGGCAGCGCCGCTCCGCCGAGGACGACGACCGCTACGACACGTCGACCCGCGCCATGTCCCGGCGCGCGATCGAGGACGAGCGCTACCGGTACGACGACGAGCCCGCCCCGCGCTCCCGGGGTGGTCGCGCCCAGGAGATGTACGACGAAGGCCCGCGCCGCGGACGCCGCTTCGACGACGACGAGCCCGCTCCGCGCGGCCGCCGCGACGATCTCGAGGCGACGGGCACGCGGATGCGTCGGGACGATCTCGAGGCGACGGGCACGCGGATGCGTCGTGACGATCTCGAGGCGACCGGGACGCGGATGCGCCGGGACGAGATCGAGGCGACCGGGACGCGGATGCGGCGGGACGATCTCGAGGCCACCGGGACGCGGATGCGCCGTGACGAGATCGAGGCCACCGGCACCCGCATGCGCCGGGACGACCTGGAGTCCACCGGGACGCGGATGCGTCGCTACGCCGACGACGAGCCGCCCGCCCGCGGCCGCCGCCGGGAGCCCGAGTACGACGACAGCCCGCGCCGCCGCCGCGACGACGACTACGACGAGGTGCCCCGCCAGCGGGCCGCCCGCTACGAGGAGGAGCCGCGCGGCCCCCGGTACGCCGACGAGGAGCCGCCCCGCCGCCGGGCCCGCGACGACGGCCGGCACAGCAGCCGCAGCCAGTTCGTCGACCTGGCCGACGGCCAGTGGGGCGGCGAGCCGGACGACTCGCCCACCCTGGTCGAGGCGGCCCCGCGCCGGGGACGCCGCGCCGAGCCGGTGGACCGGGCCCGCCGCGCCGAGCCGCTGGAACGGGAGAGCCGGGGCGGCCGTCGCGGGCGCGACGACGACGATGACTACTTCTCCCAGCTCCGGGGCGACGTCAGGGAAGCGAATTGAGTACCGCACAGGTTCCACCGGTCACGGCGATCGGAACGCCACGCATCACCGCGGGCTTCGACGAGTACGGCCGCCTCGACCTCGTCGCCCACCAGGAGGTGCACGGCGGGTTCGCCGCGCTCTCCTCGGGCGAGCTGGTCGGTCTCGCCGACCGCATCGAGCTGCGCGGCCGGGGCGGCGCGGGATTCCCGTTCGCCCGCAAGGTCCGCGCGGTGATCGACTCGTGCCGCCGGCAGGAGCTCCCGCCGGTGATCGTGGTGAACGCGACCGAGGGCGAGCCGCCGTCCTGGAAGGACAAGGCCGTCCTCACCCGCGGCCCGCACCTCATCCTGGACGGCGCGGCCCTGGCCGCGGCCGCCCTGGACGCCGAGGAGATCGTGATCGGCGTGGCCGACGACGGCGTCGGCCTCAGCTCGATCACCGCGGCGCTGGCCGAGCGCAAGATGCCCTGCCCGACCCGGATCGTCACGGTGCCGCACCGGTTCATCTCCGGTGAGGGCGGCGCGCTGGTCCGCGGCATCAACGGCGAGGCGCACATCCCGCCCGGCCGCAAGGTCCGGTCCAGCGACAACGGCGTGATGGGCCTGCCCACCCTGCTCTCCAACGCGGAGACCTACTCGCAGCTGGCGATCGCGGCCCGGATCGGGCCGTGGGAGTACAACTCGGTCGGCATCCCCGAGGAGCCGGGCACGGTCATGCTCACCGTCGGCGGCTCGGCCACCTCGCCGGCCGTGGTGGAGGCGCCGAGCGGCACCCCGCTCATGGACGTGCTCACCATGTGCGGCGCCGACATCGGCCCCGGCCTGCTGGTCGGCGGCTACCACGGCAAGTGGGTGAGCGCCGAGGCGGCGAAGACCATCACGATCTCCCGCAAGGGGTTCGCGAAGGTCGGCGGCACGCTCGGCGCCGGGATGCTGATCCCGATCGGCTCCAAGACCTGCCCGCTCGGCGAGGTCGCCCAGGTCGTGCAGTACCTGGCCGGCGAGTCGGCCGGCCAGTGCGGCCCGTGCCGGATCGGCCTGCCCGACCTGGCCCGCGCCGTCACCCTGGTGTCGCTCGGCGGCAACGCGGTGGAGAACGTGCGGCAGGCGGCCGGCCTGGTGAAGGGCCGGGGCGCGTGCAGCCACCCGGACGGCACGTCCCGGTTCGCCCTGTCCGCGCTGGAGGTGTTCGCCGAGGACGTCCGGGCGCACACCAACGGCGAGGGCTGCGGCAAGCAGGTGCGGGGCATCCTGCCGCTGCCGTACACGGCCGAGAAGGGCGCGCGGAAGCTGGCCCTGGACTGGTCGCGCTGCGACGGCCACGGGCTCTGCTCGGCGGTCGCCCCGGAGATCATCCGGCTGGACCACAACGGCTTCCCGGCGTTCCCGCAGACGCCGCTGCCGCCGTGGCTGGAGGACGGCGCCCGGAAGGCCGTGAACGTCTGCCCGGCGCTCGCGCTGCGGCTGACCGAGCCGACGCCGGCGAAGTAGAAGCAGACGAAACGGAGAGCCGGCTGTGCGCGTACCCGGACTGGTCCTGACCATGCTCGTGGCTCTGGCCGCGGCAGGCGGCTGCTCCACCGCCGACGCCGCGTCGCCCCCGGCCGGCGAACCGGCGGCGATCGGCACCACCGGGACCGTGCCGCAGGCGCTCGCCTTCACCGGGACCACGCTGGACGGCGCCGAGTTCGACGCGGCCGCCCTCGCCGGCAAGCCCGCGCTGCTCTGGTTCTGGGCGCCGTGGTGCGCCACCTGCGCGAGCGAGGCCCAGTCGGTCGCCGACCTCCACGACGAGTACGGCGACCGGCTGGGCATCCTCGGCGTCGGCGGTCTCGGCACCGTCGACGCCATGAAGGAGTTCGTGGCCGAGATGCAGGTCGGGGCGGTGCCGCACATCAGCGACCCGGCCGGCCGGATCTGGCAGCGGTTCGGCATCGCCCAGCAGAGCTGGTACGTCTTCGTCGACGCGGACGGCACCATCAGCCACCGCGGTTACCTCGACGACCTCCAGCTGACCGAGAAGGTCCGCGAGTTCACCGCGTGACCGGGGCCTTCGCCCGCAGCACGGTGAGGAACTCGCGCATCCACGCCGGGTGGTCCGGCCAGGCCCGCGCGGTCACCAGCAGCCCGTCCACCTGCGCCTCGCTGTCCGCGAAGGCGGCGCCGGCGGCGCGCACGTCAGGGGCGCAGGCCGGGTACGCGGCGACGGTGCGCCCGGCGAGCACACCGGAGGCCGCCAGCACGAGCGGGCCGTGACACAGGGCCGCCACCGGCTTGTCCGCCTCGAAGAAGTGCCGCACGATCCGCCGGCAGTGCTCGTCGTTGCGGATGTATTCGGGCGCCCGCCCGCCGGGGATCACCAGCGCGGCGTAGCCGGCCGGGTCGACGTCCGCGAACGCGGTGTCGGCCGGCCAGCTGTGCCCCGGCTTCTCGGTGTACGTGTCGAAGCCGTCCACGAAGTCGTGCACGACGAACTGGAGCTTCTTGGCGGACGGCGCGGCGATGTCCACCGCGTACCCCTCCTCCAGCAGACGCTGGTAGGGGTACATCACCTCCAGGTCCTCCGCCGCGTCGCCGGTCAGGAGCAGAATCGTGGCCATCGTCGCCTCCACACGTCGTCGTGGGTCCTGTCGCCATTCTGCTGCCCCGCGGCCGAGATCGGTGAAGCTCGTCTAGCGGACGGCGTCGCTCCAGGTCTGGTTCTGGTCGGTGGTGGTCCAGTCGCGCTTCTCGGCGGGCATCACGATCCAGAGGACCGGGTAGATCAGGATCTGGCTGCCCGGGATCACGAAGAGGATCAGCACGAAGAGCAGCCGCGCGATCCACGGGTCGAGCCCGAACCGGCGGGCCAGGCCTGCGCAGACACCGGCGATCATCCGGCCGTCCTGCGGGCGGACCAGGCCCTGGCGGGCGAGCGAGTCGTGCACGGCGTTCATGGTGGGTCTCTCTTTCCCGTAGTGGGTGATACATCAAGAGTGCGGCCGGCGGCCTCGCGGAACCATCCGGCGACGCCCGGATCCGACCCTGAGAAAGCCCTCCGGGACGCGTACGGGAGACCCCGCCCGATACAGTGCAGCCGGCGAGAGAAGAGGACCGTGGCGGCGGTCGGGGGGCGTAACGATGGTCGATAGAACTGTGCCGGGGGAGCGGGCCGCGCCGCTGCGTCCACGTGATCCGAAGAGCCTCGGCGAATACGAGCTGGTGGGCCGCCTCGGCGAGGGCGGGATGGGCACCGTCTACCTGGCCCGCACCGCGGCCGGCGTGCTGGTCGCGGTGAAGATGGTGCGCGCCGACCTGGCGCACGACGACGAGTTCCGCCGCCGGTTCCGGAGCGAGGTGAACCGGGCCCGGCAGGTGCCGCCGTTCTGCACGGCCGAGGTGCTCGACGCCGACCCCGACCACGAGCATCCCTACCTCGTCGTGGAGTACGTCGACGGACCCACCCTGGCCGAGGTGGTGGAGGAGCGTGGCCCGCTCACCAGCGCCAACCTGCACGGCGTGGCGATCGGGGTGGCCACCGCGCTGACCGCCATCCACGGCGCCGGGGTGATCCACCGCGACCTCAAGCCGCGCAACGTGCTGCTCGCGCCGGGCAGCCCCAAGGTGATCGACTTCGGGATCGCCCGGGCCATGGAGGCGACCAGCGCGAACACCCGCACCGACCAGATGGTCGGCACGGTGGCGTACATGGCGCCGGAGCGGTTCGGCACCGAGGTGGAGATCCCGATCACGCCGGCCGCCGACGTGTTCGCCTGGGGGAGCGTCGTGGCGTTCGCGGGCACCGGGCGCACCCCGTTCTGGGCCGACTCGCCGCCCGCCACGGCGGCCCGGATCCTCACCCAGCCGCCGCGCCTCGACGGTCTCGGCGGACCCCTACGGGATCTTGTGGCGCACGCGCTGGAGAAGGACCCGGCGAACCGGCCGAGCGCGCGGGAGCTGCTCGATCTGCTGGTCTCCTCCGGCGAGCGGCCGGCCGCCACCGCGGCGGCCTTCGCCGATCAGCCGGACCTGAAGGCCGCGGCGGTCGAGGCACAGGCGGTGACCGGGGTGACGCCGTCGCCGGAGTCGCCGTCGCTGTCCCTGTCGATCCCGCCCGGCCTGGTCGGGTACGACGAGAACTCGATCATCACGGTGCCGATCACCGAGGCGCCGACCACGGCGGGCACGCCGGCCGGCCCGGCCGAGCCGCCGCGGGGCGGCCGCCGCTGGGCGCTGCCGGCCGGGATCGCCGTCCTGATCGCCGCGGTGGTGGCCGGCGCGGTCATGCTCGCGCTGTCGCTGCGCGCGCCGGACGGGAACGAGGCCGGCGGCGACGGTCCGGCGGGTCAGGCGCTGATCGACGACGGGCTGCGCAGCCCGCTGTTCTGGCGCGCCACCGAGATGCCGGAGGAGACGGCGAGCTGCCGGTTCGACGACGCGCTCGTGGTGCACCGGGACCTGGAGGGCACGTACCGCTGCAGCGGCCCGCTCGACGCGATGCCGGCCGACCTGCGCGCCGAGGTCGGGGTCCGGCTGGTCACGAAGGACAGCTGCGCGGCGATCTGGTTCCGCTTCGAGGCGAACGTGGGCTACCAGCTGCGGGTCTGCGAGCGGAACCTCTACCTCGGAGTGCACCGGGCCGGCAGGGTGACGGTGCTGAAGACGTTCCCGATCTCCAGGGCGCCGATCGAGCTGGGCGCCGCGCCGACCACGATCTCGCTCTCCTACACCGGGGAGGCGTTCGAGGTGCTGCGGGACGGGACGCCGCTCGGGACGGCGACGCTGACCGACGAGCAGATCACCGGCGGTCAGCTGGTGCTCGGGATCTTCACCGAGCGGGACGCGCCGCGGAAGGGTCCCTACGAGGTGGCGTTCACCGACGTGAAGATCTGGGCCGCCGGCTAGAGCGGCCCAGATCCTCGTCGTGGAACGTCAGTCCCGGGTCAGGCCGGCCCGGCGCAGGGCGTCCGCCATGGCGCTGTTGACCGGAGCCGGGGCCCCGCCGCCCTGACGGCCGCGCTGACCGCCCTGCTGGCGCGGCTGGCCGCCCTGCTGACGCGGCTGACCGGTCCGCTGGCCCTGCCGGTTCTGGCCGCCGCGCTCCTGCCCGCCACGCTCCTGGCCGCCCCGGTCCGGGCGCGGGCCCCGGCCCCGGTTCGGCTCGTCCTGCAGGCGCATGGAGAGCGAGATCCGCTTGCGGACCGGGTCGACCTCGAGCACCCGGACCTTCACGACGTCGCCGGACTTGACCACCTCGCGGGGGTCCTGCACGAACTTGTCGGAGAGCGCCGAGACGTGCACGAGGCCGTCCTGGTGCACGCCGATGTCGACGAACGCGCCGAACGCCGCCACGTTGGTGACCTGACCCTCCAGGATCATGCCGGGCGTAAGGTCGGCGATCTTCTCGACGCCCTCGGCGAAGGTGGCCGTCGTGAACGCCGGGCGCGGGTCCCGGCCCGGCTTCTCCAGCTCCTTGAGGATGTCCGTGATGGTCGGCAGGCCGACCGTGTCGGTGACGAACTTGTCCGGCCGGATGCCCTTGAGCAGCGGGCTGTTGCCGATCATCGTGCGCACGTCCGAGCCGGCGTCCGCCGCGATCGTGCGGACCAGGGCGTACGACTCGGGGTGCACGCTGGACGAGTCGAGCGGGTCCTCGCCGTCCCGGATCCGGAGGAAGCCGGCGCACTGCTCGAACGCCTTCGGGCCGAGCCGGGCCACCTTCTTGATCTCGTTGCGGTTCTTGAAGCGGCCGTTCGAGTCGCGGTACATCACGATGTTCTCGGCCAGCCCCGCGGTGATGCCGGAGACCCGGGTGAGCAGCGGCGCCGAGGCGGTGTTGATGTCCACGCCGACGCCGTTCACGCAGTCCTCGACCACGGCGTCCAGCGAGCGGGCCAGCTTCACCTCGGAGATGTCGTGCTGGTACTGCCCGACGCCGATCGACTTCGGGTCGATCTTCACGAGCTCGGCGAGCGGGTCCTGGAGGCGGCGGGCGATCGAGACGGCGCCGCGCAGCGACACGTCCAGGCCGGGCAGCTCCTGCGAGGCGTACGCGGACGCCGAGTAGACCGACGCGCCCGCCTCGGAGACGACCACCTTGGTCAGCTTCGCGTCCGGGTGCCGCTTGATCAGCTCGGTGGCGAGCCGGTCGGTCTCCCGGGAGGCGGTGCCGTTGCCGATCGCGATCAGCTCGACGTCGTACCTGCTCGCCAGCGCGGCCAGCCGGTGGATCGACTCGTCCCACTTGTTCTGCGGGACGTGCGGGTAGATCGTGTCGGTCGCGACGACCTTGCCGGTCGCGTCCACGACGGCCACCTTCACGCCGGTGCGGAAGCCCGGGTCGAGGCCCATCGTGGCGCGGGTGCCGGCCGGGGCGGCCAGCAGCAGGTCGCGCAGGTTCGCCGCGAAGACCCGGACGGCCTCGTCCTCGGCCGCCTCGCGCAGCCGGACCCGCAGGTCGGCGCCGAGATGGATGAGGATCCGGGTCCGCCACGCCCAGCGCACCGTGTCGACCAGCCAGCGGTCGCCCGGCCGGCCCTGGTCGCCGATGCCGTTGCGCCCGGCGATCCGGCCCTCGAAGTAGCCCTCGTCCTCCTCCGGGTGCGGCTCCATGGTGAGCTCGAGGACGTCCTCCTTCTCGCCGCGCAGCATCGCGAGGATCCGGTGCGAGGGCAGCTTCGCGTACGGCTCGGCGAAGTCGAAGTAGTCGGAGAACTTCGCGCCGTCGGTCTCCTTGCCGGTGCGGACCTTGGCGACCAGCCGGCCGCGCTTCCACATCTGCTCGCGGAGGTCACCGATCAGGTCGGCGTCCTCGGCGAACCGCTCGATCAGGATGGCCCGGGCGCCGTCCAGCGCCGCCTGCGCGTCCGCGACGCCCTTCTCGGCGTCCACGAAGGCCGCGGCGGCCGCCTTCGGGTCGACCGTGGGATCGGTCAGCAGACCCTCGGCGAGCGGCTCCAGACCGGCCTCGCGGGCGATCTGGGCCTTGGTCCGGCGCTTCGGCTTGAACGGCAGGTAGATGTCCTCCAGGCGGGCCTTCGTGTCGGCCTCGAGGATCTGCTGCTCCAGGGCGTCGTCGAGCTTGCCCTGGGAGCGGATCGACTCCAGCACCGCGGCCCGGCGGTCCTCCAGCTCCCGCAGGTAGCCCAGGCGCTCCTCGAGCGTGCGCAGCTGGGCGTCGTCGAGGGTGCCGGTCACCTCCTTGCGGTAGCGGGCGATGAACGGAACCGTGGCACCGCCGTCGAGCAGCTCGACGGCCGCCGCGACCTGACCTTCCCGTACCCCGAGTTCCGAGGCGATGCGCTGATGGATAGCTGTCGTCACGCCGACGATTGTTACCGAGGCCGCCGCGCCTTGTCGCGCCGCCCCGCGCGGCGGGCCACCGACGATCACCTCGCGGACGATGCGCTCCGGGTCCGGGTTCCCGGAGCGCCCGGATGTGATACTGCGAATTCCAAGGTCAAGATCTGCGGGGTACGGCGTCCGTCGTGTACCGCTCGCGGGGGATGTCCGGACCGTCGCCGGACCGGCGCGATGCCCCGGAGTCCCTCGATGTCGCGAATGTCACGATCGCCCCGGCCGCGCCTCCGGTGGCGGCGACCGCGCCGGCGTGCTCCCCGGCCGCGCCGGAACCGGCCCTCCGGGGCGTCCGGACCGCCCGTGACCAGCGCTGTCATCGCTGCCGGCACCGCACCGGGACACCGGGGACCGGGGTGCCCGGAAGGGCGACCCACAAGTGTCACCGCTCCCGTCGGCACACACTACGTAGGAGGTACTAGAGACAACGGAATTGGGCTTTGGCACTCTTGTCACATGACGCTTGCTGTCCGGGCGGTCGCCGCCACTGATCAGGGCCTGGTCCGGTCCAACAACGAAGACGCCGTCTTCGTCGGAAATCGACTGTTCGTGGTGGCGGACGGCATGGGCGGGCTCCCTGCCGGGGAGCTGGCGAGCGACATCCTGGTGCAGACGCTCAGCACCGTCGACACCACGCCGGACACCGGCGAGCCGCTGCAGGATCTGATCGCCGCGCTGCAGACCGCGAACCAGCGCATCGAGGCCGCCGTGGCCGACGACGACGCCCGCGACGGCATGGGCACGACGGTGACCGCCCTGCTGCTCTCCGGCGACCGGCTGGCCGCCCTCAACGTCGGCGACTCCCGCTGCTACCTGCTGCGCGACGGCGACTTCCAGCAGCTCACCCGCGACGACACCTACGTCCAGGCGCTCGTCGACCAGGGCGTGCTCACCCCGGACGACGCCCGCCGCCACCCGCAGCGCGCCCTCGTGACCCAGGCCGTGCAGGGCGGCCCGTTCCGCCCGGCCGGCCGGATGATCCCGGCCCGGGTCGGCGACCGCTACCTGCTCTGCAGCGACGGCCTGTCCGACTACGTCGAGGACGCGGTGATCGCCCAGACGCTGCGCGAGGTGGCCGACCGCAAGGAGTGCGCGGGCACGCTGGTGCAGCGCACCCTCGACAACGGCGCGCCCGACAACGTGACCGTCATCGTCGCCGACGTGGTCGAGGCCTGACCGCCGCGCCGCCCGGGCGCTCTCACCCGGGCGGTCTCACCCGGGCGGGCGGAAGAAGCGGTCCGGGCCGGCCGCGATCAGCTCCTCCTGTCCGCCCGGCGGGGCCGGGGAGGCGCAGGCAGATGGCCCGCACCCGATCGGTCACGGTGGGCATGCCGCTATCCTCACCCCGTGCTCATCGCGACGGAACGGCTCGTGCTGCGGCGTTTCCGGGCCTCGGACGCGGCGCGGCTCGCGGAGTACCGGTCGGACCCCGGGGTGGCGCGCTACCAGTCGTGGGAGGCGCCGTTCCCGATCGAGAAGGCCGAGGTCGCGGTCCGGAACTTCGCGGCGGGTTCGCCGGACGTGGCCGGGCACTTCCAGTACGCCGTCGAGCTGGCGGCGACCGGGGAGCTCGTCGGCGACGTCTACGTGCGGCTGCACGACAACCTCAGGCAGGCCGAGATCGGCTTCACGGTGGCGGGGGAGCACCAGCGCAGGGGCTACGGCTCCGAGGCCGTCAGCGGCGTCCTGGACCGGCTCTTCGGGCGTCAGGGACTGCACAAGGTGACCGGCGAGTGCGACGCCCGGAACGCGGCGTCGGCGGCGCTCATGGAGCGGCTCGGCTTCCGGCGGGAGGGGCTGCTGCGTCAGCAGACGTTCATCAAGGGCGAGTGGACCGACGACCTGCTGTTCGGACTCCTGTCGACGGAGTGGTCCCGGGACTGACAGAAGAGGGGCGCAACCGCTCACGCAGGTCGCGCGGCGCGGCGAGCGCAGCGAGTCCGGGCCGCGCCCTCGGCGTGAGTGCCCTGTGTCAACCGGCGGGTTGGGTTTGGTTGAGTAGGTTTTGCAGGGCGCGGTGTTCGGCCGGGTTGTAGGGGGTGTT
>NZ_JBFAAR010000018.1:0-52202 GCF_040639855.1 Actinoplanes sp. NPDC023714
CAGCCCTACCAGGAAGAAACCGCATTTGCCGCACCTCAGCCGCACCAAATGCCTACCGCAGCTTGACGCTAAAACGCGTGGGATGTCTTGTCGGCGATGTCGAGCAGCTCGTCGAGGACCTTGTGCGCGATCAGGTACTCCCCGAACGTGGCGTGCAGGAACTCGTACGAACGGCGTTCCCTGCGCCGGGCCGCGACGTCGCCCGCGCCCAGCATCGTCGCCTCGGCCGCGTGCACGAAGAAGAACTCCCCGAGGAGCCGCTGGCCCGGCTCGTCGCCCTCCAGCGCTCCCGGGCCGTAGAGCGCGACGAGGTCGGCGGTCAGCTCTCCCTCGGTGGTGCTCTGCCGGCCCCGGTTGAACATGGCGAAGGCGGCCACACAGAGCCGATCGAGCTTCTGCCGGATCGCCCGGTCGAGGGCCCGGTCGTCGAGCGGTCCGCCCTTGAGCGCCTCGCGGCGGATGAACGAGGTGAAAAGGTCCTGGTAGAGCGCGCTGGAGGAGTCCCTGGCGGTGAGGGTGACGGCCTCCGGGTCGGCGTAGTAGAGCGCGAGGATCAGCAGCAGCAACGGCTGCCTGGCCAGGTCGACGCTGTCCGGGAGCATCGTGCGGGACAAGCCCTGCACCTGCCCGGCCGCGATCGGGGTCGCGTTCGTGTCGTTCCACACCCGCACCCAGCGGTCGATCTGCGCGTCGTCGAAGTCGTCGAGTTTGAGCACGGCGGCACCGGGCGGCACGTCGACCCGGTCGGCCACCACCGTGCGGGAGGTGACGATGACGATGGCCGGGCGATCCTGCTCCGCTTCGACCCGCTGGAAGTCCGCCACCTCCTGCAGGAAGCCGCTGCGGTCGTGCTGGGAGGCCTGGAGCAGCTCGTCGAGGCCGTCGAGGATGACCACCCGGACGGTCTCCAGACTGCGATCGGCGAGGTCGGCCCAGGAGACGCGGTTGTTGGTGGCGTCGTCGAGGGACTGCTGGATCTGGTCGACGATCTTCGCGTTGGCGCCCACGGCGCGTAGCGGGACGAGGACGACCGTGTAGTCGGTCTCCGGCAGCCGGGCGGCGAGGACCCGCATCAGCATGGACTTGCCCGCGCCGGGGTGCCCGAGCAGGAGCAGCGGCAGACGCGTGGCCGGCGGGGACAGGGCGTACGCGGCCAGCCACACGTCCAGGTCGTCGTGGCGGGCCTGGTCCTGCCACCAGTCCTCGTCGGTGATCCCGGCTCGCGGGCCCATCGTGGTCACCCGGTAGGACGGCGCGATGAACGCGTCGCCCACCGTGGGGAGCAGGACCGGCCCCAGATGCCTCGCCTCCGCCGGTTTGATGATCAGCTGGTCGAGGCGGCCGCGGTTGGCGCGGGCGACCACGGTCTGCGGTTCGGTGGGCGGGACGGCCCGGCCGGCGACCTGGGAGAGCAACGCCGTGATGCGTGCCAGGTCGTCGCGCTGCGTGCCGAGGGCGTGCCGGGTGGCGGCGTGCTCGTCCAGCGACGCCCAGATCCAGAACTCCGGCACGGCGGCGGCCAGATCGGCGTACCGCTCCCGATATCTGTCCCTGGCGATCACCGCGATTCCCCGGTCGAGCGCTCCGGGAGGCCATGCGGACAGGCCCTCCAGGAACGCGTCGGCGCGCTCCGCCAGGGCGTGGTACCACCCGAAGATCTCCCGCTCGGTCTCGGCGAATCCGCGGCTCACATCGGGTGCTGGCACTTCGGACTCGTAGAGCGCGCGCAGCAGCCCGGTGTGCGGGCCGAGGGCGACGGTCGCCTGCTCACGGTGGGTGATCTCCAGCGCGTTGTAGACCTTGTCTCCGACGGTCTCGCGCAGCGCCTCGAAGAAGGAGGACACCACGATCGTGGTGTGTGCGGCCGCGACCATCTCGCGCCGCTTGCGGGTCGGGGCCTTGCCGAGGCCGGTCCGGAAGGCCTTGTGCAGGTCGCGGAGGAGGCCCATCGCCTCGTTCTTCTGGTCGACCCAGCCCCAGATCGGCGCGACGGCGGCCAGCGGTGCCGCCGCGGCGGGGCCGAGCGTCGCGATCGCCGTGGCCACTCCCGCGCCCAGGATGACGCCGCCGAGCACCTTGCTGAGCCGTTCGTATCTCGACGGGTCCTGCGCGCCGAGGATCTCGAGCGCACCGCTGAAGGTCAGGCTTGGTTCGCGTCGCACAGCCCGCGAGCCTATGCGGCCGGCGACGCGGGTGGACTGTCCGATTGCTGTCAGCGAGCGGCGAGCATCCGGTCGGAGGCGCTGACCGGGAACTGGATGGGGCCTCGGATCAGGGTGGCGTTGCGGCGGCGGATCGGGCCGGCTCGGCGGAGGTCGGGGGCTCGCTCGGCGAGACGCTGGATGGCGATGGCCGCTTCGAGGCGGGCCAGGGGTGCGCCCACGCAGTAGTGGATGCCGCTGGAGAAGGCCAGGTGGTCGGCCTCGGGGGAGCGGTGGATGTCGAAGACGCCGGCGCGGGAGAAGACGGACGGGTCGCGGTTGGCGGCGCCCAGCAGGGTGATGACGAACTGGCCGGGGCGTACGCGGCGGCCGCCCACCTCGATCTCCTCGAGGGCGCAGCGGGCGGTGCGCTGCACCGGCGGGTCCCAGCGCAGCGTCTCCTCGACGGCCTTCTCGGCCAGGCCGGCCGGGTCGGCGCACAGGTCGGCCCACTGGGCGGGGTGGTCGAGCAGGGCGTTCACGGTGTTGCCGATCAGGTTGACGGTCGTCTCGAAGCCGGCGACGAGGAGGAGGCGGACCATCGGCAGGATCTCCGACGACTGGATCTGATCGCCCTCGGCGGCCAGGATCCTGGAGACCGCGTCGTCGGCCGGCTCGCGGCGGCGCAGCCGCAACAGGTCGGTGAGCACCGCGTCGAGCGCGCCGCTCGCCTCCTTGAGCTGGGCGGCGTGCCGCAGGCCGCGGATGCCGTCGAGGGCGCCGCCGATGACCGCGCCGTGCGCGGCGAACCGGTCCGCGTCGGCGTCCGGCACCCCGAGCAGATCGGTGATGACGGCGATGGGCAGCGGAGCTGCGAACCCGGGGACCAGGTCGAACGTACCCTTGGCAAGGGCTTGATCCAATAGATCGTCGACGTTGCGCTCGATGAGCGGGCGATAGCCGGCGATCTGGCGGGGACTGAACGCCGGCTGGGCGACGCGGCGCAATCGGGTGTGCTCGGGCGGGTTGCGGTCGAGGAAGGACATGTCGATGGCGTCGCCGGGCGCGCCCGGACCGTTGATCTCGCTGGAGCGGACGCCGAAGCGCCGGTCCCGCAGCACCGACGAGACGACCTGATAGGACGCCGTGACGTAGTTGCCCAGGCGGGTGGTGACGAGGTCACCACCCGCCCGGACCCGGTCGTAGATCGCGTACGGGTCGTCGCGTCCCGGCTTCAGGTGCAGCCGGGACATCGGATCGTGCCGCACGTATCCGTGGTAGACGATGCCGAGACGTTGCCGGTACAGCGCCGCGGCGAATCGAAGAGCCCCCATATGGCCAGGGTAGGTGCCGTCAGCCCTCCTCGGCTACATAAGCGCTGATCCAGGCCAGCGCCGCGTTCCAGTTGATGGTGAGCTCGTTGGTGGCCCAGGAGCCGATGTCGTCGATGTAGCAGAACTGGCCGACACAGCCCGTGAGCTTGGCCTGCGCGACCGGGTCCTGGATCGACGAGTTGGGACCGCCGGCGAGGGTTCCGGCCGGCGGGTGCGGCAGCGACGGGTCGAGCTGCGCGGCGTACCAGCGGCTGTGCTGGTTCTGCGAGCTGACCTCGCCGTACCCGGTGACGTAGGAGATGTTCAGGGCGTTGCGGCCGAACAGGTAGTCGATGCCGGTGAGCACGCCGTCCCGGTAGCGGTCCCGGCCGGTGATCTTCTCGGCGGCCGCGACGACCACCAGGTTGTTGGCAATGACGCTGCTCGAACCCCAGTCCCAGACGTTGTTCGCCGGGGCGTAGGCGACCCCGTACCCGTGCTGCTTCTGGATGGCGAGGTACTTGTCGGCGCCCTTGGCGACGGACGCCTTCACGGCGCCGAGGCCGGGGAGCCGGTTCGGCACCAGGGCGAGGTCGATCCGGGCGGCCGCGGCGGTCGCGGCCCAGTCGAAGGCGACCGGCCCGAAGACGTCGGCGGTGTGCTCGGGCGAGGCCAGCACGTCGTCGGCGTACTTCCGCTCGCCGGTGGTGAGGAAGAGCTCGGCGGCCGCCCAGTAGAACTCGTCGGTGACCTTGGAGTCGTTGTACGCCCCGCCGCCCACGCCGTCACTCTCCGGTGCGTACAGGGCGGGGTTGGCCTTGGCCGCCTCATAGGCGGTCCGCGCGGCAGCCAGCGCACGCTTCGCGAAGGCCGCGTCGAACGGCTTGTAGAGACGCGCCGCCTGCGCCGCTGTCGCGGCGACGTTCAGCGTCGCGGCGGTGGAGACCGGGTGCAATTCCCGCGGCTGGGGATCCAGGTGGGGAAGCAGGGGAAGACCGGTCCAGGCAGCGTCGTGGATCTTGTGGTGGACCATGCCCGCGTACGGGTGACCGGCCGGTACCTGCATGTCGAGCAGGAACTCCAGCTCCCACCGCGCCTCGTCGAGGAGGTCCGGGGTCCGGTTCCCGCTCTCCGGGATGGTGAGGTTCACCTTGCGGGAGCCCCGCAGGTGCTCGTACTCGCTTAGCAGGCCCCACACCGAGATGCCGCCGTTCACGACGTACTTGCCGTGGTCGCCGGCGTCGTACCAGCCGCCGGTCACATCGAGCGTGTAGTCGCAGATGCCGGGCTGGCAGGGCACCGCGCCGTCACCCTGGTTGGGAGCGACGTCGACGTGGCCGGCCGGGCGGGCGTAGCCGGGGCGCAGGTCGTCGCGAATCTCGATGCCGCTGCGCTGGGTGTAGTAGAGCTTCAGGGCGTCGGTGCGCAGGGTCTCGTACGGCTTCGTGCTGATGTCGAACGGGCGGGAGGTCTCGCCGTCGGCGGTCAGGGTGAGGCCGGTCGCGTACTTGCGGTAGGCGCTGAAGTCGATGGTGTGGACGTTCTGGCCGGAGCTCTCGTCGACGCCGCGTGGGGTGGTGCGGCCTTTCTGGATTATCTTTCCGTTTCTGTCGTGCAGCTGCCAGGCGATCGGTGCGGTTTGTTCGGTTACGAGGGTGGCGCCCTTCGGGCCGTCCTTGATGTAGGCGACCTGGTTGACTCGAACCCTGGGGCCGGTGTCAGGCTCGTAGACCTCGGGCGGGACGCCGCCGACGAGGCTGACGTTGTCGACGCAGAAGCGCCACGGGTCCGGGCTGCCCCCGACCTGGAAGGCGACCTGCCCCTGCGCGGTGGAGGTGCTCGCGGTGAACGTGTATTCGTAGTGCGTCAGGTCGCTGCCCAGGATGGGCGACTGCTCGAAATAGGTGTCGTAGGGGTCGACGGCGAGACCGGTGATCGCGCGGGCGACGTGCCCGGCGGGGTCGCCGGAGGCGTCGAAGCTGAACCGGTAGTTCTCGCCGGCGACCAGGTCGATGTCGTTCTGGCCGATCCCGACGTCCCAGCGGTTGGTGGTGCCGCCGGGCACGTCGATGCAGGCCACGCCGTCGGTCAGGGTGATCGGTGAGCCGGCCGTCGACCAGAACGGGTCGGCGGTGCCGTCGAAGCCGCCGTTGACGACCTGTTCGACCTCGTCCGCCTGCGCTGGCGCGGCCCCTATGAAGGACAGCGGGCCGACCGTCAGTAATGCGGCCGTGAGGCCGATGATGCGGGAGCGCTCCCATCGAGACATGGACCTATGTTTATTACGGCGCTGTTACCCGCGTCAACGCTCCTGGTCGCGGATCCACGCGTCGATCAGGCCACCGAAGTGGGCGAGGAACTTCTCGTGCTCGTGCACGGGGTACATCGCCCGGACCGTCTCGCGCAGCAACGACCGGAACTCCTCGGAGGTGACCCAGTCATAGACGATCTCGTCGACGTTGGCCAGGTGCTTCGCGCAGAACTCCTGGTAGCGGTCCACCTCGAAGTACTCGTCGGCGAGCTTGCGATAGCCGGCCAGCTTCTCCGCGTAGGAGAGCGAGACGTCGTCGGCGATCGCGAAGTAGCGCGAGGTGTCGGTGTCCAGCCGCGGTTTGCGGCCGGTCACCACGCAATAGACGGTCCACTTCACCAGGGCGGACATCGCCCACGGGAAGTAGTAGTGGAGGGAGGTGAGGGCCACGTCCGGGCAGGCGTTCGCATAATCGATCGGGTGCACCTGGTCGCCGCGGACCAGCGACTCGCACGAGTTGAACTCCCAGCGGAAGAACGCGTTGACCAGCCGTGAGATCGTCACTACCTCGTCGCCGGCCGACGCCGACAGGAAGTTGTGGTCCACCTCGTACCGGGCGTGCATGGGCTGGTCCGGCCGGAACTTCATGACCATGGTCTCCGGGCCGATGCTCAGGCTGCGGGCGAAGACGTCGTAGTCCTCGATCGAGGCCTGCAGGTGCATGAGGCGCTCGCCGGAGGCGTCGTAGGAGGCGTGCAGCTCGGTCTCGTTGCGGATCTTCGAGACGCCGACCCAGGCGCCGCCGTCGTACGGCTTCATCCAGAGCGGGTAGCCGACCCCGGCGGCCGTCGCCTCCAGGTCGAACGGCCGGTTGTAGCGGGCCGCCGTGTAGGCCCAGCGCGAGTTCTCGAGGGGGTTCTTGAACGGCACGAGCACGGTCTCCGGGATCTTCAGCCCGAGCCGCATCATCGCGCAGTACGCCGCGTGCTTCTCCATCGACTGGAACGTGAAGGGGCTGTTCAGCAGGTAGACGTCGTCCATCAGGGCGATCTTCTTGAGCCACTCGCGGGGGTGGTAGTACCAGTACGCCAGCCGGTCGATCACCAGCTCGTGGCGGGGCTTGTCGCGCAGGTTGAACGGCTCGATCGTGACCCGGACCGCGCTGGCCCGGTGCGTCCGGCCGTCCGGCCCGTTGACCAGGCTGAGGCGGCGCAGCAGCGCTTCGTACGCGCGTGGCCAGTCGTCCTCGGTGCCCAGCAACATTCCGATGGTGTGCTCGACGTCGGCCACGGCCGCCTCCCTCAAATCGTCGTGGTGCTCGCCTCCGGCGTGGCTCTCAATCGGGCCATACCCGGCACAGCAGGGCGGTGAGATGCGGGTCCAGCGCGTCACGCCAGCCGGTCCAGGTGTGCGCGTCCGGGTTCTCGGTGAGGTCTGCGGAATACCCCTGATCGCGCAGCGCATCCGCCATGTCGCGGTTGTTCGCGAGGTTCTCCTCGGCAGCGCCGCAGGTGAGCGCGACCGGGACGGCCGGGCCGCGGCCGGCGCGCAGCACCTGGCCGGTGAACCGGACGATCCGCCCCCACCGCGGGAAAGCGGATTCCTGGATGTCGTGCCGGGGCTGGAAGTAGCTGCCGGACTGCAGGAAGAGGCCGGCGAACCCGGCCGGGTGCCGGCGCTGCGCGTGCAGCATGGCGAGCGCGCCGAGACTCGCCCCGGCGCCCACCACCGCGCCGCTGTGCAGTTCCGCCCGGATCCGCGGGATGATCTCGCCGGCCAGCGCGAGCGCGTATGCCGGGGAGGCCGAGTACCACTCGTCACGATCTTTCGAGGACAAGAGCACCAGATGGTACGCCGGGACGCGTCCCGCACGGATCATCGCTGCGGAGTACCGGGTCAGCCCGCCGAACCGTTCGTAGTCCGGCCCGTCGTGCGCGATCAGCACCCGGCCCTTCGGGGCGTCCGGGCCCTCCGGCGTCCAGATCCGCAGATCGATCGTGGTGTGCAGGCCGCGGACCGGCAGGTGGACGGTGTGCCAGTGGCCGGACGAGCCGGAGCGGTGCAGCCAGTCCGGTTCGGCGTAGTCCGGGCTGTGCACCACCGACGACTCGCCGAACCCGCCGGGCGCGTGCACGGCGTTGCCCGGGTCGTTGACGGTCACCCGGCTGCCGTCCGGGCGGGTCAGCTCGAAGCGGTACTCGATCCGCTTCACCGCCGGGGCGTCGATGCTCAGCTGCCAGGCGTCGCCGGCGAACTCCAGGTCGGCGTGCCGGATCGAGGAGAGCAGGCGGACGGCGGCGAGCTCCCGGCCGGCATCGGGATAGCGGAACCGCACCGTGGCACCGTTCCAAGCCTCCATGATTGGCACCCTACTGCCGCTCGCGGCGGCGCGCCCGGCGCCGGAAAATTGTCGGAGGGGCGGCCTAGGGTTGTCGGCGTGCGGATGCGGATCGAGGGATACGACCTCCCCGGCCGACCCGGCGCCCCCCAGGCGGAGGCGCTGCGGCTCGGCGGGGTGCAGGTCGGCATGCAGCGGAAAGCAGAGGTGGTGGGCCGGTTCCCGGTCCACGCCGAGAGCGCGGCGTGGGATCTCGAGGTCGGCGTCCGCCACGTCGGCGACCACCTCGACGTCGGCGGGCCGTGGGTGCACGGGCGCCCCGGTCAGCGGTTCCTCTATCTGAGCTGGGGCGCGGCCGACGGCGAGAGCTTCGCGATGTTCCGCCGGGCCAAGCTGCTCTTCGGCGACATCCCGGGCCCGCTCCTGCTCGCCGCCGCCGCGGGCGAGGGCGTCCTGGTGGGCCGCCTCGCCCTGACCGACGCTGAGGGTGGGCCCCGATGTGCGCGGGTCCGCCCGCCCGACGTGGTGTGGGAGCTGCGATGACGGCCACGTCCGACCTCGGCCCGGCTGCCGGGGGTGCGCATCCGGTGGTGGCGTCGGTGCGGGTGCTGCACGGGTTCGTCGGGCGGGACGGCGGGCTGAATCTCTGGGCGGAGGGCTCGGTGCCCGCTGCCGGCGGCAGGAAGGCGGAGGGCTCGGTGCCCGCCGCCGGCGGCAGGAAGGCGGGGGAGCGGGGCGCGGCGCCGTGGCACCCGTTCGCCGTGGAGGCGGGGGAGCTGCCGGCCGGGGATCGGCGAGCGGCGGCGAGTCTGGTGCTGCCGTCGACGTCGGCCGGGCCGCTGGCGTCGCCGCAGCTCGGGATGCCGGCCCGGCGGGGGACGCCCAAGGCACGGACCTGGCGGGTGCCGGCCGTGTCGGTGCCGTTCGCCGACCCCGATCTGGTGGCCGAGTTCGACGGGCGGGTGGCGCCGTCGGCGGCCTGGCTCGTCGAGCTGTGCGGGTTCGCCGCGAGCCTGGTGCGGCGCGGCCGGGTGCTGCCCGCCGTGCGGATCGAGGGCCCGCGGCCCTCGGCGATCTGGCGGCCCGTCACGATCGGGGCCGATGCGGTCCGGCGGGCGGCCCTCATCGAGACCATGCCGCCGGCCTGCCGTGCCGAGGTGGCCGGGGTCGCCTTCCCGGGCTCGGCCTCGTCGGGCGGCTCGGCGGACCGGGCGGCGCACTCCGGTGGCCTGCCCGCGGAGGAGGGGCTGGTGAGGGCTGCTCTGGACCGGCTTGTCGACGGGCTGGTCCGGACCCGGCTGGCCGAGGCCGGGGTGAGCCTCGCCGACTACGGGTGGCTGGCGGCGCTCGGCGGCGAGCCCGAGTTCGAGGCGGCGCCGGCCCTCGCCGACGAGCTGGCCGGGCGGCTCGACGGGTGGTTCGAGCAGGCGGCGCGCGGCGCCGAGGTGCGGGTCTGCTTCCGGCTCAGCGATCCCCGCGAGCACGAGCCGGTCATGCCCGACGACGTGCCGCTGCCACAGGACGCGTGGCGGCTCGAGTTCCTGCTGCAGGCCGCCGACGAGCCGAGTGTGCTGGTCACCGCGGCCGAGGTGTGGCGGGACACGTTCGCGCCGCTCAGCCGGTGGACCAGTCATCCGCAGGAGCGGCTGCTGGCCGGTCTCGGGCGGGCGGCCCGGCTCTACCCCGCCCTCGGCGAGGCGCTGCGCGGCGCCCGGCCGGCCGAGATGCTGCTCGACACCGAGGGCGCGCACGGGTTCCTCAGCCACGCGGCGCTGCTCGAGGAGGCGGGCTACGGCGTACTTCTCCCGGCCTGGTGGCAGCGGCGCCCGGGGCTCGGCCTGTCGCTGAACGTGCGCGGCCGCGATCCGGTCTCGACCGTGCTGCGCGACCGGGCCGTCGGCAAGAAGGAGCTGGTCGACTACCGGTGGAGCCTCGCGCTCGGCGGCCGCACGCTCACCGAGGACGAGCTCACCGACCTGGCCCGGGCCAAGGTGCCACTGGTGCGGCTGCGGGGCCGCTGGGTCCACCTCGATCCGCAGCGGCTCGCGGCCGGCCTCGCCTTCCTGAGCCGGGGCGGCGGCACCATGACGGCCGGTGACGCGCTCAAGACCATGCGTCTGCTGCCGCCCGAGGAGCTGCCGCTGCCGGTGACCGACGCGCGCGGCGAGGGCTGGCTCGCCGATCTGCTCACCGGGCGGCTCGAGGAACGCCTGGAAGTGCTGGATCCGCCCCGGGATCTGAACGGCGTGCTCCGCCCGTACCAGAGAAGGGGTTTCTCCTGGCTTGCCTTCCTTGATCGAATCGGGCTCGGCGCATGCCTCGCGGACGACATGGGGCTGGGGAAGACCGTGCAGCTCCTGGCGCTGCTGCTGCACCATCGGGCGGGGCCGGCGCTGCTGATCTGCCCGCTCTCGGTGCTCGGCAACTGGCAGCGGGAGGCCGAGAGGTTCGCGCCGTCGCTGAGGGTGCGCGTGCTGCACGGCGCCGACCGGGCCGATCCGGCGACCCTGGCCGACGGCGCCGATCTGGTGCTGACCACCTATCAGACGGCGGTGCGCGACACCGAGGCGCTCGCGGCGATCGCCTGGGACCGGGTGGTGCTCGACGAGGCGCAGCACATTAAGAACGCGGGCAGCGGCGCGGCGAAGGCGGTCCGGCGCTTCCCGGCGCGCAACCGGATCGCGCTGACCGGCACCCCGGTGGAGAACCGGCTCGCCGAGCTCTGGTCGATCCTCGACTTTCTGAATCCGGGGGTGCTCGCGTCGGCGCACACCTTCCGGGCCCGGTTCGCCGTGCCGATCGAGCGGTACGCCGACGAGGACACGGCGGCGCGGCTGCGGCAGGCGACCCGGCCGTTCCTGCTGCGGCGCACCAAGAGCGACCCGGCCATCGCCGCCGAACTGCCGGCGAAACGGCACGTGCGGCACCTGTGCGGGATGACGACCGAGCAGGTCAGCCTCTACCAGGCGGTCCTCGACGACCTGCTCGACCGGCTGGCCGAACCGGGCGACAAATGGCGCAAGGGCCTGGTCCTCGCCGCGATGACCAAGCTGAAACAGGTGTGCGTGCACCCGGCCCTCGCGCTCAAGGACAACTCGCCGCTGCCCGGCCGCTCCGGCAAGGTCGACCGGCTCGAGGAGATCGTCGACCGGGCGCTCGGGGCGGGCGAGAGCGTGCTGGTGTTCACCCAGTTCGCCCGGTTCGGCGGGATGCTCACGCCACACCTGGCCGCGCGGTTCGGCGCACCGGTGAAGTTCCTGCACGGCGGCACCCCGCGCGGCGCCCGGGACGCCATGGTCACCGAGTTCCAGCAGGCCGGCCGCCCGGGCGTCTTCGTGCTGTCGCTGAAAGCCGGCGGCACCGGCCTCAACCTGACCGCCGCGAACCACGTGATCCACGTCGACCGCTGGTGGAACCCGGCGACCGAGACGCAGGCGTCCGACCGCGCCTTCCGGATCGGCCAGCGCCGCGACGTGCACGTGCACAACCTGGTCTGCCTCGGCACCCTCGAGGAACGCATCGACCGCGTCATCGCCGACAAGGGCGTGCTCGCCGAACGCGTCGTCGGCACCGGCGAGGGCTGGCTGTCCGCGCTCTCCACCAGCGAACTGCGTGATCTGTTCGCCCTCGCCCCGGAGGCCATCGTTGACTGATCTTCCGCTGGCCTTCCTCGGGATGTTCGAATCGCTCCGGATGGGCCCGACCTTCTCCCGCGGCCGCCGCGACGAACGAGCAGGCCACGTACGCAGCCTGACCGTCTCCTCCAGCCTCGTCGTCGCGCTGGTCCGCGGCCCGGAAGACCCGGTCGCCTTCCGGGCCCGGATCGCGGTCCGCTCCTTCGGGGCGGCCGAATGGGGCCGCGTCGAGAAAGCCCTGGTCACCGAGGCCCGCTACGTCGCCTCCCTGCTCGACGGCCGGATGCCGGACGGCATCGAGGCGATCTTCGCGGAGGCCGGCCTCGGGCTGCTGCCGCTCTCCCTCGACGAGGTGGCCCTCGACTGCACGTGCGAAGGGTGGCCGATGCCGTGCGTGCACCTGGCGGCCACCTGTTATGCGCTGGCGAGGACGTTCGAGGCCGATCCTTTCGAGGTGTTCACGTGGCGGGGGCGCTCGCGCGACGAGCTGCTGATGCGCTTGCGGCGGTTGCGGGAGTCGGCGGCGGTCGCGGCGGTGATCGGTGAGGGCGGCTCGGCGGGCGGTGGCTCTGTGGGCGGTGGCTCTGTGGGCGGTGGCTCTGTGGGCGGTGGCTACGCGGGGTCAGCCGGGGCGGCGGGCGGCGGCTCGGCGGGATCGGCCGGAGCGGCGGGTGCGGGCGGGGGTCGCGCGGGTGGCTTCGAGGGCTCGGCCGGCGGTCACGGGGGCCGGGCGGACGGATATGCGGGCGGGGGATCTGCGGATGGCGCTGGGGGAACGGGCGGGCAGCGGCCTCTCGTGGACCCCGACGATCCGGGCGCTTTCTGGGGGATCGAGGCGACGGCCGCCGGGGACGGGGCACAGCCCGCGACGGGGCTTGCCGGGGAGCGGGCGGCGGGGCTTTCCGGCGTACGGCCGGACGCCCTCCTCGACCAGCTCGACGCCCCGCATCTGAGCCATCACGGGAAGCCGATCGTGGAGGTGTTGCGGCCGGCCTACGCGGCCCTCGCCGACGATTCCTGACGGCCGGGGGCAGCGGAGCTTGCGCGGAGGAGCTAGCGTTGACGGCGTGATGCTGTGGGAAGCCCTCTGGCGACTGGTCGGTCTGCTGACCGACGCCGGCCCCACCGCGATGATCGTCGGGGCGGCTTCGGTCGCCGGTGTGCTGCTGCTGACGGCGCTGACCGCCGGTGCGCTGCTCAACTTCCGCGCCGTGGCGAATCCGCTGGCCGGGCGTGCGGCCATGCGCGACCGAGCCCGGCGTACCGGTGTGCCCCGCCATCGTGATCCCGACGCGCCCGGACGCACCCGGCCCCGAGGTCCGACGCGGTCCCTCGTGGCCGTCTGAGCTTCCGCAGATTCGAGGGCGGGGAACCGCCCTGTCGACGCCATCAGCGCAAGCACGCAAATCGCCTCCGAGCGGCGCCGAGTGCGAGCCCGCATCCGGCCGGTCGAGCCGAGTGCAGGTCCAGCACCCGCACCGCGCAGGCCGGATGCGGATTTCAGCATCCGACCTCGCAGCCGAGTGCAGGCTTCAGCACCCGACTCCGGAGCCGAGTGCCGATTTCAGCACCCGACCATCGGAGCCGGGTGCGAGCCCGCACCCACCGCGTGATCCAGAGCTGACGGCACCGACGCGCTGACCCCGCGCTCGTCCCGCGAGCCGCAGCCCGCAAGCCCGCGCGAGCCGCGAGCCCGTGCGAGCCGCAAGCCCGTGCGAGCCGCAAGCCCGTGCGAGCCGCAGCCCGCACCAGCGACGTCGACGAAACACTGCTACAAAAGCTCCCGCGATCTCGGCGCTACGCACCATCCCGCCGACATCGCGGAACGGCCACTGCCGACCTTCCACCAGTCCAGTGCGCCCGCAAAGGAATCACGCCCGTGATGGAACCCGTCTACACCACGATCTCCGCCATCCTGCTCTTCTGGCACGCCGCCTGGGAGCGTCTGATCGGTAGTACCGAAGCCCTCGGCACCTCCTGGGCCTGGGTCCTCGGCATCGTCTTCCTCGTCTTGACCGTGCGGCTCGCGCTCTTCCCCGTGATCGTCCGGCAGGTCCGCTCGCAGCGGGCCACGCAGCGCATCCAGCCGCAGGTGAAGGCGCTGCAGGAGAAGCACAAGGGGGACCGCGAGACGTTGCAGAAGGAGCTCGCCGCCCTCTTCCAGCGCGAGAAGGTCAGCCCGTTCGCGCAGTTCGTCCCGATGCTCGTGCAGATCCCGGTCGTGATCGGTCTGCTGCACGTGCTGCGTCATCTGCGTCCCGAGGTGACGAGCGAGGCGTCGCGCACGCTCTACGGCTGGACGCTCACCCAGTTCGACAGCGCGATCAACGCCCAGCTCTTCACGGCGCCGATCACGGCCGGATTCACCACCGGGGATCTGGTCGTGAAGCTCGTCGCCGCGGTGCTGATCGCGGTCATGACGGTGACGACGTACCTCACCACCCGCCAGATGATCAGCAAGTCGGGCTGGGCCGTGGACGAGCCGGCGCGCACCATCCAGCGGCTCATGCTCTACGGCCTGCCGCTCTCGCTCCTGATCTCCGGAGCGCTGTTCCCGATCGGCGTGGTCCTCTACTGGGTCACCCAGAACGTCTTCGCGCTCGCCCAGCAGGCCTGGATTCTCCGCCGCTACCCGGTGATCAAGCCGCCGGCGCAGGGCCGGGCCGGGGGTGAGAGCAGGGCGCAGGGCCGGGCCGGGGGTGAGAGCAGGGCGCAGGGCCGGGCCGAGGGTGAGAGCAGGGCGCAGGGCCGGGCCGGGGGTGAGAGCAGGGCGCAGGGCCGGGCCGGGGACAAGAGCAAGAGCATTTCGCGCACGCCTGTCGCACCGCCCAAGGTGGGTGCCAAGCCTTCTTCGAAGCGCAAGAACCAGAGGTACGAGGGCAGCCCCGCCCGCTGATTTCCGGCACAGCGGACGGGAATGGTGTCCCGAATCCGACGCCATTGCCGGCATTCTCCCGGGCCGGACCGCCCGAGGTCCGGCCCGGGAAGCCCGGCATACGCCACGGCGAGGCCTGGATGGCCGCCTGATTTCCGGCCTCGTGTCCGTTCTTTCGTGACCTGCATGCTCGCCACCGGGCGGGGGAGGGTCTCGATCCCGCGAGGACGGGCGCTTACCTTCGTACCCAATGAAATGCCTGATGGAGTGGGCTTTTCCCGATGAAACGTGACGTGGCGAACCAGTTCTTTTCATGTCTTTCCGGACACCGAAAGGGTCGTCCAAACGGTCAGCTTTCGCCGAAACCGAGGATCGGGCATTGCGCGCCGTGATGGGCTGATCACAAGTCAAGGCGTTTTGTCCGAAAAGGTGTGAGATGAAAAAGCTAACGCGGATGCTGGCCCTCACCGGCATGAGCCTGGCGGCCGGCGCGATGATCGCTGCCACCCCTGCCCAGGCCGCGCCCGCCGCTGGACAGTCCGGCACCGCAGGTTCGGGTGCCACGGCCGCTGGCCACGGTCTCGACGACGACTACATCGCCGGCTACTACCGGAACCGGGGCGCCTGTAACCGCGCCGGATTCACCGGTATCCGGTTCGGCGCGTGGGACGACTTCAACTGCTGGCGTGTCGGCTGGGGCTGGCGCGGGTCCTACTTCGTCCTCGAGGTCGAGGAGGACGACTGGTACTGGGACAACTGGCGCGGCGGCTGGCCCAAGGGCTGGCCCAACAAGCCGGACTACCTGGTCGGCCAGGGCTACCACATCGGCGGCCACAAGAAGGGCCACATGGGTAACGGCCCGAAGGGCGGCTGGGACGACAAGGGTCCGAAGGGACCGTGGAACGGCCCGGACGACTGGCAGGACGGCAAGGGCGGCGGCCAGGGCGGTCCCGGCGGCTGGAAGGACGACAAGAAGGGTCCCTGGAACGACCAGGGCGGCAAGGACGACTGGAAGGGCCCCGGCGACCTGGGCAACAACCAGGGCGGCGGCAAGGGTGACTGGAAGGGTCCCGGCGACCTGAACCAGGGCGGCCCGAAGGGTGACTGGAAGGGCCCCGGTGACAAGGTGGGCCCCGGCGGCCAGCGCGGCTGACGGTCCGCACGTATCGATGGGCCGCACCCGGCACGGGTGCGGCCCTCGGTCGTTCCGGTTCTACCAGGTGTTTCTTACCAGGCGACCGGTGCGTAGTCCTTGAGGAAGCAGCCGTACACGTCCTCGCCCATCTCCCCGCGCACGATCGGGTCATAGACCCGGGCCGCGCCGTCGACCAGGTCGAGCGGGGCGTGGAAGCCCTCCTCGTGCAGCCGCATCTTCGTCGGGTGCGGGCGCTCGTCGGTGATCCAGCCGGTGTCGACGCTGGTCATCAGGATCCCGTCGGCGAACAGGTCCTCGGCGCTGGTGCGGGTCAGCATGTTCAGCGAGGCCTTCGCCATGTTGGTGTGCGGATGCCCGGCGCCCTTGTAGCCGCGCTGGAAGATCCCCTCCATGGCGGACACGTTCACGACATAGCGGCGCGGGAACTTCGACGCCGTCATCGCCTTCCGCAGCCGGCTCACCAGGATGAACGGCGCCGTCACGTTGCACAGCTGCACTTCCAGCAGCTCCAGCGGCTCGACCTCGTGCACCCGGTCGCTCCAGCTGTTCGTCGGCACCGTGTCCGGCACCAGCCCGCCCGCGTCGATCGCCGTGGACCGGGCCGTCAGCGCCAGGCTGGTGATCGCCTGCGCGGTGAGGCTGCCGCCCGAGGTCAGCGCCGTGGCCGGGGACCGGGCGCCGAGCGTGGCCGTCCCGCCGAAGTATTCGAGCGCCGGCAGGTCGCCGTCCGGCAGCGGCGCCGACTCGGCCGCCACGAGCTCGGAGTACGCGCCCGCTGTCCTTCGTACCGTCTGGGCCGCGTTGTTGACCAGAATGTCCAGCGGACCCCGCGCGGCCACCGAGTCCGCGAGACCGACGACCTGGGACGGGTCCCGCAGGTCGATGCCGACGACCCGCAGCCGGTGGATCCAGTCCCCGCTGTCCGGCATCGCCGCGAACCGCCGGACCGCGTCGTGCGGGAACCGCGTCGTGATCGTCAGATCGGCGCCGTCCCGCAGCAGCCGCAGCGCGATGTACATGCCGATCTTGGCGCGCCCGCCGGTGAGCAGCGCCGTCCGCCCGGTCAGGTCGGTTTGGGCGTCCCGCCGCGAGTGGTTCAGCTCGGCACACTCCGGGCAGAGCTGGTGGTAGAACGCGTCCACCACGGTGTACCGCTGCTTGCACACGTAGCAGCCGCGCGCCTGCCGCAGCACCCCGGCCGTGGCCCCGCGCACGCTGCTGCGCAACGGGATCCCGGCCGTCTCGTCGTCGATCCGCCCCGGCGCCCCGGTCGCTGTCGCCGCGGTCACCGCCCGGTCGTTGGCGAGGATCGCGTCCCGCCGGTCCTTGCGCCGCCGCAGCTTGACGGCCTTGAACACGCCGGCCGTGGCCCGCCGCACCGCCACCGCGTCAGGATGCTCGGCCGGAAGCGCCTCCACCTCGGCGAGGACCGCAAGGCAGACCGCGAGCCGGTCCGGATCCACGCCCGTGACGTTGCCGGTCATGACGACATCCCCCTCTGTTTCCACCGCAGGCACTGTACTTAACCGGCCGTCCTATCGGCTGAGGGCGGGACGGGGCAAGGGGTCCGCATCACCCTTCCTGCTGCCGCGGGTGATGCGGCTTCGGCTGATCGGCGAGCGTCTGCGGCCGGGCGGCCGGCGGTTTGGGGCCGCTGAGCCAGTCGTCGAGGGTCTGAGGGCGGACGAAATGCGCGGGGTTCTCGGTTTCCGGGGTTTGGTCGTTCTGCCGGTCATCGCCGGTGTCGCTCTCCGCGGTGGCCGGCTTCTCCTCCGTCTTTGCCTCCGTCTTTTCCTCCGGGGCCGGCTTCTTCTCCGGGGCCGGCTCCTTCTCTGGCGCCGGCTCCGGCTTTTCTTCCGCCGGGGGCCTGCTGAGCCACTCGTCCAGAGTCTGCGGCCGCCGGCTGGGAGCAGGCGCAGCACTCACCGGCGCCGACCCCCCACTGAGCCAGTCGTCCAAGGTCTGAGGGCGCCGGCTCTCCGGCGCCTCATGCGTCTCCTCGGCCGCCGACGGACGCGACAACCACCCGAACCCACCCACACCGGGCGTCAACAGATTGGCAAGCCGAGGATCGTTCCGCCAGGCGAACGGATCCGGCGCCGCTGAATCCTGTCCGGCGGCGGGCTCGGACACCACCTCAGCCGCGGCGGCCCTGCTTTCCGGTTCCGTAGTCGAGCCCGTATCCGTGGTCTGAGGCGCCTGGGGCTCGACATCATCCGTCCCAGCAACCCGCCGCCCGGCCTCCGCCACCTCGCCCTCGACCTCAGCGGGCGCAGGCACGGACTCCTCGGCCTCGGAAGGCGCGGACTCTTCGACGCCTACCGGCTCGGCCTCGGACGACTCGGCTTCGAGACCCTGGCCTTCCGGCTGAGCCACCTCCTCCTCCGGCTCGTCCTGCACGGTGGTGGGCTCGTCGTGCTCGGTGGTGGGCTCGTCGGGGTCCGTCGCGGGCTCGTCCTGCTCGGTGGTGGGCTCGTCGGGGTCCGTCGCGGGCTCGTCGTGCTCGGTGGTGGGCTTGTCGGGGTCCGGCGCGGGCTCGTCCTGCTCGGTGGTGGGCTCGTCGACCTCGGTCGGCGAGGCTTCTTCGAGCCCTGCAAGCGGTTCCTCGTCGACGCCCGGCTCACGGTCGACGGCCTCGTCAACGTCGGCCGTCACATCGGCGGGAGCTTCCGATCGAGCGTCGGAGGCCACATCGCTGACGTCGCCCTCAATGGTGATCGCGGCCTGCTCTCCGGCGTCGACGTCAGCCTTCGCAGCCTGCTCGTCGTCGCCGAGGTCAGCATCGGCAGTGCCGACGGCGGACGGCGGGTCGTCGTCGAGTTCGGCATCGGCGGTGCCGACAGCGGACGGCGGGTCGTCGTCGAGGTCGGCATCGGCGGTGCCGACGGCGGACGGCTGGTCATCGTCGGCGGTGCCGGCGGCGGACGGCTCTTCGCCGGCGTCGGTCGTCGTCGAGGTCTCGGGGATCACCGGAGCATCCGTGTCGCCTGCATGCTCGTCGACCTGAGGTTCCACGTCGGCGGGTTCCTCGTCAACCGGGAAGGGCTCGTCCCGCCGGGGGAGCGGCTCCGGGTCCCCGTGGGCCGCTTCGGCGCCTGCGGCGAGCGTCGCCTCCACCTCGGCCCAGATCGCTTCGCTGTCCGCCGGGTCCGGAGGAGGCGGCTCGGCGAGGCTACGAGCCTCCACGAAGAGCGGAGTCTCCTCGGCGGCCCCACCAGCCGGCTCGTCGACGATCTTCGGAATCAGCTGCGTCTCGGCACCGGCCAGATCCACGGGGGTGGGCTCCGGCGAGGATGCCGGCCCATCCGCAGGGGCGGACTCCGATGACGCCGGCTCGGCCGACGACGACGAGGCCGCAGGCGACACCGGAGCCGCAGGGGACACCATGGCCGCAGGGGACACCATGGCCGCAGGGGACACCGGGTCCACAGGCGACACCGGGTCCGCAGGGGCGGAAGACACCGGAGCCGCGGGAGACACCGGACCCGCGGGAGACACCGGAGCCGCGGGAGACACCGGACCCGCGGCCGACTCCGACTCCACGAGCGACTCGGAATCCGCCGGCGACCCCGAATCCGCAAGCTCGGGCGACGACGACGGGGCGGCGGGCAGCGCCTTCACCGCAGGCTCATCCACGACCCGCGAAAGGACCGCGGTCTCGTCCGGGGAGGTCATGGCCGCTGTGCGCTCCTTCTCGGCCAGGTAGTCGAGCACGTCCTCGTAGTCGAGGACGACGGTGTCGGGCGACGACGCCGAGGACGGCAGCGCCCGGATCACCATCGTGTCCTGGGCGCCGGTCGCGAGGGTCGGCCGCACGCCGGCCAGTGACGCCGGCGGGGCGGAGGCGCTGTCGCTGGTCAGCGCCGCCACCGTGACGGAGTGCCGACCGGTGAGGGCGTGCCGCGGGGAGGGTTCGGCGGCGTGCCGGGGCAGGGCGTCCTCGCCCGCGTGCTCGGCCAGGCCGGCGCGCTCCTGCAGGCGGCGCAGCGGGCCGGGCGCCCACCACGCGGCGTCGCCGAAGAGGGCGAGGACCGCCGGGACCAGCAGCATCCGGACGACGGTGGCGTCCAGGAGCAGGGCGACGATCATGCCGACGCCGACGAAGCGCATCGTGGTGACGGAGGAGAGGGCGAAGGCGCCGGTCACCACGATCAGCAGCAGGGCGGCGGCGCTGATGACACGGCCGGTACGGGTCAGCCCGATCGTCACCGCCTCACGGGTGGAGGCGCCCCTCACCCGGGCTTCGACCATGCGGGACAGCAGGAACACTTCGTAGTCGGTGGAGAGTCCGAAAACGACCGCCGCCATCAGCACCACGATGCCGGCTTCGAGGGGTGCCGGGGTGACGTTGAGCAGGCCCGCGCCGTGGCCGTCCTGGAAGATCCAGATGAGGATGCCGAAGGTGGCGGTGAGGCTGAGCGCGCTCATCACGACCGCCTTGATCGGCAGCAGGATCGAGCCGAACGCCAGGAACATCAGGATGAGCGTGGCCCCGGCCAGCAGCCCGATCATGAGGGGGAGCTTGCCGGCGATGGCCGCGATGCTGTCGACGTTGCGCGCGGTGGGGCCGCCGATCAGCACGGTGGTGCCGGAGGGGGCGGGCAGGGCGCGCAGATCCTCGACGACCTGCCGCGCGGAGGCGCTGAACGGGTCGGTGGCGGAGAGCGCGGCGTTGAGCACGACGACGCCGTCTGCCGCGCCTCCGGGCGCGACCGACGCCACCCCGGCGATTTCGCCGACTTTAGAGGAAAAATCGGAAATATCCGAATCCCCGCGAATGACGATCTGCACGCCACCCGTACTGAACTGCGGATAATCGGCCGAAAGCGTCTCGATCGCCACCCGCGAAGGGTCACCGGCGGGCAGCACCCGCTCGTCGTTCTCGCCGAACCGCACACCCCCGATCGGCAGGGCCAGGACCACAAGGACGATCAGGATGGGTACGGCGAAGAGCACCGGCCGCCGCAGCACACCCCCGGCCACCCGCTCCCAGAAGGAACCGCCGGAACCGCGGCCGGGCAGACGTACCGGAAGCTTGTCGACCCGGGGTCCGAGGATCGCCAGGATCGCCGGGAGCAGGGTGAGCGACAGCAGCATCGCCAGGAACACCGCGGCGAGGCCGCCGTAGGCGAGCGACTTGAGGAAGCCCTGCGGGAACAGCAGGAGGCCGGCCAGCGCGGTCATCAGCAGGGTGGCCGAGAAGAGCACGGTGCGGCCGGCCGTCGCGACGGTCCGCCGGACGGCCTCGAAGGTGGGGTGGGCCGCCTGCTCCTCGCGGAACCGGCCGACCATGAACAGGCCGTAGTCGATCGCCATGCCGAGCCCGAGCAGGCTGGCCACGTTGACCGCGAACGAGTTGACCTCGTGGGTGAGCGCGACGGCGTGCAGCACGCCGAGCGAGCCGAGCACCGCGGCGCCGCCGACGAGCACCGGCAGGGACGCCGCGACCAGGGAGCCGAAGATGAACAGCAGCAGCACGAGCACGATCGGCAGCGAGATCATCTCGGCGAAGACGAGGTCGGAGGAGGACCGCTCGTTGGAGGCGTGCGCGAGCGGCACCCCGCCGGCGAGCTGGAGGTGCGCCCCCGGCACGGTCAGGTAGTCCTCGATCTCGGCGTAGGACTTCATCTTCTCGGCGTCGTCGTCGCCGGCCAGGGTGATCGCGGCGACGGCGCTGGACTTGTCGGCCGCCGCATAGGCGGCGTCCTGGGAGTCCCAGTACGAGACCTTGAAGGTGACGTACTCGGCGGGCAGCGCGTCCAGCCGCGCGGTGATCCGCTTGGTGAGGGCCGCGTCGTCGATAGTCCCCTGGTCCGGGGCGTAGATCGCTATCACGTCGCCGCTCCTGCCGCCCAGGGCGGTGGCCACGACGTCGGCGGCCCGCGCGGACTCGCTGTCCGGATCGGTGTAGCCGCCCTCGGTCAGCCGATCGAACACCCCGAGGCCCCACCCGCCCGCGCCCAGCACCGCGACGAGCGCGATCACCAGCACCGGCCACCTCAGGCGGGCGACCCGCGATCCCCAGCCCGCGAACACAAGATCACCTTCCAGAGAAACGAAGATTTAAGCAGGTCAGCTAAGGGTCGCGGCCTGCAGCGAGACACCGCCGCAGTCCGTGTCGAAGGACTCGTCGGTGATCCACTTGATGGAGATCTTGCCAGTACCCGATGCGGTGTAGCTCACCGTGTAGGCAGCGGTCGCCATCGAATCCCCGGACTGCTCCCAGCTGTCGGTCACGGGCTTGCCGCCGGTGCTGAGGCTGACCTCGAGGGTTCCGCGCCCGGCGAGCGCGCCGACGTAGAGCCGCAGCGTGCTGTCCCGGGTCCCGGCCGGCGCCGAGAGCGTGAATCCGCCGCCCTCGTCGCAGGCCTGCACGCCGCTGGTCACGCCCTTCGCCGCGGCGAGCGGGCTGCCACCGGTCCACCGGAACGTCTCGGGGCTCGCGGTGTGCCGCCGCCGGTCCTCGCCCGGGGTGCCCTCGAGGATCGCGAAGCCGCCGTTCGCGTTCCGCTCCAGGGCGTAGGTGCCCTGCTCACCCCAGTGCACCCAGTCGATCGTGCCCTCGGCCCTGAGATCAACTTCATCGGGTACGCCGGACCGCTCGATGGCTATCGAGTTCACCGGGGTGGGGCTGATCGACGGTGACGGGCTGTCGAGGGGGATCGGCAGCTGGGCGACCGGGTCGGAGAGCCCGCCGAGACCCGGCGCGGTGTCCGCCGGACCCGGATCGTCGCCACCGCGGGTCACCACGACCACGCCGAAGGCGACCACGGCCAGCACGCCGAGGAGGATCACGAGTCCGGGGGCGGCGTACTCCCGCCAGGATCTCTTCTCCTTCTTCAGGAGCGAGGCGGGCATGTCCGGTGGCGTCTGATCGGGCAAGGGTCCTCCGGATCAGGCGGTGAAGATCGGGTCGAGGGCGATAAACGATCTCATCCCCCGGGGCCGGAGTGAAGAGTGGTCCTGCTTTGAAGGACTTATGGCTGATCAAGCGCATCGGCGATTCGGCCGAGCTTGCCCGCGGCATTGATCCCGCAGCGAGTACCGTGTCCGAAGTTTCCGACACTGGCAGGGGATTCTGGGATGACGCAAACGCTCGACACCAAGCGCCGCGGCGGAGCGATCGCCGGTGTGCTGACCGCGGTGCTGGTCTTCGCCGTGCTCGCCGCCGTGATCTTCTTCGTGAACCGGGACGGCGACGAGCCGGAGAGCGCCGCCGCGCCCGCCTCGCAGACCTCGTCGGCGCCGGCGAGCCCGCTCGCGGTCGAGCCGGAGGTCACCCCGGGCACCGGCACCCTGAAGGAGCTGGCGGTCAAGGAGATCATTCCGGGCACCGGCCCGGCGGTGAAGGCCGGGCAGACCATCACGGTCAACTACAAGCTGATCTCGTACTCCACCGGTGACCTGATCGACTCGTCGTGGCGCGAGGGCGGCGCGCCGTTCTCCACCTCGATCGGCACCGGACAGCTGATCAAGGGCTGGGACCAGGCCATCCCCGGGCAGAAGGTGGGCAGCCGGATCCAGCTGGACGTGCCGGCCGACCTCGCCTACGGGCCGCAGCAGGGCGACCTGCGCTTCGTCGTGGACATCCTCGACGCGAAGTAGGACCTAGATCTCGGTCACCACGACGTCGAGCTGACGCGGCCTGCCCTCCGGGGCGGGCCGTTCCTCGACGGTGAACTTGAGGTCACGCATCGCGGTCACCAGCTCGTCGGCCGTCGCCGGCGCGGCGCGCTCCTCGGCCAGCGCGCGGACCAGCCGTCCCTTGGTCGCCTTGTTGAAGTGGCTCACCACCGACCGCTTCACCTCGCCGCCGGCCACGCGCTCGTGCAGCACCCGCACCTGGCAGCTCTGCGCGCCCGGCGCCCACATCGCCACATAGGCGCCCGACCGCAGATCCAGCACCGGTCCGGGCAGGGGATCCAGCGCCGGCTTCAAGACCTTCTTCCAGTACGAGGTGAGCCCGCCGATCGGCGGCAGCGTCACGCCGATCGAGCACCGGTAGGCGGGGATCCGGTCGCCCGGGCCGACCACGCCCCACAGGCCGGAGAAGACCAGGGCGGTGTCGTCCAGCCACTTCTGCGAGGCGGGGGCGAGGGACGACGGGTCGAGGGCCTCGTAGAGCACGCCGGTGTAGACCTCGGCGGCGCGGGCGGCCGGCGCGGTGTGCAGGGTCGCGTTGCGCGCGACCTCGTCCCGCTGGCCGGCGCTGAGCCCGAGAACGTTCAGCGAGTCGGCCACGGAGCGTTCGCTCGTGCGCTTACAGAGGGCGACGAGACGGTTGAGCACCCGGGTCCGGGCCGGAGCCAGCCCGGGGAGCCGGAGGCCGGCCGGGTCGACCGGCGCGCCAGCGGTCGCGGCGGTCTTGCCCTCGGACGGCGGCAGCAGGATCAGCACGCCGCGAGACTATCCGGCCGGGCCGTGGCCTCAGTCGTCCGGGCGGTTGGCCAGGGCGTCCGCCACACTCGGGTAGACCCCGAGGCGGCTCGCCAGCCCGAGCGTGTTCAGCAGCCGCTCGAGGAACTCCGACGGCGCGGCGATCCGCAGCCAGCCGCCGGCCGCCTCGGCCCGGTTGTGGCCGGTCACGAACGTGCTGAGCCCGATCGAGTCGCAGAAGTCCACGCCGGACAGGTCCACCACGACGCGGGGCTCGGGCCGGGAGAGCGCCTCGTCCAGGCAGACGGCCAGCGACGGGGCGCTGTCCAGGTCCAGGTTGCCGCGCACCGCCACGAGGACGGCGTCCGGTGTCTCTCGCAGGGAAAGGTCCACCGGTTCCTTCTTCCCCGGAAGTGACACGGAGTCACATCGGCCGCGGCGGGTAAGGGGACGAGGGCGGCTCGATACGATTCCGCACAGGTCCACGCTCCTGAGGAGGCCGCGATGTCCACCCACCCCCGCGCCGGCAAGCCCGCCGAACCGGCCGACCTGATCGACGTGCCGAAGGTCGTGTCCCGGTACTACACCGAGCACCCGGATCCGTCCCAGGCCGGTCAGCGCGTCGCCTTCGGCACCTCCGGTCACCGCGGCTCCAGCCTGCGGACCGCGTTCAACGAGGACCACATCGCCGCCACCAGCCAGGCCATCGTCGAGTACCGCAAGGCGCAGGGCACCGACGGGCCGCTGTTCCTGGGCCGTGACACCCACGCGCTGAGCGAGCCGGCCATGGTCACCGCGCTCGAGGTGTTCGCCGCGAACGACGTGACGACGCTGATCGACAGCCGGGACGGGTACACCCCGACGCCGGCGCTGTCGCACGCGATCCTCACGTACAACAAGACCCGCTCGCAGAGCGACGGCCTGGCCGACGGCGTCGTGGTGACCCCGTCGCACAACCCGCCGGACGACGGCGGCTTCAAGTACAACCCGCCGAACGGCGGCCCGGCCGACACCGACGCCACCAAGTGGATCCAGGACCGGGCCAACGAGCTCATCGCGGACGGCCTCAAGGGCGTGCGCCGGATCAGCGCGGTGCGGGCCCGCGAGTCGGCCACCGTCTCCGGGTACGACTACCTGGCCACCTACGTCGACGACCTGCCCAGCGTCATCGACATCGAGGCGATCCGGCGGGCCGGGGTCCGGATCGGCGCCGACCCGCTCGGCGGCGCGAGCGTGGCCTACTGGGGCGAGATCGCCGACCGGCACGGCCTCGACCTGACCGTCGTCAACCCGGTCGTCGACCCCCGGTTCGGCTTCATGACCCTGGACTGGGACGGCAAGATCCGGATGGACTGCTCCTCCCCGTACGCGATGGCCTCGCTCATCGCCCAGAAGGACCGCTTCCAGATCGCCACGGGCAACGACGCGGACGCCGACCGGCACGGCATCGTCACCCCGGACGGCGGGCTGATGAACCCGAACCACTACCTCGCCGTCGCGATCGGCTACCTGTTCCGGGCCCGCACCGACTGGCCGGCCGGCGCCGGGATCGGCAAGACGCTGGTCTCCTCCTCGATGATCGACCGGGTCGCCGCCGACCTGGGCCGCCGCCTCGACGAGGTGCCGGTCGGCTTCAAGTGGTTCGTGCCCGGCCTGCTGGACGCGTCGATCGGCTTCGGCGGCGAGGAGAGCGCCGGGGCGTCGTTCCTGCGCCGCGACGGCAGCGTGTGGAGCACCGACAAGGACGGCATCCTGCTCGACCTGCTCGCCTCCGAGATCATCGCGACCACCGGGAAGACGCCGAGCGAGCACTACCGGGAGCTGACCGCGCGGTTCGGCGAGCCGGCGTACGCCCGCATCGACGCGCCCGCGACCCGCGAGCAGAAGGCGGTCCTCGGGAAGCTGTCGCCGGAGCAGGTGACCGCGAAGGAGCTCGCCGGTGAGAAGATCACCAACGTGCTGACCAGCGCGCCCGGCAACGGCGCGGCGATCGGCGGCCTCAAGGTGGTGACCGAGTCCGGCTGGTTCGCGGCCCGCCCGTCCGGCACCGAGGACGTCTACAAGATCTACGCCGAGTCGTTCCACGGCCCGGACCACCTGGCCCGCATCCAGGAGGAGGCCCGCGGGGTCGTCTCCGCGGCGCTGGGCGGTTAGATCTCAGGTTCTGTGCGTTCCCGCCGACTGGTATGCCGCAAGCTGGATCTATCAGTCGGCGAGGAGCATTCGGACACCGTGATGGCAGCCGAGGACAAGCGGGCCGCCGGGCTCGCTCCGGTCGTGGTGGCCGGTGCCGCCATCGCCGGGGTGCTGGTGTGGCTGCTGATGCGGCACGAGTCCGACGTGTTCCTCGGCTACGCGGGCGGCCCGGTCGCCCAGGCCGCCGCGGTCGTCGCCGCCTGGCGGATCGCCCGCCGGCCCGGCCTGCGCCGCCCGATCCGCACGTTCTGGCGGCGTCTCGGGTTCGCCTCGATCTGCCTGCTCGTGGCCTCCTGCGTCTCGCTGGCCCGGGCCAACAACAACACCGGCCTCTCGCTGCAGACCGCGGTGCCGATGGCGTTCGGCGTGGTGCTGCTCATGACGGCGTTCCTCGGCCTGCCCGGGCCGCGGCGGACCGCGGCCGGGTGGGTGCGGGGGGTGCTCGACGCCGCGACCGTGGCGGTCGCCAGCGCGCTGGTCTTCTGGTACGTCGTGCTCGATCTGGCCCCGGCGGGCACCTCCCTGGTCACCCGGACCGCCGCCGCCGTGATCGGCGTCGGCTGCGTGCTGCTGCTCGTGGTGATCGGCAAGGCCGCGGCCCGCCCGGAGACCATGGTCGACGCGTTCGCCCTGCGGGTCATGACCGTGGTGCCGGTCGTCGCGGTGGTCGGCAACATGCTGCTGATCGCGGGCGACGAGCTGAGCCGGCTCGCGCTCTCGGTGCTGGCCCTGCCGCTGATCGGCGCGGCGGTCTGCGTGGCCGCCCTGCTCCAGGGGCACGCCCTGGCCGGCGAGCCGCGCCGGGCGCCCGGCCACCGGTCGCTCTTCAACCTGCTGCCGTTCCTCGCGGTCACCGCCACGGCCGCGCTCGTCGTCTCGGTCAGCGCCCAGGACATGACCGGCCGGCAGCGCACCGTGATCATCGGCGCCGTGCTGATCACCGGGTTCGTGGTCGCCCGCCAGCTGCTCAGCCTCCGCGAGAACACCATCGCGCTGCGCGGCATCCGGCGTCAGCAGGCCGAGCTCGAGCGGCTCGCGCTCAGCGACAGCCTCACCGGCATGCCGAACCGCACCCGCTTCGGCGTGGCGCTCGGCGAACGCCTGGAGGCGGGCGAGCCGGCCACCGCGATCCTGATCGACGTCGACGACTTCAAGATGATCAACGACACGCTCGGCCCGGCCGCCGGCGACCAGCTGCTCTACCAGGTGGCGCAGCGCCTGCGCGAGCAGTGCGCGGCCGGCGAGATGGCGGCCCGGCTGGGCGGCGACGAGTTCGCGGTGCTGCTGCCGGTCGACGACCCGGACGCGGCCGAGACCGCGGCCGGGCGGCTGCTGCGCGCCCTCGCCGAGCCGTTCCACCTCAGCGACCAGGACCTGCTGCTGCACGCCAGCGCCGGCATCGCGATCGCCGCGGCCGGCGACACCGCCGACGAGGTGCTGCGCAACGCCGACATCGCGATGTACGCCGCGAAGGAGTCCGGCAAGGCGTCCTGGGTCCGGTTCGAGCCGCAGATGCGTCAGGACATGGCCGGGCACGCCCGGCTCGCCAGCGAGCTGCGCAACGCCATCCTCGCCGGCGAGCTGCGCCTGCTCTACCAGCCCGTCTTCGACCTGGTCACCGGTGGCCTGGCCGGCGCCGAGGCGCTGGTGCGCTGGCAGCACCCGCAGCGCGGCTTCGTCTCGCCCGGCGAGTTCATCCCGGTCGCCGAGCGGTCCGGCCTGATCGTGCCGCTCGGCTCGTGGGTGCTGCGCGAGGCCTGCGAGCAGCTGGCCCGCTGGCGCGCCGAGCACGGCGCCGGCGCGATCGAGGCGATCAACGTCAACGTCGCGGTCCGCCAGCTGCGCGAGGCCGGGTTCGTCGACGAGGTGGCGGCCGTGCTCAGCGAGACCGGCCTGACCCCGCGCAACCTGATCCTCGAGGTCACCGAGTCCTCCGTGGTGGACGGCTGGCAGGTCCGGGAGACCCTGGAGGCGCTGCACGAGATGGGCGTCCGGCTCGCGCTCGACGACTTCGGCACCGGCCAGTCGTCGCTCAGCCTGCTGCGGGAGTTCCCGGTCGACGTGCTCAAGCTCGACAAGTCGTTCGTCGACGGCATCGCCGACGGGGAGGACCGGGGACGGCTCGCGGTGGCCGGCGCGGTCGCGCAGCTCGCCGAGCACCTCCAGCTCAAGGCGGTCGCCGAGGGCATCGAGAGCCGGGCCCAGGCGGACCGGCTGCGGGCCATGGGCTACCGCTACGGGCAGGGCTTCCACATGGCGAAGCCGCTGCCTGCGGCCGAGTGCGGCGCGCTGATGGCCGCCGATCCGGTGCGGGCCGCCTGAAAAGGGTGGACCTCCAGCCCGCTTGAGGTCGTACCCTGCCTGGCATGACCGTCATCCGGGGCCATGTCAGAACCTTCTACCAGCTGCTCGCCAACACCCTGCTGGTGTCGGTCATGAACTTCACCGTCTGGTTCGCCGTCACCTTCTGGGTGTACCTGCAGACCCGATCGGTGTTCGCCACCGGCGTCATCTCCGGCATCTTCCTGGTGCTCACCGCCGCCACCGGCATCTGGTTCGGCAGCATCGTCGACGGTCACCGCAAGAAGACCGCGCTGCAGGGGTCGGCGGTGGCGTCGCTGCTGTTCTACGCCGGCGCCTCGGTGGTCTACCTGCTCACCCCCGCGGACGAGTTCCACGACCCGGCGAGCGTCGCCCTCTGGGCGCTGGTCCTGCTGCTGATGGCCGGCGTGATCGCCGGCAACATCCGGACCATCGCCATGCCCACCCTGGTCACGCTGCTCATCGAGGAGGACACCCGGGACCGCGCCAACGGCCTGGTCGGCACCGTCACCGGCACGACGTTCCTGACCACGTCGGTGATCAGCGGCGTGCTGGTGGCCTTCGACGGGATGCGCTCAGTGATCATCCTGGCGATGGCGGCGCTCGGCCTGGCGATCCTGCACCTGTCCTTCGTGACCCTCCCGGAGCGGGCCGCCGAGCCGCACGCCGACGGTCATCGGGGCGGCGTGGACATCCGCGGCACGCTGCGGATCATCGCCGGGGTGCCGGGGCTGACCGCGCTGATCCTGTTCAGCATGTTCAACAATTTCCTCGGCGGCGTCTTCATGGCCCTGGCCGACGCGTACGGGCTGTCGCTCGTCTCGGTGCAGGCCTGGGGACTGCTCTGGGGCGTACTCAGCACCGGCATGATCGTCGGCGGCATCGTGGTGTCCCGGACCGGGCTCGGCCGTCACCCCGTACGCTTGCTGCTCTTGATCAATGTGGCCCTCTGGACGATCATCATCGTCTTCCCGCTGCGCGCGTCGATCTGGTGGGTGGCCGTCGGCTTCTACCTCTACATGCTGCTCATGCCCTACGCCGAGGCCGCCGAGCAGACCATCCTGCAGAAGGTGGTGCCCTACGAGCGGCAGGGCCGCGTGTTCGGGCTGGCGCAGAGCGCGGAGCAGGCCGCCTCGCCGCTCACCGCGTTCCTGATCTCGCCGATCACCCAGTTCGTGTTCATCCCCTTCATGACCGACGGCTGGGGTGCGCGCGAACTCGGCCCGTGGTTCGGCACCGGCGCCGACCGGGGCATCGCCCTGGTCTTCGTGCTGACCGGCATCATCGGCGTGATCGCGACGACGATCGCCCTGGCGAGCCGCCCCTACCGCCGCCTCAACGCCGAGACGACGACGGAGAAGACCATCGTCCTGGCGTGAGTCCGCACCCCGCACCCTGCGCCGCGCCCCGCACCTGGCCCCCTGCACGGCCGCGCGTCGCCTCCGAACGCCGCCCCGCTCCTGAACGCCGCGCCCCGCGCCCAGGCACCCCGCCCTCGATCTTGTTGATTCGGGCTGCACCGGGTCTGTGTGAATCATCAAGATCGGGAGGGGGTGGGTGAGCGGGAAGGGTGCGGGGCTGCGGCGCGGCGCGGGGTGCTAGCAGTCGGGTGCTAGGCGTCGATCTCGTTGCGCTCGTCGGTGGCCCAGAGGGTGTGGAACGAGCCCTCCTTGTCGACCCGGTGGTAGGTGTGCGCGCCGAAGAAGTCGCGCTGGCCCTGGATCAGCGCGGCCGGCAGGCGCTCGGCACGCAGGCCGTCGTAGTAGGCCAGCGCCGAGGAGAAGCCCGGCGAGGGGATGCCCTGCTGCGCCGCCGTGACGACGACCCGGCGCCAGGCGTCCTGCGCGCCCGAGACGGCGTCCAGGAAGTACTCGTCGACGAGGAGCGTGGCCAGTTCCGGCTTCTTGTCGTACGCCTGCTTGATGAAGTCCAGGAACTTGGCGCGGATGATGCAGCCGGCCCGCCAGATCTTCGCCATGGCGCCCGGGTCGATCTCCCAGCCGTACTCGGCGCTCGCGGCCTGGATCTGCTGGAAGCCCTGCGCGTACGCGACGATCTTCGAGGCGAACAGCGCCTGCTCGACGTCGGCGACCAGGTCGCCGTTGTGCACGCCGGCGTTCGACGCCGGGCCGGGCAGGCCGGCCGCGGCCGCCGCCTCGCGGACCTCGGCGCCGCCGGAGAGCGCCCGGGCGAAGACCGACTCGGCGATGCCGGAGACCGGGACACCGAGGTCGAGGGCGGCCTGCACGGTCCAGCGGCCGGTGCCCTTCTGCTCGGCGCGGTCCAGCACCACGTCGACGAACGGCTTGCCGGTCGACGCGTCGGTCTGCTTCAGCACCTCGGCGGTGATCTCGATGAGGTACGAGCCGAGCCGGCCCTCGTTCCAGCCCCGGAACACGTCGGCGATCTCGGCCGGGGTGTGCCCGCCCACCTGACGCAGCAGGTCGTACGCCTCGGCGATGAGCTGCATGTCGGCGTACTCGATGCCGTTGTGCACCATCTTCACGAAGTGACCGGCGCCGTCCGGGCCCACGTGCACGCAGCACGGCTCGCCGTCGACCTTCGCCGAGATGTCCTCCAGCAGCGGGCCGAGGGCCTCGTAGGACTCCTTCGAACCGCCCGGCATGATGCTCGGGCCGTGCAGCGCGCCCTCCTCGCCGCCGGACACGCCGGTGCCGACGAAGTGCAGGCCGCGCTCCTTCAGGGCGGCCTCCCGGCGGCGGGTGTCGGCGAAGTGCGCGTTACCCGCGTCGATCAGCATGTCGCCCTCCTCCAGCAGAGGGGCGAACTCGTCGATCACGGCGTCGGTGGCCGGGCCGGCCTTCACCATGATGACGACGCGGCGGGGGCGCTCCAGGCTCGCTACGAACTGCTCGGCGGTCTCGGCCGGGAGGAACGTGCCCTCGTGACCGAACTCCTCGACCAGCTCCTTGGTGCGGCCGTAGGACCGGTTGTGCACCGCCACGGTGTGACCGTGCCGGGCGAAGTTGCGGGCCAGGTTGCGGCCCATCACCGCCAGGCCGGTGACTCCGATCTGCGCCTTCTGCGACATCACTCAGTCCTTCCTCGTTACCCGCCCGTTACGGGCCCCGCGGTCATTCTTACGGGATAGCGGCCGCGTCGGTTCGATCACGTCCACGTGTTGAGCAGGACGCTCAGATCGCGCGCCTTCCGGCCGATGGCTTCGCTTGTGACCCGCATTCTCGGCGTGCCCGCCTATCTCGGTGTGACGGGCGCGTTGACGGCTGCCATGCCGGCGGCCTCGCCGTCCGGGCGCCATCTGCTCATGGTGCTCGTGTCGGTCATCGCCGTGATCCCGGTGCTCGCCGTCATCCGCGGGCTGCCGCCGGCCGAGCGCCGCCCGTACGCGCTGTTCGCCTGCGGGATGGGTCTGCTCCTGCTCAACAACCTGGTGGCCTGGCTCGCCGGCCTCGCCATCGCCGCGCCCGGGAATCCGCTGGTGGCGGCCGGCCACGTGGTTCTGCTGGTGGCCGCGGTCTGCCTGGTGCTGCGGCGCGGCCGCAACGACGTCGGCGGGCTGATCGACGCCGCCGTGGTGGCGATCGTGGTGGCGGCGATCCTGTGGAGCGCGCTGCTGCAACCGGGCCTGAACGCGGCCCGGATGACGACCGGGCGCCAGACCACGGTGCTCGCCACGGTTCTGCTGCTGGCCGGGCTGCTCGGCGCGCTGGTGCGCCTGGTGCAGATCGCGGCGGACCGGTCACCCGCGCTGCTGACCCTCGTCGCCGCGGTGGTGTTCGACCTGGCCGCCAACGCGGTCACGATGCTGGCGGCCGGCCCGGACGGCTCGGCCTCCCCGCCCGGCGCCGAGATGCTCTTCATGATCTGCTACTTGCTGGTCGGTCTCGCCATGATGCTGCCCGGCGCGTCCCGGCTGGCCGAGGCCGGCCCGGGGCCCGCGGAGCGTCCCTTCCGGATCCGGGTGTTGTTCCTGACCGTCGCGGTCACCGTGGTGCCGATGGTCTCGGCGATCCGCGAGTTCCTCGGCGTACGGGGCGACACCGCGCTGCTCACCGTCGGCAACCTGCTGATCGTCGTGCTCGTGGCGATCCGGGTGGCCCGGCTCGCCGAGCAGCGGGAGATCGCCGAGGCGGCGATGCGCCACCAGGCCACTCACGACCTGCTGACCGGGCTGCCGAACCGGGCCGAGCTGTGGCGCCGCCTCGACGCCGCGCTGGCCGCCGGGCCTTCCGTGGTGCTGCTCTTCTGCGACCTCGACGGGTTCAAGGCGGTCAACGACCGCCTCGGCCACCTGGCCGGCGACCGGCTGCTCACCGCGGTGGCGGCCCGGCTCCGGGAGGGGCTGCGGGACGGCGAGACGGTGGCCCGGTACGGCGGCGACGAGTTCGTGCTGATCTCCGCGTACCCGGACGCCGAGGAGCGGCTGACCGGGCACGTGCGGGCCGCGGTCGCCGCGCCGGTCCCGATCGCGGGGGAGCAGGTGCGGGTCGGCGCCAGCGTCGGGGTGATCCGCTCCGACGGCACGCTCGACGCCGACGGCCTGATCCGCCGCGCCGATCAGGCGATGTACCGGGAGAAGGCCGCCGGCCGCGCTGCTTGAGCGGTAGTCGGCGGGGTGGCGTCTGCCGAGATCGGGGCGGCGGTACGCTTCCTGCCATGCCGCGCCGGATACCCCTGCCCGCAGGACTGGGCTGACGTGCGCCGCGGGGAGATCTGGACCATCGGCGACCGTGCCGACCTGCGATACCGCGTGCTCGTGCTCTCCGGGGACTCCTACAACGAACGCAGCAACGCCGCGCCCTTCTGCGCGCCGATCGTGCGCCAGCGGGGCGTGACCGAGCTCCCGCCGTACGCCGTGGCGCTCACCGAGCAGGATCCGATCACCGGTGTCGTGGTGATCAACCGGATGCGCCGGCTGCCCGCGTCGACCGGCGCCGAGCGGATCGGCATGGTGACCGGCGCGAGCATGGCCCGGCTCACCGAGGCGATGCGCACCCTCTTCGAACTCGACTAGACGGATTAGTCCATTCAGGGCATTCGAGGCCCTTGACGTCGTGTCATTGCCCCGAACGCCCGACGCCCGACCGGGTGACCCGTGCGGTGCGATGCCGCAGGCAGGAGGCCTGCCCGGATGATCGGGGGATGCGGCGCGGGCGCGGCCTGGCGTAAGCAGGAACCCAGAGCGGGCGGGGAGGTCGCTGGTGGGTGGTCAGGTGTACGCGCAGGCGCCCGGCGCGCTGCGCCCCGGAGCGGGCGAGGAGCATTCCCGGCTGCGCGTCGAGCGCGCCGTGGGGCTCCTGGCCGGCCGGGCGCGGTGCCGGCTCGCCGAAGCCCACCGGCACCTGCTGAGGATGGCAGCGGGGCAGCGCTGCGATGTGGAGGAGATGGCCGGGAAGGTCATTCAGCTGCTGGACACCGCCCAGGAGCAGAGTGACCTCTCGGCTCTCATCGCCACCCTCGCCCGCTCCGAGACCGGCCGGTCCCGGGCCACGCCGTGGCTCACCACCGTCCAGGGTGTCCTCGACGCGCTGCCCGGCATGTCCGGGTACTTCGTGGCCGAGCGCGACGAGGAGGGCCTGCTCACCGACCTGGTCTGGGCCGCGGCCAGCCCGGGCGCGGTCACCCCGGACGGCCGGCACGGCTGCCAGCTGATCGGGATGCCGGTGAGCCGGCACTATCCGCAGGTGACCGCGGCCGAGCGCTGCGCCGTCTACCAGCGGGTGCTGGACACCGGCGAGCCGGCCGCGCTCGGCCCGCTGCGGATCGGCGAGAATGAATACACCGTGCGCGCCCGGCCGCTCGGCCCCGGCCTGCTGCTGGCCTGGGACCGCCGGGACAACCCGGGCCGGGAGCGCGACCGCCTCGACGGCATGGAGGAGCTCGGCAAGCTCGGCTGGGGCGAGTGGGACCTGGTGAGCGGCGACATCTACTGGTCGCCGCAGATCTACCGGATCTACGAGCGGGAGCCGGCTCTCGGCCCGATCAGCCAGGAGGAGGCGCAGCGGATGGCGGTCGCCGACGACCAGCCGCTGCGGTTCGCCGCGCTGGCCGCGTTCCGCTGCGCCGAGCGCGTCGACCTGATCACCCGGGTCCGGATCGGGGGCCGGATCAAGCACCTGCGTACGGTCGCCGACGCGGTCCGCGACGCCGACGGCCGGCCGTTGCGCATCTACGGCATCGTGCAGGACGTCACCGACCAGCAGGCCGGCGCGGAACGGCTGGCCGCGGTGGAGCACGAGCTCGACGAGCAGCGGCGCACCCTCGCGGCCGAGCACGAGTTCGCCGCCCAGCTGCAGCGGATCATCCTGCCGATCCCGGACGAGCCGATCGAGCTGCCCGGCCTGAAGGCGGCGGTGCGCTACCTGCCGGCCTCCGGGGACGCGCTGGTCGGCGGTGACTGGTACCACGCGGCCGCGCTGCGCGACGGCTCGGTGCTGCTCGCGGTCGGCGACGTGGCCGGGCACGGCACCCCTGCGGCCACCACGATGGCCCAGCTACGGCACGCCCTGCGCGCCCTCTCGGTGGTCACCAGCGACCCGGCCGCGATCCTCGGGCACCTCAACCGGCTCACCTGCGAGCTGGAGCTGCAGACGCCCGAGGTCTCCGCCACCGCGGTGATCGCCCGGTTCGACGCGGCCCGCCGCGAGCTGGTCTGGGCGCAGGCCGGTCACCCACCGCCGCTGCTGAACCGGGGCGGCCGGACCCGGATGCTGGCCCGGCCGCAGGGGCACGTCCTGGGCGTGGTGGAGGGCGCGACGTACACGAACGCGGTCACCGGCTTCCTTCCCGGGGACGTCCTGCTGCTCTACACCGACGGCCTGGTCGAGCACCGGGGGAAGAGCCTCGACGCCGGGCTGGACGCGGTGATCGCCACGGTCGACGAGGCGGTCCGCGCCGCGCCGCTGCGCCCGCTGGCCGAGCTGGTGGCCCGGTTGCGCCGGGCCAACCCGGACGACGACACCTGCATCCTGGCAGCGCGGCCTGCGCCGGCCACCGAGACGAACGCCCACACCGGTGAAGTCGGACGTATAGGGCAACTCGCCCGGGGTACCGCATCAGGATGATCCGGTACGGGGACGAGGTCGCGTCGATGGCCCGGCCGTTGCGGGACCCCGGCGATCTGGAGATTCTGCTGGACCGGGCGGCCGGCGCCCGGGTCGTCCAGATCGGCGAGGCCACCCACGGCACGCACGAGTTCTACAGCTGGCGGGCCGCGCTCACCCGGCGGCTCATCGAGGAGCGCGGCTTCTCGTTCGTGGCGGTCGAGGGCGACTGGCCGGACTGCGAGCGGGTGGACGCCGCGGTGCGGTGCGCGCCGGGCGCGCCGGAGGACCCGCGGGCCGCCCTGGTCCGGTACGACAGGTGGCCGACCTGGATGTGGGCGAACGAGGAGACCGTCGACTTCACCCGATGGCTGCGCGACTTCAACGCGCGCCGGCCCGAGGGTGAGCGGGCCGGGTTCCACGGGCTCGACGTGTATTCGCTGTGGCAGTCGATGCGGGAGATCCTCACCTGGTTGCGCGAGCACGAGCCGGACATGGTGCCGCCGGCGCTCGACGCGTACAAGTGCTTCGAGCCGTACGACGAGGATCCCAACGCGTACGGCTGGGCCACCCGGTTCGTCGGCGCGACCTGCGAGGACCAGGTCGTCCGGATGCTCAGCGACCTGCGCGGACGCGACTTCGGGACGTGGCAGAACGCCGAGGTCGTGCGGGGCGCCGAGGGCTACTACCGGACCATGGTGCGCGGCGGGGCGGACGCCTGGAACATCCGCGACCGGCACATGGACGAGACCCTGGACCGGCTGCTCGACCGGTACGGCCCGGATGCGCGGGCCGTGGTCTGGGCGCACAACACGCACGTCGGCGACGCCCGGGCCACGGACCAGGCCCGGTACGGCGAGGTCACCCTGGGGCAGCTCGCCCGCGAGCGCTTCGGGGACGACGAGGTGCTGCTGGTCGGCTTCGGCACGTACCGGGGAAGTGTGGTGGCCGGACCCTCCTGGGGTGACCACATGGAGGTGATGGCCGTGCCGGAGGCGCGGCCGGACTCGCTCGAGGACGTGCTGCACGCGACGGCGCCGCCCTGCGCCCTCATGGTCTTCCCGGGTGGAAATGACAGACCCGGCCTTCTCACGACCGAATTAGCACATCGCGCGATAGGCGTGGTCTATCAGGCGCACCGGGAGCGGTGGGCGAATTACGTGCCGACGATTCTGGGCGACCGCTACGACGCATTCCTGTGGTTCGACGAGACGCACGCGCTGCGGCCGCTGCACACGATGCGGGTCGTGACCCGCGAGCCGGAGACATTCCCGAGCGGGGTCTGAATGAGGTTCCGCTTAAATGGATCTTCGCTTTGCCGCAACCGGTGAGTCCACATCGGATAGGTGGCCGGGCATCTGTGTCCTCGAATACGGATCCGTCTGGCAGTGATCGGTTTTAGGCTGCCCTCGCGATCGCTTCCCCATCACTTCCAGGGACAGGATGCTCATGAAAATCGTGTCACGCGTGCTGCCGGCGGTTCTTCTCGCCGTCTGCGGCACGGTCGCCACGGCCGCCCAGCCAGCCGCCGCGGCGTCACTGCCGGGGTTGGTGCTGTCGTCCTCGGCCGTCTCCCTGCCGGCCGAGCTGGCGCCGCTCGCGACGGGCCGCCGCGTCCAGTACGTCACCACCGGCGTGACCGGAAATGTCATCACCGCGACCGGTCTGGTCCTCACCCCGAAGTCCGGCAAGAAGAACAGGACGGTCGCCTGGGCGCACGGGACCACCGGGCTCGCCGACCAGTGCGCGCCCTCGGCCAACTACGGCGTCTTCTGGCCCGAGGCCCGCGCCGCGGTCGCCGAGCTCCTCGAGCGAGGATGGACGGTCGCCGCCCCGGATTACCCCGGATTGGGTACGCCGCAGGCCCACCCCTACCTCATCGGCAACAGCGAGGGCCGGTCCCTGATCGACAGCGTGCGGGCCGCGCGCAGCCTCGACGCGGCGCTCTCCCTGCAGTACGTCGTGGACGGGCATTCGCAGGGCGGGCAGGGCGCGCTCTTCGCGAGCCAGCTGGCGCCCTCGTACGACGGGACGCTGGTGCTGAAGGGGACGGCCAGCATCGCGCCGGTCTCGAACACCCAGTACATCATCCCGGAGATCGCGGGCACGCCCGGCCAGGGCTACCTCCCGATGGCGCTCTACGGTCTCGCGGCCGTGGAACCGACCTTCAACCCGAACACGGTGCTCGCCGCCCCGGCCCAGGCCAAGGCCGGGGTGCTCAGCTCGGGCTGCCTCCCCGAGATCCTCGAGACCTACCAGGACTTCACCGCCGCGCAGCTGGTGAAGGGCGGGAACGTGCCGGCCGCCGTGGTCACCAAGATGGCCTCGTACGAGAACCCGGCCCAGACCGCGCCGAGCGCGCCGGTGCTGATCGTGCACGGGGAGGACGACGAGGCGGTGCCGTACTTCCTCTCCACCGACTTCCTGGTGCCGCAGATCCAGGCGTACGGCGTCCCGGTCACCTTCCTCGGCCTGCCGGGAGCCGACCACGAGGAGGCGGTCTTCGAGTCGGTGAACTACGTGGCCGACTGGATCGCCGCCCGATTCGCATGACGGTCGCGTGACTTTCCGGCCCCCCGGGGCCCGGCGGGTGACCGCCGGGCCCCGAGTTCATCAGTGGTGCCGATGGGGTCAGGGAGGCGTCCGGACTCCGCCCCGCGATCACCGATGGCGTCCTACGGTGGTTCTGTGAGTTCGGTGAGCCGGTGGTCCTTCGCGGATCTCAGCGTCAAAATCAAGATTTTGGGTGCGGTCGCCGTGGCCGCCGTCGTGGCGCTCGTCGTGGGCGTCGGCGGCCTGATGTCGCTGAGCGAGACCAGCGCCAAGGCCCAGCTGATCTACGAGAGCAACGTGGCGAGCATCCGGGCCATCGGGCAGGTCAAGGCCGCCGTGATGCAGACCCGCTCGGACGTCGCCAACCAGGCGCTCTCGCCGGACCAGGCGTCGATCACGAAGTTCACCAACGCCGTGAGCGACGACCTCGAGACGTTCGAGGCGGCGATGACGGCCTACCGCGACAGCATGCCGACCGGGAACCCGGACACCATCGATCACCTGCAGACACAGTGGAACGCCTACGTCACGGCCGTGAAGGAGAAGCTGCTGCCGCTCGGCGCCGCCAGCAAGCTGGCGCAGTGGTCCACGGTCCGGGACACGGTGACCATCCCGATCCTGCAGACGATCTACGCCGACGTGACCGACCTGGACGCCGCCGAGACCGCCGACGCCGCCAAGAACGCCGCGGCGGCCCGGTCGAGCTACGAGCAGAGCCGGATCGTCCAGATCGTCCTGCTGGCCGGTGGGCTCGCGGTGGCCCTCGTCATGGCCTTCTACATCGCCACCAAGATCGTCGGGTCGATCGCCGCGGTGCAGCGGGTCTGCGCCGCCCTGGAGGCCGGCGACCTCACCCAGAGGACCGGGCTGACCAGCGACGACGAGACCGGCCGGATGGGCCGCTCGCTGGACGCCGCAACCGCCTCCCTGCGCGACGCGATCACCACGATCGAGGGGTCGGCGGCCTCGCTCGCCGGCGCCAGCGAGGAGATGACCAGTACGGCCGCGCAGATCGCCAACTCGGCGATGGAGGCGTCCGAGCAGTCCGCGCACGTGTCCAGCGCGGCCGAGGAGATCTCCCGCAGCGTCGACACGGTCTCGGCCGGCGGCGAGCAGATGGGCGCGTCGATCCGGGAGATCTCGCACAACGCCAGCGAGGCCGCCCAGGTGGCCGCCGAAGCCGTCAGCCTCGCCTCCTCGACGTCCTCCACGATGAACAAGCTCGGCGAGTCGTCCGCGGAGATCGGCAACGTCATCAAGACGATCACCTCGATCGCCGAGCAGACCAACCTGCTCGCGCTGAACGCCACCATCGAGGCGGCCCGCGCCGGCGACGCCGGCAAGGGGTTCGCGGTCGTCGCCTCCGAGGTGAAGGACCTCGCGCAGGAGACCGCCCGGGCCACCGAGGACATCTCCCGCCGGGTCGAGGCGATCCAGGCCGACACCGAGGGCGCGGTCGCCGCCATCGAGAAGATCTCCGAGGTGATCGGGCGGATCAGCGACTTCCAGACCACCATCGCGTCCGCGGTCGAGGAGCAGACGGCGACGACGGCCGAGATGAACCGCAGCGTCTCCGAGGCGGCCACCGGGACCGGCGACATCTCCCGCAGCATCGTGGGCGTGGCGCAGGCCGCGCAGAACACCAGCCACGGCGTGGGGGAGACGCAGCAGGCCATCGCCGAGCTGGCGCGGATGTCGACGGACCTGAACACCCTGGTGTCGCGGTTCCGCGTCTGAGAGGGATCAGAAGGCGTAGCGCACCCGGAGGTAGGGCGTCCGCTCGGCGATCAGGGCGGTCAGGGCGTGCACGTAGGCGCCCTTCGCCCCGGTGCGGTAGCGGACGTTCAGGTCGCCGTTCTGCGACCGTTTCACCTGCTGGAGGTCGGGGCGCCAGAGCAGCTCCTCGGCCTTCGGGTGCCAGCCCAGGTTGACCTCGTGCAGGTTCCGGTTGTGGGTCAGGAAGATGATCTCGGCGGCCAGCTGCCGTTTCGCCTTCTCGCCGAGGCCGGCGTCCAGCTCGTCGAGCAGCTCCCGCCAGTCGTCGAGCCAGCCGTCGCGCACCACGACCGGGCTGAAGTTGACGTGAACCTCGTACCCGGCCTCGACGAAGTCGTCGATCGCGGCGATCCGTTCGGCGATCGGGCTGGTCCGGATGTCGAGCACCTTCGCGTCGGCCTGCGGCATCAGCGAGAAGCGGATCCGGGTGCGCTGCTGCGGATCCCAGTCCAGCAGGTCGCGGTTGACGTGCTTGGTCGCGAAACTGGCCTTCGCCGTGGGCAGCGCCCGGAAGAGCGTGACGAGGTCCCGGACGTTGTCGCTGATCCTCGCGTCGAGCGAGCAGTCGGAGTTCTCCCCGATGTCGTAGACCCAGCTGACCGGGTCGCACTCGTTGGCCTCCGGCTTGACGCCCTGCCGCCCCACGTGCCGCCCGAGATAGCCGGTGATGCGCTCGATGTTGGCGAAGACCGTGATCGGGTTGCTGTAGCCCTTGTGCCGGGGGACGTAGCAGTAGGCGCAGGCCATCGCGCAGCCGTTCGCCGTGGAGGGGGCGATGAAGTCGGCGGACCGCCCGTTCGGCCGGGCCGTCATCGTCTTCTTCACGCCGAGGACCAGGGCCTCCCGCTTGATCCGCACCCAGCGCCGCACGTTCGTCTCGTCGCCGTACAGCTCCGGGATGCGCTGGTGGCTCTCCACCTCGACGATCGTGGCGTCCGGGTAGCGGCTCAGCACCTCCTTGCCGCGCGGCAGCTCGGCGGCGGCCGGTTCGAGGTAGATGCGCTGGATGTCAAGAATTTCCCCCACGCCCCGATTCTCCCCGATCCGGCCGCCGCCGCCCACCCGCGGTGACCTAGTAGCGGCACCTCAGCACGGCCAGGCTGTGCCGCATCACGCCCATCTGGCTGCCCGCCTTGAACGTGCGGCGGCGGCCGGCCAGCAGCGGGTCGGCCGTGTTCGCCACGACCTCCCAGGTGCGGCCGTAGTCGCGGCCGGGCACCGTGAACGACACGTCCTCGTCGAGCGGGTTGAAGAGCAGCAGGAACGAGTCGTCCTTGATCTCCTCGCCGAGGGCGTCGCGCTCGGGGATGCCGTGACCGTTCAGGAACACCGTCATGGTCATCCCGCCGCGGGTGTGCCAGTCCTCGTCGGTCATCACTTCGCCGTCGCGGCGCAGCCAGGCGATGTCCGGCAGCTTCGAGTCGCCGGCCGGCTCACCGGTGAAGAACCGGCGGCGCCGGAAGATCGGGTGCTGGGCGCGGAGGGCGAGCAGCCGGCGGACGAAACCGGTCAGCACGTCGAAGTTGCGCGAGTCCTGCCAGTCCACCCACGAGATCGGCCCGTCCTGGCAGTAGACGTTGTTGTTGCCCTGCTGGGTGCGGCCCAGCTCGTCGCCGTGCGCGATCATCGGCACGCCCTGGCTGAGCAGCAGCGTGGTGAGGAAGTTGCGCTTCTGCCGCTCGCGCAGCATCACCACGTCGGCGTCGTCGGTCGGGCCCTCGACCCCGCAGTTCCAGGACCGGTTGTGGCTCTCGCCGTCCCGGTTGCCCTCGCCGTTCGCGTCGTTGTGCTTCTCGTTGTAGCTGACCAGGTCGTTCAGCGTGAAGCCGTCGTGCGCCGTGACGAAGTTGATCGACGCGATCGGCCGCCGGCCGTCGTCCTGGTAGAGGTCCGAGCTGCCGGTGAACCGGGACGCGAACTCGCCGAGGCTGGACGGCTCGCCGCGCCAGAAGTCCCGGACCGAGTCCCGGTACTTGCCGTTCCACTCGGTCCAGTTGGGCGGGAAGCCGCCGACCTGGTAGCCGCCGTCGCCGACGTCCCACGGCTCGGCGATGAGCTTCACCTGCGAGACCACCGGGTCCTGGTTGACCAGGTCGAAGAAGGCGGCCAGGCGGTCCACCTCGTGGAACTCGCGGGCCAGGGCGGCGGCCAGGTCGAACCGGAAGCCGTCGACGTGCATCTCGGTCACCCAGTACCGGAGCGAGTCCATGATCAGCCGCAGCGACTCGTGGTGCCGGACGTTGAGGCTGTTCCCCGTACCCGTGGTGTCGTAGTAATAGGACTTGTCCTGATCGACAAGCCGGTAGTAGGCCGGGTTGTCGATCCCCCGGAACGACAGCGTCGGACCGAGATGGTTGCCCTCGGCGGTGTGGTTGTAGACCACGTCCAGGATGACCTCCATCCCGGCCGCGTGCAGGGCCTTCACCATGGCCTTGAACTCCTGGACCTGCCCGCCGATCCCGCCGAAGGACGAATACCCGTTGTGCGGCGCGAAGAAGCCGATGGTGTTGTAACCCCAGTAGTTGGAGAGGCCCTTCTCGACCAGCCCGCTGTCGTGCACGAACTGGTGCACCGGCATCAACTCGACAGCGGTCACGCCCAGGCTCTTGAGATACTTGATCATCTCGGGGTGAGCCAGCCCGGAGTAGGTGCCCTGGACGTCTTCCGGGATCGAAGGGTGCTGGACCGTCATGCCCTTCACGTGCGCCTCGTAGATCACCGTCTCCCACATCGGGATCTTCAGCGGCTTGTCGTTGCCCCAGTCGAAGAACGGGTTGATCACCACGGACTTCGCGGCGAACGGCGCCGAGTCGGCGTCGTTGTACGAGCCCGGATCGCCGAAGTTGTACGAGAACAGCGCCTGGTCCCAGGTGAAGTCGCCGTCGATCGCCTTCGCGTACGGGTCGAGGAGCAGCTTCGACGGGTTGCACCGCAGCCCCCGCGACGGGTCGTACGGGCCGTGCACCCGGTAGCCGTACCGCTGCCCCGGCACCACCCGTGGCAGATAGCCGTGCCACACGAGTGCCTCGCGTTCCGGCAGGTCGACGCGGGTCTCGTTGCCGTTCTCGTCGAAGAGGCAGAGTTCGACGCGGGTCGCCGCCTCCGAGAAGATCGCGAAGTTGGTGCCGCCGCCGTCGTATGTCGCACCCAGCGGATACGGGTTGCCAGGCCAGATTTTCATGGCCCCAGACTGCCCAAATACCTCCGCCGGGAAAACAACCGCCGATGTGAGCAACATCCTCCTGCGGGTAGAACTGCGGACGTGCCCCGCCGCTACCTCGTCCTGGCCATCTGCTGCATGAGCCTGCTGATCATCAGCCTCGACGTCACGATCGTGAACATCGCGCTGCCCGCGATCCGGGCCGAGCTCGGCGCGTCGGTCTCCGGCCTGCAGTGGACCATCGACGCGTACACCCTGGTCCTCGCGAGCCTGCTGGTGCTGGCCGGCTCGACCGCCGACCGGGTGGGCCGGCGCCGGGTGTTCCAGATCGGTCTCGCGCTGTTCACCTTCGGCTCCCTGCTGTGCAGCGTGGCGCCGTCGCTCGGATGGCTGATCGCCTTCCGGATGGTCCAGGCCGTCGGCGGGTCGATGCTCAACCCGGTCGCCATGTCGATCATCACGAACACCTTCACCGAGCCGAAGGAGCGGGCCCGGGCCATCGGCGTCTGGGGTGCGGTGACCGGTTTCAGCATGGCCCTCGGCCCGCTCGCCGGCGGCGTCCTGGTGCACGCGTTCGGCTGGCGCTCGATCTTCTGGATCAACGTGCCGGTCGGGATCGCGGCGTTCCTGCTGGCGTGGCGCTTCATCCCGGAGTCGCGCGCCGAGCACCCGCGCCGCCTCGATCCGGTCGGGCAGGTCCTGGTGCTGGTCATCCTGTCGGCCACGACGTACGGAATCATCGAGGGACCGAACGCGGGCTGGACGTCCCCGCAGACCTGGGGTTGCTTCCTGCTGGGGATGGCCGCTCTCGGCGGCCTGCTGTGGTGGGAGCCGCGGCGCACCGAACCCCTCATCGAGCTGCGGTTCTTCCGCAGCGCCCCGTTCAGCGGCGCCACCCTGATCGCGGTCTGCGCCTTCGCGGCCCTCGGCGGCTTCCTCTTCCTCAACACGCTCTACCTGCAGGAGCAGCGCGGGCTCTCGGCCCTGCACGCCGGCCTCTACACGCTGCCGATGGCGCTGATGACGGTGATCGCCTCGCCGCTCTCCGGCCGGCTCGTCGGGGCGCGCGGCACCCGCCTGCCGCTCACCGTGGCCGGCTCCGCGATGGCCCTCGGCATGCTCCCGCTCACGCAGGCGGACGCCACCTCGCCGGTCTGGCAGCTGGTGATCGGCTACCTGCTCTTCGGTCTCGGCTTCGGCATGGTCAACACCCCGATCACGAACACCGCGGTCTCCGGCATGCCGCGTGCGCGGGCGGGCGTCGCGGCCGCGATCGCCTCGACCAGCCGGCAGGTGGGCAGCGCGCTGGGCGTGGCGGTCATCGGCGCCGTGGTGGCCTCGGCGGTGGCGCCCGCCGTGGGCTGGTGGATCCTCGTGGGGCTCGGCCTGGCGGTGCTTGCGCTGGGGCGTTTCTCGACAGGCCGTTGGGCGCGGGCCACTGCCGAGCATGTGTACGAGGAGAGAACAGTCCCCGCCTAGGCCTCGACGCAGAACACGTTGCCTTCGGGGTCGGCCATCACCGTCAGGTCGCCGGGCGTCACCACCGTGGCGCCGAGCGCGCTCAGCCGGGCCACCTCGGCCGGCACGTCGCCGCCCGGGGCGCGCAGGTCGAAGTGCATGCGGTTCTTCGCGACCGCGGGTTCCGGCACGCGCTGGAACCACAGGTTGGGGCCGCCCCAGCCGGGCGCCTCGACGTACGCCTTGCCGCTCGTGGCGCCGGAGTCCAGCTCGCCACCGAGCGCCGCCGCCCAGAACCGCGCGACCACGAGGGCGTCGGCGCAGTCGAAGGTGATGCTCTTGACGTACGTCAGTGTTCCGCTACCGACCGGTACCACTCGATCTTCTCCCGTACTCGCTTCTGCTCGAGCCGCAACTGGGCGACCTTCTCGTCGATCTCGCGATCATGCTCCTCGAGCAGCGCCGCGCGCTGCCCCGCGGTGTGGTCGCCCTCCTCGAGCAGTTCGGCGAACCGGCGCAGCCGCGCGATCGGCATCCCGGAGTCGCGCAGGCAGCGCAGCAGCCCCAGCCGGGACAGGTCGTGGTCGGAGAAGACCCGGCGGCCGACGGAGTCGCGCTGGACCCCGTTCATCAGGCCGATCTTCTCGTAGTAGCGGATCGTGTCGATGCTGACCCCGATCCGGCCGGCCGCCTCGCCCGGTGTGTACGGCATGGAATCTCCCCGTGGATGCTTGACCTGGAGCGCGCTCCAGGCGACAGGGTAACGGGCATGGCAACCGATATCACGATCGTTCTCGGCGCCCTGGCGCTCGGCACCCGCATCGACGAGGCACAATCCTTCGACCTGCTCGACCGCTATCGGGAGCTGGGCGGGGAGTGGATCGACACGGCGAACAACTACGCGTGGTGGATGCACCCGAGCGGCTTCGGCGGGCAGAGCGAGACCGTCATCGGCCGATGGCTGGACCGGCGGCCCGGCGCCCGGGAACGGGTCCGGCTGAGCACCAAGGCCGGCGCCGAGCCGACGGTCGCCAACGGGTTCCCCGAGCACGTCGAGGGGCTGTCGGAGAAGGCGCTGACCACCGCGCTGGACCGGAGCCTGGAGCGGTTGCGGACCGAGAAGGTCGAGCTCTACTGGGCGCACATCGAGGACCGGGCCACGCCGCTGGAGGAGACGGTCACCGCTCTGGGCGGATTCGTGGCCCAGGGGAGAGTCGACCGGCTGGGCGTCTCGAACCACCCCGTCTGGCGGGTGGAGAGGGCACGAGGCATCGCTCGGAGCAGGGGCCTCGAGCCCTACACGGTCCTCCAGCTCCGCTACTCCTATCTCCAGCCACTGCCGGGAGTGAAGCTGCCGCAGAGCGCCCACGTCCACGCCACGGCCGAGACCCTGGAATACCTGGCGAGCAACGACCTCGGTCTGTGGGCCTACAACACCCTGCTCGACGGCGGCTACACCCGCGAGGACCGCCCGCTGCCGGACGCCTACGACCACCCCGGCACGACGCGGCGCCTCGCCGTCCTCGACGCGGTCGCGGCGGAGACCGGCGCGACCCGCAACCAGGTCGTCCTCTCCTGGCTGGCGGGCGGCCCCCGGCGGATCGCGCCCATCGTCGGCGTCACCACGATCGCCCAGATCACCGAGGCGATGGGCGCCCGCGACGTGATCCTCACCGAGGACCAGCGCCGGCGCCTGGACGAGGCGGCCTAGGGGGCACCGCGACCCGGCGACATCGACGACTTTCGCAATTGATCGACTTCGATTGTGGATGTTCGGCCCATGTCGCCGGGGCCCGTCCGGCTGATCGGATGGCGGGGTCGGTAAAAGGCCGTCCAAAAAGGAGGTACCGTGCGCACACCATCCCGTGCGTCGGCGGCATCCACAACAGCCCTCGTCGCGGCGGTGCTCGTGCTCACTCCCGCTACGGCGAGCAGCGCGGCTCCCGCAGAGCCACCCCGGACCGCCCGGGTCCACGACGACCATGACCATGACCACAGCAGGGACAACCGCCGCGGCAGCCTCGCGCCCACCGCGGCGCAGCGGGAGGGCGCGGCCGAGTCCGGCGCGCTGGTCCGCTGGAATACGCTCGGCACCCCGGCCGCGCTCACGTCCACCGCGGCGCCGCTGGCCGAGGGCCTTCCGGCCGAGCCGGTCGCGGCCGCCCAGGCCTACGTCGCCTCGCACCTCGACGTGCTGGGCCTGACGCAGAGCGGCGCGGACGCCCTCGAGGTGCTGACGAAGCAGCAGCTCGGCGAGGGCGCCGTCGTCATCCTCCGGCAGCGCTTCGGCGACCTGGTGGCCGGCCGCGACGGCCTGCTCTCGGTCGGGGTGCGCAACGGGGAGGTGTGGAGCGTCAGCTCGTCGCTGGCCCGGGACGGGGCCGCGCCGGCGCCGGCCACGCTCAGCAAGGCCGACGCCGAGCGGATCGCCGCCTCCGACGCCGGTCTCACCAGCCCGACCGTCCTCGCCACCGAGCTGGTCGCCGTGCCGACCCCGGAGCAGGGCGCCCGCGCCGCCTACCAGGTCACCCTCGGACAGGACCTGACCGGCGCGGACCCGGTCGCGTACACCACCTGGGTCGACGCCCGGGACGGCGCGGTGCTGGTCAGCGACAGCATCGTGGACGCGGACAGCGACAACCCGGAGTGGGACGTCTTCCCGAACTCGCCGCGCACCGACCACTCGTCGGCGGACACCCGCAGGACGTGGTGCCAGTTCCCGTCCCGCCGCTGCGACGAGGTCGTCGGCACCCCGGCGTCGCCGATCGGCTGGGACGTCGACCCGGCCACCGACCAGCCGACGTTCACGACCCGCGGCAACAACGCGATCGCGGTGGAGAACTGGAACTCGAACGACCCGTTCACGGTCGGCACCGAGACCGCCACCCCGCGCCCGGACCGCGACTACCGGTACCGCTGGACCAACCAGTGGTTCAAGGAGCAGTGCGCGCCCACCGTCTTCACGACGCCGGCCGAGAACGACATCGACGCGGCCCGGGCCAACCTGTTCGCCATGCACAACCGGATGCACGACTGGTCGTACCACCTCGGCTTCACCGAGGAGACCTGGAACATGCAGGCCGAGAACTTCACCGGGGCAGGCCTCGGCAACGACTACGAGCAGGGCAACGCGCAGGCCGGTGGCATCAGCGGCGGCCCGCCGGACTTCGCGGCCCGCAACAACGCCAACCAGATCACCCCGCCGGACGGCGAGGCCCCGATCACGAACATGTACCTGTGGCAGCCCATCGCCGGCGCCTTCTACGGGCCCTGCGTGGACGGCGACTACGACATGTCGGTGATCGCCCACGAATACACGCACGCCATCACGAACCGCATGATCGCCGGGCCGAACGCGGGTCTGAGCTCGCCGCAGGGCATGAGCGAGAGCTGGTCCGACCTGCTCGCGATCGAGTACCTCTACGAGCACGGCTACATGCCGAAGGGCAGCAGCGCCTACACCATCGGCGAGTACGTGACCGGTGACGGCGGCGCCGGCATCCGCAACTTCAACATGAGCCGGAGCCCGCTCAACTACAGCCACGTCGACTACGACTTCGTCGGCCTGCAGGTGCACGCCTCCGGCGAGGTGTGGAGCGCCGCCAACTTCGACGTCCGCTCCGCGTTCATGAAGCGGTACGGCACCGGCAGCGCGGCCCTGCAGAAGGCCTGCGCCAACGGCAAGGTCGCGGTCACCAAGTGCCCGGGCAACCGGCGCTGGATCCAGCTGGTGTTCGACTCGTTCCTGCTGCTGGCGAACTCGGCCAACAGCCAGGTCGACGCCCGGGACGCGCTCATCGCCGCCGACCAGGTCCGCTTCGGCGGGAAGAACCAGGACATCATCTGGAACGCGTTCGCGAAGCGCGGCCTCGGTGAGGGCGCGGCCAGCAACGGCGCCGGCGACGTCAACCCGACGCCGAGTTTCGCGTCGCCGTACGCGAACGAGTCCACGGTGAGGTTCCGGCCGCTGGACGAGCACGGCAAGGTCGTGGCGGGCGCGAAGCTGTTCGTCGGTGACTACCAGGCCCGCGCGGTCGCGGTCGCCGACACCGACCCGGCCACCGCCCTGCCGGACACCGTCGACCTGGTCGCCGGGAAGTACTCGTTCATCGCCCAGGCCCCCGGCCGCGGCGAGGCGCGGGTCACTGCGACCGAGTTCCGGGCCGGCCACGACCGGACGCTGTTCGTGAAGATGCCGACCAACCTGGCGTCCGGCACGAGTGGCGCCACGGCGACCGGTGACGGCGTCAACCTGACCGCCCTGATCGACGACGACGAGGCGACCAACTGGGCGTCGCTCGCCGCCCCGATCGCGGGCAAGGGGGTCAGCGTCGACCTGGCCGGCGACCGGCAGCGGATCAAGCGGGTGCAGGTCAGCGCCATGCTGCGCCCGGCGATCACCGGTAACGCCGACCCGGCCGCGCAGAGCCGGTTCTCGGCGCTGCGGCAGTTCAAGGTCCTCGCCTGCACGGCGTCGGCCGCGAACGACTGCGCCGACGCGGCCGACTACCGGACCGTGTACGTCAGCAAGCGGGACGCGTTCCCGTCCGGCAACCCGCGCCCGCGCGCGCCGGAGCTGATCGTCCGGGACTTCGACATCCCGGACACGACGGCGACCCACCTGCGGGTCGAGGTCGTGACCAACCAGTGCACGGGCGGGCCGGCCTACGCCGGTGAGCAGGACGCCGACCCGCGGGCCGCGACCGACTGCTCGACGGCGAGCCCGCAGGCGCAGAACGTGCGCATCGCCGAGTTCCAGGCGTACGCGCGCTAGAAGATTCCTCCTGCCGGGGCGGACCACCCTCCCGCCCCGGCAGGATGGACCTCATGAGCCTGGAAACGATCGCGGTCACCGGCGCCACGGGACAGCTCGGCGGGCGGGTGGCCCGCCGCCTCGGTGCTGCCGGCGTACCCATGAAGTTGCTGGTGCGAGACGCGGCGCGCGCGCCGCAGCTGGCCGGCGCCGCAGCGGTGGTCGCGCCCTTCGCCGACGGACCCGCCGTGCGCGAGGCGCTGGACGGCGTGCGGACCGTGCTGATGGTGTCGGCGTCGGAGACCGAGGACCGGGTCGAGCAGCACCGGACGTTCGTCGACGCGGCGGCGGACGCGGGCGTCGGGCACCTCGTCTACATCTCGTTCGCGGGCGCGTCGCCGGACGCCACCTTCACCCTGGCCCGCGACCATCACGCCACCGAGCAGCACATCCGCGCCCGCGGCATCCCCGCGACGTTCCTGCGGGACAACCTCTACGCCGATTTCCTGCCGCACCTGGCCGGCGCCGACGGCGTGATCCGTGGGCCGGCCGGCGACGGCCGGGTGGCCGCCGTGGCGCAGGACGACATCGCCGACGCCACCGTGGCGGTGCTGCGCGACCCGGCCGCGCACGCCGGGAGCACCTACGAGCTGACCGGCCCGGAGGCGCTGAGCCTCGGCGAGATCGCGCGGATCCTCGGCGTCACGTACCACGACGAGACGATCGAGGAGGCCTACGAGTCCCGGGCGGTCTACGGCGCCCCGCGCTGGCAGGTCGACGCGTGGGTCTCCACCTACCTGGCCATCGCGGCCGGCGAGCTCGCGGCGGTGACCACGCACGTGACCGACCTGACCGGCCGGCCGGCGACCGGAGTGGCACAGCTTCTGCGGGTGTGACTGTTCCCTTATCCGGGCCGGGGTGTTACGCAGAGGCATGGAACCCGTGCCCCTGCCCCGGCTCCACTTCTCCCCGCGTGCCGCCGGCGTCGGCGAGGTCTACGGCGTCACCCGGGAGGACGGCCGCTACCGGCTGTACTACGCGATCGCCGGGGGCGGCGGTCTCGGCCGGGCGGTCTCCGACGACCTGGTGATCTGGTGGGAGCAGCCGGTCGCGGACAGCCCGGGGGAGTGGGGCTGCGGCTCGGTGGTGACCGGGCCGGCCGTCTACTTCACCCGTACCCCCGGCGCCGTCGATCGTGCGGTGAGCGGACCTCCCGGCTGGACCACCAGCCGGGTCCTGGACGCGGGGCCCGGGCTGCGCGACCCCTACGTGTGGAGCGAGGGCGGCGAGTGGCGGATGCTGCTCGCGGCCGCCGACCGGATCGTGCAATACCGGTCCAGCGACCAGCGGACCTGGGAGTTCGTCTCGGACCTGACGGCCTGGGAGGGCGCCCGCTGCCCGCAGCTCTTCCCGCTCGGCGGCGCCTGGGTGCTGCTGGTGGCCGGCTCCTACGCGGTCGGCTCCTACGACGGCCGGACCTTCGCGCCGCACCACCGGGGCGTCTTCGGGCACGGCGGCTTCGAGCACGTGGTGACCTTCCCGGACGCCGCGGGGCGCCGCTGCGCGCTCGCGCGATTGGGTGAGGCTCTCAGTCTTCCCTGGATTCTTTCGGTACGGGCGGAGCGCCTGCTCGCCTCGCCGCACCCCCACCTGGACCCCTACCTGATCACCGGGGCGGCCGGCCTCACCGCGGCCGGCGGCGAGGTCCGCGACAACGGGGAGCTGATCCTGCGCATGCCGCCCGGAGGCGAGACCCTGGTGCTCGCGGACGCCGACATCGTCGAGGTGACCGTCGAGGGGGTGAGCGGCCTCGGCGCGGCAAGGCGCAGCATGCCGGGCTCCTCCGGGCTGCGGATCGCCCGCTTCGCCTAGAGTCTGTGGTCATGGGGGATGACCTGGAGCGTTTCGTACGGGCACAGGACGGCGTGTACGACCGCGCCCTCGCCGAGATCGTCGACGGGAACAAGCGCAGCCACTGGATGTGGTTCGTCTTCCCGCAGATCGCCGGGCTCGGCAGCAGCCCGACCGCCCAGCAGTACGCGATCCGTGACCTGGCCGAGGCGCGGGCGTACCTGGCCCATCCGGTCCTCGGGCCGCGCCTGATCTCCTGCGCCACCGCCGTGCTCGCGCACCCGGAGAAGTCGGCCACCCAGATCTTCGGATACCCGGACGACCTGAAGCTGCGGTCGTCGATGACGCTGTTCGCCCGGGCGGCCGACGATCCGGCGATCTTCACCCGGGTGCTGGACGTGTTCTACGACGGACCGGACGATCGGACGCTGCGCCTGCTTGACGTGCAGGGATAGTCTCCGGGCATGTACCGCGAGCCGCACATGCGGGTGTCCGACGCCGACCGTGAGGCGATCGTGGCCCGGCTCAACCAGGCGACCGCCGAGGGGCGGCTCTCCATCGAGGAGTTCAGCGAGCGGACCCGGCAGGCCTACGCGTGCCGCACCTGGGGCGAGCTGTCCCGGGTCGTCTGGGATCTGCCGGCGCCCACCGGGAGCCATCCCGTGGTGTACGGCCGGACCGCGCCGCCGCCTCCCCGGCAGAACGGCGGCGCGCCCCTCGTCTCCCTCGTCCTCGGCATCCTGTCCCTGCCGGCCACGGCCTGCGTGCCGCTCGGCCCGGTGCTGTCGATCGCGGCGATCGTCAGCGGCGTGATCGGGCTGCGGTCGCCGCTGAACCGCGGGATGACCTACTCCGGCATGGCGCTCGGCGGGCTCGGCCTGATCGCCCAGATCGTGGTCATCCTCTACGTCGCCTTCTCCACGGTGGTCTAGAGCGCATCTGACGGATCATCACGGATGACTGTGGTCGATCGTTGGCGTGTTGTGGCTGGTGATCTGACTGATCAGGACTGGGAGCGGCTGG
>NZ_JBFAAR010000019.1:0-13591 GCF_040639855.1 Actinoplanes sp. NPDC023714
CTGCACGCCATGCTCCGCACCCGAACGGCCTACCAGCACAAACCGGCAGAAAAGCTCGCCCTCGCTGCTTGACAGAACCGATAGGGACACCCCCCCGCGATCTTGTGAATCCGTGCAGGGCCGGTCCTGTGGAGCTTCACAAGATCGCGGGGAAAGTGGGCGCGAGGGAACGCAGCTCCCCCGCGCGATCTTGTGAATCTGCGCGGGGGCGGTCCTGTGGAGCTTCACAAGATCGCGGGGGAAGTGGGCGCGGCGAACGGAACCCCCGCGCGATCTTGTGGATGCGCGCGGGGGCGGTCCTGCGGAACTCCACAAGATCGCGGAAAGGGGGCGCGAGGGACGGGGCCCCCGCGCGATCTTGTGAATCTGCGCGGGGACGGTGCTGTGGAACTTCACAAGATCGCGGGAGGGAGGGGCGAGGGCGCGGAGGAACGGGGGACGGGACGCGGAGGACGGGGTGGGGTCAGTGCAGGATCGGGATGAGGTGGGTCACTCGCTCCAGGAGGGTGGCCGGCGTGAACGGCTTGACCAGGTATTCCTCGGCGCCGACTACGCGGCCCAGCTCCATGTCGGACGGCTCGCCGCGGCCGCAGATGATGACCGGGATCTGGGCGGTCTCGGGGGACGAGTGCAGCTCGTAGACGAAACCGAGGCCGTTGAGCTTGCGCGTCGTCACGTCGAGGACGATCAGCGCCGGGTGCTCGCCGGCGGCGAGGGCCATCGCGGTGATGCCGTTGTCGGTGACCAGGACGCGGTAGCCGGCGGCCCGGAGCTCCTCGGCGATCAGTTCGCGGATCTCCTCGTCGTCCTCGACGACCAGGACGGTGGGGGGCTCCAGCGCCGCGGCCCAGTCCTCAACCCGCCAGAGGCCGTTCGCGTGCGCGTCGCTGAACGTGATCGTCGTGGTGGGGGACTGAGGCATCTCGGCTCCTTCAACGCTGTGGACTCCTCTGATCGGTCTGACGGCTGCGACCTGCAGGAATGAGCGCGTTGCAAGAGGGGAGCAGGGGCCGGTGGTGACACGAATCGGATGACCGGTTAGGTTAGGGTTACCTAATCGCGATGCCTGGGGAGGCGACCGTGACCCAGACCGCCGTGCCTACCACCGAGGCGCCTCCGTTCCGGTTCTTCCCGGTCGAGGTGCTGCGGGTCGAGCGGCTCAGCCCGAACTTCCTTCGGGTCACCTTCACCGGTGACGACCTGGACCGGTTCGCCGAGAACGGCTTCGACCAGCGGATCAAGCTTATCCCGCCGCTCGAGGGCTCCGGCTTCGCCCACATGCCGGAGGGCCTCGACTGGTACACCCAGTGGCGCAACCTCCCGGACGAGCAGCGCAACCCGATCCGCACCTACACGGTCCGCGGCGTGCGCCGGCACCTGCGCGAGGTCGACGTCGACATGGTGCTGCACGGGGTGAGCGGCCCCGCCTCGCGGTGGGCGGTGAGCGCCGGCCCCGGCTCGAGGGCGCTGCTCATGGGCCCGAACGCGGACTTCCCGGGCACGGCCGGCGGCATCGACTTCCACCCGCCGGTGAACACCCGCCGCATCCTGCTCGGGGGCGACGAGACCGCGGCCCCGGCGATCGCCTCGATCCTGGAGCACCTGCCGGCCGACGCGGTCGGCGAGGCGATCATCGAGGTTCCGGAGGCGGCCGACCGGCTGGAGATCAGCGCGCCCGCCGGCTTCCGGGTGACCTGGCTGTCGCGGGATGGTTCCGTACACGGCACGGGGTTGATCCCGGCGATCGAAGCGGCCGCCCAGCGTCTGCTCGGTGACTGCACGAAGCCGGTCTCGGCGGATCTCGAGGACATCGACGTCGACCACGACATCCTCTGGGAGGTCCCGGACGGCACCGAGACGACGATCGACGGCTTCTACGCCTGGCTCGCCGGCGAGGCAGCGGTGATCAAGACGCTGCGCCGCCACCTGGTCAGCGGCTGCGGCGTCGACCGTCGCGCCGTGGCGTTCATGGGGTACTGGCGTCTCGGCAAGGCCGAGTGCTGACGATCTGAGAAGGGCTATCCGCCCTGGACCAGGGCGATGCTGCACCGTGCGCGGTGCAGCAGGTGACGGCCGATCGACGGGCGCAGCGTCATCCGCAGCGCCCGCCGCACCCGGGCGCCCGCCACCACGAGCTGCGCGCCCGCGGCGGCCTCGGCGAGCACCTCGCCCGGCGGCCCGACCAGCACCTCGGTGCTGACCGGCACCGACGGGAATCGGCGCCGCCAGCAGTCGACGATCTCCTGCAGGCGGCGACGCTCGGCCGCGACCGCCTCGAGGTTGCGCTCGCAGAGCAGGTCGCGGCCGCCGTCCGGCACCGGCCAGCCGTGCACCGCGCGGACCGGCACGCCCCGGACCGCGGCCTGCGCGAACGCGAACCCGAGAACGGTCGCGGCGGCCGGGGAGTCGTCGACGCCGGCCAGCACCGGATCGGTGGCGCGCGGCTCGCCGCGGACCACGACGACCGGGCAGCGGGCGTGGGTGCTCACCGACGCGGCGGTCGAGCCGAGCAATGCGCGCATCCCGGAGTGCCGGGGACCGCCGACGACGAGCAGGCCCGCCTCGGCGCCGCGCTGGGTGAGCGCCACCGCGGCGGTGCCGTGCTCGACCCGGGCGCGCACCCGCACTCCGGGGTGGGTGTCCGACGCGTTCGCGATGGCGCGGCCCAGCATGTCGCCGACCGCGTCGTCGGTCTCCGCGTCCGGGTAGACCGCGGCGGCGGGCATCATCGCCGCCGCCGGGACGTAGGTGGGCCATTCGTACGCGTAGAGCAGCTCGACGGGCGCGTCGATGCGCTGCGCCTCGTCCAGGGCCCAGCGGGCCGCCTTGCGGGCGTCCGGAGAGCCGTCGTAACCCACCACGATCCGCTGGTCGGGCATCGGCCCACCTCCTCGGCGTCATTACCCCACGATGGTCGTGTCTGGACGGCTACGCGGCAAGGGCCACAAGGACCGCTTCTGCGACGCCCGCCGACGACGCCGGGTTCTGGCCGGTGACGAGATTGCCGTCGGTGACCACGTGCGGCTGCCAGTCGGCGGCGCCGGTGTGCTTGCCGCCCTGCTTCTCCAGTGTGCTCTGCAGAAGGAACGGAACGGCCTCGGTCAGGCCGACCGCTGCCTCCTCGGAGTCGGTGAACGCGGCGATGTTCCGGCCTGCCACGATCGGCGAGCCGTCGGAGAGCGTGATGCCGGCCAGCGCGGCCGGGCCGTGGCAGACCGCGGAGACCACGCCGCCGCGCTCGAACAGGGTGCGGGCGAAGGCGGCGAGGTCCGGGTCGTTCGGGAAGTCGAAGACCGCGCCGTGCCCGCCCGCGAACAAAACGGCGTCGTAGTCCGACTGATCCACATCGGCGAAACGGGGAGTGGACTTCAGCTTCGCCTGGACCTCGGCGTCCTCGGTGAACGCCTTCTGGATCGGGTCGGTCAGGTCGACGCCGTCGACCGGCGGCTCGCCGCCGGCCACGCTGACGAAGTCGACGGTGTAGCCGGCCTCGGTGAAGACGTGCCACGGGTGGGCGGCCTCGGGCAGGTAGTAGCCGGTCGGGCGGATGCCGGCCAGGTCGCCGTGGCTGGTCAGAGCGATGAGGATCTTGCGCGTCGAAGTCATGACCCGATCCTGGCGCAGCCGAGCCATCGGTGACCAAGAGGTTTGCTCGCCGTCAGCCATAGGATTGCTGATATGTCGTCCCGCGTCTCGCTCGACCTCCTGCACACCTTCCTCGCCGTGCACCGGGCCGGGACGCTGACCCGCGCCGCCGAGGTGCTCGGCCTCTCCCAGCCGACCGTGACGGCGCAGCTGCGCACCCTGGAGACGCAGCTCGGGCAGGCGCTGTTCGTCCGGGGCGCCCGCGGGGTCACGCCGACGCCGGCCGCCGACGACCTGGCCCGGCGCCTCGACGGCCCGCTCGACGCGCTGGCCGGGGTGGCCGGGTCGCTGGGCAGCGAGCCGGACCGGACCCTGCTGCTGGGCGGGCCGGCCGAGCTGATGAGCCTGCGCGTCCTCCCGGCCCTGGCCGGCACGATCGCGGACGGGGTGAGCGTGCGCGCCCGGCTCGGCCTCGCCGAGGATCTCCTCGCCGACCTGTCGGCCGGGCGGCTCGACATGGTGGTCAGCGCGATCCGGCCGCGGCGGGCGGGGTTGCACGTGGATCTGCTGTGCGACGAGGAGTTCGTCCTGGTGGGCAAGTCCGATATGTCCAACATACTGGCCTACGCCGAGGACATGCCGATCATCCGCCGCTGGTGGCGCCACGTTCTCAGGACCCCGCCGCCGAAGAGGGCCGCCCTCGTCGTCCCCGACCTGCGGGCGTTGCGAGCCGCGGCGATCGCCGGGATGGGTGTGACGGTCCTGCCCCGCTACCTGATCGCCGAGGACCTGGAGGCGGGGACTCTCCGGGATCTCCACCCCACCGACGACCCGCCGATCAACACGCTGTATCTGGCGACCCGGGCGGCCGTCCGGGACGCCCCGCACGTGGCGGCTGCCCGGACGGCGCTGCTGGCGGCGGCCCGGACCTGGTGACCTCGGCCAGCCACGGCTCGACCACGTCGCCGAGCAGGGCGGCGAGCGCGGCCGCCGAGCCCGGGCTCAGCGGGGCGAAGGCCACCCGGACCGCGTCGCGCGCCACGTCCATGGTCCGGAGTAGGGTCTCCCGCCCGGACGCGGTCGGGCAGAGCCACACCTTCCGGCGGTCGCTGCCGTCCCGGGCGCGGGAGATCAGCCCGGCCGCCTCGAGCCGGTCGGCGAGCGGCGTGATCGACGACTGCTGGACGCGCAGCAGCCGGGCCAGCGCGCCCCCGGTCAGCCCGTCGTGCTCGCCGAGCATGTAGAGCGCGAGCAGATCCATCGCCGGCATGCCGGCCTCGACGGCGGCCTCCTCGGCCGCGTTCTGCACCAGCCGGCCGGCGTGCAGGGCCAGGTAGCCGAGCTCGAATCCACCGGGCGAGCGGATCGGAGACGGGGTCACGACTGCTTCATCGGCCGGAACATTCGGCGGCTGAAAGGTTACCGACGTCACTTGTCCGAGGTGCGGGATCGGAAACAAGGATTTGATCTTCGCTGGCTAGCATCTCCGCGCTGTAACGGGTTTTGTTTACTTTTTGGGGAGACGAGAGATGGCTGTCAAGGCCGAGTACCTGTGGGTCGACGGAACCCAGCCCACCGCGAAGCTGCGTTCCAAGACCAAGATCCTGGCCGACGGCGCCGAGCCCCCCATCTGGGGCTTCGACGGCTCCAGCACCAACCAGGCGCCCGGCGACAAGTCGGACTGCGTGCTGCGCCCGGTTTTCACCTGCCCGGACCCGATCCGCGGCGGCAACAACATCCTGGTGCTCTGCGAGGTCGAGCTGATCGACGGCACCCCGCACCCGACCAACACCCGCGCCGCCGCGCGTGAGGCCGCCGCGAAGTACGCCGACCAGGAGCCGATCTTCGGCATCGAGCAGGAGTACACCTTCTTCCAGGACGGCCGCCCGCTCGGCTTCCCGGTCGGCGGCGGCTACCCGGCCCCGCAGGGTGGCTACTACTGCGGCGTCGGCGCCGACGAGGTCTTCGGCCGCGAGATCGTCGAGAAGCACATGGACGCCTGCCTCGAGGCCGGCCTGAACCTCTCCGGCATCAACGCCGAGGTCATGCCGGGCCAGTGGGAGTTCCAGATCGGCCCGGTCGCCGCGCCGCAGGTCGCCGACGAGCTCTGGGTCGCCCGCTGGCTGCTCTACCGCATCGCCGAGGACTACGGCGTCTCCGCGACCCTCGACCCGAAGCCGGTCAAGGGCGACTGGAACGGCGCCGGCGCGCACACCAACTTCTCCACGAAGGCGATGCGCGAGAACTACGACGCGATCATCGCGGCCGCCGAGGCGCTGGGCAAGAAGCGCCAGGAGCACGTCGACGGCTACGGCGCCGGCATCGACCAGCGTCTCACCGGCCTGCACGAGACCGCCCCGTGGACCGAGTACAGCTACGGCGTCTCGGACCGCGGCGCGTCGGTCCGCATCCCGTGGCAGGTGGAGAAGGACGGCAAGGGCTACATCGAGGACCGCCGCCCGAACGCCAACGTCGACCCCTACGTCGTCACCTTCCTGATGATCGACACGATCTGCTCGGCCCTCGCCGAGAACTGATCGCCGATCCTCCTGCGACGCAGGCTGCGTGCGGGGGCTTCCGGCCCCCGCACGCTAGGCTTCCCCCGATGTACGAGATCAGCCCCGGTGATCCGGATTCCCCGGTGATCCTGCACGTCCCGCACGCGTCGCGGGAGATCGTCGAGTCCGGCCTCCTGATCGGTCCCGCGGAGATCGCCGACGAGCTCGACCACCTCACCGACGCGCACACCGACCTGATCGCGTCGCGTGCCGCGGGCCTCGCGCGCCGCCGCCCGTGGATGCTGGTGAACCGGCTGTCCCGGCTGGTCGTCGACCCGGAGCGGTTCCCCGGCGACGACGAGGAGATGCTCGCCTCCGGGATGGGTCCGGTCTACACCCACGGCTACGCCGGCCGCCGGCTGCGCGCCGATGATCCCGCGCTGACCGGGACGCTGCTGAAAGAGCACTTCCATCCGTACGCCGCGGCGATGACGTCGCTGGTGAACGACCGGCTGGCCGCTGCCGGGCGAGCGGTCGTCGTCGACGTGCACTCCTATGCCACGGAGCTCCTGCCGTACGAATTGCATCGCGACGGACCCCGCCCGCCGATCTGCCTCGGCACGGATCCGGTGCACACCCCCGATCCGCTGCTCGCCGCCGCCCGGGCGGCGTTCCCGGACTCCGCGCTGAACAGCCCGTTCGCCGGCTGCTACGTCCCGCTCGAGCACTGGGGCCGGGAGCGGGCCGTCTCCGCTCTGATGATCGAGATCCGGCGCGACCAGTACATGCGTGAACCGGGCGGCGAACCCGGCCCCGGCCTGGACGCGATCGCCCGCGCGCTCGCCGTGCTCGTCGACGCTGTCCCCTGATGGGTGGGGGCTTTCCGGGATGACGGGTGACATGATGAGCCGGTCATGCTGTTACCGCGTCGGAAAGGTGTGGCGGCCGATGGCGAAATTCGAGGCACGCACGTCCACCGGACCCGGCAGGGTCACCGTGACGCTCAGCGGCGAATGCGATCTCTCCGCGCGTGAGCACCTCACCGCCGTCCTGCTCGACGCGCTGAGCCGGGCCGACGCCGTCTTCGTCGACGTGGCCCCCCTGACCTTCCTCGACTCGAGCGGGGTGCACAGCCTGATCACCGCACATCACGCCGCGAAGAACACCGGCGCCCGGGTCTACGTCGTGGGCGCCACCGGCCCGGTCGAGGCCGTCCTCGACCTCACCGGGGTCGGCGACCTCCTGCGAGCCCCGGCGGCGGATGCGACCGCGGTGGAGGAGCGCCGCCATGTCTGAGCCGATCATGTTCACGCCGGACATCTCCGGCGACGGCGACGGCATGTCCTACGCCGTCCCCGACGACCTCCGGCTGGTCCGCGCCTTCGTGACCGAGCGGGCGCTCGCCCTCGGCATGGCCGAGAACCGGATCGACCTGCTCACCCTCGCCGTGAGCGAACTGACCACGAACACCCTTCAGCACACCACCAGCGGCGGCCACATCCGGGTCTGGGCCGAGGGCGGCCGCCTCGTCTGCGACGTGGTGGACAAGGGCGTCGAGCGCCCCTTCGGCCGGGCCATGCCCGCGGCCGAGGCGGTCCGGGGCCGGGGCCTCGCGATAGTCGAACGGGTCTGCGACGACGTCTACACGACCACGGTCCCCGGCGGCACCCTGGTCCGCATCTGCCTCGACCTCTGATCGCCGCGCACCCGGTCGCGCCGGCGGCGAGGGCGGCGACGGGCGGCGCGTCAGGTCACCCGCAGGGTCAGGGTGCAGGTGTCGTCGTCGGGGCTGGGGGCGTGCAGCAACCGGTGGATGCGGGTGAGCTGGTCGGCTCCCGGGGTCGCCGAGACGGCCGAGAGGTGTTCGCGGACCTCGGCGGAACGGTCGGAGGAGCGGCGCTCGACCAGGCCGTCGGTGTAGAGCAGCACCAGGTCGCCGGGCTCCAGGCGGGCGCTCGCCACCGGGAAGTCCTCTTCCGGCTCGGCGCCGAGCAGCAGACCGGGCGGGCGGTCCAGCTCGCCGGCGGCGCCGTCGCGGGCCAGCAGCGGGGCCATGTGGCCGGCGCGGGCCCAGGGGAGGGTACGGGTGCGGGGGTCGTAGACCGCCACCAGGGCGGTGCCGGTGATGCCGAGCTGGGTGCAGAGCCGGTTCATGTGCTGCAGCAGGGTGCCCGGCTCGCGGATGCCGATCGACAGCCAGGCCACCAGCGCGAACCGCAGGTGGGCCATCCCGTTCGCGGCCTCCAGCCCGTGCCCGGCCACGTCGCCGATCGCGAGCGCCACCAGGCCGTCGGGGAGGGTCTGTGCGTGGTACCAGTCGCCGCCCACCTGCACGGCGCTCTCGGCCGGCAGGTAGCTGACCATCGCCTCGAGGCCGTCCAGGGCGAACGGCGCGGCCGGCACCGGCTGGATGAGGCGTTGGAGCTGGCCGGCCAGGCGGTGCTCGGCCAGCGCGGTCATCTCCCGGGTGCGCAGCTGGTCGCTGAGCCGCTCGATCTCGGTGCGGGTGTCGACGCGGGCCGTGACGTCCTGCACCACCGCGTAGATCTTCACCGGGTTGCCGGCGGCGTCGCGGGCCGTGTCGGAGAGGATGCGCAGGTGCTTGACGGCGCCGGAGCCGACCCGGAACCGGACCGTCACGTCGGAGGTGCCGCCGCTGTCCAGGGTCTGCCAGGCGGTCTCGGCCAGCCCGCGGTCGTCCGGCAGCATCGCGGCCGCCTGCTCGACGCGGGAGAGCGGGCCCTGCCCGGGGGAGCGTTCGAAGATCCGGAACATGCCCGGTGACCAATCGGTGCGCCCGGTCGTCAGGTCGAACTCGGACCAGCCCAGGCTGCCGATCAGCTCGGTGTGCTCGAGGCGGCGCTGATGCTCGTCGACCCGCTCCCACCAGACCAGCAGGCCGCCCAGCACGCGGTGCACGCTGACCTCGAACCGGGACTCGGCGGCGACGCCGGGACGGCGTTCCTCGTAGCGGAACTCGTCGAGCCGGTCGGGCTCGCCGGTGCGCAGCACCTGGCAGTAGAGCCGCCAGAGCGGTCCGCCCACCATGGACGGATAGAGCGTGCTGAGATTCTCGTCGATCCGCTGCGTGCCACGGCCCTGGAGGTCGCTGACCTGGCCGCTGGTGGCCGCCACCCGGAAGTCGACGACCTCGCCGGAGATGGGGGAGCGGACCGGCAGCAGGAAGGTGCAGCCCACCGGGATCACGGCGAGCAGCTCGCGCACCACGGCCTCGACCGCCATCTGCCGATCCTATCGGGGAAGACGGCCGCCACGGTTCGGTCACCCGTACGGAATGGTGGTCTTGATCCTCTGCAGGAACGCGGCGTTGCCCGGCGTGGTGCGCAACTGTTTGAGTAGCTGCTCCATGGCCTCGCGCGGGGGATGGCCGGCGAGCGCGCGGCGGACCTGCGCCATGATCGCGAGCTCGCCGGCCGGGAGGAAGCCCTCGTCGTGGCGGGTGCCGCTGGCGCCGATGTCGACGGCGGGGAAGACGCGCGCCTCGGCGAGCGAGCGGTCGAGCTTGAGGTCGGCGTTGCCGGTGCTCTTGTATTCCTCGTGAATGAGGCTGTCCATCGCCGAGCCGGTCTCGACCAGCGCGGTCGCGATGATCGTGAGGGAGCCGCCGTCCTCGATGTTGCGGGCGGCGCCGAGCAGGTGTTTCGGCGGGTGCAGGGCGGCCGCGTCCATGCCGCCGGAGAGGGTGCGCCCGCGGCCGGTCGCGGCCAGGTTGTAGGCGCGGCCCAGACGCGTGATCGAGTCGACCAGCAGGACCACGTCCCGGCCCTGCTCGACGAGGCGGCGGGCGCGTCCGGCGGCCTTCTCGGCGATGACCGTCTGCTCGCGCGGATCGTGGTCGAAGGTGGCCGCCACGACCTCGCCGCGGATCGTGCGGCGGATGTCGGTGACCTCCTCGGGACGCTCGCCGACCAGCAGGAACATCAGATGGCACTCGGGATGGTTGGCGGCGATGCCCTCGGCGATGTGCCGCAGGACAGTGGTCTTGCCGGCCTTGGGCGGCGCCACGATGAGCGCGCGCTGCCCCTTGCCGATCGGCATGACCAAATCGATGACGCGGGTGGTGAGGCGGTCGGGGGTGGTCTCCAACCGGAGACGTTCGGTGGGATGTAGAGGGGTAAGGCGGTAGAAGTCCGATTTATGCGGACGGATTGCGGTTTGGGTCACGGAGACTCCAGAGAGGTGAGAAGAGGCAGATCGCCGGGGGCCATGCCCGCACCGGGATCCGCTGGATGCAACGGTAGCACCCGTACGCGATGATGGCACTCACGGAACACGCGGGGAGGGGACGACCATGGCACTGCTGCGCCGGGTGATCGGGACGGTTCTGCGACGGGCTCGCCAGGCTCAGGGCCGGACCCTGCGGGAGGTCGCCGACGAGGCCGGGGTCTCCCTGCCGTACCTCTCCGAGGTCGAGCGCGGCACCAAGGAGGCGTCGTCCGAGGTGCTCGCCGCGATCTGCCGGGCGCTCGGGATGCCGCTCGCCGACCTGCTCGACGAGGCGCGCAAGGAGCTTCAGCCGGGCCTGCCCGCGCCGCGTGGCCAGCAGATCCGTGCGGGCGGCGGGCTGCTCACGCATCGGGCCGCGACCCGCAGGGGGCCGCAGTGCTCGGTGGGTGGGGGGTTGCGCTCGGCGGGTCGCTTGCGCTCCCTTCATGTGTACGCCGGCAGCACGCGCTTCTGAGTCATCCCACCGTTCCGGGCTATTCCACGACGAGGACCGGCGTTCCCGGTTTGATCTCCGTGAGCAGCTCCCGCTGCGCCTTCGCGGGCATCCGGACACAGCCGTTGGAGACGCTGCGGCCGAAGGCGCTGGTGCGTGACCAGGCGTGGATCGCCGTGTGCGCGCCCCGCAGCGACGGCGCGAGGTTCTCCTTCTTCTCCGGCACGGTCCCGAGCACCAGCGCGTCGAGGTTCTCGTAGATCGCGCCGTCGGTGGTCGTCGTGCCCATCACCATGGTCCGGCCGAGCGGGGTCGGCGTCGCCTCCGAGCCGACCGACGCCGTCCAGGAGCGCTGCTCCTCGCCGGACCGCAGCCAGGTGAGCCGGTGCTCGCTCAGGTCGACGACGATGTGGTCGGTGAGCGGCTCGGGCGTCCAGCCGCCCTCGGGAACCCAGCCGATCCGCCGGTTCGCGGACGGCGCGAGCACGGCGACCCAGCCGTTCTCCCGGGCCACGATCGGCGCGACCGTCGGCAGGCCGCTGATCCGCGGCGGCAGGAAGGCGCGGGGCTCGCCGCCGGGCGCGTCGTACAGCGCGATCTTCCTCCCCGGCCGCAGCCCCTCGGACGGCACCTCGAGGGTTGCCGCGCCGGGGTCCTCGGGCAGGCCCTCGGGACCCTCGGCGTACGTGATGACCGGGAGGTCGGCGGGCGGCTTCGCGGCGGGCAGCGGCTCCCGCTCCGTCGCGCTCGCCGAGGGCGACGGCGCCGCGGAAGCGCTGATCCAGGTGCCGGTGGCCTCGCCCCGGTCGTCGCCGCGGGCCATCGCGACGGCGGCGCCGAGCCCCAGCAGCAGCGCGGCCACCGTCAGGATCAGCAGATAGGCACGGGTGCGGCTCCGCGGCGCGGCGGCGTGAGGGGCGCTCGGCATCCGCCCAGGGTAGCGGTGGCCGGTTTACTCCAGGACTAGCAGCCGGGTCGTCGTCTCCCGGTGGCTCCGCTTGCCGGCGCAGGCGACGCTGAGCGTGCTGCCCGGCTTCAGCGAGTCCGCCGGCATCCTGGTGTATTCCACCTCGGTCGTCAGCTCGATCCACCGGGTGGTCGTGGTGGTCGCGACGACCTTGAACGCCGTGTAGTCGTTGTCGTCGCGGGCCAGGTCGGCGGTGCGCCGGAACGAGGTGTAGGTGCGGGTGCTCCAGTGAGGCTAGGCAAGACCTCCCGCACCGGGCGTCCTTCTCCCGATGATCACCCACAAGTGGTCTACGCAACTCCTACTTTCTCGCGGGGGATTGCCGGAGATAGGGTTCGATCATGCTGCGCAAGCTGGGCTTCCTGACGATCGGCCTGTTCGACGAGGCGGACCCGCGCGCGGGTCACGAGTCCACCCTGGAGATCATCGAACTGGGGGAGCGGCTCGGCTTCGACAGCGCCTGGCTGCGGCACCGCCACCTGCAGTACGGCATCTCCTCACCGGTCGCCGTGCTCGCCGCCGCGACCCAGCGGACCAGCCGGATCGAACTCGGCACCGCCGTCACCCCGCTCGGCTGGGAGAACCCGCTGCGCCTCGCCGAAGACCTCGCCACCGTCGACCTGCTCTCCGGCGGCCGGCTCAACCCGGGCATCAGCGTCGGGCCGCCGATGCAGTGGGAGACCGTCAAGGACGCGCTCTATCCGGACTCCGCGTCGGTGGAGGACTTCGGCTACACCCGGGTCGAGCGGTTCCTCGCCGCGGTGCGCGGTGAGGCGGTCTCCGGCTTCTCCGGCGCGGTCGGGTTCGAGCAGTTCTCCGACCGGGTCCAGCCGCACTCGCCGGGCCTCGCGTCCCGCCTCTGGTACGGCGGCGGCAGCCTGCGGTCGGCGCGGTGGGCCGGCGAGCACGGCATGAACTTCCTGACCAGCAGCGTCGTCAAGGCCGAGGAGTCGGAGGACTTCGAGCAGATCCAGCTGTCGCACATCCGCGCCTTCCGGGCCGCCCATCCCGCCGGCCGGGTATCGCAGGGCCTCGTCGTGATCCCGACCGACAGCGCGTCGGCCGGGCAGCGGGCGAAGTACGCGGCCTATGCGGAGGCACGCTTCCCCCGTACCCTCGCCCCGCAGGGACCGGCCCGGATGATGTTCGCGCCCGACCTGGTCGGACCATCCGCCCAGATCGCGGAGCGGCTGGCGGCGCATGCCGCCTTCCGGGAGATCGACGAGGTGGCGTTCGCGCTGCCGTTCACCTTCGACCACGACGACTACACCCAAATCCTGACGGATATGGCCCAGTGCTTGGGCCCCGCGCTGGGCTGGCACCCCGTCGCCTAGTTCTCGCCCTCCTCCTTCCCCTCCTCCCGCGCCTCCCACCTCCCGCGATCTTGTGACTCTGCGCAGGACCCCGCGATCTTGTGATTCTGTGCGAGGGCGGTCGTGTGCAGATCATCAAGATCGGGTGGTGGGGCAGCCGTGAGTCTCAGCGGTGGTTCGCGGCCCACGATCTTGTGATTCTGTGCGGGGACGGTCGTGTGCGGATCATCAAGATCGGGGTGGGCCGGGGCCGTGGGTGTCAGCTGTTGTTCGCGGCCCACGATCTTGTGACTCTGCGCGGGGGCGGTCGTGTGCGGATCATCAAGATCGGGGAGGGCGGGGAGCCGTGGGTGTCAGCTGTTGTTTGCGGCGCGACGCTTCTATAGGTGGGCCGGTTCCGGGAGGGATTGGTATCGGTAGGTTCGTCGCCGGTGATTTACGAGTGACTCACGCAAGATCTGGCCACCGCTGTGGTGTGGTGTGCCGTGGATGCGACCTGTCCTCGTGGGTTGCCGGCGCCGGCCCGGCCCACCTTGCTGGCCTGATC
>NZ_JBFAAR010000020.1:0-5582 GCF_040639855.1 Actinoplanes sp. NPDC023714
GCATGCTTTGACCGCAGCACCTTCTAAGGAGATTCACATGACCACCATCGCCGTCACCGGTGCCACCGGCCACCTCGGCCGCCTCGTCGTCGAGGGCTGGCGGCAGGCTTAACACATGCAAGTCGAGCGGTAGCACAGGGGAGCTTGCTCCCTGGGTGACGAGCGGCGGACGGGTGAGTAATGTCTGGGAAACTGCCTGATGGAGGGGGATAACTACTGGAAACGGTAGCTAATACCGCATAACGTCGCAAGACCAAAGAGGGGGACCTTCGGGCCTCTTGCCATCAGATGTGCCCAGATGGGATTAGCTAGTAGGTGGGGTAATGGCTCACCTAGGCGACGATCCCTAGCTGGTCTGAGAGGATGACCAGCCACACTGGAACTGAGACACGGTCCAGACTCCTACGGGAGGCAGCAGTGGGGAATATTGCACAATGGGCGCAAGCCTGATGCAGCCATGCCGCGTGTGTGAAGAAGGCCTTCGGGTTGTAAAGCACTTTCAGCGAGGAGGAAGGTGGTGAGCTTAATACGCTCATCAATTGACGTTACTCGCAGAAGAAGCACCGGCTAACTCCGTGCCAGCAGCCGCGGTAATACGGAGGGTGCAAGCGTTAATCGGAATTACTGGGCGTAAAGCGCACGCAGGCGGTTTGTTAAGTCAGATGTGAAATCCCCGGGCTCAACCTGGGAACTGCATTTGAAACTGGCAAGCTAGAGTCTCGTAGAGGGGGGTAGAATTCCAGGTGTAGCGGTGAAATGCGTAGAGATCTGGAGGAATACCGGTGGCGAAGGCGGCCCCCTGGACGAAGACTGACGCTCAGGTGCGAAAGCGTGGGGAGCAAACAGGATTAGATACCCTGGTAGTCCACGCTGTAAACGATGTCGATTTGGAGGTTGTGCCCTTGAGGCGTGGCTTCCGGAGCTAACGCGTTAAATCGACCGCCTGGGGAGTACGGCCGCAAGGTTAAAACTCAAATGAATTGACGGGGGCCCGCACAAGCGGTGGAGCATGTGGTTTAATTCGATGCAACGCGAAGAACCTTACCTACTCTTGACATCCAGAGAACTTAGCAGAGATGCTTTGGTGCCTTCGGGAACTCTGAGACAGGTGCTGCATGGCTGTCGTCAGCTCGTGTTGTGAAATGTTGGGTTAAGTCCCGCAACGAGCGCAACCCTTATCCTTTGTTGCCAGCGGTTCGGCCGGGAACTCAAAGGAGACTGCCAGTGATAAACTGGAGGAAGGTGGGGATGACGTCAAGTCATCATGGCCCTTACGAGTAGGGCTACACACGTGCTACAATGGCATATACAAAGAGAAGCGACCTCGCGAGAGCAAGCGGACCTCATAAAGTATGTCGTAGTCCGGATTGGAGTCTGCAACTCGACTCCATGAAGTCGGAATCGCTAGTAATCGTAGATCAGAATGCTACGGTGAATACGTTCCCGGGCCTTGTACACACCGCCCGTCACACCATGGGAGTGGGTTGCAAAAGAAGTAGGTAGCTTAACCTTCGGGAGGGCGCTTACCACTTTGTGATTCATGACTGGGGTGAAGTCGTAACAAGGTAACCGTAGGGGAACCTGCGGTTGGATCACCTCCTTACCTAAAGATATTGATTCGAGTGGCGTGCTCACACAGATTGTCTGATAGAAAGTAACGAGCAGAAATACCTTTATAGGCTTGTAGCTCAGGTGGTTAGAGCGCACCCCTGATAAGGGTGAGGTCGGTGGTTCAAGTCCACTCAGGCCTACCACTTCTTCGAAGTGGAAAAGGTACTGCACGTGACTGTATGGGGCTATAGCTCAGCTGGGAGAGCGCCTGCCTTGCACGCAGGAGGTCAGCGGTTCGATCCCGCTTAGCTCCACCATATAGTCCGGTATTTCAATACTTCAGAGTATATTGGCGACAGTATGCTGCGAAGTATTTTGCTCTTTAACAATCTGGAACAAGCTGAAAATTGAAACATGACGGCTGAAATTTATCCCTCCGTAGATGTACTGGGATGAAGAGTAACCTGTCATAGAGTCTCTCAAATGTTTGCAGCACGAACGATGGAAACATCTTCGGGTTGTGAGGTTAAGTGACTAAGCGTATACGGTGGATGCCTAGGCAGTCAGAGGCGATGAAGGGCGTGCTAATCTGCGAAAAGCGTCGGTAAGGTGATATGAACCGTTATAACCGGCGATACCCGAATGGGGAAACCCAGTGTGTTTCGACACACTATCATGTCATGAATACATAGTGGCATGAGGCGAACCGGGGGAACTGAAACATCTAAGTACCCCGAGGAAAAGAAATCAACCGAGATTCCCCCAGTAGCGGCGAGCGAACGGGGAGGAGCCCAGAACCTGAATCGGCTTGTGTGTTAGTGGAAGCGTCTGGAAAGTCGCGCAGCAAAGGGTGATAGCCCCGTACACTAAAATGCACAGGTCGTGAGTTCGATGAGTAGGGCGGGACACGTGACATCCTGTCTGAATATGGGGGGACCATCCTCCAAGGCTAAATACTCCTGACTGACCGATAGTGAACCAGTACCGTGAGGGAAAGGCGAAAAGAACCCCGGCGAGGGGAGTGAAATAGAACCTGAAACCGTGTACGTACAAGCAGTGGGAGCACCTTCGTGGTGTGACTGCGTACCTTTTGTATAATGGGTCAGCGACTTATATTTTGTAGCAAGGTTAACCGTATAGGGGAGCCGTAGGGAAACCGAGTCTTAACTGGGCGATTAGTTGCAAGGTATAGACCCGAAACCCGGTGATCTAGCCATGGGCAGGTTGAAGGTTGGGTAACACTAACTGGAGGACCGAACCGACTAATGTTGAAAAATTAGCGGATGACTTGTGGCTGGGGGTGAAAGGCCAATCAAACCGGGAGATAGCTGGTTCTCCCCGAAAGCTATTTAGGTAGCGCCTCGTGAACTCATCTTCGGGGGTAGAGCACTGTTTCGGCTAGGGGGCCATCCCGGCTTACCAAACCGATGCAAACTCCGAATACCGAAGAATGTTATCACGGGAGACACACGGCGGGTGCTAACGTCCGTCGTGAAGAGGGAAACAACCCAGACCGCCAGCTAAGGTCCCAAAGTCATGGTTAAGTGGGAAACGATGTGGGAAGGCATAGACAGCCAGGATGTTGGCTTAGAAGCAGCCATCATTTAAAGAAAGCGTAATAGCTCACTGGTCGAGTCGGCCTGCGCGGAAGATGTAACGGGGCTAAACCATGCACCGAAGCTGCGGCAGCGACGCTTAGGCGTTGTTGGGTAGGGGAGCGTTCTGTAAGCCGTTGAAGGTGGCCTGTGAGGGTTGCTGGAGGTATCAGAAGTGCGAATGCTGACATAAGTAACGATAAAGCGGGTGAAAAGCCCGCTCGCCGGAAGACCAAGGGTTCCTGTCCAACGTTAATCGGGGCAGGGTGAGTCGACCCCTAAGGCGAGGCTGAAAAGCGTAGTCGATGGGAAACAGGTTAATATTCCTGTACTTGGTGTTACTGCGAAGGGGGGACGGAGAAGGCTAGGCTAGCCGGGCGACGGTTGTCCCGGTTTAAGCGTGTAGGGGGTGTGACCTGGTAAATCCGGTTGCATACTAACCCTGAGGCGTGATGACGATGCACTACGGTGCAGAAGTAGTTGATGCCCTGCTTCCAGGAAAATCCTCTAAGCATCAGGTAACATTAAATCGTACCCCAAACCGACACAGGTGGTCAGGTAGAGAATACCAAGGCGCTTGAGAGAACTCGGGTGAAGGAACTAGGCAAAATGGTGCCGTAACTTCGGGAGAAGGCACGCTGGCATGTAGGTGAAGTCCCTTGCGGATGGAGCTGAAGCCAGTCGAAGATACCAGCTGGCTGCAACTGTTTAATAAAAACACAGCACTGTGCAAACACGAAAGTGGACGTATACGGTGTGACGCCTGCCCGGTGCTGGAAGGTTAATTGATGGGGTCAGCCGCAAGGCGAAGCTCTTGATCGAAGCCCCAGTAAACGGCGGCCGTAACTATAACGGTCCTAAGGTAGCGAAATTCCTTGTCGGGTAAGTTCCGACCTGCACGAATGGCGTAATGATGGCCAGGCTGTCTCCACCCGAGACTCAGTGAAATTGAACTCGCTGTGAAGATGCAGTGTACCCGCGGCAAGACGGAAAGACCCCGTGAACCTTTACTATAGCTTGACACTGAACATTGAGCCTTGATGTGTAGGATAGGTGGGAGGCTTTGAAGCGTGGACGCCAGTCTGCGTGGAGCCATCCTTGAAATACCACCCTTTAATGTTTGATGTTCTAACTCGGCCCCATAATCTGGGGTGAGGACAGTGTCTGGTGGGTAGTTTGACTGGGGCGGTCTCCTCCCAAAGAGTAACGGAGGAGCACGAAGGTTAGCTAATCACGGTCGGACATCGTGAGGTTAGTGCAAAGGCATAAGCTAGCTTGACTGCGAGAGTGACGGCTCGAGCAGGTACGAAAGTAGGTCTTAGTGATCCGGTGGTTCTGAATGGAAGGGCCATCGCTCAACGGATAAAAGGTACTCCGGGGATAACAGGCTGATACCGCCCAAGAGTTCATATCGACGGCGGTGTTTGGCACCTCGATGTCGGCTCATCACATCCTGGGGCTGAAGTAGGTCCCAAGGGTATGGCTGTTCGCCATTTAAAGTGGTACGCGAGCTGGGTTTAGAACGTCGTGAGACAGTTCGGTCCCTATCTGCCGTGGGCGTTGGAAGATTGAGAGGGGCTGCTCCTAGTACGAGAGGACCGGAGTGGACGAACCTCTGGTGTTCCGGTTGTCACGCCAGTGGCATTGCCGGGTAGCTATGTTCGGAAGCGATAAGCGCTGAAAGCATCTAAGCGCGAAACTTGCCTCAAGATGAGTCTTCCCTGGGCCTTTAAGGTCCCTGAAGGAACGTTTAAGACTAAGACGTTGATAGGCTGGGTGTGTAAGTGCAGCGATGCATTGAGCTAACCAGTACTAATGATCCGTGAGGCTTAACCTTACAACACCGAAGGTGTTTTTAGAGAGATTTTCAGCGAAGTTCCGAGATTGGTTCTGATGGCTTCATGGAAGTGAGGCGGTTGGAATGAAACAGAATTTGCCTGGCGGCAATAGCGCGGTGGTCCCACCTGACCCCATGCCGAACTCAGAAGTGAAACGCCGTAGCGCCGATGGTAGTGTGGGGTCTCCCCATGCGAGAGTAGGACACTGCCAGGCATCAAATAAACGTTATCAGTGTGACGACTGGTAATGCGCAAATCGCAAAGCGCGAATTTGCCGGCATCGAGAGATGCAACGTAAAAGAATCGGTGGAGCGGTAGTTCAGTTGGTTAGAATACCTGCCTGTCACGCAGGGGGTCGCGGGTTCGAGCCCCGTCCGTTCCGCCACTTATTTAATTATGCCTGCTTTATTAGCAGGCATAATGTTAAGCGAGATTTAGGGGCGTAGCTCAGTTGGTAGAGCACCGGTCTCCAAAACCGGGTGTCGCGAGTTCGAGTCTCTCCGCCCCTGCCATATTAAGAACCCTTTGCGAAAGCAAAGGGTTTTTTTTTTACCTATTATCCCTTCCCTTAGTGCATTCCCGCTTTGGAAAAGAGCGC
>NZ_JBFAAR010000021.1:0-5327 GCF_040639855.1 Actinoplanes sp. NPDC023714
TAGCTAAGCCCTCCAGCGCCGATGGTACTGCACTCGGGAGGGTGTGGGAGAGTAGGACGCCGCCGGACTCAACGTGAAAGAAAGGCCCACCCCACACGGGGTGGGCCTTTCTGTTTTGGCCCGGCAGGGTGAAGTGTCGTGTTCGCGACGGTCCTGCGGCGTGAATGAACCCCGGGACAGGGTTGGGCCGCGGGGCCGAGGGGGCATACGCCGACCTAAGCGGTAGCGGACACCCTGGAGGTAGTGCCATGACGACCACCGAACAGAGCACGACGTACGGAGCCACCGACGCCTACGACGGCGCGACGCGGTCACGCGCACGCCAGGCGGTGTCGACCGCCGGCGCCAAGGCCGGCTCGGCAGTGAAGCGCAATCCCAAGTCGAGTGCGGGCGCCCTGCTGGCGCTGGCCGGCGCCGCGGCCGCCGCGGTGTTCCTCGGCCGCCGGCGCGCCGCGGCGAAGGCCACCCCACGGAACAGGCTCGCGGCCTTACTGCATCGCTGAGCAGAGGCCTGACGGAGATAAGCAGAGGCCCGCATGAGAAAGGGAGCGCCACCTCCGCGGTGGCGCTCCCTTCTCGTATTCGCTACGTGCGCTCGCCGGTGATGTAGTCGGCCAGGGTCGACCGCTCGGTCTCGAGCTCGTCGATCCGGAACTTGACCACGTCGCCGATGCTCACGACGCCGGCCAGCCGGTCGTCGGTGAGGACGGGGACGTGCCGGAAGCGGCGTTCGGTCATGAGTCGCTCGACGTCTTCCAGATGTGCGTCGGGGGAGACCGTCCGGACCTGGGTGGTCTGGATGGTGCTCACCGGTTCGGTCAGGACTGCTGCGCCGCGGGCCGCCAGGGCACGGACGATGTCGCGTTCACTGACGATCCCCTCCACTGATCTGCCGTCCTCGGAGACGACCACCGCACCGATCCGATGCTGCGCCAGAACCTCGAGCAGCCGCTCCACCGAAGTGGCCGGCGGCACGGTCACCACCTGATCTCCCTTGACCCGGAGTATGTCGCTGATCCGCATCGTCCCTCCCTGCATTGGGTCGGCACCTGTTCAAACCTCTATGCCGAACGCCCGGGACGCTGTCAAGACGATGAATTTCAGAAGACCCTAGCGAGCCAGCTCGGTCTCGGCCCAGCGGCGCAGCGCCGGGGCCGGTGCGGCGCCGGTCCGGCGGGCGATGATCTTGCCGTCGCGCAGCAGCAGAAGGGTCGGGACGGCCTGGATCTGGAGGCGGCGGGAGAGCGCCGGCGCGTTGTCGACGTTGACCTTCACGAGCTTGACCTTGCCGGCCAGATCGCGGGCCACCTGCTCGAGCGCCGGGCTCAGCTGGCGGCACGGTCCGCACCACGGCGCCCACAGGTCGACGAGCACCGGGGTCGGGGATTGAACGGCCACTGTCGTGTACGTGGCGTCCACGGCGTCGACGATCCACGGCAGCGATGCCTTGCAGTTGCCGCACGACGGGGTGCCCTTGGCGGTGGCCGGCACCCGGTTGCGCTTGCCGCAGGCGGGACAGGAGACGATACGAGGTTCCATAGTTGAGTCAAGGATACTCAACTATGAAACCTCGCGGTTCCGGCAGGGTCAGCGGACGACGGAGAGCGGTCCCCGGCGCGGCTGCTTGGCCAGGCGGTACTGGCGGGACACCCAGACGACCAGCATGATCAGGGCGGTGTCGCGGACGGCCACCCCGACCGCGCCGGCCGCCGTGAGGGCCTCCGGGTCGACGACCTTCTGCAGGACCACGCCGGCCACCGCGGCGAGCGCGGACGCACCGGCGAAGCGGCTGAGGACCGTGCCGCGGCTGCGGAACCGGTCGCCGTGGCCCAGCCAGTAGCCGGGCAGCATCCGGTTCATCATCATCACGAACAGGACGGCCGGGATCGTCGCGACTACGGCGTAGGTCAGGGACAGCAGCAGGCCGGCGCCGTTCAGCGTCGCCGCCACGGCGGCGGCGGTGCCGAGCATGATGACGTCCAAGCGGTACCTGCCGTAGTGGGATTGGGCGATCAGCCAGAGCGCGGCCACCGCCACGGCGGGCAGCATGATCGGGCTCATCGAGAGGGGCCCGGCCGCGGCCCACGCCACGACGAGATAGGCGGCGGCGAACGCGGCGGAACGGGCGGCATAGCGGTTGATGCTCATCGGCCTGCCAAAGCGGTAGGGGGATGTAACCCAGGGGCCTGTCCGATCGGCGTCAAAACCCCGGACTTGAGGCGTCAACGCCCCGGAACTCGAGCAGGAATCGAGAAGTAACGGGCCACCTCGCGCGGCACGCTTTGACTACCGTTGACCGCGCCGCCGAACGAGGGGACACGATGAGCACGGAACAGCACGTCGCGGACAGCCATGATCTGATCCGGGTCCAGGGCGCCCGGGTGAACAACCTGAAGGACGTGACGGTCGAGATCCCGAAGCGGCGCCTGACCGTCTTCACCGGCGTCTCCGGCTCGGGCAAGAGCTCGCTGGTCTTCGGCACGATCGCGGCCGAGTCGCAGCGGATGATCAACGAGACGTACAGCGCGTTCGTGCAGGGGTTCATGCCGACGCTGGCCCGGCCCGACGTCGACGTGCTCGACGGGCTGACCACCGCGATCATCGTGGATCAGGAGCGGATGGGCTCCGACCCGCGGTCCACGGTCGGGACCGCGACCGACGCGAACGCGATGCTGCGGATCCTGTTCAGCCGGCTCGGCGACCCGCACATCGGCTCCCCGCAGGCGTTCTCGTTCAACGTGGCGTCGATCTCCGGCGCCGGCGCGGTCACCGTCGAGAAGGCCGGGCAGACGACGAAGGAGCGGCGCAGCTTCAGCATCGTCGGCGGAATGTGCTCGCGGTGCGAGGGCCGCGGCTCGGTGACCGACTTCGACCTGTCCGCGCTCTACGACGACACCAAGTCGATCAACGAGGGCGCGCTGACCATCCCCGGCTACAGCCTGGACGGGTGGTACGGCCGGATCTTCCGGGGCTGCGGCTGGTTCGACTGCGACAAGCCGATCAAGGACTGGACGAAGAAGGAGCTCGACGCCCTCCTCTACAAGGAGGCCACGAAGATCAAGGTTGACGGCATCAACCTGACGTACCTCGGTCTGATCCCCCAGATCCAGAAGTCCTTCCTGGCGAAGGACGTGGACGCGATGCAGCCGCACATCCGTGCCTTCGTCGAGCGGGCGATCACGTTCACCACCTGCCCGGAGTGCGACGGCACCCGGCTCTCCGCACTGGCCCGGTCCTCGAAGATCAAGGGGATCAGCATCGCGGACGCCTGCCGGATGCAGATCAGCGACCTCGCCGAGTGGGTGACGAACCTCGACGAGCCGAGCGTGGCGCCGCTGCTCGGCAAACTCCGGCACACCCTCGACTCGTTCGTCGAGATCGGGCTCGGCTATCTGTCCCTCGACCGGCCGTCCGGCACGCTGTCCGGTGGCGAGGCGCAACGTACAAAAATGATCAGGCATCTCGGGTCTGCTCTGACGGACGTCACCTATGTCTTCGACGAGCCGACGATCGGGCTGCACCCGCACGACATCCAGCGCATGAACGAACTTCTGCTGCGGCTGCGCGACAAGGGCAACACGGTTCTCGTCGTCGAGCACAAGCCGGAGGCCATCGCGATCGGGGACCGGGTCGTCGACCTCGGGCCGGGCGCCGGCGCCGCGGGCGGCACGATCTGCTTCGAGGGCACGGTCGGCGACCTCCGGAAGAGCGACACCCTGACCGGCCGGCATCTGGACGACCGGGCGCGGCTCAAGGAGAAGGTCCGGACGCCGGCCGGCAAGCTGGAGATCCGGGGCGCGACCCGGCACAACCTCCGGGACGTGGACGTCGACGTGCCGCTCGGCGTCCTCGTCGTGGTGACCGGGGTGGCCGGATCGGGCAAGAGCTCACTGATCCATGGATCGATCCCGTCGAGCGCCGGAGTCGTCTCGGTGGATCAGGTGCCGATCCGGGGTTCGCGTCGCAGCAATCCCGCGACGTACACGGGCCTGCTGGAACCGATCCGCAAAGCCTTCGCCAAAGCGAACGGCGTCAAGCCGGCGCTGTTCAGTGCCAACTCGGAGGGCGCCTGCCCGACGTGCAACGGCAGCGGCGTCGTCTACACCGATCTCGGGATGATGGCGGGCGTGGCCACCCCGTGCGAGGAGTGCGAGGGCAAGCGTTTCCAGGCGGCGGTGCTGGAATACCGCTTCGGCGGTCGCGACATCAGCGAGGTCCTCGGCATGTCCGTCACCGAGGCAGAGACCTTCTTCGGTACGGGGGAAGCCCGCCTCCCCGCCGCGCACGCCATCCTCGCCCGCCTCGTGGACGTCGGGCTCGGCTATCTGAGCCTCGGGCAGCCGCTCACCACGCTCTCCGGCGGCGAACGGCAGCGGCTGAAGCTGGCGACGCACATGGCCGACAAGGGCGGGATCTACGTGCTCGACGAGCCGACCACCGGCCTGCACCTCGCCGACGTCGACAATCTGCTCGGCCTGCTCGACCGGCTCGTCGACGCGGGCAAGTCGGTGATCGTCATCGAGCACCACCAGGCGGTCATGGCCCACGCCGACTGGATCATCGACCTGGGCCCGGGGGCCGGCCACGACGGCGGCAAGGTCGTCTTCGAGGGGACGCCCGCCGATCTCGTCGCGGACCGGACCACCCTGACCGGTCAGCACCTGGCGGAATACGTCAACGCTTGATCATCGCCTGCTGGGTGAGGAATCTCAGCAGGGGACGGAGCTCGGCCGGCACGGTGGGCTCGGCCACCGTGCCGCGCCAGTGCCGGCCTCCGCATTGCAGGGACAGGTCGTAGCGCAGCAGATCCGCACGGCAGGGCGCCATGATCTTGGCGGCCAGGCGGGTGAGGTCGAGGGCACGGACGAGGTGGGAGAGACGGCGGGCTTCGGCGTCGGGCAGGGTGGCGGAGTCCATGACGACGTGCAGGGATCGGCCGGCGTAACCGCCCGATCGTCGTAGTTCCGCGCGGACGGGTTCGGTCACTGGGTCCTCCTCAGGCGGCAACCATCGGATGTCCCGAACAGTGGCACCCACCCGACCCCCGCGCTGTCAGGTTCCCAACAGTTCCCGCCGGATCCACATGAGTGAGTCAGCGCGATCACCGACCCGCACCTGAACCTCGTGCTGCTGCTGCTGCTGCGCACCGCCGCACCGCCGCACCGCCGCGCCGCCGCACCGCCCTCCGCCACGCCCCGCGTCGCCCCGTTACCTTTTTAATCGTCCCCAGCCGGGGACTGCTCGGTCGCTCGGTCCGGTATGACTTACTGCCCCTGTCGTACGCATGATCCGGGGGGTGTTGTCGCCGGGCCGGGTGGCGTCGGCGA
>NZ_JBFAAR010000022.1:0-1712 GCF_040639855.1 Actinoplanes sp. NPDC023714
GTGCTGGTCAAACCGAGCGCGCTGCTGAACGAACCGCAGGGCAACGGCGGCGGCAGCTACGTTCCACCGCCGGTCAAACCGCAAAAACCGCAGCCGAAAAATCCGTTCAGCGGTGGCATCAAACAGTGCAAGGTCAAACCGCCGAAGGAAAAAGCCAACGCCGGCACCGCGCTGGGCGTCATCGCCGACAGCATAGCCACCTCGCCGCCGGTGACCTTCATCAAGCGTCATTGGCAACACTGGACGCAAGCCAAACCGCAAGCATAAAAAAAGGCCGGAATTCCGGCCTTTTTCACGTCTGTGACCCGTCCTGAATAGCGTTGACACATTTTACTCACGCACAGAGGAAAATGTGATGAACCAGTATATTAAACGCACACAACGCGATTACTCTCTATCCTTTAAACTGGCTGTCGTCGAACAGGTCGAAAAAGGCGAGATGACATACCGCCAGGCGCAAGATCGCTACGGTATCCAAGGCAGCCAGACTGTCATGAACTGGCTGCGCAAATACGGTCAACTTGACTGGCGAACTTCTCCTTCCACCAGAACGTGCGGAGACAACATGCCCAAACTCCCCCTGACGCCCGAACAGCGTATTAAAGAACTTGAGCAGCAACTGGCTGAATCTGAAGTCAAAGCCCAGTTCTTCGAAGCTGTCGTCAAAGTGATGAACACCGACTTTGGCGCCACGCTGACAAAAAAGCAGCTAACCGCCTTATCGCGCAAACACAAGTACCGGGACTCACAGTAACGCGGGCCTGCCGATGGATGGGCATCAGCCGACAAGCGTGGTATCAGTCCCTGCAGCGTGAAGCAGGCAAAGAGGAGCAGGCCCGGCATCTCGTCGAACAGGTGACGGCCATCCGCTTGCACCAACCCCGACTGGGGACACGTAAGCTGCATCACCTGTTGCGGCAACACCCCGAACCGGCGTTGCATGTGGGCCGTGACCGGTTGTTCAGTATCCTGCGCTGCGCGCGGTTACTGGTGATGCCTAAACGGGCGTATCACAAGACGACGCACAGCCATCATCGTTTTTATCGCCATCCCAACCTGCTAAAAGCGGGAGACAATCAAGTAATAGCCAGCCGTCCGGAACAGGTATGGGTGGCGGATATCACCTACCTGCCGCTGAGAACGGGGACGGCGTATGTCAGCCTGGTAACGGATGCCTGGTCGAGAAAAATCGTGGGATATCACGTGCATGACAGTCTGCATACCCGGCATGTCGCCTGCGCGTTCAAAATGGCACTGGCCGGCAGACGCACGGCGTTGCCGTTGGTGCATCACTCGGACAGGGGTATCCAGTACTGCTCGCAGGAATATCAGGCGTTACATCAGCAGTATGGCGTCATCTGCTCGATGACGGACGGGTATGACTGTTATCAGAACGCGCTGGCGGAACGGATAAACGGGATACTCAAAACGGAATACCTGCTCGGCAGGCCAGAAGATATCGCGCAGGCAAGAAAGATGGTCAGGGAGTCGGTGAACCTCTACAACACGCGGCGGCCGCACTTGTCGCTGAAATACAAAACGCCCGATGAGGTTCATCGGGCGTTATCCGGTTGAAAAGTGTCAACCTATATCAGGACTAGTCACTGCCGAGATTAATCCCAGCTCAGCACCACTTTACCCGACTTGCCGGAGCGCATGGCGTCGAAGCCCTGCTGGAACTCGTCGATCGAGAAACGGTGGGTGATGATTGG
>NZ_JBFAAR010000023.1:0-1432 GCF_040639855.1 Actinoplanes sp. NPDC023714
GGCTGAGACGTGATGCCGAGCCGTTCTGGTGAAGTCATTGATCCTATGCTGCCGAGAAAAGCCTCTAGCGATGTTCCGAGCGGCCCGTACCCTAAACCGACACAGGTGGTCAGGTAGAGAATACCGAGGCGACGGGTGAACTGTGGTTAAGGAACTCGGCAAATTGCCCCCGTAACTTAGGGAGAAGGGGGGCCGGACGCGTGAAGCCCCTTGCGGGTGGAGCGTGGTATGGCCGCAGAGAGCAGGGGGAAGCGACTGTTTACTAAAAACACAGGTCCATGCGAAGTCGTAAGACGATGTATATGGACTGACGCCTGCCCGGTGCTGGAACGTTAAGGGGACCTGTTAGCCCGTAAGGGCGAAGCGGAGAACTTAAGCGCCAGTAAACGGCGGTGGTAACTATAACCATCCTAAGGTAGCGAAATTCCTTGTCGGGTAAGTTCCGACCTGCACGAATGGCGTAACGACTTCCCCACTGTCTCAACCACAGGCCCGGCGAAATTGCAGTACGAGTAAAGATGCTCGTTACGCGCGGCAGGACGGAAAGACCCCGGGACCTTTACTATAGCTTGACATTGGTATCCGAATTAGCTTGTGTAGGATAGGTGGGAGCCGGTGAAGCTTGGACGCCAGTTCAGGTGGAGGCATTGTTGAAATACCACTCTGGTTGGTTTGGGTATCTAACTTGCGGCCCTGATCGGGTCGAGGGACAGTGTCTGGTGGGTAGTTTAACTGGGGCGGTTGCCTCCTAAAGGGTAACGGAGGCGCCCAAAGGTTCCCTCAGCCTGGTTGGCAATCAGGTGTTGAGTGTAAGTGCATAAGGGAGCTTGACTGTGAGACTGACGGGTCGAGCAGGGACGAAAGTCGGGACTAGTGATCCGGCACTTGCGTGTGGAAGCGGTGTCGCTCAACGGATAAAAGGTACCCCGGGGATAACAGGCTGATCTTCCCCAAGAGTCCATATCGACGGGATGGTTTGGCACCTCGATGTCGGCTCGTCGCATCCTGGGGCTGTAGCAGGTCCCAAGGGTTGGGCTGTTCGCCCATTAAAGCGGTACGCGAGCTGGGTTTAGAACGTCGTGAGACAGTTCGGTCCCTATCCGCCGTGCGCGTTGGATACTTGAGAAGGGCTGTCCCTAGTACGAGAGGACCGGGACGGACGAACCTCTGGTGTGCCAGTTGTTCTGCCAAGGGCACGGCTGGTTGGCTACGTTCGGAAGGGATAACCGCTGAAAGCATCTAAGCGGGAAGCTCGCTTCGAGATGAGGTATCCCACCACCTTGAGTGGGTAAGGCTCCCAGTAGACTACTGGGTTGATAGGCCGGAGATGTAAGCACGGTAACGTGTTGAGTTGACCGGTACTAATAGGCCGAGGGCTTAACCACCCTAAATTTTCTGCTTGCGTCCACTGTGTGATTCACAGCAAACGAAC
>NZ_JBFAAR010000024.1:0-1307 GCF_040639855.1 Actinoplanes sp. NPDC023714
GCCGACAAGACATCCCACGCGTTTTAGCGTCAAGCTGCGGTAGGCATTTGGTGCGGCTGAGGTGCGGCAAATGCGGTTTCTTCCTGGTAGGGCTGGCGGATTTGTAGGCAGTGGTGCAGGCAGCCGAGGAGCCGGTTCGACAGGTGGCGCAGGGCGGCGGTATGGCCGTCGCCGGAGGTTCGTCGTCGTTGGTAGTGGGCGTGGGCGCCTGGGGAGGCGCTGAGGGCGGAGAAGGCCCAGAGATGACCGGCGTGGGCGAGGCGTTGGTTTTTCACTCGTCGGTGCATGACGATCAGGCTCTTGCCGGAGGCTCGGGTGATCGGGGCGGAACCGGCATACGATTTGAGCGCTCGCGTGTCAGCGAAGCGGGATCGGTCATCACCGATCTCGGCGAGTACCCGGGCGCCGATGAGTCGACCGAGGCCTGCGAAGCTGGTGATGATCTCGGCGTCCGGGTGTTGATCAAAAGATTGTTCAGCGGCCGTGGCCAGGTCTTCAGCGTTGAGGCAGGCTGTGTCTAGGGCGCGTAGCAGGGCCAGGGCTTGCCGTCCCATGGCCTGTTCGACCAGGGGTGGCTGGTGCAGGGTTGCCGCGGCCAGGGCTTGGTGCAGCCTGTCGGCCTCGGCTGCGATGCCGCGTTGCCGGCCGGCTCGTCGCAGGGCCTCGGCGAGGTCGTCGGGGGTCAGTGCCGCCGCTTGGGTCGGGGTGGGGGCCGCGGCGAGCACGGCGCGGGCTTCAGGGCGGGTGATCCCGCCGCGGGCGTCACGGAAGGCCAGCAGGAACGTCGGGTAGTACTCGCGCAGCAGTGAGCGCAGTTTGTTGTGGGCCTGGGTTCGATCCCATACGGCGTCTTGTTGCGCACGGGCCAGGACCGCGATGGCCTGGACCAGTTCGGAGTCCTCGGGCAGTGGCCGGTGCACGGCCATGTCGGTACGCAGAATGTTGGCCAGGACCACTGCGTCGACATGGTCAGACTTGGTGCGCGAGACGGTGTATCGGTCTCGATAACGAGCGACTGCAACCGGATTGATCGCGTAGACCCTTCGACCGGTCGCCCGTAGGCAAGCCACCAGCAAGCCCCGGGATGTTTCGATCGCCACGGGGATCGGCTGTTGCGGGTTGTCCCCGGCGTCGGCGAGCAGGTCGATCAGCTGCTGGTAGCCGGCCGCGTCATCACCGATCCTCAGCCGTGCGACCAACCCGCCGCTGTCGTCGACGATGGCGACGTCGTGATGTTCCTCGGCCCAGTCAATTCCGCAGTAAACAGTCATAGGCATCAACCCCTCACAGGTGACATCTCTAATTCG
>NZ_JBFAAR010000025.1:0-1243 GCF_040639855.1 Actinoplanes sp. NPDC023714
CAAGATCTGGCCACCGCTGTGGTGTGGTGTGCCGTGGATGCGACCTGTCCTCGTGGGTTGCCGGCGCCGGCCCGGCCCACCTTGCTGGCCTGATCAGAAGCCTGTCCGCGTGTCAGCGCGTGACTCATCACAGATATGCCGCTCAGGTGACCTTCTCCCGGGCCGACGCCGTCCGAACGTCGTCCATGCAAGGGAGCACCGTCCGTGTCGTCCATCCTGGCAGAACGTCTGGCTGACCGCGTTGACGCGGTCGTCGGCGTCGACACCCACACCGACACCCACACCGCAGCGGTGGTGACACCGGTCGGCACGGTGCTGGCCGAGCTCACCGTGCCGGCCACCCTCGACGGCGCCGCCCGCCTGCTGGTCTGGGCCGGCCAGCACACCACCCGGCTCGGTGACCGGCGGGTCTGGGCCGTCGACGGCACCCGGGCCCATGGCATCGGCCTGTCCCGGTCCCTGCTCACCGCCGGCGAGTCCGTCCTGGAAGCACCCAAACCCGCCAAGGGCCGACGCCGCCGCGGCGGCAAGTCCGACGCCCTCGACGCCGTGCACGCCGCCCGTGCCGTGCTGGCCGCCGACCACACCGCCACACCCCGCGCCGACGGCGACCGCGAAGCCCTGCGCATCCTGCACGTGGTCCGCCGCCACTACACCGACACCCGCACCGCCACCGTCAACCTGTTCAAAGCGGTCATCCTCACCGCCGGCGCCACCCTGCGCGAACAGTTCCGCGGCCGCTCCACCCACCGGCAGATCCACCACGCCCTCACCCTGACCCCCAGCAGCAACCCCGACAGCAGCGGCCTCGATCAGCTGCACCACACCCAACTGGCCGCCCTCGCCGAACAGATCCACACCCTCGACAAACTCCTGAAAGCCAACCTCGCCGAGATCCGCACCCTGGTCGACAAGCTCTGCCCGGCCCTGCTCGAGCAGCCCGGCATCGGCCCCGTCACCGCCGCGATCGCCCTGACCGCCTGGTCCCACCCCGGCCGGCTGCGCAACGAAGCCGCCTTCGCCGCTCTCGCCGGCGTCAACCCCATCCCGGCCAGCTCCGGGCGCACCACCCGACACCGCCTCAACCCCGGCGGCGACCGCACCCTCAACGCCGCCATCCACACCATCGCCAAATCCCGGCAACGATGCCACCAACCCACCAAGGACTACATCGCCCGCCGCACCGCCGAAGGCCGCACCCCACGCGAGGTCACCCGCAGTCTCAAACGCTACATAACCCGCC